>NZ_SACM01000010.1 GCF_004004565.1 Inhella crocodyli
GTCGTTGACCGCGCTGACCGAGATGGTCTGGTTGGCGGGGGCGGAGGAGGCGCCTTCGTTGTCGGTGGCGGTGAAGCTGAAGGAGGTCGAGCCGTTCCAGTTGGCGTTGGGCACAAAGCTCAAGCTGGCGGCATTGGCCGTGGCCGGGATGAGCTGGCCGATGGCGACCGGGCTGCCGTTGAACAGCAGCGTGCCGTTGGCCGGCAGCGAGCCGATGGTGAACGAGGCGACGCTGCCGTCGACGTCAGCGCCCGAGAGCGAGACGGGGATGCCGGCGCTGTCTTCGGTGCCCGAGGCCGGGGTGACCGAGACCGTGGGCGCTTCGTTGGCGCCGTTGACCGTGACCGTGACCGTGCTGGTCGTGCCATCGGCCGTGGTGACCGTGAACGACTCGACGGGGTGGTCGGCGCTGGTCAAGGCCTGGACATTGGCCGCGCCATTGCGCAGCGTGTAGGTCCACTGGCCAGCGGCGTTGATCGTGAAATCCCCGTAGGTGCC
>NZ_SACM01000011.1 GCF_004004565.1 Inhella crocodyli
TAGGCCTGTTGGGCCTCGACCTTGGCCTGGGCCTCGGACCACTCGCGGTCGCGCTGCTGGCGCTTGGTGTCGAAGCGCGCCAGGTCTTCGGGCGTGTCGCACGCGGCCATGCGCTGGCGCGAGGTCACGCGGATCGTCTTGCCGGTGCGCGTGTCGTGCACGTGCAGGTCCCCGCCGGGCTCGCCGAAGGGGTTCCACAGGTAGGCCAGGTACCGACCGCTGGGGCTGAAGCTGGCCTCGCGGGCCGGCTCGCCCCGGTAGGGCTGGGCGCGGAAGACCTGCTCCAGCACTTGGGGGCTGGCGGGGGCGGTGCCCGCGCCGGCGGCCTGGCCGGCGGTGAGCAGCAGCACCGCCAGGGCGGCGGCGCTTGTGAGGGTGCGGATGGGGAGCATGGTGCGGGGGACAGCAAGGGCGCT
>NZ_SACM01000012.1 GCF_004004565.1 Inhella crocodyli
CAGCTTGAGCTTTGTGCCCAACGCCAACTGGAACGGCTCGACCTCCTTCAGCTTCACCGCCACCGACAACGAAGGCGCCTCCTCCGCCCCCGCCAACCAGACCATCTCGGTCAGCGCGGTCAACGACCCCGCCGTCATCGGCGGCGTGGCTTCAGGCGCCACGGTCGAAGACACCACGACCTCGGCCTCGGGTCAGCTCACCGTCACCGACCCCGACGCGGGCGAGGCGGTGTTCGTGCCGCAGACCAACGTCGCCGGCGCCCACGGCACCTTCTCGGTCAACGCCGCCGGCCTGTGGACTTACACGCTGAACAACGCCG
>NZ_SACM01000013.1 GCF_004004565.1 Inhella crocodyli
GGCGGTTCGACTCCGCCCCGCGCCTCCAAGTGTTTCGTGGTCAGTGTTTTTGCGGGAATAGCTCAGTTGGTAGAGCGCAACCTTGCCAAGGTTGAGGTCGCGAGTTCGAGCCTCGTTTCCCGCTCCACGACGCTGTCCGCGGCATCGCGCCGCGGTTAGGCGGGAATAGCTCAGTTGGTAGAGCGCAACCTTGCCAAGGTTGAGGTCGCGAGTTCGAGCCTCGTTTCCCGCTCCAGCACAATGCGCCGCCCGCCCGGGTGGCGAAATCGGTAGACGCAGCGGACTT
>NZ_SACM01000014.1 GCF_004004565.1 Inhella crocodyli
TGCAAAGTTCTTCGGGTATGTCCTATGATGGCGGGCTCCGCTGCTGATGAGCAGCTCGCTGAAGCGAGTGGCTGGCAGGTGGCGGAGGGCGAGACGGCCGGTGCTTTAGGGTGTTGGCTGGCCTTGAGGAGAAAGAGAACGAGCTGCGAGCGGCGACTTCAAAAAATTTCTTCGAAAGGTGTTGACAGTCGCTTCAAAACGCTGCAATAATTCGCTTCTGCGCTGCTGACAACAGACAGCGCAACGCAAGAAAGT
>NZ_SACM01000015.1 GCF_004004565.1 Inhella crocodyli
CCGTGGTGACCGTGAACGACTCGACGGGGTGGTCGGCGCTGGTCAAGGCCTGGACATTGGCCGCGCCATTGCGCAGCGTGTAGGTCCACTGGCCAGCGGCGTTGATCGTGAAATCCCCGTAGGTGCCTGCGACCGAGCCGGGCACCACGGTGGTGGCGCTGTCCACGTCCGAGACGATCAGCGTGCCCGAAGCCAGCACCGTGCCGTCTTCGGTGACCGAGCCCGTGGCCACGCCCGTGACCACGGCCGCGTCGT
>NZ_SACM01000016.1 GCF_004004565.1 Inhella crocodyli
CCGTGGTGACCGTGAACGACTCGACGGGGTGGTCGGCGCTGGTCAAGGCCTGGACATTGGCCGCGCCATTGCGCAGCGTGTAGGTCCACTGGCCAGCGGCGTTGATCGTGAAATCCCCGTAGGTGCCGGCGACCGAGCCGGGCACCACGGTGGTGGCGCTGTCCACGTCCGAGACGATCAGCGTGCCCGAAGCCAGCACCGTGCCGTCTTCGGTGACCGAGCCCGTGGCCACGCCCGTGACCACGGCCGCGTCGT
>NZ_SACM01000017.1 GCF_004004565.1 Inhella crocodyli
GCGCCGGTGACCGACAGGGGGTTGCCGTCGACGTCGGTGTCGTTGGCCAGCACGGCGATGTTGTTGACCGCGGTGTTGATCGGCGTGGAGGCCGTGTCGGCGTTGGCCACCGGGTCGTCGTTGACCGCGCTGACCGAGATGGTCTGGTTGGCGGGGGCGGAGGAGGCGCCTTCGTTGTCGGTGGCGGTGAAGCTGAAGGAGGTCGAGCCGTTCCAGTTGGCGTTGGGCACAAAGCTCAAGCTG
>NZ_SACM01000001.1 GCF_004004565.1 Inhella crocodyli
CATCTCGCGCTCCACATGCCCAAGAAAGCCCCCCAAAAGGAGGAACCCCGCTCCAGACTCCCCCCATCTCTTGGGCCCCCAACTCCACGCCTCACGCCACCCGGTCTACCCTCAGCGCCAACTGCACAGACGTCGTCGTCCTCAGCACCCCATCCAACTCACCAATCTCGTCCAACAACGCGTCTAAGCGTTGCGTGCTGGGTGCTCGGAGGATGGCCAGGTAGTCGAACTCGCCGCTGACTGCGGCCAACTGCCGAAGCTCCGGCAGAAGACTAAGCCGCTCGATCACCGCCTTGGCGGACTTGGGGCTCACCGACAGGTTGACGTAGGCCTGCACCCCTTGCACGCCTTGCGTCGCGCCCAACCGGACTGTGTAACCCACGATCGTGCCATTGCCTTCAAGGCGAGACAGACGAGCCACGATGGTCGTTCTTGCCACGCCCAAAGCACGCGCTAAGTCAGCCGTGCTGGTGCGGGCATTGGCTTGCAACAACGCCACCAAACCTCGGTCCAAGTCATCAAGCATCGCGCTCATGGTTTTCCCTATACATGGCAGATCGTCGAATCCGGAGGACGATTCGATGTTCGAAATGCCAGTATCGACGACTTGCTCATTTCTTTCGACGGCGACTTTTCCTAAAGTGGCAGTAGGGCCGCGCATACGCGGCAACACCACTGAACCCTCGGAGAACCCCATGAAGATTGCATTGCTCGGCGCCGGACACATCGGCCAAACGATCGCCCGTCTGTTGCACGCCACCGGCGACTACACCGTGACGGTCGTCGACAAGAACGCCAAGTACCTTGCCGTCTTGGCCGCCGAGGGCATCGCCACTGCGGAGATCGACACCGAGAACAAGGCCGCCTTGGCCGCGCAACTGCGAGGCAAAGACGCTGTCGTCAACGCGCTGCCGTACCACTTGGCAATCACCGCGGCAAGCCTCGCACTGGAATGTGGCTGCCACTACTTCGACCTGACCGAAGACGTCGCCGCCACCAAAGCCATCAAGGACATGGCCCATGGCGCGGCTACCGCCTTCATGCCGCAGTGCGGCCTTGCCCCGGGTTTCATCGGCATCGTGGCGCACCACCTGGCCAAGCAATTCGACGAAGTACGCGACGTGCAAATGCGCGTGGGCGCCCTGCCGGCCTTCCCGACCAACAAGCTCAAGTACAACCTGACCTGGTCCGTGGACGGCCTGATCAACGAGTACTGCCACCCCTGTGAGGCGATCCATGGCGGCGAGTTCATCTCGGCCTTGCCGCTGGAAGGCTTGGAGCACTTCAGCCTCGACGGCACCGAATACGAGGCCTTCAACACGTCTGGCGGCCTGGGAACCCTGTGCGAAACCTGGGCGGGCAAGGTGCAAAACCTGGACTACAAGACCGTGCGCTATCCGGGCCACCGCGACCTGATGAAGTTCTTGTTGGAAGACCTGGCCTTGGCCGGCGACCAAGAGAAGCTCAAGGACATCATGCGCAAGAGCATGCCGGCCAC
This sequence comes from Inhella crocodyli, assembly GCF_004004565.1. Classification (GTDB taxonomy): domain Bacteria; phylum Pseudomonadota; class Gammaproteobacteria; order Burkholderiales; family Burkholderiaceae_C; genus Inhella; species Inhella crocodyli. The sequence continues at coordinate 1,499 of NZ_SACM01000001.1, forward strand.
GATGCAAGACGTTGTGTTGGTGTTTGTGACCGTCAGTGGCATGAAGAACGGCGTGCTGCTGCAAGAAGTTTTTGCTCGGAAGATCTTCGCGGACCGCGACGTGAAGGCCCCGTTGAGCGCGATTCAAATCACCACTGCCGCCGGCATTTGCGCCGCCGTGGACCTGTTCCGTGAAGGAAAGTTGCCGCAGAAGGGCTTCGTTCGCCAAGAAGAGGTGGCATTGCCTGATTTCCTGGCCAACCGCTTCGGCAAGGCCTACCAGCAGTCGCGCCAAGTCGAATCCATCGCCTAAGCTGCCGCACCACCACCAGATCCACGCCGCCGCCCTGGCTTCCACGGCTGCGGCGTTTTGCCTTTCGAAAGTCGACCATGACCACCTCTTCTTCCCTCCAAGCCCAAACCTTGCTCGAGCGCTTGGGCGTTTCAACTGCGCTGTACACGCAAGGCACTTTGGTGGCGCGTTCACCCGTGGACGGCGCCGTCATGGGGCAAGTCGTCGAGTCGACCGCAGCCGACATGCAAGCTGTCATCGGCCGCGCTCATGCAGCTTTTCTTCAATGGCGCGTGATCCCCGCGCCCAAGCGCGGTGAATTGGTGCGTGTCTTTGGCGAAGTGCTGCGTGCGCACAAGGCCGACTTGGCGGCGCTGGTCAGCCTGGAGGCCGGAAAGATCGCCAGCGAAGGCCTCGGTGAAGTCCAAGAGATGATCGACATCTGCGACTTCGCCGTCGGCCTGTCGCGCCAGCTGCACGGCTTGACCATCGCCAGCGAACGCCCCGGTCACCGCATGATGGAGCAGTGGATGCCTTTGGGCGTCGTGGGCATCATCAGTGCCTTCAATTTCCCGGTCGCCGTTTGGGCATGGAACGCTGCGCTTGCGCTGGTTGCAGGCGACACCTGCGTCTGGAAGCCCAGTGAAAAAACGCCATTGACGGCGCTGGCGACCCAAGCGCTGTTCGACAAGGCCGTGGCGGCCTACGTCGCCGCGGGCCATGTGGCCCCTGAGGGCCTGAGCCAAGTGCTCAATGGCGGTGCTGCCGTCGGCGAGGCCCTGGTGACTGACGTCCGTGTGCCCCTGATCAGCGCCACCGGTTCGACGCGCATGGGCCGCATCGTGGGTCCTAAGGTGGCTGCGCGCTTCGGGCGCTGCTTGCTGGAACTCGGCGGCAACAACGCCTTGATCGTCAGCGACAAGGCCGATTTGGACCTGGCCGTGCGCGCCATTGCATTCGGAGCCTGGGGGACGGCAGGCCAGCGCTGCACCACGACCCGCCGGGTCATCGCGCACCACAGCGTGCACGACGCTTTGGTCGAGCGTCTGGAGAAGGTTCGGGTGCAATTGAAGATCGGACATCCGCTCCAAGAAGGCACCTTGGTCGGTCCCCTGGTGGATCGGTTGGCCTTCGACGCGATGCAGTCGGCGTTGGCGCAGGCCAAGGCCCAGGGCGGGACGGTCCGGGGGGGTGAGCGTGCGCTGGCAACGGAGATGCCAGAGGCCTATTACGCCGCGCCTGCGCTGGTGACGATGCCAGCCCAGACCGAGGTCGTGTGCCACGAAACCTTCGCCCCCATCCTCTACGTGCTGAAGTACAGCCAACTGGACGAGGCCATCGCGCTGCAAAACGGCGTGCCGCAGGGCCTGTCGAGCGCGATCTTCACCACCGACATCCGCGAGGCCGAGGCCTTCATGTCGGCCGCGGGCAGCGACTGCGGCATCGCCAACGTGAACATCGGCACGTCGGGCGCCGAGATTGGCGGGGCCTTCGGTGGCGAGAAGGAAACCGGCGGGGGGCGCGAGTCGGGCTCCGATGCGTGGCGCCAGTACATGCGCCGCGTCACCAACACGGTCAACTACAGCAACAGCCTGCCTTTGGCGCAAGGGGTGAAGTTCGATGTCTGAACAGGCTGCCAATGGCGTGTACCGCCTCGTGAAGGGGCTGTTGGGCGCTTCCGCGGCCGACGCCTTGTTCCTGCAGTTGGAGATCGATCCGCGCTTGGTGCGCCCATTGGGCGACACGGTGAGCCGGGCCGAGATGGCGCAAGCGCTGAACATGGCGCTGTTCTACGACCTGCACGAGCGCGTGCCCGAAGGGCACGATTACGTGCAGGATGTGATGGCGGCTGGTCAGAAAATCACCTTTGACCACGGTGCCTTGCGCACGGTGGCTTGGCCCAGCGGCGCCTTGCCGCCGGGCGAGGCGGCCATTTCCCGCGTGCTGCGCCCCTTGGGGTTCGCTGTGGCGGACACCTACCCCTTGCCGCGTCTCAAGATGACCGGCCGAGCGTGGGCGCATGCCGACTTCCCCGAGACCATCGCTCAGTTCTTCGTCAGTGAGCTGCACCCCGAGCGTTTCAGTGCAGAGTTCCAGGCCGCGGTGACCCGCGTACTCGCCGACAGCGTCGACCCGTTGGGACCGCAGGACATCGGACGGCTGGAACGGCTTGGCCGCGATGCCGTGCTGCCTTGGGCCGACGCCTTGGCGCTGATGCCCAAAATCGTCGCCTGCTTCGGCCGGCAACACGGTGGGTTCTCTCTGGCCGACTACGAGACCCTGCTGGCCGAATCGGCCGAAATGGCTTGGATCAGCACCGAGGGCAACGCCTTCAACCACGCCACCGACCGCGTGAGCGACCTGCAGGCCTTGAGCGACGGCCAGAAGCAACTGGGCCGTTCCATCAAAGACGCGATCGAGGTCAGCCAAAGCGGGCGGGTGATGCAAACCGCCTTTCGTGCGGCGCAAGTGGCACGCGAATTTCTGGGTGCCGACGGCGAGTGGGTCACTTGCCACGTGCCGGGCTCGTTCTACGAGTTCATCCAGCGAGAGCGCTTGCAATGCGGGCGCCTGGACCTGGCCTTCGACGCTGGCAATGCGACGGCCATTTTCAAGATGACGACGCACGAGGCGCTGGAGATCTTGAACTGATGAACATCGACGCGTTCCTGCGGGAGGCGGGGGCCTTGGCCACCACGGACGTGGAGCCGCGCTACCTGAGCGGTGCCCGGTACGCCGCCGGGCAGGCCCTCGCGGTGCTGCGTCCGAGCACGCCGGCCGAAGTGGCCCAACTGCTGGCGAGTGCGGCGGCCCACGGCGTGTCCGTGCTGACCCAGGGCGCACACACCGGCTTGGTGCAAGCCGCCACCCCGACAGGGCAGGTGCTGCTCAGCACCGAACGCCTGCGGGGCGTGTTCGAGCTCGACGTCTTAGACCGGACTTTGCGCGTCTCGACGGGTTACCGGCTGTCCGAGGTCAACGAGCGTCTGGCACCCCATGGCTTGCAGTTCGCCATCGACCTCAGCGCGGACCCCAGCATCGGGGGCATGTTGGCCCACAACACCGGTGGCACGCGCATGCTCAAGCACGGCGACGTTCGCGCCAACACCCTTGCGTTGGAGGCCGTTTTGCCCCGCGGCGAAGTGCTCCGGCTGGGCCGGGGCCTGGCGAAGGACAACGCGGCGCTGGCGCTGCAGCACTTGTTCATTGGCAGCAGCGGGGCGCTCGGCGTCATCACCGAGGCCACCCTGCGTTTGCAAGCCCTGCCAAAGCAAACCGCCGTGGCCCTGGTGGCTCCGGCCAGCTTGGACGCCGTTTGGCCGCTGTACCAACGTTGGACCCAAGCGTTCGGTGGGCTGATCTCGGCCTTTGAGGGGCTCAGCGATCGCGCCTTGGCCGCGGCCATTCACGTCCAGGGCGGGGCCTCTCCGTTCGCCGAAGGCCTGCCGCCCTACAGCCTGTTGATCGAACTGGCCAGTGACTTGTCGAGCGCGCAACTGGACCTGCGGGGCCTGTTGCACAGCGAGTTGGAAGCGGCGTTCGAGCGCGGCGACGTCGTGGATGCCGCCTTGGACAAGGACGAGGCCTTGTGGGGGCTTCGCCATGCGGTCAGCGAGGGCCTGCGCGAGCGCGGTTCGGTCATCGGTTTTGACATCAGCTTGCCTCGCCGGTCGGTTTGGGCCTTCCGCGAAGCGACCCGGGACTGGCTGGCTGCGGAGTTCCCGCCCGCCGAAGTCAGTGATTTCGGCCACCTGGGAGACGGTGGGCAGCATTTCAACCTGGTGTGGCCCCGCAGCTCGCCCCCCTTGGCGCCCGCGGACCTGAGGCGACTGCGCGAGGGGGTGTACGACCGCGTGGCCGCCCACGGGGGCAGCTTCAGCGCCGAGCACGGGTTGGGGCCCTTGCTACAAGCCACCTACCGACGGCACACCCCCGAAGCCGTGCGGCAGGCCAGCGCCCGCGTGATCCAAGCCCTGAGCGAGGCACCGACCTCACCGAACGCCCCCTTCGATTTCTCGTGATCGCGAAGGCGATTGCCCCCAGGGCCCGTCGGCGCGCCCACAATGCGCGCCCATCATGCTGAGCAAACGCGCCTTCACCACCCTCGCCGCCTGCGCGGCCTTCGCGATGGCCAGCGGCCCGGCCGTGGCGCAGGTCCCCGCCTCGGCGCCGTCGGCCAGTGCCCCTGCTGCCGAGAGCCCGACCGCTTGGATCGACCGATTCGTCACTCTCAACGTCGTGCCGCACCTGCGCATCCACGCGGCCCACGACGAGCTCACCAAGCAAGCCGCGCTGGCCATGGTCACCGAGCATCTGCCTCGCGTGCGGGCCCTCATGGCGGCTTGGTGGCAGCAAGAACTGGCCGCTGACCAGCCCCAACTCGCCGCCGACCGCACCATCGCCCGGCTGTACAACGAGTTCGCCCTGTGGAGCTTGGACAGCACAGGGCCGGCGCACGATGCCCTGGTGCTGCAGGCCCTGCAAAGCGAAACCGCCTGTCACCCCCTGGCGGAGCCCGTCACCGAGTTCGACCAGCGTCTCACCCGCCTGCGCAGCCTGCCACCGGAGGCGCTGACCCAGGCCCTGGGGCACGAGCGGGCCCTGCTGGCGCGTTGGGGGCAGCCCCGCCAATTGCCGACGGCCAAGTCCCTGCCGGTGGCGGCTTGGTTGGAAAAGGTTCGCAAGGGCGACACGGCCGGCCTGCTGCCCCTGCCCGGCACTTTGCGGGCCTACGGCCCCGACGCCCGGCCGGGCCAGCGCAAAGAGGCCTCGCGGGCCCGTGCATTGGATCGTTGCCTGCTGAACCATTGGGCTTTGCGCAGCGAGCTGGCGCGACCGGAGTTGCAAGCCGATGCCGCAGCGCGGGCCTTGGCCCTGGCGCGTTTTCGCGAGGGCGTGGCCATCCAGTTGCCGGAATTGCTCTGGACGAGTCGCGAGGCCGCGGGCACGCCGCTCAAGTCCGACGACGGCTACCCGGAATTGCCCAAGCGGTTTGGCGTCGAGGGCACGGTAACGTTGGTGGTGGAGTTGGACGGCAAAGGCAGCTTGCTCAACGCCCAGGTGCACGACCGGCAGTTGCGGGTCCCTGGCATTCCAGCCGATGTGCGGCCCGCCGCCTTCGAGGCCCTGCTGGACGAGGCCTCTTTGGCCAAGGCCAAAGCATTGACCTATCGCGCCCCCGTGGGCGACAAGCTCAAAGACGGCGTGATGCGGGCCACCCAGCCTTTCGTTTGGGCGCTGCAGTAACGCGGTCAGCTACCCAAACAAAGTTGTCAGGACTCTACTTTGACGACTGCAATAGACAGGTTGTCCCCAGCGCCCTGAGCGCGTTGGCGTGCCTTGTTGATGAGCAGCTCAACCGATTCGCGTGGGGGCAGTGTGGTGGTCACTGTCGCCAATTCCCGTTCATTGAAATAGTGCCACAGTCCATCGCTACAACACATCACAACATCGCCAGGCATCAGTTTGCCCAAGTCAGTTACTACGGGCTCAGGCTCTTGAACGGTCCCTAGGCAGGCTGTCAACAGGTTGCTTTGTGGGTGAGACTGAGCCTCAGCTTCGGTTAGTTGTCCTTGGTCGATCAGGCGCTGAACGTACGACTGGTCGTAGGTTCGGCGGATCATTTCCCCTTGACGGAACAGGTAGACCCTGCTGTCACCTGTGTGCAGCCAATGGCAGGCGAGGTCAGCCGTGATCAAGAAGCAAGCGAGTGTGCTGTGGGGCTCTTCTTCCGCAGAGAGCGCGGTGAGCTTGATCATCAAATGGGACTCACTGCAAATCTGCCGAAGCAGTCCCTCGCCCGACTCCTCGGAGGGGCTGTACCGTTCAAACAATTGCTGAGCGGTTAAGACGACTTGGTCCGCAGCTTTCCGGCCGCCGCTCTTGCCCCCCATCCCGTCGGCCACCAGTGCCAAAAGTGCGCCACTGCCGCGGTGATGCGGAATCACGCAAACCTGATCTTGTTGGTACTGTCGGTCGCCGCGGTGTGTTCCCGTGGCTGCGATGAGTCGGGGCGCTAGTGGCTTTCGGCTGCGCGGCTTGTTCTCGCTCATCGCAGTGGGGGCGGTGGGGATGATGGGTTTCACCACAGTTTCCACCACGGCTTGCGCTGCGCCGCCTCGTTCTCAAGGTAAGAACTGCGTGGAAAGTTCTTGCGCAAGACCTTCTCGGTGTCGGCCTGCAACTCAGGCATGTTGAGGGCGCGGTAGCTTTGGGCCATCAAAAACAAGGCTTCCTCTGCTGCCGGCGCGTACTGGTACTCAGTCAGTGCCGTTTGGGCGCGATTGATGGCGGCCAAGTAGGCACCGCGCTCGTAGTAGTAACGAGATACGTGAACTTCATGCCGTGCCAGCATGTTGGTGATGAAGTCGATCCGCAGTCGTGCATCGTCGGCGTAGCGCGACGAGGGAAAACGATCGACCAAATCCCGGAACGCGTTGAGAGCTTCTCGAGAGGCTTGCTGATCGCGCTCAGAAATGTCTTGGCCCGCCCAACGGCCAAAAAATCCGGTGTCTTCATTGAAGTTCACCAAGCCCTTGAGGTACAGCGCGTAATCGAAACCCGCGCTGGAAGGGTGCAGCTTGATGAAGCGGTCAAGCGTGGCGAGCGCGGGTGCTTTCTCGCCGCTCCGGAACTGAGCCCATGCAAGTTCGAGCATTGCTTGCTGTGCCAGCAGCGTGCCGGCCGCACGTCCCTCGATTCGCTCGAGCTTCTTGATGGCTGGCTCGAAGCTGCCAACGCTCAAGTCTTCTTTGGCCTCTGCATACAATTTGTCGAGGCTGGCTTGTGAACTCGGGTCGTCCTTGGGAGTGGTTCCACATCCCGCCAGCCCGGCCAACAGCCCGACGATCGCGACGGCTCGCAGCGTGTTGAGCTTGGCGCGCGAAGTGGTCTGGGTTGATTGCATCGAACGAGCGGTCATGAAACGGTTTTCTCAGTTTGCCCCGGCGGGCCATCGCGACGAGTTTATCGGATGGGCGAGGCATGCCAGCTAAGGGCATGGGTGGTTTGGCGCCACCGGAAGATCATGAGTTTGATGAGGCGGTCGACGGTGAATTGCACTCGGTGATCGCTGAGGTGTCCGTCGGGTTGAATTTGCAAGGCGCGAGGCTCGACCAGTGCTTCACAGAGGATGCTCGTGCCCATTCCCGGGCCTATGTGCAGGACCTGATTGAGCAAGGCGCAGTCATGATTGACGGCGTCGTCTGTCGGCAGGCGTCCAAGCGAGTTCGGCTCGGTCAAGGGCTTCGCATCGAATGGCGGACGCCAGAGTCCGAGATGGCGTTTGTGCCAGAGCCGGTACCGCTCGATGTCGTGTTCGAGGACGAGACCTTGATGGTGGTGAACAAGCCAGCTGGCTTGGTCGTGCATCCGGCCGCGGGCAACTGGCGCGGGACCTTGTTGAATGGGCTGCTGGCACATCACACGGCGGCGGCTCACTTGCCCCGAGCGGGGATCGTCCACCGCTTGGACAAGGACACTAGTGGTCTCATGGTCGTCGCGAAGACCTTGGGGGCGTGCCAAGCGCTTGTGAAGGCGATCGCAGCGCGAGAGGTTCAGCGAGAGTACTTGGCGCTTTGCCATGGGGCTTGGAAGACGGCCGAAGCCGTTGAATTGCCGATCGGTCGGGATCCGCAGTCCCGCGTTCGCATGGCTGTGGTTCCAAACGGGCGCGCAGCACGCACGGATTTCACCCCGCTGGCAGTCAACGAGCGCTTCTCGCTGGTGCATTGCAAACTGCACACCGGTCGCACGCATCAGATTCGCGTGCATGCAGCCAGCCGTAAACACCCGCTGGTGGCAGACGGTGTTTATGGCGGCGCGTCTGCGCTGGGCATGGGCCGGCAGGCACTGCATGCGACTCGTCTCGGATTCGCGCACCCTTCGACAAAGCGTGCCATGCAATGGCAGCAACCGCTGCCAATGGATATGCAAGCGGCATGCGATTCACTTTGGCCCGACCGATTTACGGGCGAGTGGCCTTAGGCAGTAGAATCACGGCCCATTTGGCGCACGGACGACCGATCGAGGTCGTGGCAAGAGCGCAGTGGTGGTTGGGCGCCGGTTGGCGCCCTGGGTTGGTCACCGTGGGCTTCGGCCCTCTTCGCGGTTAGGACGCGTCGCCGACGAAATTGGCGATGTCGGTCTGTTTGGCCAAGATCCCCATGGCAGGGGCGGTCCAAAAGGGGTCGTCCCGCAGAGCAGAACGGTTGCGATCAAGGATGCATGAGCTTGAGGCCAGGGCCATCGTGGAGGCTGCGTTGCTGACAGCGCAGCGGCCGCTGGCATTCAAAGAGTTGCAGACCTTGGTTGGCGAACGACTTGGGCGTGAAGAGCTCAAGGACGTGTTGGCCGCATTGGCAGAAGAGTGGCGGCAGCGAAAGAGCCTGGAGTTGGTCGAGTCGGCGATGGGGTGGCGATTCGCCACCCAGCCTGGTGTCAGAGCGCACTTGGAGCCGCTGCATGCAGAACGGCCGCAGCGGTATTCACGCGCTGTGATGGAGACCCTGGCCGTGATTGCGTACCGCCAGCCCGTCACTCGTGGCGACATCGAGGATATTCGCGGTGTGGTGATTGGTTCGCCGATCATCAAGCAGTTGGAGGATCGCGGTTGGATCGATTGCATCGGTCATCGCGATGCGCCTGGGCGGCCCGCGCTGTATGCGACAACGCGCCAGTTTCTGGATGATCTGGGGTTGGCCTCTTTGTCCGAACTGCCGCCCTTAGAAGGGCCCGATGGCACGCCTGTGCTGCCGGATTTGCCTGCGCAGGCCAGCTTGCTTCCGCTTGCGGAGGTGGATTTGCTGGTTGCGGGAGATGTGGTCGATGCCGAAAGTCCCGAGCTACGGGCCGGCGTCGAGGAGGGATCCGCCGCGGCGGAGCCCACTGCGAGGCAGGAATCGGAGGCTGATGCAATGCAATCGAGTAGCAGCCCAAAACCCGGCGAGTACCCAGAGACAAACCCGCCCAATGGCGGCATCCATTTTCTTGACAAGTCGAGCGACGCATGACTGACGAAACCCAAGGACCGACGAGCCCGGCGGACGACGACGCAACCAAGGCGCCGAAGCCCAAGCGTCGCACGCGCAAGGCGGTTGAGTCCGTGGACTCGGTGGTGCCGCCAACTGGCGACGCACAACCCGCGCTAGACGAGGCGCCTGCGGCGCCTGCTCGCAAACGCACGCCACGCAAGCCCAAGGCGGCGGCGCCTGAGGAAATCCAGGGTGCCACTCCGCTTGCGGAGGTCGGGCCGAGTTCCGAAGGTGTGACCTTGGTGGAGACGGGCGACGCGCGAGCCGACGACGAACCGGCTGCCCCATCTCACGCACCGAGCTTGGTTCTCGCCAGCGAATTGGCGGCCCAGGCGGTGGAGGCCCAGCTGAAGGGTTTGTTTGCGGAAGGTGATGCACCTGCTGCCGATGCAGCCACCCATGCTGAGCAAGTGGCAGAGCCCGATCGGCGTGTCCTGGCGCCGGAGCCCGATGCGCCGAAGTTGCAAAAGGTGCTGGCCCAATCCGGGGTTGGATCGCGTCGCGATATTGAGGCTTGGATTGCTGATGGCAAGGTCGAGGTCAACGGCGAGCCTGCGCACATCGGGCAGCGCGTGGTGCACGGTGATCGAATCGCCATCAATGGCAAACCAGTCAAAGTTCGCATTGCGCCGCCGCTGCCTCGGATCTTGGCCTACCACAAGCCAGTCGGAGAGATCGTTACGTTCAACGATCCGGAGGGGCGCCCGACGGTTTTCCGTTCGTTGCCCAAGTTGCCCATGGGGAAGTGGCTGTCGGTCGGGCGGTTGGACATCAACACCGAGGGTTTGCTGCTTTTCACGAACAGCGGTGACTTGGCCAACCAGCTCATGCATCCGCGATTCGGGGTGGAGCGCGAGTACGCGGTCCGCACGCTAGGGACGCTGGAAGACGAGCAGAAGGCCAAACTGTTGGCTGGGGTGGAAGTGGACGGTCAAACGGCCGCGTTCAAGAGCATCGAGGCTGCCGGCGGTGAGGGTGTGAACCGCTGGTATCGCGTCGTCATTACCGAGGGGCGCAACCGCGAAGTGCGCAAGTTGTTCGACACCGTGGGGCTCACGGTCAGTCGCTTGATCCGCGTGCGCTACGGCAACCTTGTTCTTCCCCTGGGGCTGAAGCGGGGCGTTTGGGTGGAGTTGTCGGGCTGGGACGTGAAGCAAATCCGTCGCTTGGCAGCACCGGCAGGCCAGGGATCGGCGCGCGACGAGGGGGGGCGCCAGCGCGACGGCAAGGTGCAGGAGCGAGGGCGCGACAAGGGGCGTGGTCCCCGGGGGGATGGTCTGCCTCGTCCGGAGCGTGACGACCGGCCGCCGCGTCCAGAGCGTGGGGGCATGGCGCCGCGCCAGCCTCGACCGGAGGACGACGATGACTTCATGCCCAGGGACATCAATCCCTTGGAGCAGACCTTCGATCGGCGTTTTGCCAAGAACAAGGGGCGTGGCATTCCACAGGGCTTCGGACACGGCGCGAATTCGCCCTATGCGCGGCAGGAGCAGCAGCGGGGGGGCGGTCCTCGCGAACCCGACCCGCTGCAGACCTCCTTGGGCTATATCGGGGCTGACAGCTTCTTGCGTCGTGGCGGCGGCGGCGGTGGTGGAGGTGGTGGTGGTGGTGGTGGTGGTGGACGTGGCGGCAAACGTCGCCGTTGATTTCCATCTCAGCATCGGGGAAACCCGAGCTTTCGCCTTCTCGACACTACAATCGCGGGCTTTGCCCGATGCCCCCATGTGGGGCGCCAACCAGGAGAACTCAAATGGCGCTCGAACGCACCCTCTCGATCATCAAACCCGATGCCGTGGCCAAGAACGTGATCGGCCAAATCCTGTCGCGCTTCGAAGGCGCCGGCCTGAAGATCGTGGCGGCCAAGCTCGTTCAACTCTCTCGCGCTGATGCCGAAGCGTTCTACGCCGTGCACAAGGCCCGTCCGTTTTTCAACGACTTGGTCAACTTCATGATCTCGGGTCCGGTCATGATCCAAGTGTTGGAAGGCGAAGGCGCCATCGCAAAGAACCGCGAACTGATGGGCGCAACCGACCCGAAGAAGGCCGAAAAGGGCACGATTCGCGCTGACTTTGCCGACAGCATCGATGCCAACGCTGTGCACGGCTCCGACGCTCCGGAAACCGCCGCGGTTGAAGTGGCGTTCTTCTTCCCGGGCATGAACGTCTACGCGCGCTGAAACGCCTGACGTGACCGCAGACGCCACCAACCTGCTCGGGCTCGACCTCGACGGTCTGGTGGCGTTTTGCCAGCAGCTGGGCGAGAAGCGCTTCCGCGCCGTTCAGCTTTATCGATGGATTCACCAGCGCGGGGTTGCTGATTTCGCGTTGATGACCGACTTGGCCAAGTCCCTGCGCGACAAGCTTTCTGGCGTCGCTGTGGTGGAGGGCCTGAAGGTGCTCACCGAGCAGAGGTCGTCCGATGGGACGATCAAGTGGCTGTTCGACGTTGGGCAAGGCGATGCCGTTGAGGCCGTTTACATCCCCGAGGACGATCGCGCCACCTTGTGCATCAGCTCCCAGGCGGGGTGCGCCGTGGGTTGCCGCTTTTGCTCCACCGGGCACCAGGGGTTCAGCCGCAACCTCCGCACCGCTGAAATCGTCGCGCAACTCTGGTTTGCCGAACACCTGCTGCGCAAAGAGCGAGGCAGCGACGACCGCGTCATCTCCAACGTCGTGATGATGGGCATGGGCGAGCCGCTGCAGAACTACGCGGCGTTGGTCCCCGCGCTCAAGACGTTCCTGGACGACCATGCGTACGGCCTCTCGCGTCGACGTGTGACCGTCTCGACCAGTGGGGTCGTGCCGATGATCGAGCGCTTGCGTGAAGACTGTCCAGTGGCGCTGGCGGTTTCGCTGCACGCTCCGACGGATCCGTTGCGCGATCAATTGGTGCCGCTGAACAAGAAGTACCCCATCAAGGAGTTGCTCGCCGCTTGCAATGCCTACCTCAGTGCGGCGCCGCGTGACTTCATCACCTTCGAGTACTGCATGCTGGACGGGGTGAACGACAGCCCCGATCAGGCCCGTGAATTGGTGCAATTGGTCAAAGGCAAAGTGCCTTGCAAGATCAACCTGATTCCTTTCAACCCGTTCCCGGCCAGCGGCTTGCTTCGCAGCCCGCGAGAGCGCGTGACTGCCTTTGCCGATGTGCTGCTGCAGGCCGGCATCGTCACCACGGTGCGCAAGACACGCGGCGACGACATCGATGCCGCCTGTGGCCAGTTGGCGGGCGAAGTGCAAGATCGCACGAACGCACCGCAGCGCATGACCCGCGCTCCGGTCCATGTCCATCGGCCGTCCAGGCCTTCGCATTGACCCATGCCCCTTTTGGAGTGCTCCATGCGCTTGCGCCTTTCCCTGCTTTTGGTCATTGCGATGCTCGCGACCCTCGTCGGGTGCGTGCAGACCGGTGGTGCCAGTGGTGCTCGAGAGGTGCCCAAAACCGACATCGACAGCAGCGACTTGGAGCGCCGCGCGGCCATGCGCTTGGAGCTGGCGGCCGGTTACTTGGCTCGGGGGCAACATGCGGTGGCTTTGGACGAGGTCAAGCAGGCCCTGTCGCTGCGCCCCGATTCGAGGGAGGGGCTCAACTTGCGAGCCCTGGTGCTCGCTGCCATGGGCGAGCGCGCTGCAGCCGAGGAAGGCTTTCGGCGCACGCTCGCGCTTTACCCTCGCGACCCCGATACCTTGCACAACCAAGGCTGGTTCTATTGCCAACAAGGGCGATTCCAAACGGCGCAGGCCAGTTTTGCCGAGGCATTGACGCAATCGGAGAATCGCGCGCCCGCTCGCACGTGGTTGGCCAAGGGCGTGTGCGAGGGCATGGGGGCGCAATGGGCTGAAGCGCAACAGAGCCTGCAACGCGCGTTCGAGCTTGATCCGGGCAATCCGGCCGTCGCCTTCAACTTGGCCGAAGTTCTGCTGAAGAACGGGCAACTGGAGCGGGCCCAGTTTTACGTGGCGCGTGTGAACGCCCAACGGGAAACTGTGAATGCGCAGTCGCTATGGCTGGCAGCTCGCATCGAGCACCGGCGGGGCAACATGGCCGGCGCCACGGAGTGGGGGGAGCGACTGGTCCGTGAGTTCCCGCAGTCGAAGGAGGCCCTGTCCTATGGAGCACGCCGGTTCGACGAGGGTGGCGCATGAACCCTGGTGCAAGCGGGGAGGGCGCAGGCGCCCAACTCAAGGCCGCGCGGGAACAGCAAGGGCTGGACTTGGGCGTGTTGGCCGCGCAGTTGAAGGTGCCAGTGGCTCGGTTGGAGGCCTTGGAATCCGGCAACTGGTCAGCCTTGCCCGATGGCCCGTACGCGCGAGGCTTGGCCAAAGCGGTTTGCCGGGTGCTGCAGATCGATGCCGGTCCTCTGTTGCAGGCGATGCCGGGGACGGAGTCGAACGCGCTGGAGCGCGTGTCCTCAGGACTGAACCAGCCGTTTCGTGAAGATGGTGCTGTATCGACCTGGCCGAAATGGTTGGGTGTCGCGATTGTCTGCACGGCGGCGGTCTTCGCTGCCTTGATTTGGTGGTCACCGATCGCGGATTGGCAGCCCTGGCGTGCCGATCCGCAGGTCGTGGTGCCCATCGGGCAAGCCGTGCCTGAGGGAGCTGACTCCCGAACTGAAGTGCGCATGGCCCCCGCCACGTCGGCGTCTGCACCGTCCGCGGCACTGCCGGCTTCGACGGCCAGTGTCGTCACGCCCGTGCCGCGCCCGGAGACCGATCAGGCGGGCGGAACTTCGTCCACCGTGTCCGCAGGCGCATCCGTGCCGGCGCAAGGGCCAGAGCGCGCAGCGCCATCGGACGGTTCGTTGCGCATCGTGGCGCAGCAAGCCACTTGGCTCAGTGTGATCGACGGCCGTGGCCAGAGCTTGACGTCCCGGCTCGTGCCGGCTGGCGAGACGGTGCTCTTGGACCCCGTGGCGCCCGTGCGCTTGACGATTGGCAATGCCCCAGGCGTGCGCTTGGAGTGGCGGGGTCAAAGCCAAGATTTGAGTGCCTTTGCACAAGTGCGCGTCGCGCGCCTGGAGTTGCGTTGATGGAATCCCTCAGCCCGATCTTGCCAACCGCCACGCCGGTGCGGCGGAGCCTGCAAGCCCGTGTCCGCTGGGGCGATCGGCTCGTCACCATCGGCGGCGATGCCCCGGTTCGCATCCAGTCGATGACCAACACCGACACGGTGGACGTGATTGAAACGGCCATCCAGGTCAAGGAACTCGCGGTGGCGGGGTCGGAACTGGTGCGCATCACGGTGAACACCCCTGAGGCGGCGGCTGCGGTGCCGCACATCCGTGAGCAACTCGACCGCATGGGCGTCGACGTGCCTTTGGTGGGGGACTTCCACTACAACGGACATCGCCTTCTGATGGATCACCCGGCCATGGCGTCGGCCCTGAGCAAGTACCGGATCAACCCGGGCAACGTGGGCAAAGGGGACAAGAAGGACAAGCAGTTCGCGCTGATGATTGAGGCGGCCCTTCGCCACGACGTGCCGGTGCGCATCGGCGTCAATTGGGGCAGCTTGGACCAAGAATTGCTCGCCGAACTGATGGACGAGAACGGCCGGCGTTCGGCCCCTTGGGACGCAAAAAGCGTGATGTACCAGGCCTTGGTCGATTCGGCCTTGGGGTCGGCGGCCTATGCCGTCGAATTGGGCATGGCGCCTGAGCAGGTCATCGTCAGCTGCAAGGTCAGTGGGGTCCAGGACTTGATCGCGGTGTACCGGGAGCTCAATCGACGCACGAGGCACCCTTTGCACTTGGGGCTGACCGAGGCGGGCATGGGCACGAAGGGCACGGTCGCCAGCGCCACGGCCTTGGCCATCTTGTTGCAAGAGGGCATTGGCGACACGATTCGCGTCAGCCTGACGCCGCAGCCCGGTGAAGCCCGGACGCAGGAGGTGGTGGTTGCCTCGGAGATCTTGCAGTCCCTGGGGCAACGCACGTTCAATCCCAGCGTCACGGCCTGCCCGGGCTGTGGGCGCACCACCAGCACCACCTTCCAAGAACTGGCCAAGCAAATCGATGACTTCCTGCGGGGTCAGATGCCCGTGTGGCGGGCCAAGTACCCTGGGGTGGAAGCGATGAAGGTGGCGGTGATGGGATGCATCGTCAACGGGCCCGGCGAAAGCAAGCACGCCGATATCGGCATCAGCCTGCCGGGCACCGGGGAAGCCCCGGCGGCGCCGGTTTTCATCGACGGTGAGAAGGCCTTGACCCTACGAGGGGAAGGGATCGCCCGGGAGTTTCAAGTTCTCGTCGAGAACTACATCGAAAAGCGCTTTGGCAGCGCGGCGCAGAACGCATGACTGAACCCAAAAAGCCAGCCCCCTTGACCGGGGTGAAGGGCATGAACGACACCTTTGCTCCAGAGTCCGACCGCTGGGAGTGGC
This sequence comes from Inhella crocodyli, assembly GCF_004004565.1. Classification (GTDB taxonomy): domain Bacteria; phylum Pseudomonadota; class Gammaproteobacteria; order Burkholderiales; family Burkholderiaceae_C; genus Inhella; species Inhella crocodyli. The sequence goes on from NZ_SACM01000001.1 coordinate 17,186, forward strand.
TGGAGGGCGAGATGCGCCAGTTGCTCCGCCTGTATGGCTACCGCAACCTGCGCACGCCCATCGTGGAGCCTACTGCGCTGTTCGTGCGGGGTATCGGCGAGGTGACCGACATCGTCGAGAAGGAGATGTACACCTTCACCGACAAGCTCAATGGCGATGAGTTGGCCCTGCGCCCTGAGATCACGGCGGGCATCGTGCGCGCCACCATCGAACACAACGCGCTTTACGACGGTCCGCTGCGCGTCTGGTCCATCGGCCCGGTGTTTCGCCACGAGCGACCGCAGAAGGGTCGCTACCGACAGTTTCACCAGTTGGACGTGGAGGCCTTGGGCTTCGCGGGTCCGGATGTTGATGCCGAGTTGATCTTGCTCACCCGGGCACTCTGGCGTTGCCTGGGTTTGGTCGAGGGCGAAGACATTCGCCTGGAGATCAACAGCCTGGGGGAGCCCGAGGAGCGTGCAGCGCACCGCGCGGCCTTGGTGGCCTACTTGGAGGCGAACCGCGACCAACTGGACGCCGACGCACAGCGCCGCTTGCACACGAACCCGCTGCGCGTGTTGGACACCAAGAACCCTGCCATGCAGGCCCTGGCCGACGGCGCGCCGCAATTGCTGGACTTTCTGGGGGCGGAGTCGCAGGCGCATTTGAGTGCCGTGCGTGCGGTTCTGGACGCCGCCGGTTTGGCTTACACCGTGAACCCCCGTCTGGTTCGCGGCCTGGACTATTACAACCGCACCGTCTTCGAATGGGTCACGCCCCACTTGGGCAGCCAGGCGACGGTGTGTGGCGGTGGACGGTATGACGGACTCATCGCTCAATTGGGTGGCAAGTCGGCACCGGCCGTGGGCTTCGGCTTGGGCATGGAGCGCCTGTTGTTGTTGCTTGAAGCAATGGGCAAGACCGCGCCACCCGATGCGCCAGACGTGTATGCCGTCGTGCCCGACCCCAGCGTCATGCCGGTTGTGGCTCCTGCGGTGGAGGCAATGCGCGCCCAGGGTCTGTCGGTCTTGTGGCACGCTGGCGGCGGCAGCATGAAGTCCCAATTCAAGCGGGCCAACGCAAGTGGCGCCCGCTGGGCGTTGATCTTCGGTGGCGACGAACTCGCCCGTGGAGAGGTGGCCATCAAAGACCTGCGGGACGCCTCGGTGGTGCAGGTCTGTCGAGCACTCGACGACGTCTCAGGATGGACGTCTGAGTTGAAGACCCGCGCCGCATAATGCCGCGCCTATTTTTCTCTTTCCGATAGCGAGCGCCGCATGGCCACTTTGGACCTCGAAGAACAACAACAACTCGACAACCTGAAGGCCTTCTGGGCCAAGTGGGGCAACCTCATCACCGGGGTGCTCACGGTCATCGTTGTGGCTGCGGCGGGCTGGAACCTGTGGACCGAATGGCAGCGCCGCGAGGCCCAGGCGGCAGGTACCGCGTACGACGCTGTGGAAGCCGCCCTCCAAAAGAAAGACCTGAAGGCTGCGGGCGACCTGTTGGCCCAAATGCAAGCCGAGCACCCGCGCACCACTTACACGACCCAGGCGGCTCTCGTGCTGGCTCAGGGGCATTTGGCCGCAGGCAAAGCCGAGGATGCCGGCAAGACGCTGGCGTGGGTGACCACCCAGGGCCAGCCGGCGCTTTTGCGCGATTTGGCCCAATTGCGTTTGTCTGGGGTGCACCTCGAAGCAGGCCGCTTCGCAGAAGCCGAGGCGGCCCTGGCGGCTGTCAAGGAGTCCGCTTACGCTGCGCTGGTGGCGGACCGCCGGGGCGATGCAGCCCAACTGCAAGGTAAGGTCGACGAGGCGCGTGCGCAGTACAAAAAGGCCTACTTGGCCATGACCGAGCAACAGGGCTACCGCCGTATCGTGGAAGCCAAGCTTATGGCCTTGGGTGTGGACCCGGCCACCTTGACGCCGGTGGAAGTGAAATGATGCACCGTGCTGCTGCGTCCGGCTTGCTGAGCCTGTCCGTCTTGCTGGGATTGAGCGCCTGCTCTTTGTTTGGCAGCGACGCCCCCAAGCCCAAGCCCTTGGCGCCCGTGGAAGCCACCATGGCTGGTCGCGTGGTGTGGACAGCGCGAATCGGGGCGGTTGACTTCCCGATGGCGGTGGCGACGGCGGGGGAGCGCTTCACCGTGGCCGACTCCAGCGGTGTCGTGACTGCCCTCCGGGCCAACGACGGGGCTGAGTTGTGGCGCACGTCGGTGGGTGAGAAGTTGAGTGCAGGGGTGGGCAGTGACGGTCGCTATGCCGCCGTCGTCACTCGAAACCAAGAATTGGTGGTGCTGGATGGCGGGCAGGTGATCTGGCGCAAGGCCTTGCCGTCGCCGGTGCACACCTCGCCCCTGGTGGCGGGCGAGCGCGTGTTCGTGCAGGGGGTGGACCGCGCCGTTCAAGCCTTCGACGTGCTCGATGGCCGGAAGCTTTGGGACATGCGCCGACCCGGCGATGCATTGTTGCTGGCCCATCCTGGCGCGCTATTGCCCTACAAGGACACCTTGGTGGTTGGGCAAGGCCCGCGTTTGGCCGGTGTTGACCCCCTGCGGGGCACTTTGCGTTGGGAGGTGAACTTGGCCAACCCGCGCGGTACCAACGAGGTTGAGCGGTTGGCCGACGTCGTGGGTCCTCTGGTGCGGGTGGGCGACTTCATTTGCGGCCGCGCTTTCCAATCGGCGGTGGGCTGTGTGAACGCCACCCGCGGCAACTTGGTGTGGAACCGCCAAAGTGCTGGGGCCGTGGGCGTGGGGGCTGACGCTGAGGCGGTGGTCGGCGTCGACGCTTTGAGCCGCATCAGTGCCTGGCGCACCACGAATGGCGAATCGCTGTGGACCTCCGAGGACTACCAGTACCGTCAGATGACGGCCCCCCTGATGCAGGGGAAAACGGCCGTTGTCGGGGACTTTGAAGGGGTGGTGCACTTCCTGGACCGCAACACAGGCAAGCCGCAGTTGCGCGTGCAAGCCGGCAGCAGTCCGTTGGTGTCTCAGCCTGTGCTCTCTGGCAACACGATTCTCGTGGTCGCGAAAGACGGCGGCTTGCACGCCCTGAGGACCGAGTAAGGAGCCCGCCACATGAAGCCGGTCATCGCACTGGTGGGCCGGCCCAATGTGGGCAAGTCCACGCTCTTCAATCGCTTCACCAAGAGCCGCGACGCGATCGTGGCCGATTACGCTGGTTTGACGCGCGATCGCCATTACGGCGACGGCCGCGTGGGCAAGCGCGAGTACATCGTGATCGACACCGGCGGTTTTGAGCCAACGGCTGAGACCGGGATCGTGAAGGAGATGGCCAAGCAAACGCGGCAGGCGGTGGCCGAGGCGGATGTGGTCATCTTTGTCGTCGACGTTCGCGGGGGCTTGTCAGCCCAAGACCACGACATCGCGCGCTACCTTCGCACCGCCGGCAAGAAGGTGTTCTTGGCCGTGAACAAGGCGGAGGGCATGCGCGATTCGCCCTTGTTGGCGGAATTCCATGAGCTGGGTATCGGCGAGCCCATCCCCGTTTCAGCCGCGCATGGGCAGGGGGTTCGCAGTTTGCTGGACCTCGCCTTGGATGACTTCTTTGGTGACGAGGACGACAGTCTCGAAGAAGCGGACGAGGGCGAGCACCCCATTCGATTGGCTGTGGCTGGACGCCCTAACGTTGGCAAGAGCACCCTGATCAACGCTTGGCTGGGCGAAGAGCGACTGGTGGCTTTTGACATGCCGGGCACCACACGGGATGCGATCCATGTGCCTTTCGAGCGCAACGGCCAGAAGTTCGAGTTGATCGACACCGCCGGATTGCGCCGCAAGGGCAAGGTGTTCGAGGCCATCGAGAAGTTCTCGGTGGTCAAAACCTTGCAAGCGATTGCCGATGCGAACGTGGTCCTGTTGCTCTTGGATGCGACCCAGGGGGTCAGCGACCAAGATGCGCACATTGCCGGCTACATCCTGGAGAGCGGCCGGGCCGTGGTGCTGGGCATCAACAAGTGGGACGCGATCGACAGTTACCAGCGCCAGATGCTGGAGCGTTCGATCGAAGCCCGCCTGTCCTTCTTGAGGTTCGCGCCGATTCTTCACCTCTCGGCGCTGAAACGACAGGGTTTGGGGCCGCTGTGGAAAGCACTTGGCGAGGCCTACGCCTCTGCGTTCAAGAAGATGAGCACGCCGGTGTTGACCCGGTTGGTGCACGACGCCGCCCAGCACCAGGCTCCGAAGCGATCTGGCGCCTTCCGCCCCAAGATGCGCTATGCGCACCAAGGGGGCATGAACCCGCCGATCGTGGTGATCCATGGGAACTCGCTGGATCACGTCGACGACAGTTACAAGCGCTACCTGGAGGCGCGCATCCGGGCCCATTTCGGTCTGGTGGGCACGCCCCTCCGGATCGAAATGCGATCGGCCGACAACCCCTTCGACGACCGCGAGCGCTGAACCGAAATCGGCCCTGTGTTAAGGTCTTCCGCCTCTCCATCAACGAACACGGAACATATCGTGAGCAACAAAGGCCAATTGCTGCAGGATCCCTTTTTGAACCTGCTGCGCAAGGAACACGTGCCGGTGTCGATTTACCTGGTCAACGGCATCAAGCTGCAAGGGCAGATTGAGTCTTTCGACCAGTACGTCGTGCTGCTGCGCAACACGGTGACGCAAATGGTCTACAAGCACGCGATTTCCACCGTCGTGCCGGGCCGAGCGGTGAACTTCAACCCCGCTGACAACGCGGCCCCCTGATCTTTGGCGTCGGCGCAGGCGCTCTCATTGCATTGAACCCCCATTTGGATCCAGCGGCCGGCCCCGCGCGGGTCGTGCTGGTCGGGGTGGACTTCGGTCGCGACCCCGACTTTGACGATTCGCTGGACGAGTTGGCGTTGCTCGCGTCAACGGCCGGAGACGAAGCGGTGGCCCGGGTGATCGCCCGCCGCAAGGCGCCTGACGCAGCCCTGTTCATCGGTAGCGGCAAGGCCGACGAGATCAAGGCGTTGGTGCTTGGCCATGAGGCCGAAGCCGTGCTGTTTGACCAGGCCCTGTCACCCGTGCAGCAACGAAACCTTGAAGTGCACCTAGGTGTGCCAGTGTCGGATCGCACGGGCCTGATCCTGGAAATTTTTGCGCAGCGTGCTCGCAGCCACGAGGGCAAACTGCAGGTCGAGTTGGCGCAGTTGCAGTACCTCGCGACCCGCTTGGTGCGCCGCTGGAGCCACTTGGAGCGCCAACGCGGCGGCATCGGCACGCGGGGTGGGCCGGGTGAGCGCCAGATGGAGCTCGACCGGCGGATGATCGAGCAACGCATCAAGCAGTTGAAGATCAAGCTGCACAAGGTCGAGCGCCAGCGGGATACCCAACGGCGTGCCAGGGCGCGTGGCGGCAGCCTCCGCGTGTCCCTCGTGGGTTACACGAACGCAGGAAAGTCCACCTTGTTCAATGCCTTGACCAAGGCGGGCAGCTACGCGGCCGATCAGTTGTTTGCCACCTTGGACACGACGACTCGCGGCATGTACTTGGGCGAGGGCGTGCCCCAGCTGGTCCTGAGCGACACGGTCGGGTTCATTCGCGACTTGCCCCACAAGCTGGTGGATGCCTTCAAGGCCACCTTGCAAGAGGCCTCTGAGGCACAACTTCTGCTGCACGTCATCGACGCCAACAGCCCCAAATTGCACGAGCAATGGGCAGAGGTGGAACGTGTCTTGGAAGAGATCGGCGTGGACGAGACCCCGCAGGTGGTTGTCTTCAACAAGATCGATGCGTTGCCCGCTCACCAACAGCCGCGCAGTGCGTTGGACTGGGTGGAACGCCCCAATGGCACCCGTGTTGCGCGGGTTTTCGTAAGTGCCCATTCCGGCGAAGGTTTGGCCAATCTGCGCCAATTGCTCGCCCGCGCCGCGCTGGACGAGCCCTTGATCCCCGACGTGCCGCCTCCATCTGCGCAGCCTGACCTCTTTGCCCCCCCTCACTGACCATTTGACTGCCCCCATGCGTGTCCCCCAATCACTTTTCAGCCGCCTGCGGGCGCACTTCCCGGGCATGAAGGCGCAGCAGGAGGGTCCGCCCGACTTGGACGAGCTGTGGCGCGACTTCAAGCGCAAATTGAGCAACCTAGTGCCTGGTGGAGGCGCCGGTGGTGGTGGGCGCCGCGACGAAGGGGGGGATCCCGACTTCAAGGCCGCAGGCGCAGGCTTGGCAATTGCCGCCGGCATCGTGGCCTTGGGCTGGTTGGGCAGTGGCTTCTTCATCGTGCAGGAGGGGTCGCAAGCGGTGATCACCTCGTTTGGCAAGTACAGCAAGACCGTCGATGCGGGCATCCAGTGGCGCCTGCCTTACCCGTTCCAAGCCCACGAGCTGGTGCAGTTCAGCCAAGTGCGCACCAAGGAGATCGGCGCGTCGACGGTCGATGCGTCGACCGGGTTGCGCGACTCGTCCATGCTGACGCAAGACGAAAACATCGTGGACATCCGCTTTTCTGTGCAGTTCCGCATCAAGGATTCGAGAGACTTCCTTTTTGAAAACAACCGGGCCGATGACGCCGTGGATCAAGCGGCCGAAACGGCCGTGCGCGAGATCGTTGGGCGTTCCAACATGGACTCGGTGCTGTACGAGCAGCGCGATGCCATTGCCAACGATCTGGCGAAATCCATCCAGACACAGTTGGACACGCTGAAGGCGGGCGTGCAGATCGTGAACGTGAACGTCAGCAGCGTGCAAGCACCGGAGCAGGTGCAGGCGGCTTTCGATGACGCGTTCCGTGCCGGCGCAGACCGCGAGCGGGCGAAGAACGAAGGCGAGGCCTACGCAAATCAGGTCATTCCCACGGCCAAGGGCATGGCTGCGCGCCTCTTGCAGGAGGCCGAGGGCCATCGCGCACGCGTCGTGTCGGTGGCCGAGGGCGATGCCCAGCGTTTCCGTTCGGTGTTGGCGGAGTACCAAAAGGCGCCTGCGGTGACCCGAGATCGTCTCTACACCGAGACCATGCAGCAGGTTTACAGCAACGTCAGCAAGGTGCTCGTTGATGCGAAGTCGGGCTCCAATCTCCTTTACTTGCCCTTGGACAAACTGATGCAAGCCGCCGGCGCGCCTGCACCTGTGGCGGCCCCTCCTGCGTCGACTGTGACGCCGGCGCCCGCTGCGCCTGCGGACATCGTTGGTGGCTCGGATCCCCGCTCACGCGATGGCGCACGGGGCCGTGATCGCGAAGGCCGTTGAGCTTCGAGTCGAAAGAACGAGACATGAACCGAATCATTCCCTTCGTGCTGGCGGCCCTGTTGGCCTTGGTCTTGGCCAGTTCCACACTGTTCATCGTCGATCAACGTCAGTTCGCTGTCGTGTACTCGCTCGGTGAGATCAAATCGGTGATCACCGAACCCGGCCTGAAGTTCAAGCTGCCGCCACCTTTCCAGAACGTGGTGATGATGGATCGGCGGGTTCAAACCCTGGAGAGCCGCGAGCCTCGTTCCATCTTCACGGCCGAAAAGAAGAGCGTGGTTGTCGACTGGTTGGTCAAGTGGCGCATCAGCGACGCGCGGACCTTCATTCGCAACAGCGGGACCACGATGGGCAACCTCGAGACGCGCCTGGCGCCGATCGTTCAGGCCGCGTTGAACGAAGAGGTTACCAAGCGGACCGTGCAAGGAGTGTTGTCGACCGAGCGCGATGCCGTCATGCGCGGCGTCGCCAAGCGCCTGACTGAAGATGCCAAGCAGTTCGGTGTCGAAATCGTGGACGTGCGAGTGAAGCGGGTTGATTTCTCTCGAGAGATCACGGATGCCGTTTACCGCCGAATGGTGTCGGAGCGGCAGCGCGTGGCCAACGAGTTGCGATCGACCGGCAGCGCATTGGCCGAGGAGATCAAGGCCAAGGCCGACCGTCAGCGCGAAGTCATCGTTGCGGAGGCTTATGCCGAAGCGCAGCGCATCAAGGGTGAGGGGGATGCCAAAGCCTCGGCCATCTACGCCGATGCCTTCGGCCGTGACCCGCAGTTCGCGCAGTTCTACCGGCAGCTGCAGGCCTACCGAGAGTCGTTCCGGGCCAAGACCGACGTGATGGTCATGGACCCGAACAGCGAGTTCTTCAAGGCGTTGCGCACCGGAGGCCCCGCAGCCGCCGCGGCTCAGCGGAAGTGACCGACTTGCAGGACTGGTGGTGGGCGGCGCTGGGGCTCATGCTGGTGGCGGAGGGCCTGATGCCCCTGCTCAGTCCCGGAACTTGGCGTGAGTGGTTCGCCAAGTTGGTTCGCCTGAGTGACGGTCAACTGCGCTTCGTCGGCCTGTCCAGCGTCCTGTTGGGACTGTTGTTCCTCGCCCTCGCCAGGTAGTCGGTGCTAGGGCAGGCCCCTAGAATGCCGTTTTTAATCCCCGGCGTTTTTTGCATGAGTTCGGCTTGGCTGTTGCCTGAGCATGTTGCCGATGTGCTGCCTGCCCAAGCCCGTCGCATTGAAGAGATGCGGCGCCGGCTGCTGGATCTGGCGTACCGCTACGGCTGTGAGTTGGTGATGCCTCCCCTGGTGGAGCACTTGGAGTCTTTGCTGAGCGGCGCGGGTCGAGGGCAAGAACTTCGCACCTTCAAGCTGGTAGACCAACTGTCTGGCCGCACCCTGGGATTGCGGGCTGATACCACGCCGCAAGTGGCGCGGATTGACGCCCACCTGCTGAATCGGCAAGGGGTGACGCGGCTTTGCTACTGTGGTCCCGTTGTTCACACCCGACCGAGTGGGCCTTTGGCGTCGCGAGAGCCTCTGCAATTCGGCGTAGAGGTTTACGGCCATGCGGGGCTGGAAGCCGATCTCGAGGTGCTGGAGTTGGCCTTGGATGCGCTATCAGTGCTGTCTGTGCCAGAGCCCTTCCTGGACTTGGGCGACGCGCGTTGCTTGGATGCGCTGCTGGATCACGCTGCCGCTTCCCCGGCACAGCGAGGCGCAGTGCTTCAAGCCCTGGCCGTTCGCGAGCCGGCGCATTTGGCCCGAGCCTCCGAAGGTCTGCCGGAGCTTGTTCGGCATGGCTTGCGAACGCTGCTGGATTTGGAGGGCGGGGCGGAGGTCCTGTCGAATGCCCGTTCAACCTTGCCGGCGCTGCCTGGGATTGCTGCAGCCCTTCATGATTTGGCTTGGTTGCACGAACAGTTGCTGCGCAGTCACCCAGCCTTGCGCATCGGCATCGATCTGGCGGCTGTTGCCGGGAATGCCTACTACACGGGCGTTTGCTTCTCGGTGTACGGGGCGGCGCAGCACCAGCCCTTGTTGCGAGGGGGGCGCTATGACGAGGTGGGCGCCGCTTTCGGTCGTCGACGGCCCGCTGCAGGGTTCAGTTTGGACTTGAAAGCTTTGGCTGAGGCCATGCCTGGTGAGCGGCAGCGGCCGGCGGTGCGTGCGCCCTGGGGCGACGATGCCGGCCTTCGCGAGGCCATTCGCAGGCTTCGCGACGCCGGCGAAACCGTGGTGTGCATCTTGCCTGGACACGAGGACGAAGGCGAAGAGTACGCCTGCGATCGCGAGTTGATTCGTGACGCGGCGGCTCAACGATGGATCTTGAGGGCCTTGCCCTCCAATTGACGGAAGAACTTCCATGAATGCAAGCAAGCGCGGCCGCAACGTGGTGGTCGTTGGCACCCAGTGGGGCGACGAAGGCAAAGGCAAGGTGGTCGACTGGATGACCGACCACGCTCAGGCGGTGGTTCGATTCCAAGGAGGGCACAACGCCGGCCACACCCTCGTGATCAAAGGCGTCAAAACGGCCCTGCAACTGATTCCGTCGGGGGTGATGCGAGACGGCGTGCGCTGCTACGTCGGCAATGGCGTGGTCGTGGATCCGGCCCACCTGCTCTCAGAGATTCAGCGCCTTGAATCGGCCGGTGTGGAGGTCCGCTCTCGGCTGCGCATCAGTGAGGCCTGCCCGATGATCTTGCCTTTCCACGTGGCCGTGGACAAGGCGCGGGAAGCGCTGCGTGAAAGCAGCGGCAGCGGGAAGATCGGCACGACGGGCAAAGGCATTGGGCCGGCCTACGAAGACAAGGTGGCGCGCCGTGCCTTGCGTTTGCAGGACCTCAAGCACCCTGAGCGCTTTGCCAACAAGTTGAAGGACTTGCTCGTGCTGCACAACGAGGCGCTGACGGGCTACTTGAATGCCGAGGCACTCGACTTTGATGCCGTCTATGCCGGCGCGATGGCGCTGGCGGCCGAGGTCACGCCTATGCTGGCGGACGTGGGCTACGAGTTGCATCAAGCGCACCAGCGCGGCGACAACATCTTGTTCGAGGGGGCGCAGGGCACCTTGCTCGACATCGACCACGGCACCTACCCTTATGTCACCAGCTCCAACTGCGTGGCGGGCAATGCCGCCGCCGGTTCGGGGGTGGGCCCCCAAATGCTGCATTACATGCTGGGCATCACCAAGGCGTATGCGACACGGGTCGGCAGCGGTCCTTTCCCGACGGAACTCGATTGGGAAACTGAAGGCACGGTGGGATACCACTTGTCCACGGTGGGGCAAGAGCGGGGCACTGTCACTGGCCGGGCCCGGCGCTGCGGCTGGATCGATGCTGCCGCCTTGAAACGGGCCATGATCATCAATGGCATTTCGGGTTTGTGTTTGACCAAGCTGGATGTGCTGGATGGGCTCGATGAGGTGATGATGGCCGTGGGTTACGAGCTCAACGGCCGTCGCATCGACATCTTGCCCATGGACCCCGCAGAGATCGCCGCTTGCAAGCCCATCTACGAGACCTTCAAAGGCTGGAAGGGCACGACCTTCGGGGTAACCTCGTTGGACGGTTTGCCGTCCGAGGCGCGACAGTACCTGCGGCGGATCGAAGAAGTGGTGGGTGTGCCCATCGCGATGATCTCGACCGGCCCGGACCGTGAGCACACCATCGTGCTTCAACACCCCTACCAAGCCTGAAGTCAAGGAGCTCGAAACCATGCTGACCGACGACGGCAAGCACCTGTACGTCTCTTGGGACGAGTACCACCTGCTCATCGAGCGATTGGCCCTCAAGGTCCACGCTTCGGGCTGGGAGTTCGATCAAATCTTGTGTCTGGCGCGAGGCGGCCTGCGTCCCGGTGACGTGCTGTCGCGGGTGTTCGACAAACCCCTGGCCATCATGTCGACCAGCAGCTATCGCGCCGAGGCGGGTACCGTGCAGGGACGCTTGGACATTGCCGAAACCATCACCATGCCCAAGGGCAAGCTGGCGGGGCGCGTGCTGCTGGTGGATGACTTGGCCGATTCCGGCGTCACCCTGAAAGCGGTGGTTGAGCGCCTTCGGGCCTCACCGGCCATTGAAGAACTGCGTTCTGCCGTGATCTGGACGAAGGCCGTGAGCGTGTTCCAGCCCGACTACCAGGTCGAGTTCTTGGACACGAGTCCGTGGATCCACCAGCCCTTTGAGGACTACGACACCCTGCGTCCTGAGGATTTGAAGCGAAAGTTGTCGTACTGATGTCGCTAGCACCGGCCCGCCTCGGCGGGCCTTGTCTTCAGTCAGAAATGAAAAAAGCCGGCTGCTTTCGCAACCGGCTTTTCCTGTTCTTCTTCTGTTCTGGTGCCCAGGAGAGGACTCGAACCTCCACGGAGTTACCCGCTAGTACCTGAAACTAGTGCGTCTACCAATTCCGCCACCTGGGCTTTGCTTTCACGCCTGGCGGCGATCAGCGAAGAAAGAGACTATACCATCAAAAAAATTGACTCCGCAAGCCCCCTGAGTGCCCAGCTGGGGCTTTTGCAAGAAATCACGGGCACTTTGCAGGGCCACCGGGACGGGCATGGCTTCGTCCTCAATGCGGCGGGCCCTGACGTTTTCTTGCCTCCGGCTGAAATGCGGGCGGCCTTGCACGGGGACACCGTGCGGGTGCGGGTGGTTCGCATGGACAAGCGAGGCCGCCCAGAAGGGCGCGTGATCGAGATCGTGGAACGACGGGCGCGACCCTTGATCGGGCGACTGTTGTTGGAGGGAGGCGTCTGGCTCGTGGCGCCCGAGGACAAGCGTTTCGGTCAGGACATCTTGGTGCCCAAGGGGGCGACGGCGCAAGCTCGACCCGGGCAGGTGGTGTCGGTCGAACTCACCGAGCCCCCCACCCTGTATGCCCAACCGGTCGGCCGCATCACCGAGGTGCTTGGGGACATCGACGATCCGGGCCTGGAGATCGAGATTGCGGTGAGGAAGTACGAGGTGCCGCATCGCTTCAGTGCCGAAACGCTGGCCCAAGCGGCGAAGTTGCCGGACCGGTTGCGAGCGGTTGACTTGAAAGGGCGCGTGGACTTGCGCGACGTCGCGTTGGTGACGATCGACGGCGAAGACGCACGGGACTTTGACGACGCGGTGTACTGCGAACCGGTCAAGGTCGGGCGCGGTAAGGCGGCGCCCATGGGGTGGCGCCTGTTGGTGGCAATCGCCGATGTCAGCCACTATGTGAAGCCCGGCGAGCCCTTGGATCAGGATGCTTTGGAGCGCGCCACGTCGGTCTACTTTCCCCGACGCGTCATTCCAATGCTGCCGGAAAAGTTGTCGAACGGCCTGTGCTCGCTGAACCCAATGGTTGAGCGCTTGTCGATGGTCTGCGACATGCTGGTGGAGCCGGATGGAGAAACCTTGGCCTACCAGTTCTACCCTGCGGTCATTTGCTCCCAGGCGCGCTTCACGTACACGGAAGTGGCGGCCATTTTGGCCAACACGCATGGTCCGGAAGCCATGCGTCGTAAGGAGCGGGTTCAGGATCTGTTGAACCTTCATGGGGTCTACCAGGCCCTTTTGTCTGCGCGAGGGCGGAGAGGGGCGGTCGATTTCGACACCCCGGAGACGCAGATCGTGTGTGACGACAACGGCCGGATCGAAAAAATCGTGCCTCGCACGCGCAACGAAGCGCATCGCTTGATCGAAGAGGCCATGCTCGCGGCCAACGTCTGCGCTGCGGAGTTCATCGCGCTGGCCGAGCACCCTTGTGTGTTCCGCGTCCACGAGGGACCCACCGTGGAGAAGCGGCAGACTTTGCAGGCGGCGCTGCGGGCCTTGGGCATCAACGTCACCCTGCCTGAGAAGCTAACGCCGAATGATCTGCAGCAGTTGGCGCAGTCCACCAAGGAGCGCCCGGATCATCAGCAAGTGCACATGCTGCTGCTCAGGTCCATGCAGCAAGCCCTGTACACGCCCTACAACAACGGTCACTTTGGCTTGGCGTATCCGGCCTACACCCACTTCACCAGCCCGATCCGCCGCTACCCAGACCTGCTGGTTCATCGAACCATCAAGGCCATCTTGGCGGGGAAGAAGTACGGGCTGAAGGGGGGGGCTGGCGATGCGCTCGCGGCCTGGGAGCAGATTGGCCTGCACTGTAGTGCGAACGAGCGGCGAGCCGACGAGGCCTCGCGCGACGTCGAAGCGTGGTTGAAGTGCCGTTACATGCGCGATCGCTTGGGCGAGGACTACCTGGGGCACGTGACCTCGGTGACGCCGTTTGGGTTGTTCGTGCAACTGGAATCCTTGTTCGTCGAAGGCTTGGTGCACATCACGGAGTTGGGAGGCGAGTACTTCCGGTTCGACGAGGCGCGGCAAGAGTTGCGGGGCGAGCGCACGGGCATTCGCTATGGCTTGGGTGCCCGTCTGCATGTCCAAGTCGGGCGCGTTGACTTGGACGGGCGGCGCATCGAATTCCGTTTGTTCAAGGACGGTGAAGGCCGAGCAGTGCCGAAGCCAGCCAAATCACGCAGTGACGACGCCGGTGAGGCCCTCCCGGCCTCCGTGGTGCTAGACGACCTTCGGCTTCAAGATCGGCAGGCGAAGTCGGAGAAGGCGGCGCGCGCCAAGCAACGGCGCGCTGCGCAGGGCGGAGGTTCCGGGCAGGAGGGGCCGAGTCGCAAGAAGTCGGGCAAGCGGCGCCGGACTTGATGGCGTCACGCCGGGTGCAACGCGGCCATCCGAGCAATCAGTTGACTGGCCACCAAGGGGCCGCCTGCCAAGGGGCACCCCTCGGCGGCGGCGCCGTGCCACGCGACGGCGAGTGCCGCCAACTCGTCCGTGGGTGCTTGAGGGGCTTGGGCCATCAAGCCCCCAAGCCAGCCTGCCAAAACGTCGCCCGTGCCCGCCGTGGCCAAAGCGCTGTGGCCTGTCGTGTTCAGCCAAGGTGGGCGTCCTGGGTGGGCCACGATGGTGCCTGAACCTTTGAGCACCACGGTGCATTGGGCGTTGTCTGCCAGAGTTTGAGCGCAGGCCAACCGGTTGGCCTGCACGTCTGCCGTCGTGCACTTCAACAAGCGCGCTGCTTCGAGCGGGTGGGGTGTCAGCACGGTGGGTCGTCCTCGCCGAGCTTGCAAGTCGGCGGCCCAGTCGTGCTGGCTGGCCAGCGCATTGAGGGCGTCCGCGTCCAGCACCAATTGCGCGGCGTTGAGCAACAATTCGGGGAGGTGTTGATCGATGGTTGGGCCTGCGCCGCAACCGGCCACCACGGTTTGCGCGACGGGGATCTGCCTTCGTTGCATCAACTCCGGTTGTGCGGGATCGCCTGCGCAGCCCACCAAGTACACGCGGCCGGCACCGGCGGCCAAGGCGGCTCGCCCCGCCAACCGGGCGGCACCTTCCATCCCGGGTGAGCCGCCCAAAATCCAAGCGTCACCCTGGCGCCCCTTGTGGCCTCCGTGTGGCATCGCCGCCCGAGGCGACCAGCGAGCCCATTCCTGCAACTGCGTCGCGCCGACCAGGCGAGTGATGCCGGGCGCGCTGGGCGCTGCCCCAAGGTCGGCCAGCCACAGGTCACCGCACAGGTCTCGACCTGCGCCCGTGAACAGGCCAGGCTTGGCGGCGATGTAGCTGAGGGTCCAGCGGGCGCGGGCTGCGCCGTGGTCTTGGCCCGAGTCGATGTCCAGCCCGCTCGGGGTGTCCAGGGCCAGTATGGGAGCGTGGCTCGCACGGAGCACTTCAATGGCTTGGGCCATGGCGCCCCCGGGTGCTTCGCGCAGTCCGATGCCCAGCAATGCATCGATCACGCAATCGGCGTCTGCGCCGGGCGCAGTGCCGTGGCTCAGTGCCACGCCGGCGTCCAAGGCGCCGGCCAGTGCCTGTGCGCGGTCGGGCTGAGCGCTCGGCCTGCCCCATTGGTGGACGGTGACGCGAAGCCCCTGCGCATGCAGCAAACGAGCCAGGACCAAGCCGTCGCCGCCGTTGTTGCCAGGACCGCACAGGACGTCAACTTGGCGCGCATGGGGGTGCACCGCCCGCAGCAGCTGCGCCCCCGCCAGACCCGCTAGCTCCATGAGCGACGGGCGCTCGGCAAGCGTTGACGCAGCTCGTTCCATCGCGCGAATGCGGGCCGTGTTGTGCGCCCATGTGGCGCGGGGCAGGGGAACGAGTCGCTCTGGCATGGGGTGCCTCGTAGAAACCCGCTATACTCTTTGGGTTTTGCAATTCGCTGCCTCGCGGCAAGCTTGCAAATCGTCCTCAACTCGCGGGCCGGGAACCGAATGGTGCCACTGCCGATCGGCAATGGTCGCTCCCTGGCCTCAGACCCAACCTTCGGAGAGAAGATCCATGTCCGTCACCATGCGTGAAATGCTGGAAGCCGGTGTCCACTTTGGCCACCAAACGCGCTTCTGGAACCCCAAGATGGCCCCGTTCATTTACGGCCATCGCAACAAGATTCACATCATCAACCTGGAAAAGAGCCTCCCGGCCTTCCAGGACGCGCTGAAGTTCGCTCGCCAGCTGGCCAGCAAGCGCGGCAACATCCTCTTCGTGGGCACCAAGCGCCAGGCGCGTGACATCGTCGCCATGGAAGCCCAGCGCGCCGGCATGCCTTTCGTCGAGCAGCGCTGGTTGGGTGGCATGTTGACCAACTTCAAGACCGTCAAGGGCTCCTTGAAGAAGCTGAAAGACATGCAGGCCTCCAAGGATGCCGGCAGCGAGCCGAAGATCAAGAAAGAAGCCTTGATGTTCGACCGCGATATCGCCAAGCTGGAAAAGAACATCGGCGGCATTCAGGACATGGGCGCTCTGCCCGACGCCCTGTTCATCATTGACGTGGGCTACCACAAGATCGCTGTGGCCGAGGCCAAGAAGCTGGGCATCCCCGTGATCGCCGTGGTCGACACCAACCACTCGCCCGAGGGCATCGACTACGTCATCCCCGGCAACGACGACTCGGCGAAGGCCATCGAGTTGTACGCCCGCGCCATGGCCGATGCCATCCTCGAAGGCAAGGCCAACGCCAGCAACGACGTCGCTCAATCGGCGGCCGCTGGTGACGAGTTTGTCGAGGTCGCCGAAGGCGTCTAAGCCCTTCCGCACTCACACCACAAGGGGGCTCGTGAGCCCCCTTTTTCCAAGTTGATTTTCTGGAGAGATTGATGGCTGCAATCACCGCAAGCATGGTCGCCGAGCTGCGCGCCCGCACCGACGCCCCGATGATGGAGTGCAAGAAGGCCCTGACCGAGGCCGATGGCGACCTGGCCCGCGCTGAAGAAATCCTGCGCGTGAAGTTGGGCAACAAGGCTGGCAAGGCTGCTTCGCGCGTCACGGCCGAAGGCGTGATCGCCGCTGCCGTGGCGGGCGACGTGGGCGCGCTGATCGAGATCAACTGCGAGACCGACTTCGTCAGCAAGAACGATGCGTTCTTGGCCTTCACCAACGCGCTGGCCGCGCTGGTGGTGGAGCACAACCCGGCGGACGTCGCCGCGCTGTCGGCGCTGCCGCTGAGCCAAGAAGGCTTCGGCCCGACCGTGGAAGACGTTCGCAAGGGCCTGATCGGCAAGATCGGCGAAAACATGAGCATCCGCCGTTTCCAGCGCTACGCCGGCGCTGGCAAGTTGGCGCACTACCTGCACGGCACCCGCATCGGTGTGCTGGTGGCCTTTGACGGCGACGACGTCGCCGCCAAGGACGTTGCCATGCACGTGGCGGCCATGAAGCCGGTGGCTTTGTCGGGTTCGGAAGTGTCGGCCGAGTTGATCGCCAAGGAGCGTTCGATCGCTGAGCAGAAGGCCGCCGAGTCGGGCAAGCCTGCCGATATCGTCGCCAAGATGGTCGAAGGCTCGGTTCAGAAGTACCTGAAAGAAGTCAGCCTGCTCGACCAAGTCTTCGTCAAAGCGGCCGACGGCAAGCAAACCGTGGCCGGCATGCTCAAGGACAAGGCCACGACCGTGAAGGCCTTCACCTTGTACGTGGTGGGTGAGGGCATCGAAAAGAAGGTCGACGACTTCGCCGCCGAAGTGGCCGCGCAAGTGGCCGCCGCCAAGGGCCAGTAAGCCGCCTCTGGCACGATCCCAGCAAAGGGCGCCTCAGGGCGCCCTTTACACTGGTGAAATCCCTCGAAACCGACGTCTCCTCATGCCCGCTCACAAACGCATCTTGCTGAAACTTTCCGGCGAAGCCCTGATGGGTGACGACGCCTACGGCATCAACCGCGCCACCATCGTCCGCATGGTGCGCGAGATCCAGGAAGTGACGCAGTTGGGCGTGGAAGTCGCGGTGGTGATTGGCGGCGGCAACATCTTCCGGGGCGTGGCCGGCGGATCGGTCGGCATGGACCGCGCGACCGCCGACTACATGGGCATGCTGGCCACCGTGATGAATGCTTTGGCCTTGGCGGACACGATGCGCCAAGAGGGCATGACGGCCCGCGTGATGTCGGCCATCGGCATTGAACAGGTGGTCGAGCCCTACGTGCGGCCGAAGGCGCTGCAGTACCTCGAAGAGGGCAAGGTCGTGATCTTTGGCGCCGGCACCGGCAACCCATTCTTCACGACGGACACTGCCGCGGCGTTGCGGGGTGCGGAGATCGGGGCCGAGATCATGCTGAAGGCCACGAAGGTGGACGGCGTCTACACCGCCGACCCCAAGAAGGATCCGAACGCGACCCGGTATGCCAAGCTGAGTTTCGACGAGGCGATCACCAAGAATTTGGCCGTTTTGGACGCCACGGCGTTCGCCCTGTGCCGCGACCAAAAACTCCCGATCAAGGTCTTCAGCATTTTCAAGCCGGGCGCGCTCAAACGCGTGGTCATGGGTGAGGACGAAGGAACCTTGGTTCACGTTTGACTTTTTGCATTGAGTGTTGCCATGACGATTGCTGACATCAAGAAGAACGCCGAAGCCAAGATGGCCAAGTCCATCGAGGCTTTCAAGAGCGAGTTGCAAAAGATCCGCACGGGCCGGGCCCATCCGGGCATCTTGGACCAGGTGCATGTCGACTACTACGGCTCGATGGTGCCCATCAGCCAGGTGGCGAACGTGAGCTTGCTGGATGCCCGCACGATCAGCGTCCAGCCCTGGGAAAAGGGCATGGGCGCCAAGATCGAGAAGGCCATCCGCGAAAGCGATTTGGGCCTGAATCCTTCGAGCCAAGGCGACCTCATTCGCGTCCCCATGCCGCCTTTGAGCGAAGAGCGGCGCAAGGACCTGGTCAAGGTCACCAAAGGCGCGGCCGAGGACGCGAAGGTGGCCATTCGCAACCTGCGTCGCGACGCCAACGAACAGGCCAAGAAACTGCTCAAGGACAAGTTGATCACCGAGGACGACGAGCGTCGCAGCCTCGATGAGGTCCAGAAATTGACCGACCGCACGATTGCCGAGGTCGACAAGCTTTTGGCGGCCAAGGAAACCGAAATCTTGGCGGTGTGACCGGGATGCCCGCAGAGTCGGTCGGACCGCGGCACATCGCCATCGTCATGGATGGCAATGGGCGATGGGCCAAGAAGCGATTCCTGCCTAGGTTCTTTGGTCACAAGGCGGGCGTTGACGCCTTGGTACGGGTGGTCCAGGCCAGCATCGATCGCGGCGTGGAGCACCTGACGGTCTTCGCCTTTTCGTCGGAGAACTGGAAGCGCCCCAGTGACGAGGTCAGCGGTCTGATGGGTTTGGTCTTGGCGGCGGTGAGTCGTTACTTGGCCCGCATGGGGGCCATGGGCGTGCAAATTCGCATCGTTGGAGATCGTGAGGCGGTCTCCGACAAGCTCCGCAAGGCCTGGAGCGAGGCCGAATCGGCCACCCAGCACAACCGAAAGTTGATCCTCAACGTGGCCTTCAACTACGGCGGGCGTTGGGACATCGTCCAGGCGGCCAAGCGGGCCATTGCAGATGGCGTGCCCGCCGATTCGCTGACGGAAGCCAAGTTGGGGGCCTACATGGCCATGGCGGGCTCTCCCGACCCCGACTTGTTCATCCGCACGGGCGGCGAGGTTCGCATCAGCAACTTTCTGCTTTGGCAGGTCGCCTACACCGAGTTTGTGTTTTCGGACTGTCTTTGGCCTGACTTCGGCGAAGCCGAACTCGATGCGGCGATCGCGTCGTTCCATGAGCGAGATCGCCGCTTCGGTGGCGTGAAGGCGGCCTGATGCTTGGACAACGCGTGATCACGGCCCTGGTGTTGCTGGCCGTCCTGCTGCCCACGCTGTGGGTGGCTTCCCCTTGGCCCTTCACCGCGTTTGTGGCCTGTGCGATGGCGGCGGCAGGATGGGAGTGGGCCCGCCTGAACGGACTCCAAGGGGCAGCAGCACTGGGATTTGGGGCCCTTGTGTTGGCCTTGGGCGTGGCGGGGCATGCCTTGGTTGCGCCCGTCGCGTTTTGGTCGGCCTGGGTGAGCGTGGCGTGGGTGCTCGGCGGATCCTGGGCCTTGCGGGGCGCATCACCGGCTTGGGCGGCGCTGCCTCAATGGGGCCGCCTCGTCTTGGGGCCGCTGGTTTTGCTGCCCGCTGGGTGGGCGCTGCTGGCCTGGAAGGCGCAAGGCTTGAACGCCCTGCTGTCGGTGCTGTGCCTTGTGTGGGCGGCGGACGTGTTCGCTTACTTTGCTGGGCGCCAGTTTGGGCGGCGCAAGCTGGCCCCCGCCATCAGTCCCGGCAAAAGTTGGGAAGGCGTCTGGGGCGGCATGCTCGGCGTGCTTTGCGTCGCGGTGGTCTGGTCGCTTTGGGTGGATCCACTTTTGCAAGCGCAGCACGGGCTGAGCCTATTCAGCCAGCTTCGTGCTGGGCTTGGGTGGCCGTTGGCGATGCTGGCTGGTTTGGCCCTGGTGACGCTGAGTGTGATGGGAGACTTGTTCGAGTCCTTGCTCAAGCGGGCCGTGGGCGCCAAGGACAGCAGTCAACTCTTGCCGGGGCATGGTGGCGTGCTGGACCGCATTGATGCGCTACTGCCAGTTTTGCCGGCCGCCCTGGCCTTGGCGCAGTTCGCGAACCTGGGGGCGTGATGGGAAGGATGCGCGTGGCCGTGCTGGGGGCCACAGGGTCGATCGGCGGCAACACGCTGGACGTGCTGGCACGCCACCCAGACCGTTTCGAGTTGCAAGCCGTCAGCGCCCACAGCCAGGTGGATGTGCTGGAGGCCATTTGCCGGCAACACCGGCCGAAGTGGGCGGTCCTGCCCAAGGCCGACGCCGCCCAGTCTTTGCAACGCGCGCTCCAAGCCGCTGGCTGTCCGACCGAAGTGCTGGTGGGGCCCGAGGCCTTGGTGCAAGTGGCGCAGAGCCCGGAAGTCGATGCGGTGATGGCGGCGATCGTGGGGGCGGCTGGCTTGGCGCCTTGCTTGGCCGCAGCACGGGCGGGCAAGCGCCTCATGCTGGCCAACAAAGAGGCCCTGGTCGTCGGGGGCGCATTCTTCATGCGCGCGGTCGCGGAAGGGGGCGCCATGCTCCTGCCGGTCGACTCAGAGCATTCGGCCATTTTCCAGTGCCTGCCCTTGAACGCACGCGCGTGGCCCGAGACCATCGACCACATCGTGCTGACCGCATCCGGTGGTCCATTCAGGCAGCGCGACCCGGACAGCTTGCACGCCGTGACACCGGATGAGGCCTGTGCGCACCCCAACTGGGTCATGGGCCGAAAGATCAGCGTGGACTCGGCCACGATGATGAACAAGGGCCTCGAAGTGATCGAAGCCAAATGGCTGTTTCACTTGGCGCCCGACCAGATCCAGGTGCTGATCCATCCACAAAGCATCGTGCACTCGATGGTGGTGTGTCGCGATCAGTCGGTGCTGGCCCAGCTGGGGACGCCCGACATGCGGGTGCCCATTGCGTACGCGCTGAGTTACCCAAATCGTGTGGCGTCGGGGGCCTCGCGCCTGGATCTGCGGCAGACGGCCTCTTTGAGTTTCGAGGCCCCCGATCCTCGGCGGTTCCCGGCGCTACAACTAGCCTGGGCGGCCTTGCGTGGCCCCGAGGGCAGCACGGCCGTGCTGAACGCGGCCAATGAAGTGGCCGTTGACGCCTTCCTGGCGCGCCGCTTGCCATTCACGGGCATTGCCGCCTTGGTGGCCGAGGTCCTGTCTCGCCTTTCGCCCAGCGCGGCGGACGTGGGCAGCGTGGGCGACTTGATGGCGCTCGACGCGCGGGCACGCGCGATCGCCCGTACCGTCTTGCCCAATTGAACTGCATGGCGGCGCTATCATCCCGCGCGTTTCTCAGGGCAGGGCGGCTGCATTGCAGCGCCGCCAGCGGCTCCCCAGTTTTTCAGTTCCTTGCCCTCTAGCGATCCCTTTGCATGGCTGCCTCTGACCGTTCGCGTTCGCGCCTCCACTCGTCCTTCTTGACCCTGTTGTTGTGCGGCGCGATTCACGCCAATGTGTGGGCAGTGGATCCCTTCGTCGTCAAGGACATTCGGGTGGAAGGCCTGCAGCGGACCGACCCGGGCACGGTGTTCGCTAGCCTGCCCTTCCGCATCGGCGACAACTACAACGACGACAAAGGGGCTGCGGCCCTTCGCGCGCTGTTTGCGACCGGTCTGTACAAAGACGTCCGCATTCAGATCGACGGTGCAGCGGTGGTTGTGGTCATCGAAGAGCGCCCGATCATCGCGACGGTGAGCTTTGTCGGCATCAAGGAATTCGACAGCGAGGCGCTGCAGAAGTCCCTGAAGGAAATCGGCATTGGCGAGGGGCGCCCGTTCGACCGGGCCTTGGCCGATCGCGCCGAGCAAGAGCTCAAGCGTCAGTACCTCACGCGCAGCCTTTACGGGGCGGAGGTCAGCACGACGATCACGCCTTTGGAGCGCAATCGCGTCAACGTCAGCTTCAACGTCTCGGAGGGCGAGCCGGCCAAGATCGCCGACATTCGCATCCAAGGCAACAAGGCCTTCAGCGAAGGGCAACTGCGCGATTTGATGGGCCGCACCCCCAGTGGCTGGCTGACTTGGTACACCAAGACCGATCGCTACTCTCGCACCGAGTTGAATGCCGACTTGGAGGCCCTGCGCTCGCACTACCAGAACCGCGGTTACTTGGAGTTTGCGGTCGACTCGACGCAGGTGACGATTTCCCCCGACAAGCAGCGCATCGGTGTCACGATCACCGTCAATGAAGGCCAGCCCTACAAGGTCGCCGAGGTCAAGTTGGAGGGCGAGTTCCTGGGCCGCTTGGAAGAGTTCAAGCGCCTGATCGCCATCAAGCCGGGTGAGGCCTACCAAGGCGAGACGGTGGCCGCCACGACGCGGGCATTCAGCGACTACTACGGCATTTTCGGCTTCCCTTTCCCGCGCGTGGACGTTCGCCAGGACATCGACCGGGCCACGGGCTTGGTGACCCTGACCATCGTCGCCACGCCAGAGCGTCGGGCGTACGTGCGCCGCGTGCTGGTCACCGGCAACAGCAAGACCCGGGACACCGTGGTCCGCCGAGAGTTCCGCCAGTTTGAAGGTGCCTGGTACGACGGCGCCCGCATCAAGGCGTCGCGGGATCGAGTGGAACGCCTGGGGTACTTCAAAGACGTCACCGTGGACACGACCGAGGTGCCGGGTGCACCGGACCAGGTGGACGTGACCCTCAACGTCACCGAGCAAAGCACGGGCAACATTTCCTTGGGCGCGGGCTACTCCAGCCAAAACAAGGTGTCCTTGGTGGGCTCGGTCAAGCAAGACAACTTCTTGGGCTCGGGCAATGCGGTCGAGGTGGAGCTCAACACGTCCAAGCAGGCGCGGTCTTTGGTGTTCAGCTTGGTGGATCCCTACTTCACGGAAGATGGGGTGTCTCGCGCCACGCGGGTCTACTACAGCACGGCCAAGCCCTACAACAACCTGGGCGAGACGTACGAGTTCGCCTCACAAGGCCTGAGTTCCACCTTCGGCGTGCCGATTGCCGAGTTCGACACTGTGTTTTTGGGCTTGGGCTATGAGCGCACCAAGATCACCAACACGACGGGTGTGCCCAACTACATCGCCGATTACGCGAACCGATTTGGGCGCTCCAGCGTCGCCATCCCATTGACCCTGGGTTGGAGCAAGGACAGTCGCGACAACTTGCTGTCGCCCAGCAAGGGCCAGTACTACCGCGTCAACCTTGAGTTCAGTCCCTTGGGTGACGCACGGTTCGGTCGCTTGAACCTGCAAGGCCAACGTTTCTTCGACCTGGGTGCCAAGTTCAGCCTGATGCTCAACAGCGAAGTTGGCTACGGCACTGGGTTGAGCGGGCGCACCTACCCTGTGTTCAAGAATTTCTACGGCGGCGGCCTGGGTTCGGTCCGTGCTTTCGAAGGCGGCACCTTGGGTCCGGTGGACGTGACCGGCTCTCGCAGTGGCGGCAACTTGAAGATCAACTTCAACAGCGAGCTCTACATCCCTGTGCCGGGGGCCGGCAAGGATCGCACCTTCCGCTTGTTTGCCTACGCGGATGCGGGCAACGTGTGGAACACCAAGAGCAGCTACGAGAAGGTCGACCCCAGCAGCCTGCGTGTGTCGGCGGGCTTGGGCCTGTCTTGGATGTCGCCGGTGGGGCCGCTGCGTTTGAGCTGGGGCAAGCCGTTGCGCAAAGAGCCCACCGATAGAATCGAACGTTTCCAATTCCAGATCGGGACTGCTTTCTGATGATCTCCTTTCGCCAATTCCTGCGCACCGTGACTTTGGCTGCGCTGGCCACCTTGCCAGCCGTCGGCGTGATGGCGCAGGACCTGAAGATCGGCTACGTCAGCCTGGAGCGCGTGCTGCGCGACTCGAACGCGGCCAAAGCAGCGCAGGCCAAGCTGGAAGCCGAGTTCGGCAAGCGCGAGCGCGAGTTGTCGGACATGGCCAATCGTCTGAAGAACGCGCAGGACAAGCTGGAGAAGGACGGCCCCACCCTCCCGCAAAGCGAGTTGGGTCGCCGCCAGCGCGACTTGGTCGAGCAAGACCGGGACTTTCAGCGCCGCCGCCGCGAGTTCCAGGAAGACATCCAAGTTCGCAAAGGTGAAGAGCTGCAGGCGGTGGTCGAGCGTGCCAACCGTGTGATCAAGGACATCTTTGAGAAGGAAAAGTTCGACTTGATCCTCCAAGACGCCGTGCATGCGGGGCCCCGAGTCGACATCACCAAGCGCGTGGTCGACGCGCTGAACGCCAGCAAGTGACCCCGTGATCGCCCGGCTCGCGCACATCGTCGAGGCCCTCGGCGGCGAGCTGATCGGCGATCCAAGCACCCCGGTGGCCCGTTTGGCCACTTTGGCGGCGGCGGACGCGCAGGCGCTGAGCTTCGCAGTGGGCCCCAAGTACCGGGAGGCCATGCTGGCCAGCCGCGCGGGGGTTCTGGTTGTTCCGCCTGTGCTTCAGGCCGAGGCGGTCGCGCAGGCCGCGGTCGTCGTCGCATCGAACCCTTACCTCTACTTCGCCCGCCTGACCCAGTGGTGGGTGGCCCGAGACCGTGCCGCTGGGCCAGCACCGCAAGTTCACCCTTCGGCGGTGGTGGATCCATCGGCTCGCCTTGGCGCTCGCGTTGCCGTGGGCCCTTTTGCCGTGATCGAGGCGAATGTTGAGATTGGCGATGACGCGGTGATCGGCGCCCACACGGTGGTCGAGCGCGAAGCGGTGGTGGGGGCCGGCACAAGACTGGCGCCTCGGGTTCAGCTGGGGGCCCGTTGCCGCATCGGCGCCCGTGGTTTGGTGCATTCGGGCGCGGTCATCGGGGCGGATGGCTTCGGTTTCGCGCCGGACGGTGGCGCCTGGGTCAAGATCGAGCAGTTGGGCGCCGTGGCGATCGGCGACGACGTCGAGGTCGGCGCCAACTGCACCATCGACCGGGGCGCTCTGGATGACACCGTCATCGAGGACGGCGTCAAGCTCGACAATTTGATTCACATTGGCCACAACGTGCACATTGGTGCGCACACCGCCATGGCCGGTTGCGCGGCCGTGGCCGGCAGCGCGCGGATCGGACGCGGCTGCACGATTGGCGGCGATGCCAAGATCCTGGGGCACCTGACTTTGGCCGATGGCGTGCACATCTCGGCCTGCTCGGTGGTCACCCGCTCCATCCTGCAGCCGGGCACCTACACCGGCTTTTTCCCCATCGACGACAACGCCACCTGGGAGAAGAACGCCGCGTCGCTGCGCTCACTCCACAAGCTTCGAGAGCGCGTCCGCGCTCTGGAGCGGATTCCTCACAACAAAGACTGAGTCATGGACATTCACGAGATCCTCCGGCGCTTGCCCCACCGCTACCCCATCTTGCTGGTGGATCGCGTGCTTTCCGTGGACAAGCAGCGCATCAAGGCCATCAAGAACGTGTCGATCAACGAGCCGCAGTTCCTGGGCCACTTCCCGCACCGGCCGGTGATGCCGGGCGTGATGATCTTGGAGTCGATGGCCCAAGCGGCCACGCTCTTGGCCTTGCACAGCGCTGACGCTGTGCTGGACGACAAGAGCGTCGTTTACTTCGCGGGCATCGATGCCGCACGCTTCAAGCGACCGGTGGAGCCGGGCGACCAGATGGTGCTCGACGTGGAATTGACCCGCGCCAAGGCCGGCATCTACAAGTTTGCCGGCAAGTGTTTTGTGGGGGACGACTTGGCCGCTGAGGCCGAGCTGATGTGCACGATGCGCCGCATCGACTGAGGCCAACTCGCCCATGACGCGCATCCATCCCACTGCCATCGTCGACCCCAAGGCCGAGCTGGACGACAGCGTCAGCGTTGGGCCCTACGCCATTGTTGGACCCCACGTGCGCATCGGCGCGGGGACCGTGGTGGGCGCGCACTGTGTGATCGACGGCAAAACCACCATCGGGCGTGACAACCGTTTCCATCCCAGCAGTTCCATCGGGTGCATGCCGCAGGACATGAGCCACGGCTTGGCGCTCACCGAATTGCACATTGGTGACCGAAACACAGTGTTTCAGTACTGCACCTTCAGCACCGGGACGCACAAAGAGGACGGCGTCACGAGGGTGGGCAGTGACAACTGGATCATGGCCACGGTGCACCTCGCGCACGATGTTCAGTTGGGCAATCACTGCGTGTTGGCCAACAGCGCGACCCTGGCGGGTCACGTGCGAGTGGGCGACTGGGCGGTGATCGGTGGGCTGACCGGCGTGCACCAGTTTGTGCACATCGGGGCCCACAGCATGATTGGGTTCCAAGCGCACGTTTCGCAGGACGTGGCGCCCTACATGACGGTGGACGGGAATCCCTTGGCCGTTCGGGCGGTCAACGTGACGGGCCTGAAGCGCCGTGATTTCAGCGAAGCGCGGATCCGTGCCATCCGCCAGATGCACAAGTTGCTGTTCCGTCAGGGCTTGACCTTGGACGAGTCCAAGGCCGAGATCGCCGCCTTGCAAGGGCAGGGCGCTGACGAGGATGTGCGCTGCATGCTCGACTTCTTGGCCGCGTCCAAGCGCGGCCTGGTCCGCGGCTGATGGGTCCCGGCCTCCGCCTGGGCCTGGTGGCCGGCGAGGCCTCCGGCGACCTGATCGGCTCGCTGCTGCTGCAGTCGCTGCAGCAGCGAGGCGCTCTGTCCGGTGCGATGGGCATCGGAGGACCTCGCATGCAGGCCTTGGGTTTCGAGGCTTGGTGGCCTTCCGAGCGGCTGTCGGTGTTCGGGTTCACGGATGCTCTCAAGCGCTTGCCCGAATTGCTGTGGATTCGCCGCCGCTTGGGCACGCGTCTGCTGCGAGAGCGACTGGATGCTTTCGTGGGCATCGATGCGCCGGACTTCAATTTCGGCTTGGAGCGTCGACTGCGCCAGGCGGGCGTGAAGACGGTGCATTACGTGTGCCCGTCGATCTGGGCATGGCGTCCTGAACGCGTCGAAACCATCCGTCGTGCAGCGGACCATGTGCTGTGCCTGTTCCCGTTCGAGCCGGCCCTGCTTCAAGCCGCGGGCATCGCCGCCAGCTTCGTGGGCCACCCCCTGGCGGAGGTCATTCCCATTGAACCCGACCGGGCCGCCGCACGAGGCCGACTTGGTCTGGCCGAGGAGCGACGGGTCCTCGCCTTGTTGCCCGGCAGCCGGGCCAGCGAGATCGATCTGATCGCGCCTGCCGTGCTGGGGGCAGCACAACGGCTGCAAAACAGCGACCCGGGGCTGCAGTTGGTACTTCCCTGCGCCCCGGGCATGTCAAGTCGCTTGCAGCCGCTGATTCCCGCTGGGCTGGCGAACCTGCAGGTGCTGGAGGGTCAGGCGCACGATGCCTTGGCCGCTTGCGATGTGGCCATCGTCGCCAGCGGCACCGCCACCCTAGAGGCGGCCTTGTTCAAGCGACCGATGGTCATCGCCTACCGCGTCAGCCCCGCCAACCATCGACGCATGAAGAAGCTGCAGCTGCAACCGTGGGTCGGCCTGCCCAACGTGTTGGCGCGCGAGTTTTTGGTGCCGGAATGCCTGCAGGACGCATGCACCCCCGAAACCTTGGCCCGCGAGGTCCAGGCTTGGTTCGACCACCCGGCCCGGGTTGCCACGACGGTGACTCGATTCCACGAGATCCACGATGCGTTGCGCGCAGACACCGCGCAGCGGACCCACGATGCCATCGCGCAGCTCACGCGTCGCTAAGCGGCCGCCGGTACCGTACACGCCCGATCTGTTTTCCGCCGAACCCAGCCTTTGGGTGGCCGGGGTGGACGAGGCCGGGCGCGGGCCGCTGGCCGGCCCGGTGGTCGCTGCAGCCGTGATGCTTCACCCGGACCGCCCGATTCCCGGCTTGGCCGACTCGAAGACGCTCAGCCCCCGCAAGCGCGAGGTCTTGGCCACGGCCATCCGAGAACATGCGCTGTGCCTCAGCGTGGCAGAGGCCAGCGTTGAAGAGATCGACCGCCTCAACATCTTGCAGGCCACCCTACTGGCCATGCAGCGTGCCGTGGCCGGGCTGAGGCTGAAGCCCGGCGAAGTGTGGGTGGATGGCAACCGATCACCGGTGTTGCCCATGCCGGTGCACACTTTGGTCAAGGGCGATGCGTTGATGCCGGCCATCTCGGCCGCCAGCATCTTGGCCAAGGTGCACCGCGATGCCTGGTGCGACGAAGTGCATGCCCTCGCCCCCGAATATGGCTTTGCCGCCCACAAGGGCTACGGCACGGCCGATCACATCGACGTTTTGCGCCGCTTGGGCCCCAGTCCGTGGCACCGCCGAAGCTTTGCCCCCCTGCGCGAGTGGCTGCACGCCGCCCGCTGAAAGCCCCCCATGAGCACCGCCCGCGTCGAAGCCATCAGCTCCAGCTCCAATCCCACGCTGAAGGCGCTGCGAGTCTTGGCCCAAGACAACGCCGCCTACCGCACCCAAGGTCGGGTGTGGTTGGAGGGCGACCACCTGATGCGGGCCGCCTTGCAGCGCGGTCAGGATTTGGAATTGGCTGTCATCACCGAGGCGGCCATGCACGATCGACCCGCCTGGCGAGACTTGGTCCTGCACGCGCCGCGCGTGCTGATGGTGAGTCAGAAGGCCTTTGAGCAGCTGTCGGGGCTCTCCTCGGCCGCCCAGGTCGCGGCGGTCATCCGCCTGCCGGTCGCGCCGGTGTTGGATCCCACGGCGCCCAGCCTGGTGCTGGACCGCTTGCAAGATGCGGGCAACGTGGGGGCCATATTGCGCAGCGCGTCGGCCTTTGGGGTTCGGCAAGTCTTGGCGATGAAGGGCACCGCGGCCTTGTGGTCCCCCAAGGTGCTGCGCGCTGGGATGGGGGCGCATTTCGCGCTGGGGCTGCACGAGGGGCTGAGCGTCGACGAGGTGCTGGCCCTGCGCGTGCCCCTGGTTGCCACCAGCTCCCACGCCACCGTCGACTTGCCGCAAGCCGACCTGCCCCGCCCCTGCGCGTGGGTGATGGGGCACGAAGGGCAGGGCGTCAATGCGGCCCTGATGGCTGCTTGCGCCCTGAAGGTGCGCATCCCTCAGCCCGGTGGCGAAGAGTCGCTCAACGTCGCCGCGGCCGCCGCGGTGTGCCTGTACGAGGCCGCTCGTCGGGCCGCCTGATCGGGCAAACTCGAACGCAGCCATGACCGCTGCGCTCTCCATCCCCCCACTGCGCGTGCTGCAAGTCAGTGCCGAACTGGTGCCTTACGCCAAAACCGGTGGCTTGGGCGATGTCACGGGCGCCCTGCCGGATGCGCTTCGCGCCCTTGATGTGGACCTGCGCTTGCTGGTGCCGGGCTATCCCGCCGTCTGCGAGGCGCTTCAGCAGGCGGTGCCTCTGCGGACGCTGTCCTTGCCCTGGGGGGGCAGCGTGCGATTGTTGCGGGGCCAATTGCCGGGCTTCGAAGGCCGGCCGAGCTACGTGCTGGAAGCGCCTGCGTTGTTCCACCGACCCGGAACGCCCTATGCCAACCCGGATGGCACTTTGTTCCCCGACAACTTCTGGCGCTTTGCGGCCCTGAGTTATGCGGCGGCACAACTCGGACTCGGTTGGGACGGGGCCTGGTGGCCTGCGGTGGTGCACGCGCACGATTGGCACACTGGACTGACGCCGGCCTACCTGACCCACGCACGTGGGCAGTCCTTGGGGACCGCGCGCAGCGTTTTCACGGTGCACAACCTCGCGTACCAGGGGCTGTTTCCGGCCGAGGTCTATCCCCAACTGGGCCTGCCGCCCGATGGCTTCGCGATGGAAGGGGTTGAGTTCCATGGCCAAGTCGGCTTCATGAAGGCCGCGCTGCACCATGCCGATGCCATCACCACGGTGAGTCCCACGTACGCCAAGGAGATCCAAACCCCGGCTTGGGGATGTGGGTTGGACGGATTGCTGCGCCGTCGCGCAGCTCAAGTCCACGGCGTGCTCAATGGGGTGGACCCGCGCGTGTGGCGCCCTGCCAGCGACCCTCACCTGGCGTGTGGGTACACGGTGGACGATCTTGCGGGCAAAACCGTCTGCAAGACCGATTTGCAACGCAGCTTGGGTCTCTCGATGCAGACCGATGCGCCCTTGTACGGCGTCGTGAGTCGGCTGGTTTCGCAAAAGGGCATGGACTTGGTTTTGGCGGGCCTGGATGCCTTGCTGGTCGGCGGGGCCCAACTGGTGGTGCTCGGCCAGGGCGATGCGACGCTCGAGGCGGGCTTCGAAGCCGCGGCCCAGGCCCACCCTGCGCGCGTGGCCCTCATGCGCGGCATGGACGAAGGCCTGGCGCATCGCGTGATGGCCGGGGCCGATGTTGTGCTGGTGCCGTCGTTGTTCGAGCCCTGTGGCCTCACCCAGATGTACGCCTTGGCCTACGGCAGCTTGCCTTTGGTCCGAAGGGTGGGGGGCTTGGCCGACACGGTGGCCGATTGCAGCTTGGAGAACCTGGTGGACGCCCGCGCCACGGGCATCGTGTTCGAGCGCTTCGACTTGGTTGACTACACCCAGGCCTTGCGTCGCGTGCGTACGTTGTGGTCCGACCCGGCGGCTTGGCGCCGGGTTCAACAGGTGGCGATGGCCCAGCGCCACGGCTGGGACTTGGCCGCCCAAGCCTACGCAGCGCTGTACCGCTCGGTGCTTCAGTAAATCAGGCGATCGGGGCGGATGTCGCGCAGGATGGTGGTGGCGATTTCTTCGATCGACTTGTGCGTGCTCGACAGCCAAGCAATGCCTTCGCGCTTCATCATCTTCTCGGCCTCGTTGACCTCGTAGCGGCAGTTCATCGGGTCGGCGTACTTGCTGCCGGGGCGGCGCTCTTGCCGGATTTGGGACAGGCGGTCTGGGTCGATGGTCAGCCCAAAGCATTTGCGGCGGTACTCGGCCAAGGCACCCGGCAACTTGCTGCGTTCAAAGTCTTCCGGAATGAGGGGGTAGTTCGCCGCCTTCACACCATGCTGCATGGCCAAGTAGAGCGACGTGGGGGTCTTGCCGGACCGCGACACGCCCACCAAGATGACGTCGGCCGCGGCCAGGTTCTTGGCGCTTTGCCCGTCGTCGTGCGCCAGGCTGAAGTTGATCGCCTCGATGCGGTCGTGGTACTCCTGACTCTTGGCCACGTCGGAGAAGCGGCCCACGCGGTGGTTGCTCTTCAGGCCGAACTCTTCTTCGAGCGGCGCAATGAAGGTGCCGAACATGTCCAGCAACAGCCCTTTGCAATGTTCGCGCACGATGGCGAGCACCTCGGGGTTCACCAAGGTGGCGAACACGACCACGCGCTGGCCTTCTGCCACGCCGGTGGCTTCGATTTCGCGGCAGACCTCGTAGGCCTTTTCGGCCGAATCGATGAAGGGGCGGCGCACGTGCCGCGGCTTGCCGCCGAACTGGGCCAGGATGGAGTTGCCGAAAGTCTCGGCGGTGATCCCGGTGCCGTCCGAGAGAAAGTACACGGTGCGATTGGGCATGCGCTCTAAACCTGCAAAGGGGTGGTTACGGGCGGTTTCCATCCTACGGGCCAATCCCTAGAATCGACTGCATCTTGCGACCGAACTCCCTCATGCCGCGCTGCCCCCATCACAAGTCCAACACGCCGGGCAGCGTGCGCGTTTTGTCGCCCCAGTTTTTTTACTCTCTAGGAACCTTCCCATGTCTTCACGCTTTGAGCCGACCGCCCTGGTCGTCCCGTTTGACCATTTGAGGATGGACGACGTCGAGGTGGTTGGCGGCAAGAACGCCAGTCTCGGCGAAATGATTTCGCAACTCAGCGAAACCGGCGTGCGCGTGCCGGGTGGCTTTGCCACCACCGCCCATGCCTTTCGCGAGTTTTTGAAGCTCGACGGGCTGGATGCGCGCATCACCGCGAAGCTCGAAGCCTTGGACACCGACGACGTCCGCGCCCTGGCCGAGGTGGGGGCGGAGATTCGGGGCTGGGTCATGGCCCAGCCGTTCCCGCCGGCGCTTGAAGCCGCTGTTCGCACTGCCTTTGCGGCGCTGGACGCGAGTGGCCAAGGCTCGTTCGCGGTGCGTTCCTCGGCCACGGCCGAGGACCTGCCCGATGCTTCTTTTGCTGGCCAGCAGGAAACCTTCCTGAACGTGGTCGGCATCGACGACGTGCTGCACAAGATGCGTGAGGTGTTTGCCTCGCTGTACAACGACCGGGCCATCAGCTATCGCGTGCACAAAGGCTTCGTGCACAGCCACGTCGCCCTGAGTGCCGGGGTGCAGCGCATGGTGCGTTCCGACCTCGGATCGGCGGGTGTCATGTTCACCATCGACACCGAGTCGGGCTTCAAAGACGTGGTCTTCATCACCAGCAGCTACGGTCTGGGCGAAACCGTGGTGCAGGGCGCAGTCAACCCCGACGAGTTTTACGTGTTCAAGCCCAGCTTGAACAAAGGACTGCAGGCCATCGTTCGCCGCAATTTGGGCTCGAAGCTGCTCCGCATGGGCTTTGCCACGGAGGCCGAGCGTGCCGCCAGCGGCAAGCTCGTGAAAACCGAAGACACGCCGGTCGAGCTTCGCAACCGTTATTCATTGACGGATGCCGATGTGGAAACCTTGGCCAAGTACGCGCTGATCATCGAGCAGCACTACGGCCGGCCGATGGACATCGAATGGGGCAAGGACGGACAAGACGGCCAGTTGTACATCCTGCAGGCGCGCCCAGAGACGGTGAAGAGCCAAAGTCAGGTCGAGCACCGCTACAAGCTCAAGGCCAGCAAGGACAGCGTGGTGCTGGTCGAGGGCCGCGCCATCGGGCAAAAGGTCGGGACGGGTCCGGTCCGGGTGGTGCACAGCACGGCCGAAATGGAACGCGTGCAGCCCGGTGACGTGCTGGTGACCGACATGACCGACCCCAACTGGGAACCGGTGATGAAGCGCGCGGCGGCGATCGTCACCAACCGGGGCGGCCGCACCTGCCATGCGGCCATCATTGCCCGTGAACTCGGCATCCCAGCCGTGGTGGGCTGCCACGATGCCACCGACAAACTGGTGGACGGTCAGCTGGTGACCGTGGCTTGCAGCGAAGGCGATACCGGCTACGTGTACGACGGCTTGATCGAGGCCGAGGTCAGCGAGGTCGAGCAACGTGAACTGCCGTACTGCCCGGTCAAGATCATGATGAACGTGGGCAACCCCCAGCTGGCGATGAACTTCGCCCAGATGCCCTCGGGCGGCGTGGGTTTGGCACGCTTGGAGTTCATCATCAACAACAACATCGGCGTGCACCCCAAGGCCATCTTGGATTACCCCGCCATCGATGCCGACTTGAAGAAGGCCGTCGAGTCGGTGGCCCGCGGCCATGCCAGCCCCCGCGCTTTTTACGTGGACAAGTTGGCAGAAGGGGTCGCCACCATCGCGGCGGCTTTCTACCCACGACCGGTGATCGTGCGCCTGTCGGACTTCAAGAGCAACGAGTACCGCAAGCTGATCGGTGGGTCGCGTTACGAGCCCGACGAAGAGAACCCCATGCTGGGCTTCCGAGGCGCGAGCCGCTACATCAGCGGCGAGTTCTCGGATGCCTTTGCCATGGAATGCGAAGCCTTGAAGCGGGTGCGGCAGGCCATGGGTCTGACCAACGTCGAGATCATGGTGCCGTTCGTACGCACCGTGAAGCAGGCGGAGCGCGTGGTGGCCATGTTGGCCGATCGAGGCTTGAAGCGCGGCGTGGACGGTTTGCGCGTCATCATGATGTGCGAGGTGCCGAGCAACGCCATCTTGGCCGACCAGTTCCTCGAGCACTTTGACGGCATGTCCATCGGGTCCAACGACCTCACCCAGCTGACCTTGGGCCTCGATCGCGACTCGGGCTTGGAGCAACTCGCGGGCGATTTCGACGAGCGCGACCCGGCGGTGCGCAGCCTGATCAGCCGCGCCATCAACGCCTGCCGGGCCACGGGCAAGTACGTCGGCATTTGCGGACAAGGCCCCAGCGATCACCCCGACTTCGCCGACTGGCTGGCCGCCGAGGGCATCACGTCGATCTCACTCAACCCGGACAGCGTGGTCGAGACCTGGACGCGCTTGGCCGGGCAAAAGTAAGTCGCCGCAGCGTCGCTGCATCGGCCCACCGGCATCCGGGAGAACCCGGTTATACTGGTGGGCTTTCCCCTTGCTGGGCCTCGAATTCGACGCCGAGCCCAGCTTCCTCGCCGAACCCGGCGGAATCCACAAGGAGTTTTCATGCGTCACTATGAAATCGTGCTGTTGATCCATCCGGATCAAAGCGAGCAAGTTCCGGCCATGCTGGAGCGCTACAAGGGCATCGTCACCGCCGCCGGCGGCAAGGTGCACCGCGTGGAAGATTGGGGCCGTCGCCAGCTGGCCTACATGATCCAGAAGCTCGCCAAGGCCCACTACGTGTGCCTGAACATCGAAGCCAGCAAGGAAACGCTGGCCGAGCTGGAAACCGGCTTCCGCTACAACGATGCCGTGTTGCGTCACCTGACCAGCAAGCGCGACGCCGCGGAAACCGCGCCGTCGATCATGATGAAGGCGGTCGAGCGCGAAGAGTCGCGCAAGTCCAACCAGGAAGTCGCGGCCTAAGGCCCGACGAACCGAAAGGAACCGAACTGCCCACCTTGCCCGAGGTTTCGCACAACGCGCTGGTGATCACCGCGCGATGGGTGGAACGAGGCGCAGTGCGCTACACGCCCGCCGGCTTGCCGGCTGTGGATTTGACGCTCGAGCACCAGAGCACGACCTTGGAAGCGGGAAGCCCGCGCCGCGTCGAGCTCCAACTCAAAGCCGTCGCCCTGGGGCCTGTGGTGCAACGCGTGCAGGCGTTGTCCAGCGATGGCTTGGCTCATTGGAGCGGCTTCCTGGCACCGACCCGCAACGGCAAAGGGGTCACGATGCACGTGACGCAGGTCGATTCCGCGGTTTAACCCCACACACGTACACGAGGATTCAACATGGCACTCGCCCGCGGTAAGGGTCGCTTCTCCAAAGACAAGAAGCCCAAGCGCAACCAACAATCGCTGCTGTTCCGTCGCAAGCGCTTCTGCCGCTTCACCGTCGCCGGTGTCGAGCAGATCGACTACAAGGACGTCGACACCCTGCGCGACTTCATCGCCGAAAACGGCAAGATCACGCCGGCTCGCCTGACGGGCACCCGCGCGATCTTCCAGCGTCAACTCACGACCGCCATCAAGCGCGCTCGCTTCCTGGCCCTGCTGCCGTACAGCGACCAGCACAAGGCCTGATAGGAGCTCACGAACATGCAAGTCATCCTGCTCGAAAAAGTCGCCAACTTGGGCAACCTGGGCGACATCGTCAAGGTCAAAGACGGCTACGCCCGCAACTTCCTGATCCCGACGCGCCAGGCCCGCCGTGCCACGGAAAGCGCCATCAAAGAGTTCGAAGCCAAGCGCGCTGAACTTGAGAAAGTGGCTGCCGCCAAGCTGGCCGCTTCGCAAGCCTTGGGCGAGAAGCTGACCGGCAAGACCGTGCGCATCGCCCAGAAGGCGGGCGTGGACGGTCGCCTGTTCGGCTCGGTCACCAACGCCGACATCGCCGACGCCCTCAAGGCCGAAGGCCACGACGTGGTCAAGGCCATGGTGCGTTTGCCCAATGGCCCGTTGAAGCACGTGGGCGACTTCGCCATCTCGCTGGGTCTGCACACCGACGTCACGGTCGAAGTCAGCGTTCAAGTGGTGGCCGCTGCCGAGTAAGTTCGGCTAAGCTACTTCTCGCTGTTTCAGCAAGGCCGGCTCCCGCAAGGGGGCCGGCCTTGTGCTTTTCTGGCAGGGCACTTGTCCGCTGTCATCCCCAGTTTTTGCACCCTGTATCCACAGACTTGTCCCCATGAGCAGTCACCCCTACGCCCCCCCGCGTGACGAGGACATCGCCCGTTTGCGCGTGCCGCCTCATTCGATCGAAGGCGAGCAGTCGGTGTTGGGCGGCCTGCTGATCGACAACAGTGCCTGGGACCGCGCCGCGGATTTGGTCAGCGATACCGACTTCTACCGCCTCGAACACAAGCTGATTTTCACGGCCATCGGCAAGCTCATCGTGGCGGGCAAGCCGGCCGACGTGATCACGGTCTACGAGGAACTGAACAGCCTCGGCAAGGCGGAGGATTGCGGGGGGCTGGACTACCTCAACGCCTTGGCGCAGTCGGTCCCCAGCGCGGCCAACCTGCGTCGGTATGCCGAAATCGTGCGCGAGCGGGCGGTGCTGCGCAAGCTGGTCACGGCCAGCGACGAGATCGCTTCGGCCGCCATGGCGCCTCAGGGGCGCAGTGTGTCGGCCATCCTGGACGACGCCGAGGGCAAGATCTTGCGCATCGGCGAGGAAGGGGCCCGGGGCACGCAGGGCTTCCACCGCATGGACAAGCTCATGGTCCAGCTGATGGACCGCGTGAACGAGCTGGCCGAAAACGGCGCCGACGACGTGACCGGGGTGCGCACCGGCTTCTACGACTTGGACCGCATGACGGCCGGCCTGCAGCCGGGCGACATGCTGGTGCTGGCCGCCCGCCCGTCGATGGGCAAAACGGCATTCGCCGTCAACATCTGTGAGCACGTGGCGGTCAACGAAGGCTTGCCCGTGCTGATCTTCTCCATGGAAATGGGCGCCTCGCAGTTGGCCCTGCGGATGGTGGGCTCGATCGGCCGCGTGGACCAGAGCCATTTGCGCACCGGTCGTTTGGCAGACGACGAATGGGGACGACTGCTGGAGGCCACCGAGAAGCTGGGCCGCGCCAGCATCTTCATCGACGAAAGTCCCGGCCTCAGTCCAGCCGAGGTGCGGGCCCGGGCACGACGCCAAGCTCGGGAATGCGGTCAACTGGGCCTCATCGTCATCGACTATTTGCAACTGATGGCCGGCGACGGCGGCAACGAAGAGAACCGCGCCACGGTGTTGGGTGAGATTTCGCGGGGCATGAAGGGGCTGGCCAAAGAGCTCAAGTGCCCTGTGATTGCCTTGTCGCAGCTGAACCGCTCGGTGGAGCAGCGACCCGACAAGCGCCCCATGATGTCCGACCTGCGGGAATCGGGCGCCATCGAGCAGGACGCCGACGTGATCATGTTCATCTACCGCGATGAGTACTACACGAAGGACGAGTGCAAAGAACCCGGTGTGGCCGAGATCATCATTGCCAAGCAACGTAACGGTCCAGTGGGAACGGTGAAGCTCGGGTTCCAGCGCATGCACACCAAGTTCGAGAACTTGGCGCCCGAGTACAACGGCGGCGGGGACTACTGAATTGAGATCAGGTCGGCATACTGTATAAATAAACAGTATGCCGACAGACTCAACCCCCACCCAGCCCGCGTCCTTGGCGCCCAAAGGGCGAGGGAGCCGGCTGCAGGTTCCGTCGCGCTTTCAAGCCGTTCACCGCGCCGAAGAAGCCGATGGTTGGCCGGCCGACGATGAGACGCCCTTGATCGCACCGCAAACGCAGGTGCGCGAGGAATGGGCCCGGAGCATCCTGAGTCGCAACGAT
This sequence comes from Inhella crocodyli, assembly GCF_004004565.1. Lineage (GTDB taxonomy): Bacteria > Pseudomonadota > Gammaproteobacteria > Burkholderiales > Burkholderiaceae_C > Inhella > Inhella crocodyli. The sequence goes on from NZ_SACM01000001.1 coordinate 54,560, forward strand.
TCTCCGGACATCGGCTTCGAGACCTCGCTGAACCCCTACCGCGGTTGCGAGCACGGCTGTGCCTACTGCTACGCCCGCCCCAGCCACAGTTGGCTGGATCTGTCGCCGGGCCTGGATTTTGAAACCCGCTTGGTGGCCAAGGTGAATGCCGCTGGCCTGCTGCGCCAGGTCTTGCGCCGCCCGGGCTACCGTCCCCAACGGCTTTGCATCGGCACCGTGACCGATGCGTACCAGCCGATCGAGCGACGCTACCGGCTGACCCGGGCAGTGATCGAGGTGCTGTCGGAGCATCGCCATGCCTTCAGCTTGATCACCAAAGGCAGTGGCGTCGAGCGCGACCTTGACCTCATCGCGCCCATGGCTGCCCACAACCTTGCGGGCGCGTACGTGAGCCTGACGACTTTGGATCCGCTGTTGGCGCGCCGCCTCGAGCCAAGAGCGCCCAGCCCGGCGCGCCGCTTGAAGACCATCCAGCGTTTGGCGGCAGCCGGGGTGCCTGTTGGCGTCAGCGTCTCGCCCACGATTCCCTTCTTGAATGAGCCGGAGCTCGAGCAGGTCCTGCAAGCCGCTCGGGATGCAGGTGCCACCCGGGCCTTCACCATTCCCTTGCGCTTGCCGTGGGAGTTGGTCGAATTGTTTCGTGATTGGTTGGTCGCGCACTACCCAGACCGCGCAGAGCGGGTGATGGCGCGGGTGCGCGACATCCACGGTGGTCAAGACTACCGGAGTGAATACGGACTGCGGTTCACGGGCGATGGCGTGTGGGCCGCCATGGTGCACCAACGATTCGAGCGGGCTTGTCGCCGGCTTGGGCTGGGCAGGGAGCGTTTTGCCTATGCACTGGAGGCCTTCCAGGCGCCCGAAGTGCCGTTCCAGCCGACGCAGCAGGTCCTGTTCTAGCCGGCTCAGCCGCTGGCGCCCGCCCCGCGCAGCGCCAATCCTCCCACCGCACGAGCGCGGTTGGAGGCCACTTGTTGTGGCCGGACATAGCGATCTTGCAAGACCGTGATCTCTGCCTCCATCGGCCCGGCGTTGTCGATCTTGGCTTGGTGACGCTTCAACACCGACAACGCCATGTCAATGAGCTTGGTGTTGCGCGTGGTGCTGCCTTCTTGGATGAGCAGTTGCACCGAGTGGTCGGGCTGGCCCCGCATGCTCAGTTTCATCGCCGTCTCGGCGATCTCGAAGATCTTGCCGTGGCATTCGCGCAAGGTGGCGGCGGCTTTTTCGTTTTTCTCGCACATCGCCACCAAAATCTCGGTCGCCGCCTTGGCGGTGCAAAAGCGCATGCCGATGCTCAAGATGAGGTCGTCCATTTCCTCGAGTTGCATGTCGCCAGCCGCGAGGCGGATCCACACGGCCACCACCAAACTGGCCGACTCGTGATCGGCGTTGTCGCGCTGCAGGTCGCGCGCCAACTCTCGAGCGGCGGTCAAGGCGTCGGCAGATCGTCGCTCTTGCATGGCCACCAAGGACTCGATCACCAACTTGAGACGCTGAATCCGGGCCGAGTTGGGCACACGCTCCAACTCATTGGCCATGGTGTCGAGCGTTTGGCGGACCCCTTTGGCGTCCCGCTTGTCAAAGCGCATCAACGCGATCATCACGACCGTGAACAAGTCGAACAATTTGGAGCGCAGGCCATTGATCATGGTGCGTTCCAGCAGGCGAAGGGCTTCCGCTCGCTCGCCGTTGTAGAAGGCCAAGGTGCCTGCGCGCTGGCCCCGCATCAAGCAGCCCGGGGTCAGTTCGGCGGCGCTGCGGTAGGTGGCCAAGGCCTCGGCAATGTCGCCTTGTTCCATGTGCACGCGCCCCAGGACGTCGTGCGAATCGGCGAAATCGGGCGATTCGCCGATCAGGTTTTCCAAGGTGCGACGCGCTTGGCTCAAGTTGCCCTTGCCCAGGTCGGCCCGGGCCACGCCCAGTTTGGCCCAGGGCAGGGTCTTGGCGGCCACGATGGCCTCGTACAACTCCTTGGCCTCGTCATAACGTCGAAGTCGCAACAGCAACTCCGCACCGATGCGGGCCGCAAACAGCCAGAACTCGGCGCGGGCGTGGAAGCGTTCCAAACACAGTCCAGCCGCCTTCTCGAACTCCTGGGCTTCGATGGCTTCAAAGATGCCCTTCAAGATGCGCTTGCGGTGACGGGCGGTCTGGATTCGCTCGGCCAGAGACGCCAGCGTGTAAGGCTTGATCAAGTAGCCGTCGAGCGCGGCCTCCGCGGCTTCAGCCACCTTGGCGTAAGTCGCCTCGGCCGTGATCATCATGAACACCGTCGCGTAGGGCAGCAGCCCTTCGCGACGGAGTTCGTCCAGCAGGTCCTGACCCGATTCGTCGCTGCCGTCGAAGTGGTAATCGCACAGGACGAGGTCGTACGGAGCGTTCTCCAGCACGATCCGCGCTTCTTTGACCCGCGCCACCGAGCGCACGAAGCCGCAGCCCAACTCCCGCAACTGCGCCGTGATCAAGCTGCGCGCATTGGCATTGCTGTCAATGATGAGCGCGTTGGCTTTGTGGAAGGTGGCGTCGATCGACATGCCCTGGGGGTGCAGCGCCGTGAAACACAAACAGCCGGATGATCGGCCGGCTGCTGTGATTTCTTGAGAGGGTTGGCCCGCGCTCTGTTGCCATCGCGCCGCAGCCTGTGACTTATTTGAACAAGTCCTTCACCCGGTCGGTCCAACTCTTGCTGCTGGGCGAGTGCTTGTCTCCAGCGTCCCGAAAGCTCTTGTCCAGTTCCTTCAGCAGCTTGCGTTGGTGCTCCGTGATCTTCACGGGCGTTTCGACGCTGACATGGCAATACAGGTCGCCGGGGTAGCTGCTGCGCAGCCCCTTGATGCCTTTGCCCTTGAGCCGGAAAGTCTTGCCGTGCTGGGTGCCCTCTGGCAGGTCGATCTCGGCCTTGCCGCCCAGCGTGGGCACCTCGATGCTGCCGCCCAAGGCGGCCGTGGTCAGCAGCACGGGCACGGTGCAGTGCAGATCGTCCCCGTCGCGCTCGAAGATCTCGTGCTGTTTGAGGTGGATTTCGATGTACAGGTCGCCCGACGGGCCGCCGTTCACGCCAGGCTCGCCGTTGCCCGCCGAGCGAATGCGCATGCCCTCGTTGATGCCGGCGGGGATCTTGACCTCCAGGGTCTTCTGCTTCTTGAGCTTGCCAGCGCCGTGGCAGTTGCCGCAGGGGTCGGGAATGATCTTGCCGCTGCCGTGGCAGTGCGGGCAGGTCTGCTGGATGCTGAAGAAGCCTTGGCGCAGGTGCACCGTGCCGCTGCCGTTGCAATGCCCGCAGGTCTTGGCGCTGGTGCCGGGTTTGGCGCCGGTGCCATTGCAGGTGCCGCAGCTTTCCCAGGTGGGGATGCGGATCTGCGTGTCGGTGCCGCGTGCCGCTTCTTCCAGCGTGATCTCGAGCGAGTAGGACAGGTCGGCCCCGCGGTACACGCGTTGACCCCCGCCGCCGCCCCGCCGCTGGCCGCCAAAGATGTCGTTGAAGACGTCGCCGAACGCATCGGCAAAGCCACCGAAGCCCTCGGGGCCACCTCGGCCGCCGCCCATGTTCGGGTCGACCCCGGCGTGGCCGTACTGGTCGTAGGCCGCGCGCTTTTGCGGGTCGCTGAGCATCTCGTAGGCCTCTTTGGCCTCCTTGAACTTCTCTTCGGCCTTCTTGGCGTCAGCGTCCTCACCCTGGTTGCGGTCCGGGTGGTACTTCATGGCCAGCTTGCGGTAGGCCTTCTTGATGGCGTCGTCGTCGGCGTTCTTGGCGACGCCGAGCACTTCGTAGAAATCTCGCTTGGTGGCCATGGCGGGATGCTCAGATGAAAGTCAAAAGCCCGGGCAGGCGTGCCCGGGCCGTGAGGGAGCCCAGGCGGGGCTTACTTGCTGTCCTTGACTTCCTTGAACTCGGCGTCCACCACGTTGTCGTCGGCCGGCTTGGCGCGGGCGCCTTCGTGGGCTTCCTGCGCGTCGGCGCCGGCCGCAGCGCCCTGGGCGGCTTGCGCCGCTTGGGCTTGCTCGTACACCTTCTCGCCCAGCTTTTGGCTGGCCTTCATCAAGGCCTCGGTCTTGGCTTCGATGGCGGCCTTGTCATCGCTGTCCTTCAAGGTCTCTTCCAAGTCCTTGATGGCGGCTTCGATCTTGGCCTTCTCCTCGGCCTCCAGCTTGTCGCCGAACTCGCCCAGCGACTTCTTGACCGAGTGCACCATGGCGTCGCCCTGGTTCTTGGCCTGGACCAGCTCGACCTTCTTCTTGTCTTCGGCGGCGTTGGCCTCGGCGTCCTTGACCATCTTCTCGATCTCGGCCTCGCTCAAGCCCGAGTTCGCCTTGATGGTGATCTTGTTTTCCTTGCCCGTGCCCTTGTCCTTGGCATTCACGTGCAGGATGCCATTGGCGTCGATGTCGAAGGTGACTTCGATCTGCGGCACGCCGCGCGGTGCGGACGGGATGCCTTCCAGGTTGAACTCGCCCAGGCTCTTGTTGCCATGCACCAGCTCGCGCTCGCCTTGGTAGACCTTGATGGTCACGGCCGGCTGGTTGTCTTCGGCCGTGGAGAAGGTCTGCGAGAACTTGGTCGGGATGGTCGTGTTCTTCTTGATCATCTTCGTCATCACGCCGCCCTGGGTTTCGATACCCAGGCTCAGCGGGGTGACGTCGAGCAACAGCACGTCCTTGCGGTCGCCGCTCAGAACCGAACCCTGGATGGCGGCGCCGACCGCTACCGCCTCGTCGGGGTTGACGTCCTTGCGGGGCTCTTTGCCGAAGAAGGCCTTCACCGCCTCTTGGACCTTGGGCATGCGCGTCATGCCGCCGACCAAGATCACGTCATCGATCTCGCCCACGCTCACTCCGGCATCCTTGATGGCCGTGCGGCAGGGGGCGATGGTGCGCTCGATCAACTCGTCGACCAGGCTCTCCAGCTTGGCGCGGGTAAGCTTGACGTTCAAGTGTTTCGGGCCCGAGGCGTCGGCGGTGATGTAGGGCAGGTTGACATCGGTGCTGGCGGCACTGGACAACTCGATCTTGGCCTTCTCAGCGGCCTCCTTCAGGCGCTGCAGGGCCAGCACGTCCTTCGTCAGGTCGACGCCCTGTTCCTTCTTGAACTCGGTGACGATGTAGTCGATGACGCGCTGGTCGAAGTCTTCACCGCCCAGGAAGGTGTCGCCATTGGTGCTCAGCACTTCGAACTGCTTCTCGCCGTCCACGTCGGCGATCTCGATGATCGAGATGTCGAAGGTGCCCCCGCCCAGGTCGTACACGGCGATCTTGCGGTCGCCCTTGTGGCCCGCGCCGGCCTTGTCCAGGCCGAAGGCCAGGGCCGCGGCGGTGGGCTCGTTGATGATGCGCTTGACTTCCAGTCCAGCGATGCGACCGGCGTCCTTGGTGGCCTGGCGCTGGCTGTCGTTGAAGTACGCGGGCACCGTGATCACGGCCTCGGTCACTTCTTCGCCGAGGAAGTCCTCGGCGGTCTTCTTCATCTTGCGCAGCACCTCGGCGCTGACTTGCGGCGGCGCCATCTTCTTCCCGCGCACTTCCACCCAGGCGTCGCCGTTGTCGGCGGCGGCGATGGTGTAAGGCATCAGGTCGATGTCCTTTTGCACTTCCTTCTCGGTGAACTTGCGACCGATCAGGCGCTTGACGGCGTACAGGGTGTTGCGCGGGTTGGTGACGGCTTGGCGTTTGGCCGGCGCGCCGACCAGCACTTCGCCATCCTCCATGTAGGCAATGATGGACGGGGTGGTGCGTGCGCCTTCCGCGTTTTCAATCACGCGGGTGTTGCTGCCGTCGAGGATGGCGACGCAGCTGTTGGTGGTGCCGAGGTCGATGCCGATGATCTTGCCCATGGAAAGCTCCTGATATCTGGGGGAATGCGAAGGATTTGGGGGAGGGCGCTGGGGATTCAAGACCCCGAGCGCGCCGGGGATTAACGCGGGGCGGAGACGGTGACCAAGGCGGGTCGCAGCACCCGGTCGGCAATCAGGTAACCCTTTTGCAGCACGGCCACCACGGTGTTGGGCTCTTGCTCCACGCCGGGCGCCAGGGGCACGACCGAGATGGCTTGGTGTTGGTGCGGGTCGAACTTGGCCGCGGCAGCCGGGTTGATCTCCAAGACCTTGTTGCGCTCCAGGGCCTGCACCAGCTGGCGGCGGGTGGCGTGCACGCCCTCCAAGAGCTGTTCGGGGGTGGCGTCAGGGCGAGCGATCGCGGCCTCCAGGCTGTCCAGCACGGGCAGCATGGCTTCGGCGAAGCCCTCCACCGCGAACTTGCGGGCCTTGGCAACGTCTTCGTCGGCGCGGCGGCGGGCGTTCTCGGCCTCGGCCTTGGCGCGCAAGTAGGCATCGCTCATCTCGGCCAATCGCGCTTCCAAGGCGACCACCGCGTCGGCTTTGGGTTCGTCGGCGGAGGAGGGCTCTTGCGGCGGCAGGTCCGCGGCTTGTTCGGTCGTCATGGTCGGTGTCAGAAAAAAGGGCCCGCCACCGGGCCGTTGCACGGCCAAATGGGGTCAGCCCAGGGCATTTCAAGGGGGAGAACGGCATTGTCGCTGGCGACCCGCACAATCCAGCCATGTTGTTGATGCGTGCTTGCTTGCTGGGGGCGCTGTGGATCACGGCAGCGCACGCCGCGCCGGGTGGGAGCGCATGCCCCACACCTTTCCGGGTCGCGTTCCTCGACAAGCCCATCCCGGGCATGTTGGCCGGGGAGGGCGCCCAGTTCGCCGACCCGCCGGGCCGCTTCGTGGACTGGTTGGACCAAGCGATGGCCCGACTGGGCTGCAAGGCCGAACGGGTCCGCGTGCCCCAGCGGCGGCTGATGGCCGACACAGCCTCCGACGACACCCAAGTGACCTTCTACTTGGCGCACACCCCCGAGCGGGCGGGCCAACTGGTGTACCCGCAACGGTCGGACGGCGCGCCCGACCGCCGCTTGGCCCTGGCCGAGACCCATTTGGCGCTGTTCGTGCGGGCCGACCGCCGGGACCGGGTGCGCTGGGACGGACGCACCTTGCTGCCGGCGGGGCTGACGGTGGGCATCGTCGGCGGCGGGGTGGAGGAGCCTTTGGCGAAAGCCGCAGGCTGGACGCTGGACCGGGCCTTGAGCCACGCGGGCAGCATCGCCAAACTGCGTTTGGGCCGGGTGGACGTGGCCGTGCTGCCGGCCCTGAGCTTCAGCCCCGACGCTTTGTCGACCCCGCCAGCGCTGGTGGCTTTGGATCCCCCATTGCAGCGCATCGCGTTTTTTGCGCCAGTGAGCCCCGCGCTTTGGGCCAAGCACCCGCAGTTCGTGCGGCGCTTTTGGGTCGCGGTGTGCGAGGCGGCCCGCGACAACCCCGTCAGTTCCGGCCCGTCGCCCACCTGCCAGCCCTGACAGGGCCCCATCGGGCGATTGGGCTCAGCGAGAGGGGCCGCCGCGCCACTCCACGCTCCACCGTTGCCACTCGGGCGATCCGGGGTCTTGCCAGGCGTCGAGTTGGCGTCGATCGCGTTTGGTTGGGCGTCCTTGGTCGCGAGCCGTCGCCGGCTCGGGCGCCAAGCGCCGCTGTTCGGCCGCCGCGGCCGCAGTGAGCAGGCTTTGGGGGGTGTCCCGGTACAAGGTCTGTGCCACCGGGGCCGGACCGCGTTGGGCCGAGAGGCCCAGCACTTCGACTTCGCGCACCCAGCCGGGTTGGGCAATCTGAAGGCGATCCCCAACGCGGACGTCGCGCGAGGGTTTGACCGGTTGGTCGTGCATTCGCACGCGGTGCCGCTCGATCGCTTCGACGGCGAGCGCCCGCGTCTTGAAGAACCGCGCGGCCCACAGCCATTTGTCCAGCCGCAGGGTTTGCAGCGGCTCGCTCAAGCGGGAGCGCCCAGTTCGCGAGCCCGTTGGGCTCGCAGGGCAAGCGCCGGAGCGCTGGGGGTGTCCTGCGTCGGCCAGCCCTGGAGGTGCGACTCCGCGATGTCGGTCATCGCCCGCATGCCCTCGGGACTGTCGTTCAGGCATGGGATGTAGCGCAGCGTGCCGCCACCGGCCTCGCGGAAAGTCTCTTGCCCTTCCATGGCAATTTCTTCCAGGGTCTCGAGGCAATCGGCGGCGAAACCCGGGCACATCACGTCGACGTCCTGGACGCCTTGCGAACCCAGGCGCTTCAACACCGACTCGGTCGAGGGCTCCAGCCATTTCGCGCGCCCAAAGCGGCTCTGGAATGCGATGTGAACGTCTTGCGGCTTCAGCCCCAGGGCCTCGGTCAGCAGGCGCGCCGTCTTGTGGCATTCGCAGAAATAGGGATCCCCCAGGTGCAGCGTGCGCTCTGGCATGCCGTGGAAGCTCAACACCAGGGCCTGCCCGCGACCATGGCGCTGCCAATGCGAGTGCGCGCTGTGGACCAGGGCCTGGAGGTAGGACGGGTGGTCCGGGTAGTGGTTGACGACCCGCAACTCGGGCAGCCATCGCTGTCGCTGCAGCCAAGCGCTGACCTCGTCCATGACGCTGGCCACCGTGGCGGCGCAGTACTGGGGGTACGCGTTGAATACCAGGATGCGCCGCGCGCCTTGCGACTTCAGCACGTCCAGTTGCGAGGCGATGCTGGGATTGCCGTAGCGCATGGCCCAGCGCACTTGGACCCGGTGCCCTCGCTCGCCCAGCCATCCCTGCAATTGCTTGGCTTGCCGTTCGGTATGGACTTTCAGGGGCGCGCCTTCCGGCATCCAAACGCTGGCGTACTTGGCCGCGCTTTTGGCGGGCCGGACTCGAAGGATGATGCCGTGAAGGATGGGCCACCACAGCCACCGCGGAATTTCGACCACGCGTCGGTCACTGAGGAACTGCGCCAAGTAGCGGCGCACGGCAGGCGCGGTGGGGGCGTCGGGGCTGCCGAGGTTGCACAGCAAGATGCCCACCGCAGGGCCTGTGTCTTGCCCGTGTTGGAAGGAGGCGCTCATCTCAGTCTTGGGCTTGGGTTTCGGCGAAGTGAAGCACTTCGAAGCGCACCACGGGCGTGTCCAGTTGGGCGGGTGAACTGCCCAGCCCAATCACGCCGCTGCCATGCAATGGACAACTGGTCCGCCGCAGGGCCAGCACCTCGGTGTTGCCGGAAAAGCGAACGTAGCTGCCGTTGAAGCTCAGATCGGTCAGGTTGAAGCGACCACCGTCCCAGTCGATGCGGGCGTGCTGACGGCTGACCCGGCCATCGGTGATGCAAAACGCCGCTTGCACGCTGCGGCCCAGCACGATGGGGAGCAGGCGGGTGTCGAACATCCGGTCCAGGTCCAGCCAAGTCAGCCGAATGCCATCGGGCTCGGAGGGCGCGAACGAGGGGGCACCGAACTGGGTGGCCACGGCATCGCTGCCGGCTGGGCGCTCGAGCACGTACACCCGCACGGGTTCCACCCGTCCGCGCACGTTGATGCCATCCAGGTTGCGGAACCTTGCCTTGATCGCGTTGGGCAACGCGTCGCGGGCCTCGGCCGTGAACAGGGTTTCGTTGTCGCCGGCGTGGTCCAACAGGCGGGCCGCGACGTTGACCGCGTCGCCAAAGCAGTCCCCCGACATCTCAACGACTTCGCCCAGCGACACCGCCACCTGCAAGCGCAGGGCGCGCGGCCCGCTGACCTGTTCGGCGCGCACGCGTCCTTGCACCAACAGCAGGTCCAATTCGGCGTGCATGAGCACGGCCGCCTCGAAGGCCTGGGCCGGATCGCTGAAAACGGCCATCAAGCCATCCCCCAAGGTCTTGACCGTGCGTCCTTCCGCACGCTGCACTGCATGGCGCACGAGCGCCACCGTTTGCGTGACCACCGCGGTGGCTTCGGCATTGCCCAGGGTCTCGAACAGCGAAGTGCTGCCGCGAAGGTCGGCAAAAAGCACGGTTCTCTGGACGATTTGGGGCATGAAGTGCTGGACAAACGAGGCGGCGCGAGTGTACTTGCGCCCCCGTGGGGCCAAGAAAAAGCCGGGCACATGGCCCGGCTCTCTCGGCTGGATTCCGCCTTGGGGCGGATCAGAGGTTTTCCAAGTACGTGCGGAGCTTGTCGCTGCGGCTCGGGTGCTTGAGCTTGCGGATGGCCTTGGCCTCGATCTGGCGGATGCGCTCGCGCGTCACGTCGAACTGCTTGCCCACTTCCTCGAGCGTGTGGTCGCTCTGCATCTCGATGCCGAAGCGCATGCGCAGCACCTTGGCCTCGCGCGGGGTCAGGCTGTCGAGGATGTCTTTCACCACATCGCGCAAGCCGGCCTGCATGGCGGCTTCCACCGGGGCCACGTTGTTCGTGTCCTCGATGAAGTCGCCCAAGTGGCTGTCGTCGTCGTCGCCGATCGGCGTTTCCATGGAGATCGGCTCTTTGGCGATCTTCATGATCTTGCGGATCTTGTCCTCCGGCATCTCCATTTTCTCGGCCAGCGTGGGCGCGTCCGGCTCGTAGCCGAACTCTTGCAGGTGCTGGCGCGACAAGCGGTTCATCTTGTTGATCGTTTCGATCATGTGAACCGGGATGCGGATGGTGCGGGCTTGGTCGGCAATCGAGCGCGTGATGGCCTGGCGGATCCACCACGTGGCGTAGGTCGAGAACTTGTAGCCTCGGCGGTACTCGAACTTGTCGACCGCCTTCATCAGGCCGATGTTGCCTTCCTGAATCAGGTCGAGGAACTGCAGACCGCGGTTGGTGTACTTCTTGGCGATCGAGATGACCAAGCGCAAGTTCGCTTCGATCATCTCCTTCTTGGCGTCGCGGCTGGCCCGCTCGCCGGCGTTCATGTTCTTGTTGATTTCCTTCAGGTCTTCCAGCGGCACGACGGCCTTGGCCTGGATGTCGATCAGCTTTTGCTGGAGTTCCTGAATGGCCGGCAGGTTGCGGCCCATGACGGCGCTGTAGGACTTGTTGCCCGCAATTTCCTTCTCGGCCCACTTCAAGTTCAGGGCGTTGGGCGGAAAGACCTTGATGAAGTGCTCTTGAGGCATGCCGCAGCGGTCCACCACGATGCGGCGCAGCTCGCGCTCGAAGCGACGGACGTCATCGACCTGACTGCGCAGGATGTCGCACAGGCGCTCGATGGTCTTGACCGTGAAGCGCAAGGTCATCATTTCGGCACTGATGGCCGCCTGTGCCTTGTTGTAAGACGGGCTCTTGTAGCCGTCCTTCTCGAAGGCCTTGCGCATCTTGTCGAAGTTGCTCGACAGCGAGTCGAACTTCACCAGCGCGGCGTTCTTCAGCTCTTCGAGCTTCTTGGTCAGCGCCTTGCTGCCGCCGTTGCCGTCGTCGTCGTCTTCCTCGTCGAATTCGTCGAAGTCCTCTTCGGCCACGTAGTCGTCGGCCTCGTCGGCGGCCACGAAGCCGTCAACGACGTCGGAGATTTGCATCTCGCCCGCACGAATCTTGTCGGCCAGGGCCAGGATCTCGGCGATGGTGGTCGGGCTGGCGCTGATGGCCAGCATCATGGCCTGCAAACCGCCTTCGATGCGCTTGGCGATTTCGATTTCGCCTTCGCGCGTCAGCAGTTCGACCGAGCCCATTTCGCGCATGTACATGCGGACGGGGTCGGTGGTGCGGCCGAACTCGCTGTCGACGGTCGACAGTGCGGCTTCGGCGGCTTCTTCGGCTTCTTCTTCCGAGGCGGCGGCCGTGCTCTGGCCGCTGATCAACAGCGTGGCGGCGTCAGGTGCCTGCTCGTACACCGCGATGCCCATGTCGTTGAGCATCGAGACGATGGCCTCGAGGATTTCCTCGTTGATCAGCTTCTCGGGCAAGTGGTCGTTGATTTCCTGGTGCGTCAGGAAACCCCGCGTCTTGCCCATCTTGATCAGGGTCTTCAGCTCGTGGCGGCGCTTGGCCACTTCCTCTTCGGTGAGCTGGGTGTCGTCCAGGCCGAATTCGCGCATCAGGGCGCGCTCTTTGGCGCGGCTGACCTTCATGCGCAGGGGCTTGGCGGCCTCTTCCGTGCTGGCTTCCACCGCCGCTTCGGGTTCGGCTTCGCCTTCCAACTCCGCGTCGATGTCGGTCAGGTCGACGTCTTCTTCCACCGTGGCGGCCTTCTTGCCCTTCGGGGCCTCGGCCGCCGCCTTGGGCTTGCGACCGCGCTTGGGCTTGTCGTCGTCGGCTGCCGAGGAGGCCTTGGCCGCCGTCTTGCTGGCCTTGCTGGCTTTCGTTTCGGCCTCGGCCGCGGCTTTCGAGGCGGCGGGTTTGGCGGGAGCGGGGGCGGCGGCTTTCTTGGCGGGCATGCAATTCCTTGGTGCTGAACTGCTCCATGAGCAGCGGCGAACCCGCTATTTTACCTTTTTCGCTCTGATTTTCAGGCCGAGGGCCTGGTCGGTGGGCGCGATTCAGGGGTCGAGGACGGGGCGGCGCGGGGGGGCCTGGAAGAAGCCCGTGCGTCCCAAGTTGTCGATGAGCACGTCCAAGTCGGACACCGGGGACTCCAACTGCGCCTGGTGGTCCAGCGTCTCAAGGTCGATGCGCGGCAGTTTGGCCAGGGCCTCCATGGCCTGCGAGTCTTCGGCCAACAACGGTCGCAAGCTGGCCCAGGCCAGCGGACCATGGTCGACGATGGTTCGGTCCAGCCAGCCCAACAACTGGGCATGGGGCGTGTTGCGCTGTAGCAATCGGTCGTGTTGTTCGGCCGACAAGCGCTCCCACCAAGCGGCGTTCACCAACAAAAGGCGGAGCAATTGGTCCTCGGGCGAGGGGGCGACCAAAGGACCTCGAGGACGCGGCGCCTCGTTGAACTTCCGACGTCGTGGCGATTCCTCGTTGCCAGGGTTGACCGATCTGGTGGCACGGGGCGCGGGTGCGGGAGCGCCGCCCAGGACCTCGTGATCTTCGACGCGGGCCAGTCGGGCGAGTTCCCCCACGATCTGGCGCTGCAGGAGCCCGGCGGGCAGCAATTCAAGCAAGGGCTTGGCCTGCGCCAAAAGCCGCGCGCGACCCTCCGGCGTGTCGAGCCGACACCCGTCGGACACCACCTCCAGCAAATGGGCTGAAAGCGGTTTGGCGGCTTCGACCACGCTTTCAAAGGCTGCGGCCCCATGCTCTCTGACATAGGAGTCGGGATCGTGCTCCGCCGGCAGGAACAAGAAGCGAGCGCTGCGGCGTTCGGTCAGGTGCGGAAGTGTGGACTGCAAGGCCCGTGCCGCCGCACGCCGTCCTGCCTTGTCCCCGTCAAAGCTAAAAACCACCTGCTCCGTGAACCGAAACAGCTTGCCCACTTGCTCGGCGGTGCAGGCAGTTCCCAACGTGGCAACGGCGTGGCCGACACCGTGCTGCGCCAGGGCCACCACGTCCATGTAGCCTTCCACCACCAGGGCCATGCCCCGCTGACGAATGGCCGTGCGCGCTTCGTACAGGCCGTACAACTCGGTGCCCTTGCTGAACACCGGCGTTTCAGGGGAATTCAGGTATTTCGGTTCTCCGCCATCGAGAACGCGACCACCGAATCCGATCACGTCCCCCCCCACGTTTCGGATGGGGAACATGATCCGGTCGCGGAAGCGGTCGTAGCGCTTGTCGCTTTGCCCTTCGCCTTGCCCCTGAACGATCAGTCCCGCGGTTTCCAAATCGGGGTCGTCGTACTCCGGGAAACAGCGCGCCAAGGACCGCCAGCCTTCTGGGGCGTATCCCAGCCCAAAGGTCGCCGCAATGCGCCCCGTCAGGCCTCGCCGTTTGAGGTAATCGATGGCCTTGGGCGATTGCTTCAACTGGGCACGGTAATGCGAAGCAGCTTTGGCCAGCAGTTCGCTCAAACTTGATTTCTTGAGTTTGGCGGCTTCGGCTTGCTCCCGTTGCTCGGGCGTTCGCGGATCGCTGGGCACTTCAAGCCCGGCTCGACGGGCCAATTCCTGAACCGCATCGACAAAGCCCAGCCCCTGATGCTCCATCATGAATCGCAGGGCATCGCCATGCGCGCCGCAACCGAAGCAGTGGTAGGTCTGACGCGACGGTGTAACGAAAAACGAGGGTGATTTTTCCCCATGAAATGGGCACAGGCCCTTCAAGCTGGCGCCGGACTTTTTCAAGTCAACGTGGGCACCCACCACGTCAACGATGTCCACGCGTTGAAGCAGTTGGGGAATGAACTCGTTGGGGATCACCTGGGCAGTCTACGCGCCACCAAACAAAACGCCCGGCCAAGGCCGGGCGCTGTGGTGGGAGAGGACCGCCTCAGACGGCGAAATCTTGGAGCTTGGCGCCGGAAGCCAAAGCGGCTTTCAGCCATTTGGGTTGCAATCCCCGACCACTCCAGGTTTCGCCGGTGGCCGCATTGCGGTACTTGGCGGGGACCTTGCCGGTCGGTTTGGCTGCGCCCTTGGTACGCCCGGTCAAGTCCGACACGCTGAGGCCGTATTCCGCCATCAAGGACCGGACCTTGGCCACCGCCGCCGAACGATCTCGGTTCTTGGTTTCTTCAATTTGTTGGTCAAGCGCCGCGCGCTGTGCCATCAGCTCTTGCAAACTGGCCATGAGTCACCTCGATTTGTATGGGATGGTTGCGCCGCTAGGCAGCAGGCAACCAGATCATACTCATATCTTGGGCGCATTCCAAATGGCAGTTACTTGAAGCCGACTTGGTCCAACATTTGTTGCACCTTTGCGATATTGGCAGCGACCGCCGCCACAGGAATGGTTTCGCGCTTGAAGTTGCCCATGCTGTCCAGGGCAGGGTTGCGCAATTGAATTCCAGCGACGACCGGCCATTCGTTATTCCCGTTGGCAAAGTAGGCCTGTGCTTGGGCGCTGGCCAAATACTCTAGGAACTTTTGCGCCGCTGCGGCGTTCTTGCTGTGTTTGGCCACAGCACCCCCGGCAATGTTCATGTGCGTGCCGAAACTCTGCTGGTTCGGCATCACCGCCCCGACCTTGTCGACCACGGCCTGGTCCTCGGGTTTGGTCGACAGTTGCAGTCGCGCCCAGTAATACGAGTTGGTGAGCGCGATTTGGCACTCTCCGCTGGCCACGGCACGAATTTGGTCGGTGTCGCCGCCCTTGGGCGGGCGCGCCATGTTGGCCACGACGCCTTGCAGCCAATTGCGCAAGCCGGCACTGCCCAAGTGCTCGTGCAGCGCGCCGAACAGGCTCAGGTTGTAGGGGTGCGACCCCGAGCGGGTGCAAACCTTGCCCTTGTTTTTGGGGTCGGCCAGGTCTTCGTAGCGGGCCACATCGCCGCGGTTCACGCCCATCTTGTTGAAGACGATCATCCGGGCCCGGGTCGAAAAGCCCCACCAAGCCGTGCCTTCCGCGGTCGGGGTCGCCCGGTACTGCGCCGGAATGGCCGCCTCCAACACCTCGGACTTGAAGGGCTTGAACAGGCCCTCCCGTTCGGCCTGGGCCAGCCGAGCGGCATCGACCAACAGGATCACGTCGGCTGGGCTGGCGCTGCCTTCGGTTTTCAATCGGGCCAGCAGGCCGGCGTCGTCGGTGTCGACCCGGTTGATCTTGATCCCGGTGGCCTTGGTGAAGTTGGCGTACAGCGCTTCGTCGGTTTGGTAGTGGCGCGCGGAGTACAGGTTCAGCACCTGTTCTTGGGCGACCGACGGGACTGCGGCCGACAGGGCGGCCAAGGTCAGGGCGGCAAAGCGGCCGAGGCGGGCGAAGGGGGACATGGGGGCTCCTGGTGCAGGGGCCCGCAGTCTAATTCAAATGCGAATAATTCGCGTTTGAGTGCTTGGGGCCTCAAGCCGCGGGCGGCACGAAGCCGGCCGGGGCTTCCGCACCGCCCCCGAAGAAGAACTGCTCCAACTGCCGGGTCAGGTACTGGCGGGCGCGCAGGTCCGCCAAGTTGAGGCGGTTTTCGTTGACCAGCATGGTCTGGTGCTTGATCCAGGCTTGCCAGGCTTCCTTGCTGACTTCGGCGTACACGCGCTGGCCCAGTGCCGAGGGCATGGGGGGGAAGTCGAGGCCTTCGGCTTCCTTTTTCAGGTAAACGCATTGGACGGTGCGGGCCATGGATCTTCCTCGGGGCAATCTGGTTGGGGGCGGGACTGTAGCGGCGGGGTTCAAACCAGGGGCTTGACCAGGACTTGCGAGCGGCGGTCCCAGTTGTACTTGCGCTTGCGCTCTTCGGGGAGCCACTCGGGGTCGACCTGCTGGAAGCCGCGCTTGATGAACCAGTGCATGGTGCGCGTGGTCAGCACGAAGAGGCTTTTCAGGCCCATGGCCTTGGCGCGCTGCTCGATGCGCTTGAGCAAGCGCTCGCCGTCGCCTTGCCCTTGGCTCAGCGGGCTGACCGTGAGGGCCGCCATTTCGGCCGTGCCGGCTTCCACGTAGGGGTAGAGGGCGGCGCAGCCGAAGATGACGCCGTCGTGTTCGACGATGGTGTAGTGATCGATGTCGCGCTCGATCTCGGTGCGGTCGCGCTTTACCAGGGCGCCCTCGCGCTCGAAGGGCTCGATGAGTGCGATCAGGCTGGAGACGTCGTCGCTGGTCGCCTCGCGCAGGTTTTCCAGCTTCTCGTCCACGAGCATGGTGCCGATGCCGTCGTGGGTGTACACCTCTTGCAGCAGCGCACCATCCACGCTGAAGGGCAGGATGTGGGAGCGGTCCACCCCCGCGCGGCAGGCGCGCACGCAGTGGCGCAGGTAGAAGCCGGGGTCGGTGGGCAGCGCGGGCTCGGGCCAGCGGGCCAGCAGGCGTTCGGCGTCGGCCAGGGCCAGTTCGGTGTCGATCGCGCTGGTGGGGTCGTCGGGCTGCTCGTGGATGCCCGGCGTTTCGGTCATGAAGATCAGCTTGTCGGCCTGCAGCGCGATGGCCGTGGCCGTGGCCACGTCTTCCATGGTCAAGTTGAAGGCCTCGCCCGTGGGCGAGAAGCCGAAGGGCGACAGCAACACCAGCGCGCCGGCGTTCAGGGCGTTTTGAATGCCCACTCCGTCCACCCGGCGCACGTAGCCGCTGTGCTCGTGGTCGATGCCGTCGATGATGCCCACGGGCTTGGCGGTCAGGAAGTTGCCGCTGACCACGCGCAGCGTGGCATTGGCCATGGGCGTGTTGGGCAGGCCCTGGCTGAAGGCGGCTTCGATTTCGAAGCGCAACTGGCCGGCGGCCTCTTGGGCGCAGTCCAGGGCCACGGCGTCGGTCACGCGCAGGCCGCGGTGGTACTTGGCGGGGTGGCCCTTGAGGCGCAACTGCTCGTCCACCTGGGGCCGGAAGCCGTGCACCAACACGATGCGGATGCCCATGGCGTGCATCAAGGCCAGGTCTTGGGCGAAGCTGCTGAGTTTGCCGGCGGCGATCATTTCGCCCGCCATGCCCACCACGAAGGTCTCGCCCCGGTAGGCGTGGATGTAGGGCGCCACGGCACGGAACCAAGGCACGAAGGTGTGGGGAAAGACGAGGCCGCTCATGGGGCGGATTGTGCCGATTGGGATCAACGCGAGGACAATGCGCGCCGCCATGAACGACCGCACCCCCGACAGCCGGCGCGCCCCGCCGGCTGTTTCCGTTTCGCCGCTGCCCCCGATCACCTTTCCCGAGAGCCTGCCCGTCAGCGCGCGGCGGGAGGAGATCGCGCAGGCCATGCGCGAGCACCAGGTGGTCATCGTGTGCGGCGAAACCGGCTCGGGCAAGACCACGCAGTTGCCCAAGATCGCGCTGGCCCTGGGCCGCGGCACGGGCAACGGGGGCAAGCTCATCGGCCACACCCAGCCGCGGCGGTTGGCGGCCACCAGCGTGGCCAAGCGCATTGCCGAGGAACTGAACTCGCCCCTGGGCGAGGTGGTGGGCTACAAGATCCGCTTCAACGACCGGCTCACCGCCGGCGCTTCGGTCAAGCTGATGACCGATGGCATCTTGCTGGCGGAAACGCAGACCGACCCGCTGCTCAAGCGCTACGACACCCTCATCATTGACGAGGCCCACGAGCGCAGCCTGAACATCGACTTCCTGCTCGGCTACCTCAAGCAGATCCTGCCGCGGCGGCCGGACCTGAAGATCGTCGTGACCTCCGCCACCATCGACGCCGACCGTTTCGCCAAACACTTCGAGAGCCGGCGTGGTCCGGCGCCGGTCATCCAGGTGAGCGGCCGACTGTTCCCGGTGGAGCAGCGCTGGCGGCCCTTCGAGGAAAAGCGCGACTACGGCGTGGCCGACGCCGTGCGCGACGCCGTGGACGAGTTATGGCGCACCGCCGGCCCGGGCGACTGCTTGGTGTTCCTGCCGGGCGAGCGCGAGATCCGCGACGTGGCCGAGACCCTGCGCGGCCACCACCCGCCCGGTGTGGAGGTGCTGCCCCTGTTTGCGCGCCTGAGCCAGGCCGACCAGGACAAGGTCTTCCAGCCCCACGGCGCCCCGCGCATCGTGTTGGCCACCAACGTGGCCGAAACCTCGCTGACCGTGCCCGGCATCCGCTACGTGGTCGATGCCGGCACGGCGCGCGTGAAACGCTACAGCTACCGCAACAAGGTCGAGCAACTGCAGATCGAGCCCGTGAGCCAAGCCGCCGCCAACCAGCGCGCCGGCCGCTGCGGGCGGGTCAGCAACGGCATTTGCGTGCGCCTGTACGACGAAAAGGAGTTCGCCCAGCGCCCGCGCTTCACCGACCCCGAAATCCTGCGCAGCAGCCTCGCCGGGGTGATCTTGCGCATGAAGAGCCTGCGCCTGGGCGCGGTCGAAGACTTCCCCTTCCTGGAGGCACCGCCCGGCAAAGCGATTGCCGACGGCTACCAGCTCTTGGCCGAACTGGGCGCCGTGGACGACGCCAACGAGCTCACCGCCATCGGCAAAGAACTGGCCCGCTTGCCCCTGGACCCGCGCGTGGGTCGCATGCTCTTGGCCGCGCGCGACCAGCAGTGCCTGAACGAGATGCTGGTGATCGCGTCCAGCTTGTCCAGCCAGGACGTGCGGGACCGCCCGCCCGAACAGCAGCAGCAGGCTGACGCCAAGCACAAGCCCTTCGACGACGAGCGGAGCGAGTTCAGCGGCCTGCTGAAGCTGTGGAGGTGGTTGCAAGACGTGCGCGGTGGCGACGGCGAGCACAAGCTCAGCCATCGCAAAACCGAAGCCAAGCTGCGCGAGCACTTCATCAGCCCCCGCCGCGTGCGCGAGTGGCGCGACGTGCACCAGCAACTGCACACCGTGGTGGCCGAGCAAGGCTGGCGGCTCAACGGCAGCGAGGCCACCTACGAGCAACTGCACCGCGCGCTGCTCACCGGCCTGCTGGGCAACATCGGCCTGAAGAGCGAAACCGAAGACACCAACGCTTACCTGGGTGCCCGCGGCATCAAGTTCTGGCCCTGGCCCGGTGCGCACCTGAGCAAGAAGCCCGGGCGTTGGATCGTGGCGGCAGAGCTGGTCGAAACCACGCGACTGTGGGGCCGGGGGCTGGCGAACATCGACCCGCAGTGGGTGCTTTCGCAGTGCGGGCACCTGCTCAAAACGAGTTTGAGCGAGCCGCATTGGGAGAAGAAGGCCGGCGAGGTGATCGCGCTGGAGCGCGGCACGCTGTACGGCCTCACCCTGTACCAGGGCAAGCGGGTGAACTTCGGTCGCGTCGACCCGGCCGCCGCCCGCGAGATCTTCATCCGCGAGGCCCTGGTGGGCGGTGAGATCGACTCGGCCTTGCCCTTTTTGGCGCACAACGCCAAACGCATCGCCGAGGTGGAGAAGCTTGAGCACAAGAGCCGTCGGCAGGACGTGCTGGTGGACGACAGCCTGATCGCCGCGTTTTACGACGCCCAGATCCCGCCGGAGGTTTGCAGCACCGCCAGCTTGGAAAAGTGGTACCGCCAGGCGGCCAAAGACACGCCGAAGCTGCTGCACTTCAGCCGCGAAGAGCTGATGCGCCACGAGGCGGCCGGCATCACCAGCGACGCCTTTCCCAAGATGCTGCGCCTGGGTGGCGTGGACTGCCGCTGCGACTACCTGCACGAGCCCGGCAGCGACCGCGACGGGCTCACCGTCACCGTGCCGGTGTTCGCCCTCAACCCGGTGAGCGAGGCCGCCTGCGAGTGGCTGGTGCCGGGCCTGCTGGAGGCCAAGGTCTTGGCCTTGGTGAAGAGCTTGCCGCAAAAGCCCCGTGCGCGCTTGGCGCCCGTCCCCGCCTTCGTGGCCGAGTTCGTGACCGCCACCCCCTTCGGCGAAGGCTCGCTGATCGACGCCTTGCTGGCCGCGGTGAAGGCCAAAGTGCAACTGCCGATCACCCGGGCGGACTTCAAGCTGGAGCTGCTCAGCCCGCACCTGTTCATGAACCTGCGCGTGGTCGATGAACACGGCCGCCAGCTCGGCATGGGCCGCAACCTGGCCGGGCTCAAGGCCGAGTTCGGCAGCCTGGCGCGCAGCAGCTTCCAGGCCCTGGCCGCCCTGAAAGTGGCCGCGCCGGTGGTGGCGCCCGAGCCCGTCGGGCCCCGGGGCCCGAGTCCCGCCAAGGCGCCGGCCGCCGCCGCCCCGGCCATGGACGCCGCCCAGCGCCACACCGATTGGGGCTTTGGCGAGCTGCCCGAGCTGCTGGAGGTGCGCAAGGGCGGGGCCAGCCTGATCGGTTTCCCGGCCTTGATCGACAAGGGCACGCACGTCGAAATCGAGGTGTTCGACGAGCCCGACGTCGCCCAGGCGCAGCACCGCAAGGGCCTGATTCGCTTGTTCGCGCTGCAGCTCAAAGAGCCGCTGAAGTACTTGGAGAAGAGCCTGGGCCAGGAGCTGGTCACCATGGGCGTGGCCTACATGCCCTTGGGCAGCGTGGACGAGCTCCGGGCCCAGGTGCAGTCGGTGGCGGTGGAGCGGGCCTTCCTCGGCGACCCCCTGCCCACCGACGCCACCGCTTTCCAGGCGCGCCTGGCCGAAGGTCGAGGGCGCTTGAACCTGATTGCGCAGGAGGTGGCGCGCCAGGCCAGCACGGTGCTGCTGGAGTTCCAGGCGGCGCAACGCAAGATCAAAGACACCAAGGGCCTGCCCAAGGACTTGGCTGACGACCTGCAGGCCCAGCTGGCGCGCTTGATGCCCAAGCAGTTCGTGACACAAACGCCCTGGACGCAGTGGCAGCACCTGCCGCGCTACCTCAAGGGGGTGCAGCTTCGCCTCGACAAATGGCGCCAGGACGGGGCCCGCGACGCCAAGCTCATGGCCGAGCTGCGCCCGCTGGAGCAGCGCTGGCAGCGCCGCGTGGCCGAGCTGCGCGGCGCGCGCGACCCCCGCTTGGACGACTTCCGGTGGCAGCTGGAAGAGCTGCGCGTGGGCCTGTTCGCCCAGGAGCTGCGCACGCCGCAGCCGGTCAGCGTGAAGCGGCTGGAGAAGGTGTGGCAATCCATGGTGGGCTGAGCCTGCGCGTGGAAAAAGAGGGCCTCCCCCAGGCCAGTCCCGGGGTGGGAGGGCGATGCGGGAGGGTTTAATGGACGGCGTTGTTGCCACGCCCCATGACGTCGCCCGCTGCCCCCCCTCCGCCCACCGCCCCGGTTCGACGCCTGGGCCCGTTCGTGCTGCGTGCCCTGCTCGGCAAGAGCGAGCGTTGCATGCTGTGGCAGGTGCTTGACGAGCGCAGCCAGGCGGATCGCCTCGTGTTGATGCCCCGGGCCAAGCTGCCCGACCCCACGGCCTGGACCACGGCGGCCCGAGCGGCCTTGCGGGTCCAGCACCCCAGCCTGGCCGAGCCCTTGGACCTGGGTTTGGTCGACGGTCACGCCTACCTCGCCTACGACCGCGCCTTGGGGCAGACCCTGGACGAGCGCCTGGCCCGCCATCGCGTGGCCAGCCCGACCGAAGCGGCGGCTTGGGCGGCCGCGGTGGCCCAAGCCTTGGCCCAGGTGCACGAGGCCGGGCACTTGATGGGCGATCTGCAACCCTTCCAATGGCTGCTGGCGGCCGACGGCAAAGCGTTCTTGTTGGGGCAAGGCATGGCTGGACCGGGGCCGGGGGCCGATGGCGCCGCGCGGCAGCGCTTGCGCGACCAGGCTGCCGACGAAGTCTTGTGCCTGGGCCTGCTGCTCAACCGCCTGCTCGGCGGGGCCGCCCCGCTGGAAACCACGGACCCGCAAGAGGTCGTGCGCCGCCTGCCGCCGCACGGCAAGGAGTTCGTGCGCCTGGGGTTTGACGCCGCCCACCCGGTGCCCGAGGCGCTGCGCGCCATCTGCAACCGTGCCACCGCCACCCAACCCAGCCAGCGCTACCCCACGGCGCGGGCCTTGGCCCGTGCGTTGGAGGCTTGGGTTGACCACCAACGCCACCCCGAGGGGGGGACGGTGGGCCAGTTGGTGGACCGTTTGCAGCGCTACGGCGGTTTGCCCGTGACGCGCCCTGAGGCCGTTCGCAACGTGCAAGCTGGGGGCTTGGAGCGGCAGCACAGTGGCGCTTTGGCCGCCTTGGTGCTGCAGGATCTGGCGCTGAGTTTCGAGTTGCTTCGGCGGGTCAACCAGGCCCGGGCACGCGAAGGGCGGGCGTCCGATGGCGCCGTGCTCAGCGTGCAGCGGGCGGTGGCCATGTTGGGCCTGCAGGAGGTGGCCGCGGCTGCTTCGGCTCTGCGGCCCTGGCCAGGGGTCTTGCCGCCCGAGCGCGTGCTGAACCTGCGCTTGGCCCTGGCCCGCGCGCACAAGGCCGCCGACGTGGCCCGCCTGCTGGCACCGGCCGGGTACGAGCCCGAGGTGGTGCGCTTGGTCACCTACACCCAGAACCTGGGTCGGCTGTTGGTGCAGTACCACCTGCCCGACGAGGCCGATCAGATCGAGCGCCTCATGCAAGCCCCGCCCCCGACGGAGGACCATCCCCACCCCACGGGCCTGACCGAGCAGCAAGCCGCCTTCGCCGTGCTGGGCTGCGACCTTGACGCCCTGACCCAGGCCACCCTGCGCCACTGGGGCTTGGCCGATGGCTTGATGAAGATGGCCAGCCGCCCCGACCTCGACAGCCCCATCCACCACCCAGGCAGCGACCCGGAGACCCTGCGCTTGACGGCCGCCTTGAGCATCGAACTCGTCGACGCCCTGGCGCTGCCGGAGCCGCGTCGCCGCCAGCGGATCGAGCAGGTCACCCGCCGTTACGCTCGGGCCCTGGGCCTGTCCGTCCGCGACATCCAACTCGCCCTTTACCCCGAGGCGGCGCAGGCCGCCGTGGACCGCACCCTCTCATGAGCCAAATGCTGGGCCGATTCAAACTCGAACGCGAGCTGGGGCGTGGCGCGCAGGCCGTGGTCTGGCTGGCGCACGACCCGCGCCTGGACCGCGAGGTGGCGCTCAAGATCATGTCGGCCGGGGCCAGCAAAGCCGCGGTGGACGAGTGGCTGCAAGAGGGGCGGGCCGTCAGCCGGCTCAACCACCCGGGCATCGTGCAGGTGTTCGAGGCCGACGTCATCGACGGCAAGCCGGTGCTGGTGTTCGAGCTGGTGCACGGCGGCACCCTGTTGCCCCTGCTGCGCCGGGCGCCTTTGCCGGCGCGTCAGGCGGTGGACCTGATGGTGGCCGTGCTCGACGCGCTGGCCGTGGCCCATGCCGCCGGGGTCGTGCACCGGGACCTGAAGCCCAGCAACATCCTGCTCGACCCGCAGGGCCGACCGCGGGTCACCGACTTCGGCATTGCGGCGCGCGTCACCGACGCCAAGGCCGCGGCCATCGTGGGTACGCCCAGCTACATCAGCCCGGAAGCGGCGCGCGGTGAGCCGCCCCAGCCGCGCATGGACGTGTTCGCCGCGGCCATCATGCTCGGCGAGTTGCTCAGCGGGCAGCGACTGAACCACGATGCCGACCCCATGCGCTGCCTGCAGCGCGTGCTGGCCGAAGACCTGCAACTGCCGCCGATGCCGGGCAGTGACGTGGACGACGAGTTGCGGCTGATCGTGCAACGGGGCCTCAGCCGCGACCCCGGCGCCCGCTGGGACGGGGCGGGGGCGATGCGCGACGCTTTGCTGCGTTGGCTCCAGGGCCCCGAAGGCGACACGCCGGAGTCGGGGGAGGCGCAGGCGGCCGCGCTCGAGTTTTTGATGCGCCGCATGCGCTCCAAGGCCGACTTTCCGGGCCTCTCCGCGTCCATCGAGCGCATCCACCGGGTCACCCAGAGCGACAAAGAAAGCCTGTCCGGGCTGTCCAACGAGATCCTCAAGGACGTGGCCTTGACCAACAAGCTGCTGCGCTTGGTCAACACCGCGCAGTTTCGCCATGCGGGTGGGGGCACGATCAACACGATCAGCCGGGCCGTGGCTTTGATTGGGTTTGCGGGGGTGCGCAACCTGGCCCTGAGCCTGGTGCTGCTCGAGCGCATGCAAGACCGCACGCACGCCGACCAGTTGAAGACCGAGTTCCTGCGCAGCCTGATGGCGGGCTCTTTGGCCCGCGAGTTCACGGGCGGCACCCGCGAGGGCGAGGAGATGTTCCTCGGCGCGCTCTTCCAGAACCTGGGGCGCTTGCTTTGCGCTTTTTACTTTCCCGAAGAGGCGCAGCAGGTTCGGCGACTGGTGCGCGAAGGCGAGGGCACCCGCTCGCCCGTGAGCGAAGCCACGGCCTCGACCCGCGTGCTGGGGATCACCTTTGAAGAATTGGGGGTCGGGATTGCCAAGCGCTGGGGCCTGCCCGACGCCCTGACCACCGTGATGCGCCGTCCTGCGGGCGAACCGCCCGCCAAGGCGGTGGACGTTCCCGCCGAGCGTCAGCGCTGGCTGTGCCGGGCTGCCAATGACACCGCGGACCTGATCCTCAGCACGCCCCCGGAGCAGTTGGCCGGGCCGCTGGGCCGCTTGGCCGAGTCGCACGGCAAGGCCCTGAAGTTGCCGACCAAGGCCTTCGAGGCCGCCTGCGAGGAGGCGCGCAAGCGGCTGGCCAGCATGGCCGATGCCATGGAGATCAAGCTCGAGAAAAAGTCGATTGCCCACCGGCTGATGCCCACCCAAGAACCCGCTGCGCCGGGGGCAGGGGGAGCGCCGGGCGACGACTTGGCCACCATGGTGCTGCCCCCCGATGCGGGGCCAGCGCCGGTCGAGCAAGACCCGGTGGAGCGCCGGGCGCACGCCACCCAGCAGTTGGCCGCCGGGATCCAAGACATCACCGACGCCATGGTCGAATCCCAAGACCTTGGGGCCGTGCTGCGGATGATCCTGGAGACCATCTACCGCGCCCTGGGCGTGCGGCGCGTGCTTTTTTGTTTGCGCGATGCGCGCACCGACACGCTCGTCGGTCGGTTCGGCGTGGGCGAGGCCTTGGACGTGGTGGTGCCACAGATGCGCATCCCGCTGCGCAGCAACGGCCAGCCCGACCTGTTCGCCACCATATGCACCAAGGGCGTGGACACGCTGATCAGCGACGCCACCCAGCCCAGCATTGCGCAGCGGCTCCCTGCTTGGTATGCCAAGCCACCGCTCCAGGCGGGCTGCTTCTTGTTGCTGCCGTTGACGGTGAAGAACGCCCCGCTGGGTTTGATCTATGCCGACAGCGTGGCGCCCGGCGGCATCCAGCTCAGCGAGAAGGAGCTGTCGCTGCTGCGCACCTTGCGCAACCAGGCCGTGATGGCATTTCGCCAGAACGCCGGCTGAGCCAAGGGCCCCAGAAAGCAAACAGCGCGCCGACCGGTGGGTGCGGCGCGTTGGGGCGCGTGAAAGGTGACGACCCTGACCTCGGCACTGGTTGCAACGCTAAGGGCTGCTTGGTTCCCCACCTGACCCGGTTGGGCGCGCTCCCATGCGAGGGGGGCCGTCGGGGCGCAGTGTAGCCGGCCGGCCTTGGCGCGCCCTCAGCGCAACTGCAGGTCGGCGTCGGAAAACTCGATGCCCAGGGGCTCGATGAAGAGCCGCTTCGGGCCGGCCTCCACCGCGCCGGCGTGCCACGCCGCGATGCCCGCGGCCTCGGCGATCCGAACGACCTCGTCGGCTTGCTCCGGCGGCACGAACAAGGCGAACCCCGCGCCCATGTTCAGCGTGGAATAGGCCTCACGGTCGTCCTGGTGGCACTGCTGCTGGATGAACTTCAGCACCGCCGGCACCGGGGGAACGGTGCGGATGCGGTAGGTCAGCTCGCCCGGGTGGCGCAGCAGCTTGCGCCACCCGTGGCCGGTGATGTTGGCGCTGTAGTGCACGGTGATGCCGGCCCGGGCCAGGGCCTCGGTCACGGGGCTGTACAGCGCCGTGGGGGCGAGCAGGGCCTCGCCGTAGCTGAGCCCGGGTTCGATCTCGGTCAGGTAGCCCTGCGGCAGGCGCTCGGCCAGCTTGCGCGCCAGGCTCAGGCCGTTGGCGTGGATGCCGCTGGAGGCCAGCAGCACGATGGCGTCGCCCGCGGCCAGTTGGTCGCCCACGCTCAAGCGGGTCTTGGGGTTGACGATGCCGGTGCACGAGGCCGCCAGGTCGATGCGACCGTCCTCGACGATGCCCGCCAGGGCCGGCGTCTCGCCACCGCCCCAGGCCACCTGGCAGACGTCACAGGCCGCCTTCCAGCCTTTGACCAGCTCTTGGGCGCGCACGGCGTCTTCGAACCAGGCCGAACCGCCTGCCGCCCAGTAGGCCTGCACCACCAAGGGCGTGGCGCCCACGGTGATCAGGTCGTTCACCGCCATGGCGATGGTGTCTTGGGCGATGCCGGCGTAGTAGCTCTTGCCCGTCAACTTGGCCATGTCGTCGGCCACCAGGGTCTTGGTGCCCAGGCACTCGACGATGCTGGCCATGTAGAAGGGGCCGACGTCGACGACGTAGGCCGACTCGCCGCGCGAGGCCTTCACTTCGGTGAAGCCGTGTTGGGCCACGTTGAGGGCGGTGGCGGCGGCGGCGCGCTGGGCGCTGACCTTGAGCGGATCGATCAGGTCGTAGTTGACGCCGGCTTGGTCGTAGGTGAGGGGGGTCGGGGCACTCATGGCCGCGATTGTCTCAGGCCCGACTTGCCCAGTCCCATCTCGTCGGCCAGGTGCTGGGCCGGGTACACCTCCCGCAGCGCCAAGCGGATGGCCGCCAGGCTGACCGACACCGTGCGGGTGCGGGCCTCGTCGAACACGTAGGCAGAAGCCAGGGAGTCCAGGTTGCCGTCGAACACGACCCCCACCCAGTCGCCCGCGGCGTTGAGGATGGGCGAGCCGGAGTTGCCGCCCACGATGTCGGGCGTGCTGATGAAGTTCAAGGGGGTGCGGTCGTCGAGGCGCGGGCGGGCGGCGGCCAGGCGCGGTGCCAAGTCGAACGGCGCCTGGTGCCCGAAGCCGTCGGCCCGGGCCCACAGCCCGCCCACGGTGCTGAACCAGGGCTGGCGCAGGCCGCCCAAGTCCTGCTCGGCCACCCGCCCGAAGGACAGGCGCAGGGTGCCGGTGGCGTCGGGCGGGGCCCCCCGCCCCTGGGCCTGCCAGCGGGCCTGGGCCAAGGCCCGGGCCTGCGCCAGGCGCGGTTGGCGCACCTGCGTTTCCCACTCGTGGCGCAGGCGGTGCAGGTCCGGGTGCAGCGCGCGGGCCAGTTGCACCAGGCGGTCGGGGTGGCGGGCAAGCGCGTCGTCGTCCAGGGTGAGCAAGGCGCGGCGTTGCGCCAGGTCGGTCAGCACCGTGCCAGCCAGCCAGTGGCGGGCGGCCGCGGCGGCATCGGGCTGCCCGGCCAACGCGGTGCGCACCCACGGGTGCTCCCCGCCCAAGTGGGCCTGCATCCAGGCGATGTACTGGGTCAAGCGCACCTGCTCCACGCCCAGGTGCACCGGGCGGTCGGCGCCCAGTTCCTCGGCCTGCTGTTCGGCCTCCCGGTCGTGGAAGCCCTCCAGGCGCTCCTCGGCGGGCCGGTGACGCTCGGCCCGCACCGCCAGCACCTGCAGGACCTGGCCCAGCAGGCTGCCGCCGGGGGCCTGCAGTGCGGTGCGAAGCGGCGCCAAGCGCATGGCGGCGGCCTCGGCTTGAGCCACGGCCTCCCACGGGGCCTGTGAACCGGCCACGCGGCGGATGGCGCTCTCTTCGTCGCGCAGGCGCTGCATCAAGGCCGGCGTGCGCAAGGCCGCGAGCTCGCCGCGGATGACCTTGAGGCCGTTCTCGAGGTTGAGGACCATGTCCATGGTCTGACGCTGGGCGTCCGGGCTCGTTTGCGCGTAGGCCCGCAGGGCCTCGAGCTCCTGGGCCGCGCGGTCGATCCACAGCGGCGTGTGCAGGTCGCGCTCGGCCTCCAGTTGAGCGAGCGTCTTCTGGCGCTCGGTCACGTAGGGATGGCCGGGCACCATCACCGCGTCGTTCAGTTTCAGGTCGTGCCGCGCGGGCCGCAGCCAGTGGGCGGGGCGGTGGGGCTGGCCGTTCGGTTCGTAAACGCGCAAAAGGGCGAAGTCGAAGGCAAACCGGGGGTAAGCGAAGTTGTCGTCGTCGCCACCGAAGTTGGCGGCCTGCGCCTCCGGGGCCATCACCAAGCGCACGTCGTTCCAGGTTCGGTGCCGGTAACGGTGGTGCAGCGCACCGCCGTACAGCGGCACCAACTCGCAGACCTCGCCCTTCGGGCAGTCGGCGCCCGTCAAGCGGTCGATGGCCGCCTTGCGGCCGGCGTTGTCGGCGGGGATCTGGTCGGTGACGTCGTCGATGCCCTGCAGCACCTTGGCCACCAAGCCCGGGCAACGCAGGGCCTGGGCGGGCTTGGCGGCCACGAAGCCGGTGCTTTGCAGGGGCCGCGCCGGCGTGGACAGGTGGTCCAGGCATTCGCTGATCACGTGGTGGTTCGTCAGCACCAGGCCATGGGGCGAGACAAACGACCCCGACGCCCCGCCCACGTTCACCGACACGGCCTGCAGGCGCGCCACGTCCGGCTTCAGGCCGTGAGCCTCCAACGCCGCTTGGGGCAGCAGGTTGAGGGGCCACATGCCTTCGGCGGCGGGCGCTGGGGCCCCGACAAGGGCGCCGGCCACGGCGAGCGCGAGGGAGGGAAGGGGGCGCATGGCAATTCGCAGGCTGATCGAGGCGCCAAGGATAGCGAGGGCAAAATGCCCGTCGATGAGCGCCCACGTCCTTGCCCGCCGCTACCGCCCCCGCCGTTTCGACGAGTTGGTGGGCCAAGACCATGTGGTCCAAGCCCTGGGCAACGCCCTGCGCACTGGGCGCTTGCACCACGCCTACCTGTTCACTGGCACGCGGGGGGTTGGCAAGACGACGATCTCGCGCATCCTGGCCAAAAGCCTGAACTGCATGGGCGCCGACGGGCAGGGCGGGGTGACCGACCAGCCCTGCGGCGTTTGTGCCGCCTGCCGCGACATCGACGCCGGCCGCTTCGTCGACTACATCGAGCTCGATGCCGCCAGTAACCGTGGCGTGGACGAGATCTCGCAGTTGCTCGACCAAGCCGTCTACAAGCCGGTGGTGGGCCGCACCAAGGTCTACATGATCGACGAGGTGCACATGCTCAGCACCCACGCCTTCAACGCCATGTTGAAGACGCTGGAAGAGCCCCCGGAGTACCTGAAGTTCGTGCTGGCGACGACCGACCCGCAGAAGGTCCCGGTCACCGTGCTGAGCCGCTGCCTGCAGTTCAACCTGCGCCCCATGCCCCCGGCCCTGGTGCAACAGCACCTGGGCGCCGTGCTGGCGGCCGAACGCATCGACGCCGAGGCAGGGGCCCTGCGCCTGCTCTCGCGCGCCGCGCGGGGCTCGATGCGCGACGCCCTGTCGCTGACCGACCAGGCCATCGCCTTCGGGGCCGGGCAGCTGCGCGAGGCCGAGGTGCTGCGCATGCTGGGCAGCACACCGCGGGCGCACGTGCTGGCCCTGCTGGACGCGGTGAGCGCTGCCAGCGGCCCCGCCTTGGTGGCCCAGGTGCAAGCGCTGCAGGCCGAAGGGCACAGTGCCCTGGGGGCCGTCGACGAATTGGCCCGCTGGTTGCAGTTGATGGCCCTGGCCCAAGCGGCTCCCGAGGCGCTCGACCCGGCCGATCCCGACACCGCGGACGCCCTGAGCCGATCGGCCCAATGGCCGGCCGATGAGTTGCAGTTGGCCTACAGCCTGTGCCTGCACGGCCGGGCCGAACTGGCGCTCGCCCCCGACGAGTTCGCCGGCCTGACGATGCTCGTGTTGCGCCTGCTGGCCTTCCGCCCGCAAGGCGAGGCTGCCCCGCCGCCGGCGCGCCAAGCGCCCCTGCGGGCCTCCCCAGGGGTCGCCCAGGCCCATGTGGCGGTGCCTGCGGCCGCCTCGCCGGTCGCGGCCCCCGCCGTGGCCGCCGCTCGCGAAATCCCCCGGGTCGAACCCGTGGCGCCGATCGCGCCGGTTCGGCCCGTGCAAGCCCCGGCTCCGCGGCCGCAACCGGTGCCCGCCCCAGCGCCCACGCCGGCCCCGAGCCCCTCGGTGCCGCAGGCGGCCTTGGCGGCGGTGGACGTGGCCGACGACGAGGTGCCCCCGTGGCTCGACCTGCCGCCCGAGGAGGCCGAGGGCCCAGACTTGGCGGCCGACGTCGAGCTGGCGCTTGAGACAGCAGCGCTGCCCGAGGCGCGGGGCCAAGAAGCCCCGGCCGACGAAGCACCCCAGGCTCGCGAAGCGCTAAGGTCCACGCCGGCGTCCGCCGCCACCTTGCAGCCCACCGCCCAGGGCGAGGCCTGGGCCGCTTTGTTGCCGCAGTTGGGGGCGACGGCCCTGGCCCGCACCTTGGCGCTGCAGGCGCAGTGCCTCGTTTTGGAGGCGGGCGAGGCCCAATGGCGGGTCACCTTGCAAGTGGCCAGCGAGGCCTTGCGGGCGGGACCGGCCGTGGCCAAGTTGCAAGCCGTGTTGGAGCAGCATGCCGGCAAACCGGTGCAGTTGCAGGTGCAAGCGGGCGCCGTCACCGACAGCCCCGCCTTGCGCGACGCCGCCGCGGCCCAAGCCCGCCAAGCGGCGGCCGAGGCCGAACTCGAACAATCGCCCGAACTGGCGGCCTTACGCCGTCACTTCGACACCACCCGCATCGCGGCCGGCAGCATCCAGCCGGTCTGATCGTTTCAAGGAACCCACCCCATGATGAAGAACCAACTCGCCGGGCTGATGAAGCAAGCCCAGGCCATGCAAGACAACCTCAAGAAGGCCCAAGAAGAACTGGCCTTCGTCGAGGTGGAGGGCCAAAGCGGCGCCGGCCTGGTCAAGGTGCTGATGACCTGCAAGCACGACGTCAAGCGCGTCACCATCGACCCCAGCCTGCTGGCCGACGACAAGGACATGCTGGAAGACCTGGTCGCCGCGGCCATGAACGACGCCGTGCGCCGCGCGGCCGAGGCGAGCGAGGCCAAGATGAGCAAGCTCACCGCCGGCCTGCCGCTGCCCCCCGGCATGAAGTTCCCCTTCTGAGTCGCCATTGACCGGCTGCGCGACCCCTACTTGACGCTGCGATGCTCGCCGTACCGGTGTACGGCTGCGCTTCTCGCGCCAACCTGGGACCGCTCGCGGCGGTCACTGGACAACTCAGACTGAACCTCGACGCATGGCCGCCCTGGACCAACTGATTGACGCACTGCGCCGGCTGCCCGGGGTGGGGCCCAAGAGCGCGCAGCGCATGGCCTACCACCTG
Source organism: Inhella crocodyli (assembly GCF_004004565.1). Taxonomy (GTDB): domain Bacteria; phylum Pseudomonadota; class Gammaproteobacteria; order Burkholderiales; family Burkholderiaceae_C; genus Inhella; species Inhella crocodyli. The sequence continues at coordinate 85,862 of NZ_SACM01000001.1, forward strand.
CTGCTGAACGACCGCAGCGGCGCGCAGGCGCTGGCGGCCACGCTGTCGCAGGCGCTGTCTCGGGTGCAAACCTGCGCGCGCTGCCATGGGTTTTCGGAAGACCCGGTCTGCGGCGTGTGCAGCGACACGCGGCGCGACCCGGGCTTGCTGGCCGTGGTCGAAAGTCCGGCCGATCAGGCCGTGATCGAGCGCAGCGGTTCGTACAAGGGCTACTACTTCGTGCTGGGCGGCCGCGTCAGCCCCATCGAAGGGCGGGGCCCGCGTGACATCGGCGCCGAAGCGCTTTTGCACCGGGCCACGGACGGGCAGGTGCGCGAGGTCATCCTGGCCACCAGCTTCACCGCCGAGGGCGAGGCCACGGCCTACCTGTTGGGCGAGGCGCTGAAGGCGCAGGGCCTGTTGGTCACGCGCTTGGCGCGTGGCGTGCCGGTGGGCAGCGAGTTGGAGTTCGTCGACCTGGGCACCTTGGCCCACGCCTTCGCCGACCGGCGATGAGCACGGTTCGCTTGCGCGCCCTGAACCCAGCGGCGCCCAGCGAGATCGAGCGCGTGGCGCAGGGCATGCAGGCGACCTTGATCGAGGTCGAGGGCGAGGCCATGGGCCGCGCCCTGCACAGCCTGGACTGGCTCCGGCAGCGGGTGCAATGGCACCTGGACCACGCCTGCGCCGCCGTGTGGCTCGCCGTGGTCGACGACGAGGTGCTGGGCCACAGCCTCGTGCGCGCGGAGCCGGCGGGTCCGGAAGAAACCTTGGACACGGGCTATTGGGGCTTGATCACGACCAGCTACGTCTGGCCGGCGTTCCGTCGGCGCGGCATTGCCCGGCAACTGCTGTTGCACGACGAGGCCTGGATGCGGGCCCAGGGCCTGAGCCATGCCCGCACCTGGACCGGGGCGAACAACGGCCCGCTCATCGCGCTGTACGAGCGTGCAGGCTATGCGATCGTTCAGCGGGCGGCGCACACGGGCTCGGGCAGCCCCATGGTCTGCCTGGCGCGGGACCTGCGCCTGGCGTGATGCAATCGCGGGCCCCACCCTGGGCCCAAAGGAAGCCTGCATGACCACGATTTCCAATGTTTGTTTGATCGCCGCCGCCTTGCTGCCCATCGTGTGCGCCGGCATTGCCAAGAAGCCGGGCTTCGGCAAGCGCCGCCGCGATGGAGGCTACGACAACCACGACCCGCGCGGATGGCTGGCCAGGCAGCAAGGCGTGTCGGCGCGGGCCAATGCGGCGCAGGCCAATGGCTTCGAGGCCCTGCCCCTGTTCATCGCAGGGGTGCTGGCGGCCCAGCAACAGGGCGCGGCTCAGGGCAGCGTGGACGCCCTGGCCCTGGCCTTCGTGGCCACCCGCATCGTCTACATCGCCTGCTACCTGGCCGACCAGGAAAAGGCCCGCAGCCTCGTGTGGGTGCTGGGCCTGGGCCTGTCGATCGCGCTGTTCTTCGTCTGAGCGGCGCCAGCGCTTGTGACTGACGGCGCCCGCGGGGTCAGCCGCGCTTGACGGGCCGCGTCTTCGCCTTGACCACGTTGCGGGTGGGCGCCTTGGCGCCGCCCTTGTTCTTCTTCGATAGGGCGACGCGCGTGCTGCCGGCTTTCTTTGGCGGCAGTTGCACGGTCACGTTCGTTCCGGCGGCGAACTTGGCCGAGACGCCCACGTCGTTCCACTGGGCCAACTGTTTGGCGCTGACGCCGTAGCGCTTGGCCACGCTGGCCACCGTGTCGCCTTTGCGGGCCTTGTGGGTGATGGTGCGGCGTTGCACCTCGGCGGCCAGGGCCAGGGTGGCGGTGTCGGCCAGGTGCTCGCTCACGTCGTGGTCGCGCTTGGCCGTGCGGGGTACCAGCAGGGTCGAGCCGGCCTTGACCAGCATGCGCGGCGGGATGCGGTTGACCTCGCGCAGCGCGGCCTCGCTCATGCCAATGTGCTGCGCCGCTTCGGCCGGCTTCATCGTGCGCGGCACCTGCCACGCCGTCCAACTGGCCATCGGCCCTTGGTGCTCGGCCAGCGACTGCACGAAAAGGTTCGCGTTGTCGAAGGGCAGCAGCAGGTTGGGCGTGGCCGCGGCCAGCACCACCGGCTTGTTCATTTGGGGGTTGAACTGGCGGAAGCGCTCCACGCTTAAACCCGCCAGGCGGGCGGCCAGGTCCACGTCGATGTCCCGCTCGATGCTCACGCTGACGAAGTACGGGTGGTTGGCCAACTCCGGCAAGCTCAGTCCGAAGGTCTCCGGTCGCAGCACGATGTTCTTGATGGCCTGCAACTTCGGCACGTAGTCGGCCGTTTCGTTGGGCATCCTGAGGCTCTCGTAGTCGGTCGGCAGGCCCTTGGCCGCATTGCGCTTGATGGCGCGGTCGACGTTGCCCATGCCCCAGTTGTAGGCGGCCAGGGCCAGGTGCCAGTCCCCGTCGTACCGCCGGCCGAGCTGCGCCAGGTAGTCCAGGGCGGCGCGGGTGCTCGCCAGCACGCTGCGGCGGTCGTCGCGGAACAGGTTCTGCTTGAGGTCGAAGTCCTTGCCGGTGGCGCTCATGAACTGCCACATGCCGCTGGCCTTGACCCGGCTTTCGGCCTCGGGGTTGAAGGCCGACTCGATGAAGGGCAGCAGGGCCAGCTCCATCGGCAGGTTCCGCTTTTGCACCTCTTCGACGATGTGGAACAGGTAGCGCCCCCCTCGCTCGGTCATGCGCTGCACGTAGTCCGGGCGTTTGGCGTAGTAGGCCTCCCACTTGTCCACCCGGGGCCCATCCAAGTCGCTCAGGGTGAGGCCGGCGCGCACGCGGGCCCACAGGTCGAGCTGCGCCTCGGGCGCCCGCAGGTCCAGGGGCTGGTCGGGGTTGAGGTCGTCCTCGACCCGCTTGACCACGGGCACTGGGGGCGGGGGCGCGAGCGCAGGTTCGAGCGAGCGAGGCGCATCGGCGGCCGGTGCCGGCGCCACAGGGTCGACCCCGCGGGCGTCGGCCGAGGTCGTCCAGTGCCGGCCGGGGGCCGAGCCGGGGCCGGAGGCCGGGTCGACGGCGGCGCAACCGACCAGCGCGAGGGCCAGGGCCAGCAAGGAGAGGCGAGGGGTCATGCGGAACTTCTCCATCATCGAAACACGTTCTTCCAAGCGCGCAGCGCGGTGAACACGGCCACGGGGTCGGACCCGAGGGCGGGTTGTGGCGCACGCTGCGTCGCGGCTTGGATCACGCCGGGCTCGGCCCAGCGCAGGAAAGGGTTGGTGGCCTGCTCGAGCGCCATCGTCGAGGGCAGGGTGGGGCGGCCTTGGCGGCGCAGGGCGTCGCACTCGGCCTGGCGCTGGCGCAGGGCGTCGGAGTCGGGTTCCACGCAGCGGGCGAAGCGCAGATTGTCGAGGGTGTACTCGTGGGTGCAGCAAACCCGGGTGGTGGGCGGCAACGCGGCCAGTTGCGCCAGGCTGGCTTGCATCTGGGCGGGCGTGCCTTCGAAGAGCCGGCCGCAGCCGGCGGCGAACAGGGTGTCGCCACAAAACAAGACGGGTGCGCTGCCATCGCTCGGGGCGTCCAGCACGTAGGCCACGTGTCCCGCCGTGTGGCCGGGCACGTCGAGCACCCGCCATGCCTGCCCCAAGGCGTGCACGCGGTCCCCGCCCTGGACGCGCTCGGTCAAGCCCTCGATGGCCTCTCCCGCGGGGCCGACCACGCGCAGCCCCGGCCACCGCGCGCGCAGGCGGGCCAGGCCGCCCACGTGGTCCCCGTGGTGGTGCGTCACTAGAATCGTTTCGAGCGACAGGCCCTGGTCGTCGAGCGCCTGTTCCAAGGGGCCCGCCTCCCCAGGATCCACCGCCAGGGCTTGGCGTCCTTCCTGCCCAGAGTGCAACAACCAGATGTAGTTGTCCGTCAACGCGGGCACAGGGCTCAGGAACAAGGCGGATGGGGGCATGCAAGAGCGCATGGCAGACGAAGCGGCAATTTTAGAGTTGGAGGCGTGGCTCGACAGCCCGGCCGGCCGCTACCTGTTGGCCTGGGAGCAGGCGCAACTCGACGCCGCCGTGGCCGACGTCTTTGGCTTTCACGCCCTGCAATTGGGCTGGGCCCCGCTGCAAGGCCTTCGGGCCAACCGGATGCCGCAGCGCTGGCTGGCCTTGCCGCACGGCCATGGGGCCGCGCAGTTGGTCTGCGACTTCGACGACTTGCCCTTCGAGTCCAACAGCCTGGACCTGCTGGTGCTGCCGCACACCTTGGAGTCGGCCGCCGACCCGCACCACCGCTTGCGCGAGGCGTACCGGGTGCTGCGCCCCGAAGGACGGTTGATGGTGCTGGGCCTGAACCCCGCCAGCCTGTGGGGCTTGCGCCAGCGCCTGGGCGGGCGCTTTTTGCCGCAGAGCGGCGAGTTCATCGCCTACTGGCGCCTGCGCGACTGGCTCAAGCTCTTGGGCCTGGAGCTGGCGGAGGCGCGCTTTGGCTGCTGGCGCCCGCCTTTGCAGCGGGAAGCGTGGCTGGCACGCTGGCAGGCGATGGACCGCCTGGGCGCCACGTGGTGGCCCGTGTTCGGCGCGGCCTACTTCGTTCATGCCATCAAGCGGGTGCATGGCATGCGCCTGGTGGGCCTGGCCCGCCCCAGTGGCGCCCGCCGCCGCGCGCCCAGCGTGGCGGTGTCGTCCAAGGCCAGCCGCCTTCGCCTGCCGGCCAACGACTGATTTCTCCTGTTTCCTCGACCGAGTACCGCATGACCCTGATCAAGAAGCCCGCCGTGACCCTCTACACCGACGGCGCCTGCAAAGGCAACCCGGGCCCCGGCGGCTGGGGCGCCTGGCTGGTGTCGGGCGAGCACCAGAAAGAGCTGTTCGGTGGCCAGTTGGGCACCACGAACAACCAGATGGAGATGACCGCCGTCATCGAGGCGCTGAGCACGCTCAAGCGCAGCTGCCGCATCCAGCTCTACACCGACAGCGAGTACGTGCTCAAAGGCATGACCGAGTGGATGCCCGGCTGGGTGCGCCGCGGCTGGAAGACGGCGGCCGGGCAGCCGGTGAAGAACGCCGAGCTCTGGCAGCGATTGGCCGCCCTGTGCGCGCTGCACGAGATCGAGTGGCATTGGGTGAAGGGCCACGCCGGCCACGAGGGCAACGAGAAGGCCGACCAACTGGCCAACCGGGGCGTGGAACTGGCGTTGCGCGGCAAGGCCTGACGCCCCGCGGCCAGCCCGGCAGAATCCAGCCCCTTGAACACCACGAGCCCCGCATGAGCATCAAGAGCGACAAATGGATCCGCCGCATGGCGGAAGAGCACGGGATGATCGAGCCCTACGAGCCCGGTCAGGTGCGCGAGATCGACGGCCGCCGCATCGTCAGCTACGGCACGAGCAGCTACGGCTACGACATCCGTTGCGCGCCCGAGTTCAAGGTGTTCACCAACGTGCACAGCACCGTGGTCGATCCGAAGAACTTCGACGAGAAGAGCTTCGTCAGCATCGATGCCGACGTGTGCATCATCCCGCCCAACAGCTTCGCCTTGGCCCGCACGGTCGAGTACTTCCGCATTCCGCGCAACGTGCTGACCATCTGCCTGGGCAAGAGCACCTACGCCCGCTGCGGCATCATCGTCAATGTCACGCCCTTCGAGCCTGAATGGGAGGGCCACGTGACGCTGGAGTTCAGCAACACCACGCCACTGCCGGCCAAGATCTACGCCGGCGAGGGCTGCGCGCAGGTGCTGTTTTTCGAGAGCGACGAGGTGTGCGAAACCAGCTATCGCGATCGCAAGGGCAAGTACCAAGGGCAGCGAGGCGTCACCCTCCCCAAAACCTGAGCAAGGGCATCGGGCGCAGAACTGGGTGGTTTTCCCCCCGTTCCTCCGCCTCAAGTTCGGCGTGGACCTGGGCAGCATGGTGCCCATGGTCCACCTTCTGCCCTCCGCCCCCTATGCCCATGACGTCGCCGGGGCCGCGTGGTTCGACGAACGCCTGGATGGCCTGTTTGATGGCTTGGCCGGCCTCGGGGGATTGAGCACCGGTGCGCGCTTGGACGACTTGCAGCGTTTCGCGCGCCTGATGCAAACCCAAGGCCAGGGCGTCGAGGCTACGCGCATGCTTTACGACATGCCCTACGCCCGGGCGGCCTTGGACGAGGCCCTGCTCACCCCCTGCGCGCCATTGCAGCAAATGGCCCACCGCTTGAACGACCAGTACGAGCGTGCGGGGCAGTGGTTGGGCTTGGGCGTTTTCACGGCCTGATCAGGCCAGGCGCTGCCACACCCAGGCCGTGCCCAGCGCGGCCGCCAGGGCCGACCCCAGGCCTTGCACCCATCGGACGTAGCCCGACCAGCGACGCAGGCGCCACAAGGCCGCCACAGCTACGGCCACCACGCCGAGTTGCGCGAATTCCAGTCCAAGGTTGAACTGCAGCAAGGCCCAGGCCAACTCCTGCGCGGGCAAGTCGAGTTCGCCCAAGGCGCCGGCGAAGCCAAAACCATGCACGAGACCGAAGCCCAGGGCCACGCCCCAGCGGGGCAGCCCCAACAACCGGTGCAAGAAGGGTCGCAGGTTGTCCAGCGCCGCCAGCACGATGGAGGCGGCAATCAAGGGCTCGATCACCGCGCCGGGAAGGCGAATGCCGGCCAAGACCGCCAAGCCGAGCGTCACGCTGTGGGCCAGGGTGAAGGCCGTCACCCAGCCGACGATGGGGCGCAGGGTTTGCGTCCATTCGCCGGGCCCGGCGAGGGCGTTTGCGCCGACAAGGTGACGCCGGGGCAGGGCGGGGAGCAACAAGCAGAGCAGGAACAAGAGGTGGTCGTGGCCCGTGAGCAAGTGGTGGATGCCTTCTTGCCAAAAGGCGACGGGCGGAGCGGGCTCGGTGTTGGGCATTGGCGCACGCGACGGGCTGAGCAAGGTAGCTTGCCGCGCTTGGCCGGAACGTTCGGTGCGGAGCAGGGCGCGGTGGGTGGGGTCGACCTCGGCCAGCAGGTGATAACGCAGGGAAGCGTTGCCTGACAAGGGACAGGCGGTGGTCAGCACGAGGCGGGTGTACAGGCCGTCACTGCGCTCTACCAGCGACAGGGGGCTGGGCTGCCAGTCGGCGGTGCAGTCGCTCAGACCGACGCCCTGCGACACCCAGCGTTGGAGGCGCGACTGTGCCTGGCGCAGTTCGCCCCAGGTCAGCAGCCCGTCGCCGTCGGCATCGAGGTCGAGCGCGGCGTCGAGGTCGCGCAGTGCGAGGTCGGCCTGCAGCCGGCTGTGGGTGGCGTCGCCGCTGAGCTGCAGGTAGGCCTGGCTGCCGGCGTGGGCCTGCGTGGGCGGCGGCCAAAGGAGCAACAGGGCCATGGCCCAGGCCAACAGGCCCAGGCGGCCAGCGGCAAGGGATTCAGAGCGCAGGCATGCGGGCATCCCGGATCTCCAGTCGAGCGGCGGTTTGCAGGGCATGGCGCAGTGCTTGCGGCTGCCCGGCGGCCTGGGCGGCACGGGCCCAAATCAAGAGGTCGATGGGCTCGCGCTGGGTCTGCGCATTGCGCTCCGCCAGGGCCAGCGCGCGGGCGGGGTCGCGCGTCAACCACCACCAGGCCTGTTCGCGACCGTGGGTCGGCGCCAGGCCCAGGACCTGGCGCTCGTCGGCCTGGGTCTGTCGGGCCTGGAGTTCGTTGCGCCAATCCGCAGTTCGGGGATGTGCCAGGCGTTCGCCCCAGTGGGTCAGGCGGACCAAGACGGCGTCGCTGAGGGCGAGGGGCAGCAGCAGGTCCAGGGCCTCGCGCAAGCGGGTCGTTTGCTCGGCCAGCAAATCGGCCAAGAGCACCCGGGTGTGGGGCTCGTCGTTCAGGCTCAGTGCTCGGCGCAGGCTCGCTTCGGCCGCGTGGACCTGACCGGCCCGCCACTGCTGCTCGCCCTTCGAGGCCCAGAGCCACGCTTGGGTGGGGGCATCCAGCCCTGGGGTGCCGATCAGGGTCTCCCAGCGCGCGAGGCCTTGGCTGGGCTGCCGGAGGCCCTGGTTTTCCAGGCGGCAGGCGCTGGCGTGGAAGCGGGCGCCGGACGCGGCCAGACCGTCGCAAGCGCGGTCGCTTTCGGCCAGGCGGCCTTGGGTCCGGTGGATGCTGGCCAGCAGCAGCCAGCCCTGAGGCGGCAGTGGGGGGCGGGTGGGGCTGGCTTTCAGGAGGGCGATGGCCTCGTCGAAACGGTGCAAGTGCTGGAGCAAGGTGGCGCGCAAGACCGCCACCTCGACGGGCGGGTCGTCGCCGAACGGGGCCAGGGCCGCCAGGGCTTGCCCGGCAGGGCGGGCATCGCCGAGGCGGCGCGCTTCATGCAGCCCGTGTTGGGCCAGGCGCAGCGCGGTGGCGCGGTCGAGGGGGTTCTGGCGCAGCTGCTGCCGCCATTGGCGGACGGTGGCCCGGGGCCCGGCATCGCCGTCCAGGCGCAGCAGCACCTGGGCGTCGTCGGTGGGGGTCACCGGCATGGCGTGCAAGAGCGTGGCCGTCAGCAGCCCGGCCAGTGGCAGCAGCAAGTGCTTCACTCGACAGGCTCCTCGGTGTCGCTGGTGGCCAGTTGGGCGTCGCCCAAGGCCAGGGGCTCGGCACTGTCGTTGTCCATCGCGCTGGCCGTGGCCACGAAGGCGGTGGCACCGGCACTGCTGACGGTCGCGCTGGTGCGCACGTCGGTGCCGGCGATCAGTGGATCGGGGTCGACCGGGGGGGCCATTTCGGCCTCGCGACCGCCGCCGCAGGCGCTCAGGGCGCAGGCCAGCGCCAGGGGCGCCGCACGCAAACGAAGGGGGCTCATGGCATCGCTCCTCACAGGTTCTTCGCGCCAGGCAGCGGCGTGTTCAGGTAAGGGAAGGCGCCGCGGTAATCGCTGGCGCGGGTGCGGCTGCCATCGACGAAGGGCACACTGCCATCAGGGGCGTCGGCCGGTTTGCAGCCGACCTTCAACGCGTCGGCGTCGCCCGTGAGCACGCACAGGGCGCCCATGGCCACCCGCAGAGAGACGTCCACGACGTCGTCGCCCGGGCGGCGGCCGTTGGGGAAGCCGGCCAGGTCGCCTGCGGCCACGCCGAGCGGGTGCTGCGCGGCGATGGGGGTGGGTGCGGTGCTGGTGTTCAGGCGCAGCATTTCGGCCAGGGGACCGCCTTGGCCCAGGCCGGTGATGTTGCTTGGGCGGTTGATGCCCGGCAGGCCGGTGAGGAAGGCGGTGAGCAGGTCGGTGCGGGGGTAGTTCGTGGGCGCCTTGGCGCCGAACAGCACCTCGATCAGCGTGGGCAGGGTCGGATGGGTCACGTAGTCGGCGAACTTGCTGGCGTCGTCCTTGGGCTTGGCGCCATTGAACTTGTCCTTGTCCTTCAGGCCGATGACCACCTCGTTGACCAGGGGCATGCCCAAGCGAGACACCTGGGTCCAGGCGCCGCCGGTCTTTTCGCTGGCTTGCAGGCCGCTGGCGGGCTTGCCCGAAAGCAGGCGCGCTTGGCGCAGGCTGGCCGTGGTCCAGGCGCCGATGACGGGCTCGCCGGTGCGGGTGACGCAGCTCGCGGGCAGCTCCAGTGCCAGCGTGGTGACGTTCTTGTCGGCGATGGTGCCGGCGCCGAAGGCGGCGGCGTTGGCCTCGTTGGTGATCACGGCACCTGGCGCGTTGACCAGGTCGAAGATGGTGCCCAGCGTGACCGGGAACGGGTCTTGTCGCTGGCCGACGAAGACCTTGCTCGGCGCGCTGCAGCCGGGGATGTTGACGCTGTAGACGTGGCGGCCGGCGTAGGCCTCGTAAGCCATGGCATTGCCCAGGGTCTTTTCGCCGATGTAGTCGATCGGCTTGTCAAAGCGGCTGCTGCCGCCGTTGGCATTGGTCAGCAGCTGGCGGGTGCCCATGCGGCGATCGCCGCGCACCAGGGTGACCTCGAAGCTTTCGCGGTAGCTCAGGGGGTCGTTGGCCGCGCCCGTGACCGGACCGGCCTGGCGCAGCGGGATGGCCACCGACTTCTGGTTGCCTTGGGGGCCGATGTTGAGCGCGACGCCGTTGCCGTTGTTGGCCAGGGTGTTCTGGAAGCGGAACTGGAAGGTCAAGTCCTCGACGCCGTCGCCGTTGTTGTCGATGTGGATTTCGTACAGCGCGTTGGGGTCGAGGCTGAAGTAGTTCGGGCCGCCATAGGCGTCCTGCAGCGGCAGGTAGTTGGCGATGAAGGTGACGTGGCCCGTGCGGCCGGCCTCGTAGCTGTTGAAGGCGTAAAAGTCGGCGCCATCGACCTTGGGCTGCGTGGTGATGAACGGGGCCTCGCGGTGCGAGGAGGCCTGGCTGGGCAAGGCCATCGCCGTGCATCCCAGGGCCAGCAAGGCCAGGGCAACGGGGCGAACGGGAAGGCGGGGGCGACGTGCACGTGACATGGGGTTCTCCTGAGCGAGGCCGAAGCGGGCCACGACTCAGGTACGCCGCAGCAGAAGCCCCAGATGTCAACGGATGTGAAAACCATCCCCGAGGAAGTCTGTGCATCCGGTGGGCGGGGCGGGGCGTAGCGGCCCAGAAGCAACGACGCCCCGTTGCCCTGGCGGGCCAACGGGGCGTGCGTCGGGCGCGGTCGGGTCAGACGCCGAGCACCGCGCCCTTGAACAAGACCGGCCCGGTGGGACCGCGTTCGCTGGGCACGCCGCCCAGGGGCTCCAAGCTCACGGCCAGCACGCGCTGGTCGTTCACGTCGGTTTGGGCCGCTGCCAGCTGTGCCCGCGTCTGGCGCCCCAGAACCCCCAAGCTCTTGGGGGCTTGGCCCGGCGCGAGGGTCCAGAGTTGCAGCGACTTCTCGTCGGCTTCTTGGTAAGTGCCCACGCGCTTGACCTGCAGTTGCTGGCGCTGCGGGTCGAAGGTGACCAGCAAGGCCGCGCCGGAGCGTTCGTCGCTGAGCACAGCCACCTGGCCCACGCGGTGGATGTTGGCCAACTCCGCCTGCGCCTGCTGGGCGGCTTGCGCCTGTCCGACGAGTTGCTGGCGCAGTTGCCCCAGGTCGCCTTGCCAGCGCCGCTCTTGCAGCTGCCCCCAACCCACGGCAGCGACCAAGGCCAGGCCCAGCCCGGCACTGACCCAGCCCCAGCCCAGCGCCCGCGCGCCGCCGCGCGCACCGGGCCGCGGCGCGTTGGGCCGTGGGGCCGTGGCCGACACGGCCCCTCCGCGGCGCAGGGCCAGGTCGGCCCGCAACACCGCTTCGATGCGCGGCCACAGCGCGGCCGGCGGCGCCACCTCGGGGACCAATTCGGTCAAGCCCGCCAAATGGTGCTGCCACCGCAGCACGGCCTCGCGCACCTCGGGGTGCTGGCGGGCCAGGGTTTCGAGCCGGCGGCGGGCACCGCCCTGCAGCGTGCCCAGCACGTAGGCGGCGGCGATCAGTTCGAGGCGTTCTCCTTGCAGCTTCATGCCAGGCCTCCTGCAAAGGCGCTGAGGCAGCCGCGCAACTGCAGCAGCCCACGGCGCACCCAGCTCTTGACCGTGCCCAAGGGGACGCTGAGCTGGGCGGCCAGTTCGCTGTGGCTCAGGTCGCGAAGGTAGGCCAGGGCCACGGCGTCGCGTTGCTTGGCCTCGAGCTTGCTTAGGCAATGGTGGAGGGTGCGCGACAGCTGGCTGGCCTGCAGGCGCTCGTCGGGTCCGGCCTCGGGGTCCACCAAGCGGGCCGCCAAGGGCTCTTGCTCGCCGTCGCCGTCGTCGTCCAGGGACACGGCATCGGCCCGCGCCGACTGCCGGCGTCGCCGCAGGTCCAGCGCACGGCTGCGCACGATCATGCCCAGCCAGGCCATGGGAGGCGACAAGCTGGCGCGGTAGTCGCCCGCGTTGCGCCAGACCTGCAAAAAGGCCTCTTGCAGCGCGTCTTGCGCCAAATCACGGTGCTGCAGCACCTGCAAGGCCAGGCCGTACAGCCGGGGCGCGGCCGCGTCGTAGAGCTGGCGCAAGGCGTCGGCATCGCCGGCGGCCACGCGGTCCAAGACCAGGACCAGCTCGTTGTGGGAATCGGATGAAATGGGGTTCATGGCTGGCATACGACCGCCGGACGGGTTTGGATGCAGGGGCGCGCCGATTCAGGGGGCCAAGGTGTAGCGCGTGAGCAATTGTTGTCCGCGCACGTCTTCGGCCACCAGCCAAATCTCATGCCCCGTGGGCGTGCCGTTGCTGGCGCTCACCCCGGGCAGGCGCACCTCGGTTTGGTCGTCGATCACGAGGAAGAAGGTGTCGGCCCGGTTGGCGTACCGGATGACGATGCGCAACTCGATCAAGCGCAAGTCGGGCTGGGCGGCCACCCAGGGGCCCCATTTCAGGCTCAGGCCGTTGGCCAGGCCGGCCACGGTGAGTGGGGCGCTGGTGCTGGGGCCGTCCAGGCTGGGGTGGCGGGCCGCGGCGGGCAGCAGCACGGTGGCGGGCAAGAACGCCCGGCGCGATTCGCTGACCGTGCCGCGCAGGTAGCTCAAGGTGTAGCGGGCACCGCGCTGGGCGTCCACGCCCGTCAGCCAACTGGTGGTGGTGGCCTGCAGGAATTGGTCCAGCAGGCCGCCGGTGGACAAAGTGCTCGTCGCCCCTGGGGTCGACAGGCACATGAGCGGGCGCAGGCAGGTGGCCAGGGGCACGGCGAAGCCCGAAGGGGCTTGGGCGGTGGTTTGCGTCAGGCCGCTGTCGGGCACCTCGATGGCCACGCCGGCGCTGGGGTTGGGCAGGCTGGTTTCGCTGCGCCCCTGGGCGTCCAGGCGCAGCAGGCTGCTCGGGCGCAAGGCCAGGGCCACGTACTTGCCGTTGCCGATGAGCTTCCAGCGCTTTTGTGTCGTGTTGTAGGTGACGGCGTTGAGCAGCCGGGCCTTCACGGCGCCGTTGCGGTCGGTCAGGGCGCCGGCCACCAGCACGCGAAGGCAATCGCCGGTCTTGGCCACGTCGTCGGCGCAGCCCGTCACCTGCAGCGGCCCCAGTTGGAGGCCGGCGGCCCCCCAGGCGGCGAACTGGGCGGCCAAGGCGTCGCTGTCGACCCCGTCGTGGCGCTCGTAGCCGTACAGCACCGCGTTGGTGTCGGTCACGGTGGAGCCGGTGCGCAGCGCCTTGTAGTCGTCGGCCGGTGCCGCGCGGGCCAGCATGGGGTTGACCGTGGTGGCCACGCCGTCGATCAGGCTGGCGTTGGTCAGCACCGTGGCCGCGCCGCTGGTCACCTTGAGCGTGCTGGTGATGGCATTGGCGGGCACGGCCCCCGTCGTTTTCAGCAGTTCGGCGCGCGCCGTGGCCAGGTCGATTTCCACCTCGGCCGCCGGCGAGGCCAAGAACTTGCTCGACAGTTGCAGCTTCGGGCTGCTGTTGCCGTCCAAGCCCACCCGCAAGGCCTCGAGCAGCAGGTCGGCAGGGCTCTTGGCCGTGGCGAAGCCGCTGTTGCTGAGGAGGTCCAGGGCCGTGGCCGTGATCTTCAAGTCGCCCAGCGAGGTCTTGATCACGGTTTTCAAGAAGTCGGAGGCCGCGGTGCTCAGCGCCGTGGTGGCCGTGGGCAAAGCACTGTCGGCGGGCTTGAGGAAGGCGGCGTGGGGGTCGGCGCCCAGCACCAAGGCGGCATGGGCCTGGGTGAGCGGGGTGATGTGCGCGGTGGTGCTGGCGCTCAGTTCGGTCAGCACGGTGTGCAGCATCACCCACTGGCCGGCGGCATCGCGGCCCCGCGCCTGCAGCAACAGCGGCAGGGTGGGCGTGGCGGTGTTGAGGGTCAGCGAATAGCTGCCGTCCGTCGGGTGGGCGGTGGCGCTGCCCACGGCCGTGCCCTTGGCGTCCACCACCGCCACCAGCGCCCCCCCCAGCGGGGCGCCCACCGAGGCCACGCCACGCAGCACGGCCGCGCTGGGCGCCGGCGTGGACGCGCCAGGGCTTGTCGTCGCGGCCCCGCCGCCTCCGCCCCCCCCGCATGCGGCGAGCAAGGCCGAAGCGGCAAGGGCGAGAAGCCAGGAAAGGGCGGTCGGGCGCATGGCGGCGTGGGGGTCGAAAGGGTGCCCCGATTCTCAAAGCCATGCCCGCGCGCCCCGCCGAGAAATGGGCGGTCCTGGCCCTGCATTTCCGCCGCCCACGGGGCGGCCACCGATACTGCCGCCATGGCCCTCAAGAGCACGATCTTCAAAGCGAACCTGGCCGTGGCCGACATCGACCACGCCTATTACGCCGACCACAACCTGACCCTGGCTCGCCACCCGAGCGAAACCGACGAGCGCATGATGGTGCGCTTGGTGGCCCTGGGCCTGCACGCCCACGAGCTGCAGACCCGCTGCAACGGCGACGCGACCCTGGCCTTCGGGGCCGGTCTGAGCGACGCCGACGACCCCGACGTGGTGCTGACCGACTACACCGGCGCCAAGCGCCTGTGGATCGAGGTCGGCCAGCCCGACGACAAGGCCTTGCAAAAGGCCTGCAGCAAGGCCGAGGCCGTGGTGGTCTACGCCTTCGGCCCCACGGCCGAGGTGTGGTGGCGGGGCATCGAAACCAAGCTCACCCGCCTGGACAAGCTCCAGGTGTGGCGACTGCCTCACGCGGCGATGGCCGAGTTGACCGCCTTGGCCGAGCGCAGCATGCAATTGCAGGCCACGGTGCAAGAGGGCCACTTGATGCTGACCGGTGGCGCCGGCGGCAGCGTGGATTTGGAGCCGATTCGCTGGAAGTAAGGGTCGTGCGGTGTGGCGCGCCATGGCCGATGGCACATGCGCGCCGCCCGAAAGCTGGGTAGCGTGCCGGGTTTTGCTTTTTCGCTTGCCCACCATGAGCCCCAAGACCCTGGCCCGCGCGCTGCGCTGGGCGCCCCTGACCCTCGCCATCGGCCTGGCGCATGCCAACGAAGGCATGTGGATGCCCGCCCAGTTGCCCGTGATCGCCAAGGACCTCAAGGCCACCGGCTTGGCCCTGGACCCGGCCAAGCTCACGCAACTGACCCAGTTCCCCATGGGCGCGATCGTCAGCCTCGGGGGCTGCACGGCGTCCTTCGTGTCGCCCCAGGGCCTGGTGGTCACCAACCACCACTGTGCCTACGGCAGCATCCAGTTCAACAGCAACCCGCAGCGCGACCTGCTGAAGAACGGCTTCTTGGCCGCCAGCTTCGCCGAGGAACTGCCGGCCGCGCCCGGCAGCCGGGTGCTGGTGACCGAGGCCGTGCGCGACGTGACGGCCGAGGTGCTGA
The DNA here is from genome assembly GCF_004004565.1 of Inhella crocodyli. Lineage (GTDB taxonomy): Bacteria > Pseudomonadota > Gammaproteobacteria > Burkholderiales > Burkholderiaceae_C > Inhella > Inhella crocodyli. Next base: position 100,935 of record NZ_SACM01000001.1, read on the forward strand.
CCCCCGCCGTCAAGGCCTTGCAAGGCAAGGCCCGCGTGGACGCGATCGAAGCCCGCCAAAAGGCCCTGGTGGCCGAGTGTGAAAATGCCCAGGGCTACCGCTGCAACGTGGTGTCGTTCTACGGCGGCCTGCAGTACCAGCTGTTCACGCAGTTGGAAATTCGCGACGTGCGCCTGGTGCACGCCCCGGCCGACATGGTTGGTCGCTTTGGCGGTGACACCGACAACTGGATTTGGCCCCGCCACACGGGCGATTACAGCTTCTACCGCGCCTACGTGGGCCCGGACGGCAAGCCGGCCGACTTCAACGCCGCCAACAAGCCCTACACGCCCAAGCACCACCTCAAGCTCGCCAGCAGCCCGCTGAACGAAGGCGACTTCGTCATGGTCACCGGCTACCCTGGCCGCACCAGCCGCCACGCGCTGCCGGCGGAGGTGGACTTCACCTTCGGCTGGCTGCGTCCGCGCAACATCCAGGCCTTCGGCGATTGGCTCGACATCATCAAGCGCGAGACCACCGGCCGCCGCGACGCCGAGATCAAGCTGGCCAACACCGTGGCCGGCTTGGGCAACGCCCACAAAAACTGGGAGGGCCAGCAGGCCAGCTACGAGGGCAGCGACATCCTGGCCCGCAAGCAGGCACAGCACGAGGCCCTCAAGGCCTGGGTGCAGGCCGACGCCAAGCGCCAGGCCGAGTTCGGCGCCAGCCTGGCGCGCATCGACGCCCTGCTGGCCGAAGGCCAAGCGCAGAGCAAGCGCGACTTCCTGCTGAGCCTGAGCGCGCCCGCCCTGTTGGGCACTGCCCGCGACCTGCTGCAAAACGCCCACCAGCGCGCGCTGCCCGACGCCGAGCGCAAGGCCGGCTTCCAAGACCGCGACCTGCCCCGGCGCAAGGCCGGCCTGGAGGCCTTCGAGCGCCGTTTTGACGCGCAGACCGAAAAGGCCAAGGTCGTGCATTTCCTGACCCAGTACCTGGCCCAACCGGCCGAGCTGCTGAACGCCGGCTACTTGCAAGCCCTGGGCCTGCAAGCCGGCATGAGCGCCGAGGCCGTCAAGGCGCGCGTGGAGGCGCTGCACGCGCAAACCCAGCTGACCGACAAGGCCGAGCGCTTGGCCTGGCTGAGCCGCACGCCGGCCGAGTTCGCGCAAAGCAGCGACCCCTTCATCGCCGCCGCGGTCGCCCTGTATGCCGACGACCAAGCCCGCGAAGCCCGCGCCAAAGAGCTGGCCGGCCAGGTCCAGCAGGCCTATGCCGACGTGATGAAGGCCCGCATCGCCCACAAGGCGAGCCAGGGCCAGGCGGTGTACCCCGACGCCAACGGCACCCTGCGCGTGAGCTTTGGCAAGGTCGCCGGCCGCGAGGGCCCGGACGGCAGCGTCTGGACGGCGTTCACCACGCTGCGCGGCATCACGGCCAAGCACCAGGGCAAGGGCGACTTTGACGCCCCGGCCGAGCAACGGGCGGCCATCCAGAAGGGCGAGTTCGGCCCCTACGGCGTCAAGTCGCTGAACAGCGTGCCGGTGAACTTCCTGGCCACCCTGGACACGACCGGTGGCAACTCCGGCTCGCCCGTGCTCAACCGCAAGGCCGAGCTCGTGGGCCTGCTGTTCGACGGCACGCTGGACGCCGTGATCAGCGACTGGGACTTCAACCCCAAGACCACCCGCAGCATCGTGGTGGACGCGCGCTACATGCAGTGGCAGATGCGCTATGTGGACAAGGCGGATCGCCTGCTGAAGGAAATGGGCGCGCTGTGAGCGTTGCCCGTTGAAGGTGAAAGGGGCCCTCTTCGGAGGGCCCCTTTCTTTGTGGGCGCGCCGCCGCTCGAAGGGCGTCAGCGGCGTGCCGACGCCAACACCCGCCCATCCACCTCCACCAAGCGCCGGTGCCCACAAAACGCCATCGTCAGGTCCAGCTCCTTGTGCAGGATCTCCAGGCACTTCGTGACCCCGGCCTCGCCCATCGCCCCCAACCCGTACAGGAACGGCCGCCCGATGTAGGTGCCCCGCGCCCCGAGCGCCCAGGCCTTGAGCACGTCCTGCCCGCTGCGGATGCCGCCGTCCATGTGCACCTCGATCTCGCGCCCCACCGCCTGCACGATGCGCGGCAACACGGCGATGCTGCTTTCCGCGCCGTCCAGCTGGCGTCCGCCGTGGTTGCTGACGATCAGGGCGTCGGCACCGCTGGCCACGGCCAAGCGGGCGTCTTCTTCGTCCAGGATGCCCTTGAGGATCAGCTTGCCGCCCCAGCGTCGCTTGATCCATTCGACGTCGCCCCAGTTCAGGGCCGGATCGAACTGCTCGGCCGTCCAGCTCGACAGGCTGCTCAAGTCGCCCACGCCTTTGGCGTGGCCGACGATGTTGCCGAAGCTGCGCCGCGGCGTTTGCAGCATGTTCCAGCACCAGCGGGGCTTGGTGGCCAGGTTGATCAGGTTGGCCAGGGTGGGCTTGGGCGGGGCGGAGAGGCCGTTCTTCAGGTCTTTGTGGCGTTGCCCCAAGATTTGCAGGTCCAGGGTCAGCACCAGCGCGCCGCAGCCGGCGGCCTTGGCGCGGTCGATCAGGGCTTCGATGAAGGCGCGGTCCTTCATCACGTAGAGCTGAAACCAAAAGGGCTTCGTGGTCACCGAGCGCACGTCCTCGATGGAGCAGATGCTCATCGTGGACAGGGTGAAGGGCACGCCAAAACGCTCGGCGGCACGCGCCGCGAGCATCTCACCGTCGGCGTGCTGCATGCCGGTCAGGCCGGTGGGGGCCAAGGCCACGGGCATGGCCACGGGCGTGCCCACCATGGTCGCGGCGGTGCTGCGGTTCTCCAAGTTCACGGCCACGCGCTGGCGCAGCTTGATGGCCTGGAAGTCGGCCTCGTTGGCGCGGTAGGTGCTCTCGGTCCAACTGCCGGCGTCGGCGTAGTCGTAAAACATGCGCGGCACACGCCGTTGGGCCAGGCGGCGAAGGTCTTCGATGCAAGTGACGACGGGCATGGGCGGCGACCCCGGGTGGCAAGATGGCGCCATGTTGCCGCAAGCGCCCGAGGTTCCTGCCACGCCCGCCAAGCCACGTCCCTGGCGCGTGCTGTGGATCGCTGCGGGCTTTCTCAGCTTGGCCCTGGGCCTGCTTGGGGTGGTCACGCCGATCTTGCCCACCGTGCCCTTCGTGCTGCTGGCCGCCGCTTGCTTTGCCCGCGGCAGTGCGCGCTGGGAGGCCTGGTTGCTGGCCCACCCGCGGTGGGGGCCGATGGTGCGCGACTGGCGCGCCACGCGCAGCGTGCCCCGTCGGGCGAAGTGGTGGGCCAGCGGCATGATGGCCCTGTCCTGCGGCCTCGCCGCCTGGCGAGCGCCCTGGTGGGCCTCGCTGCTGGCCGCGCTGATGTGCCTGAGTGTGGCCACTTGGTTGTGGCGCTTGCCGGATTCGAAACGATGAACCTCTCCACCTGCGATCTCTGCGACCTCCACAAAGGCGACGACCCGGGCGTGTTCCGGGTGATGCCGGGCAGCCGATGGCGCTCCTACGGCGGCGCGCCCGGCATGGCGGGCCTCATCAGCACAGTGCGCTGCCTGGAGGACAACACCCAGGTCAAGGCCGCCGTGGAAGGCCCGGGCCAGGGCCGGGTGCTGGTGGTCGACGGGGGCATGAGCCTGCGCCGGGCACTGCTGGGGGGCAACCTGGCCGCCGCGGCCGCGCGAAACGCGTGGGCGGGCCTGTTGATTCACGGGGCGGTGCGCGACTTGGCCGAGTTGCGCGCGCAGCCGATCGCCATTTGGGCGCTGGGCCACGTGCCTTTGCCCACGGAGCGCTTGGGGCAGGGCCTGCGCGACGTGCCGCTGCTGATCGACGGCACAGCCATTCGCCCCGGCGAGTGGCTGCTGGCCGACGAGGACGGGCTCGTCGTGCACCCCACGCCTCTGTGAGGGCCGGCCTCAGGGCGGGGACGCGGGCGCGTAGCGGTCGAGGATGCGCTGCACCTCGCCCTCGGCCATCAAGGCCTTGAGGGCGGCGTTGATGGCCTTCAGCGACAGGCTGGACTTGGGCGACAAGGCGCAGGGCGCGACAAAGCGGCCAACGACCAACTCCTCGCGCAGGCCCAGCTCTGGGTGGCGGCGTTGCAGGTCGCTCAACACGAGGTGGTCGGTCAGGGCGTAGGCCATGCGCCCGGCCATCAGCTTGCGCAGGTTGGCCGTCATGTCGATCGCGTTGTCGCGCCGGAAGCCTGGCCCCAGCGCCTTTTCCACCTCGGGATGGTGGTAGCCCAGCACGGTGCCAAGGGGCTGGTCGGCCAACTGGCGCAGTTGGTGCAAGGCCGGCGCATCGCCCCGGGCGGCCACCACCTCGGCGTTGGGCAGCACCGGCACCGTGAACAGGAAGTCGCTGCCGATCCACTGCGGCCGGGTGTAACAAAGCAGGTCGCCCGCGCCATCGCGCAAGGCTTGGGGGGCTCGCTTGCTGGGCAGGCTGAGGTAGCGGGCCCGTAGGCCCAGCCGTTGGGCCAGCGCATCGCCCAGGTCCTTCACGATGCCGCCGCTCAGGCGCTCGCCCGTGAAGGTGGACAGCGGCGCCGTGTGATTGGTGGCGGCGATGAAGACCACCTCGCCCGGGGCGGCCGCGACCCGGAGGGCCATGGCCGTTGCCGTGGCCAGGGCGAGCAGGGCCTTCAGGCGGAAGCGGCGGGCGGCGGGTCGGAGGGCCATGGTGTCCGCCAGTCTTGCACAGGCCAGCGCGTCAGGGGGCCGGCGGGAACACCGGCACTGGGGGCAAGGCCGAAGGCGGCGGCACGGGCGTGGGGCGGGGGCCTCGGTCGGTGTAGCGCGTCACGCCACTGGATTTCTTGCTGACCACGGGCGTGCCGAAGTACTCCACGGTGCCGATGCCGGTGATGCTGGCATCCAAGGTTTTGTGCACCCACAAGCGCGCCTTGCCCAGGCCGCTGATGCTCACCTTGGCTTGCTGAGCCTCTAAATCGGCGCCGAAGAAGTCGCCCTTCCCCGCGATGTTCACGGTCAGGGTGGGGGCCCGTCCGGTGAAATGCCCATCGCCGGCCCCTGAGACCGAGAACACCAAGCGCTCGGTTTGAAGTTTGTCGAACCGGGCCACCGCCGCCCCAGAGATGTCGACCTGCAGTTGCGCCAGCGTGACGGGTTCGGACGACACAAAGTTGGCCGCGCCCGAGATCTTCAGCGAGCGAAGGTCACGCGCCACCAGGACCATCCGTGTGCGCTGCTGTGTGCTTCGCCAGAACTTCCAGGAGCCGCGATTGCGCACCACCAAGCGCTTGCCCTCCAGGGTCACGTCAACCTCACCCAGCACTTCGGCGTCGCCTTCCACGAACAGTTCGTCGCGGTCGCCCTGAAGGAAGCGCACGGTGGCCACGCCCGTGAGGTAGACGCTGTCGAAGGGGCCTGGCGCGAAGGTCTTGCCGGGCACGGCCTCGAGGTTGGCGCGCGCCGGCGCGGCGATCAGGCCCACGCAGCCCACCAGGACCCAGGCGAAACGCAGGCGATGCGAAGCGCGGGTCATAGCGACTGGGCCCGAAGTTCCTTGGACACCTCGCGGCTGGCCGTGAAGCGGCTGCCGTCGCGCAGCTGCACCACGAGTTGCGAGCTGTCGTCGGGCGTCATGCTGTCGACGAAGTCGAGGTTGACGATGCAGCTGCGGTTGACCTTGAGGAAGCGCTGCGGGTCCAGGCGCTGGCCAAAGTGCGTGATGGGCAGGCGCACCAGGTAGGTCTTGCCGCCGGTGACGATGGCGGTGTACTTCGTGTCGGAGCGCAAGTGCTCGATGCGGTCCACGTGCAGGGGCACGATGCGCCCCATGTCCCGCACCAGCAGGCGCTGCAGGGGCTCGGGGCTCTCGCTGCTGGCGGCTTCCAGCGCGCGCAGTGGCTCGGCGCCGGTGTTGCCTTGTTGCGCGATGACGTGCTGCACCGCCTCTTCGAAACGGTCCCGGGCGAAGGGCTTGAGCAGGTAGTCGACCGCGTGCAACTCGAAGGCGGTGAGTGCGTGTTCGTCGTAGGCCGTGGTGAAGATCACCGCGGGCAGGCGCCGCTCGGGGTCGCTGGCCAGCGCGCGCAGCACCTGCAGGCCGGTCATTCCCGGCATCTGGATGTCCATCAGCACCAGGTCGGGCTGGTGCTCCTCGATGGCGGCCAGCGCGCGCACGCCGTCGCCCACCGCGTCCACCAGGCTCAGCTGGGGCATGGCTTGCACCCACTCCACCAGGCCTTCGCGGGCCAGGGGTTCGTCTTCGGCGATCAAGGTTCGCATGGGCTCAACTCCGGGGGAGGTGGATGTCGACGGTGAAGCCCTGGCCCGGGGCGCTGCTCACCGCCCAGCCGGCGCGGCCGTCGTAGTCGAGTTCGAAGCGACGCTGCAGGGCCGAGAGACCGATCCCGCGGCCGGTGGGGCTCGCGTCGCTCGGGCGGGGCCACTCGCAGCCGGCGCCGTCGTCCTGCACGCGCAGGTGCAAGGCTTGCGGGCTGCATTGGGCGCGGATGGTCAGCAGGCCGCCGTCCACCTGGGGGGCGATGCCGTGACCGACGGCGTTCTCCACCAGGGGTTGCAGGCTCAAAGGGGGCAAGGCTTCGTCTTCGGCCTCGGGGGCAATGTCCCACTCGACGCGCAGGCGCGGCCCCAGCCGCAGTTGTTCCAGCGCCAGGTAGTCGCGCACGAAGCCCAGTTCCTCGCGCAGGCTCACGCGGGCGTCGGGCAGGCGGGTGCTATCGAGCACGTAGCGCATCATGCGCGAGAAGCCCAGCAGGGCCGATTCCGCCCGCGCCGGGTCGCGGCGGACCAGCATCAAGAGCGAGTTCAAGGTGTTGAACAGGAAGTGCGGGTTGAGCTTGCCGCTGATGGCCGACAGCTCGGCGCGCACCAAGGCGGCCTCGGTCTGGGCGGCCTTGAGCGCCGCGCTGTGGGCCCGCTGCGCATTGAGCACACCGCCGAAGCCGAAGACCAGCACGCCGTAAACGAACAGGCCCCAGGCCCCGCGCCACACCAGGCCTTGCTCGAAGGTGGCCGAGGCGTGCGCGGCGCCGAAGAACAGCCAGGCCGTCGCCACGTCCAAGCCCTGCCACAGGGCGGCAAACACCACGGCCCCCAGCGCATGCCAGCCCAAGCGCACCGCCAGCCGGCGGGGGCGTTGTTGCAGCGCCCGCGTCCAGGGCCAGGCCAGGGGGCCCAACAGGAAGGCCGGCCCCAGGTTCCAGGTGGCTTCGTACAGGCCGAACCAAAAGCGCCCGGCGTCCCGCTGCCAATCGGTGCCGGCCACGGCGTAGAGCAGCCAGCACATCAGGCACAGCAGCGCGTAGGCCAGCCACAGCCGGCGGAAGGGCCGGCGTTGGGGCAGGGCGTGGGCGGGGGGCATGGCGGTCATCCTAGGCAGGCCTTGCTGCGTTCGCAGCTGCGCTGCGACGAAATGCGACCCCGAGGGCGGCAAGTGCGGTCAGGCGAAGGCCTCGAGCAAGCGGTCCAGGCCGCCGGCTTGGATGGCCACGGTCGCCTGCTCGCGCACCTTGGGCTTGGCGCAGTAAGCGACCGACAGCCCGGCCACGCCCATCATGGGCAGGTCGTTGGCGCCGTCGCCCACGGCGATGGCCTGGCGGGGGGACAGGCCCCAGCGGGCGCAGTGCTCTTCGACGAATCGGCGTTTCTCGGCGCCGTCGACCACGTCGCCCCAGTCTTGTTGCACCACCCGGCCGGTCAGGCGGCCGTCGGCGACCTCCAGCGCGTTGGCGCGCACCACGTCCATGCCCAACTCGGCCGCCACAAAGCGCGTGAAGTGCGTGAAGCCGCCCGACACCAGGCCCAGGCGCAGGCCCGCCGCCTTGAGCGCGGCGCACAGCTCGCGGGCCCCAGGGTTGAAGCGCAACCGCTCTTTCAGCACGCGGTCCAGCAAGGCCTCGGGCTGCCCGGCCAACAGGGCCAGGCGGCGCGACAGGGACTCGCGAAAGTCGGTGATTTCGCCGCGCATCGCGGCCTCGGTGATGGCGGCCACCTGCTCGCCCACCCCGGCCAATGCGGCGATCTCGTCGATGCACTCGATCGCGATCAAGGTCGAGTCCATGTCAAAGGCGGCGAAGCGGTAGTCGCTCAGGCGCGGTCGGGGGCCGCGCAGCCACAGGTCGGGGGCCAGTTCCAAGGCAGGGGGCATCACTTGAGTTCTTTGCGAAGTTCGGCGGGCAAGCAGGTCCAGTCGCCGTTGACGGGGCCGAAGACCGTGCGCTGCCCGTCGGGGCTGCGGGCGGCGACGATGTAGACGGTGCCGTCCTTGGCACGCCAGCCGATGCGGTACCAGTGGCCTTTGCCGAGGGTGGCCGGCTCTTGCAGCACGACGTTGACGTCCAGGTCGTTCATCGCGCCCGGCGCCACGGGCAGCCGAGGCAGGGTCGGGATGTCGGCCTTGGGGATGCAGTAGCGCAAGAAGGGCGCGATCTCGTTGAGCGCCGACGAGCGCCAGGCGTTGTCGGCGATGACCAAGGGCTTGGCCCCGGCCACCGACGCCAGGCCCAGGAGGGCCAAGGGGATCCACGCTTTCATGCCAACTCCTTCGGTGGACCGATCAATCGCAGGATTTCGCGCACGCAGTGGGCCCGGTCCATGGGGTCCGACAGCGACTTGTCGATGCGCAGTTTGTCGTTGCCCACCAGCTTGATGCTCGGATTTTTCTGCACCAGTTGGATGACCCGCATCGCTTCGATGGGGGGATTGGGCTTGAACAAGATGTTGATCACGCCCGGTGCGGCGTCAATCCTGACCACGCCATAGGGTTGTGCCAGCACGCGCAGGCGGTGGGTGTCAAAGAGGGTCTGGCCCTGCGCCGGCAGCTTGCCGAAGCGGTCGGTGGTCTCTTCCAGCAGCGCGTCGATGTGCTCGGCCTTGCTGGTGCTGGCCAGGCGCTTGTACAGGCTCAGGCGCACGTGCACGTCGCCGCAGTAGCCGTCGGGCAGCAGGGCGGGGGCGTGGAGGTTGATCTCGGTGGTGGCCGGCAGGGGGTTGGCCAGGTCGGGCTCGCGGCCGCTCTTGAGCGCCCGCACGGCCTCGGCCAGCATGTCGTGGTAAAGCTGGTAGCCCACCTCCATCATGTTGCCGCTCTGCTTCTCGCCCAGCACCTCGCCAGCGCCGCGGATCTCCAGGTCGTGCATGGCCAGGTAGAAGCCGCTGCCCAACTCTTCCATGTCTTGGATGGCCTGCAGGCGCTGCGCGGCCTGCTTGGTCAGGCCCTCGATCTCGGGCACCAAGAGGTAGGCGTAGGCCTGGTGGTGGCTGCGGCCCACGCGGCCGCGCAGCTGGTGCAGCTGCGCCAGGCCGAATTTGTCGGCGCGGGCGATGACGATGGTGTTGGCGCTGGGCACGTCGATGCCGGTCTCGATGATGGTCGAGCACAGCAGCAGGTTGTGGCGCTGGGCCACGAAGTCGCGCATCACGCGCTCGAGCTCGCGCTCGGGCATCTGGCCGTGGGCCACCGCGATGCGCGCCTCGGGCACCAGCTCTTCGAGCTTTTGCCGGCGGTTCTCGATGGTGTCGACCTCGTTGTGCAGGAAGTAGACCTGCCCGCCGCGCTTGAGCTCGCGCAGGATGGCCTCGCGGATGGTGCCGCTGCTCTCGTTTCGCACGAAGGTCTTGATGGCCAGGCGGCGCTGGGGCGCGGTGGCGATCACCGAGAGGTCGCGCAGGCCTTCCATGGCCATGCCCAAGGTTCGCGGGATGGGCGTGGCGGTCAGCGTGAGCACGTCCACTTCCGCGCGCAGGGCCTTCATGGCCTCCTTGTGGCGCACCCCGAAGCGGTGCTCTTCGTCGATGATGACCAGGCCCAGGCGGGCGAACTTCGTGTCGGGGCTCAGCAGCTTGTGCGTGCCCACCACGATGTCGATGGTGCCGTCCTCCAGGCCTTGCTGCGCCGCCTTGATTTCCTTGGCGGTGCGGAAGCGGCTCATCTCGGCCACCTTCACCGGCCATTGGCTGAAGCGGTCGGCGATGTTCTGCGCGTGCTGCTCGGCCAGCAGGGTGGTGGGCGCCAGCACGGCCACCTGCTTGCCGCCCATCACGGCCACAAACGCCGCGCGCAGGGCCACCTCGGTCTTGCCAAAGCCCACGTCGCCGCACACCAGCCGGTCCATGGGCCGGGGGCTGATCAGGTCTTGGATCACGGCGTGGATCGCGGCGCGCTGGTCCACCGTTTCTTCGAAGCCAAAGCTGGCGGCAAAGGCCTCGTAATCGTGCGGGCTGTAGCGGAAGGCGTGGCCTTCGCGGGCCGCGCGGCGGGCGTAGAGGTTCAGCAGCTCGGCGGCGGTGTCGCGCACCTGCTCGGCGGCCTTGCGCTTGGCCTTTTCCCACTGGCCGCTGCCCAAACGGTGCAGCGGGGCCTCTTCGGCGCTGACGCCGGTGTAGCGCTGGATCAGGTGCAACTGGGCCACGGGCACGTAGAGCACCGCCTCGTCGGCGTAGGTCAGGTGCAAGAACTCGCTCGCCCCTTGGCCGATGTCCATGTGCTTCAGGCCTTGGTAGCGGCCGATGCCATGGCTCAGGTGCACCACCGGGTCGCCGACCTTGAGCTCGCTCAGGTCCTTGATCAGGGCCTCGACGTTGCTGGCCTGCTCCTGCCGCCGCCGGCGTCGCGTGCTGGGCGTGGTGGCGAACAGCTCGGTCTCGGTGACCAGCTGCAACTGGCGCAGTTGATCCCCTGAGCCCTCGATCCAAATGAAGCCCTGCGCCAGGGGCGCGGCCAGCAGGGCGAACTTCTCGCCGCTGGCGTCGAACTCGGCCAGGTCCTTGACGCTGGGCGCATCCAGCTTGTGCTCGCGCAGCAGGTCCAGCAGGCTTTCGCGGCGGCCTTCGCTTTCGGCCAGCAGCAGCACCTTGTGCGGCGTGGTGTCCAGGTGCCGGCCCAGGCGCGCCAAGGGCTCTTGCGCGCCGCGCTCGATGCTCACGTCGGGCAGGGGGCGGGCGTAGTCCACCGGCTCGCTTCCGCGCACTGTCAGCGTCGCCAGGGGCTGGGTGCAGGCGAACAGCTGTTCGGGCCGCAGGAAGAGGCTTTCGGGCGGCAGGATGGGCCGCTCCGGGTCGGTCACCAAGAGCTTGTGGCGCTCGCGCGTGTCTTGCCAGAAGCGTTGCAGGGCCTCGTCCACCTCGCCCAGCAGCGCCACGCTGGCGCCGGGGCCCAGGTAGTCGAAGAAGGGCACGGTCTCGTCGAAGAACAGCGGCAGGTAGTACTCGATGCCTGCTCCGGCCAGGCCCTCGCCCATGTCCTTGTACAGGCGCGCCTTGCTCGGGTCGCCGTCCAGGTGCTCGCGCCAGCGGCCCCGGAAGGCCGTCCGGGCGCCCTCGCTCATCGGGAACTCGCGGCCCGGCAGCAGGCGCACCTCGGGCACGGGGTAGAGGCTGCGCTGGCTGTCGGGGTCGAAGACGCGGATGGAGTCGACCTCGTCGCCGAACAGGTCCACGCGGTAGGGCACCAAGGAGCCCATGGGGAACAGGTCGATCAGGCTGCCGCGCACCGCGTACTCACCCGGGCTCACCACCTGGCTGACGTTTTGGTAGCCGGCCAGCACCAACTGGGCGCGGAAGGCGGCCTCGTCCAGCTGTTGGCCCTTTTTGAAATGGAAGGTGGTCGCAGCCAGAAAGCTGGGCGGTGCCAGCCGCGTCAGGGCCGTGGTGGCCGGCAGCAGCACCACGTCCAAGTCGCGCTGCTCGCGCGACTTGCCCTGCGCCTGCAGCAAGCGCCACAGCGTGGCCAAGCGCTCGCTGATCAGGTCGTGGTGGGGGCTGAAGCGGTCCCAGGGCAGGGTTTCCCAATCGGGGAACACGGCCACGCGCAGCCCCGGCGCGAACAGGGGCAGTTCGGCCTCCAGGCGCTGTGCGTCGCCCGGCTCGGCGCACACGATGGCCGTCACGCTCCCCTGCTGTTCGGCAAAGCGCGCCAGCAGCAAGGCGTCGGCGGAGCCATAGGGGCGGGGGGCTTGGTGGCGTTTGCCGGCGGCGACGGGCGGGAGCAGGGGCATCTCAGAAACGACGAAAGCCCCGGAAGACGGGGCGAGGCCCGATTGTAGAAAGTCGCCTCCAGGCAGGCCCGTGTGGGGGCGATGGCGTGGGCGATCGGCCCCGACCGCGGTCCGCGCGGCGGCGCCTGACCGGCGAAGGGCTTTGGGCGGGCGGCAGAATCCGCGCCGTCCGGATTCCTGTTGTTGCCCGCCATGAGCTTGCGCCGCCGCCACCTGATCGCTTCCGCCTTGGCCTCGCCGGTGCCCGTTTGGGCGCAGTTCCGGGTCGAGGTCTCGGGGCAGGGCGCCACGCAACTGCCGATCGCCATTCCCGAGTTCCGGGACGAAGCGCGCTCGCCCCAGCCCGTGTCGGCCATCGTGCGCGCCGACCTCGAGCGCTCTGGGCAGTTCCGACTGGTGGACGCCAGCGCTGCCGCGGGCTTGTCGGAGTTGTCGAGCCCGAACTTGGCCGATTGGCGCGGCAAGCAGGCCGATGCCTTGGCCGCAGGCTCCGTCACCCGACTGGCCGACGGCCGCCACGACGTGCGCTACCGACTGTGGGACGTGGTGGCTGCCAAGGACCTGGGCGCTGAGTCGCAGGTGGTGCAGGCCGAGGACCTGCGGCTGGCGGCGCACCGGGTGGCCGACGCCATCTACCAAAAGCTCACGGGGGAGCGCGGGGTCTTTGCCACGCGCCTGGCCTACGTCGCGAAAACCGGCAGCCAGTACCGCTTGCTGGTGACCGACGCCGACGGCGAAGGCGGTCGCGTGGCCGTGACGAGCCCGGAGCCGATCATCTCGCCCGCCTGGTCGCCCGAAGGGCGCAGCCTGGCCTACGTCAGCTTCCACACCGGCAAGGCCGTGGTCTACCTGCAGGACCTGACCACCGGGGCCCGCCGCGCCCTGGCCGACTTCCGGGGCACGAACAGCGCACCGGCCTTTTCGCCGGACGGCCAGCGCGTCGCGTTGACCTTGAGCCTGAACGGGGGCTCGCAGCTGTACTCGATCCACCGCGATGGTTCGGGCCTGAAGCGCCTGACGCAGACCCTGGCGATCGACACCGAGCCGACCTACAGCGCCGACGGCCGCACGATCTACTTCGTCAGCGACCGCGGTGGCGGCCCCCAGATCTACCGCATGGGGGCGGACGGCGGCACGGCCGAGCGCGTGAGCTTCAACAGCCCCTACAACGTCAGTCCCAGCGTGAGCCCCGACGGCAAGTGGCTGGCCTACATCAGCCGCCTGGACGGGGCCTACAAGACCTGCGTGATGGACCTGCTCAGCGGCCAGGTTCGCGTCATCAGCGACACCAGCGAGGACGAATCCCCCAGCTTCGCGCCCAACAGCAAGCTGCTGGTCTACGCCAGCCGCGCCCAGGGCCGCGACGTGCTGGTCACCTCCACGCTGGACGGCCGCGTCAAGGCCAAGCTGGTGGTGCCCAACGCCGACATCCGCGAACCGGCATGGGGACCGTTCTCGAAGTGATCCCTGATTTTGCGGGGGGTGGTTGGCTTGGGCGACAATCCGGGCTTCCCCTGTTTCCTTCTTTCCGCACCTCACCATGACGATGCATCGCTTTGCCCTGGCCGCTTTGGCCGCCGCTGCCCTGGCCGGTTGCTCCACCACCAAGCTGGACGAGCCAGCTGCGAAGGCGCCCGTTGAAACCCGTCCGGCAGCGCCGACGCCGGCACCGGTGAACACGGTGCCGGAAAGCAAGGTCCAGTCCGTGGACCTGGGCGCCGAGCTGACCAAGGCCGTGGCCGACAAGCGCGTTGTGTACTTCGACTTCGACAGCTTCGTCGTCAAGGACGAGTACCGTGGCCTGGTGGACGCCCACGCCAAGCGCCTGCTGCAAATCAAAACCCAGAAGCTGAGCCTGGAAGGCCATGCCGACGACCGTGGCAGCCGCGAGTACAACCTGGCCCTGGGCCAGAAGCGTGCCGAAGCCGTGGCTCAGCAGCTGACCCTGGCCGGCGTGCCCGCCGCCCAAGCCGAGCCCGTGAGCTTCGGCAAGGAGCGTCCGGCTGTTCAAGGCACCGGCGAAGCCGTGTGGGCCAAGAACCGCCGCGTCGAGATCAAGGACAAGTGATGGTCCTGGCCTGGCGCTCGCTGGCCCTGGTGGCCGCCCTCAGCTGGACTGGGGCGGCCCACGCCGGCCTCTTCGACGACGACGAAGCGCGCAAGGCCATTCTCGATCTGCGCGCCAAGGTCGTGGCCTTGGAAGAGGCCAACAAGAAGCTGGCGTCGGCGCAAGAGGTGCAAGACCAGCTGACCGCCCTGCGGCGCAGCATGGCCGAGCTCGTCAACCAGAACGAAGCGCTGCGCGCCGAGTTGGCGAAGCTGCGTGGCACCAACGAGCAGTTGGCCCGCGATTTCGCCGACACCCAGCGCCGCCTGGCCGACCAGTTGCAGGGCTTCGACGCCCGCCTCAAGCCGCTGGAGCCGCTGAAGGTGGCGCTCGATGGTAAGGAGTTCCAGGCCTCGCCCGAGGAACGCAACCAGTACGAAGCCGCCATGGGACTGCTGCGCCGTGGCGAGTTCGACGATGCGGGTGCGGCGTACCAAGGCTTCCTGAAGCGCTTCCCGGCCTCGGGCTACAGCGACACGGTTCGCTTCTGGTTGGGCAACGCCCAGTACGGGCAGCGCCAGTACCGCGAGGCCGTGGCCACCTTCAAGGCCTTCTTGTCGGGCAATCCTTCGCACCCGCGTGCCGCCGAGGCCGCGTTGGCGCTGGCCAATTGCCAGATCGAGCTGAAGGACCTCAAGGCCGGCCGCCGCAGCCTCGAGGACGTGCTCAAGACCTACCCGGGCACGGAGGCGGCACAGGCCGCCAAAGAGCGACTCGCTTCGCTCAAGTGACTTGCCCCACAACGGCCCGCAAACGCGGGCCGTTTCCTTTGGACGCGCTGCCATGACCGACGCCCAAGTTCTTTCTCTCACCCATCAGGTCCTCGTCCTGGGTTTTGTCTTGGGCGGCGCCTTCGGGGCGCTGAGCCAACGCAGCCACTTTTGCGTGATGGGCGCGGTGGCCGATGTGGTCAACATGGGCGATTGGCAGCGAGCCCGGATGTGGGGCTTGGCCGTGGCCGTGGCCATGGCGGGTTTTGCCGGTTTGCAGGCCCTGGGTTGGCTGCAGGCGAGCCAGACCGCGTACGGTGGCCCCCGCCTGCTCTTGGCTTCGAACCTCGTCGGGGGCTTGCTGTTCGGGCTTGGCATGGTGTTCGCCTCAGGGTGCGGGGCCAAGACCTTGGTTCGTCTGGGCGGCGGCAACCTCAAAGCGTTGGTCGTGCTCTTGGTGATGGGCCTGAGCGGGTCGATGACCTTGCGCGGGCTCACTGCCGTGTGGCGCGACCGCAGCGTCGATCGCTGGGCCTTGGAGTTGGGTCACGCCCAGGACCTGGCCACATGGTCGGGGCTGCCGCTGCTGGGAGTGGGCCTTGCCCTGGCATTGGCCGCCTGGGCGCTGTGGCCTCGGGAGGGCCGCGGCCGCGTGGCCTGGGGCGCCGCCGTGGGCGCCGTGGTGGCCCTGGCCTGGGCGCTGAGCGCGCGCTGGGCCTTGGTCCCCGAACACCCCCAAACCCTGGAGGCGGCCTACCTGGGCACGACCCACAACCGCCCGGAGGCCTTGAGCTTCGTCGCGCCGATCGCCGGCCTCTTGGAGTACCTGCAGTACTTCAGCGACGGCACCCGGGTGCTGAACCTCGGCATCGTCTCAGTGCTTGGGGTCATCGCCGGTGCCGCGGCCATGGCCCTTTGGCGTCGCGAGTTCCGTTGGGAGGGCTTCCGGCACACTGAGGATTTGGCCTTTCACTTGGTGGGGGCGGTTTTGATGGGCGTCGGCGGCGTGACCGCCGTCGGGTGCACGGTCGGGCAGGGCCTCAGCGGCCTGTCCACCTTGAGCCTGGGCAGCCTGTTGGCGGTGCTGGGCATCGTCATGGGTGGGGTCCTCGGCGTGCGTTGGCAAACCTGGCGTTTGATGCGATGAACCCGCACGACGACGCCGACCTGGAGCGCCGCTTCGGGGGACTGCGACGCCTGCATGGCGACGCGGGCTACGCACGGCTGCGCGGCTTGCACGTGGTGGTGGTGGGCCTGGGCGGGGTGGGCTCGTGGACCGTGGAGGCGCTGGCCCGCTCGGGCGTGGCGGCGCTCACCCTTGTGGACCTCGACCACGTGGCCGAGTCCAACATCAACCGGCAAGTCCAAGCCCTCACCGCCACCCTGGGGCAGCACAAGGGCGAGGCTTTGCGCGATCGCATTGGTGCCATCCACCCAGGGTGCCAAGTTCGCGTGATCGATGCCTTTGTCGACGCCGAGAACTGGCCGGCGCTGCTCGGGGAGTCGGCCGTGCCCGATGCCGTCATCGACGCCTGCGACCAGGTGCGCGCCAAGGCGGCCATGGCGGCCTGGGCGCGTCGCAGCCGCGTGCCGTTCGTGTGCGTGGGCGCCGCGGGCGGCAAGCAATTGCCCCAGGCCCTCGACGAGGCCGACTTGGCCGAGACCACGCACGACCCTCTGCTCGCCAGCTTGCGCGCGCGCCTTCGCCGCGAGGCCGGGGCCCCGCGCCAAGGGCGCATCGGGGTGCGTTGCATCTTCAGCCGCGAGGCCGTGGCACGACCGTCCACGCCCGAGGGGGCGGCTTGCGCCGTGGACGGCACCCTCAACTGCGCTGGCTACGGCTCGAGCGTGATGGTCACCGCCAGCTTCGGGATGGCCGCCGCGGCCTCGGCCGTGGCCCAAGCCTTGAAAAAATCAACGCCAATCCTTGCCTGAGTCGAGGGTTTGTGTCTATACTGACGGGCTTTTCCGGAGCGGGTCGGTAGCTCAGTCGGTAGAGCAGCGGACTTTTAATCCGTTGGTCGCGAGTTCGAGTCTCGCCCGACCCACCAACAGCGCCTAGCAAGAGCGCTGCGCTGGAAAAGACAGGGCTCTTAGCTCAGTTGGTAGAGCAGCGGACTCTTAATCCGTTGGTCGAGTGTTCGAGTCACTCAGGGCCCACCAACATTCCTCGAAAGCCGGTCATCGCAAGTGACCGGCTTTTTTGTTGCCCGCAGCACCGGTGGCTGCAGCGAGTGGCTCACCCCTTGAGCCACTGGCTGCTTAGTCTGTGCTTGCCAGCCCAGCAAGCCTGGGCGCACGGATCAAGGGACGCCTGGGTCTTGTTTGGGGCTGGCGCCACGGGCATGCGGCGAAGTCCCGGGTGCTGCGTGCGCCGGCAGGCGGCACACTTCGCCCCTTGTTCTCGCCCAGCCTGCCTCGCCCGTGACCGTCCATCCCGCCGCCATGCGCACGCGTGCGCTCGAAGAATTCCCGGTGTTCTCGGCCCAAGCCGCCGAACTGCTCGCCGCGCCGAACAACACCATTCCCTTCCCGGTGGAGGACGCCTTGCGCTTGGTGCCCTACTTGCGGCTGGTGGAGGCGAACGCCGGCACCAAGCTGCTGGTCGAGGGCGATCGTTCGCACATCGGGCACCTGCTGCTGATCTTGGAGGGCAGCGTGTCGGTGGACATCGCCGACGGCGGTGAACTGGTGGAATTGGCGGTGCTGGGCGCCGGTCAGATCCTCGGCGAGTTGGCCCTGTTGGATGGGCAGCCGCGCTCGGCCAGTTGCACGGCGGTGAGCACCGTGCGTGCCGCCGGTTTGTCCCGCGTGGGCTTGCAACGCTTGGTGGCCGAGCAGCCGGCCGTGGCGGCGAAGTTTTTGGCCACGCTGGCGCAGCGAACCGGCGAGCGCCTGCGCGGCTTGGGCGACCAACTCAAGATGTACTCGCAGCTGGTGCAAAACCAGCAGCAGACCATCGCCAAGCTGCAAGAACGCTGATCGCCATGCCCGCTGGGCGCCAAGGGCCTGTGCGACGCGCCGCTCAGGGCAGCGCATGCACCGGGGTCCAGCCAAAAAACTCGCACACCTGCGACCGTTGACGCTCGGTGTCGGCCTCGCCCAGGGCGATCAGCGCCTGGGTGTAAGGGCCCTCGAAGAGCAGGTAGCTGGCCAGGGCGGCGCCTTGGCCATCGCCTTGTTGCACTCCCAGAGCGCGCAACAGCAGTCGCATGGGTTTGGGCAGCGCATCGATGTGCTGCGCCGCCAAGTCGTCCAAGCGTTGGCTGGGTGCGATCACCAGCAGTTGGACCTCGCGCAGGGGGTGGTGGTGGCGGACCTCGGGCGGAAGGGCGGCCAAGGTTCGGTTGATGCGCTGCAGGCGCTCCACATCCACGGCGAGTGCATCCAAAAAAATGCTCGACATGGCGTGCCCCGCCACATGGCCCAGGGTTGGGTACTGGGTGACGCTGCGCCGCTGCGCTTTGGGCTCGTGCATGCGGCCTGCGCCGATCACCAGCAAGCGGTCGGCCCCGAGGTGGATGGCCGGTGACAGGGGCGCGCCCTGGCGCATCGAGCCGTCGCCGAACCACTCGCCTTCGGCATGGTGCAGCAAACGCACCGCCGGGAAAACGAAGGGAATGGCAGCGCTGGCCAGCAGGTGCTCGTGCACCAACTGGGTCGGCACCGCCACGCGTTGCGAACGCACCCACGGGGACACCGGGACGGCCGATTGGTAGAAGGTGTGGTGATCGCCCTGTGTGTAGCTGGAAGCGCTGACGGCGACGGCGCGCAAATGGCGACGGGCCAGCATGGACGGCAGCCGGGCCATGGGCACCATGCGCTCGAGCAAGCCTTGCATGGGCGTGTTGTCCAGCAGCGAGCGCGGTTGGACGCGAGCCAAGGCCCACCCCAAGGACAACATGGTGAGCCATCGGGCGCCATTGCCCATGACGCCCAGGGAGTCGCTGCGGTATACCTGCCCGGCTTTGAAGTGCCGCCACACGTGCACCAGTTGCTCCACGGCCCCGGCAAAGTCGTCCGCCTGGCAGGCCAGGGCGGTGCCATTGATGGCCCCGGCCGAAGTGCCCGAGATGATCTGGAAGGGGTTGGAGGGGTCGAAATCGCTGCGTGCACTCTCGCGCCGGATCCGCATCAGCGCAGACAGCACACCGACTTGGTAGGCCGCCCGCGCGCCGCCCCCACTGAGCACCAAGCCGGTCAGGGGGCGCGCGCTCATCGCAGGAGCTCCAGGGCCTCAGAACAACTCGATGCGCGGGCCGCTGGCGCCGGCCAGCTCCAGCGGTGGGGCCCCGTCGTTGCGCGGCGCCTGCGGGTCCTGCGCATCCTGGGGCGCCAGCCCGACTGCGTGGGCAACGCGTTGGGAGTGCATGACGTAGTTGCGCGTCCACAGTTGGAGCAGTTCCTCCAGCAGCACCGGTGGCGGTGGCGCCCGACGGTCGATCAGCTCGTACAGCTGGGCAAAGTGCGTGGACAAGCCCGACAGCGCGTGGCTGATTTGCTCCAAGAGTTGGCGGTTGATGTCTTGGAACTGCATGTCGCCCAAGGTGTCGACGATGTCGGTGGTGACCTCGGCCATGCCGGCGTCCATGTCTTGGGACAGTTGCCCCAGGTAGGGGAGAACCTCGCCCAGTGTGCTGCTCATGGTTTGGATGTGCTGGGCGATCAGGTCCAGTTGGTCGGAGGCACTCTCGCCGATGTGCTCGTCCAGGTTGCGCGACTGCTCGTCGATGGCCTGGGCGGCGGAAGCGATGCCTTCCGTGACTTGCTGGGCCGCCTCGGCGGTCAGGGTCGACAACCGGCGCACCTCGCCGGCCACGACCTTGAAGCCCGCGCCGTCGGGACCGGCCCGCGCGGCTTCGATGGCCGCGTTGATGGCCAGCATGTTGGTCTTGCGCGCGATCTCCGTGATCAGCTCTGCCAAGGGGCTGAGCCCGCGCACCTGCTCGGCCGAGCGGCGAACCCGCTCGGTGAAGTTGCGCCGGGTCGCTTCGAAGGCCTCTTGGTGGCGCGCCAACTGGCTGACTGCCGCCGCGTGCTTCGTGGCTTGGCTCAGCGAGTCCGACGACAAGGACTCCGAGCGTGCCACCGCTTCGACGATGCGGGACTGCAGGGCGCTGGTGTTCCGGTGGACGCGGCACATCCGCTCGCCCATGGACATCACGGCGGTTTCGGAGGTCTGGATGGTGGCACTCACTTGCTGCTTCAGAACCGAGAACGCTTGTTGCAAGGTGTAGATGTCGTGGGCCACCACGGCGGCGGGGTCTTTGCGAGACGCTGTGATCGCCTGCGTGCGGGGCTGCCGCCACTGGTGCAACAACCAGCCGCCGGCAAAGCCCAATGCCAGGTAAGCAAGCTCGCCATAGCTCAAGACGGTGGGGGCCAGCGGCGGCACGAGGCTCAGGGCGATGGCCACGCCCATCAGCATCAGGTCGCTCGGGCTGGGGCGCCAGCCTGACGGACCCGAGTCGCCCTTGGCGTCCTCGGGATGCGGGTCGGAGGCGTGGGGGTCGGGACTTGCGCTCATGGTGATCTCCTAGCAGCCGGGCAGGAGTTGACGGACGATGGCCAGCAGGTCGGTGCCGCCCACGGGCTTGACCAGCCAACCCGTGGCGCCGTTCTTCTTGGCGTCATCGCGCTTGTGTTGTTGGCTTTCCGTGGTGAGGGCCAGGATGGGGGTGAAGCGCAAGAGCTTGCGGGCCTCGCGAATCAGCGCCAAGCCGTCCATGCGGGGCATGTTGATGTCCGTGATGATCAAGTCGGGCTTGAGCCCGCCCCGCAGCTTGTCGAGCGCCGCCTCGCCATCGTTGGCCGTTTCAATCTGAAAGCCGCTGATTTCGAGCGAGTTGCGAAGGCTCATGAGCATGGTCAGCGAGTCGTCGACGAGAAAGATGCGTTTGCTCATGGGTTGCTCCTGGTGGCGGTCTGCGGCAACCCGGCCAGCAGGCTGGCCAGGCGAGGTTCGGCGGGCGGGACTTTGACTGTGGGTCGCGCCGCCAGCAGCACCTGCAACACGGCGGTGTGCAGGCTCTGGCAGTGGCCGAGGTGGACGGCCGGACGGCGCTGGGTGCGAACCCAAGCCAACAAGGCCTCGGCGTCCTCGGGGGGAACGTGGCCTTCGAGTGCCGCGTGCGATTTCAGGAAGCGAATGCCCATCACAGCAACTCCTTGGGGTTGAGGATCATCAGCACGCTGCCGTCGCCCATCAGCGCCGTGCCCGCGAAGCCAGGCAACTGCCCCAGCACGCCTTCGAGGGGCTTGAGGATGATGTCGCTGGTACCGTGAAACTCGTCGACGACCAGACCGATCTGCTCGTTGCCCCAGCGCAGGACCAAGACGGCCAACTCGCCGGCTTCGTTGGGTCGCTGGGCCAGTTCCAGCCCGAGCAACTCATTGAGGGCGCGCAAGGGCACGATGCGGCCGCGCAGGACGACGGTTTGCGACTGCTTGAAGCGGTGCACCTCGTCCACGGGAACGCGCACGGTCTCCACGATCAGGTCCATCGGCACGCCAAAGCGGCTGTCGGCCGTGGCGATCATCATCACGTGCGTCACGGCCATGGACAGCGGCAGGCTCAGCGTGAGCTGCGTGCCGCGTCCCACTTGGCTTTGCAATTGCACCGTGCCATTGACGCGCTCCACGGCCGAGCGCACCACGTCCATGCCCACCCCTCGGCCGCTCAGGTCGGACACGCTGTCGGCGGTGGAGAAGCCGGGCAAGAAAATCAACTGGGTGGCTTCCGCGTCCGTGAGGGCATCCGCCCGGTCGGCCGGGATCAGGCCGCGTTCCACGGCCTTCGCGCACACCCGCTTGGGGTCGATGCCCGCGCCGTCGTCGCTGATGGCCAGGATGACCCGGTCGCCCTCTTGATGGGCGCTGACTTTGAGCGTGCCCTGGGCCGCTTTGCCAGCGGCCCGGCGCACCTCCGGGGTTTCAATGCCGTGGTCCAGGCTGTTGCGCAAGATGTGGATCAAGGGATCGGCCAGCGCCTCGATCACGTTCTTGTCGGCCTCCGTGTCTTCGCCCTCGATCACCAGCGCCACGTCCTTGCCCAGGCGGCGGGACAGGTCGCGCACCAGGCGCCCGAAGCGCTGGAAGACCGTGCCCACCGGCAGCATGCGCACCTGCATGATCGCGTGCTGCATGTCTTCGGCGATGCGGTTGATCACCGCGTACTGGGTCTTGATCTCCCGGGCCAGCTCGCGCTGCCCAAACTGGAGCTCGGCGCGCTGGGCCAGGTAGGGCAGGGCGTTCTTGGCCACGACCATCTCGCCAATCAAGTCCATCAGGCGGTCGACCTTGTCTTGGGCCACCTTCAACACCCGCGGACCCCGTTCGCCGCCGGTGCTGCCGTCCTCGTTCGCGCCGCTGGCGCCGCGGGCCTGGGCCTCGTGCGTGGCTGGTGCTTGGGTCGCGTGGGCGTCTTCGGCCAACACGGTCTGGGCCCAGGCCAACAGCGGGCCGGCTTGGAGCGGCACCTCGGTGGGGGCGGGCATTGCTCCCCCCTGCAAGGCCGACCACAGGCGCAGCAGCACCGTGCGGGCGGCAGCCAGCGTGGCCGGGGCCAGGTCGACGCGTTGCAACAGCGCCACCTGGTCGCTCCACAACTGCCGCGCGCGGCGTTGCAACAGGGCGGTGGCGTCGGGCCGCTCGCTGGGCACCGCGCCCGTGGGGGGGGGAGCCGCCGGCGCTGCGACGACGTGCCACGCCACTTGCTCGGGCACGTAGCGGAAATGCTCCTGCAAATACGCCTGGGGCGAGCTGCTGGCCACCGTGAACTGCAGGTTGCAGGCGTAGCAGTCGAGTTCGTCGACGGTAGGCCAGGGCGTCCCTGTCGCGCAATGAATCCATTGCAGCCCCGGGGTGGCGAGGACCAGTTGCAAGGGGTCTTCCCCCTTGAAGAAGCATTCCGACTCCGGTTGGTAATGCAGCACCGTCCATCCCGGCTCGACGGGGCGGTCTTGCACGGCCTGCAGCCAAGGGGCGGGGCGGTCCGTCACAGACCTTGGGGCCGGGCTGGGGGCCGCGGGGCTTGCAGCAGCCGGCTGCAGTTCGGCGCGCAAGCGCTGTGCCAGCGCCTGCGAAGTGGGCAAATCGGCGTCGTGCAGCTGACCGGTGTTGGCGATGGTGTCGATCAGGGTGGCGCTGTGGTCCATCGCGTCCAGCAGGGCATCGGCCATGTGGGCGGAGTAGGCCAAGCGCCCACTGCGAACTTGGTCCAGCAGGTCTTCGGCGGCGTGCACCACCGTTTCCAAGGGCTTGAACTCGAACAGGCCACAGTTGCCCTTGAGGGTGTGCACCGAGCGAAACAGGTCGTTGAGCAACTCGGCGTCGTTGGGGTTGCGCTCCACTTCCAACAGGCGCTCGGCGATCTGCTCCAGGCAGTCGCGGGCCTCCAGCACGAACTGGTCGATGAGTTCGGAGGTGTTCATGAGGCGGCTCCTCGGGGCAACTGGGCCTGGACGGCTTTGGACGCAGCGTCCCAGTCGCCGACCAGCAAGGCCGCGGTGAGCACCAACTCGGCCGGGCGCGCGGGTTTGACGAGGTAGCAGTTGGCCCCCGCGTCCAGGGCGGCGCTGGCGTCCTGCAGTTGCGCCTCGGTCGACACCATGAGCACCGGTGCGGCCGAGGCGAGGGGCGCTTGACGCAGCGCCCGAATGAAGCCGTAGCCGTCCAATTTGGGCATGTTCACGTCCACCACAAACAGGTCGAAAGGCTGCCCGGCCGGCGCCGCGCTCGCCCTCTCCAAGGCTTCGACCCCGTTGACGGCCTCTTCGGTGGCCCAGCCAGCATCGCCCAGCAGCTTGCGGTGGTAGAGGCGGACGGTGGCGGCGTCGTCCACGATCAGAACGCGAACCGGGTTCATGGGGCATCTCCTGGGAGGGGCCGCTGGTAGACCATGGCGTCGGCGAAGCGACGAACCCGGTACAGCGAGGTGATGCGGCTCATCGATTCCGAATGGCCGAGACAGACGAAGCCCCCCGGGCTGAGGGCGTCGAACATGGCCTCGGCGGCCGCACGCCGGGACACGTCGTCAAAGTAAATGAGCAGGTTGCGGCAGAAGATCAGGTCGATGTCGCGAAAGCGGGCGGTGTCGGTCGCGTCGCTCAGGTTGACTTGGCTGAAGTGCACGGCCGCCACCAGGTCACGGCTGATCGCCCACTCGCCATCGCCAACGCGGCGGAAGTACTTGTCGCGGTACGCCACGGGCAGGTTGGCCACCGAGCGGTTGCTGTAAACGCCCCGCTCGGCCGCGGCCAGCACGGTGGTGTCGATGTCCGAGGACAGGATCTCCACGTCGAAGCGGTCGATGTCGGCCCACCGCTCCAGCAGGTAGATGGCGATGGAGTAGGGCTCTTCGCCCGTGGACGAGGGAATGGACCAGATGCGAATGCGGTCGCCGGGGCGGCGGTGCCGGGTGACCTCGCCCAGCATGTCGCGCACCATGCAGTCGAACTGGTAAGCCTCGCGGAAGAAATAGGTCTCGTTGACCGTCATCGCGTTGACCAAGTGCTGCAGCTCCGACCCTGCGGTCTCGAAGCGCAGGCCGACGAAGTAGTTGCGGAAGTCGCCGGCCCCGGTCGCCTGGATGCGCTCCACGAGCCGCTTGTCCACGAAATAGCGCTTGCTTTCCTCGAAGTGAATGCCGGTCTTCCGGTAGAAAAACTCCCGGAACTTCAGGAAGTCGGCGTCGGTGATGAGCACCTCGGCCGGCGCCTTGGCGGGCAGCAGGGCGCTTTTCATGGGGAGCCGATCTGTTGCGCCGCCATCGTGGCGGCGAAGTCGATGAACGGGTCGTCGGGGAAGCGCGCGCGCACCCGTTCGATGGCCGCCAGGTCCTGGGCGCGTCCCACCTCGGCCAGCACGTCGAGCGCCGCCGCCACCACGTTGACGTGGGGCTCGTGCAGCAGCACGCGGTGCAGCCAATCGGGCACCTGCGCGTGGCGCAGGTCGCTCATCATGTTGACGGTGAACACGCGCACGTCGGGGTCGGCGTCCTCCAGCATCTGCAGAATGTGGGGGGCGACCCACTCGGGCATGCCGCTCAGCGCTTCGATGGCGCCGTTGCGCAGCGAGACGTCCTCGCTGCGCAGCAAGGGCATCAAGGCGCGCACGGTGTCGGCACCGGGCAGGCGCCCCACGCTGGTGAACAGGGCCTCGCGCACGCGGGCGTCCCGCTCCAGATGCAAGCGCTCGACCAGCGCGGGGGCTGCACCTGGTGTTGCTCCCAGCGACTGGGCGGCGAGCCGGCGCTGCGTGGCGTCGCTGCTGTGCAGCAGGCGCTCGAAGTCCGACGGACCTCTGGCCGTCGGTCCCGCTTCCGGGCTGGTAGCCAGGGGCGAGGTGGGGCGACGCAAGGCCATGGTTCATGCCTCCTGCAGGGTGTGCTGGCGCACGTGTTGAACCAGCCAAGCGGCCACGCGGGTGCAAGGAAGCACCTCCGTCGCCCCCTGGGCGTCGATCAGTTCCTTGGGCATGCCAAACACCACCGCGGTGTCCGCCGACTCGGCCACCGTGGTGCCGCCGGCGCGGTGAAGCCGGGCCATGCTGGCGGCGCCATCGAAGCCCATGCCCGTCAGCAGCACGCCCGCGATGCGTTGCGGCGCGACGTGGCGCATGACGCTGTCGACCAGCACGTCCACGCAGGGATGCCAGGGCTGCGAGGGGGTCTCGGGCACGGCTTGGGCCACCAGACGGCCGAGGCGGTCGTTGACGACCATGTCGTGCCCCCCCTGGGCGATCACCACCGTGCCCGCTTGGAGGGGCGTCGGCCCTTCGCACTCGATGACCTGCAGGGCGCACAGGGCGTCCATGCGCCGCGCAAAGGCGGCCGTGAACTGGGCCGGCATGTGCTGGGCCACCAGCACCGGCCACGGAAAGTCGCCCGGCAGTTCCGGCAGGATGTCTTCCAGGGTGCGCGGACCGCCGGTCGACACGCCAATCACCACGACCCCCGCAGGGTGCCCCACGCGGCGGGCCGGCACGGGGCGGCTGGCTTCGCGAGCCGGGCGCCGTTCGGCAGGGCTGCTTGCTGTCCGGCGGGCTCGCACCAGCGGACGACTCCGCAGCCGCGCGCGCCGTGCCGCCTTCACCTTGGCCACGAGTTCCGCTGCCACGTCCTCGATGTTCAGCGAGATGGTGCCGCCCGGCTTGGTCACGTAGTCCACGGCCCCCAGGGCCAGGGCCTCGAGGGTGGCCTGCGCCCCTTGGCTGGTCAAGGACGACACCATGATGACCGGCGTGGGCCGGCTTTCCATCATCAGGGCGAGCGCGTTCAGCCCGTCCATCTCCGGCATGTTGACGTCCAGGGTCACCACGTCGGGCTCGCCGCTCAAGAGCCGCTCCACCCCTTCGCGGCCCGAGCGGGCGACGTCGACGTCGAAGCCGGCCTCTTCCAGCAGCTGTCGCAGCAGGCGGCGCATCAGCGCCGAGTCGTCAACCACGAGCACCTTGTCGGGCATGGCGGACTCCTGGACTCAGGCGGCCAAGGGCATGGGCCCGTCGCCCGGTGCGCCGTCGGCTGCGGGCGCCGCGTCCAACTGCAAAAGCTGGACGGGGTCGACGATCATCACCAAGCGTCGGTCGCCGTCGAGCCGAGCCACCTGGCGAATGAGGCGCTGCTGGGCCTCGCTCATGGCTGGGGCGGCGGCGATGCAGGCCCGAGGCAGGCGCAGCACTTCGGCCACGGAATCCACGATGAAGCCCGTGCGGCTGTTGCCCTGGGTGAAGACCATGATGCGTTGACGGTCGTTGCGATCGATGACCGGCAGGCCCAGGCGCCGGCGCTGGTCGATCACGGGCAGCACCGCCCCGCGCAGGTTGATCACACCTTCGACGAAGGGCGGTGTTTTGGGCACCCGCGTCAGCTGCTCGGGCACGCGCACGATTTCCTGCACGCTCATGATGGGCACGCCGAACTCCTCGTCGGCGAGGCGGAAGATCACCACCTGCAGGTCTTCGTTCTCGGCGTTGGCGATGGCATCGGTGGGGTGGGCGGTCACGGTGGTGTCCTCCGCATTGAGGGTGGCGTTGTCAACGCAGGCAGCGGCGTCGCGCACCGCCTCCAGGGTCAGCAGCCGCTCGCTGGACAGCACGGTGACCAGGCGGCGTCCCTCGTCCAAGCGACAGATCGACTCGAACTCCTGCAACTGCGGATCGCGCGCCAGCAGGCCAGGCATGCTGTCCACGGCCTCGCCCGAGACGCTGAGCACCTCTTTGACGGTGTCGGTGATCAAGCCCACGGGACCGCAGCCCGGCAGCGCCACCACGACGATGCGCCGGTGGTCGAGCTGCCCTTCCGGCGGCAGGTCAAAGAGGCTGCGCAGGTCGACCAAAGGCAGCAGGCGCTCGCGCAAGCTGATCACCCCGCTCACGTGGCGCGGCGCTTGCGGCACCGCCGTGATGACCTCGGGCACCTGCACGATCTCTTGCACGTCGGCAATGGGGATGCCGTACTCCTGGTGGCTCACCGTGAAGCTGACCAGGCGCAAGTCGGCGCTGCCGCTCGTCGCTTCCTCAGCGATCTCATCGGTGGCCCGGGCGGGCTCCAACTCCATGGCGCCGCTGGGCCGATCGCCCCCGGCATTCGATCCCGCGGCCGAGGCCACGATTTGCAGTTGGAACTCCTCGCGGGTCAGCCGCTCAAAATCCAACACCAGGTACAGCTGCTCGGCCCCGGTTGCGTCGCGGCGCCGGATCATGCCCGTCAGGCATTCGGTGCGAACCACGCTGCGCAGGCTCTGTGCCGGATGGAGGTCTCCAGGTTCGGTCGTGATGACGCTGGACACCCGGTCCACGATGAAGCCCAGGGATTGGCCCAGGTGGATGATGAGGGCGCGGGTGCCGTCGTC
The DNA here is from genome assembly GCF_004004565.1 of Inhella crocodyli. Classification (GTDB taxonomy): domain Bacteria; phylum Pseudomonadota; class Gammaproteobacteria; order Burkholderiales; family Burkholderiaceae_C; genus Inhella; species Inhella crocodyli. Next base: position 128,591 of record NZ_SACM01000001.1, read on the forward strand.
GTGCGGCACCAGGGGCAGGCCGAGCACGCGACGCAAGCTCAGGATGGGCAGCACGCGGCCGCGCAGGTTGGCCAGGCCCTCGAGGGCAGGAGGGGCCAAGGGCAAGCGCGCCACCTCGGGCAGGCGGATGATTTCTTGCACCGGCCCCATGGGCACGGCGAAGCGCTCGCCCGCCAGTTCGAAGGTCACGAACTGGCGCTCGGTCTCGCCCGTGTCGGGGTGCTCGTCGGGGGCGTGGTTCATGGGGTTCCCCTCGTGAACTCAGTTGCTTTGCAGTTCGTCGGCCAGGGAGGAAATTTCTTCGATGGCGGCGGCCAGCTCGTCGGCCCCTTGGGACTGCTGCTTGGCGGCCGCCGCCGCTTGCTCGGCGGCCTTTTCCGACTGGGCCGCGGCCGACGAGATTTGCTCCACGCCGGTGCGAACCTCGGCCAGGGCGGCGTTGATTTCTCGCGAGGACTCCATCGCCGTGTCGTTGCCTTGCATGACCCGGCCGACGCTGGTCTCCAAGGCGTTGAGGTTGGCCGTGATGCCCTTGGCCTTGTCGACTTCGGCGACGGCAGCGGTGACGATTTCGCCCAGATCGCGGCCCACCGTGCCGATTTGGTCCTGAATGCCCTTGACCAGGTCTTTGATGCGGTCGGCGTTCTCGGCCGAGTCGTGGGCCAGGTTGCGGATGTCGGTGGCCACGACCACAAAGCCCTTGCCGTACTCGCCCGCCCGCGCCGCCTCGACGTTGCCGTTGACGGCCAGCATGTTGGTTTGGACGGACACCTGGGTGATGGCGTCGACGATCTTGTCGATCTTGCGGCTCACCAATTCCAACTCCTTGACCTGCTTCATGCTGGTCCGCGTGGCGCTCACCCCGTCGCTGATGCTGCGCACCAGGCCGTCGATGCGCGCCTTGTTTTCCTGCATCAAGGTGCGGATGGCATCGGAGCGGGCCCTGGCCTCCTCGGCGCGTTGCTCGGCCAGTTCGGCCCCTTTGGCGATCTGGGCGATGGCCGCGGCCGACTCCGCCGTGGCCGCCGCTTGCGACTGGGCCCCTTTGCGGATCTGGTCCAGGGCCACCATGATTTGACCGGCCGAGCGGGTCAGCTCCTGCACGGTCGACGCCAGCTCTTCGGCGGCCGAAGCCACCTCTTCGGCGCTCTTGCCGATGTCGGTGGAGTGCTTGAGCTCGTCGGCGATCTCCGACAGGTTGGCCGTGGTTTGCTCGCACTCGGCCAGTGCGGCGCTTTGCTCCTCCACGGTTTTGGCCGCCTCCTCGCAGGCCGAGCTCTGCTCGGTGGCCGCGGCCGCGATTTGCTCGGCGCCTTTCAAGGCTTGCTGGGCGGCGGCCGCGCCTTGGGCCGCGGCACTGGCGATTTGCACCGCCCCTTGCAGGATGTCGCCTGCGTCGAGCCGCACCTGCTCCAACTGATCCAGGATGACCTTGCTCTTGGTCACCTCGGATTGGATGCTTTCGGCCGAACTGTTGATGCCGTCGGCGATGAGCTTGACCTCGCCTTGGATCTGGCCCACCAAGTCTTGGATCTGTTTGGCGCTTTTCTCGCTGGTCTCGGCCAAGGTGCGCACCTCGTCGGCGACCACGGCGAAGCCCTTGCCGTGGAGACCCGCGCGCGCCGCCTCGATGGCCGCGTTCAAGGCCAACAGGTTGGTTTGGTCGGCGATCCGGGCGACGGCCTTGACGATGTCACCGATGTTGGCTGCTTGGCGTTCCAGTTCGCCCACCATCTGCACCGACACGGCTTGGCGCTCGGCGGCCACCCCCACGGCGGTGATGGTGGCGCTGACGTCCAGGTTGAGCTGACCGGCCAGGTCGCGCATGCCCTCGGCGTTCGTCTGCGCGGTGTTGCAGGCCTCCAGTTGGCGCTTCAATGCGCCCGACACCTGCGTCATGGCCGCCAAGGACTCTTGGGCGGCACCGGCGGCTTCTTCGGCGCCGCTGGCGATCTGGTCGGACGCGCGCTTGAGTTCCTCGGCGGCCGAGGCCGCTTCATTCACACCCGCCGAGAGCTGGGTGGAGGCGCTGGCGATGCGCTCCGCGGCCTGTTGCTGCTTGGCCAAGGTCCGGGCCCGGCGCCGGTTGGCCTCGGCGTCTCGGGTCATTGCGCGCGAAATGCCCTTGGCGGCGGTGGCGGCCGGGGCGGGGGCGGCCTGGGAGTCGCGGGATTTGAGGACGAGGGCCATGTTGCTTGCTCCTGTGCAGAGAGGGGGTGCCTTCCGCGCCGCGGGGAACCGGCGTCGCTTGCGGCCCATTGAACCGCCAGGGTCTCGATTGCGCTGAGGAACAAATGCGCAAATCTTTGATATTGGTTTTTGTTAAAACGAAGAAATTCGTTCTGGGATGTGCGGTAATCCACGAACAAGCCGGCGGTTCGTCGATATTGAGACCCGGCGCTTGCCCAACGATGGCGAATAAATTGGGGTTTCACGCACAAACAAGAGGCGTCGAGCCGACGCAAGCCCGGCGAGGGGCCCCCGCCAGAGGGCATGGCGGCGTGGTGGCGTGCGCGTCCCAGGGCGCTCTGCCTGGGACATGGCACGCGGCGCAGTGCGTGATCGAGTTCACGCCCGTTGCGTGCCCCTCCGTCGAACGGGGGAGCCGCTGCGGGCCCGCTTGGGTCGACAGTCCACCACGACCATGAGTGCACTCCCAGCGTCCCAAGAGCAGCGGCAGCACCGCCGCCGCGTGTTGCAGACCCTGGCCCAGGTTTGCCTGCCCGGGCAGCCGCCGTTTGAGGTGCGCACGACCGACGTCAGCCTGGGCGGTCTGGGCATCGTGGCCGGTGCCAACCCGCCCCCAAAGCTGCTCGTGAAGGTCCGGCTGCCGCTGCCCCAACAGGGGTCCAGTCGCACGGTCGCGGTCGAGTTCGAGGCCCGGGTCGTCCACAGCGTGTTGAGCCGCCGCCATGGGGGCTTTGCCATCGGACTGGCCTTCGTGCGGCCCAGCCAGGCCCTGTTGCAGGCGGTGGCCGGCTACCTCGGTTGAGGACCGGCCTTCGACGTCACACGACGCTCGGCTGCAGCAACTGCAGCGTGCCGGCGTCGCCGTCGATCTCGGCCAGCGCGCCCACCGGCACGGTGAACTTGCGCTTGATGTGCCCGATCATGGCGCCGCGGTAGACGGGCACCTTCAGCGGCAACAGGTACTCGTCGAAGACCTCGTCCAGCGTCAGCGTGCCGTAGCCCTCGCCGGGGTTGCAGTTGGTGAACTGCCCCAGCACCACCCCGGCCACCTGGTTCAGCGCGCCCGTCAGGCGCAGGGTGCTGAGCATGCGGTCCACGCGGTAGATGTACTCGTTGATGTCTTCCAGGAACAGGATGGCGCCCTGGAACCTCGGCCAGTAGGCGCTGCCGGCCATGGCGGTGAGCACGGTGAGATTGCCGCCGGTGAGCGGGCCGCGGGCCTTGCCGCCGCGCAGGGTTTGCGTGCGCCACTGCGTTTGCACCAGGTTGTCGCCCAGCTCGCGCTGCGGGTTGCGCAGCAGCGGGCTTTCGGCGCGCATCACCAGGGCTTTGAAGTGCTCCACGCTGAAGGCGTTCCACTCGCTGCCGGCCACGGGACTGTGGAAGGTGATGAGCCCGGTTTGCTGGTGGATGGCGTTGACCAGCGCGGTGAGGTCCGAGAAGCCGCCGAAGAACTTGGGCGTGCGGCGAATCTGCGCGTAGTCCACCAAAGGCAGCATCCGCGTGCCGCCGCTGCCCCCCGTCAAAGCGATGACGCCCTGCACGCCGGGGTCGGCGAACATGGCGTTGAGGTCGGCGGCCCGCTGGGCGTCGGTGCCGCCCAGGTGGCCGTGGCGGGCGCGCACGTGCTGGCCGAGCTTGACCCGGAAGCCCAGGGCTTGCAGGGCCTCGACGGCGGTGTCCAGGGGCTCGCGCTCGAAGGTGGCGTTGGCCGGGCTGATGAGGCCCAGCGTGTCGCCCTCCTTCAAGCGCGGCGCGCGAAGCGGCCCCACGGGAGACGCGGCTTGGGCGGCCCAGGGCAGGGCGGCTGCAGCGGCCAGGAGATGGCGGCGGTCGAGTTGCATCACAACACCCTCGGGAGGTCGCGGCGCACCGCAACGCGGTCGCCAAAGTCAAAGTGCCACCATTCGCTGGCGATGCCGTGGAAGCCCGCCTCCCGCATGGCGCGGCGCAGCCAGCCGCGCTCGGTGAGGTGGGCGGGGGTGAGTTGGCCCAGGGCCAGGTGCTCGGCCTCGTACTCGGGGTGGGAGAGCGCGCGCATGTCGTCGAAGCCGCTGCCCATGTCGGCTTCGAAGCCCTGGGGGTCGAGCAGCGTCACGTCCACGGCCATGCCGAAGCTGTGGATGGAGCCCCGCTCGGGGTGGGCCAGGTACAGGGCCAGGGGCGTGCCGTCGAGCTCGGCATACAACTGCTCTTGCACCCGCTGGGGGCGCAGCGCGTCCAGCACGCGCAGGCGCCAGCCAGGGCGGGCGGCGGCCATCCATTGGGCGGCGGCGAGCAGGGCGTCGGCGGCCTCGCGGCGCAGGTAGGCGCAGTCCAGCGTGCCGTAGAAGTTGCGGCCCACGAAGTTGTCGTCGCTGGCGTAGCGCAGGTCCACGTCGATGCCTGGCAGGGCGGCCAGGGCGACGAAATCGGGGTGGCCGGGCACGGCCTCGCAGGGAATACCGGGCACGGTGTTCATCAGGGGTCCAGGGCGGCCAAGGCCGCTTGGGTGCGCTCGGCCAGGATCTTGACCAGCTTGCGCCCCACCTGGGGCAGGGGCGCTTTGGCGGCGGTGAGCAGGTGCAGGTGCACGGGGATGCTGGGCTTGAGCGGGCGCACGCGCACCAGCTGGCGGTCGGCGCTGGTGGCGGTGAAGGGGTCGACCACGCTCAGTCCGAGACCCGACTCGACCAGCGCACGGGCCAGTTGGTAGGTTTGCACGGTGATGCGGGTGCGCGGCTGCACGCCCTGCGCGCCAAAGGCGTTCATGACCTGCGCGCCCAGCGGGTCGTCTTCGACCATGGCGATGAGCTCGCTTTGGATGTCGGCCAGGGGCAGGTCGCCTTCGACGCGGGCCTCGGGGCTGCGCAGCGGGCACAGGGCCATCATGGGACCGCTGGCCAGCACCTCGGCGGTGATGCCAGGGTGGTGGGGGTCTTGCAGCGACAAGGCCATGTCGGCCTCGCCCAGCAGCAGGGCGCTGACGATTTCCTTGGTGTGGTTGGTGGCCAGCACGCAGCGGCTGTCGGGGAAGGCCTTGGCCCAGACGGTCATGGCGCCGGGCAGCAGCGAGGCGCCGAGCGTGGGCGTGGCCATCACGCGCAGCTGGTCCTGGTCGCCGGCTTTGAGTTGGGCGGCCAGGCGGCGGATGGCCACGAGGTCCCGGTTGAGCTTGTCGATCTCGACGAACAGGCGGCGCGCCTCGGGCGTGGGGTGCAGCTTGCCGCGCACGCGGTCGAACAGGGCCATGCCGAGTTGCAGTTCGGCGTGCTGCAGCACCTTGGTGACGGCGGGCTGCGAGATGTGCAGCAACTGCGCGGCCCCGCTGATGGAGCCGGCCTGCATGATGGCGTGAAACACCTCGATGTGCCGCAATCTCATGCTGGCTGAATCCTGGATGTGAAGGCTTGGAGTGTGGCGCTCATTCCCGCACGACCCCTCCGAAGTCCACGCTGCCGTTGGGCGCCATCACGAAGCCTTTGACGCCGTCGCGGATGGGGATGTACACGGTGCTGTGCGCCATGGGCATCCAGGGGCGCTCGCGCTTGAACACGACTTGTGCCTGCTCGTACAGGGCGATGCGTTGGGCCTCGTCGGTGGTGACGCGGGCCTCGTCGATGAGCTTCTCGAACTCGGGGTGGCAGAACTTGACGCCGGTGCGGTTGGCCGCGCAGCTGAGGTTGGGCGTGAGGAAGTCGTCGGCGTCGCCGGTCTCGCCGCTCCAACCGCTCATGTAGACGTGGTGTTCGCCGTTGTTGGCGCGTTTGAGGTACTCGCCCCACTCGAAGGTCTTGATGGTGGCCTTGACGCCGATGCGCGCCCAGTCCTGCTGGATGAGCTGGGCCATCAGCTGCCCGTTGGGGTTGGTGGGGCGGGCCACGGGCAGGGCCCAGAGGTCGATGGCAAAGCCATTGGGATAGCCCGCTTGGGCCAGCAGGCGTTTGGCCTTGTCGGGGTCGTACTCGTTCTTCAGGGTCTTGTTGAAGCCCGGGATGACCGGCGGGAAGGCGCTGGTGGCTTGCAGCGCGTCACCGCGCGGGAACAGGGCCTTGAAGATGGCGTTGCGGTCGATGGCGATGTCCAGGGCCTCGCGCACCTCGCGTCGGTTCACCGGCGCGCGCTTCAGGTTGAAGGCGAGGTAGCTGATGTTCAGCGCCTGTTTTTGAAGCAGGGTGATGCCCTTGCGGCCCTGCAGCGCGGCCACGTCCACGTCGCGCAGCGGGGCGGTGATGTGGCACTCGCCCGCCAGCAGCTTTTGCACGCGCACGCTGGGCTCGCGGCTGATGGAGAAGATGAGCTTGGGCGTGCGCTGCACGCCGTTCCAGTACGCCGGGTGGGGCTCCAGGCGCAGCACGTCGTCTTTCGCGTAGCTGCGGAATTGGTACGGCCCGGTGCCCACGGGACGGCGGTTGAGCAGGGACCCTTCACCGCGCTTCAGCAACTGCCCGGCGTACTCGGCCGAGTGGATGCTGGCGAAGGACATGGCGAAGGTGCTCAGGAAAGTGACGTTGGGGCTGCGCAGCGTGAAGCGCACCTCGTGCTCGCCCAAGCGCTCGATCTTTTCGATGGCCTGGGCCAGGCCCAGGTTCTGCGGGTAGATGTAGGTGGACGGCACCGCCTGGTTCCAGGGGTGCTTGGGGTCGACGAAGCGTTGGTACGTGAACAGCACGTCGTCGGCGTTCATCGGCCGCGTGGGCTTGAAGTCGGGCGTGGTGTGGAACTGCACGCCGCGGCGCAGTTGGAAGGTGAAGACCCGCGCATCGGGCGATACGGTCCACGCCGTGGCCAGCACCGGCTCCAGCTCGGTGCCGCCGCGCTTGAAGCCCACCAGGCCTTGGAACATGGGGTGGGTGGCGTTGCTGGTGCTGCTGCTGTCCCACAGGCCGGGGTCGAAGCCCTCGGGGCTGGCGTCGGCGCAGTAGACGAGGGGCAGGGCGGCTTCGGCGCGCGTGGCCGTGCCGGCCAAGGCGGCGACCGACAAAAGAAGGGGCAGCAGGGGGCGCAAGGCGGGCAGAGGGTGGCGTGGAGGGCGTCCGATTATTGGAACCTGTGGCCCCTGCCGGCCGGAGGATGCGAGGGGTGGCAATTACCCTGGGTTATGGCCGAGCCCCACGGGTCGCCAGGCGCCCGCACAGGTAGGTCCACACGAAATGTGCGGCCGCCTGGCTGCTGAGCTCGGCGTGGTCGTAGGGCGGCGACACCTCCACACAGTCCATGCCCACCCAGGGCAGGTCGGCCAGGTCTTCCAGCACGGTCAGCACCTGGCTGCTGCTCAGGCCGCCGGGCTCCGGCGTGCCGGTGCCGGGCGCGAAGGCCGGATCGAGGCAGTCGATGTCCAAGCTCAGGTACATGGGCGGGTGACCGGCGGCGGCCACGCGCTGGCGGATCTCGTTCAGCATGGGCGCCATCAGCGCGCTGCCGTCCAGGCCGCGCAGGCGGCGGGCCTCGTAGATCAGGCCGCCGCGGTCGCGCACGAACTCGCGCGCCGCGCGATCGGCGGAGGAGCGGATGCCCATTTGCACGAAGCACTCGGGGACCACCAAGCCCTCATCGAGGGCCTCGGCCACCCAGGTGCCGTGACCGCTGGGCTCGCCGAAGTGGTCGCTCCAGGTGTCGCAGTGGGCGTCGAAGTGCAGCACCCCAAGCGGGCGGCCGTGGTGGGCGCGGTAGGCGCGCAGCAGGGGCAGGGTGATGGAGTGATCGCCGCCCAGCCACACCATGTGGTGCGCCGCCAGCAGAGTCGGCAGCTGCGGCATCAGGGCCTCGCGCATGCCGGCCAGGCTGGTGTTGGGCAAGGGCAGGTCGCCCAGGTCCACCGCGTGGCCTTGCGGGCTGATGTCGTAGAGCGGGTGGTGCGCGTCGCACAGCATGGCGCTGGCGCGGCGGATGGCGGCCGGGGCCATGCGGGCGCCGGGGCGGTTGGTGGTCGAGCCGTCCCAAGCGATGCCGGCCACGGCGAAGGGGGCGATGGCCGCACCGGGCTGGGCCAGCGGCAGTTGCAGGAAGCCGGGGTGGCTGAGGTAGGCGAACTGGGTCATGGCAGGGGGTCAAGCAGGGGCAGCACGTTGCGAAGCAGCGCTTCTTCCCAGGGGCTGAAGCTGTTGTAGTGTCCGCGCGCGGCCAAGGCCTCGTTCGGCGTGCCGTTGATGGCGTACAGCAGGGTCCATCCGGGGTCGTCGCCGCGGGCAGGGCCGACGAGCAGGCCCGAGAGCAGGCCGTAGGCCTCGCCGAGGTGGCCGATGGCGCTCAGCGCGCGATCGGGGCGCAGGTGGTCGCCGCCTGCCGCGTCGCGCGCCGTGCCAAAGCGCTGCACGCCCAGGCCCCAACTGCGCATCAGGCCGTTCATCGTGTCGCCCGGCTGCGCCGGGTGCTGCCAGTGCGCGCGGGCGAGTTCGGCGAACGTGGCCGGCCGCAGCAGGCCGTGAGCGTGCTGGCGCAGGCACTGGGCCAGCTTGTCGAGCTCGGGCAGGCTCGCGCGCAGGCCGCCTTGGGGGCCCAAGGCGCTGGCGCATTCACCGGGCACGTAGCCCGGCCCGGCGCGGGGCACCAGGTCGGCGTCGGCGGGCTCGGCGTCCGCCTGGGCCTGCCAGGCCATGCCGTCGTGCCGGTACAGGGTGGCCACGCGCTGGCGTTGGTCGGGCCGAAGGGCGGCGGGGTCGAGCTGCACGTCCATGCCCAGCGGCTCGAACAGCCACTCGTGCATCAGGGCGTCCAGGCGCTGGCCGGTCGCCGCCTCCATGGCCGTGCCCAGCAGCACGAAGGCGAGGTTGCAGTAGCTGAAGAAGGCGCCCGGCGCTGGCGATCCCCACGTGGCGGGGTCGGCCAGGCGCTGGCGCAGTTCGGCCCCGCTGCGCGGGGGCAGGTCGGCGGCGTCGCGCAGGCCGCTGGTGTGGGTCAGCAGGTGGCGCGGGGTGATGCGTTGCCGCGGGTGCTGGGGATGCCGCAGCCCCAGCAGGCGACCGAGGTCGGCCTCCAGGGGCAAGCGACCGGCTTCGTGCAAGCGCAGGGCGGCCAGGGCCACCGCCAGCTTGGTGACGGAGGCGATGCGAAACACCGCGTCGGCCACCATGGGCCGCGCTTCGTCGTGCAGGCGACGCAGGCCGTACTGGCCCTCGAACCGCAGGGTGCCACCTTGGCGCAAGCGCACCGCCAGGCCCGCCAAAGGCCCCTGGCGCACCAGGTCCGCCAGCGCGCGGTCCACCGCGTGGGCGGACTGCGCGCGGGCAAGCCAAGGGCTGGCGGCCAAGCTCACGAGGGCGGTGCGGCGGTGGCAGTGCAAAGGCGTCCCGTTCAGAAGCGGTAGGAGACGTTGAGGCCCAGGGTGCGCGGCGTCAGGTAGATCGCCCGCAGGCCCACCCGGGTGGCGACGGCCGAGGTGCCCTGGAACGACACCAATTCGCGGTTGTTGCTCAGGTTGTCGGCCCACAGGCTCCAGTCCCAATCGCCCTTGGCCAGGCCCACGCTGGCGCGGGTGGTGGTGTAGGCCTTGTACTGGAAGGGTTGGTCGGCCGGATCGTCGCCGCGGTCGCTGTTCTTGACGCCGACGTAGCGCGCGCCGGCCGATGCCCAGACCTGGTGGCCTTCGAACTCGCCCTGCCAGCGCACGCTCAGCGCATGCTTCCACGGGGCGTTGCCGCCCAGCTTGCCGCCCTTGGCGTAGGTGCGGCATTCGGTGCCGTCGGCGTAGAGGCACACCTCTTTGGTGGCGTCCCACTCGCCGCGGGTGTAAGTGCTGCCGCCCGAGATTTCGATGGACGCCATCGGCTTCCAGCGCCATTGCAGCTCCAGGCCTTGGCTGAGCGCGGCCGGTCCGTTGGTGGTGCCCCACACGGGGAAGCCGTTGATGTCCTGCGAGAAGTAGGTCTGCGGGTCTTTCCAGCGGATTTGGTAGACGTTGGCCTGCAGGTACAGGCGGCGGTCGGCCAGGAAGCCCTTGATGCCGAGTTCGAGGTTGTTGGTTTGGTCGGCGCGGTAGCCCTTGAGTTCGTCGGCCACGGCCACGCTGCCGGCACCGCGGAAGCCGTTGGCCCCGCCGCGTCGGAAGCCCTGGCTGAAGGTGGCGTAGGCCAGCAAGTCAGGCGTCAGCTGGTAGGCGGCGTTGAGCTTGCCGTAGCTTTGCCCGCTGTCCTTCTCCTCGGCCTTGACGACGCCGGTGACGAGGTCGAAGGCGTAGTCCTCGACCTGGGTGGCGGTGCGGTCGCGGTAGGCGAACAGGCGGGCGCCGGCCGTGAGCGTCAGGCGATCGCTCGCCTTCCAGCTCAGCTCGCCGAACAGGGCGGTCTCGCGGTAGCGGCTGGCCTGGTCTTCGAAGTAGCCCTCGTCGGTGGCGCCTCTTCCCGGGGTCTTCAGCGCTTCCAGGCCGGGCATCCACTCGCTGAAGGCCTGGCTGCGCTGTTGGCTGGCGGCAAAGAAGCCGGCGATCCAGCTCAGCGGGCCGGGATCGGACACGAAGCGGGTTTCGTGCAGGGTGCCGCTGTAGCGGTTGGCGTAGGTGATGTAGGCCGTGTTGCCGGCCCAGGACGACGAGCCCAGGCGGAAGCGCGAGTAGCCCAGGTCGCCGTAGAAGAAGGAGCCGGTGCCGAGGTAATCGGCCTGGCCGATGCGGTCGTCGCGGTAGCGGCTGGTGCTGCTGTGCAGCTGGCCCCAGCCAGGCAAGCGCCAGTCCAGGTCGATGGTGCTGATGCGGATGTCGCGGTCGGTGAACTCGGGGTAGGGCGACAGCACGGTGTCGGGGCCCAGGGCCTCGCCCGCCCGGTAGGCCGCGCCATTGGCGCTGGACGCCACGCGCAGCAGTTGGGTGCCGCTGCTGCCGTGGGCCGTGCCCGACTGCTGGCCGTGGCTCAGCTGCAGGGACAGGTCGGGCGAGACGCGCCAGAGCAGGGTGGCCCGGCCGGTGGTGGCGCGGTGCCAGTCGTCGTCCTTGTAGAGCACTTGGCTGGCGTTGGGCTTGGGCTGCCAGGCGGAGGTCAGGTAGTTCGGCGTGCCGGCGTAGCGGTCGGTGTAGCCCTGGTCGTCCAAGCGCGCCACGGCCACGCGCAGCGCCAGGTCGCGGCCCAGGGGCAGGTTCATCACGGCGTCGGTGTCGGTGGACAGGTCGCTGCCGCCCCGGGTGTGGAACACCGAGCTGCTGACGCGCCCTTCGGTCACCCCCAGTTGGGGCTTGTTGGTGATGTAGCGCACCGTGCCCCCCAGGGCCCCACCGCCGTACAGCGTGCCCTGCGGGCCGAGCAGGGTTTCGACGCGGGCGATGTCTTTGATGCGAAAGCCGATGTTGGGCAGCGGGGCATCGTCCAGGTAGTAGCTCAGGGTGCTGCGTGAGAACCACTCGATGTTGTTGGCGCTGACCGAGCTGACGTTGAGGCCGCGCACCGACACCGAGTCGGTGAAGCGCGCGCTGTTGGGCGGGGCCTCGAAGGTCAGGCTGTCCTTGATCAGCGACTTGAGGTCGGTGATGTTGGCGTCGCGCAGGGCTTGTTCCGACACGGCGGTGACGTTGTAGGGCAGGCGGTGAGCGGCTTCGCTGCGCTTGGAGGCCGTGACCGTGACCGCGTCCAGCTGGGCCGTGGGTTTGCGGGAAGCGTCACTCGACGTCGGGCTGGAAGCGGCCGCCGCGGGGACGGGCGCCGATTGCCCCAGGGCGGACGTGCCGATCAGCAGCAGGGCGGTGGCCAAAGGCGTCAAGGTGAACTTCTGCATCAAGGGCTCCAAGAGGTGGCTGGGGTGGGTGGACGTGTCTCGCAGAGGCTAGCGCCGCGGTGTTTCCAACTTGGAAAGATGCAATGGCTCGGCCTGGGGGGAAGCCCGGGCGGTGTGGCCTGCGTCGCGGCGGCAAGATGGGCGCATGACGCATCCCCTGAACCCCTTGGAAGTGCTGCTGGAGTTGCAGCAGGCGGGCAGCCTGCACGCGGCGGCCAGCCGCTTGCGCTGCGGCGCCTCGGCCTTGTCCAAGCAGGTGAAGTCGCTGGAGCAGCACCTGGGGCAGGCCTTGGTGGAGCACGGCGCCAAGCCCCTGCGCCTGACCGAGGCGGGGCGGGTGTACGCCGAGGCGGCGCGCCAGATGCGCGAGCAGGTGCGGGCGGCCGACACCCAGGCCGCGGCGCTGCGCAAGCAATTGGGGGGATCCTTGCAGGTGACCGCGTCTTACCTGCTGGGGCATGCGGTACTGGCGGACTACGCCGTGAGCTTTCGGCGCCTGTACCCGCAGCTCAGCCTGCACATCACCTTGAGCGACCAGGACCTGGACCCGGTGACCGACGGCTTCGACTTGGCCCTTCGGCACGAGCAGGGCCGCAGCCAGGACCTGATCGCGCGCCCCTTGGGCACCAACCGGGTGCGCCTGTGTGGCACGCCGGGCTACTTCGGGCGACACGGGGTGCCCCGCCGGCCCGAGGATTTGCGCGATCACCCCTGCCTGGTCTTCCATTGCGAAGGCCTGGACGCCCGCTGGCATTTCCGCCAGGGCGAGGTGCACCGGGTGGTGACGCCCAGCGGGCCGGTCAGCGCCAACAGCGACGAGTTGCTGTTGGCTTCGCTGCGCGCTGGAGAAGGCCTGCTGCCTTGCTTCGACTGGGTCGTGGGGCGCGAGTTGCAGGAGGGGCGTTTGCTCACCTGCCTGGACGATTGGACCTTTGCCTGCGAGGCCTTCGGCGAGCCGGAGCTGTGGGTGGTGTACCCCAAAGGCAAACGCGGTCAGCCCAAGGTGCAGCTGTTCGTCGATGGCTTGGTGGCTCACCTGGCGCGCCTGAGCGCCGGGGCGGCCGACTCGGTCAACTGGCTGGGAGCGCCGGCAGCGGATTGAAGCGCGACCAGAAGGCCTCGGCCGGCAAGGGCTTGGACCAGAAGTAGCCCTGCCCGGTGTGGCAGCCCAAGGCCTGCAGGGTTTCGGCCCAGGCCGGTTCTTCCACGCCTTCGGCCACGGTGTTCAAGCCCAATTTGCGGGCCATGGCGATGATGGTTTCGACGATGGCCCGGTCGGGCGGACTGCTCAAGAAGCGGCGCACGAAGCTTTGGTCGATCTTCAGTTGCTGCACTTCCAGGCGCGAGAGGTAGCCCAAGTTCGAGTAGCCGGTGCCGAAGTCGTCGATGGACAGGGTCACGCCCAGGGCGCGCAGGCGGCGCAAGGCCGCGTGCAGGGCATCGGCGCTGTCGGCCAGCACCGACTCGGTGAGCTCCAGCACCAAGGCCTGGCCAGGCAGGCCGCTGTCGGCCAGGCTGGTGAGCACGTCGTGCGCCAGGTCGTCGCGGCGGCACTGCACCATGGACACGTTGACGGCGATGGTGAAGTCCGACCAGCCCGCGCTGCGCCAAGCCTGCGCCTGCCGGCAGGCCTCGCGCAAAGCCCAGCGGCCCAATTCCACGATCAGGCCCGAGCGCTCGGCCAGCGGGATGAACTGGGCCGGCGACACCGGACCGTGGGCTGGATGGCTCCAGCGCATCAGCGCTTCGGCGCCGAGCACGCGCCCGGTGGCCAGGTCCACCTTGGGCTGGTAGTGCAGGCTGAAGCCCTCGCCTTGCTTCAAGCTGCTGCGCATGGCCGTCAGCAGGTTCAGCTGGTGGGCTTGGTCTTCCTGAAGGCGGGGCTCGTAGCGCGCCACGCCGTTGCGGCCTCGGTCTTTGGCATGGCGCATGGCCGCGTCGAGCTGGCTCAGCAGCTCGGCGTAGCTGTTGGCGCCGTGCGTGGGCGTGACGCCGGCCGACACCGTGCAGCGGACTTCGATGCCCACCAGGTCCATGGGTTCGGCCGTGACCGCCACGAAGCGCTGGCCCCAGGCGACCAAGGCGTCGTCCGCGATCGCCGGGCTGGCCATCACCAGGAACTCGTCGCCGCTGAGCCGGTACAGCGACTCCTTCGGGCTGAGCATGCGCCGCCAGCGTTCGGTCAAGGCCACCAGCAGTTGATCGCCCACTTGCGGGCCGAACGCGTCGTTGATGGCGCGGAATCCGTCCACGTTCAACAAGGCCACGGCGGCGTGCCGTGCGCGCGGTGGGGTGCAGGCGGGCGCCAGCGCTTCTTGCGCCGCGTGGCGGTTGGGCAGGCCGGTGAGCGCGTCGTGCCGACGGTTGGCCTCCAAGGCTTGCATCGAATGCTGCGCCTGGGCCTGCCCCTCGAGCGCCTGTTGCAGGGTCACCCGCAGGTCCCGCACCAAGTGCCACACGGCGAAAGCGGTCATGCCCAGGATGGCCAGCAGGGTGACGACCAAAATGGTGTTCGAGCCCGACTGCTGCGGCGCCTGCGGGTCGTGCTCCAGGCCAATGGCCACGACCAGCAGGCCTTGCACCAGCACCAACCAAGCCAAGGTGCGCGCCGTGCGCAACATGCCGGCGAACACCAGCAAGGCCGGAAAAGCCAAAAGCGACACGTCTCGCAGGCCGTGGCCCACGTGGGCCAGGCCACCCACCATGACCGCCAGCACCCCCAAAAACCAGTCGGCGGCCGGGTCGGGGCGCCGGCGGGCCAAGGCCAAGAAGCAGGGCAGCAAGCCCACGGCCGCGGCCAGCAACAGGCCCGCGGTGCTGGCGCGCCCGATGGCCCCGTACACGGCGGACAGGGACGCGAGAACCGCCAAGGTCCAGACCAGGGTGACGCGAATGCGTTGCGTGCGCTGCGGCACGCTCAGGTGGGCCTGGTCCCGGTGGCTCATGGGCAGCTTGCCAGGGCAGGTGCCTGGGGGCGGCGTTCGGGTGGGAGGGCGGCGTGCGTCACGGTGGTGCCCATTGAACCGGCATTGGGTGGCCCTTGACCACCCTGGCTTGCCCCAGGGTTGGGGGCGCGCCGGTGGCCCACATTGCCTTCAGACCTCGTGGCAAGCCACGGTTCGCCCGCCCACCTCGCGCAGCGCGGGCAGCGCTTCGGCGCAGCGCGCCGTGGCGCGCGGGCAGCGCTGGTGGAAAGCGCAGCCGCTGGGCGGCTTGAGCGGGCTGGGCAGCTCGCCTTTGAGCACGATGCGTTCTCGCCGATCTGCGGCGTGCAGGGCGGGCGTGGCGCTCATCAGGGCCTGGGTGTAGGGGTGCAGGGGCTGGGCAAACAGCGTGGCCTTGGGGCCGCGCTCCACCACGCGGCCGAGGTACATCACGGCCACCTCGTCGGCCACGTGCTGCACCACGCTCAGGTTGTGGCTGATGAAGACGTAGGCCACGCCGGTCTGTTCTTGCAGGTCCATGAACAGGTTCAGCACCTGGGCCTGGATGGAGACGTCGAGCGCGCTCACGGGTTCGTCGGCCACCACCAGGCGGGGCCGGAGCATCATGGCCCGGGCGATGGCCACCCGCTGGCGCTGGCCGCCGCTGAACATGTGCGGGTAGCGGCCGGCGTGCTCGGGGCGCAGGCCCACCCGAGAGAGCGCCGCGGCCACGCGCTCTCGGCGCTCGGCAGCGCTCCAGGTCGTGTTGATGACCAGGGGCTCGGCCAGGGTGCGCCCGATGCTGTGCCGCGGGTTCAGCGAGGCGTAGGGGTTCTGGAACACCATCTGGACCTGCTGGCGCAGGCGCTGTCGCGTGGCGGCGTCGGCCTGGGTCACGTCCTGCCCGTCGATGCACAGGCGCCCTGCGGTGGGCGGCTCGATCAGCGTGAGCTGCCGCGCGAGCGTGGACTTGCCGCAGCCCGACTCGCCCACCACGGCCAGGGTGCGGCCGGCGTGGACCTCGAAGCTCACGTCTTGCAGCGCGCGCACGGTGGCCTTGCCGAACCAGCCTTGGCGCACGCGGTAGTGGCGCGTCAGCGCCTCGGCTTGAAGGAGCGGTGCGGTCATGACGGGAAGAAGCAACGAACGCCCTGCACCAGCGCCGGTCGATCGGCGTGGCAGCGGGGCTGGACTTTGGGGCAGCGAGGGCTGAGCAGGCAGCCCGCCGGGCGGTCGTGCGCGCCGGGCACGATGCCGCTCAAGGCCTGCAAGCGGCGCGCGCCTTGGTTGTGCTCGGGCAGGGCGGCCAGCAGGGCCTGGGTGTAGGGGTGCTGGGGAGCGTCGAACAGGGCGGGTACGGGGCCGGTTTCGACGACCTGGCCGGCGTACATGACGGCCACGCGCTGCGCCAGGCCGGCCACCAGCGCGAGGTCGTGCGTGATCATGATCAGCGCCATGCCCTGCTCGCGCTGCAGGCGCAGCAGCAGGTCGACGATTTGCGCTTGGATGGTCACGTCCAGCGCCGTGGTGGGCTCGTCGGCGATGAGCAGCTTCGGGCCACAGGCGATGGCCATGGCGATCATCACGCGCTGGTTCATGCCGCCGCTCAGTTCGTGCGGGTAGGCCTGCAGGCGGCGGGCGGCGTCGGGGATCTCCACCTGCTCCAGCAGGGCCACGGCGCGCTCCCGCGCGGCGCGGCCTTTCAAGCCCAGGTGCAGTTGGAGCACCTCCTCGATCTGGAAGCCCACGGTGTAGCTGGGGTTCAGCGCGGTCAGCGCGTCTTGGAACACCATGGCCACGTCGCGGCCCACCACGCGGCGGCGCTCGCGGTCCGACAGCGTCAACAGGTCGTGGCCGAGGAAGTGGCAGTGGTCGGCCGTGACCACGCCCGGGGCGCCGATCAGCCCCATGAGGCCCATCATGCTGACGGACTTGCCCGAGCCGGATTCGCCCACGACGCCGAGCACCTCGCCGGCGTCCACGTGCAGGTCCACGCCGTCCACGGCGGGAAAGGCGCCGAAGCGAACGCGCAGGTTTTGGATGTCGAGCATTAACTCACCCGCTTCAGCTTGGGGTCGAGCGCGTCGCGCAGGCCGTCGCCCATGAGGTTGATGGACAGCACCGCGGTCAGGATGGTCAGGCCCGGCAGGGTGACGACCCAAGAGGCGCGCTGGATGTAGTCGCGGGCACTGGACAGCATGGTGCCCCACTCGGGCAGCGGCGCTTGCACGCCCAAGCCCAGGAAGCCCAGGCCGGCCGCGGCCAGGATGGCGCTGGAAAAGCCCAGCGAGGCGTTGACGATCAGTGGCGCCATGCAGTTGGGCAGCACGGTCACCAGCATCAGGCGCAGGGTGCCGGCGCCGGCCACGCGGCTGGCGGTGACGTACTCCTTGGGCAGCTCGGTCAGGGCGGCGGCACGTGTGAGGCGCACGAAGCCGGGCAAGGCGCCGATCGCGATGGCCAGCACGGTGTTCACCAGGCCCGGGCCCAGCACCGTGATGACGCAGATGGCCAGCAGCAGGCTGGGCAGGGCGAGCAAGATGTCCATCACCCGCATGACCACCGGCCCCAGGCTGCGGGCGTAGAAGGCCGCCAGCAGGCCCAGCAGCACGCCGGGCACCAGGGACAGCACGACCGCGGCCAGGCCCAGGCCCAGCGAGGCCCGCCCGCCGTGCAGCAGGCGGGAGAGCAGGTCGCGGCCCAACTCGTCGGTCCCGAACACGAACTGCCAGCTGCCGCCGTCCATCCACACCGGCGGCGCCAGCAGGTGGGCGCGGTGCTGTTGGATGGGGTCGTGCGGCGCCAGCCAGGGCGCGAACACCGCGGCCAGCACCAGGGTGGCGAACACCAGCAGGGCCACGAAGGCGCCGCGGTTGGCCTTGAAGCCGTGCCAGAACTCTTGCCAGGGCGTGTTCATATCAGTGGCGCCCGGCCGCCCGAAGCCACTGAGCGCCCCCTCGGGGGGTGGCGAGCGAACGCGAGACTGGGGGTTGTTTCATCTCAATGCCCTCCGCCGCGCAGGCGCGGATTGACGAGACCGTTGAGCAGGTCCACCAGCAGGTTCACGGCGATGAAGGTCAGCGCCGTGACCAAGATGCCGGCCTGCACCACGGGGTAGTCGCGCCGGGCGATGGCGTCGATCATCCATTTGCCGATGCCGGGCCAGCTGAAGATGGTTTCGGTGAGCACGGCGCCCGCCAGCAGGCCGCCCATTTGCAGGCCGATGACGGTGAGCACGGGGATGAGGGCGTTGCGCAGCGCGTGCACGCCCACGATGCGCGCCATGGGCAGGCCTTTGGCGCGGGCGGTGCGGATGTAGTCCTCGCGCAGCACCTCGAGCAGGCTGGAGCGCGTCATGCGCGCCACCACCGCCATGCTGGCCGTGCCCAGCACGATGCCCGGCAGCAGCAGGTGGCGCACCGCGCTCCACCAAGCGCCGGGCTCCGGGTGCAACGCGGCGTCGATCAGCATGAAGCCGGTGACGCGCTGCACCTCGTACTCGATGGCCACGCGGCCCGACACTGGCGTCCAGCCGAGGTTGACCGAGAAGGTCATGATCAGGAGCAGGCCCCACCAAAACACGGGCATGGAGTAGCCGACGGTGGCCAGGCCCATCACGCCCTGGTCCAACCAGGTGCCGCGCTTGAGCGCCGCGGCCATGCCCAGCAGCAGGCCGACAACGACGGCCAAGAACAGCGCCATGAAGGCCAGCTCGATGGTGGCGGGGAACAGGGCCGCGAACTCTTCGCTGACCGGCGCCTTGGACACCATGGAACGGCCCAAGTCGCCTTGCAGCAGCTTGCCCAGGTAGTCCAGGTACTGCACGGGCAGGGGCTGGTCCAGGCCGAGTTGCCTCACCAAGGCCGCGTGGGCTTCGGGGTCGAGCCGGCGCTCGCCCATCATGACCTCGATGGGGTCGCCGGGCACCAGGCGGATCAGGCCGAAGGCCACGACCGTGATGCCCAGCACCGTGGGCACCAGCATCAACAGTTTTTGGAGAAGTGCCTTCATCACCAGCGGCTCGTGTAAGGGCGGGGCTCTTGCGGCTGCTTGAGCTTCATGCCGATGGGGTCGTTCACCACGTCCAGCAACGCGGCGGTTTCGGCGTCGGGCAGGCCGTCGTACTTCGCGGGCCGGAAGCGCATTTGGAAGGCGGTGAGCACGTCGCGCGTGTAGGCGTCCAGCTCGCCGGTGCGGCTGGCGGCGAAGCCCCACTCGGCCAGCTTGTCTTGGAACCACACCAGGTCCGGCAGTTGCTGTTCGTACTGCGCCTTCTTGGCGGCCACCATGGCGTCGTCGGGCCAGGCGATCAGGCCGGCCTCGGCCAGCTGGCGCCAGGGGAAGAGCGGGCCGGGGTCTTGCTTGCTGCGGGGCTGGATGTCGCTGTGGCCCACGATGCGCTCGGGGCGGATTTTGTGGCGCTTGACGATCTCTTTGCTCAGCGCGATGACCTCGTCGATCTGCGCCTGCGGGAAGGGCTTGAACTGCATCACGCCGTCCGGGCCGCGCGTGCCGCCGGTGTTGACGATTTCGATGCCGATGCTGCTGGCGTTGAGCTGCGTGTGCCCGCGCCAGTAGCTGGGGCCGGCGTGCCAGGCGCGCTGGCTCTCGTCCACCAGGCGGTAGGTGCGCACCGGGTTCTCGCTCACCAGGTAGTGGCTGCTGACCGGCGCGGCGCTCGGCTTGGTGAGCGTGTGCAGCGAGCTCTTGAAGTCGCCCACGGTGTAGTGCATCACCAGGAACAGCACGCGGCTGTCTTGGTTCTCGCTCGTGTACGTGGTGTCCACGCGCACGCCGGTGGTTTGGCAGCCGGCCAGGGCCAGGGCAGCGAGCAGGGGGAGGAGCTTGGTCTTCATGCGGCGAACGCGTTCAGGGCCAGGCGGGCGGCGGCGTGGTGCGACGCGAGCTGGCGGGTTTGCAAGGGGCAGTCGGCCGGCAGCGCGGCGCGCAGGCCCTCGGTGACGAGCGGGTGCAGCAGCAGCACGCGGCCGGCGGCCACCACGGGCTGGGGGCCCAAGCGGCGGCGCAGCACGGCGCCCAGGCGGCCCAGCTCTTGGCCGGCGCGGTGCAGCAGCGCGCAGGCCTCGGGGTCGTGCCGCTCGGCCGCCTCGGCCACGGCCAGGGCCAGGCGGCCCACGGCGCCGCGGTCGCTGGCGTACACGAACTGGCGGGTCAGCGCCCAATCGGGGCCGCCCAGGGCGTTGAAGACGGCCCGGGCCAGGCCGCTGTGCGGCCAGCTGCCCGGGGCCTCGTCCTCGCGGCGCCAAATGGCGGCCAGGGCTTCCTTGGCGATCCAGTAGCCGCCGCCTTCGTCGCCCAGCGCGAAGCCACGACCGCCGGCGCGGTGCAGGGTGCCGGCCGCGTCCAGGTGGGTGGCGATGGAGCCGGTGCCGGCGTAGACCAGAACGCCCTCGCCGGGCTGGAATGCGGCGTGGAAGGCCACGTGCATGTCGCTGTGGCAGGCGACGCGCGGGGTGCCCAGGGCCTGGGCGATGAGGCCGTTGAGCTCTTGCGTCAGCGCGGCGGCCGGGTCGCTGATGCCCGTCACCCCGCCCACCACTGCCACCGCGTGCCCGTGCGGGCGCATTTGCTGGGCCAGCGCGGCCAAGGTGTGTGGCAGCTGTTGGCGCGGCTCGGGCTGCGACAGGTGCAGGCCGCTGAAGCCGTCCACCTGCCCCTCGGCCACCAGCGCGCCGCCAGCGTCCACGGCGGCCCAGCGGGTGGCCGTGCCGCCCGCGTCCAGGCCGACGAACAGGGGCGTGCTCACCGCAGCCAACCTTGGCGCGGGCCCTCGAGCCCGTTGCGGCCGATGGCGCTGGCCACCAGCGCGTCGGCGTCGGCCGGCCAGGCGAACAGGCCGGGGCCGGCCAACTCGCCGCGCCATTGCCCTTGAACCCGCCACCAGCGCCACACGCGCTGCGGGGGGCTGCCATCGTCGGCCAGCAAGGCGGCGTGTTGGCGGTCCACCCAGGCCAGGCGCAGCGCGGGCGCCGCGGGGGCGGGCAGCCAAGGCGTGGCGGGCGGCAGGGCGGGCGCGGGGTAGCTGAAGCGCAGCAGGTCGGCGATGCCACGGCGGTTTTGCGTCAGCGCGGCCATGCTGAAGTGCACGTGGCCGCTGGCCGGGTGCAGCTGTCGGGTGAGGTCGATTTGGCCGACGATCTCCTCGGGCTGCCAGCTGGTGGGCTCGGCGTTGATGCGGCTGGTGAACAGGCCCGGCCACACGTGCCGGCCTTGCGGGTTCAGCGCCAGCCAGCCCTGCAGCAGGGGGCCGAAGGCCTGCGCGGCTTGCGCGCGCGGCCAGTAGAGCTGGGGCACGAGGTAGTCCAGCCAGCCCTCGCGCAGCCAGCGCTCCACGTCGGCGTACAGCTTGTCGAATTGGCTGAAACCAGCGATGCCCGGCGGGCGAGCGTCGGGCCGCATCAGGCCGAAGGGACTGATGCCGAGTTGGGTGCCGGGCCGCACCTCGCGGGTGAGCCGGAACATCGCTTCCACCAGCCGGTCGACGTTCTGCCGCCGCCAGTCGGCGCGGTTCAGGCCGGTGGCCAGGCCGAAGCGTTGCCAGCTGGGCTCGTCGGGGAAGTCGACCTCGTTGCCGGCGGCGTCTTTCTCCGGGTAGGGGTAGAAGTAGTCGTCGATGTGCAGGCCGTCGAGCGCGTAGCGGCTCAGCACGTCGCGCATCACGGCCAGGGTGTGGGCGGCGGCCTCGGGTTCGCCGGGGTCGATCCACAGCTGCTTGCCGTAGGTCTTCACCCAGGCGGGTCGGCTTTGGCTCAGGTGGCTGGCGTGCAGCGGGCTTTGCGCGGCGCTTTGGCGGGCCCGGTAGGGGTTGAACCAGGCGTGCAGCTCCAAGCCGCGGGCGTGGGCCTCCGCGATCCACAGGGCCAGCGGGTCGTAGGCCGGGTCGGGGGCTTGGCCTTGCGTGCCCGTCAGGTACTCGCTCCAAGGCTCCAGCGCGCTGGGGTAGAGCGCGTCGGCGCTGGTGCGCACTTGCAGGATCAAGGCGTTCAAGCCCAGCGAGGCGGCCAGCGCCACGGTGGCGCGCACCTCGGCCTGCTGCTCGGCCGTGCTCAGGCCCTTGCGGCTGGGCCAATCGATGTTGGCCACCGTGGCCACCCAGGCGGCGCGGAACTCGCGCGGGATGGCGGGGGCTTCCAGCGCTACCGGGCCGGCTGGCTGGGGGAGCGTGGTGCAAGCGCTCAGGCCCAGGGCGCCTGCGGCGCCGAGCCAGCGGCGGCGGCTCATGGGGGGCATCAGACTTTGATGAACCATTGCCGCTTGAACAAGAACAGGCCCACGCCGTAGAACACGGCCACGAACCCCACGGCGAACAGCAGCGAGGCGTTGACCGGGGCCAAGCCCGAGGCCGCCAAGGGCGCGTACAGCGCCGCCTTGAGGCTGGCGTCACCGACCTTGACGGTGTACAGCAGCTTGGCCACGAGGCCGGAGAGCACGAACAGCGCCAGCGCGTTCATGCCGAACACCACCAAGGGCTGCGCCAGCCGCCGCGCGCGTTGGCGCAAGGCCCCGTCGGGAGCGGCATCCAAGAGCCAAAAGCTGGCCCCGAACAGCAAGCAGGCCCAGCCGGCGGTGGCGGCGACAAAGGCCGGCGTCCACAGGTTCTTGTTGATGGGCATGTTCCAGGCGCCCAGCACCTGACCGGCCCACAGCAGCACGAGGCCCGCGAGGAAAAAGCCCACGGTGCGTTCGGCCGCGCTGCGGCGCGTGGCGAGCCAGCGGCCTGCCAGCAGGCCGGCGATTTGGCTGGCCACGGCCGGCAGGGTGCTGAGCAGGCCCTCCGGGTCCCAGACCTTGGACTTGGCCCACAGGTGGCCGTCCATCAGCGCGCGGTCCAGCGCGCTGGCCGTGTCCTGGCCCGGCAGCAGCGAGCCGGTGCGCAGCACGCCGTCGGCGCCGGTCACGGGCAGCCCCAACATCAAGCCGCTGTAGAGCACCAACAGCCCCAAGCCCACGGCGGCCTGGCCGCGCCATCCCAGGTACACGGCCAGCGGCGCCGCCACCATGGTGCACAGGCCCAGGCGCTGCAGCACCCCGGGCCAGCGCAGGGTGTCGAGGTCGAAGGCAGGGATGAAGTTCAGCGCCAAGCCGATGAGCACGATGACGGCGCCGCGCCGCACCGTTGTCAGCGTGAGCTTGAGCTTGTCGTCGCCCAACGCGGCACGGCGGCTCAAGCTCAGGGTCATGGCCATGCCGCTGATGAAGACGAAGAAGGGGAAGACCCAATCGGTGAAGGTCCAACCGTGCCACTCGGCGTGCGCCAGCGGGCCGTAGAGGTGGCCCCAGTCGCCGGGGTTGTTCACCAAAAGCATGGCGGCGATGGTGAAGCCGCGGAAGGCGTCGAGCGATTGCAGCCGGGCGTTCACGCCGCCTCCTTTTTGCCGAAGCCTTCGGGCACGCGGATCAGGGCCGTCATCGCGAACGAGGGCAGGGTGGCGATCAGCACCCACACGAAGAAGTTCACGTAGCCGAGCTGGTCCTGCAGCCAGCCGCTCCACATGCCCGGCAGCATCATCCCCAGGGCCATGAAGCCGGTGCAGATGGCGTAGTGCGCCGTCTTGTGCGGTCCCTCGGCCACCAGGATCATCACCATCAGGTAGGCGGTGAAGCCCAGGCCGTAGCCGAACTGCTCCACGGCCAGGGCGGCGCACACGATCCACAGGCTGCCGGGGTGCGACAGGGCCATGGCCAGGAACACCACGTTGGGCACGTGCATGGCCAAGATGAGCGGCCACAGCGCCTTCTTCAGCCCGACGCGGGCGATCACCAAGCCGCCGACGATGCCGCCCAGCGTGAGCGAGACCAGGCCCACGGTGCCGTAGGCGATGCCCACCTCCTTGGTGCTCAGGCCCAGGCCGCCTTGGTCCACGGGGTCGAGCAAGAAGGGCGTGGCCAGCTTGAGCAGTTGCGCCTCGGGGAAGCGGTAAAGAAGGAGAAAGCCCAAGATGGTCAAGATGCTTGGCTTCCGCAGAAACTCGACCAACACAAAGCCGAACTCGTCTGAAAGCTGAACGCGTTCGCCAGTCAAAGCAACGCCGCTTGGGAGCCGTCGCGCAATTGAGCGCAGCCAGTGGGTAACCCAAAGCAGGGCGGGCAAGAACGCAATGGCGTATGGAACCACTGCCAGGACTGCTGACTTGGCAAACCAAACAATGAAGCCGGCCGCAAGAGTGGCGAAGTACGTCGCAATCAGCACGTAGCACGTCAAACTCACAAATCCGAAGGCAAATTTTCCCCAAGCAAATCGCTTTGAGGAGTTGGAGTCACCCGTGGGTTGGGGCAGGGCGATGAGATGCCAAACTGCCAGGAGCACAAACATCACCGCCAGCACCGTCATCACCACTTGCCAGGCGAACACCGCGCTGCCGCTGCGCTCGGTCAGCTCGCCGGCCAGGTAGACCAGCCCGCCTTGGCCCGCGATGTTGGCCACGCGGTAGAAGGTGCTGCGCACGCCCACGAAGGCGGCTTGCTGGTGCGTCTTCAGGGCCAGCATGTAGAAGCCGTCGGCGGCGATGTCGTGGCTGGCGCTGGCAAAGGCCATGAGCCACAGCACGGCCAGGCTCATCTGGAAGAAGTTCGGCAGGGGCAGGGTGAGCGCCACCCCGGCCAGCAGCGCGCCCACCACGAACTGCAGCGCCCAGATCCAGCGCCGCTTGGTGCCCAGCAGCTCGATGAGCGGGCTCCACAGCGGCTTGATCACCCAGGGCAGGTAGAGCCAGCTCGTGTAGAGCGCGATGTCGGTGTTGCTCAGCCCCAGGTTTTTGTACATGACGACGCTGAGCGTCATCACCACCACGTAGGGCAGGCCTTGCAGCAGGTACAGGCTGGGGATCCAAGCCCAAGGGGAACGGGGGGCGGCGCTCATTCGCCCAGCGCCTTGCGCAGGCTGCCGTCCACCCGCGCCAGCGCCTGCGCGGCGCTGTGCGCGTCCAGGCCGTGGCGCAGCATCAGGATGGCGCACTTGACCGAGCCGTCGGCGGCGTCCACCGCGGCCGTGGCCTCGGCCTCGCTGCGGCCGGTGGCCGTGACGGTGAGCGCCACCGAGCGGCGGCGCAGCTTGGCGTTGGTGGCCTTCACGTCCACCATCAGGTTGCCGTAGACCTTGTGCAGCTTCACCATCAGGCTGCTGCTGAAGGTGTTGAGCGCGATCTTTTGGGCCGTGCCGGCCTTGAGTCGCGTGCTGCCGCTGATGACCTCGGGGCCGGTGTTGAGGGTGACGCCCACGTCGGCCTGCTCGGCCACGGGCGCGCCCTCGTTGTTGGCAAAGCCCAGGGTCAGGCTGCCGATGGCTTTGGCGGCGTGCAGCGCGCCCATCACGTAGGGCGTGGCGCCGCTGGCGGCGATGCACAGCACCACGTCCTGCGGCGTGGGCTTGAGGCTGTGCAGGTCGCGCGCGCCCATGTCGGCGTCGTCTTCGGCGCCTTCCACGGCGCGGTACAGCGCGGGCGGGCCGCCGGCCAGCAGGGCCTTGGCGCGCTCGGGCGGCCAGCTGAACGTGGGGTAGAGCTCGACGCTGTCCAGCAGGCCCAAACGGCCCGAAGTGCCGGCGCCCACGTAGAGCAGCCGACCGCCAGCCTGGATGCGCGGCAGCGCCGCCTCCACCGCGCGGGCCAACGCCGGTGCGGCGGCCTGCACGGCACGCACCGCCTCGAACTGGTCGTCCACGAACGCGTGCACCAGGGCCTCGCTGGCGTAGCGGTCGAGCTCGGGGTGGCGGGTGTCGGGGCGCTCGGTGCTCGGTGGAACGGGCGTGGGCGGCGTTGGCGGCATGGGCGCGACTCTAGGAGGACAGGGCGGTGGGACGGGGGTCGCAAGCATGCCGGCTGGCCGCGCGCCCATAACTCAGGGTTGTCGAGCGAGGGCGTCGATCAGCGCGTCCAGCACAGGGCGACCCTTGATGCTGGCCTCGGGGTGGTTGAGCAAGGCCACCACCACCCACAGGCGGTTCTGGCCGTCGGGCACGAAGCCGGCCAGGCCCACGGCGTTGCTCAGCGTGCCGGTCTTGAGCCGGGCCCGCCCTTCCGCCGGGCTGCCTTTGAGGCGCCGGCTCATCGTGCCGTCCACGCCGGCCAGGGGCAGGCTGGCCAAAAACTCGGGCGCGTTGCGGCCCTGCGCGGCGGTGGCCAGCACCTGGGCCAACAGCGTCGGGCTCAGGCGCTCGCTGCGCGACAGGCCCGAGCCGTTGTCGAGCACCAGGCTGGCGTCGTTCAGCCCCCGGCTCGCCAGCCAGGCGCGCACCCGTGCGTCGGCGGCGGCGCGCGTGGGCTGCCCGGTGGCGTTCACGCCGAGTTGCAGGTACATCAAGCGCGTCAGGGCGTTGTCCGAGCGCTTCATCACCCCTCGCACCAGCTCGCCCAGGGGGCGTGCCAAGTGCTGGGCCACGAGCCGCGCGTCCGCCGGTGCCGCGGCAACGCCGCTGCGCGGGGCCTCGCCGCCCAGCTGGCGCCACAGGTGCAACAGGGCCATGGGGTCGAGTTGGTCGCGGTCGACGAGGTTCATCGCCTGCTTGACCTCGCAGCGGCGCGGGAAGGCCCCCTGCAAGCGCAGCACGGCGCCCTGGGCGTCGGCTTGGACCTGGGCGGGCTTCCAGTGGTCCTCCCAGGTCGGGCAGGGCGCGTCCACCAGGCCCATGGCGCTGGCGTCCACCCGCAGGCCGGGCCACGCGGGCGAGAGGCGGGCGTTCAGTTGCGAACCGTCGGCCTGGAGGTGAAGGTCCAGCAGGTTGCCGTTGAGGTGCACGGCGTCGGGAATGACGTTGTAGGGGAACTCGGGCGCCTCGTCGAAGGGCGGCACCTGGTCCTCGCGGGCCGGGCTGAAGCGGCTGCGGTCCACCCACAGGCCGCCGCGCACCTCGCGAATGCCCGCCTCCCGCGCTTGGCGCAGCAGGTTCCACAGCGCGCCCCAGTCGAGGTCGGCATCGGCCCCGCCGCGCAGCACCAGGGGCCCGTCCAGCACGCCGTCGTGCAGCGGTCCGGCGGCCAGCAGCTCGGTGCGGCCCCGCCAGTTGGGGCCCAGTTCGTCCAGGGCCACGGCCGCCGTCAACACCTTCATGGTGGAGCCGGGCTGGAAGGCACGGTCGGCCTGCCAATGGGCCCCTCGCCCCGGGGCGTCCAGGGGGTAAGCGGTGAAGGCCAGGGCCTCGGGCGGCATGCCGGCTTGGCCCAGGGCGTGCTCGACGGGGCGGGGCAGCCCATGCCATCCGGCACAGGCGCTGAGGGTCAGCGCGAGCAGGGCGCCGGTCGCGCGAGCGGCCAGGGCGCGAATCGGGGGTCGCAGTTGCATGGCGGCAGCCTATCCGGGGTGCGCCCTGAGAACCACACGCATTCCTCAGGGTTATGGTTCGGTTTCAAGCATTCATCGTGACTAGGGCAAGAACCCGGTGCCCCGCGCCGCCGGCTGCGGCCATGATGACCGTAACAAGCTGTCTCACACCCCCCAAGGAGTTGCCATGCGTTTGAACCGCCTCGCCCTGTGTTTGCTGACCATCGGCACGGGGGCCCATTTGGGCGCCCAGGCCCAGGCGCAAGGCGCCGACGCGGCCAAATTGGAGAAGGTCATCGTCACCGGCTCCAGCATCAAGCGCCTGAAGGATGAAGGTTCCCTGCCGGTTCAGATCATCAACCGCACCGAACTGGCGCGCGCCGGCATCGCCAGCGCCGAGCAGCTGATCGCCCAGCTGAACATCAACGGCAACGGCCTGGACAACCTGGCCTCCAACGCCGACGTGGTGGACGGCGCGGCGCGCGGCAACAACGGCGCCACCAGCGCCAACCTGCGCGGGCAGGGCAGCAATGCCACGCTGATCTTGCTCAACGGCCGCCGGGTGGCCGCCCACGGCCTGAACGGCGGCACGGTCGACCTGAACCAGATCCCCTTCGCCGCCATCGAGCGCGTCGAAGTCCTCAAGGACGGCGCCTCGGCCATTTACGGCACCGACGCGATCGGCGGGGTCATCAACTTCATCCTGCGCAACAACTACAGCGGCGTCACGCTGAACGCGCTGGCCGACGTGCCCCAGGAAAAGGGCGGCGAAATCTACGGCGCCTCGGTGACGGCCGGCTTCGGCAACTTGGAGACCGACGGCTTCAACCTGCTGGCCTCGCTGTCAGTGCAGGACAACAAGCGGCTGCGCGGCGACCAGCGCGACTTCGTCAACACCTACCAGCCCACGCGCGGCCTGGCCCCCGACACCCGCGGCGCCCCCATCGCCACCCTGTTCGCCGTGGCGGGCACCACGCCCACGGGCGCGGCTTTGGGCAACGTGCTGAGCCAGGGCGGCAGCAACACCGCCGGTCCGTTCGACTTCGCCACGCCGGGCCTGCGCGTCAACGGCATCAACATCCTGGACCTGCCGGGCCAGGCCGGTTGCAGCTCGGTGGACGGCATGAGCCCCTACCAAGAGCGCCTGTGGGCCAGCGATTCGGCCAAGTACGGCTGCGCCTGGGACACCGGTCGCGCCGCGGTGCTGCAGCAGCCGGTGAAGAACACCAACCTGGTCAGCCGCCTGACCTTCAAGATCGGCGACCACCAGGTCTTCGGCGAGGCCGTGCTCGGCAAGAGCGAGTCGTCCAAGAGCTTCTCGCCCAACCAAATCACCAGCGGCAGCGGCACGGCCACGACCACCTTGCCCAACGGCACCGTGGTGGCCAGCCCCTTCCGCAACCTGCGCTACCCCAGCACGGGCGCGGGCTACGACGCGGTGTTCAACGCCTTGGTGGCGGCCTTCCCGGCGTTGTCGGTCAACCGCGGGCTGCCCATGGCCTTCCGCTGGCGCTGCATGCCCTGCGGCAACCGCGAGCTGGACACCGAGTCCGACACCGCACGCTTCCTGATCGGGGCCGACGGCGCGCTGCCCTTCTTCAGCGAGTGGGACTACCGCGTTGGCGCCTCGCGCGCCAGCAGCAAGAGCGAGTCGACCGTGGGCGAGGGCTACCACTACTGGACCCAGCTGGCCTCGCTGATCAACACCGGCGTGCTCAACCCCTTCAGCCTGACGCAAACCCCCGCTGCCTTGAGTGGCCTCAGCGCGGCCTCGGCCAAGGGCGTGAAGCTGTACGGGGGCGAGTTCACCATGCAGCAGTTGGACGCCACCGTGTCCGGCCCGCTGTTCCAACTGCCAGGCGGCCGCGCCATGGCCGCCTTGGGTGTGGACCAGCGCACCGAGAAGTACAAGTTCGACGGCGACCAGCGTTCCAACGCCAACACCGTCGAGGCCCTGATCTTCAACGTGCCCTTCGACAACGCCTTGGCCACGGCCGGCACCCTGAAGCGCGACATCAAGGCGGTGTTCACCGAGGTCTCGCTGCCGCTGATCAAGAACCTGGACCTGACCGCCGCGGTGCGCCGCGACGAGTACACCGGCTTTGGTGCCAGCACCAACCCCAAGGTCTCGCTGCGCTACTCGCCCATCGAGCAAGTGCTGGTGCGCGGCGCGTACAGCACCGGCTTCCGCGTGCCGACCTTCAAGCAGATGTTCGACCCGGTCACCGAGTCGCAGTTCGTCGGGGCCGACTTCGCCGACCCGGCCAAGTGCCCCTCGCTGGTGGTGTCGACCACACCGGGCTGTGAAAGCGTTCGCAACTTCAACACCCTGTTCGGCGGCAAGGCGAACCTGGACCCCGAAGAGGCCAAGATGAAGAGCCTGGGCGTGGTGCTGTCGCCCACCCGGGACGTGGTGGCCAACGTCGATTGGTGGGAGGTGCGTCGCGAGGGCACGATCCAGGCCTTCGGCCTGCGCACCCTGGCCGAGAACTACAACCTGTTCAGCTCGAACTTCCAGCGCGACGCCAGCGGCAACATCGTGGCGGTGGACACCCGTTGGGTGAACGCCGGCGAGACCATCACCAAGGGCTTGGAAGTCGGCCTGCGCACCACCTTCCTCGCCGCCGGGGCACGCTGGAACGCGAACTTCGACGTCTCCTACCTGCTGGAGAAGAAGTCCCGCCTGACCGCCAACGCGCCCTTTGGCGCCAGCGAGGTGGGCCGCTTCACCCGCGCCGGCGACCTGGGCATCCGCTGGAAGCACACCGCCAGCCTGACCCGCGCCGAGGGCGATTGGGTCACCACCTTCCAGCACGTGTACCGCAGCGGCTACGACGACTTCGTGCTGCCGGGCGTGGCCAACGGCACGATCAAGCCGGCCGAGTGGAGCCCGCGCGTGCTGCCGTATTCGATCTTCAACGCCAGCGTGGCCTACACCGGCTTCAAGAACACCACGCTGACCTTCGGCATCAAGAACCTGCTCAACGACGACCCGCCGTTCAGCGTGGCCTACGACACCAACACCGGGGCGGGCTCCAGCTGGGAGCCGCGCGTGGCCGACCCGCGTGGGCGCGCCTTCACGCTGCGCGTGGAGTACCGCCTCTGAGCAAGGTTTGACCGTTTTTGAGGCCCTGGGGGGGTCCGGACCCGTCGCGAAAGCGACGGGTTTTTTTTTGGCGCGGCGGCCCCGGGGCCCTGTGGCAGCATGGATGTCACTCATTCCAGGGAGAAGGCATGCGGCTCCATTTCGTCGGTGCGGCCCAAGAGGTCACCGGCTCGTGCTACTTGATCGAGACGGAGGGCCTTCGGTTCCTCGTCGACTGCGGCATGCACCAGGGCGGCCGCGAGGCCCAGGGGCGCAACCTCGCCCGCTGGCCGATGGACCCACGCACCCTCGATTTCGTGCTGCTCACGCACGCCCACATCGACCATTCCGGCCTACTGCCCCGCCTGTGCGCGCACGGCTTCAAGGGGCCCATTTACGCCACCCGCGCCACGGCCGACCTGCTCAGCGTGATGCTGCTGGACAGCGCCTTCATCCAAGAAAGCGACTGGGCCCGCCAACAGCGCCGGCGCGGGCACGGGCGCCGCACGCCGCGTGCCGACAACGAGCTGTTGTACACGGTGGCCCAAGCGCAAGCTTGTTTGGCGCAGGTGCAAGGCGTGGACTACGACACCGCGCTGCCAGCGCACAAGGACGTGCGCGTTCACTTCCGCGACGCCGGCCACATCCTCGGCTCGGCCATCCTGGAGCTCGAGCTGCGCGACGGCGGGCGCCAACGCAAGCTCGTGTTCTCGGGCGACCTGGGCCAGCCCGGGCGGCCCATCGTTCGCAACCCCGTGGCCATCGAGCAGGCCGACGTGCTGCTGGTCGAGTCCACCTACGGCGACCGGCTGCACCGCCCGCTGGAAGAGACGGTGGACGAGCTGTGCGCCGTCATCGACGACACCCTGTCCCGCCGTCAAGGCAACGTCATCGTGCCGGCCTTCGCCCTGGGCCGCACGCAAGAGCTCCTGGTGTTGCTGGCCCAGTTGCGCCAGAGTGGCCGGTTGCCGCCGATGCAGGTGTTCGTCGACTCGCCCATGGCCGACAAGGTCACGGCCATCACGGCGCGCCACCGCGACGAGCTGGACGCCGACGGCCAAGCGTTTTGGGGGACCGGCCGGCACCTGCCGCCTGGCCTGCAAGTCCGCTTCACGCAAAGCGTGGAGGAGTCGATGGCGCTCAACCGCATCAAGGCGGGCGCCATCGTCATCGCCGCCAGTGGCATGTGCGACGCCGGTCGCATCCGCCACCACCTGCGCCACAACCTCGGTCGCCCCGAATGTGCCATCGTGATCGTGGGCTTCCAAGCCGAGGGCACCCTGGGCCGTCGCCTTGTCAACGGCGAGCGCCGCGTGCGCCTACTGGGCGAGGAGCACCGCGTTCGCGCCAGCGTTCACACCATCGGCGGGCTCTCGGCCCACGCCGACCGGGATGCGCTGCTGGGCTGGCTGCGCGGCTTCAAGAAGCCGCCGAGGCAGACCTACGTGGTGCACGGGGAGGCGGCCACGGCGCTGGGGTTCGCCGAGCGGGTGAAGGCGGAGTTGGGGTGGCGGGTGAGGGCGCCTTTGGTGGGGGAAGTGGTGGAGCTCTAGTTGCCTGGGTGGTTGTTTGACTCGGTACAGCCCGCAGGCGCTATCCGCCCTGCACCCGGAGTTCCTTTTGTCTTGCCAAAAGGGGAAAGCCGCCTGCCAGTCCGCTTGCAAGCGGACTGTCCTTCGGTCGGGGTCGCAAGGTCCGCAGGGACCTTGCTCGCGCCGCCTCAGCCCACGGCTCCAGCGCCCCAGCCTGCGGCTGGGGTTCCCTGCGCTGCTCGTTCCAGGGGGCTGCGGGATTGAACTCCCTGTGCTCACTGCGTTCGCTTCGGTCAAACAGCAATCCCGAGCCAGTGCTTGAAGCGCGCTGCGCGCGCGCCCCCCTGCACTGCGCTGCTCGGCGCTTCCGAACGGGGCAACAGCCGGAACAGCCGAACAGCCAGCAGCCGAATACCGAACAGCCCGGACTTCAACCCGTTGCGCCGTTTCCCGGCTGATGGGCTGTTCGCCCCGTTTGACGAGCCGAGCAGCGCAGCCGAGTCAGGCGCGCGCGCAGCGCGCTTCAAGCACTGACTCCGCCCGGTTGTCTGAGCGGAGTGAGCGCAGCGAATGGAGCGAGTTGCGGGCGGGCCGGGCTTGGCGAGCAGCACAGGGTACCCCCAGCGCAGCTGGGGGCGAAGGCTGCCGCGGGCTGAGGCCGGTGCGAGCAAGGTCCCTGCGGACCTTGCGACCCCGGACCGAAGGCCATTCCGCTTGCAAGCGGAATGGCGGGCGCTTTTCCCCCCTTTTGGCAAGACAAAAGGGGGTCGGGGTGCAGGGGCGAAGCGCCCTGCGGGCTCTCCCGCCAAGACGAGCCCTCAAACCGGCGCTCGAACGACGACCACCTTCAACGCCCGCTCCTCATCCTCATCCGCAAACGCCGAAGGATTCGCCACCCGCCCCACCCACACCATCGCGGGCGCCTCCACCGACAGCAACTCTCGCAAGAACCCCAGCCCCAACTTGGGCGTGTTCAAGCACAACAGCGCATGCCCACCCGGCGCCAGCAGCGTCGGCAAGCGCCGCACCAGCCGCGCGTAGTCCTTGGTGGCCACGAAGCTGCCCTTTTGGTAGCTCGGGGGGTCGAAGATCACCAGCCCATAGGGCCCGCCGCGCGTCAGCTTGCCCCAGGAGTTGAAGACGTCGTGCGCCAGGAAGCTGGCCCCTGCTGACATGCCGTTGAGCAAGTGGTTCTGCCGCCCGATGGCCAGCGCGCCCGGGCTCATGTCCACGTTCACCACCTGCTGCGCACCGGCCTGCAAGGCCACGACGGAAAAGGCGCAGGTGTAGGCGAACAGGTTCAGCACCTGGAGGCCAGGGTGTGCCGTGCAGTGCTCGCGCACCCAGCGCCGGCCTTCGGCCATGTCCAGGAACAGGCCGTGGTTCTGGCCACGCTCCACATGCACGCGGAATCGGGTGCCGGCCTCCAGCACCTCGTGCGGGTCGGGCACGGCGCCCGCCAGCACGCGGGTGTCGGCGCGGCCCTCGTCCCGAACCTGAAACACGAGGTTCAGCGGCTCGCCCGGGGCCACGGTGGCCCAGCGCGCTGCCAGTGCCTGGTGCACCGCGTGGACCTGGTCGTCGGGCACGGGCTGGAAGCTGGTCAGCACCCAGCAGGGCGGGTAGGCGTCCAGGGTCCAGTGCTCGCAGCCGGGGTGCAGGCCGCCGCGGCCGTGGAACACGCGCCGCGCCTCCGGGCTGGGCGTCAGTTGGGCGATGGCGTCGAGGAGGGCTTGCATGGGCGCGCGGCGTTCAAAAGGCCGCGCATGCTAGTCAGTCGAGCCAGGTCAGCCGCCGCGCCGGCACGTCCAGGCGCACGCGAAGGCCCAGGGGCAGGGCGCGGTGGGGCTGGACGTGGCCGGCCGGCCAGCCGGCCAGCACCGGCTTGGCCAGGGGGGCCAAGGCATCGGCCAGCACGGCGTCGGCGCTGTCGGCCTCGCTGAAGCCGCCCAGCACGAAGCCGGCCACGGCGTCCAACACGCCGGCCAGGCGCAGCTGGGTCAGGTAGCGGTCCACGCGGTAGGGGTCCTCGGACACGTCTTCCAAGAACAGGACCGCGCCGCGCCAGTCGGGGTCGGCCGGGGTGTGCAGCCCACTGACGATGACCGACAGGTTGCCGCCCAGCAGGCGGCCTTCGACCACGCCCCCTTGGTCCAGCGGATGCGCGGGGCCCTCGGCCTGCTGCACATCGCCGGCCCACACGCCGCGTTGCAAGGCCGCGGCCAGGTGCTCGGCGTCGGGCCAGCCGCCGTCTTTGACCCAGTCGGACGCCGGCATGGGCGCGTGCCAGGCCGGCAGGCCGGCGCGCGCCCACAGGCCGTGCAGGGTGGTGATGTCGCTGTAGCCGATCAGGGGCTTGGCGGCGCGACCGACGAGGCCCAGGTCCACCCGGTCGGCGATGCGGATGCAGCCATAGCCGCCGCGCAGGCACAGCAGGGCGTGCACCTCGGGGTCGGCCAAGGCGGCGTGCAGGTCCTGCAAGCGCCGTTCGTCGTCGGCGGCCAGGTGGCCCAGGTGCGCGGGCCCGGCACAGCCGGGGAAGCGCTTGGACACGAAGCCCAGGCGCTGCACCAAGGGGGCGACCCGCTCCAGCACGCCGGGCTTGGGCGGACCGGCGGGGGCGACGATGCCGAGGCAGGCGCCGGGCGGCAGGGCAGGGATCAAGGGCGTGGTCATGCGAGCGACTCGGTCAGGAAGGCGTCCACCGCCGCGCCCAGGGCCGGCAGGCCCCAAGGCCCGGCGGCCCGCGGGTGGGGCGCGTAGCGCTGGCCCAGGTTGCTGAAAAGGGCGATCAGGTAGTGGCGGCCGCCCGTTTGCAGCGCCTGCACGATGCCGGCGTCGGCCGCGTAGTTCTCGGTGTTGCCGATCTTGTGCGCGAAGCGCACTTGCTCGGTGCGCGGCCGTACGGCCGGGGGGTAGTCGCGGTCGTCGGCCCGCCAACGGCCGTCGGGCTGGACCCAGCCCGGCTGCACCTGGGCCGGGATGCCCTCCACCCAGCCGGGCAGGCCGGCCAGGGTGGCGCTGCTGAGCACGATGTCCAGCCCTTGGCCGCGCAGGCCGCGCAGCAGCTCTTGGCGATGGGGCTCAGGCAGCCGGGGCGCGTCGGGCGACAGCCAGGGGGCGGCGGGCGCGTCCGGGTCCAGCCACCACATCAGGCGAACGGTGTCCCAGGCGGTCATTTGGATGCGGCCCACGCCAGCGCCGGCGGCGTTGCCCCAACCGCCATCGGGCTGGGTGCCCTTCAGGCGGAACGTGGGCAGTTGCAGGGCGGCCCACAGGCGGTGCAGGGCGTCGTGACCGTCGGTGCGCAAGGCCCCTTGGGCGTGCAGCCAGGCGACCAGGGCCGAGGTGCTGGTGTTGCAGCTCACGGCCAGCATGTCGAACAGCCAGTCGCGCAGCGGGCGCTCGCGTCCGGCGTGGGTCCAGGCCTGGGACCAGCCATTCACAGGAAGCACCAGCGCCACCCCCACCGCCACTTGCAGCTTCAGCACCGAGGCCGGGTAGGGCGCGACGAAGCGCGCAGGCCCCGCGCCCCACAGCGGCTCCCAGGGCAGGGTGCGCCAGTCGGTGTCGGGCCACCAGGCGATGGAGTTGCCGTCGGCGTCCTGGCGATCGGCGTCGAAGCGCAGGCCTTGCACGGGGCCGAAGTCGGCGGGCAGGGCCGCCACGTGGCCTTCGGGGTGCTCGCGCGACAACAGCACGTTGGCGCCCACAGGCGGGCCGCCGGACGGAAAGGCCACGACCGCCAGGTCCACGCTCGGCGGGTGCGCCATCGGCTGGCCACCGCGCATCGCGTCGGGGCTGAGGTGCAGCGCCTGCGCCTGCACGGCGGCGCGCAGGGCCCGGGCCAGGGTGTCGGCAGTGAGCGGCATGCCGCGCAGTGTCGGGCGTTCGGTCGCGGGCGCTTCAGGCCGCGGCGAGCGTCAGCCCGTCCAGCGGCAGCGGCGACTCCCGCCCCGACACCAAGGCCGCGGTGATGGCCGCCGTGGCGAAGCTGAAGGTGAAGCCCAAGGCGCCATGGCCGACGTTGAGCCACACCCCCGGGGTGGGCGTGGGGCCCACGATGGGCGCGCCGCTGGGCGTGGCGGGGCGCAGTCCGGCCCAGGTGCGGGCCTGGGCGTGGTCGGCGGCCTGCGGGAAGGTGGCGGCCACCCAGCGCTGCAGCGAGGCGATGCGCTGCGGGTCGATGCGCTCGTCGTCGCCCACCAGGTCCACCATGGCGGCCACCCGCAGGTCCTGGCCGATGCGCGCGTACAAGATCTTTTTCTCGAAGTCGGTGACGCTGACCTCGGGCGCGCGGTGGCCGGCGCCGATGGGGGCGGTCAGGCTGTAGCCCTTCAGGGGATACAAGGGCAGTTGCAGGTCCAGCGTGCGGGCCAGCGCGCGGCTGTGCAGGCCGGCAGCGATGACGAAGGCGTCGCCCCCCACCATGCCGCCTTGGGTGCGCAGGGCGCGGGCGCGGCCCAGGGCCACCTCGAAGCCCAAGGCCTCGTCGTGCACCACGCCCTGGAAGTTCGGATGCAGTCGAAGCCGCTCGCCCAGGCGCTGGCACACGCGGTGGCAGTCGGCCACGGCCTCGCCCTCGGTGAAGATGCCGCCCGCCAGGGGCAGGGTGTTCTGGGCCAGCGCGGGTTCGAGCGCGATGCACTCGGCCGCATCCAGCGCGCGCTCGGGCCCGCCTGGGGGCAGTTTGGATCGCACCCGGGCGAACTCGGCCGATTGGCGGTAAATCACCAGCTTGCCGGGGCTGCGCAGCTGCACCTCGTCCAGCAGACCGGCCGAATCCCAGGTGCCGAAGGTGCGCTGGCTGAAGGCGCCCAAGGCCAGCAGGCGCTGGGTGGTCACGCGGTTCACGCCGGCCCGGCACTTGGCCAGGAAGCTTGCCATCCAGCGCCACTGGTGCGGGTCGGCCTCGAGCCGGAAGCGCAGCGGACCGTGCGGGTCCAGCAGCCACTTCAGGGCTTTGAGGGGCACGCCTTCGTCGGCCAGCGGCGAAACGTAGCGGTAGCTCAGCTGCCCGCCGTTGGCGTGGCTGGCGCCCGTGGCCAGCTCGCCGGCGCGCTCCACCAAGGTGACGCGATGGCCGGCCTCCAGCAAGGCCCAGGCCGTGGTCACGCCCACGATGCCGCCGCCGATCACCACCACCTGTTGTTGCATGCGCTGATTTGTCGTCTCCAAAGGTCGGTCAGGCTAAGGGAGCCCCAATACCCGAGCCAATGAAAGGGGCCGCAGCGCCCATAACC
Organism: Inhella crocodyli; assembly: GCF_004004565.1. Lineage (GTDB taxonomy): Bacteria > Pseudomonadota > Gammaproteobacteria > Burkholderiales > Burkholderiaceae_C > Inhella > Inhella crocodyli. Next base: position 165,519 of record NZ_SACM01000001.1, read on the forward strand.
TTGGCCTATGCCTGAACGGCAGCGGGGATGCCCAGGCGCGAAGGCCTGGCTGGCACACTCACGCGCCATGCATTCGTTCCAACGCATCCAGTTCAGCGCCGTCCAGCCCGGGCCGCGCCTGCTCGTCACCGGTGCCGTGCACGGCAACGAGGTGTGCGGCACCCAGGCCATCCGCCGCCTGGTGGCCGAGTTCGAGCGCGACGAGCGCCGCCTGCTGCGCGGCCTGGTCACCTTCGTGCCCATCACCAACCCGCTGGCCTACCAAAAGCAGCAACGCAACGGCGACCGCAACCTCAACCGCCGCCTGCAGCCCACTCACGCGCCGCAAGAGTTCGAAGACCACATCGCCAACTGGCTGTGCCCGCTGATGGCCGAGCACCAGGTGCTGCTGGACCTGCACAGCTTCCAAGCCCAAGGCCAGCCCTTCGTGATGGTCGGCCCGCTGGACAACGAGGGCCCGCTGCAGCCCTTCACCCAGAGTACGCAGGAATTGGCGTGGGCCAAGGTGCTGGGCGTGCAGCGCGGCGTGGACGGTTGGCTGGACACCTACGCCAACGGCGTGGCCCAGCGCCGCGCCCGCATCAAGGGCGCCGCCGTGGGCAGCGCGGTGGACGTGGACGAGAGCTACGGCGTGGGCACCACCGAGTGGATGCGCCGCACCGGCGGCATGGCCCTCACGCTGGAGTGCGGTCAGCACGAGGACCCCGCCGGCCCCGAGGTGGCCTACCGCGCCATCGTCAACACGCTGGTGCACTTTGGGTTGATCGAGGGCGAGGTCCCGCCGGTGCAGTCCATGGCCGGCCTGCGCCTGCACCACGTGGAAGACAAGCAGCACGTCGACGACGCCTTCGTCCAGCCCTGGACCAGCTTCGACCGGTTGCAGCCGGGCCAGCTCATCGGCCACCGCGCCAGCGGCGAGTCGGTGCACGCACCCGACGGCGATTGGCGCGGCTGCATCGTGTTCCCCAACGCCAAGGCCCAGGCCGGGAACGAGTGGTTCTACCTGGCCCGCGAGATCGACCGCTTTCGTTGAGCCCCCGCCATGGACGACACCGACCGCCGACTGATCGCCCTGCTGCGCCAGGATGCCCGCATGAGCGTGGCGACGCTCGCCGCCAAGTTGGGCGTCAGCCGCGGCACCGTCACCAACCGCCTGCGCAAACTCGAGGACGAGCAGGTCATCGTGGGCTACACGGTGCGCCTGAAGCCCGACGCCGAGCCCACGCACATCCGCGCCTGGATGGGCGTGCTGGTGGAAGGCAACCAGACCCGCGCCGTCACCGCCAGCCTGCTGGGCGAGCCGGGCGTGGAAGCCCTGCACGACACCAACGGCCGCTGGGACCTGCTGGCCGAGTTGCGCGCCGAAAGCATGGGCGAGCTGAGCAAGGTGCTGGAGCGCATTCGGCTCATCAAGGGCATCGCCAACACCGAAACCAACATCCTGCTGGCCACGTTCCGCTGACTTGACCCAAGCCAAGGCGACTCGGACGCCAAGGCGCTAGGCTTTGCCCATGGCACTGATCGCATGGTCCGAGGGCATCGCCCTGCAACACGAGGTGATGGACCGCACCCACGTCGAGTTCATCGAGCAACTCAACGCCCTGGCCGACCTGCTGGACGCGGGCGGCGATGGCCTGCCGGGCCTGGACGCCCTGATCGCCCACACCGAAGCGCATTTCGGCATGGAGGACGCCCAGATGGCCGCCCTGGGCTACGCCCCCGAGAACTGCCACACGCGGCAGCACGCCATGGTGTTGGAGCTGATGCGCGAGGTGCGCAAGCACGTCACCGAAAAGCTCGACACCGACCCGCTGCACCGCTTGATGCCGGCGTTGGCGGAGTGGTTCCCCCAGCACGTGGACGGCATGGACGCGCCTTTGGTGGAGGTGATGCGCGCCCACGGCGTGGGCGCTGCGCAGGTCAGCGCCTGCGGCAGCGCCGCCTGCGACTGATCACCAGCGGCGCGGGCCGCTGTCGTCTCGGTAGTCCCGGTACTGGCGGTGGCCGCGGCCGTCACCGTAGCGCCGATCGTCCCGGCGTTCCACTTTGACGGGGACGACGACGGCAGCGTGGCCATGACCGTGGTGGTGGCGGTGGCCACCTGGGATCACGATGCAGCCGGTCATCAAGCTGGCCACGGACAACAACACCAGACCGCGAACGGCCACTCGAACTGCGTTCAATTCAGGCTCCAAGCCGGCAACCCTGCCGGTGAAGCGACAACGGGCCTCGCGGCCCGTCGTTGACACCGTTCGTCGCACAGCGCGACGTGAGGCCTCAGGCGGCCTGCTTCGCGGCGATGGGCAGCACCTTGGCCGTGGGCTGCGTGCGCAGCAGGCCGAACAGGTTCTTCGGGTCTTCCGACTGCGGCACCAGCACGATGGGCTGCCCGATGCCCAGTTCGCGGGCGGCGTCCTGCATGAAGGCCAGGGCGGCGAAGTCTTCCAGCGCAAAGCCCACCGAGTCGAACACCGTCACCTGGGTGTCGCTCACGCGGCCAGCGGCTTGGCCGGCCAGCACGCGCCAGAACTCGGTCACGGGGAAGTCGGCCGGCATTTGCTGCATGTCGCCTTCGATGCGCGACTGCGGCTCGAACTCGCAGAACACGGCGCCCAGTTCCAGCACGCCACGGTGCAACTCGGTCTTGCCGGGGCAGTCGCCGCCCACGCCGTTGACGTGCATGCCGGGCTCGATCATCTCGGGCGTGATGATGGTGGCGTTGGTTTTGTCGGCCGTCACCGTGGTGATGATGTCCACGCCCTTCACCGCTTCGGCGGTGCTGGCGAAGACCTTCAGCGTCAGGCCTTGGCCTTGCAGGTTGCTCACCAATTTGGCGGTGGCGGCGGGGTCCACGTCGAACAGGTGCAAGGTGTCGATGCCGACGATGTCGCGGAAGGCCAGGGCCTGAAACTCGCTTTGCGCGCCATTGCCGATCAAGGCCATGGTGCGGCTGGCCGGGCGGGCCAACTTCTTGGCGGCCAGGGCCGACATGGCGGCGGTGCGGATGGCGGTGGTCAGCGTCAGTTCGCTCAGGAAGCGGGGCGCGCCGGTGTCCACGTCGGCGATCAGGCCGAAGGCCATCACCGTGGGCAGGCCGAAGCGGGTGTTCTTCGGGTGGCCGTTGACGTACTTGAAGCTGAACTGGCGGTCGTCGGCGATGGGCATCAGTTCCACCACGCCGTCGGTCGAATGGAAGGCCAGGCGGGCGCTCTTGTCGAAAGCCTCCCAGCGCAAGAACTCTTGCTCGATGCGATCGGCCACGCCCACCAAGCACGCCGTCAGGCCCTTGCGTTGAACGATCTGGACCATGTCGTCGACGTTGACGAAGGTCGTGGTCAGGGCGTTTTGAACGGTTTGGGCGGCGGTGGTGGGGGTGCGGTTCGTCATGGGCAACTCAAGGCTTGCTGCGATGGAAGGCAGTGTCGCGAGGCGTCGTGTCAATCGGAAGCGCAACAAATGAAGCAAAGGGCGATGCCAATGAATCAAAACGGCAGAACAAAATGACTAAATGATCAAAATAGGGGTTTGCACTGGGGCCTGGGCTCGGCTTCTACACTGCCGCCCCTTGCCGAAAGTGACCCCCATGAGCAGCGCCCGCCTCGACGCCATCCACCACGCCCTGACGGGCTTGCAAGACCCCATCGCGGCCCAAAGCTGGTCCGCCAGCAAGCAGGTCAAGGCCGTGACCTTGGCCGCCGACGGCGCCGTGGAACTGGCCATCGAGTTGAGCTACCCCGCGCTGAGCCAGCATGGCGCTTTGGCGGCCGGATTGACCGAAGCGCTGAACGCCCAAGGCCTGGGGCCGGTGCGCGTGACCGTGACCCAGAAGATCGTGGCGCACGCCGTGCAGCGCGGCCTGCAGCCCCTGCCGGGCGTGAAGAACCTGATCGCCGTGGCTTCGGGCAAGGGCGGCGTTGGCAAGAGCACCACCGCCGCCAACCTGGCCCTGGCCCTGCAGGCCGAAGGCGCCCGTGTGGGCCTGCTGGACGCCGACATCTACGGCCCCAGTGTGCCCCTGATGATGGGCGTGCCCGGCCAGCGGCCCGAGAGCGCCGATGGCAAGACCATGGAGCCCCTGATCGCCCACGGCGTGCAGGTGATGAGCATCGGCTTCTTGGTGCCGGAGGACCAGGCCATGATCTGGCGCGGCCCCATGGCCACCGGCGCGCTGGAGCAGTTGCTGCGCCAAACCCACTGGCAGGACCTGGACTACCTCGTGGTGGACCTGCCGCCGGGCACCGGCGACATCCAATTGACCCTGGCCCAGCGCGTGCCGGTGACGGGCGCGCTCATCGTCACCACGCCGCAAGACATTGCGCTGATCGACGCCAAGAAGGCCATCAAGATGTTCGAGAAGGTGGGCGTGCCCATCCTCGGCTTGGTGGAAAACATGGCCATCTACTGCTGCCCGAACTGCGGCCACAGCGAGGCCATCTTCGGCGCCGACGGGGGCAAAACCATGGCCGCCGAGTTGGGCCTGGCTTACCTGGGCGCGCTGCCCCTGCAGCGCGTCATCCGCGAGCAAAGCGACGCCGGCACGCCGCCCGTGGTGGCCGAGCCCGAGGGCACGGCGGCGCTGCTGTACAAAGCCCTGGCGCGCCAAAGCGCCGTGGCCGTGGGCCGCTTGGCCAAGGACTACGCGGCCAAGTTCCCGACGATCACGATTTCCAAAGCGACCTGAGCGCGCGCGCTCACAGCGCCAGGTCGCGCATGCGGCGCGGGCCCGCTTGCAACTCCAGCGCGGCCCAGCGGCCGTGGCCCCAGCCCAGCCCGTTGAGGCCTTGCAGGCCCACGAACAGGGGCGCCATCAGCCAGCCGGCCAGGCCTTGCGTGGGCCGGCGGCCTTCGTACACGTGGCCCAAGGCCTGCAGCAGGCTGCCGGTGAGCAGCAGCGCCCAGGGCATGGGGTTCATGCGTTCGACCAAGATCCAGGCCAGGCCCATCCAGACCATGGGCACGCCCCAGCAGTGCAGCGCGATGTTGCGCGGGTCGCGGTGTTCGCGGGCGTACTGGATGAGGGCGGGGGAGGGCTGAGACATCTTGGTTTCCTTCACAGGGACTTCCGAAGGGTTCGGTCCATTTTGCGCTTGCCGCGCGAGGGCGGGTGCCACAATTTCTGCATGACCCCCCCCAATGTCGTGATTCAGGCCACGCCGCTGGACCTGCGTGCAGCCTTCGGCCTCGATGCCGGGCCGGCCGTGGGCGCTGTCGCCAGCTTTTTGGGGATCGTTCGCGACGCGCCTGGCGGCGGCCTGCAGGCGCTGGAGTTGGAGCACTACCCCGGCATGACCGAGGCTGCGATCGAGGCCATGGTGGCCGAGGCTTGCGCCCGCTTCGGCCTGGCCCAAGCCCGGGTGTGGCACCGCGTGGGCCGCCTGGCCGTGGGAGAGCCCATCGTGCTGGTGCTGACGCACAGCGCCCACCGCCAAGCCGCCTTGGACGGCTGCGCCTTCCTGATCGACTACCTGAAGACCCAAGCCCCGTTCTGGAAGAAGGAGCACGGCCTGGACGGCGCCCAGTGGGTGGACGCCCGCGAGGCCGACGACGCGGCCTTGGCCCGCTGGGGCGTTGCGGCCAGGAACGCCGCATGAACGCGCTGGCCGTGGCCGTCGGCGCCGCCGCGGGCGCCCTGGTGCGTTGGCAGGTGGGCCTGCTGTGGAACGCACGCTGGAGCGGCTTTCCGCTGGGCACGTTGGCGGTGAACCTGATTGGTGGCTTCTTGATCGGACTGGCCCTGGTGGGCTTGGCGCGGCCCGACCAGTCCCTGTGGCGCCTGTTGCTGGTGACCGGCTTCTTGGGCGGCCTCACCACCTTCTCGGCCTTTTCGGCCGAAAGCCTGCAACTGCTGCAGCGCGGGGCCTGGGGCCTGGCCCTGGCGCACAGCCTCGTGCACGTGCTGGGGGCGCTGGGGGCCGCCGGCCTGGGCGTTTGGGTGGCGCGCAGCCTTTGACGCGGGTCAAGACCCCGGGCGCTTGAAATGCCAAGCTGGAGGCCCATGTACGAGGGCATCCAAGGAGGCACCCATGCGCCCTGACAAGTTCACGACCCGTTTGCAAGAAGCCCTGGCCGACGGCCAGAGCCTGGCCGTCACCCGCGGCAACCCCTACCTGGAGCCGGCCCACCTGCTGGCGGCCATGCTCGCCCAGCCCGATGGGCCCAAGGCCTTGCTGGAGCGCGCCGGCGTGCGCACCGGCCCGCTGAAGTCGGCGGTGGAGGCGCAGGTGGACGCCCTGCCCGAGGTGCAGGGCAGCGACCAAACCGTGCAGCCGGGGCGCGACTTCATCGCCCTGCTGCAGGCGGCCGAGCGCGAGGCCGCCAAGCAAGGCGACCAGTACATAGCCAGCGAGATGGTGCTGCTGGCCCTGGCCGACGCCAAGACCGACCTGGCCGGCGTGGCCCGCCAGCACGGTCTGAAGCGCCCGGCGCTGGAGGCCGCGCTCAAGGCCGTGCGCGGCAGCGACAAGGTCGACAACCCCGAGGCCGAAGGCCAGCGCGAGGCGCTGAAGAAGTACACCCTGGACCTGACCGAACGCGCCGCCGAAGGCAAGCTCGACCCGGTGATCGGCCGCGACGACGAGATCCGCCGCACGATCCAGGTGCTGCAGCGCCGCAGCAAGAACAACCCGGTGCTGATCGGCGAGCCCGGCGTGGGCAAGACGGCCATCGTCGAAGGCCTGGCCCAGCGCATCGTCGCCGGCGAGGTGCCCGACAGCCTGAAGGACAAGCGCGTGCTGGTGCTGGACATGGCCGGCCTGCTGGCCGGGGCCAAATTCCGCGGCGACTTCGAAGAGCGGCTCAAGGGCGTGCTCAAGGAAGTGACGGCCGAGGCCGGCCGCGTGATCCTCTTCATCGACGAGCTGCACACCATGGTGGGCGCCGGCAAGGCCGAGGGCTCGATCGACGCCGGCAACATGCTCAAACCGGCGCTGGCGCGCGGCGAGTTGCACTGCATCGGCGCCACCACGCTGGACGAGTACCGCAAGTACGTCGAGAAAGACGCCGCGCTCGAGCGCCGCTTCCAAAAAGTGCTGGTGGACGAGCCGACGGTGGAGGCCACCGTGGCCATCCTGCGCGGCTTGCAAGAGAAGTACGAGGTGCACCACGGCGTGGAGATCACCGACCCGGCCATCGTGGCCGCGGCCGAGCTGAGCCACCGCTACATCACCGACCGCTTTCTGCCCGACAAGGCCATCGACCTCATCGACGAGGCGGCGGCCAAGATCAAGATCGAGATCGACTCCAAGCCGGAGGCGATGGACAAGCTCGACCGCCGGCTCATCCAGCTCAAGATCGAGCGCGAGGCCGTCAAGAAGGAGAAAGACGAGGCCTCCATCAAGCGCCTGGGCCTGATCGAGGAAGAGATCGCCAAGCTCGAGCGCGAAGCCGCCGACCTGGACGAACTGTGGAAGTCAGAAAAAGCCCAGGCCCAGGGCTCGGCCCATGTCAAGGAAGAGATCGACCGCGTTCGCACGCAGATCGAAGAACTCAAGCGCAAGGGCGACCTGGCGAAGGTCGCTGAGCTGCAGTACGGCAAGCTGCCTGAATTGGAAAAGCGCCTGACCGAGGCCCAGGCCAAGGAGGCCAACAAGACCGGCGGCAAGCCCCGCTTGCTGCGCACCATGGTGGGTGCCGAAGAGATCGCCGAGGTCGTGGCGCGTGCCACCGGCATCCCTGTCGCCAAGCTCATGCAGGGCGAGCGCGACAAGCTGCTGGCCATGGAGGGCAAGTTGCACGAGGCCGTGGTGGGCCAGGACGAGGCCATCGTGGCGGTGGCCGACGCCATCCGCCGCAGCCGCGCCGGTCTGAGCGACCCGAACCGCCCCTTGGGCTCCTTCCTGTTCCTCGGCCCCACGGGCGTGGGCAAGACCGAGCTGTGCAAGGCCCTGGCCGAATTCCTGTTCGACAGCCGCGACCACCTCGTGCGCATCGACATGAGCGAGTTCATGGAGAAGCACTCGGTCAGCCGCCTCATCGGCGCCCCCCCGGGCTACGTGGGCTACGAAGAAGGCGGCACGCTCACCGAGGCCGTGCGACGCAAGCCCTACAGCGTGCTGCTCTTGGACGAGGTGGAGAAGGCCCACCCCGACGTGTTCAACGTGCTCTTGCAGGTGCTGGACGACGGCCGCCTGACCGACGGCCAAGGCCGCACCGTGGACTTCAAGAACACCGTCATCGTGATGACCAGCAACCTGGGCTCCCAGCACATCATGGGGCTGGCCGGCGAGCCCGAGGAGGTCATCCGCGACGCCGTGATGAAGGAGGTCAAGGGCCATTTCCGCCCCGAGTTCCTGAACCGCATCGACGAAACCGTGGTGTTCCACGCGCTGGGCCGCGATCACATCCGCGCCATCGCCCGCATTCAACTGCGGGGCCTGGAGCAACGCCTGGCGGCGCAGGAGATGCTGCTCACCGTCAGCGAGGCCGCGTTGGACGAGCTGGCCAAGGTCGGCTTCGACCCGGTATTCGGCGCCCGTCCGCTCAAGCGCGCCATCCAGCAGCGCATCGAGAACCCGGTGGCCAAGCTGATCCTGCAAGGCCAGTTCGGCCCGAAGGACACGGTGCCCGTGGAAGTGGAGGACGGCGAGTTCCGCTTCGCGCGCACGGTGCACTGACCCGCGCCGCACCATGAAAAAGGCCCCAGCGCGCGAGCGCTGGGGCCTGTTCTTTTCAAGCCGTCACGGCGCTCAGGCCCAGCCGATCGAGGCCCCCACGCCCAGCAGGATCAAGGCGATGACGAAGTAGGCCAGCTGCATCTTGAGCATGGCCCGCACCCAGGTCGTGTAGGGGATGCCGGCCAGGGCCAGCACGCCGACGGTGATGCCCGAGGTGGGGATGATCGGCGTGCTCAGCTCGCCGAACTGGAAGGCCAAGATGGCCAGCTGGCGGGTGACGCCCACCAAGTCCGCCAGCGGCGCCATGATGGGCATGGTCAGCGCGGCCTGGCCGGTGCCGCTGTGGATGAAGAAGTTGATCACCGACTGGATGACGAACATCTTCTGCGCCGAGAAGATGGCGCTGCTGGACTCGACCCAGGGGGCCAGGTGGTGCAACAGGGTGTCGATGATGTGCCCGTCGCGCAGCAGCACGACCGTGGCCTTGGCCAGGGCGATGACCAGCGCGGTGCTGACCATGTCCTTGGCGCCGCCCACAAAGGCGGCCACCCAATCGTCGGCCTTGAGGCGGGTCACCAGGCCCACGGCGATGGCCATGACCAGGAAGAGCGCGCCGATCTCGTGGATGTACCACTCGTACTTCACCACGCCGACGATCATGCCGCCCAGCGTGGCGGCAAACAGCCACAGCACGAGCTTGTGCCGCAGGGTCATGCCGGTGAAGCGCTCGAAGGCGCTCAGGTCCAGGGACTTGCGCTTTTCCTCGTCCAGCGCAAAGGTGTAGCTGCGGCGGGGGTCGGCCTTGATGCGCGCGGCGTAGACCATCAAGAACGCGATGGTCACGGCCGTGAACACCAGCCAGCAAACGAAGCGAAAACCCAGGCCCGAGAACATGGGCACGCCGGCGATTTGCTGCGCGATGCCCACGTTGAAGGGGTTCAGGAAGGCGGTGGCGAAGCCGATTTGCGAGCCCACGAAGGGGATGGCCACGCCCACCACCGAGTCGTAGCGCAAGGCCAGCGCCAGCGGGATGAAGATCAGCACGAAGGGGATGGCCTCCTCGGCCATGCCGAAGGTGGCGCCGCCGATGGAGAACAGGGTCACGAACAGCGGGATCAGGCCCACGCGCACCAGTTGGGAGCGGCTGTGCGCCTTGGCCACCGACTTGATCATGGCGTCGATGGCCTCGGTCTTGTGCAGCACGTTGAAGGCGCCGCCCACCAAGAGCACGAAGCCGATGATCAGCGCCGCCTCGACGAAGCCCTTGATCGGGGCCGTGAGCAGGGCCACCAGGCCCTGGGGATTGGCGGGCACGTGGCGGAAGGTGTCGGGGTCGACGACCTTTTTGCCGTTGACCAGCACCGTGTCGTACTGGCCGCCGGGCACGAACCAGGTGGACAGCGCGATCAGTGCCAGCAGCGCGAACAGCAGCACGAAGGTGTTGGGGAGCTTGAACTTCATGGGAGACCGACCGGTAGCAAGGTCGGGCCAGTCTGCCCAGGCCCCCCGGGGCCGCCCATCGGGTTTCGGAGGGGGTCCTGCCCCCAAGCGGCGGCAGCGCAAAAGCGCGTCGCATTGGCGCAAGGCCTGCGGCGCCGCGGCAACGGGGGAAGGGGCTGGGACGCCGCTCAGCGCGGCATCAAGGGCTTGAGAAAGCGGTTCTCGGCCCAGCGGAACACGGCCACCATGGCCAGGGTCAGCGTCAGGTAGAACACCCCGGCCGTGATGTAGGCCTCGAAAGGGATGTAGTGCACGGCGTACACGCGCTTGGCAGCGCCCGTGATGTCCACGATGGTGACCAGCATGGCCAGCGAGGTGCCGTGCAGCATGAAGATGGCCTCGTTGCCGTAGGCCGGCAGCGCGCGGCGCAGGGCCGAGGGCAGCACGATGCGGCGCATCAGGGTCAGGCGGTCCATGCCGTAGGCCTTGGCCGCCTCGATCTCGCCGTGGGGCAGCGCGCGGATGGCACCGGCCACGATCTCGGTGGTGTAGGCCGCGGTGTTGAGCACGAAGGCCAGGCAGGCGCAGAACCAGGCGTTCTGCAGCCACTCCCACGCGAAGCTGTTGCGCACCCACTCGAACTGGCCCAGCCCGTAGTAAATGAGGAAGAGCTGCACCAGCATGGGCGTGCCGCGGAACACGTAGGTGTAGGCCCAGATGGGGCGCCACACCCAGGGGTTGGGCAGGGCGCGCAGCACGCCCAGTGGGATGGCGATGAGCAGGCCCAGGGCGAGCGAAATGGCCAGCAGCTGCAGCGTGACGCCCACGCCGCTCAGGTACAGCGGCAGGTTGTTGGCGATGGTTTGCCAGTTTTCCGTCACAGCACGCCCTGGCGCACGCCGATGGCGAGCTTCTTCTGTGCCCAGGCGAAGAAAAGCTCGCTCAGGCTGGTGAACACGAGGTAAATCAGGCCCACCGCCAGGAAGAACACGAAGGGCTCTTTGGTGGCGCCGGCGGCGTCACCGCCCCGCTTCATGAGGTCGTCCAGGCCGATGACCGAGACGATGGCCGTGCTCTTGATCAGCACCAGCCAGTTGTTGCTGACGCCGGGCAAGGCGTGGCGCAGCATCTGCGGCAGTTGCACCCGCCACGCGGCCTGCCAGGGGCTCATGCCGTAGGCCAACGCGGCCTCGCGCTGCCCCGGCGGCACGGCCAAGTAGGCGCCCCGGAAGGCCTCGGCCAGGTAGGCGCCGAAGATGAAGCCGATGGTGAGCACGCCGGCCACGTAGGGGTCGACGTCGATGTAGTCCTCGTGGCCCAAGGCCAGCGCGAGGTCGTTGACCAGCACCTGCCCGCCGTAGAACACCAGCAGCACCAGCACGAGGTCGGGGATGCCGCGCACCACCGTCGTGTACCACTGGGCCGGCCAGCGGGCCAGGCGGTTGCGGCTGATCTTGGCGAAGCAGGCCACCAGCCCCAGGACCATGGCCACGCCCAGCGACGCCAGGGCCAAGCTCAGGGTGAGCAGGGCGCCTTGCAGCAGGCTGGGCAGGAAGCCATGGAGCATGGGGCGTGGGGCCTTGGGGCCTTACTTCTTCTTCGGGGCGACGTCGTAGGCGAAGTACTTGCTCGAGAGCTTCTTGTACTCGCCACTGGCGTTGACGGCGTCGATCGCGGCGTTCAGCGCGGCGCCCAGGGTCTTCTCGTCGGCCTTGCGCAAGCCGACGCCGATGCCGATGCCGAAGTACTTCTCGTCGTCGATGTCCGGGCCCACGAAGGCCATGCCCTTGCCGGCGTCGCTCTTGAGGAAGCTGTCGACGGCGTACTTGTCCACCAGGGTGTAGTCGACGCGGCCGGCCTTCAGCTCCAGGTAGATCTGGTCCTGGGTTTGGTAGCGCACGATGTTGGCGTCTTTGTAGATGGCGGCGGCGTAGGTCTCGAAGGTGGTGGCCGACTGCACGCCGATCTTCTTGCCCTTGAGCGCGGCGGGCGAGATGTCGCCCTTGGTGCCCGACTTGGCCACGAAGATGGCCGGCGAGGCCAGGTAAGCCTTGCTGAAGGCGATGGCCTTCTTGCGCTCGTCGGTGATGGACATCGAGGCCACGATGGCGTCGATCTTGCGGGCTTGCAGCGCGGGGATCAGGCCGTCGAAGTCGGTCTTGACCAACTCGCACTCGCGCTTCATCTGCGCGCACCAGGCGCGGGCCAGGTCGATCTCAAAGCCCTTGAGTTCGCCCTTGGCGTCCACCTCGCTGAAGGGAGGGTAGGCGCCTTCGACGCCGATGCGGAGCTTCTTGCCTTGGGCCAGGGCGGGGGTGACGGACACGGCCAGGGCGGCGGCGGCCAGGGCCACCAGGGTGCGACGGATCATGAAAACTCCTCGAAATGGGTTGCTGGGAGGGGCAAGGGCCGAACCTTAACGCCTGGGGGCGGGCTCGGGCCGACTCAGGGGGGCGCGATGTCGTAGGGAAAGTACTTGCGCGACAGGCGCTCGAAGCTGCCATCGGCCCGCCCGGCCGCGATGGCGGCGTTGAAGGCGGCGCCCAAGGCGGCGGCGTCGGCCTTGCGCAGCCCCACGCCCACGCCCTGGCCGAAGTACTTGGGGTCGCGCAGCGCCGGGCCCACCGTGGCCACGCCCTGGCCGCTGGGCGATTGCACGAAGGTCTCGGCGGCCACCTTGTCCACCAAGGTGTAGTCGATGCGGCCGCTCTTGAGGTCGAGGTAGACCTGGTCCTGCGTGGCGTAACGGGTGATTTGGCTCTGGCCGTAAAGCGCTGTCACATACGCCTCGTTGATGGTGGCCGACTGCACGCCGATGCGCTTGCCCGCCAGGGCCTTGGGGCTGATGTCGGGGCCGGTGCCGGCGCGGGCCATGAAGGTTTGCGGCGTCGAGTAGTAGGGCCGGCTGAAGGCGATGGCCTTCAGGCGGGCCTCGGTGATGGACAGCGAGGCCACGATGGCGTCGATCTTGCGCGCCTGCAGCGCGGGGATCAGGCCGTCGAAATCCAGCTTGACCAGTTCGCACTCGCGCTTCATGCGGGCGCACCAGGCGCGGGCCAGGTCGATCTCGAAGCCCTTGAGCTCGCCCTTGGCGTCCACCTCGCTGAAGGGCGGGTAGGCGCCCTCGACGCCGATGCGCAACTTGGCCCCTTGGGCCTGGGTGAGCGTCGAGGCCGCGAGGGCCAGCGCCAACAACAAGGGGGTGAATGCGCGGCGGTCGAGGGTCATGGCAGCGGCTCGGGGTGGGGCTGACGGAGGGGATGCAAGTCGGGGTCCAGGGTCTCGCGCTCGTCGAACACGAAGCAGGTGCCGTGGTAGTGCGCGCCGCCCACTTCTTCGAAGTACTTCAAGATGCCGCCTTCGAGTTGGTAGACGGGCGTGCCTGGCGGCAGGGTTTGCTGCATCAGCAGGGCGGCCTTTTCGCAGCGGATGCCCCCGGTGCAGTAGCTGACGACGGTGTGCCCTTCGAACTCGGCCGCGTGCGCGCGCAGCGCCGGCGGGAAGTCGGTGAATTTCCGCAGGCGCCAGTCGACGGCGTGGTCGAAGGCGCCGGCGTCCACCTCGAAGCCATTGCGGGTGTCGAGCATCGTCACCGGCCGGCCGGCGTCGTCGTGGCCTTGGTCCAGCCAGCGCTTGAGCGTCGCGGGCGGCAGCGCCGGCGCGCGGCCCTGGGCGGGCTGGATGGTCGGGTGGTCCATGCGGATGATTTCGCGCTTGGCCTTGACCTTCAGGCGTTGGAAGGGCTGGGTGTCGCTCCAGCTTTCCTTGGCCGGCAGGCCGGCAAAGCGCGGGTCTTGGCGCAGCGCGTCCAACCAGGCGTTGACGGCCTCGGCGGGGCCGGCCAGGAACAGGTTGATGCCTTCTTCGGCCAGCAGCACGGTGCCTTTGAGGTCCAGCGCCAGCGCGCGTGCCTTCAGCGGCGCCACCAGGTCGGCGGCGTCGGGCAGGGGCACGAAGCGGTAGGTGCTGACGTTGAGGATCACGGGCGGGGGCTCACTTCAAGCCGTCCAAGAAGGGGCGCACCGCGGCCAGGGAGGCGGCCGGGTCCTCCAACTGGGGCACGTGGCCCAGGCCGGGCAGCACGCGCAGTTCGGCCGGCGGGGCCTGGGGCGCGCGGGCCTTCAGGTAGGACTCGGCCGTGCGCGGGGGAATCAGGCGGTCCTTCTCCCCCCAGACCAGCAGCGTGGGCGCTAGCACCTTGGGCCATTCCGGCACCTGCAGGCCTTGGGCCCGCTCGGCCATCAGGGCTTGCAGGCGCAGGTGCAGGGCCTCGCGGTTGCCGGCGCGCACGGCCATCTCGAAGAAGCGGTCTACTTCAGCCTGGGGCACCCGCTCGGGGCGGCCGAACACGGCCTCCACGCTGTTGCGCACCATGGGGCGGGGCAGCAGGTAGCGCCCCATCCAGCTTCCCACCGAGGTGGCGCTCATCTGGAAGCCCAGGGGCAGGGCCTCGGGCTCGAAGGGCAGGCCCGCCGGGTCGAGCAGCACGAGGCCGGCCACCCGCTCGGGGTGGGCGGCGGCCGTCATCCAGGCCACCTCGCCGCCCAAAGAGTTGCCCGCGATGACCACGCGCCCCAGCTGCTGCTGCTCGAGCAGGGCGTGCACGAACTCGACGTAGCGGCGGATGCCGTAGTCGCCGTGGGCCGCCGGCCCGGTGAGCCCGAAGCCCGGCAGGTCGACGCGCAACACGCGGCGGGTTTTGCTCAGTTCGCGCACCCAGCCGTCCCAGGTGTGCAGGCTGTCGGAGGTGCCGTGCAGCAGGAGGATGGGCAGGGGATCGGTGCGCGGGCCCTCGTCGCGCAGGTGGGTCAGCTGCGGCCCACCGGGCACGGGCAGTTCGATGAACTGCGAGGGCGGTGGCGCCCAGCGGGCGACCAGGCTTTCCAGCGGGCGGTCGGGGGCCTTGAAGGCCGCCACGCTGACGGCCATGGCCAGGATCAGCACGCCCAGGGCGCGCAGCGCCCAATTGCCCCAGCTGGCGCCCGCGCGGCGCTCCCCGCTCATGGGTTGACAGGGGCGGTGGGGGGCGTCACGCGCACCGGCACCGTGCTGCTGCACAGGTCCACGCGGCCGCTGCTGGCGACGTACCAGCCGCCGCGGTAGCGGCGGGTGTGCAGCAGGTTGGCCCAGGTCAGGGTGTCGGTGCGCAGCACCTGCACCTTCGGGCGCTCGGCGGCCGGCAGGTCGGCCAGCAGCTTGGCGCTCATCAAGGGCGGGCGCGCTTCCTCGGGCTTGTAGAAGCCCATGTTGCCGCCGCCGCGGGGCAGGGCGGCCAGGTGCTCAATGCCCTTGAGGATGCGGCCCACGACGGTGATGTTCAGGTCCAGCGGCCGGGGGCTGTGGCCGATGACGGCGTACAGGGAGGCGCCGTTGCTGCTGTCGATCTCGTTGCCGCGGCCGGCGCCCACCACGCCGTAGCAGTGCGCCAGCCAGGCGCGGCCCTGCGGCGTCTTGGCCGGATCGGCGGCCACCGGGAAGCCGTCGACGAAACCGTTCAACGGCGCCCAGCCGTCGGTTTCCACCAGCGCGTGCAGCGGCAGACCGGCCAGCGCGGTGTCGAACTCGGCCGGCAGCTTGGGCTTGGCGGCCTCGGGCAGCGGGCGGGTCTTGGCGTTGTCGGCGCCGACGGGGTCGCCCGGGTCGCCCCACTGCGTGACGAAGTTGTCCTGCACGCGCAGCACGGCCAGGCCGTCGAAGTAGCCGCCGCGCACCAGCGCGCGGATGTTGGCCGCGTGCTCGGGCGCGAAGCGTGGCGCCAACTCCATCCACACCTGCTGCGGCGCGGCGGTGGCGCTGGGGCGGATCTCCATCAGCACGACGTTCTGCGGGTCGGGCTCGCGCCAGTCGTCCGGCGTGGTGGCGTTCATGACCTCGCCGGTGTTCAAGGCGGGCGAGCCGGCGGCCTTGCGCGCGGCGGCGGCCTGCACGGCCTGGGCGTCCAGGGCCTGGGCCTGGGCCAGCGCGGCGTCGCCGGCCAGCATGCCTGGGCTGTTGGCGCTGCCGGCGGCCTTGGCCGTTCCCTTGGCACTGGGCGCGGGCTTGCGCGCGGCCGGCTTGGCCTTGGCCTTGCTGGTCTTGGCCGTCTTCTTGGTCTGGGCCTGCGCCTCGTGCACGGGCAGGGTGGCCAACACGGCGCCGCCCAGGCTGAGGGCGATCAGGGAGGATAGGAGGGACTTGACCATGGCAGCAGGGGCGGCGTCGGTTTCGAAGGGGCGGCGAGCATAAATCGCGCCGCCGGCGGGGGCTCAGGGGGCGTTGCGCAGCGCGGCCAGGCGCTCGCCCAGGCTGATGACGGCCAGGGCGTAGTACGAGGAGCGGTTGTAGCGGGTCACGACCCAAAAGTTGCGGCTGGCCAGGAAGTGCGTGCGCGGGGCGTCGGCCCCGTTCTCCAGGGCTTGCAGCGCCCAGGGGACGTCGGGCAGGCCCTCGGTGGCCAAACCCGCGGCCTGCAAGTCGGCCAAGCGCCAGGCGCCGTCCAGGTCGGGCGCCAGCAGGCGATCGCGCTGCGCGGGGTCGCTCGGCGCGTCCACCATGCGGTGGGTGGGCAGGCCCGGCTGCCAGCCGTGCTGGACCAGGAAGTGGGCCACCGAGCCGATGGCGTCGGTCGGGTTGCCGATGAGGTCGATGTGACCGTCGCCGTCGAAATCCACCGCGTGGGCGCGCCAACTGCCGGGCATGAACTGGCCGAAGCCCATGGCACCGGCGAAGCTGCCCTTGAACTCGGTCGGGTCGCGCCCTTCGGCCTGGGCTAGTTGCAGGAACTCGCCCAGTTGCTCGCGGAAGAAGGGGCTGCGGTCGCTGCGCTGACCGGGGAAGTCGAAAGCCAGCGTGGCCAGGGCGTCCAGCACGCGGTAGTTGCCCATGATTTGGCCGTAGTTCGTTTCCACGCCCAGGATGCCCATGATCAGCGGAGCCGGCACGCCGTACTGCGCCTCCGCCCGCGCGAGGGTATCGGCGTACTGGGCCCAAAACCGCAGGCCGGCTTGCAGGCGCACCGGCTCGACGAAGCGGTCGCGGTAGGCGCCCCAATCCTTCGCCGCCCCCGCGGGCGCCGGCATCATCAGCTGGGCCGCCCGCTTTTGGTAGCGCGCCTGGGCCAGCACGGCCATCACCGATTCGGCCGGAGCGCCTTGGGCGCTGGCCCACTCGCGCGCCCAGGCGGCCACGTCCTCGCGCTGGGCGTAATCGCCCGGGCTTCGGCCGTGGGCGGGGTCGCCGAAGCCGGGGGTTTGGGCGGGGGTGCGCAGCGACGGGCGCGGCTTCTTGGCCTTGGCGTTCTTCTTCTTGGCGCTGACGGCCGCTGTGGCGGCTTGGGCTGGCGGGGCGGGCCAAGAACTGGCCGTCAGGGCGAGGGCGGCCGCCAGGGCCCAGGGGTGCAGGCGGAGAGAAAACAGGGGCATCGGGAAGGGGACAACAGGGAGCGGGGGCGATTTGATCGCGCGCAAGGGCCCCGAAGGGCACCGGTGACATCATCGACGAAGGAGGCCCCATGACCCGACGCAGCACCCGCACCCCCACCGACATCGCCCCCGCGGCCACCGCCCCCACCCCGCCCGAGGCCAAGCCCCGCCGCCCCCGCACGCCCAGCCCGCAGGCCGACCGGGTCGCGCGCGGCACCGCGCGCACCCAGACCCGCCAGCACGAGGCGGTGCGCGAGGTGCTGCACCAGGGTCGGCAGGGCTTGCTCAGCGACCACGAGGCCGTGCAGCAACTGCGGGCCTTGATCGCCGGGGCCTCGCCCGACGAGGCCAAGGCCCTGCGCAAGGCCTTGTTCCAGCGCGAGACCGACAACCCGCCCACGCCCGGCGTCGACCCCGACACCGAGCTGCACCCCAAGTGGCGCGACGGCCGCTACCCCTACAAGAACCTGCTGAGCCGCAAGCGCTACGAGCGCGAGAAGTACCGGCTGCAGGTGGAGCTGCTGAAGCTGCAGGCCTGGGTGAAGGAAACCGGCCAACGCGTCGTCATCCTCTTTGAAGGCCGCGACGCGGCCGGCAAGGGCGGCACCATCAAACGCATGATGGAGCACCTCAACCCGCGCGGCGCGCGGGTCGTGGCCCTGGAGAAGCCCAGCGACGTCGAACGCGGCCAGTGGTACTTCCAGCGCTACATCCAGCACCTGCCCACGAAGGGCGAAATCGTGCTCTTCGACCGCAGTTGGTACAACCGCGCTGGCGTTGAACGCGTGATGGGCTTTTGCAGCGACGCCGAGTACGACGAGTTCATGCGCCAAGCGCCCGAGTTCGAGCGCCACCTGGTGCGCAGCGGCGTGCACCTGGTGAAGTTCTGGTTTTCGGTGAGCCGCGCGGAACAGCGTCGCCGCTTCAAGGAGCGCGAGGCGCACCCCCTCAAGCAGTGGAAGCTCAGCCCGGTGGACGTGGCCTCGCTCGACAAGTGGGACGACTACACCCGCGCCAAAGAGGCCATGTTCTTGCACTGCGACACCTCCGACGCCCCGTGGACGGTGGTCAAAAGCGACTGCAAAAAGCGCGCGCGCCTGAACGCCATGCGTTACCTGCTCCACCGCCTGCCCTACGCCAACAAGGACCTGCCCACCGTCGGGGCCGTGGACCCCCTGGTGGTGGGCCGCCCGGCCCTGGTGTCGGTGCACGGCGACGACCTGCTGGCCTCGGCCGGCGCCGGATGAGCCGACCCGACACGGCCCCGCCAGGCCGGGAGCGCTGGTTGTGGCGCCGCCTGCCCCGCGCCTGGGCCTGGGCCTGCGGGCTGCCCTGGCTGGCGGTGCTGCTGCGGCACTGGGCGGCCTCGGCCGGTTTTTGGCCGGGCGATGAAGCAGTCTTGGGCCTGTGGACCTACACCAGCGCCGGTTGGTCGGTGCTCATGACCGTGCTGGCCGTCACCGTGGGCGTGGGCTGCATGGTGGTGCGCGTGATGAAGGGGCCGGCCTACGACGCCGACAGCTACCCGCCGGCACCGCGCAGCAGCCCGCTGCGACAGGCCCAAGACACGCCCCCGCGCCACGACGACGCGGAACGGATTTAGGCGCTGCCCTTCAAGGCCTGGCGCCAGCGGCGCCACCAGGCGCGCCAGCGCGCCGCCTCGCGCCGCCGCTCGCGCCAGCCTTCGGCCGGTGTGGCTTCGGGGCCGTAGCGCCAGGCCTCGAGCTCGACCAGCGCCTGGGCCGCCGCCGGTGGCCCCCCGGCCTCGCGCACCGCCTGGGCCCAGCGCAGCGGCGCTTCGTTCGGCCGGGCGGGCCAGCCGCGCTCAAGAAGGCTGGCATGCACGCGGGCCAGGCGCTGCGGCCAGGCGTCGCGGCGGCGCGCCTGCCAGCGCTGCCAGGCCAGGGTCATCGTCGCCAGCAGCGCGATCGTCCCGGCCGCGACCTGGCCCAGGGCGGTCCAGTCGGGCGCGTCGAAGCCGAGGTCGTCGAGCAGCTTGAACTGCTGGTCGCGCTTGTAGTCCAAGACCCAGGCTTGCCAGCGCAGGTCCAGGCCTTCCGCCAGCCGCCGCACGCCGGCCCAGAGCGTGGGGTTGACCGCGTCGATGGCGCCGCGCAGCACGCCGGTGGGCGCGATCAGGGCCAGACCGCGCTCCACGCGCTCGGGAGCGACCGCGCCCGTCGGGTCGGCCCGGAGCCAGCCTTGGCCCGGCAGCCAGTACTCGGCCCAGGCGTGGGCGTTGGCATTGCGCACCACCGTCCAGCCGTCTTGGGGCTCGGGGTCGTGCCCCTGGTAACCAGTGACCACCCGTGCCGGCACCCCGGCATTGCGCAAGGCCACGACGAAGGCGCTGGCGTAGTGCTCGCAAAAGCCCAGGCGCCGGTCGAACCAGAACTCGTCGATGCCGTGCGGCGTGAACTCGCCGTAGACGCCGGGGTTCAGCGTGTACGCGAAGGGGGATTGGCGGATGTGCGAGAGCACGGCCTGGACGAAGGCGGCGTCGCTGCCGGCGCGCGCGCGCAAGGCCTGCGACCAGTCGCGCATCCGCGGGTTCAGACCCGGCGGCAGGACGCGGGCGGCGCGCAGGCTGGGGTGCTCGTCGAAGGGGCCCCGCTGCACGCCGCTGGGCGGCACGGCCACGGCCTCGACCCGCAAGGTTTCGGTCATGGGGCGGGGCGCCACCCAGCTGAGGTCGGGGCTGCGTTGCAGGGTCAGGCCCTCGAGCTGCCAGGTCTCGCCCGGCTGGCCAGGGCTGTGCTCCAGCACGGGCAGCACGCTGGCGCGCAGCGGCTCCAGCATCATTTCGTAGCGCAGCACGCCGCCACTGAGCACCAGCGCTTCGGGCGGCGCGGCAACGGCGTTGGCTGGCTTCCAGGCCTGGCCGTCGAACACGGTCAGCACCCGACCGCGCAGGTAAAACTGGCCGGGCGGCGGCAGGCGGCCCTCGATGGGGCGCAGGCGCAGCGCGATGCGCTCGTCCAGGGCCAAGGTGGAGACGTCGCCGAAGCTCATCTCGTCCGACAGGCCCGCGCTGCCGGTGTGGCTGGGCACGCCCCACAGGGGGCCGATGCGCGGGAACAGCAGGAACAGCAGCACCATCACGGGCAGGCCATAGGCGGTCGTGCGGGCCGCCTCGCGCGCGGCGATCTTCAGGCTGGGCTGCCCCAGGGGCATCTGGGCCAGCACCAGCGCGGTCAGCAGGCCCCAGACGCTGAGCAGGGTCCACGCCGCCACCCACAGCGCCTGGCTGTACAGGAACTGCGTGAGCACCAAGAAGAAGCCGAGGAAGAACACGACGAAGGCGTCCCGGCGGCCGTGCATCTCCAAGAGCTTCAGCGCCAGCAGGATGCTGACCAGGGTCAGCCCGCTGGCCCGGCCCACCAGCACCCCGTGGCTCAGCTTGGCCCCGACGGCGGCGGCGACGGCGATGAGCAGCAGGACCCAGCGCGCCGGCAGCGCCTTCGTGCGCCAAGCCAGGGCCGCTCGCCAGGCCAGCAGCGCCAGCGCCAGGGCTGCCGCCCACAGGGGCACGCGCCACAGGTGCGGCCCGATGGCCAGGGCCACCACGCCGATGAGGAAGCCGGTGTCGCGCTGCTCGCGGCTCAGGGTCATGGCGCCATCCCCACCAAGGCAAGTCGCTCCAGCGCTTGCCGCTTTTGCTTCGGTCCCTGGCCCAGGGGCAGTTCCTGGCCGGGCAGGCGCAGGCCCCAGTCCAGGGCGCGGCGGTCGGCGGCCAACACCCAGGCCGTCAAGCGCTGCCAGCGCTGCTCGTCGGGCAAGCCCAGGGTGTCGTCCGCGTCCAGCCAGCAGTCTTGTCCCTGTGGCGGCGCGCTCCATTCCCGCACCCACAGCGGCGCGTTGGGATCGGACTGCTGGGCGGCCTTGTTCCACAGCACGTGGCGCAGTCCGTCGCCCTCGCGCCAGGGGCGCACCCCGTGCAGCTCATCGCCCCCACCGGCGCGCATCGCGTGGGGCTGGGGCGGCGCCTCGTGGCCCACGGCCCGGCCCGGGGGCAGGGGCGGGCAGGGCTGCTCGGCCGCGGGGTAGACCCACTGGCGGCTGGCGGCGCGCCAGTAGCTCCAGGCGACGAACAACCCCAGCGGGTAGCGCGTTTCCACCCGCAGCACGGGCAGCTCGTGCAGGCCTCGGCCCGGGGCCTTCCAGTGCAGGGTCAACTCGGCCAGGCTTTGGGCGGGCACGTCCACCCAGGCCAGGCTGCCAGCCGGGGCATCGGCCAGGCGCAGGCCGATGCCAAAGCGCGCCCGCCCGGGGTTGTGCAGGCGCACGGTGATGGCTTGGTCGGCGTCGGCATGGCCGGCGGGGGGAGGCAACAGGCTGAGCGTGAGGCCACGCAGGTTGCCGTGCGTGGTGTGCATGGAGGCCAGGCCGGCCCCGCACAGCAGGAAGGTCAGCGCGTAGCCCAGGCTGAGCTGGTCGTTGATGGAGGCGACCAGCAGCAAGAGCTGGGTCAGCACGAAGGCCGCCCCGACGGCCGTGGGCACGATGTACAGGTTGCGCTGGGTCAGGGTTTGCGTGTCGCGTGCCGGGTGGCGCGACTTCCACCAGGCCTGCCAGCGTCGCCGGGCGGCGTTCCACATGGCCGGCAACCGCTCAGGGCAGGGGAACGCCGTCGATCAGGGCCCGCACCTGCTCCACGCTGCCGCGGCCGCTGCCCGCGCGGGCGTGCAGCCGGTGCGCCAGCACCTGCACCGCCACGGCCTGCACGTCGTCGGGCGACACGTGCGCGCGCCCGGCCAGCAAGGCCTTGGCGCGGGCGGCCCGCAGCCAGGCCAGGCCGGCGCGCGGGCTCAGGCCCTCGGTGAACCACTGGCCCCCGCGCGTGGCCTCGAGCAGCGCTTGCAGGTAATCGAGCAGTGCCGGGCTCGCGGCGATCTGCCGCGCCGCGGCCTGGGCCTGTTGCAGCTGGGCCGGGCTCATCACCGGGCGCAGGGCGGCCAACTGCTCGCGGCTGTCGCCCCCCGCCAGCAACTCGCGCTCGGCGGCGCGGTCGGGGTAGCCCAGGCGGATGGTCATCAAAAAGCGGTCGAGCTGCGACTCCGGCAGCGGGTAGGTGCCCAGCTGCTCGGTGGGGTTCTGCGTGGCGATGACGAAGAAGGGCTGGGGCAGGGCGTGGCTGAGGCCCTCCACCGTGACCTGGCGCTCTTCCATGGCCTCGAGCAGGGCCGACTGGGTTTTGGGGCCCGCCCGGTTGATTTCGTCGGCCAGCAGCACCTGCGCGAACACCGGGCCGGGCTTGAACACGAACTGGCCGGCCTGCCGGTCGAAAACGTTGACCCCCGTGAGGTCGCTGGGCAGCAGGTCGGCGGTGAACTGGGTGCGGGAGAACTGCAGGCCCAGGGTCAGGGCCAGGGCCTGGGCCAGCGTGGTCTTGCCCACGCCCGGCAGGTCCTCGATCAGCAGGTGCCCCCCGGCGACCAAGCAGGCCAAGCAGTCGGCCACTTGCGTGGCCTTGCCCTTGATCACCGTGCTAATCTGGTTTTGCACCTGGGCCAAGAGGGCCGGCAGGGCGTCGCCACCGGGCGAGTGCAAGGGGTCTGGTTTCATGGGCCGACCTTAGCGCAAAGCCAACAACCTTCGATGCGGACCGCGTTTTTCACCCACCCCAGCTTCTGGCAACACGCCATGGGGGCCGGGCACCCCGAGTGCCCCGAGCGCCTGGACGCCATCGACGAGGCCCTGTGCAGCACCGGCCTGATCGAGCACCTGGACGTGGTGCAGGCCCGGGCCGCCACCTGGGAAGAACTGCGCTTGGCGCACAGCCCCGGCTACTTGAGCGCCCTGCGCCAGCGCCTGGGCGCGGTGACCCAGGTGGTGCAGCTCGACCCCGACACCGCCGCCAACCCGCACACCCTGACCGCGGCTCTGCATGCCGCCGGTGCGGCCTTGCAGGCCACCGAGCAGGTCTTGGCGGGGCGGGTGCGCAACGCTTTCTGTGCCGTGCGCCCGCCGGGCCACCATGCCACGCGCGACAAGGCGATGGGCTTTTGCTTCCTCAACAACGTGGCCCTGGCCGCGCGCTACGCCTTGGTGCACGGGGGCCTGCAGCGGGTGGCGGTGGTGGACTTTGACGTGCACCACGGCAATGGCACCGAGGACATCCTGGCGGGCGACCCGCGGGCGCTGATGGTGGGCCTGTTCGAGCACCCGCTCTACCCCTTCAGCGGCGTGCCGCCCAAGGGCGACAACATGCTGAACCTGCCCCTGCCCGCGCACACGGGCAGCCAAGAGATCCGCGAGCACATCCGCGCCCAATGGATCCCGGCGCTGGAGGCCTTTCGCCCGCAAATGCTCTTCGTCAGTGCGGGCTTCGACGCCCACCAACTCGACCCCCTGGGCCTGCTGCGCTTGACCGAGGTGGACTACGCCTGGATCACCCAGCAACTGGCCGACGTGGCCGCCAAGCACGCCCAAGGGCGCATCGTCAGCTGCCTCGAAGGCGGCTACCACGTGTGGGCCCTGGCCCGCAGCGTGTGCGCGCACCTGCGGGTGTTGGCGGCGGTGTGAGCCGCGTCGGCGTGTGATGCAAGTCATGGGCATCACCAGTTGGATCCGTTTGACAAGCCCAGGATTGCGCTGAGTCAAGGGGCCGACTGCGGCGTCGATGTCCCAATAGGATGGTCCGATGTAACAAGTGTGCAACTCCTCATGCAACGGCAGTGCAACTAGGCCGCTTGAGGGGGGGCTGAGTCGGTGAACGTGGTGAGTCAACCAGGGGGAGTTCATGAGACAAAGCGGTCCCGTTACCCAACGTGAGTTCACGTTTCCGCCCGAGGTCACGCTCGTGTCGGTCACGGACCCCAAGGGGCGCATCACCTACTGCAACGACGCCTTCGTGGCCGTCAGCGGCTACGGCAGAGAGGAACTGCTGGGCCAGCCTCACAACCTGGTGCGGCACCTGGACATGCCCGAGGAGGCCTTTCGCGACCTCTGGGCCACGATCGAGCTGGGCCTGCCTTGGACGGGCATGGTCAAGAATCGGCGCAAGGACGGCGACCACTATTGGGTGGAGGCCAACGTGACGCCGCTGCGCGCGGGCGATCGCACGATGGGCTACGTGTCGGTGCGAACCTCCCCCAGCCGGAGCCAGGTGCAGCAGGCAGAGACCTTGTACGCCCAGATGCGCGACGAAGTGCGCGGCGGTGCTTTGCGCACGGTGCTGTCGGCGGGGCAGATTTCTTTGCGCGACCCGGTGAGTCGCGCCCGCAGCTTCTTGCGCGGGTGGGGTCACCGCATTGGGTCCGTGGGGGCCACGGCCGGCGTCGGCGCCGTGCTCACGGGCTGGTCGGCCCCGTGGGGTCCTTTGGTGTGGCTGCCCGTGGCCGCGGCCACCCTGGCCGCCACGGCCTGGGCCAAGCACGTGTCGGTCGAGAAGCGCTTGGAACGCGTGACGCGCCATGCGCTGCAGGTGGCCGCGGGCGACCTGTGTGCCGAGCCCCTGGAGGTCTCGCGGGGCCCGTGGATGAACCTGGAGCGCAGCCTCAACCAGGTGGCGGTCAACCTGCGCACCGTGGTGCTGGACTGCCGCAACGCCATCGAGGGCCTGCGCACGGCGGTGCAAGAGATCGCCGCGGGCAACCAAGACCTGTCGTCGCGCACCGAGTCCCAGGCCTCGAGCCTGGAGCAGACCGCGGCGACGATGGACCAGATCAACGGCACCGTGCAGCAAAGCGCGGGCTCGGCGCAGCAGGGCGCTTCCATGTCGGCCGAGGCGGCCAGCCTGGCCGCCGAGACCAACGCCAGCGTGCGCGACGCGGCCCAGGCCATGGTCCAGATCCAGTCGGCCTCGGACCGGATTGCCGACTTCATCCAAGTCATCGAAGGCGTGGCCTTCCAGACCAACATCCTGGCGCTGAACGCGGCCGTGGAGGCGGCGCGGGCGGGCGACAGCGGGCGCGGTTTTGCCGTGGTGGCCGCCGAGGTGCGCGCCCTGGCGCAGCGCACCACCGAGGCCGCCAAGGAGGTGCGCAAGCTGATCACCGATGCCTCCGAGCGGGTGCGCACGGGCAACGCCCACACGCAAACGGCGCAGTCGCAAATGGACGCGGCCGTGGCCTCCGTGGCGCGGGTGTCGCAGGTGCTGCAAGAAATCAGCCACGCCACCGCCGAGCAACAGTCGGGCATCGCGCAGATCAACGAGGCGGTGACGCACATCGACGGCATCACCCAGCAAAACGCCGCGATGGTGGAAGAACTGGCCTCGGCGGCGATGAGTGTGTCCAGCCAGGTGGAGGCCGTGGCCGACACCATGAGCCTGTTCCGCCTCAAGGCCAGCGACCGCAGCATCGCCGAGGTCGACGCCGTGGAACTGCGCCGCCAAGCCCGCAGCGCCTGAGCGGCCGGCCGGGACCGCGCCGGCCCTGGACAATGGCCGGATGAACACTTGGACGCAATGGGAGGGCCTGCTGGCCCAGCCCGGCATCGCCTGGGAGGGCGTGCTGCTTCTCGCCGTGCTGGGCGCTGCCGCGGCATTGGCCTGGTTTCTCGCCCGCCGACGCGAGCGCGATGCGGCCGAGGTGGCCGCCTCGGTCATGCTGGGCGACCACGGCATCGACGGGGCCCTGTTCCCGGCCCTGGCCTTGGCCCTGGCCTGGGGCCTGAAGTGGCTGCTGCCGCTGTGGGGCCTGCAGCCCGGCTTGGTGCGCCTCGCCCTGCCGCTGCTGGTGTCGCTGCTGTTGATCCGGGTGGTGGCGCGCGTGCTGCGCGCGGCCTGGCCCGATTCGCGCTGGGCGGCGATGGTCGAGCGCTCGGTGTCCTGGTTGGCCTGGGGGGGCTCGGTGCTTTGGGTCACGGGCCTGTGGCCCTTGGTCTGGGGCGAGTTGGAGTCGCACCAGTGGAAGCTGGGCGGCAAGTACATCAGCTTGGCCACGATGCTCGAGGCGAGCTTCTCGGTGGTGCTGGTCATGGTGGTGGCCCTGTGGCTGTCGGCCGCCATCGAGAGCCGACTGCTGCGCGGCGCCACGGGCGACGACATCTCCTCGCGCAAGATCGTGGCCAACCTGGCCAAGGCCCTGCTGCTCTTCGTGGGCTTGCTCGTGGCCCTGACCAGCGCCGGCATCGACCTCACGGCCCTTTCGGTGCTGGGTGGCGCCCTGGGCGTGGGCATCGGCTTTGGCCTGCAGAAGCTGGCCAGCAACTACGTCAGCGGCTTCGTCATCCTGGCCGAGCGCTCGCTGCGCATCGGCGACATGGTGCGGGTCGACGGTTTTGAAGGCCGCATCACCGACATCAAGACGCGCTACACGGTGATCCGCGCGCTCAACGGCCGCGAGAGCATCGTGCCCAACGAGCTGCTGATCACGCAGCGCGTGGAAAACAGCAGCCTGGCCGACCCGAAGGTGGCCTTGAGTGCCACCGTCAGCGTGCCCTACGACGCCGACTTGGCCACCCTGATGCCCGCCTTGCAGGCGGCCGTTCAGGCCGTGCCGCGCATCCAGACCGACCCGCCGCCGAGCGTGCAACTCAGCCAGTTCGGGGCCGATGGGCTGGAGCTGACGGTCGTCTATTGGATCGCCGACCCCGAGAACGGGGCTGGCAGCGTGCGCAGCGACGTCAACCTGGCCGTGCTGGCCCTGCTGCGCGAGCGGGGCGTGGACATCCCTTACCCGCAGCGGGTGCTGCACCAGCGCTGAGCGCCGCCGCCCCGGGCGCGAAAAAAAAAGGCCGCTTGCGCGGCCTGGTGAACGGGCTGGGCCGGGTTCAGGCCACGGCCACCGGGATCTTGCCGATCTTGGCCGACCACTCGGCCGGGCCAGTGTTGTGGGCGCTCGTGCCGCCCGCGTCCACGGCCACGGTGACGGGCATGTCGACGACGTCGAATTCGTAGATCGCCTCCATGCCGAGGTCTTCGAAACCGACCACCTTGGCGGCCTTGATGGCCTTGGACACGAGGTAGGCGGCGCCGCCCACGGCCATCAGGTAGGCGCTCTTGTGCTGCTTGATGGCTTCGATGGCAAGCGGGCCGCGCTCGGCCTTGCCCACCATCGAGATCAGGCCGGTTTGCGACAGCATCATTTCGGTGAACTTGTCCATGCGCGTGGCGGTGGTCGGGCCGGCGGGGCCCACCACCTCGTCGCGCACCGGGTCCACCGGGCCCACGTAGTAAATGACGCGGTTGGTGAAGTCCACGGGCAGCTTCTCGCCCTTGGCCAGCATGTCCTGGATGCGCTTGTGCGCGGCGTCGCGCCCCGTCAGCATCTTGCCGTTGAGCAGCAGGGTTTGGCCCGGCTTCCAGCTGGCGACTTGCTCTTTGGTCAGGGTGTTCAGGTCGACGCGGGTGCTCTTGTTGTAGTCGGGGGCCCAGTGCACGTCGGGCCACAGGCTCAAGGATGGCGGCTCGATGTAGCTCGGGCCGCTGCCGTCGAGCACGAAGTGCGCGTGGCGGGTGGCCGCGCAGTTGGGGATCATGGCGATGGGCTTGCTGGCCGCGTGCGTTGGGTAGGTCTTGATCTTGACGTCCAGGACGGTGGTCAGGCCGCCCAAGCCCTGGGCCCCAATGCCCAAGGCGTTGACCTTTTCGTACAGCTCGATGCGCAGCTCTTCCAGCTTGTTCTGCGGACCGCGCTGCAGCAACTCGTACATGTCGATGTCGTCCATCAGGGCCTCTTTGGCCAGCAGCGCCGCCTTCTCGGCCGTGCCGCCCACGCCGATGCCCAACATGCCCGGCGGGCACCAGCCGGCGCCCATGGTGGGCACGGTCTTGAGCACCCAGTCGACGATGTTGTCGCTGGGGTTGAGCATGTAGACCTTGCTCTTGTTTTCGGAGCCACCGCCCTTGGCGGCGACGATCACGTCGACGGTGTTGCCGGGCACCACCTCCATGAAGACCACGGCCGGCGTGTTGTCCTTGGTGTTCTTGCGCTCGAAGATGGGGTCGGCCAGCACCGAGGCGCGCAATTTGTTGTCCGGGTGGTTGTAGGCGCGGCGCACGCCCTCGTTCACGGCGTCTTGGATGGAGCCCGGGAAGCCGGCCCAGCTCACGTCCATGCCGATCTTCAGGAACACGTTGACGATGCCGGTGTCCTGGCAGATCGGACGCTTGCCTTCGGCGCACATGCGGCTGTTCGTCAGGATCTGCGCGATGGCGTCCTTGGCCGCGGGGCTTTGCTCGCGCTCGTAGGCGCGGGCCAGGTGCTGGATGTAGTCGGCCGGGTGGTAGTAGCTGATGTACTGCAGCGCGGCGGCGACGGATTCCACGAGGTCGTCGTGGCGGATCACGGTGGGCATGAAAACTCCGGGACGGGGGCGATCCCCGGAGTTTAGGAGTCCAGGCTGTCGTCTTCCTTGCGCTCGGGCGCCAGGCAGGGCAGGCGCAGGGTCATCGTCGAGCCTTTGCCTGGCACGCTGCTGACGTCGATTTGGCCGCCCAGCATCTGCGTGACGATGTTGTGCACGATGTGCATGCCCAGGCCCGTGCCGCCGCGGCCGAGCTTGGTGGTGAAGAAGGGGTCGAAGATGCGCTTGCGCACGGCCTCGTCCATGCCCCAGCCGTCGTCGCGCACGCTGAGTTCCACCCAGCCCGGCGTTTCAGGCAGCTCGCGGGCGCTGACGGCCACGCTGCCGCTGGGGCGGTCGTGCAGGCCGTGCACCAGGGCGTTGATGAGCAGGTTGGTCAGCACCTGGCCCAGCGAACCCGGGAAGCTGTTCATCTTCAGGTTGGGCGCCAGGTCGGTGACGATTTGGTAGGGCGTGTTCTTGTAGCGCGGCTCGACCATCACCAGCACGTCGGTGACCACCTGCGCGAGGTCGAAATCGCGGCGCGCGTCGCTGGTTTGGTCGACGGCCACCTGCTTGAAGTCGCGCACCAACTCGGCCGCGCGGCCGACGTTGCGCTGCAGGATGTCCAGGCCGCGGCGGGTGTCCACCAAGAGGGCGTCCAGCACGCTGCGGCGCAGCCCTTGGCCGGCGCTGAGCATCTGCGACAACTCCGCCCAGCGGTCTTCGAGCGAAGTGACCACGGTCATGGCATTGCCCAGGGGCGTGTTCAGTTCGTGGGCCACGCCGGCCACCAGGCGACCCAGGGAGGCCAGCTTCTCACTCTCGACCAGCTCGCGCTGCGCGGCCTGCAGCTGCACCAGGGCCTGCTTGAGCTCGCCGTTGGCGCTGGTGAGTTCGACGGTGCGCTGGGCCACCGTGTCTTCCAGCGTGCTGGCGTGCAGGCGCAAGCGGTCGAAGGCTTCGAGCAGGGCCTGCCGCATCTGCTCCATGGCCTGGCTGACCTTGCTGATCTCGTCCTCGCCCTCGGTGTTCAGCGGGCGGTTGAGGTGCCCCGCCCCCAGGGCCGCCGCGGCGCTGGCCAGGCGCTCCATGGGCGACAGCACCCGGCGGCGCAGCACCCACAGGATCAGGCCCATGGACACGGCCGCCAACAGGGCCGTGCGCAGGGCCTGGAACAGCAAGGCGCGTTGGGCCGCGGCCAGCTGTTTCTCGGCGCTCATCCACAGGTGCAGCTTGCCGATGACGCGGCCCTCGCGCTTGATCTCGCGCTGCGTGTCCAGGGTCAGGTCCGGGTCGGGGCCGGCGGCATCGGCCTTCTTCTCCGGGTAGTCGACCATCGGTCCGTTGCTGCTGACGTCGTTGACGATCACGCGCACGAAGCGGCTGTCTTCGAACTGGGCGCTGATCAGCGGCAGGGCCAGTTCCGGGGACACCTGCCACAGCGGTTCGACCATCGACAGCGACATCACCGTGGCGCTTCGGTCGAGCTCTTCTTTCAGCTCGGCCAGCACCCGCGCGCGGGTGGTTTGCTGTTCGATCAGCAGCAAACCCATGCCCGGCGCCAGCAGGCCGAGGATCAGCGTCAAGCTGACGGCCCAGCGCAGGGAGGTGGTGATTTGCATGGGGTCAAGGTTTACCAGCCGCCGGCCTGCGCGCTGACAAGGAAATACCCGCAGCGATCAGCCCAAAGGCCAGGGCGTGGTGCGCCTGTGGCGCCTCGCCCAGCAGTGCGGACGACATGAGGGCGGCGAACAGCGGGGTCAGGTTGGCGAAAAAGGCGGCCAAGGCCGGGCCGCCCTGCGCCACGCCCAAGCCCCAGCAGCGGTAGGCCAACAAACTCGGGCCCAGGGCGATGAACAGCACCCCGGCGCCCAAGGCCCAGCTCGGTTGCAGGGCCACCCCCGTCCAACCCTGCTCGGCGGCGCTCAAGGGCCAGGCGAACAGCAGGCCGACAATGGCCTGCAAGGCCAGGGTGTTGGTCCAGGGCCAGTCGGGGCCCAGCGTGGCCGGGGGGCGGGTCAGCAACCAGCTGTAGCCGGCCCAGGCGAGGGTGGCCGCCAACATCAAGGCGTCGCCCTGCACCCAGTGCACCTGGGCCAGACGCTGCCAGCTGCCTTGGCTCACCACCACCAGCACGCCAGCCATGCACAGCAGTGCGCCTTGGGCCTGGCCGGCCGTCGGGTGGTGGTGAAAAAACAGGGCACCAACGACGAGCATGGCCACCGGCAAGCTCGCGGCGATGAGGGTGACGTTGACCGGGCTGGAGGTGTGCAGCGCTTGGTAGAGCAGGGCGTTGTAGGCCGCCATGCCCAGCACCCCGCTGAGCAGCCACCAGCGCCAGCCCTGCCACCAGGTGCACCGCCGCGCCCACAGGCCTTGGGTCAGCGGCAGCAGCAAGGCCAGCACCACGGTCCAGCGCAAGGCGTTCAGCAGGATGGGCGGCACGCTGTCGCTCAGCGCCCGCCCCAAGACCGCGTTGCTGGCCCAGGCCAGGGGCGGCAGGGTCAGCAGCAGGACGAGGCGAGGGGTCAGGCGGGCGGCGGGCATGGGCCCGCCGACTGTAGGTCAGGGCCGTTCCGCGCTCAGCGTGCCAGTTGCTCCACGCGCACGCCCCAGGCGGGCAGCCATTGGGCGCTGGCCGGGGCCGTGCGCGGGGCCGCCCACAGCGCCTCGCCCTGGGTCGACCAGGGCAGGGCCTGCCCGCTGTAGTTCAGGGATATGCGAAGGGCCTGGCCCTCGGCCCGGCGCACGAAGCTCAGCACGGGGCCGCTGACCGTCACCTGCTCGTAGCTGCCGCGCTTCAGGGCCGGGTGGGCCTTGCGCAGGGCGATGAGTTGGCGGTAGTGGTGGAACAGCGAATTCGGGTCGGCGCGCTGGGCGGCGGCGTTGTTGGTGCTGGCATTGGGGCTGCGGCCGCGCACCAGGGCCTGGCCCGTGCTGCTGAAGCCCGCCAGCGGGGCCGAGGCGTCCCAGCTCATGGGGCCGCGAATGGGGCCGTCGCCGGGCAGCTCGAGCTGCCCGCCCATGCCGATCTCTTCGCCGTAGTAGACGAAGGGCACGCCGGGCTGCAGCAGGTAGCTGGCCGCGGCCAACTTGTATTTGGCCTCGTCGCCCTTCAGTTGGTCCCAGATGCGCTGGCCGGCAAAGATGTCGTGGTTGGCCAGCATGGTGGCCATGCGGTGGGGGCGGGTCTTGAAGAAGTCGGCAATCTTTTGCACGTTCTGTTGCACCGCGTCGGGCTTTTCGCCCTTGAGCGCGTCCATGATGGCCCGCTCCAGCCCGAAGGCGAAGGCACTGCCGCAGACCGACTCGCTGCTGTAGGCCGCCGGCTCCGCCGTGGCCTCGCACACGGTGTAGCGCTGGGGGTAGCTGCTGATCAGGTCGTAGAAGCGCTTCGTCAGCTGCCGGCTCTCGGGCTGGTCGTTCCAATCCTTGGCGTTGTGCTCCACCAAGTGCGGCACGGCGTCCAGGCGGAAGCCGTCGAGCCCTCGGTTGAGCCAGAAGCGCAGGTTGTCCGCGTGCCAGCGCACCACGGCCGGGTTCTTCAGGTTGAAGTCCGGCATGTGCGGCCCGAAGGTGCCGAAGTAAAACTCGCGCGACCCGGCCGGGGCCAGGGGCATGTCTTTGACCTCGCCCGTCCAGGTCCAGGGCTGCTGGCCCGTCCAGTACCAGGGGAACTTGCCCCAAATGTCCCAGCCGGCTGGAGCGGTGTCGGCCCACACGAACCAGTCGCGGTAGGCATTGCCGGGGCCGGACTTGGCCTGCTGGAACAGCGGGTGCGCGTGGCTGCCGTGGTTCACCACGTAGTCAATGATCACGCCGATGCCGCGCTGGTGGGCCTCGCGCAGCAGTTCGTCGAAGTCGGCCAGGCTGCCGTAGTCCCGCTCGATGGCGCGGAAGTCGGTGGTGGCGTAGCCGTGGTCGCGGTCGGCGCTTTGCGTGACCGGCATCAGCCACAGGCCGGTCACGCCCAGCGCCTGCAGGTGGTCCAGGCGCTGGATGAGGCCGCGCAGGTCGCCCTGGCCGTCGCCGTCGCTGTCTTGGTAGCTGCGAACGAAGACCTCCATGAACACGCCCTGGTGCCAGTCGGCCGGCAGCGTGCTGGCGCTCGGTCGGGCGGGCACGGCGCCCAGGTCTTGCGGCGTGGGCAGCGCGGGGGACTGGGGCGCGCTGCCACAGGCCACCAAGGCGGCGGCGGCCAGCAGGGCGAGGGCGGTCTTCATGGTTGGACCTTGTAAACCAGGGTGCTTTGCGCGGCCAGGCTGAGGCTCAGCTGGCCGCTGGCGTTGGCCGTCAGGGCGGAGCCTGCGCCAAACAGAGGCTGCAGGTTGGCGTTGGCCGGGGCGCCGGTCACGGTCAGGGCGCCGCTGGCGCCTCGGCCGGTGTTCACCACCACCAGCACGCGCTCGCTGCCCAGCACCCGCCAGTACGCGAGCGTGCTGCCCAACACCTGGCCGTTCTCCAGCGTGCCCTTGGCCAACGCCGGTTGGGCGTTGCGCAGGGCCAGCACGGCCTTGTAGTGGTTCAGCAGCGAGTTCGGGTCGGCCTCTTGTGCGGCCACGTTGTTCGTGGTGCTGTTGCTGGCCAGCGCGCGGTAGGGCGTCCCAGTCGTGAAGCCGGCGTTGCTGGCGTTGGCCGTCCAGCTCATCGGGGAGCGCAGGCGGGGGTCGCCACTCAGGCCTGCGCCGCCGGCCATGCCCACTTCCTCCCCGTAGTAAATGAAGGGCGTGCCGGGGCGCAGCAGCGACAGGCTGGCGGCCACCTTCAAGGCCGCGGTGTCGCCGCCCAGTTGGTTGAAAGGCCGCTGGCCGGCGAACTCATCGTGGTTGGAGAGGAAGGGGCTCAAGCCCGCCGCCGGCGCCTGCGCCAAGCGACCCAGCGCCGCGGAGTTGGACGAGCCGGCCGCGGCGATCAAATCGCTTTGCGTGCCGAAGGCAAAGGCGCGCCCGCAGGCTGGGGCGTAGGTGGTGGCGGCGCTGGGCGCCTCGCAAACCGTGAAGCGCTTGCTGTAGGTGGCGATCAGGCTGGCGATGTCGCGCATCAGCGCCACGCTCTCGGGCTGGTTCTCGAAGGCGCTGGCGCCGTTCTCGATCAGCACGCCCACGGCGTCGAAGCGGAAGCCGTCCACGCCCCGGTTGAGCCAAAAGCGCAGGTTGTTCTGGTGGAAGGCCAGCACGTCGGCGTTGCGCAGGTTCCAGTCGGGCATCTGGTCCCAGAACGGCGCGTAGTAGGCGCCATTGCTGCTGGTGCGCCAGGGGTTGCCACCGAACACGTTCCAGCCGGCGGGGGCGCTGGCCTGCCAGACGTACCAGTTTCGGAAGCTGTTGGTGGTGTCGGCCTTCGACGCGCCGAACAGCGGGTGCTGCGCCGCGCTGTGGTTGAGCACGTAGTCCATCACCACGCCGATGCCGCGGGCGTGTGCCTGGCGCAGCAGTTCGTCCATGTCGGCCAGGCTGCCGTAGGCGGCTTCGATGCCCCGGTAGTCGGTGACCGCGTAGCCGTGGTCGCCGTCTTGGCTGCGGTTCACGGGCATCAGCCACAGGCCGCGCACGCCCAGGTTCTTCAGGTAGTCCAGCTGCTGGGTCAGGCCGCGCAGGTCGCCCACGCCGTCGCCGTCGCTGTCCTTGTAGCTGCGCACGAAGATCTGGGCGAAGGCCCCGTGCTGCCAGTCGGCATCCAAGGGGCTTCCCGGGTCGGCGGCGGGCACCGTGCTCAGATCGACCCCCGCCGGTGTGGGCGTGGGGGCCGGTGCGGGCGGGGGAGGGGGCGGCGGCGAAGGCGGCGGGGGCGCGGGCGTGGGGGGCACGGGCGCCGGCGGCGGGGCCGAACCGCCGCCACCGCCGCAGGCTTGCAGCAACGACAAGCCCAAGAGGGCCAACAGGGTGTACGCCACCCGCGCGCGCAGTCGCCAAGTCGTCATAGGGAAATGTAGGAAAGTTACGTCGAACGTTGGGCAGTATCCCTAGGGTTGTCCCGCAACGCGATGCGTGTTTGCCAGGGGTTATTCGCTGTAACCCTGAGGCATCATGTAGTTTTATTTCACTATCTTTTGTGGGGTTGTCATGAAGGCCAAGGCACGTTGGGCGTGGGCGACTTGGGGCGCTTTGTGGGTGCTGCCGGCGTGGGCCCAGGGGGACCTCGCGGCGTGCGACGAGGCCCGCACCCCCTTCGCGCAGTCGCTGCCCCACGCGGGCGCGGCCGTGCTGCCCGCGCAAGCCCATTGGTTCGGTGCCGAACAACTGCGCTGGCCCGGCCAGCCTGCCGACGGCCGCTACCGGTTGCTGCACAGCGCGCAGGGCGGCCTCCAAGTTGCCGTGGGCGAGCCCGCCAGCGGCTTCGCGCAAGCCCTGCCGTTGAGCGCCAGCAGCGCGCCGGTGCCCGCGGCCTTTGCCTGGGTCGGGGCGGGTGCCACGCTGCAGTTCGCGCAGCCCCTGGACCGCGCGGCCCGCCTGGCCTTGCTGCAAGGCCAATCCGTCTTGGTCCGCGAGGACGAGCAAGGCCGCGTGCTGGCCGCCACCCGCCTGCAAGCCGCGGGCGCCTTGGATGCGCTGTTTGCCGATGCCGCCGAGCCCTTGGCCTTCGGCATCGCCCGCCGCCCTGGCGCCACCGAGGGCCGCCTGTGGGCGCCCACCGCCCGCGCGGTGGAGGTGTGCGTCTACCCGGGCGCCCAGGCCGCGCCCAGCCAGCGCTTCGCCGCCCGCTGGGACGCCGCCAGCGGCAGTTGGCACTGGCAGCAACCGGTGGACCTGCAGGGCCAGTTCGTCAACTACCTCGTGGAGGTGTGGGTGGACGGCCAAGGCTGGGTGCGCCAGCGCGTGACCGACCCCTACGCCGTCTCGCTCAATGCCAACTCGCGCCGCACCGCGGTGCTGGACCTGGCCGACCCCCGCACCCAGCCGCCGGGCTGGCGCGCGCCCGCCGGCGTGCGCGAAATCAAGCGCTTGAACGAGATGGTGGTGTACGAGCTGCACGTGCGCGACTTCTCGCGCGACGACCCCAGCGTGCGTGCCGCTTGGCGTGGCAAGTACCCCGCCTTCATGGAAGCCCGCAGCCAAGGCATGCGCCACCTGCGCGACCTGGCCCGCGTGGGCGTGACCGACGTGCACCTGCTGCCCGTGTTCGACCTGGCCACGGTGCCCGAGAAGGGCTGCATCGAACCCCAGCTGCCCAAGGCCCCGCCCAACAGCCCGCTGCCGCAGGCGGCCGTCATGGCCGTGGCCGGCCAAGACTGCTTCAACTGGGGTTACGACCCCTTCCACTTCAACGCCCCCGAGGGCAGCTACGCCACCGACGCCGACGACCCCGCGGTGCGCGTGCGCGAGTTCCGCCAGATGGTGCTGGCCCTGCACCGCGCCGGCCTGCGCGTGGGCATGGACATGGTCTACAACCACACGACGGCCGCCGGCCAGAGCGAGCGCTCGGTGCTGGACCGCGTGGTGCCTGGCTATTACCAGCGCCTGAACGCCAACGGCGAGGTGGAAAAGAGCACCTGCTGCGACAACACCGCCACCGAGCACCGCATGATGGCCAAGCTCATGAGCGACAGCCTGCTGCTGTGGAGCCGTGAGTACAAGCTCGACAGCTACCGCTTCGACCTCATGGGCCACCAGCCCCGCGCCGCCATGCTGGCCATGCGCGAACGCCTGCGACGCGAGCTGGGCCGCGAAATCCTGTTCATCGGCGAGGGCTGGAACTTCGGCGAGGTCGCCAACGGCGCGCGCTTCGTGCAGGCCAGCCAGCTCAGCCTGAAGGGCGACGGCATCGGCACCTTCAGCGACCGCGGCCGCGACGCCGCGCGCGGCGGCAGCTTCGGCAGCGTCAAAGAGCTGATGGGCTCCAAAGGCTGGCTCAACGGCCTGCTGGACGACCCCGCCAAGCGCGCCGACGCGCTCAAAGCCGCCGACCTGCTGCGCCTTCAACTGGCCGGCACCTTGGCCGAGTTCCGCTTCACCACGCACACCGGCGCGACCCAACGCGGCGCCGAGATCGACTACGCCGGGCAGCCCGCCGGCTACGCGGCCCAGCCGGGTGAGGCGGTGCACTACGTCGAAAACCACGACAACCACACCCTGTTCGACGCCAACGTGCTCAAGCTGCCGGCCACGGCCAGCATGGCCGAGCGCCTGCACCGCCAAACCCTGGGCAACGCCTTGGTGGCTTGGAGCCAAGGCACCGTCTACGTCCACGCCGGCCAAGAGCTGCTGCGCAGCAAGA
The DNA here is from genome assembly GCF_004004565.1 of Inhella crocodyli. Taxonomy (GTDB): domain Bacteria; phylum Pseudomonadota; class Gammaproteobacteria; order Burkholderiales; family Burkholderiaceae_C; genus Inhella; species Inhella crocodyli. The sequence continues at coordinate 202,420 of NZ_SACM01000001.1, forward strand.
GCCTGGACCGCAACAGCTACGACAGCGGCGATGCCTTCAACCGCCTCGACTACGGCCTGCGCGACAACGGCTTCGGCCACGGCCTGCCGCCCGCGCCCGACAACGGCCGCGACTGGGACACCATCGCCCCGCTGCTGGGCGACCCCAAGCTGCAACCCACGCCCGCGCAACTGCGCCAAGCCGTGGCCGCCTTCCACGACGTGATGCGCATCCGCGCCAGCTCCAGCCTGTTCTCGCTGCCTTCGGCCGACGAGGTGCAAAAGCGCCTGCGCTTCCACGCCGCCGGCCCGGGCCAAGACCCGGCGCTGATCGTGGCCGAACTCGACGGCGCCGGCTGGCCCGGCGCGCGCTTCGGCGGCCTGCTGCTGGTGTTCAACGGGGCGTCGCAGGCGCGGGAGTTCAGCGTGCCGGGCGCGTGGCGCCTGCACCCGGTGCATACCGCCCCGCAAGCGGCCGACCGACGCGTGCGCTTGGAGGCCCAAAACGCCCACGCCGGCGCGCTGCGCGTGCCGGCGTGGGGGGCCGTGGCCTTCGTGCGTTGAGCTCACGGGGCCCAGGGCCCCGGTCGTTCACTGGCAGCTGAAGCTCTTGGCGCTGACCTCTTTGACCTTGCCTTCGCCACAGGTTTTCACGGCTTGCTCGCTCATGCGGGCCAACTCGGCGGCTTGGGAGGCCGGGCTCTTGACCTCGGGGCTGATGGAGATGCAAGCGGTGCAGAAGAAGGCAGCGGCGAGGGCGGTGGTCCAGGCGAGGGGGCGGGTCATGAAAAGGCTCCAGAGGAAAAGGCGCGCAGCCTAAGGGCGTCGATGGCTGCCGCCCAGCGGCGGCCGACCAAGTGCCGTTTCCGGGGCTTGTTCTGCGATTCGCACGGACCGACGCGAAGCCCGCGGGGCGACCTGGGGCGGTGCTGAGCCCCTGGGCTCAGAGGCCCTGGGCGCAGGCGGCCGCGCTGGCCCAGGCCCAGTGGAAGTTGTAGCCCCCCAGCCAGCCGGTGACGTCCACCACCTCGCCGATGAAGTGCAAGCCGGGCACCAACTTGCTGCCCATGCTTTGCGAATCCAGGTCTCGCGTGTCCACGCCACCGGCCATCACTTCGGCCTTGCGCCAGCCCTCGGTGCCGGTGGGCACCAGGGCCCAGCGGGCGAGGCTGTCGACGAGCTTGGCGATGTCCTTGTCCCGCACGTCGGGCATGGGCTTGGAGGCGGGCAGGTCCTGCAAGGCCAGCCAGGTCTGGGCCAGGCGCTCGGGCAGGTGCAGGGCCAGCTCGTTGCCCAGCTGGCGCTGGGTGCGGCCCTTGGCTTGGCGCAGGGTGTCGGCCAGGTTGGCATGGGCCAAGGCGACGCGGATCTCGGTGCCCGGCTGCCAGTAGCTGGAGATTTGCAGCACGCCCGGGCCACTGAGGCCGCGGTGGGTGAACAGCAGGTCTTCGACGAAGCGGGTGGTGTTCTTTTTGCCCTCGCCGGTTTCGATGGCCACTTCCAGCGACAGGCCCGCCAGGGCGGCGAAAGGCGCCCAGGCCTGGGGGTCGAAGGTCAGGGGCACGAGGGCAGGGCGGGGCGCCACCACGCGGTGGCCGAACTGCTGGGCCAGGCGCAGGCCCCAGTCGGTGGCACCGATCTTGGGCACGGGCAGGCCGCCGGTGGCCACCACCACGCGCGCGGCCTGCACGGGGCCGCGGGAGGTGTCCAGCTCGAAGCCGCTGCCGGCCTGGCGCACGGCGGCCACGCTGCAGGGCTGCCAGCGCTCCACGCCGCCCGCGCCGCACTCGGCCAGCAGCATGCGGATGATCTGTTCGGCCGAGTCGTCGCAAAACAGCTGGCCCCGGTGCTTTTCGTGGAAGGCGATGCCGTGGCGCTGCACCAACTCGATGAAGTGCGCCGGCATGTAGCGCGCCAGGGCCGAGCGGCAGTAGTGCGGGTTGCCGGAGATGAAGTTGGCTGGCGTGACCTCGCGGTTGGTGAAGTTGCAGCGCCCACCCCCGGAGATGCGGATCTTCTCGGCCAGCTTGTCGGCGTGATCGATCAGCAAGACCTTGAGGCCCCGCTGGCCGGCGATGCCTGCGCAAAACAAGCCGGCGGCGCCGGCCCCCACCACCACCACGTCGAAGGAATGCATCGGCCGGATTATCGGCAGCGGGCGACGGCGGTGGACCGCGCGAGCTGTTGCGTCTAACCTGGGCGGTGGCCGGGTCTTCGCCCGGCGAGGAGCGCGGCATGGACACGCGATGGGGCTGGCGCCTGGCGGGCGCTTGGGGATTGGCGCTGGGCCTGCTGCTGACCGGCTGCAGCAGCACGCCGCAGGTCGATGCCGGTGTGTGGGACGACGGGCGCTTTGCGCCGTCCGCGGCCGACACGCGACCCGAGCAGGTCTGGTCCCTGAGCCCGGCGATGCAGCACTTCGTCGACACGCAGGTGCGTCCCCTGCAGCGCCGGCACGGCACGCGAGACGGCCTGTACCTGGCCTTGCGCGACCACGCCGCCTTGCGCTTGGAGTACGACGCCGAACGCACCCGCAACGCGGCCGAGGCCTTCGAGGCGCGCGCGGGCAACTGCCTGTCGCTGGTGGCGATGACGGCGGCCATCGCCCGCCACCTGGGCGTGCCCTACGAGGTGAACGAGGTGCACATCGCCCCCATTTGGAGCCGCAGCGAGCACCTGGTGCTGCTCAACGGGCACGTGAACGTGAGCCTGGGCGGCGGGCGCGAGACCCTGCGCCGCGACCGACTGACGCTGGATTTCGTGCCGATCGAACCCGGGGTGAGCTTTCGCAGCGCACCGATCGACGACGCCCGGGTGGCGGCGCTGTTTCTGAACAACCGTGCCGTGGAGGCCATGGAGCAGTGGCAGTGGGACGACGCCTATGCCTACTTGCGCAGCGCGGCGCGGGCCGACCCCGGCTACCTCAACGTGCTGAACACGCTGGGTGTGCTCTACCGGCGGCAGGGGGCGCCGGTGCTGGCCGAGCGGGCATGGCAGCGCTTGATCGACCTGGACCCGAGCCACGTGCATGCCATGGCCAACCTGGAGCGCCTGCTGCGCGAGAGCGGTCGGGTGGGCGAGGCCAGTGCTTTGGCGCTGAAGCGCGAGCAGCGTCACGACCGCACGCCCTTTGCCGCCTACGCCCTGGGGCTGGCCGCCGCCGAACGGGGCGACTGGGCCGCGGCGCGCCGTCACTTCGAGCGCGAACTGGCCCTGGCGCCGCAGTTTCACGAGCTGCGCTGGTGGTTGGCCCGCACCTACTTGGCCCTGGGCGAGCGCCAGCGCGCCGACGCCGAACTGGCCAAGGCCCAGGCCTTGGCGCCCACGGTGGAGGGGCGGCGGCGCTACCAAGCCAAGCTGGACGCGCTGCGCGCGCTCAGCTCCTGAGGCGCGCCCGGCTCAGCCGCCCAGCATGGAGGGCCATTGGCCCTCCTCGTCGCGGAAGCGCTGGCGAATGGCCAGCACTTCGTCCCAGTGCTGGAAGAAGGTGTCCACGCAGCGGGGGTCGAAGTGTTGACCGGCCTCTTGGTGGATGAACTTGGCGGCATCGTCCAAGGACCATGCCTTTTTGTAGGGACGCTCGGAGGTGAGCGCGTCGAACACGTCGGCCACGGCCACGATGCGGCTGAAGGTGGGGATGTCCTCACCGGCCAGGCCATGCGGGTAGCCCTTGCCGTTGAACTTCTCGTGGTGGCCCAGGGCGATGGTGGCCCCGGCCTGGAGGATGTCCGAGCTGCTGTCCTTGAGGATCTCGTAGCCGTACACGGCGTGCATCTTCATGAGCTCGAACTCCTCTACCGTGAGCTTGCCAGGCTTGAGCAGAATGGCATCGGCGATCCCCACCTTGCCGATGTCGTGCAGCGGGGCGGCCCGCAAGATCAGTTCTTGGTCGGTCTCGCTCAGGCCCAAACCGCGCGCGATGAGTTTGGAGTAGTGCGCCATGCGCAGGATGTGGGCGCCGGTTTCGGGGTCGCGGTACTCGGCGGCACGCGACAGGCGCACGACGGTTTCCACCTCGCGTTGCACCACCTTCTCCGTGGCCTTGGCCACCTCCTCGGCCAGCCACTCGGCGCGCCGCGAGAGCTGGCGCTGGGCGTCGCCTAAGGCCAGGAGGTTGGCCACGCGGACCGAGAACTCGACCTGGTCCACCGGCTTGGTCAGGAAGTCCGAGGCGCCGGCCTGCAGGGCGCGGTAGCGAATTTCCTTCTGGTCGTTGGCCGTGATCATCAAGATCGGCACCATCTCGCGGCCCGGCGTGGCCCGCAGCCGCTCGATGAACTCCAGGCCGTTGAGCGTGGGCATCATGTAGTCGACGATGACGAGGTCGGCCTCGTTCGCCTGGGCCCAGGCCAGGCCCTCGGGGGCATCGCTGAAGCTGTGCGACTCCGCGTTGCCTTGCTTCTTCACAAGGGCGTTGAACAGCACCAGGTTGATGGCGTTGTCGTCGACGATCAGGACTTGGTGGGCCATGGGGCTCAAGCCTTCCGGCGCTTGAGCGCCTCAATCAAGTGGGAGACGCCCTCGCACAGGGTGTCGATGGCCGAGGACTGACCCGCCGCGCGGCCGGTCTCGGCCTGCGCTTCGATGCGAGCGGCCAGTTCGGCCAGGGGCTCGGCCCCGAACATGCGCAGGGTGGACTTGGCCGAGTGCGCCACGTGCAGCACCGAGGCCCAATCGCCCTGCGCCAGCGCCGTCTGCAGCTTGGCCTCGTCGAGCGGCCATTGCTCAAGGAACACGCCGGTGATGATGTCCACCACCTGCTGGTCCACCGAGCCCAGGCCCCGCTCGGCCTCGGCCTGGTCCCAGCGCGAGGCGCTGGGAACGGCGGGCGCATCGCCCGCCGGCGGTGGCAAGGCGCTGGCCTGCGGCACGTAGCGCTGCACCAGGCGTTGAAACTCGGCGATGTCGATCGGCTTGGAGATGTAGTCGTCCATGCCGGCGGCCAGGCACTGCTCGCGGTCTTCCTGCATGGCCTTGGCGGTCATCGCAATGACCGGCGTGCGGGGCCCCTGCTCCATGGCCCGAAAGCGCTGCGTGGCCTGCAGGCCGCCCATGACGGGCATCATGATGTCCATCAGCACCAGGTCGAAGCGGCGCTGGGCCAGCAGGTCGAGCGCCACCTGGCCGTTGTCGGCCACGGTCACCTGGTGGCCCCAGCGCGTGAGCAGCTTGGTGGCCAACTGCTGGTTGACTGGGTGGTCTTCGACCAGCAGCACCTGCAGGGACATCGACTCGTCGTGCACCAGGTGGCGGGTCACCAACTCTTGGCGCTCCGACTCGCCCGGTTGCAGCACGCGCAGCAGCACCTTGTGCAAGTCGTCGCGGGTGAAGGGCTTGGTCAGGTAGGCGTGGATGCCGCTTTGTTGCGAGCGCGCGCCTTCGCCCCGGATGGCCGCCGACGACAGCATGACCACCGGCGTTTGCCCGTGCTCGGTGACGGTGGCGATGGCTTCCGCGGTGCTGAAACCGTCGAGCCCCGGCATCTGCGCGTCCAGCAGGATGAGGGCGAAGGACTGCGAATGCAGGCGCTCCAGCGCCGCCAGGCCCGAGTCGACCGCGGTGACGGTGGCGCCAAAGCCTTCCAGCATGCCCACCAGCACCTGCCGGTTGACGGGATGGTCGTCGGCCAAGAGCACGGGCAGCCCCTCCAGGCTGCGCAGGCTGGGCGCCGCTGGGGCCGGCCGGTCGTCCAGGACCAAGGGCAGGTCGAAATAGAAGGTGCTGCCGCGCCCGGGTTCGCTCCGAACCCCGATGTGGCCGCCCATGGCATCGACCAATCGGGCCGAGATGGTCAGGCCCAAGCCGGTGCCGCCGTAGCGCCGCGTGATCGAGCCGTCTTCTTGCGAGAAGGCTTCGAAGATCGTGTCTAGCTTGTGGGCCGGGATGCCGATGCCGGTGTCGATCACGCAGAAGCGAAGCCGATCGCCCTCGGCCCGCACCTGCAGTTGCACCTGGCCCTTTTGCGTGAACTTGATGGCATTGCCCACCAGGTTGATCAGGATCTGGCGCAGACGGCCCGGGTCGCCCTTGACCAGCATGGGCACCTCGGCGTCGATGTCGACGATCAGTTCGAGCCCTTGCTCAGTGGCCCGCGGCGCCAGGGGCTTCAGGGCCTCGCCCACGGTGCGGCCCAGGTGGTAGGGGATGCGCTCGATGAGAAGCTTGCCCGCCTCGATCTTCGAGAAGTCCAGGATGTCGTTGATGATCCGCAGCAGCGACTCCGACGAGGACTTGACGATGCCCAGGTGTTCGCGCTGTTCCTCGTTGAGCTCGCCCTGCAGGGCCAACTCGGTCATGCCGATGATGCCGTTCATGGGCGTGCGGATCTCGTGGCTCATGTTGGCCAGGAAGTCCGACTTGGCCCGGCTGGCGGCCTCGGCGCCTTCTTTGGCGCGCATCAACTCTTCGGACACGGCGCGCGATTCGGTGATGTCGGCCAGGTAGCCGTTCCACAGCAGGCCGCCCTCGTCGGCCCGCTTGATGCGCGCTTCCCCATGCACCCAGACCACGGCCTGCGTCTCGCGGTGCAGCAGGCGGAAGTCGTGGACCCAGCCTTGCAGGCCATCGACCGAGTCGCGCAGGGAGTCCCGCAGGCCGGGCAGGTCCTGCGGGTGGACTTGGGCCAGCAGCACCTCGAAATCACCCAAGACCTCGTCGGGCAACAGGCCGGTCATGCGGCGCAAGGCGGCGCTGCTGAATCGCAACGACTGGCGGTGGCCCGAATCGCTGTGCAGTTGGAAGACCACCACGGGGAGGCTTTCGGTGATCTCGTGCAAGCGCGCACTGGCCTCCTTCAACGCGGTCACGTCCTGCCACAGCCCGGTGTAAACCACGGCGCCTTCGGGCGCCAACTCGGGCGAGGGCCGGGCCTCGCCGCGCAGCCAGCGCAGGGCCCCGTCAGGCCGCTCGATTTGGAACTCGTCTTGCCAAGGGCCGCGTTGGCGAGCGGCCAACAGCACGCCTTGGACGCACCGGTCGCGGTCCTCGGGCACGATCTGCTGGCCCGACAGGCTGCCGTCGGCCATCAAGGCGGTGGGGTCGAGGCCACGCACCTCGCGCAAGCGCTCGCTGACGAAGGTGTAGCGGGCTTGGGCGGTGTGCGGGTTGACCTCGCACTCGAATAGCACCCCCGGTACCGTGTTCGTGATATGGCGCATGCGCACTTCGGCGGCTTTCATCGCCGCCTCCATCAGCTTGCGCTCGGTGATTTCGGTGCGGATGGCGATGAACTGCTCGATCTCGCCGGACGCGCTCTTCAAGGGCACGATGGTGGCCTGAACCCAGTACAGGTTGCCACCTCGGGCGCGGTTGCAGATTTCACCGTGCCAGACCCGGCCCTCGCCGATGGTGCGCCACAGGTGGGTGAAGAACTCGGGCGGGTGCACGCCGGAGTTGATCATCCGGTGGTTCTGGCCGAGCAGTTCGTCCTGCGTGTAGCCGCTGATTTGAACGAACTTGTCGTTGACGTACTGGATGCTGCCGTCCAGGTCGGTGATGCTGACGATGCCGTGCTGGTCGAGCGCAAACTTTTGGTTGGCCAGGTCGGCCAGGGCCACTTGCAGGTGGCGCTGGCTCTCTTGGCGCTGCCGAACCAAATCGGACATCAGTTGGGACAGGGACTCCAGGTTGTCGTTCGCGAGCTTGGGCAGGCCGCTGTCCATCGACTGCATCAAGGCCTGCGCCGTTTCGCGCAAGGAATCGATCGCCCGCGTGCGGCTGGCCAGCTCGGTGCGGATGCGTTCGTTGCTGGCGCTCAACTCCGAGGAGCTGAGCTCCAGGCTGCGGGTCTTGAGGTCGAGGTCGCGCTCGCTTTGCTCGTAGGCCTCGCCAACGCGGTTGAAGAACTCGCCCAGGCCGCGCAGGGCGGCCGCCGCGGCCGGCGACAGGCCGTTTGACTGGGCCGCGGCGTCCAGTTCGGCCAGCACGGCCGGCAACTGTGCCGCCTCCACCCCCAGTAGACGTTTGATTTGGCGCGCAAGCAGCTTGTGCATGGCGAGGTGGGCGCGAGGGGGTGCGGGGCTCAGGCCTCGGTCAGGTAGGTGATGGTCATGGTCTGGTTGTGCAGCTTGCACGCCAGGTTGCCGGTGAATGGACTGATCTCGCCGTTGGAGTAGAAGCCGGTGATCACCGCGCCCTGGCCGAACACGTCGGCCACGGCCTCGACCTCTTCGTCCACGCGGCCACCCATCACGAGCTTGCGGCCCACGCAACTGACCAGCAGGGCCAAGCCTGTTTGGCTGCCGGCGCCGCCTTGGCGGTGCATTTCCAGCGCCGCCTGCGCGGCCGCCTCGGCCCCGCTGACCAGGGCGTTGGTGTTGGCGTGCATGAGTTTGAGGTAGCCGTCGGGGTCGATTTCACCGGCCAAGGTCAGGCTGCCGGCGGCCTCGTCCACGCCCAGGATGGTGCGGATCAACCCGATGTCGTTGTGGTCGCTGCCCAGCATCGCGAACGGGAAGAGCAAGCCCGAGGCGGGCAGGTCCTTGGCGTGCTCGCCCAGGTAGCGCTTGTAGACCTCCAGCGCCGGCTCGCCGTCCAGTTCGAACAGCACGTTGTTCTCGCTGCGTGTCACCCGGCGGGCGGGGCCGAAGGGCGACCAGCCGCCGAACGAGCCGTGCGAGAAGCGCAGCGACTCCCCGTAGAGGCCGACGCAGACGAGGCGGTCGTTGTGCACACCTTCGCTGCTCAGCACCCAGGTCTCGGAAAAGGCCGCAGCGTCTCCGGCCAGGCCTCCGGTGATGGGCACCTCAGGGCCCAAGGATTCGGCCATCCCCTGGATCAAGGCGCTGCCATTGACCGCAACCCCTTGGCCCAGCACCCAGACGGCGCGCAGGCCCTCGCGGGGCAACTGGGCGCCCAGGCGCACGCCGGCCGCGTGGGAATCGTCCATGCCCTGCAGCACGGTGGAGGCTTCGACGGCGCGCGTGCCTTCCCAGCGGATGGCAGTCACCACGCAACTGCCGTCGCTGACGCCGTCGTTGGAGATTTCACCGGCCGTGGAGCAGCCCGTGCGCAACGCGTTGGGGAAGGCCTCCTTCAGCGGACCGTCCAGGGCTCGCAGGGGCGCGATGGCGCCGAACACCAGCACCCAATCGGCCGGCCGCTGGGCCAGGGCCTGCAGGGCCGAGGCCGCCGAGGCGGTATCGCGCAAAACCACTTGTTCGACGTGCATGGCGTCTCCCACTCGAGTTGCAGGGGCGGCCCAGCGCTGGGCCGTGCTGCTGCTCATTCTGTGGGGCCGTCCCGTGCTACGGCGAGGCCGGCTGGCGGGGTATTCCCTGAAAGCTGCGCAGGTTTTCCCGCTTCCGCGGTTTCCGTGACGGCGGGGTCAGCGCTCAGCCTATGCGGCCGAGCAGGAGCCACTCCATGAGGGCCTTTTGCACGTGCATGCGGTTCTCGGCCTCGTCCCAGACCACGGATTGCGGTCCGTCGATCACGTCGGCGTCCACCTCTTCACCGCGGTGGGCGGGCAAGCAGTGCATGAACAGGGCGTCGGGCTGGGCCACGGCCATCATCTCGGCGCTGACGCGCCAGCGCGCGAACGCGGCACGGCGGGCGTCGTTCTCGGCCTCGAAGCCCATGCTGGTCCAGACGTCGGTGGTCACCAGGTCGGCACCGCGGCAGGCTTCGAGCGGGTCGGCGAAGACCTTGTAGCAGCCGGAGCCCTTCAGCCCCGCCACGCTGGGGTTCACCTCGTAGCCGCTGGGGGTGCTCAGGTGCACCGTGAAGCCCAAAAGCTCTGCGGCTTGCAGCCAGGTGTTGGCCATGTTGTTGCCGTCGCCCACCCAAGCCACGACACGACCTTGGAGCGCGGCCATGTCGATGCGGTCGTGCCCGTCCATGGCCCGGGCTTCGAGCCACGTGAACAGGTCGGCCATGATCTGGCAGGGGTGGAACTCGTTGGTCAGGCCGTTGATGACGGGCACCCGCGAGTGCGCCGCGAAGCGCTCGATCTTGCTTTGCTCGAAGGTGCGAATCATGACCAAGTCGGTCATGCGGCTGATGACGCGCGCGCTGTCTTCGATGGGCTCGGCCCGTCCGAGTTGGCTGTCGCCGGTGGTGAGGTGCACCACCGAGCCGCCCATTTGGTACATGCCGGCTTCGAAGCTCACGCGCGTGCGCGTGCTGGCCTTTTCGAAGATCAGCGCCAGCGTGCGATCGACCAGGGGCTGGTAGCGCTCGTAGTTCTTGAAGCGGCGCTTGATCAGCGCGGTGCGCTGGAACAGGTAGCCGTAGTCGTCGGCCGTCAGGTCCTTGAACTGCAGGTAGTGACGCAGCGGGGCCTTCATGCCTGAGGCTCCGCCAAGAAGGCCATGATGAGCGGCAGCAAGCGGGCGGCGATCTCGTCGACCTCGGCCTCGGTCGCCACGAGCGCGGGCAAGAGGCGGACCACGCGGTCGGCGGTCACGCTGAACAGCAGGCCGGCGTCCACGCCGCGCTGGAGCAACACGCCACACGGCCGCGCGAGTTCGATGCCGATCATCAGGCCCTGACCGCGGACTTCCACGAAGCCGGGCACGCCTTGCAAGCCAGCGCGCAGGGCGGCCATCAGGCGGTCGCCCATGCGGCCGGCGTGGGCGACCAGGCCGTCGGCCTCCATCGTGGCGAGGGTTTCCACCCCAGCCCGCATCGCCAGTGGGTTGCCGCCGAAGGTCGTGCCGTGGTTGCCCGCGGTGAGCACCCCGGATGCCTTGGGGCCGCAAACGATGGCGCCCACCGGCACGCCCGAGCCGAGGCCCTTGGCCAGGGGCATGACGTCGGGCTGAATGCCCGCCCACTGGTGCGCAAACCACTTGCCCGTGCGGCCGATGCCGCACTGCACCTCGTCCAGCATCAGCAGCAGCTTGCGCGCGTCGCAGACACGACGCAGCCCCTGCAGGAACTCGACGCGGGCGGGGTTGATGCCGCCTTCGCCTTGGATGGTTTCCAGGAAGATGGCGCTGACGTTCGGATTCGCGTCGAGCAGCGCCTCAACCGCCGCCAGGTCGTTCAGCGGGGCGCGCACGAAACCGGGCACCAGCGGCGCAAAGCCGGCTTGGACCTTGGGGTTTGCGGTGGCGCTCAAGGTGGCCAGAGAGCGTCCGTGGAAGGCCCCTTCGAACACCAGGGTCTGCGGCTCGGCCAAGCCCAGCACGTCGTGCCCGTACTTGCGGGCGATCTTCAATGCGCCTTCGTTGGCCTCCAAGCCCGAGTTGCAAAAGAAGACGTTGGTCAGGCCCGACAAGGCCACCAGCTTGGCGGCCAATTGCTCTTGCAGCGGCACCAGGTAGTAATTGCTGGTGTGGATGAGCTTGCCGACTTGGTCCTGCAGCGCGGCGACGAGTCGCGGGTGGGCGTGACCCAAGGTGTTCACCGCGATGCCCGATAGCGCGTCCAGGTACTCCCGGCCCTCGGTGTCCCACACGCGCAAGCCTCGGCCATGGCTCAAGGCGATGGGCAGGCGCCCATAGGTGGGCATGACGTGGGGCAGGGGATCGGCCATCGAGGGACTCCGAGAACAAAGTGGAAAAAACGGAGCGCCGATTATGGGTGTTGCACCGCAGCAAGACGCCGCCAGCAGGCACAATCCGGCGCTTCCCATGAGCCCCAAACCGCGCGAAATCTTCATCCAAGGCGTCACCTCCGACGGTCGCCAATTCCGCCCTAGCGATTGGGCGGAGCGACTGGCCGGCGTGATGGCCTGTTTCCAGCCGCCTGGGGTCAAGGTGGGCTTGGGCAGCCACATTCGGTACTCGCCGTACTGTGTGCCCCGCGTCATCAATGGGGTGAAGTGCGTGATCGTCAACGAGGCCCTGCGGGACGTGGAGCCCAAGGCCCTGGACTTCGTGTTGAGCTTCGCGCGCGACAACGACCTGCAGGTGGTGGACGCCTGCTTGCTGCCCGACGAGGGCTACGGTTCGGCCCGCTGATGCCGCGCGAGGTCGTGCTGCCGCCGGCCGAGCCGAGCCCGGCGCGGGCGCCGCAGGCGCCCGCGATGTGGGTGTTGATCGGCCCGATGGCCCGGGGGGCGGCTCACTGGGGGCTGTCGCCGCAAGCCTTGCTGACCGAGTTGCGCCGGGTGCAACCCTCGGCGCGCTTGTTCACCATGGACGTGCCCGGAACCGGCCATTGCCGCGAACAGGCCATTCCGGGACAGGTGGACGCCCTGGCGGCGCAACTGCGCCAGCGTTTGCAAGCGGCCGGGGCCTGGCATCCCGGCCAGCGCCTGGGCTTGATCGGGCATTCCCTGGGGGGGCTGATGGCCATCGAATGGGCACGCCGCGCGCCCGACGAGATCGGGGCTTTGGTGCTGCTGAGCCCGGCGGTTCGCCCGTTCACGCCCATCCTGCGCGGGACGCCCTGGCGCTTGTGGTCCCGCGCTTTGCGGCAGTGGTGGGGCGGCGAGGCGTCGCCCGAGGTCGGTCGTGCGCCTTGGCGCTCGGCCATGGCGCTGGGCATGGCGCGGTGGCGCTATGCCACGAGCCGCCGCCGCCCAGCGGCGCCCGTGCTGCTCTTGGCGGGCGAGCGGGATGCCTGGCGAGACTGGCGTGTGGCCCAGCGCATCAGCCGTGCTTGGGGGGCGGCCCTGCGCCTGCACCCCAAAGCGGGGCACGACTTGTTGTTGGACGACGCGCCGTGGGTGGCGCGCTCGATCGCCGAGTGGCTGTTGCCCGTTGGTTCGGCCCCGTTGCCCTGAGCGCCCAAAGACAAAACCCGCCGGGCTTTCGCCAGGCGGGTCTTGCATTCTTTGCACCCGTGGGTGCTGGGGCGGGCGCTTAAGCGCCCAGGCCCAGCGCCTTGATCTTGGCCGACAGGCGGCTCTTGTGGCGAGCGGCCTTGTTCTTGTGGAAGATGCCCTTGTCGGCGATCGAGTCGATCACCGATTGAGCGGCCTTGAACAGCTCGGCAGCCTTGGGCTTGTCGCCGGCAACCACAGCCTTGGCGACGTTCTTGATGACGGTGCGGAAGTGCGAACGCAGCGCGGTGTTTTCAGCGTTGCGCTTGACGTCCTGGCGGGCGCGCTTGCGGCCCGATGCCAGGCGAACGGTCTTCTTTTTGGCTTTGGACGAGGTGGCCATTGCTTTTATCCGGTGGGTGCAAAGCTCGCGAGTATAGCAGGCAACTCCGTAGAAACCATCAATCTGTGCACGCGGCGGACATAATGCGCGGCTTTGTCGGGTTGGCCCGACGCACCGACCCCACTGCATGAACCTGTTGCGCGCTGCCGGCACCGTGTCGGCCCTGACCCTGATCTCCCGCGTGACGGGCTTGGTGCGCGAGCAGATGGTGGCGGCGCTGTTTGGCGCCAACGCGATGACCGACGCCTTCCAGGTGGCGTTCCGCATCCCCAACATGTTGCGGCGCCTGTTTGCCGAAGGCGCGTTTTCCCAGGCCTTCGTGCCGACGCTGGCCGCCGAACGCGCGGCGCACGGGGATGAGGCCACCCGTGGCCTGGTCAACGCCACCGCCACCGTGCTGTTCTGGGCCTTGCTGGCGGTGTGCTTGTTGGGCATCGCCGGCGCGCCCCTGCTGGTGCTCATGATCGGCGGCGGCCTGGGGCCCGAGGCGCACGAGGCGGCAAGCACCATGGCGCGCTGGATGTTCCCCTACATCGGCTGCATGTCCCTGGTGGCCCTGTCGGCCGGTGTGCTGAACACCTGGCAGCGCTTCGCCGTGCCGGCCATCACGCCGGTGCTGCTCAACCTCAGCGTCATCGCCATCGGCTGGGCGTTGCACGAGTGCTTGGGCATCTTGGCGATGGCCGTGGGTGTCATGGTGGGCGGCGTGCTCCAGTTGGCGGTGCAGGGACCGGCCTTGGCCCGCCTGGGCATGTTGCCGCGCATCGGATTTCGGGCCTCGTCGGTGCGCGCGGCTTGGCGCCACGAGGGGGTGCGGCGCATCCTGCGCAACATGGCGCCGGCCCTGCTGGGCGTGGGGGTGGCGCAGCTGTCCTTGATCATCAACACGCAGATCGCCACGCACATCGGCCCCGGCGCGGCCACCTGGGTGACCTTGGCCGACCGCTTGATGGAGTTCCCCACCGCTCTGGCCGGCGTCGCGTTGGGGGTGGTGCTGACGCCGCTGCTCAGCGCGGCCAAGGCCAAAGCCTCCGACGCCGATTTTTCGGCCTTGCTCGATTGGGGCCTGCGTTTGGTGCTGTTGCTGGCGCTGCCCTGTGCCGTGGCCCTCCTGGTGTTTGCCCAGCCCTTGGTGGCGGTGCTGTACCACTACGGCGCCTTTCAAGCCGCCGACGTGGCGCAAACGGCGCGCGCCGTGCAAGGCTACGGCGTGGGCTTGATGGGCATCGTGGCCATCAAGGTGTTGGCCCCTGGCTTCTACGCCCGCCAGGACACCCGCACGCCAGTGAAGATCGCCTTGGTCGTGCTGGTCGTGACGCAGCTGCTGAACCTGGCCTTGGTGCCTCGGTTGGGGGCCGCAGGTCTTGCCGCGTCCATTGGCCTGGGTGCCCTGATCAATGCCGCATGGCTCTGGTGGGGCTTGCGGCGCTGCGGGGCCTACCAAGCGGGGGCCGGTTGGTGGGGCTTTGCGCTGCGCGTGGTGCTGGCGGTGACGGCGATGGGCGCCTTGCTCTATGTGGCCCAACAGCAACTGCCGTGGCTGGGGCTGCACAAGGGCGAGCGGGCTGCTTGGATGGCCGGCGTGTTGTCCGCCGCCGCGCTGGTCTACGGCGTGGCCCTGACCCTCTTGGGGGTGAACCTGCGCGCGCTGATGCGCCAACGGGCTTGATGGCCGGAGGAACGTTGTGAACTTGACCCCTTCTCAATGGCGCGCCTTGACCTGGCTGACTTTGGCAGGGGGGCTGCTGGCCCTGCTGTGGTTGCTGGCGCCGGTGCTGTCGCCGTTTGTGGCGGCGACCGTGCTGGCCTACGCCCTGGCGCCATTGGTCGAGCGCTTGTCGACCCGCATGCCCCGGTTGCTCGCGGTGACCTTGGTCGAGGCGGGCGTCATCGCCCTGCTGTTGCTCTTGGTGCTGATGGTGGTGCCCATCCTGGCCAAGGAGCTGCCTTTGCTGCGCGAGCAGATCCCGGTCATTGCCACGCGCCTGAACGAGAGCCTGGCACCCAAGCTGGCCTCCTTCGGCATCACCCTGGCCTTGGACGTCGCGTCCATCAAGGAGTTCGTGCTCAAGCATTTGGGCGCCAACAGCGAGGACCTCATGGCGGCCGTGCTGGGTTCGGTGAAGTTGGGCGGCAGCGTGCTCTTGGCCTTGATCGGCAACCTGGTGCTGATCCCGGTGGTGCTGTTCTACCTGCTGCTCGATTGGCCGCGACTGTTGGCGCGAATCTGGACCTTGGTCCCGCCTCGCTTTCGGCCCACGGTGGGCGATTTCTTGCGCGAAACCGACGATCTCTTGGGGCACTACCTGCGCGGCCAGCTGATGGTGATGGGCGCCTTGGCGCTCTTCTACACGGTGGCCTTGGCGCTGGCGGGTTTCGAGTTGGCCGTGCCGCTGGGCGTGCTGACTGGCTTGCTGATCTTCATCCCCTACGTGGGCTTCGGCCTGGGCCTCGTGCTGAGCCTGCTGGCCGGGGTGCTGCAGTTCGCCAGCCTCTACGGGGTGTTGGCGGTGGCGGTCATTTATGGGCTCGGCCAACTGGTGGAGAGCCTGTGGCTCACGCCGCGCCTGGTGGGCGAACGCATTGGCCTGTCCCCATTGATGGTGATCTTCGTGCTCTTGGCCTTCGGTCACTTGCTGGGCTTCGTGGGGGTGCTGGTGGCCTTGCCCTTGTCGGCCATCGGCTTGGTGGCCTTGGCGCGTGCGCGCCGCCGCTACTTGGCCAGTGACCTGTACCTGAAGTGAGCCCCATGCCGCAGCAAGTGCCGCTGGACCTGGGGCCGGCCCCCGATCCGAGCTTCGAGCGATTCGTGGCCGCAGGCAACGAATTGCTGCTGGCGCACCTGCAGGCCCTGACCCCGGGCGAGGCGCCCACCTTGATTTGGGGCCCCTCGGGTGCTGGCAAAACGCACCTGCTGCACGCGGTGGCGCAACGCCAGCAGGCACTCGGCGCGGTGGTTGCCGCCTTCGGGGCGAGCACGCCGGCGCCCTGGGAGGTGCCGGCCAACGCCCAATGGGTGCTCATCGACGATGCCCACCGGCTGGACGGCGACCAACAGCACGCGGCCTTCGCCGCCTTCATCGAGGCGGTGGGGCAGGGCGCGACTGTGGTGGCCACCAGCGAGTTGCCTCCGGTGGACCTGCCGCTGCGCGACGACCTGCGCACCCGCTTGGCCTGGGGCAGCACCTTTGCGCTGGCGCCCCTGGCGGACGAGGCATTGCGCCACTTGCTGCTGCAAGAGGCTCGCCACCGCGGCTTGCGCCTGCCCGCGGAGCTTTTGGACTACGTGCTGCTGCGCTTCGAGCGCCACCCCGGGGCCTTGGTCCAGTTGTTGGAACGACTCGATGTTTACGCGCTGCGTCTGCAGCGCGCCCCCACGGTGCCGCTGCTGCGGCAGATGCTGAACGATGAACCTCACCCTGTTTGACCTGGACGGCACGCTGCTGCCCTTCGACTCCGACCACGCCTTTGGCCAGTTCTTGGTCGATCACGGCTGGGCCGACGGCGCCGATTGGGCGGCGCGGAACGACCAGTTCTACGCCGACTACTGCGCCGGGCAGTTGGACCAAGCGGCCTACATCGATTTCGCCACCAGTGCGTGGCGGCATCGACCCCTGCCCGAGGCGGAGGCGATGCGCGAGCGATTCATGGCCGAGGTGGTCCGCCCGGGCCTGCACGACAATGCGCGCTCGCTGGTGCGGCGCCACCAAGCGGCGGGCGACCTGGTCGCCCTGGTGACGGCGACCAATGAGTTCGTGACGGCGCCCATCGCCGCGGCCTTCGGGATCGAGCACCTGATCGCCGTGGAACTGGAGCGGGAAGCCGATGGACGATTCAGTGGGCGCATCCAAGGGGTGCCGTCGTTCCAGGCCGGGAAAATCACGCGGGTTCGCGCGTGGCTGTCGGGCCTGGGGCATCGATGGGAAGACTTCGCGGAGACCCGCTGTTACAGCGACTCCCCCAATGACCTGCCGTTGCTGGAAGCCGTGAGCCACCCGGTGGCCACGAACCCCAGCCCGGCGTTGGAAGCCACGGCGCTGTCGCGCGGCTGGCCTGTCCTGAGACTCTTTGCATGATCAAGAAGTTCATCAACCGCCTGCTGGGCAAAGACGCCGCCAAGCCGGTCACGGTCCTGGGCACGCGCACCGAGGTGGGCGTGGCCGAGCACGGCATCGACCCCAGCCTCCTGGACGAGCGCGCCACCCGCGTCGTGAAGACCTTGCAAGAAGCCGGCTTCGAGGCCTACATCGTGGGCGGGGCGGTTCGTGACTTGCTGTTGGGGCGGCGGCCCAAAGACTTCGACGTGGCCACCAACGCCACGCCGGAACAGGTCAAGAGCCTGTTCAAACGCGCCTTCATCATCGGCCGCCGTTTCCGCATCGTGCACGTCGTGTACGGGCGCGGACGCGAGCACGAGGTCATCGAGGTGTCGACCTTCCGCGCTTTGCTCACCGAGTCCAGCGCCCAGCGCGTCACGGGCAACGAGAAAACCAGCAAGAGCGAGTTGGCCGGCAAAAGCCATGTGGTGGATGAAAGCGGGCGGGTGCTGCGCGACAACGTGTGGGGCCCTCAGGTCGAAGACGCCGCCCGGCGGGACTTCACCATCAACGCGATGTACTACGACCCGGCGCGCCAGATGGTGGTCGACTACCACGGCGGCTTGAAGGACATCCGCGCCAAGCTGCTGCGCATGATCGGCGACCCCGAAACGCGCTACCGCGAGGATCCGGTGCGCATCCTGCGAGTCGTGCGATTCGCCGCCAAGCTGGGCTTCGCCATCGAGCCGGCCACCCGTGCGCCCATCGTGGCCTGCGCCAAGCAACTGCCTGAGGTGCCGATCTCGCGCCTGTTCGACGAGATGGTGAAGCTGCTGCAGACCGGGCATGGCCTGGCCAGCTTGGAAACCTTGAAGGCCCAAGGGTTGGGGCGCGGGCTCTTCCCGGTGCTCGACGCCGTGCTGCAGGCCGACGGCAGCCTGCCCGAGGGGCCCCGGGGCGCCTTCGTGCGCCAGGCCTTGCAGGACACGGACGCCCGCGTGGCCGACGGTCGCTCGGTGGCGCCCAGCTTCTTGCTGGCCTGCTTGCTGTGGCACGAGGTCAAGTCGCGGTGGCAGGCGCTGCGTGCCAAGGGCGAGCCGCCCGTGCCGGCGCTCCAGCAAGCCATCGACCAGGTGTTCGATGCCCGCGTGGGCGACATCTCCGGCCGTGGGAAGTTGGCCGCCGACATGCGAGAGATCTGGCTCATGCAGCCCCGTTTCGAGCGTCGTGGCGGGTCGGGGCCCTATGGGTTGGTGGAGCAGCCGCGCTACCGGGCCGGCTTCGACTTCTTGCGCCTGCGGGCCGATGTCGGTGACGCCGATCCGGCCTTGGCCGACTGGTGGGAAGACTTCGCGCTGGGCAGCGACGACGACCGTGCCGCCCTGATCGAAGACGCCAAGGCGGCCGAACGCCAGGTGCGCCAGCACCGTGCCACCGCGCCTTCGGGCCCCGAGGGCGACGAAGCGGCCGGTCCCGAGCCCCTGGCCGGCCCCGCCAAGAAGCGGCGCCGTCGGCGTCGGCCCAGCAAGGGGCGGGGCGACGGTGGCGCGGGTGAGCCCGGCGCAGCGGCTGGCGGCGCGTGAGCGTTTGGGCTTACGTCGGCCTCGGGGCCAACTTGGGCGACGCCGAAGCCAACGTTCGGCAAGCCGCGCAGCACTTGGCGGCCGTGGCCAGCGTGCGCCAAGTCATTCTGTCTCCGCTCTACCGCAGCGCGCCGGTGGACGCCAGCGGGCCTGACTTCGTCAACGCCGTGGCCGCCGTGTGGACCGACCTCGAGCCCGAGGCACTGTTGGATGCCCTGCAGGCCATCGAAACACGGCAGGGCCGCGAGCGCCCGTACCGCAACGCCCCCCGGACCCTGGACCTGGACCTGCTGTTGCACGGGGACGCGGTGCGGTCGACGCCTCGCCTGACCTTGCCGCACCCGCGCCTGCACGAGCGGGCGTTCGTCTTGCGGCCCTTGCTGGACCTGGCGCCCGACATGGCGACGCCGGCCCTGGGGCCGCTGGAAGCGCACCTGCCTGGCGTGGCCGGTCAGGCCTTGTCGCGGCTGGACGACACGCCGGCTGCGGGGCTCACTTTCCGAGGCTGAGCTCGAAGTAGCGCTGCGCGGCGAACACGATCGCCGACATCAGGCTGGCGCCCCCGCACAGCAAGCCGGCAATGGCCGCCAAGATGGGGGCCCAGCGCGCGTCGGGAGCCGCTTGCCCCGGGTTGTGGCGGGCGTTCCAACGCTCGTCGGACGTCAGCGCGAAGACGATGGCGGTCAAGCCGCCTTGGGCCAGCATCAAACCCAAGACGGGCAAGCCCCAGGTCGCCCAGGCGTCGTCGGGGCCCACGGCCTCGAAGCGGCGCAGGGCCACCAAGCCAAACAGGGTCGGCCAGGGGTAGAACCACAGCCAACGGTCGCGCAAACCGTACAGGTAGGCGCGGTGCAAGCCCAGGCTGCCAAAGAGCAGGGCGGACCAAGCGGCAATTCCTTTGGTCTTCATGCGGCCGGCTCCGAGTCGCCCACGCCCAAGGCACGCTGCATGAACACCACGTCGAGCCAACGCTCGAACTTCCACCCCGCCGCCTGCATGGTGCCCATGTCCCGGAAGCCCAGCGCACGGTGCACGCCGATGGAGCCCGCGTTGGCGCTGTCGCCGATCACCGCCACCATTTGGCGAGCGCCGGCGGCTTCGCAGCGCGCGATCAACTCGGCCAGCAGCAATCGGCCCACGCCTTGGCCTTGCGCAGCCGGGGCCAAGTAGATGGAGTCTTCCAGGCAAAAGCGGTAGGCCATGCGAGGACGGAAGTAGTTGGCGTAGGCGTAGCCCAGAACCTGGCCGTCGCGTTCGGCCACCAGGTAAGGCAGTTGGCGCCCCAGCACTTCGGCACGGCGGCGGGCCATCTCGTCGACGTCGGGGGCGTCCAGTTCGAAGGTGCCGGTGCCGTGCAGGACGGCGTGGGCGTAAATCGCGGCAATCGCCGGCAGGTCGTTGTCGACGCTGTTGCGGATCAAGAGAGGGGCGTGATCGGTGTCACGCAGGGGGGAGGGGGCACTCATGTGGGCTTCTGTCTATAATCGGCGGCTTTGCGCACTGGCCACTTTGTGAACAAGGTGGCGTATCTACGGCGCGCATCCTAGGCGCTTGGCGAAAGCCGAGTCCTGCTGTTTGGTTCTGCTTGCCCCTGAAGTGTCCCTGGTGCGGGTGAACTGCCTTGTTTTTTGAAAGACATCAATCATGGTCGTGATCCGTCTCGCACGCGGTGGCTCGAAGAAGCGCCCGTTCTACAGCATCGTGGTGGCCCCCAAGCAAGAGCGCCGCGATGGCCGCTTCATCGAGCGCGTGGGCTTCTACAACCCCGTGGCTTCCGGCAACGCCGAGTCCCTGCGCGTTGCGCTGGACCGCGTCGCCCACTGGACCGGCGTTGGCGCTCAACTGAGCCCCACCGTCGAGCGCCTGGTCAAGCAAGCGCAAAAGGCTGCTGCCTAAGCAGACGCCCATGACGACGCCGATGCCGGCCGACGCGATTGCCGTCGGTCGTATCGCTGGCGCGTTCGGGATCAAAGGCTGGATCAAGGTCCAGCCTTTTTCTTTGGACGCGTCCGCTTTGTTCGCCAGCAAGACCTGGTGGTTGAGCAGCGACACCCCTCGGCCGCAAGCACTGCCGTCCGCCTTCCAGGTGTTGGCACTTCGCGAGCAGGGCGACCTGTTGGTGGCCCAAGTCGAAGGGGTGCTGGACCGCAACGCCGCCGAGGCGCTGCGCGGGGTCAACCTGCACGTGCCCCGCTCCGCGTTTCCGAAGACGCCGGACGGCGAGTTCTACTGGATCGACCTGATCGGATTGAGCGTGCTCAACCGCGAAGGGCAACCGGTTGGGACCGTGATCGGCTTGATCGACACCGGCCCCCATGCCGTGTTGCGCATCGCCCCGCCGGGCCTGGCTGCGCCCACGCCAGCGCAAGAGGTGCTGATTCCTTTCGTCTCGCGCTACGGCTGCGATGTGGACCTGGCCGCGGGCCGCATCACCGTCGATTGGCAGTTGGACTGGCAAGACGCGGAGTGACGCGGTGCGCTTCGACCTGCTGACGCTGTTCCCGGAGTTGATCGCCCCGCACTTGGTGCACGGCATCAACCGCCGGGCCTTTGCCAGCGGTCAGGTCGACGTGAGGTGTTGGAACCCGCGGGACTATGCCGAGGACAACTACCGCCGGGTCGACGACCGGCCCTTTGGAGGCGGGCCCGGCATGGTGATGCTGGTCGAGCCTTTGGAGCGCGCGCTACGAGCGGCGCAAGCCGATCGAGGGGCGCCGGCGCCGGTGGTTCATTTCAGCCCGGCCGGGCAGCGCATGACCCAGGCCGAGGTGCGGGAATGGGCGGCCTCTGACGGCGCCATATTGGTGTGCGGTCGCTACGAGGGCATCGATCAGCGCTTCATCGACCGCCACGTCACGCACGAAATCAGCCTGGGCGACTTCGTGCTCAGCGGGGGCGAGTTGCCCGCCTTGGCGCTGCTCGACGCCGTCGCGCGCTTGCAGCCTGGGGTGCTGGGCGACGCTGCCTCGCACCAACAGGACAGTTTCTCGGCGGGCTTGCTGGATTGCCCGCATTACAGCCGTCCCGAACGCCTGGGCGACGCCGCCGTCCCGGACGTGCTGCTCAGTGGCCACCACGCCCACATCGAGCGTTGGCGGCGAGAGCAGTCGCTGCGGCTCAGCGCGGAGCGCCGGCCGGACCTGATCGAGGCCGCTCGCGCGGCGGGCCTGCTCAGCCGACAGGACGAGGCGTACCTCGGTCGCTTGCTGCAGGACTGACCTCGGGTATACTCGAAGGCTTTTCGATCCTCTACTGGGCCACTTTGAGAGCGCCAGCACGATCACACGGAGAAACCCATGGACTTGATCCAAACCCTCGAACAAGAAGAAATCGCCCGTCTGAACAAGACCATCCCGGCCTTCGCCCCCGGCGACACCGTGATCGTCAGCGTCAACGTGGTGGAAGGCACCCGCAAGCGCGTGCAGGCCTTTGAAGGCGTCGTGATCGCCAAGCGCAACCGCGGCCTGAACAGCAGCTTCATCGTGCGCAAGATCTCCAGCGGCGAAGGCGTGGAGCGCACGTTCCAGCTGTACAGCCCGCTGATCGCCTCGATCGAAGTCAAGCGCCGCGGCGATGTGCGCCGTGCCAAGCTGTACTACCTGCGCAGCCGCTCGGGCAAGAGCGCCCGCATCAAGGAAAAGCTGGCCTGATTCGCCGTCCGGCGATCGTGCCCCAGCACCTGCAAAGCCGCCCTCGGGCGGCTTTGTCGTTTTCACGCCCCTGGTGGGTGGGCCCTATGCTGCGCGCCGTGACCGGAGCCCGACCCATCTTGAACCCCCGCGAGGTGCCGGTGTCCGGCATCGACGCGCACTTGCCCGCCTTGCCTGCCGAGCGTTTGGCCCCCGAGGCGCTGCGGCGCCACTGGGCGACCGTCCCCTTGGCCGCGCCCGAGCGGCCCGGCGATGGCAATCGCTTCCCCGGCCGCGCACCGCGCGCGGCGGCGGTTTTGGTGCCCTTGGTGCAGCGGGCGGAGGGGCTGTCGGTCCTGTTGACCCGCCGCACCGAGGCCTTGCGGGACCACGCCGGCCAGATCAGCTTTCCAGGTGGCAGCGTGGACCCGACCGATGCGAATGCCTGGGCCGCGGCCTTGCGCGAGGCCGAGGAAGAGATCGGGCTGGCCCGGCAATTCGTGGAGCCGCTGGGCCAACTGCCGGTGTACTCCACCGTGACAGCCTTCGAGGTCACCCCGTGTGTCGGGTTGGTGGCGCCCGGGTTCGAGCTGCGTTTGCAATCCGGCGAGGTGGACGAGGCCTTTGAGGTGCCGCTGCCCTACTTGATGAATCCGGCGCACCACCGCCGGCATCGCATGCAGTTCCTCGGCGTGGAGCGCGAGTTCTTGTCGATGCCCTGGCCCGACGAGTCGGGCTACTTCATCTGGGGGGCCACCGCGGCCATGCTTCGCAACCTTTACCACCAGTTGTCGCAGGACCGAGCCGGGTTGGAGCCCGCCTCTATGATTTCTCCATGAACTTCTTTGCGGTGCTGTTTGCCTTGATGCTGGAGCAGCTCAAGCCGCTGCCGCACGGCAACGCCGTGCACCGTGGCGTGGTGGCTTGGTCCAAGTGGTGTGGGCGCAATTTCGACGCTGGGGCGCCGCACCACGCGACGGTCGTGTGGCTGGTCACCGTCATGGTGCCCACCGTGCTGGTCGCCGCGATTTACTGGTTGCTCGCGACGTATTCGGTGCTGGCGGCCTTGGCCTGGGACGTGGCGGTGCTCTACCTGACGCTGGGCTTCCGCCAGTTCAGCCACTACTTCACCGACATCCGTGACGCGTTGGAGCGCGGCGACGAACAGGCGGCGCGGCAGCACTTGGCGCAATGGCAGCATGTCGATGTGAGCGAGTTGCCGCGCACCGAGCTGTTGCGCCATGCGATCGAGCACTCCTTGCTGGCGGCACATCGGCACGTGTTCGGTGTGTTCTTCTGGTTCGTGGTCCTGTCCACGCTGGGCTGCGGGCCTGCTGGGGCCGTGTTGTTCCGCTTGGCCGAGTTCGCGAGCCGGTACTGGGCGTTTCGCAGCACGACTTTGGACACGCCCATCCACGAGCGCCTGAATCGCTGGGCCGAGCAGGCCTTCGCTTGGATCGACCACGTGCCGGCGCGGCTCACGGCCACGGGCTTTGCCATCGTGGGGAACTTCGAGGAGGCGGTGAACGGCTGGCGCCGGGACGCGCACCTGTGGGCGCACGAGAACGAGGGCGTGATCCTGGCCGCGGCGGCGGGTGCCGTCGGGGTCCAACTGGGGGGCGCAGCCGCCCCGGGCATGACGCCCGACCGCAGCAAGACGCTCAACGCCGGCGCGCCATCGGGTGCGAATGCGGCCGTGGGCTCGACGCCCGGTGACGCGCCGCACAACGGTCATTTGGTGTCGGTGGTGCGGCTGGTGTGGCGTTCGGTGGTGCTGTGGATGCTCCTGCTCGCGCTGTTGACGCTGGCCAAGCTCATCGGCTGAGCCCCCAGCACGCACCCAAGAAAAAGGCCCCGCTGTGCGGGGCCTTGTCGTTTCAGCCTTCGAGCGTCACTTCAGGATGGTCTGTTGCATGAACAAGATCATCGCCAGCTGCTGGTAGTCGTTGTTCTCTTTGCGGGCGAAGCCATGGCCTTCGTTCTCGGCCCGCAGGTACCAGACGGGCGTGCCGAGTTCGCGCACCTTGGCCACGATCTGCTCGGCTTCGGTGTACGGCACGCGCGGGTCGTTCTTGCCTTGGATGACGAACAAGGGCTTCTTGATCTTGCTGGCGTTGGTCAGGGGCGAGATGCGTTCTTGGAACTCGCGCATGGCCGGATCGCGCTCGTCGCCGTACTCGACGCGGCGCAGGTCCCGCCGGTAGCTTTCGGTGTTGTTCAAGAAGGTGACGAAGTGGCTGATGCCCACGATGTCGATCGCCCCGGCGATGCGGTCGCTGTAGTGCGTGGCGACGGCCAGGCTCATGTAGCCGCCGTAACTGCCACCGGCCACGATCACGCGGTCGGCGTCCAGGTCGGGCTGGGTCTTGATCCAGTCGAGCAGGGCGCCGATGTCCTTGACCGAGTCCTCGCGCTTGAAGCCGTTGTCCAAAGTCACGAAGGTCTTGCCGAAGCCGGTCGAGCCGCGCACGTTGGGCTGGATGACGGCGATGCCCAGTTCCTGGATGAAGTACTGCCAGCGGCCCATGAAGCCGACCGTGGCTTGCGCCTCGGGGCCGCCGTGGATGCTGATGAGCACCGGGCGCTTGCCGGTGAAGCTGGCGGGCGGGCGGCTCAGCAGGCCGCTGATGCTCAGACCGTCAAAGCTCTTCCAGCGCACGATCTCGTGGTCGCGGTAGGTGCTGGGGTCCAGGCCGGCCGGCACCACCGCCTTCGTCCATTGCGCGTTCTCGCCCTTCGCGTTGAGCACGTGGATCTGGCTCGGGCCCTGGGCGCTGTTGACGCTGTAGGCCATCAGCGGCAGCTTGGGGTGGAAGGCCGTGGTGCCGACCGAGCCGGCCGCCACCGTTTTTGGCACCGGGACCTCTTTCCAGGTCTTGGTGTTCAGGAAGCGGATCTCGTCGCGGCCGTCCACGTTGGCTTGCAAGGCCATGGTTTTGCCGTCGGCGCTCATCGATCCACCGCTGATGTCCCAGGCAATGTGCGAGGTCAAGCGCTTCAGGGATTGGGTCTTCAAATCGAACAGGGCCAGTTCGCGGAACTCGCCGAACTTGTCGGTGGAGACGAAGAGCGAGCGACCGTCCTTGCTGAAACTGCCACCGAAGTAAACCGCCTTCGCCTCGCTGCTGCCCGGCTGGGGCAGCAACTGCACGGGTTTGCCGGCGTTGGGGCCGTCGAGGTCCATCAGCCACAGCTGGGACTCGTTGACGCTGATGTAGCGGGTCAGCGTCATGCGCTTGCCGTCGTCGCTGATGTCGCCACCGAACCAACCGCCACCTTCCAGTTCGACCAACTTGCGGCGCTCGACCACCGGGTCCTTGGCCTCGGGGTTCACGGCCCAGAAGGTGGTCATGACCTTGGCCCGCGTGCCGCCTTGGGCGGTGCGGTCGATGGGCACGCTGCCGTACACGATCTCGCCCTGCGGCTTGCGCCAGCCATTGAGGGCGTGGCGCTCGTCCGTCGGGGTCAGTTGCACCGCGGCGCCGCCGTCAAAGCCTTGGCGGTAAATCTGCGTCACTTCGTTGCCGCCGCTGGCCCGGCTGAACACGATGAAGCGGCCGGCCTTGGGTTCGTAGCTGCCGCCACCGGCGGGCTCAGGCCCCTGCGTGACGGGGGTCAGGGTGCCCAGTGCGGTGTCGAGTCGGAACAGCTGGGCGGTGCTGGCGCCGGCATCGCGGTGGCTGACCAGCATTTCGGCCCGGGTGGGGTGCCAATCGGAGAAGGCATGACCGCGGAACTCGGTGTAAGCCGCCACGCGCCGTGCCAGCGCCTGGGTGACGGGCGGAATGCCCTCGATGTGCAGGGCCGCCGGCGGCGTCACGAGCTCGGTCGATGGGGCTTGCGCGAATGCGGCACCGCTGGCCAAGAACAGGGCCAGCACCAGGGGGCGAATCAGAGGCTTCATGGGTCTTCACCGGGTTGGGAAAAGCAAGATTGTGGGCAGCGCCGCCCGCCGTGCCAAAAGTCCGCCTAGAACGGGCAAGGGCATTCCAGGTGCAGTTGCTGCCCCTGGGGGTGGGGCAGCGACAGCGCCTGCGCGTGCAGCAGCAAGCGTGGGGCGGGTCGCTCGGGGTCGTACAGCGCATCGCCCACGATGGGGTGCCCGATCGCCAGCAGGTGCACCCGCAGTTGGTGAGCCCGCCCGGTGAGGGGGGCCAAGGCAAGCCGGCTTTGCACGCCATCGAAGGCCAGGCGTTGCCAGGCGGTTTGGCTGGGTCGCCCGTGCACGGGGTCCACGAGCTGCCGGGGGCGGTTGGGCCAGTCGGCGGCCAGCGGCAGATCGATCAGGCCAGAGGCCCCCGGGTCGCCCCAAACGACGGCGACGTAGTGCTTCTGCACCTGCCGTTGTTCGAACGCGCGCGACAAGGCCTGCTGCGCCGCCAAGTGCCGGGCGAACACCAGCAAGCCGGAGGTGGCCTGGTCCAAGCGGTGCACGACCAAGGCCCCTGGGTGCCGGGCCTGCACGCGCCCACTTGCGCAGTCTTGCTTGTCGGGCCCGCGGCCGGGCACCGAGAGCAAGCCGGCGGGCTTGTCGATCGCGATCAGGTCCTCGTCCAGGTGGACGATGGTGACCTCAGAAGGCATCCACCCAGCCCGATTGCAGGGCGCTTTGAGGGTTGGAGCCGGCCCGTTGCACGGTGTGCAGCGCGTCCTCGGTGGCCAGCCCAAGGCTCTTCAGAACACAGGCGGCGACGGTGCCGGTGCGGCCGATGCCGTGGGCGCAGTGCAGCAGCACCGACTCGCCGGCGCGCAGCGCCTGCGCCAGCTCGCGCACCCCGTCGGCAAACGCTTGGGCATCGGCGTGGAGGCCGAAGTCGGCCATGGGCAGGGCCTGCCAAGGGCAGGGCAACTGCTGATGCTGGATGGCGTGGGCGTAGGCGGGCGAGCCGGCTTCGACCTCGCGCCAGGGTGTGAGGCAGACGATGCGCGTCAGCGCGGCCGCACGTGCCAGGGTGACGAAGTCCGACCAGGCTTCACGGCGACCGGGCATGGCGTGCAGCCACACGCGGCCGGGCACGCCGGCAGGCAAGGGCAGGGGGCGAAAACTCATGCGGGCATTGTCTCGGTGATCCAATGCGCCGTCATGAACGAACACGATCACCCGGCCGTGGCCCGCGTGGCCGCGGCCTTGCACGCGGCCGGGCACCCGCACGGGCCCCATTGGCTGCCCACCGGGGCCCACACCGCGGCCGAGGCCGCTGCCCAGCTCGGCGTGCCCTTGGGCGCCATCGCCAAGAGCGTGCTGATGCGCGCCGGCGACGGCGCGGTGTTGTGCATCACCGCGGGCGACCGCCGCGTGGCGGCCGACCGACTGCCGTCGACCCTGGGCCCGGTCCGCCGCGCCGATGCCGACACGGTGCGCCGTCACACCGGTTTTGCCATCGGGGGGGTGTCTCCGCTGGGCTTTGCGCCGGCCGAGGGCGCCAGCGCCCCCGTGCTGGTGATGGACGACAGCCTGTGGCGCTTCGAGCGCGTGTGGGCGGCCGCCGGGCACCCCCACGCGGTGTTTCCGGCCGCGCCGGACGAGTTGCTGCGCCTGAGCAGCGCCCAACGGGGCGACTTCAGCGATGCCGCGGGTTGAGTCGCCCTGCATCAACGTGTGCCGCATCGAGGCACGCAGCGGCCTGTGCGAAGGCTGCGCCCGCACCTTGGACGAGATTGCAGCCTGGGCCCAAGCCAGCGACGCCGAGCGGCAGCGGGTGATCGACCAGTTGCCCCTGCGGCGCCGGCAGGCGGGCTGGCCCGCCACGGGCCTGCTTCTCGGGCCCCCAGGGGGAACGGTGTGAAGACCATTCGCTTTTACTTCGACCCGATTTCGCCCTACGCGGCGTTGGCGTTCTGGCGCCTGCCCGAGGCCTTGGTCGGCCGCAGCTACACCGTGGACTACGTGCCCATCTTGTTCGCGGCCTCGCTGAAGGCCCACGGGCACAAGGGTCCGGCGGAGATCGCCCCCAAACGCGCCTGGACCTACCGTCAGGTCGCGTGGCTGGCGCGGGAGCAGGGCGTGCCGCTGCGCATGCCCGCGGCCCACCCGTTCAACCCCTTGCCGTTGCTTCGCTTGGCCTGGGCCTGCGCGCCCGAGGGCCTGACGCCTTCGCGGCGGGTCGTGGCGCGTTTGATGGCCCATGTGTGGCTGGCCGATGGCGCCGCGGTGGACGACGCCACGCGATGGGCTGCCTTGACGGCGGAACTGGCGCCGGCGCAGGCGCCCGACGGCGAGGTGGTGAAGCAACGCCTGCGGGCCGCCACCGACGAGGCCTTGGCGCGAGGCGTGTTCGGGGTGCCCACCTTCGAATTCGAGGGTCGCCTGTTCTGGGGCCAAGACAGCCTGCCGATGTTGGCGGCGGCGATGGACGGCGACGCGTGGTTCGACGGTCCGGCGTGGTCCGAGGCGGAAGCGCTACCGGTGGGGATTCAACGCAACAGGGAGCAGGGATGAGCAACAAGGTGTTCGACGTCGAGGCCCTGTGGGCCCTGGCCCGGTTGGGCGAGCCCAGCTTGAGCCCGGATGGCAGCGAGGTGGTGGCCAGCGTGACGCGCTACGACATGGAGAGCAACCAGTCGCGCAGCAGCCTTTACCGCTTCTCCACGCTGGGCCAAGAGCCGAAGCGCTTGACCGAGTGCGGCGACAAGGACGGCGCTCCCCAGTGGAGCCCCGACGGGGAGCACATCGCCTTCATCGCGCGGCGTGAGCAAGGCGGGATGAAGGACGACGAGCCCCAGCTTTACCTGCTGCCCACCGACGGAGGCGAGGCGCGGCGGGCCGGCCATGTGCCCACCGGGGTGGTGGCCTTTCGCTGGCTGCCTGACAGTCGGCGCATCGTGCTCGTGTCCTGGGTGTGGCCAGAGCACAAGACCATGGACGCTCAGGCGAAGGCCTTGAAATCGTTCAAGGAGCGCAAGGAAACGGCGTACGTCACCAGCGACACCCTGTACCGGCACTGGGACCACCATGTGCCCATGGGACGCGTACCGCACCTGCTGCTGCTGGACACGCGCAGCGGCAAGGTGAGCGACCTGTTCGCGGGCACGGGCTATGAACTGACGCGCACCGACCCCGGGCTGTCGCACTTCGCGGTCTCTCCCAGCGGCCGCAAGCTGGCCTTTGTTTTCGATCCGGCCCAGGAGAAGCGGGTGGAGAACTGCCACGCGCTGGCCGAGTTGGACTTGAAGTCCCAGGACATCCAAGTGCTCCTGCAAGACGAGGACTGGGACTTCGGCGCGCCGGCCTACAGCCACGCAGGCCAGCACCTGGCGTTCTTGGCGGCCCACCGGGGTTTGAAGCACACCATGCCCGAGCAACTGGCCGTGCTGGACACGCAGGGCCAGTGGGCCGTGCTCAGTGGCGAATGGGACCGCAGCGTGACCGCACCCCTGCGCTGGGCCGACGACGACCTGTCCATCCGCTTCACGGCCGAGGACCAAGGCCGTCGCCACCTCTGGCGCTTCGACCTGAACAGCCGCCAGGCGCAGCGCGAGTTCGAGGGTGGCAACGCCACGGCCTTCGACGCCAAAGGCGGCGCCGTGGTGGTGCTGCACGACAGCGTGCAGTTCCCGGCGCGCCTGAGCGTGCTGACCACGGGCACGCCGCGGCGCATCGAGTCGATCAACGACCCCATCCTGGCGTCCCATGCCTTCGGCCGCCATCAAGAGGTGACGCTGAAGGGCGCCCAAGGCGACCCGGTGCAGATGTGGCTGATTTACCCGCCGGGCTTCAACCCGCGCAAGAAGCACCCGGTGATGCACGTCATCCACGGCGGACCTCACACGGCCTTTGGCGACAGCTGGCACTGGCGCTGGAACCACCAGGTCTTTGCCAACCAAGGCCACGTGGTGGCCTGCGTGAACTACCACGGCTCGTCGAGCTTCGGCCACGCCTTCCTCGACAGCATCACGCACCGCTGGGGCCAGTTGGAATTGCAAGACGTGGAGGCCGGCACCGACTGGTTGCTCCAGCAGCCCTGGGTGGATGCCAAGCGCATCACCGCCACGGGCGGCAGCTACGGCGGCTACATGGTCGCGTGGATGAACGGGCACGTGAAGCCTGGGCGCTACCAGACCTACGTCTGCCACGCCGGCTGCTACGACTGGCAGGCCATGTTCGCCACCGATGGCTACACCTGGTTCCCGAAGGAGTTGGGGGCCAGCTACTGGGACGACCCCAAGCACGTGGCCTCGCAAAGCCCGCACACCTTTGCCAAGCACTTCCGCACGCCCACCTTGGTCATCCATGGGGCCATGGACTACCGCGTCCCCGACGCGCAAGGGCTGGCCTACTACAACACCCTCAAGGCACAGGGGGTGGATGCACGCTTGGTGTGGTTTCCCGACGAGAACCACTGGATCCTGAAGCCCCGCAACAGCCGACTTTGGTACGGCGAGTTCTTTGCGTGGCTGACGCGGCACGTCGGTCCGACGGCGTCGGGCAGAAAAAAAGCCAAGCCCTAGCGAACTGGGCTTGGCTTGCAAGGGAGGGCTGCCAAGCCCTCCCGATCCTGCCGGAAATCGATCAGTGCCCGCTGGCCCCAGCGGCACCCAGGCCGGTTTCCGAGCGCACCTGTTGGGCGGCAAAGGCGTCACGCTCCTTGCGAGCTTGTTGGCTGCGGTCCAAGACCGAAACCAGCCAGATGGTGACGAAGGCCAAGGTCATCGAGAACAGCGCGGGCGACTGGTAGGGGAACAGCGCCGAGCCCTTGGGGTTGCCCAGCGTGGCTTCCCACACCGAGGGGCTGACCACGGTCAGGCCCACCGAGCTGATCAAGCCCAGGAAGCCGCCCACGACCGCCCCTTTGGTGGTGCAGTCCTTCCACAGCACGCTCATGAAGAGCACGGGGAAGTTGGCGCTCGCGGCCACGGCGAAGGCCAGGCTCACCATGAAGGCGATGTTCTGCTTCTCGAAGGCGATGCCCAGCACGACGGCCACGACGCCCAGGGCCAAGGTGGTGATGCGCGAGACCTTCAGCTCCGAGGCGCTGTCGGCTTTGCCGTGCTTGATCAGGGTGGCGTAGATGTCGTGCGACACCGCCGAGGCGCCCGACAGGGTCAGGCCCGCCACCACGGCCAAGATGGTTGCGAAGGCCACGGCAGAGATGAAGCCGTAGAACACGTTGCCGCCCACCGTCTTGGCCACCAGCACCGCGGCCATGTTGGCCGTGCCGGCGCCGCCGCTGATCACGCCCTTGGTCGTGTCGGCCATGTCGGGGTTGGTCAGCACCAAGGTGATGGCGCCGAAGCCAATGATGAAGATCAGCACGTAGAAGTAGCCGATCCAGGTGGTGGCCCACAGCACACTCTTGCGGGCTTCCTTGGCATCGGGCACCGTGAAGAAGCGCATCAGGATGTGGGGCAAGCCGGCGGTGCCGAACATCAGGGCCATGCCGAAGCTGATGGCCGAGATCGGGTCCTTGATGAAGCCGCCAGGGCCCATGATGGACAGGCCGGCTTTGCCGGCCTCTTCCGCCGTTTTGCCGCCGTGGGTGGCGATGTCGGTCTTGACCGACACGGCCTTGGCGAACAGGGCTTCGGGGCTGAAGCCGTACTGGGCCAGCACCATGACGGCCATGAAGGTCACGCCCGACAGCAGCAGCACGGCCTTGATGATCTGCACCCAGGTGGTGGCCGTCATGCCACCAAAGAGCACGTAGACCATCATCAAGGCGCCCACCAACACCACAGCGACCCAGTAGTCCAGGCCGAAGAGCAGCTTGATCAGCGAGCCAGCGCCCACCATCTGGGCGATCAGGTAGAACGCGACGACCACGAGCGTGCCGCTGGCGGCGAAGGCCCGGATGGGGCCCGCTTTGAAGCGGTAGCCGGCCACGTCGGCGAAGGTGAACTTGCCCAGGTTGCGCAGGCGCTCGGCCATCAAGAAGGTGATGATGGGCCAGCCCACCAAGAAGCCGATCGAATAAATCAGCCCGTCAAAGCCCGAGGCCATCACGGCCGCCGAGATGCCCAGGAACGAAGCGGCTGACATGTAGTCGCCCGCAATGGCCAGGCCGTTCTGAAAGCCCGTGATGCCGCCGCCGGCGGTGTAGAAGTCGGCGGCCGAGCGGGTGCGCGCAGCGGCCCATTTGGTGATCCACAGCGTGCCCACCACGAAGACGGCGAACATCGAGATCGCGGTCCAGTTGGTGGCTTGCTTGGCCGTCGTGCCCAGGTCGGCACCCGCGGCGACGGCGGCCCCGGCGCATGCCAAGCCGAGGAGGGTGGCAGCGATTGGTTTGGTCAGGGAGTTCATCGCGCAGCGTCCTTCAAGATGTCGTGCGTGAGGGCATCGAACTCGCGGTTGGCCTTGCGCACGTAAATCCCGGTGACCACGACCGTGAACACGATGACGCCCATGCCGATGGGCACGCCCAGCGAGGTCACGCCCGCGCCGAGGGGCTGGGCCAGGAAGGGCTTGTCGAAGGCGATCAGGGCGATGAAGCCGTAGTACACGGCGAGCATCAGGGCCGTGAGGGCGAAGCCCAGCGCATTGCGCTTGCGTTTGAGCTCAAGGTACTTCGGGTGGCGCTGAACGCGCTCAACGATGGGGTCTCTCACGGCGGTCTCCTGCATGGGTGGGGTGGTTGCGGGAAGACGTGGCCAGCGCCTCACCCTGCCTGGGCATTGTTTGGAGACGCCCTGACACGCAACTTACGCAGGCCCCGCTTTTGCGTGGCTGTCACCTTGGGATTTGCCCGGGGGTGCAAATGGCACGGCGGTGGGCCGCCTGGGGCATTCCCACCCCCAGGGGGACCTCGGTGCGTGCCTACGATGGACGTCGTCCTCAGCCACTGCCGAGAGGGGTTCACCATGGATTGGTTTTTCAACCTTGTGCCCACGCTGCGCGCCCGGCTCTACGCCATCAGCACCGTCATGGGCGTGTTGATGGTGGTCCTGGTCCTCGTGATGCTCGATGGCATGAGCCGTCAGCTCGATGCCTTGCAGTCGGTCTACGCCGATCGGGTGGTGCCCCTGCGGCAACTGAAGGTGGTGGGCGATTCCTACGCGGTCAGCATCGTCGACACCTGCCACAAGGTCCGCAACGGCGTGGTGGGCTGGGAAGAGGGCAGCAAGGCGGTCACGGGCGCGCGCGACTTGCTCAACCGGGAATGGAAGCAGTTCGTGGGCCGCGAGTTGGCCCCGGACGAGCAAAAGCTCCTCCAGGAAATCGGACCCCTGCGCGAATCGGCCGACCGGGTCGTCGACGAGATCCTGAAGGTGTTCGGGGAGCAAGACGAACCGGCCCTGGTCAGCTTGATTTCTCGCCGCCTCTACCAAAAGATCGATCCGGTGTCCGACAAGGTTTCGGCGCTGGTGAACGTGCAATTGGAGGTGGCGAAGGCCGAGTACGAGGCCGGGCTGGCGCGCTACCGGCGCAACCAACTCATCGCCGTGGCGGGGCTGGGGGTGGCCCTGGCGTTCGGGCTGGGACTGTCCCTGCTGGTGTCCAACCGCATCTTGATGTCCTTGGGCACGGAACCGCGTGCCTTGCGCGAGGCCGTGGGGGCCATCGGTGAGCAGGACCTGACCCAGGCCTTGCGCGTGGCGCCTGGCGACGAGACGAGCGTGGCCGCGAACGTCAACCGGATGCAGGGTGCCCTTCGGGACATGGTGGGCTTGATTCGCGATGGCTCTCAGGAACTGCGCCAGTCGGCCGAAGAAATCAGTTCCGGCAACATGGACCTGTCCAACCGCACGGAGCAGACGGCTTCGTCGATGGCCGATGCCGCCAGCCGGCTTCGCGAGGTGATCGACCGGGTGCGCGAACGGGCCTCGAACTTGGGTCACGCCCGTAGCATGGTGAGCAACACCCGCGTGGTGGCCGAGCAGGCGGGCGTGCAAATGGGCGAAGTCACCGAGACCATGCGCGGCATCAACGAGAGTGCCCGTCGGATCGGGGACATCATCGGCACCATCGATGGCATCGCCTTCCAGACCAACATCCTGGCCTTGAACGCCGCGGTGGAGGCCGCCCGGGCCGGTGAGCAAGGGCGTGGCTTTGCCGTGGTGGCGGGCGAGGTGCGTGCCTTGGCCCAGCGCAGCGCCGAGGCGGCCAAAGAAATCAAGACCCTGATCGGGGCCAGCGTGGAAAGGGTGGACGCGGGGGCTCGCCAAGTGGATGGCACCGGCGGGACCCTGCAAAGCATGGTCAGCGACATCCAGAAGCTGGCCGAAATGGTCGGTCAGATCGCCGGCGAGGCCCAGCAGGACGACCAAGACATGGGCCAGGTGCTCGAGCGGCTCAACGCCGTTGACCAAGCCGTGCAGCAAAACGCCGCGCTGGTGGAGGAGATGGCCGCCTCCAGCCAGAGCCTCAACGACCAATCCGAGAAGCTGGCCCGCACCTGCGCGGGCTTCAAAACCTGATCAGTGCTTGCCGCCCGGCGGCATCAGCAGCCGGTCGGTGAAGGCGATGGCCATGGCCGACAGCAGGAAGGCGATGTGGATCAGCGTTTGCCACATCAGCACGTGCGGCTCGTAGTTGGCGGCGTTGATGAAGGTCTTCAGCAAGTGGATCGAGCTGATGCCGATGATGGCCGTGGCCAGCTTCACCTTCAGCACCGAGGCGTTCACGTGGCTCAGCCATTCCGGCTGGTCGGGGTGGCCGTCGAGGTTCAGGCGCGAGACGAAGGTTTCGTAGCCACCCACGATGACCATGATGAGCAGGTTGCTGATCATGACCACGTCGATCAGGCCCAGCACCACCAGCATCAAGATGGTTTCGTTCAGCTTGGTCAGCGGCTCGTAACTCACGATCACGCCCATGGCGTCCTTGATGGGCACCGCCTTGTAGCCAATGCTCTTGACCAGGGTCGCCAGGGCATCCTTGTTGCCCATCGCTGCCTCGATCAGGTGGACGAGCTCCGTCCAGAACTGGAAGACGTACACGGCTTGCGCCAGGATCAGGCCCAGGTACAGCGGGACTTGCAGCCAGCGGCTGGCGAAGATCAGGTTCGGGAGTTGCGGGCGCATGGTGGGGAAGCGAAGGGCAAGGCGGCGGATTCTAGGTAGTCACCCGGGGTTTTCGGGTAAGGCGACCGTCAGGCACGCTGACCACAATGCGCCGCAAAGCGGCAGCGCCGCCCCGCCCATCCACAGCTTGGAGATCCCCGCATGAACCACGCCGTCTATCCGCCCGCCGCCCAAGGCCGCATCCAAGGCATGGCCGCTTACGAGGCCCTGTGCCAAGAAGCGGCGACGGACTATGCGGGGTACTGGGCCCGCCTGGCCCGCGAACTGCTGACCTGGCACAAGCCTTTCACGCAGGCCCTGAACGAGTCGCAGGCGCCGTTCTACAAGTGGTTCGAAGACGGGCAACTGAACGTCTCGTACAACTGCCTGGACCGCCATGTCAACGCCGGCAAGGGCGGCCGCACCGCCATCATTTTCGAAACCGACGACGGGCAGACCCGCCACGTCAGTTACGCCGAGCTGCTGGCCATCACCTGCCGCATGGCCAACGCGCTGAAGGCGCGCGGCGTGAAAAAGGGCGACCGCGTCGTCATCTACATGCCCATGTCGGTCGAGGGCATCGCTGCCATGCAGGCCTGCGCCCGCATTGGCGCCACGCACTCGGTGGTGTTCGGGGGCTTCTCGGCTCAAAGCCTGCGCGACCGCGTGCAAGACGCTGGCGCGGTGGCGCTGATCACCGCCGACGAGCAAATGCGCGGCGGCAAGGCCCTGCCCTTGAAAGCCATCGTTGACGAGGCCTTGGACGGCGGCAGCTGCCCCAGCCTGAAGGACGTGATCGTGTGGCGACGCACCGGCGGCAAGGTGGGCTGGGTGGAGGGTCGGGACCAATGGCTGCACGACCTGTTGCCGACCGTGGCCGACACCTGCGATCCGGAATGGGTGGACGCCGAGCACCCCTTGTTCTTGCTCTACACCTCGGGCTCCACCGGCAAGCCCAAGGGCGTGCAGCACAGCAGCGGCGGCTACCTGCTGCACGCCGCGCTCACCACCAGCTGGACCTTCGACCTGCAAGACAGCGACATCTTCTGGTGCACGGCCGACATCGGCTGGGTCACCGGCCACAGCTACATCGCCTACGGCCCGCTGGCCCTGGGCGGCACGCAGGTGGTGTTCGAAGGGGTGCCCACTTACCCGGACGCCAGCCGCTTCTGGCAAATGATCGCCAAGCACAAGGTCAGCATCTTCTACACGGCGCCCACGGCCATTCGCTCGTTGATCAAGGCGGCCGAAACCAACGACGCCGTGCACCCCAAGCACCACGACCTGAGCAGCCTGCGCATCTTGGGCAGTGTGGGCGAGCCCATCAACCCCGCGGCCTGGGAGTGGTACTTCCAGAACGTGGGGGGCGGGCGTTGCCCGATCGTCGACACCTTCTGGCAAACCGAAACCGGTGGCCACATGATCACGCCCCTGCCGGCCGTCACGCCCATGGTGCCCGGCAGCTGCACGCTGCCGTTCCCGGGCATCCAAGCCGCGATCGTGGACGAAATGGGCAACGACGTGCCCAACGGCACGGGCGGCATCTTGGTGGTCAAGAAGCCCTGGCCGAGCATGATCCGCACGATTTGGGGCGATCCCGAGCGCTTCAAGAAGAGCTACTACCCCGAGGAGCTCAAGGGCTACTACCTTGCCGGCGATGGCGCCATCCGCAGTGCCGACCGCGGTTACTTCACCATCACCGGGCGGATCGACGACGTGCTCAACGTCAGCGGCCACCGCTTGGGCACGATGGAGGTCGAATCGGCCTTGGTGGCCCACACCGAGTTGGTGGCCGAGGCGGCCGTGGTCGGACGTCCCGACGACCTGACGGGTGAGGCCATCTGTGCCTTCGTGGTGCTCAAGCGCGCGCGGCCCACGGGCGAAGAGGCCAAGGCCATTGCGAACGAACTGCGCAACTGGGTGGGCAAGGAGATCGGACCGATCGCCAAACCCAAGGAGATCCGCTTTGGCGACAACCTGCCCAAAACGCGCAGCGGCAAGATCATGCGCCGCCTGCTGCGCTCCCTGGCCAAGGGCGAGGCGGTGACGCAAGACACCAGCACGCTCGAGAACCCGGCCATCCTCGAGCAGCTCGCCCAACCCATCTGAGCGGCGCGGGCCGTCCAACAAAGGCAAGGGGCCCGAAGGGGCCCCTTTCTTTTGCCACTTAGGCCGGTGTCGTGCCTGGGCTCACTTCGTGGCCAGTACCCACTTGGCCAAGGTCTTGGCTTCGTCGGCGTTCACTTGGGCGTTGGGCGGCATGGCCATTTCGCCCCACACGCCCTTGCCGCCCTTGACGATCTTCTCGGCCAGCATGGCCTCCGCCTTCTTGTCCTTCGCGTACTTGGCGGCAACTTCTTTGAAGGATGGGCCGACGATCTTGCGGTCCACCGCATGGCAGGCCATGCAGTTCTTTTTCTGGGCCAGGGTCATGTCGGCGCGGGCGGCGGGCGAGAGGCTGGCGATGGCCGCGGCCACGAGGGCGGTGCGAGTGAGAAAGCGCATGGTGTGAGAGGGTGAGTGGAAGGGTGGCGTGATTGTGAGCGAGGCTGGGGCCGACTGGGACTAAAGTCGGTGCACCTCGATTTGGAGACGCCGCCGTGCTGTTCGTGTTGCTTGCGCTGCTGTACCTGCTGCTGAAGTTCCTGGACGTGCCCTGGCTGGCGGCTTACAGCACGTGGTGGGTGTGTTTGCCCCTGGGCCTCGCCGCCGTGTGGTGGAGCTTGGCCGACAAGTACGGCTACACGCAGCGCAAGGCCATGGAACGCATGGACGCCAAGAAGGAGGCCCGCCGCTTGCGCCAGATGGAGGCCATGGGCCGCGGACCCAAGCGCAAGTGATCGGGCTGGTCCTTCACTCGAAGCGATCGAGCACCGCGCCTGAGCTGGCGCTGCTGGCGTTGAACGCAAATTTGGCGAGCACGCCGCGGGTGTAACGGGGCGCGGGGCGCACCCAGGCCGCGCGGCGACTTGCCAGCTCGGCGTCGCTCACGTGCAACTGGAGCAGCAGTTGGTGGGCGTCGATGGTGATGGTGTCGCCTTCGTTGACCAGCGCAATCGTGCCGCCCTCGAAGGCCTCGGGGGCCACGTGCCCCACCACCATGCCCCAGGTGCCGCCGCTGAAGCGGCCATCGGTGATCAGGCCCACGCTTTCGCCCAAGCCCTGCCCGATGAGCGCGCCCGTCGGCGCCAGCATTTCGGGCATGCCCGGGCCGCCTTTGGGACCCAGGTAGCGCAGCACCATCACGTCGC
Organism: Inhella crocodyli; assembly: GCF_004004565.1. Lineage (GTDB taxonomy): Bacteria > Pseudomonadota > Gammaproteobacteria > Burkholderiales > Burkholderiaceae_C > Inhella > Inhella crocodyli. The sequence goes on from NZ_SACM01000001.1 coordinate 240,892, forward strand.
CGGCCTTGATGCGGCCACCCATGATGGCCGCCAGGGCCGACTGCTCGTCGTCGAACACGCGGGCCGGTCCGGTGATGACGGGGTTCTTCAGGCCGGTGATCTTGGCCACGCAGCCCTCTGGGCTGAGGTTGCCCTTGAGGATGGCGAGGTGGCCTTCGGCGTAGATCGGGTTGCTCACCGGGCGGATCACGTCCTGGTCGGCCCGCAAGGGGGGCACGTCGGCCAGCACTTCGGCCACGGTCTGCCCGGTGATGGTCACCGCGTCGCCGTGCAGCAGACCGGCGTTCAGCAGTTCCTTCATCACCGCCGGGATGCCGCCGGCACGGTGCAAGTCGATGGCCAGGTACTTGCCACTGGGCTTGAGGTCGCACAGCACCGGGGTGCGGCGGCGCACGCGCTCGTAGTCGTCGATCGTCCATTCGACGCCGGCCGCGTGGGCGATGGCCAGGTAGTGCAGCACGGCATTGGTACTGCCGCCGGTGGCCATGATGACGGCCACGGCGTTCTCGATGGCCTGTTTGGTGACGATGTCCTTGGGCTTGCGGTCGGCCTTGACGGCGTCCACCAGCACCTCGGCGGCCTTCTTGACGTTGGCCAGCACCTCGTCCTCGACGTTGGCCATGGTCGACGAGTAGGGCAGGCTGATGCCCAAGGCCTCGAACGACGAGCTCATGGTGTTGGCCGTGTACATGCCGCCGCAGGAGCCACTGCCGGGGATGGCGCGCTTCTCGATCTGGCAGAAGTCCTCTTCGCTCATCTTGCCGGCGCTGAACTGGCCCACGGCCTCGAACACGCTGACGATGTTCAGGTCCTGTCCCTTGTACTTGCCCGGCAGGATGGTGCCGCCGTAGATGTACAGCGAAGGCACGTTGGCGCGCAGCATGCCCATCAGGCCGCCGGGCATGTTCTTGTCGCAGCCGCCGATGACCATGACACCGTCCATCCACTGGCCGCCGACGCAGGTTTCCACGCAGTCGGCGATGACCTCGCGGCTGACCAGGCTGTACTTCATGCCCTCGGTGCCCATGGCCATGCCGTCGCTGATGGTCGGCGTGCCGAACACCTGCGGGTTGGCGCCAGCCTCTTTCAGGCCGATCACCGCCGCGTCGGCCAACTTCTGCAGGCCGGAGTTGCAGGGCGTGATGGTGCTGTGGCCGTTGGCCACGCCGATCATGGGCTTGCCGAAGTCGCTCTCTTGGTAGCCCATGCCGTAGTACATGGAGCGGTTGGGGGCGCGGGCGACGCCTTCGGTGATGTTCTTGCTGCGGCGGTTGGCGGACATGGCGTGAACGAGGGCTGTTGGGAACTGGGGGAAGAGGGCGCCAGTATCTCGACCCAGATTGATGCGATCAAGATCAATTCAGTGGCATGATTGATTTCGAAAATGGAATCGATCAATCCCGAGCTGGCCCGCCTGTTCCTGACCCTGGCGGAGGAGCTGCATTTCGGACGCACCGCCGAACGCCTGGGGCTGCGGCAACCCCAGGTGAGCAAGGGCCTGCGACAGCTGGAGGCCGACGTGGGCGTGCCGTTGCTCGCGCGCACCAGCCGGCGCGTGCAGCTCACACCCGCCGGGCAGGCTTTGCGCGAGCCCCTGCAAGACTGGCTGCAGCAGGGCCAAGGCCTGGCCCCGCTGGCACGGGCGGCCGCCCAGGGCCAGCGCGGGCGTTTGCGCGTCGGGCTGGTGTCACCGGCCGGCTTTGGGCCCTTGCCCCTGTGGCTGCACGCGTTCCAGACGGCGCACCCGGGGGTGGCCTTGGAGTTGCGAGAGGCCACCCTGGACCTGCAGCTCGACGGCCTGCAACGCGGCACGCTCGACTTGGGCTGGGTGTTGCAGCCCACCGGCAGCCCAGCGCCCCCGTTGGGTTGGCGGGCCCTGCAGGACGAGCCCTTTGTCCTGGCGGTGTCCGAGCGCACCGCCCAGCGGCTGGGTCCGAGGCCCGGGGTGGCGGCTTTGCTGGCCGAGCCCCTGGTGCTGTTTCCGCGGGACATCGCGCCGGCGTTGCACGATGCCGTGGTCGACTACTACCGCGCTCACGGTGTGCTGGGGCAGCCCCGGCAGCGGGCGGTGCAAATGGCCACGCTGATTCACCTGGCCTCGGCCGACTTCGGGCTGGCCTGGGTGCCCGCCGCCATGCAGGCGGTGCAGCGCCCTGGCGTGGTGTACCTGCCGGCGCCGCGGGGCGCGCCGCGTTGCCAGACCTGGGTGCTGGCGGCCCAACCCTTGGGGCCCGTCGCCCGTGCGTTCCTGCAGGGATTGCCGTCTGCCGGATGATGCGGGCCTGCGTTATGCCTCGACCCATGACCCGAACCCTTCGCCCCCTGTTGTTGGCCTTGTCCCTTGGCCTGTTGGGCCCCGCCCAGGCGGCGTGGCTGCGCGACGAGCAGCTCCAGCGCCTGTGGGAGTTGGGCAAGCGCGACGACCTGGCCTTGGTGACGCAATCGCTGCGTTCGGCCGACGCCTACGCCGCCCAGGCCATGCTGGCCAACGACTTGAACGACAGGGCCGCGATCGACCGGGCCCTGGGCCTGGCCGAGGCCTGCGTGAAGCAACACCCTGAAGCCGCCAATTGCCAGTTCGTGCTAGGCACGGTGCTCAGCGCCAAGGCCATCAATGGCGGGGTGCTCCAGGCCATGCGCCTGAGCGGCAAGGTGTTTGACGCGTGGGAGAGCGCGCTTCGCCTGGACCCCTACCTCTTCGAGGCGCGCATCGTGCTGCAGCAAACCTACCTGCTGCTGCCATCCATGGCCGGCGGCAGCGTGCCCAAGGCCGAGGCCTTGGAGCTGGCCGTGCGCAGCAGCCAGCCCGAGGTGGCCAAGCTCTTGCGGGCCAACCTCGCGGCCAAAAAGGAGCGCTGGGACGAGGTCGAGCGCGAGCTGCTGGCCGTGAAGTGGGGCGACGATCACAGCTTCCACGGCCAGGCGATGGGCGTTTGGCAAGGGCTGCTGCGCCATTGGTTGAAGACCAACGAGCACGCCCGGGCCCGCCAGCGCATGGAGCAGTTGATGCAGCAACAGCCGCAATCGGCCGTGCCCGCCTTTTCCTTGGGCCGCGTCGCCGCCGACGAGGGCAAGCACGACGAGGCCATCCGCTGGTACGAGCGGGCACGGGGCCTGATTGGGGCCCACACCCTGCCCATCGACTACCGCCAAGGGCTGGCCTACCTCGACCTGGGCGACAAAGAAAAGGGCCGCGCGTTGCTGCAGCGCTTCGTGCAAACGCCGCGGGTGCCGCCCAACAACCTCAGCGACGCCAAGAAGCGCCTTAAAGAGCTGGGTTGACGCCGGGCGGGGCGCTCGAGGCCGGCTCGTAAACTCCGCCGCCTTCCCGGAACCGAGCCCTGCCCATGTGGGTCCACCCCCAATTCGATCCCGTGGCCCTGCAACTGGGCCCCTTGTCCATCCACTGGTACGGGCTGATGTACCTGCTGGCCTTCGGGATGTTTTTCTTCCTGATGCGCCGACGCATGGCCCTGCCGTTCGCACCCTTGCCGGCGTGGACCGCCAAGGACTTGGACGACCTGTTGTTCTTTGGCGTGCTCGGGGTGGTGCTGGGAGGCCGCCTGGGCCAGGTGCTGTTCTACGAGCCCTTGCGCTACCTCGCCAACCCGCTGGAGATCTTCATGGTCTGGAAGGGCGGCATGTCGTTCCACGGCGGACTGCTGGGCGTGATCGTCGCGCTGGCCCTGTGGGCCCGTTCGCGCGGTCGGCGCTTTTTTGATGTGATGGACATGGTGGCCCCCTGCGTGCCCACGGGGCTCATGGTGGGCCGCATCGGCAACTTCATCAACGGCGAGCTTTGGGGCCGCGTGGCCCCGTCGGACCTGCCCTGGGCCATGGTGTTTCCGCAGGTGGGCGACGGTCTGCCGCGCCACCCTTCGCAGATTTACCAATCCTTGACCGAGGGCCTGCTGCTCTTTGTGCTGCTATGGTGGTTCGCCAGCAAGTCGCGTGCGCGCGGCCAGGTCAGCGGCATGTTCCTGATCGGCTACGGAGGATTCCGCTTCTGCACGGAGTTCTTCCGCGAGCCCGACCATTTCGACATCGGCCTGCACAGCTTGCCGCTGAGCCAAGGCCAGGTGCTGTGCCTGCTGATGGTGGCCGCCGGTCTGGCCATCGTGGCCTGGAGCCGCCGCCAAGGGAAGCCTGAATGAGACAAGTCTTCTTCGACACCGAAACCACCGGCCTGGACCCCGACAAGGGCGACCGCGTGGTCGAAATCGGCTGCGTGGAGATGGTCGACCGCCAACTCACCGGCCGCCACCTGCACCTGTACCTCAACCCCGAGCGGGACATGCCCGAGGAGGCCTTCCGCGTCCACGGCCTGTCGGCGGAGTTCTTGTCGGACAAGCCGAAGTTCGCCGAGGTGGCCGACCAGGTCACCGCGTTCTTGGCTGGCGCTCAGGTGGTGATCCACAACGCTGCGTTCGACATCGGCTTCATGAATGCCGAGCTGGCCCGCATCGGGGCGGCGCCGATGGCGCAGACCGTGGCCAGCGTGCTCGACACCTGGCAGCTCGCCAAGGAACTGTTCCCGGGCAAAGCGAACTCGCTCGACGCCCTGTGCCGGCGCTTGGAGGTGGACAACAGCGGTCGCAGCTTCCACGGCGCTTTGTTGGACGCGGAATTGCTGGCCGAGGTTTACGTGCGCCTCACCCGGGGCCAGCACAGCCTGCTCGGGGAGGAAGCGCAGGCCGAGGGCGAACAGGGCGACGACGAGGACCTGGGGCCCTTCGACTTCACCGCGTTGGGCTTGCCGGTCACCGCCCTGAGCGACGAAGAACAGGCGGCCCACGAGGGCGTGCTCAAGGGCCTGGACAAGGATGCCGGTGGCGCTTGTTTGTGGCGCAAGTTGGAATCCCCCCAAGCCGTGGCATAATGTCAGGCTTTCCCGGACACAGACCGGGCGGTTAGCTCAGCGGTAGAGCACTGCCTTCACACGGCAGGGGTCGCAGGTTCGAACCCTGCACCGCCCACCAAGCCCTCCAAGGCTTGGCCTCCAAAGCGGTCTGTTGCTCCCGGGCGGTTAGCTCAGCGGTAGAGCACTGCCTTCACACGGCAGGGGTCGCAGGTTCGAACCCTGCACCGCCCACCAAAAACGCAAAGGCCACGTCGATCGACGTGGCCTTTTTCATTCCTGGCGCAGATCAGCCCGGCTGCCAGCGTCCTTCGCGCAGGACTTCGTGCGGCTGGAACTTGGCCTTGTAGGCCATCTTGGGGCTTTGCGCGATCCAGTAGCCCAGGTAGAGGTGCGACAGCTTGAGCTGGCGCGCCTGCTCGATCTGCCACATCACGCTGTAGGTGCCGTAGCTCTTCCCCGGCTCGGGGTCGTAGAAGGTGTACACGGCAGAGAGGCCGTCGGACAGCATGTCCAGGATGCTGACGATCTTGAGGTGGCCCTCGGCGTCGCGGAACTCGACCAAGCGCGAGTTCACGCGGCTTTGCAGCAAGAACTGCGAGTACTGGTCGACGCTGTCGTGGTCCATGCCGCCACCGCTGTGGCGGGCCGACTGGTAGCGCAGGTACAGGTCGTAGTGCTCGGCGCTGTAGCCCAGGCGCATGACGCGGGCCTTCAAGTCGGCGTGTTGGGCCAGGGCGCGTCGCTGACTGCGCGTGGGCTTGAACGGGGCCACGGGCACGCGCAGGGGCACGCAGGCTTGGCAGCCTTCGCACTGCGGGCGGTAGGTGAACAGGCCGGACCGGCGAAAGCCTTGGGTGACCAGGTGCGAGTAGGCGTCCGCGTGGATCAGGTGGCTGGGCGTGGCCACTTGGCTGCGGGCCTGGCGCTCGGCCAGGTAGCTGCACGGGTAGGCGGCAGTCACGTAAAACTGCACCTGGGTGAACGGCAGGTCCTTGAGTTGGGTCACGGCGCCCATGATAGGAGCCCGCCCACGGCCGCTCAGCCGGGACTTGCCCGGGCGAACAGGGCCACCACCGAGCGCGGGGCCACGGTATGGCTGGCGCCCGCCACCGGTTCGGCCGCTTCGAAGTCGACCAGATCCTGCGGGCTGGGGCGGCTGGTGTCCAGGACCCGGCGCCAGGCCAGGCCTGGGGGCAGCTCGAAGGACAGGGGTTCCCAGTAGGCATTGAGGGCGAAGTGCATGCGCAGGTCGCCCGACAGGCTGCTGGCCGTCACGGCCAGGCTGTGCGAGGTGTTGTGCAGGTCGGGCTGGCGCAGGTGCACGCCGTGCAACTGCACACGCACCTGGGTCATCAGTTGCTCCAAGGACAGCGGCGGCGCGTCGCGCACCGACTCGCGCTGGGCGCGCAGGGCGATCAGGCCTCGGACGAAGCGGTGCAGCTCGGCGTGCGTGTGCAGGCCGCGCCAGTCCAGCCAGCTGATGTCGTTGTCTTGGCAGTAGGCGTTGTTGTTGCCTTGCTGGCTGCGGCCCATCTCGTCGCCCATCAGCAGCATGGGGGTGCCCAGGCTCAGCACGGTGATGGCGAGCAGGTTCTTTATCTGCCGCAAGCGCAGCGCGTTCACGGCGGGGTCGTCGGTGGGGCCTTCCGTGCCGCAGTTCCAGCTGCGGTGGTCGTCGCTGCCGTCGCGGTTGTCTTCGCCGTTGGCCTCGTTGTGCTTGGTGTTGAAGCTGACCAAATCGTGCAGCGTGAAGCCGTCGTGGCTGGTGACGAAGTTGATGCTTTGCGCCGGCTCGCGCGCCCCGCCGGCGTACAGGCGTGGGCTGCCCAGCAGGCGCTCGGCCAGGGCGGGCACCTTGCCGGGCTCGCCGCGCACGAAGCTGCGCACGTCGTCGCGGAAGTGACCGTTCCACTCCTTCCAGTGGTCGCCGCCGAACCCGCCCACTTGGTAAAGCCCAGCCGCGTCCCAGGCCTCGGCGATGAGCTTGGTGCCGGCCAGCGCGGGGTCGGAGTCGATGTCCCAAAGCACCGGGGCGCGGGGCATGGGCCGGCCTTGCTCGTCGCGCGACAGGATGGCCGCCAGGTCGAAGCGAAAGCCGTCCACGTGCATGACCTGCACCCAATAACGCAGGCTGTCCAGGATGAGCCGGCGCACCACCGCGTGGTTGGCGTTGAGCGTGTTGCCGCAGCCGCTGTGGTTGGCGTAGCGGCCGCCGCTCTCCAGCATGTAGTAGGTCGCGTTGTCCAGGCCACGCAGGCTGTGCGTGGGGCCGCGATCGTCGCCTTCGGCCGTGTGGTTGTAGACCACGTCGAGGATGACTTCGAGGCCGGCGCGGTGCAGGGCTTTGACGAGGTCGCGGAACTCGTTGAGGGGTGCCAGTGGGTCGGTGCCGACGGCGTAGGCCGCGTGCGGGGCGAAGAAGCTCAGCGGGCTGTAGCCCCAGTAGTTGGTCAGGCCGGGCGGGGCATCGTGGGGGTCGAACTGAAAGACCGGCATCAATTCGACGGCGGTGATGCCCAGGTCGACGAGGTAGGGGATCCGGTCGATCAGCCCAGCGTAGCGGCCGCGGTGGGCCTCGGGCACGCCGCTGCTGGGGTGGGCGGTGAAGCCGCGCACATGGGTTTCGTAAACGACGGTTTGGGCGAAGGGGCGGCAGGGCAGGCGATCGCCCTCCCAGTCGTAGGCTTGGTCGTCGGCCACCACGCTGCGCAGCGCCGTGGCCGCCGCGTTGTCGCCGCGGCAGTGGCCGGGGGGCGTGGCCAGGGCGCGGCCGTAGGGGTCCAGCAGCAGGCGCTCGCCGTCGAAGCGGTGGCCTTGCTCGGGCGCCCATGGGCCGTCCATCTGCCAGGCGTAGGCCGTGCCCACGGGCAGGTCGGGCACGAAGGCGTGCCAGTAGTGCCAAGTGCGGTGGCGGCGCGGGTCCAGGGCGAGCGTGTGGCTGGGGCGGGCGTCGTGGGGGTGCGCGAACAGGAGCAGGCGGCAGGCCGTGGCGTGGCGGGAGTAGACGGAGAAATTGACGCCGTGCGCCGACGGGCGGGCCCCCAGGGGGTAGGGGCTGCCGGGCTGGGGCGTCATGGCGCCAGCACCCAGCGCCAGGCCGTGGGGTCGTCCTCCCACGCCGTCAAGGGCGGCGCGTGGACGGTGGCGGCCAGGTGGGCGCGAAAGGCCGCACCGCTGACCTCGGCCGCGCCCAGGCTGGCCAGGTGCCGGGTGTTTTGCTGGCAGTCGATCCAGGCAATGCCATCGCGCCGGCACAGTGCCACGAGGTACGTCAGGGCGATCTTGGAGGCGTCGGTCGCGTGCGCGAACATCGACTCGCCGAAGAACATGCGCCCCAGGCGTACGCCGTACAGGCCGCCGATGCACACCCCGTCGCGCCAAGTCTCCACGCTCTGCACCACGCCGCGGCGGGCCAGTTCGGCGTAGGCGGCCTGCATGTCGGGCACGATCCAAGTGCCGCCCTGGCCTTCGCGCGGGGTGCTGGCGCAGGCGCGGATCACGGCCTCGGTGTCGCGGTTGACGTGCACGGCGCAGCCGGGGGTGCGCAAGAAACGGCGCAGGGTTTTGCGCAGCGAGGGATGCAGCTTGAAATCGGCGACCTGCAGCACCATGCGCGGATCCGGGCTCCACCACAGGGGCGGCTGCCCCTCGCTGAACCAGGGAAAAATGCCCTGCTGGTAGGCCGCCACGATGCGCTCGGGGCGCAAATCACCGCCCACCGCCAGCAGGCCCGGGGCGTCGCTGTCGGGGCCCAAAGCCGAGGCCGGGTCGGGGAAGGCGAGGGCGGTCGGATGGAGTCGGACAATCACGCATCGATGCTAGCGCTGACCCTCTGAATCCCATGCCTTCTTTGACCCTCTACGGCATTCCCAACTGCGACACCGTGAAGCGCGCGCGCGCCTGGCTGACCGAGGCGGGTGCCACCGTGGCCTTCGTCGATTTCAAGAAGGCCCCGCCCACCGTGCCTCAACTGCGCACCTGGGCCCAGGCGGTGGGGTGGCAGACCTTGCTGAACCGCCAGGGCACCACCTGGCGCAAGCTGGACGAGGCTACGCAGGCCTTGGCCTGCGACGAGGCCGGCGCCGTGGCCCTGCTGGCCACACAGCCCAGCGCCATCAAGCGCCCGGTGGTGGACTGGGGCGACGGTCGCGTGACCGTGGGCTTTGGCGAAGAGCGCTTTGCCAAGCTGCTGGCCGGGGAGCGCGCCTGATGTTCACCGGCATTGTGCAAGGCGTGGCCCGCGTGGCCGCCATCGAGGCCCGCGAGGGCCTGCACACCCTGCGCTTGCAGTTCCCCGAAGGCTTCGATGGCGAACTGGCCATCGGCGCCAGCGTGGCCTGCGACGGCGTGTGCCTGACCGTGACCGAACGCCCCGCGCCGAATGAGGCCCTGTTCGACGTGATGGCCCAGACCCTGCGCCTGACCACGCTGGGCGGATTGCAAGTGGGCTCGGGCCTCAACGTGGAGCGCGCCGCCAAGGAGGGCGCCGAGGTGGGCGGGCACCCGCTTTCGGGCCACGTGGACGTGAGCGCCACCATCGCCGAGATCCGCCGGCCCGACAACAACCACGTCATCCGCTTCGCGCTGCCGGCGCCCTGGATGCGCTACGTGTTCGCCAAGGGCTACGTCGGCGTGAACGGCTGCAGCCTGACCGTGGCCGAGGCCCATCGCGAGCGCGACGGCTCGGGCTGGTTCGAGGTCTGGCTGATCCCCGAAACCCTGCGCATGACGACCTTCGGGGACAAGGGCGTGGGCGACGCCGTGCACATCGAGATCGAGCGCAGCACGCAGGTGATGGTGGACACCGTGCGCGATGCGCTGGACGAGAAGCTGGGCCCGCTGATGCCGCTGCTGGAGCAGCTGGCGGCCGAGCGCGGCATCGCGCTGGGGGCGCTGACCGGGCGCTGATCGACCTCCGATCGGGCGCCGGTTGGCGCCAGAATGGCGGCCATGAAAGCCCTTTCAAGCCTGCTGCTGGCGCCCCTGTTGGCCGCGGGTGGGGGCTGCTCTTCGCCCTTGAACGCCGCCATGCCCTTGACCCTCCGCATCCACACCACCGCCCAGGGCGCCCCCGAGCGACTGGCCCTCACCGGCACGGTGTCGTTCCAAGCCCGCCAACAGGCGCCCGAGGGCGATGTGTCGGTCTTCGTCAACCCCGCGCAGCGTTTTCAAACGGTGCTGGGGATCGGTGGCGCCATCACCGACGCCAGCGCCGAGGTCTTCGCGGGGCTGAGCCCCAACGCGCAGGCGGACTTGCTCACCGCCTACTTCGACCCGCAGCAGGGGATCGGCTACACCCTGTTGCGCACCACCATCCACAGCAGCGATTTCAGCAGCGCCAGCTACACCTACGTGCAGGACGGCGACGCCAGCCTGGCCAGCTTCGACGTGGCGCCCGACCGCGTGCACCGCTTGCCCATGATTCGCGGTGCCTTGAAAGCCGCGGGCGGCCGGCTCACCACCTACGTCAGCCCCTGGAGCGCGCCGGCCTGGATGAAGGACAACGGCAGCATGTTGCAAGGGGGCGCGCTGCTGCCGGAGCACGCCGGTACCTGGGCCCGCTACATCGCCAAGGCCGTGAAGGCCTATGAGCAAGAAGGCGTGCCGGTCTGGGGCCTGACCGTGCAAAACGAGCCCATGGCGCGGCAGCGCTGGGAGTCCATGATCTACACGGCCGAGCAAGAGCGCGACTTCGTGCGCGACCACCTGGGGCCCACCTTGGCGCGCGAGGGCCTGGGCGACCGCAAGTTGATCGTCTGGGACCACAACCGCGACCTGATCAAGCAGCGGGCCGACGTCATCCTGAGCGACCCCGAGGCGGCGAAGTACGTGTGGGGCGTGGGCTTCCATTGGTACGAAACCTGGGCCGGCGGGGCGCCCATGCACGGCAACGTGGCGGCCACGCAGCAAGCCTGGCCGGCCACGAACCTGCTGCTGACCGAGGCCACCGTCGAGCGCTTCGACCCCAGCCAGCTGCAATCTTGGGCCAACGCCGAGCGCTACGGCCAGCAAATGATCGGCGACTTCAACGCCGGGGCGGTGGGCTGGACCGACTGGAACCTGCTGCTGGACGAGACGGGCGGCCCCAACCACGTGGGCAACTTCTGCTTCGCGCCGGTGCACGCCGACCGGGCGACCGGTCGCGTGACCTTCACGCCCAGCTTTGCCTACCTTGGGCACTTCTCGAAGTTCGTCCGGCCGGGGGCGCAGCGCGTCAGCGCCGTCAGCAGTCGGAGCAGCTTGCACACCACGGCCTTCGTTCACCCTGACGGGCGCCTCGCGGTCGTGGTGCTGAACCTGGGCGACGCGCCGTTGGACTACCGCTTGCAGGTGGGCGAGGAGGAAGCTTGGGTGCGCATCCCGGCTCGCGCCATCCAGACCCTGAGCCCCTGATCCCCTGCGCGCCCGCGGCTCGCCCGGGCGGGTTCACTGGCCCTGGCCGAGCGCGAAGCCGGGCTGGCCGTCGAATTCGCACAGGTGCTCGGTCTTGATGAAGTCCAGGCCGTCGCTGACCAGGTTGTCCAGCAGGTGCACGATGTCTTGGTGGCTCACCTCGCGGGAGGCGCCGCTGCCGTCCGTGCCCATGAAGCGGCAGCGCCAGTGGTCGGTGCAGAAGGTTTCCGCAAAGCCGCCGGGCCAAACCTTGACGCCCCGGTTGGTGATCATCTGCAGCACGAACCCAGCGGGCTTGGGCTGGTGCGTGAGCGTGGCCAGCCGCCCCGCCAGGTAGTCGGCCGTGGTGCCCGCGGCATGGACGAAGACGTCCACGCCCACGATGCGCTTGCGGGCCGGCGGCGCGGGCACGTAGAGCGGCTTGGGCGTGGCGCGTGCTTGTGGGGCGTCGATGTAGTGCACGGGCTTGAACTGGCGCGGCGCTTGGCCCAGGCGGGCGATCACGGCATCGGCGAAGGCCTCGGTCCCGACGACCCGCCCGTCGGCGGAGGGCGTGAGGTCGGCCGTCACCCAACCGTCTTCGAGGGTGCGCAGCCAGGCGTTGTGCACCCGTGTGGCCACCTCGCTTTGGCGGATGTGCACCAGCATCATGACGGCCGAGAGCAGCAGGCCCGAGGGGTTGGCGATGCCTTGTCCGGCGATGTCGGGGGCGCTGCCGTGGATGGCCTCGAACATGGCGACGTGCTCGCCGATGTTGGCGCTGGGCGCGAGACCGACCGAACCCGTCAACTCGGCCGCCACGTCGGAAATGATGTCGCCGTAGAGGTTGGGCGTCACGATCACGTCGTAGCGCTCGGGTTGGGTGGCCAGGCGGGCCGTGCCAATGTCGATGATTTGGTGCTCGGTCGCGATCTCGGGGTACTCCGCCTTGATCTCGTCAAAGACCTTGTGGAACAGCCCGTCGGTCATCTTCATGATGTTGTCTTTGGTCATGCAGGTGACCTTCTTGCGGCCGTTGGCGCGGGCGTACTCGAAGGCGTGGCGCACGATCTTTTCGCAGCCAGGGCGGGTGATGAGCTTGAGGCACTGGAAGACCTCGTCGGTTTGCCGGTGCTCGATGCCGGCGTACAGGTCCTCCTCGTTTTCGCGCACGATGACCACGTCCATCGTCGGGTGGCGGGTGGCCACGGCGGGGGCGTAGGCCACGCAGGGGCGGACGTTGGCAAAGAGCCCCAAGGTCTTGCGAATGGTCACGTTCAGACTCTTGTAGCCGCCGCCTTGGGGCGTGGTGATCGGCCCCTTCAGAAAGACCTTGGTCCGCCGCAAGCTGGCCCAGCTTTCGGCGGCGATGCCGCTCGTGTTGCCGCCCAGGTAAACCTTTTCGCCCACCTCGATGACCTCGGGTGCGATTTGAGCCTCAGCGGCTTCCAGGATCCGCAAGGTGGCGGCCATGATTTCCGGGCCGATGCCGTCGCCGTGCGCCACGGTGATGGGGGTCTTGTTGGGCATGAGACTGTCATTGAGAGGTTGCCATGAGCGTCAGTTTCCCGAGAGTCTCTGATGATGAAAGTTGATTTTTATGGATCAAAAACATCGTTAAAGCCAATGCATGAAACCAACCCTGCCGGCCATACGGGCCACGCTCACCCAACTGAGAACCCTGGACGCCGTCGCCCGCCTGGGCGGTGTGGGCAAGGCGGCGGCGGCCTTGCACCTGGCGCAGCCCACGGTGTCCACCCAGTTGCGCGAGTTGGCAGCGGCGACGGACCTTCAACTCTTCGAGCCTGAAGGGCGGGGGTTGCGCATCACGGCAGACGGCGAGCGGCTGTGGGCCGCGGCGCGAGAGATGTTCGACGTGTGGCGCCGCTTCGAAGAAGACCAAGCCGATGTGCGCGGCCTGCGCGCCGGCCGCTTACAAGTGGCGGCCGTCACCACCACCGAGTACTTCTTGCCCGAGTTGCTCGGCCCCTTTGCACAGGCCTACCCGGGCATCGACATCGAGCTCACGGTGGAAAACCGAGATGCCGTCGTGCGTCGCCTGCGCGAGGGCGTGGCGGAGCTGGCGGTGATGATGCTGCCGCCCACCGACCTGCCCCTGAACCGCTGGCCGCTGATGGCGAACCCCTTGGTCTTGGTCGCCCCTGCGGGTCACCCGCTGGCCGGGCGGCGCAGCGTGCCGTGGTCGCGCCTGATCGCCGAGCCTCGGTTGGCCCGGGAGCCAGGCTCGGGCACTCGGCTGGCCACCGACCAGTTCCTGGCGCACCAAGGCATCGACTGGCAGCCGCGCATGGCCCTGGGCTCCAACGAAGCCCTGAAGCACGCCGTGGCCGCCGGCCTGGGCCTGGCGGTGCTGAGCCGCCACACCTTGGGTGGCGACGCCACCGGCTTGGTGGAGCTGAAGGCCAGCGGCTTGCCGATTCGGCGGCACTGGCAGGTGGTGTGGCGCCAAGACCGCCGGCTCAGCCGCGCCGCCCAGGCCCTGTTGGCGGCCTGGCGCGAGCGCTGACGGAACCCTTGGGTCAGTCCTGGGCTGCCACCACCCCGAACCGCCCCGCCGATTTCTCGTACAGCGTGCGTCCGGTGGCGGTCTCCTGAACCTTGAGGCTCAGCAGCAAGGTTTCGTGGATGTTTTGCGCCTTCAGCGCGAAGTTCGCCCGCAGGGGAATCACCACCCCCTCGCTGGTGTTGCGACCCGCTTGGCCAACTTCCCAAGCCTGGTACATCTTGTACTGTGAGCCATTGCGCAACTCCAACTGCGTCTTGGTGTGTTGCCCACTGAAGCAGGCCACCAGGTTCATGTGCCGTCCGCCCATGCCGCAGCTCAAGGTGGCGGTGTAGGGGAACTCGCGCGCGTGGTCGGCCTGGCGTTTGCGCTCCTCGGCTTTTTGCTGCTCCTCTGCCGCACGGGCCTGACGCTCTCGATCTTGTTTGACCGACAACGCGGTCTGCCCCTTGGGGGCGGCCTGCTTGTCATTGAGGTAGGCCAGCACCTCGCCCGCGCTGTTGCCCGTGCCGTACTTGCTGCTCTTCATTTCGGCCACAGCCTGATCGAACTGCGACTTGCTGCTGACCCCGAGTCCGGCGAGGGCCTTCACTTGATCGCCCGAGGCGTCGATGCTGCTGGCGAACTCGCTGGCCGCCCAGTCGGCATGGCCGCTGCGCTGTGCCCAGGCGTCGCGCAAGCCGGCCACGGGGAGGATCTCGTTCAGCTCGTACCGGCGCTTGCCCTGGTCGCGTTCGATGGCCTTCATCACCATGCGGAGCTGCTTCGGGAAATCCACGTAGACGGCGCAGTTTTCTGGGTTCTTTTGCAGGTCCAAGTACAGCTCCTCAACCGAGCCGTAAGCCTTGTGGAACGGTCTACTGCCCACCGTCGCCGAGATGCGTTGCTCCTTCAGGTGCGCCCGGAAGCTGTTGGACAGGACGTCGGCGCCCTTGAAGGCATAGCCCAGCACGGCCGCTCCGGTGGCGTCCTTGTAGGACAAGGTGCAGTAGCGCAGGCCCTCATTGCCCGGCAAACGCAGCGACAGCGATCCCACGTGTTCGCGAGAGTCGGCCGTGGCCAGTTCCTCCAGCTGGCCAGCGCGCTGGCGTTCGTTGTCGGCGGCCTGTTGCTGCCGGGCTTGATCGGCGGCGACGATCCGCTCGAGGGTCTCAACCTTGATGGTCTGGAAGCTCTCGTAGCGCTCCAAGGTTTTGGGATTTCGGGCCAAGACGGGTAGCGCTTGACGCTGGACCAACAGGAAGTCGGGGCGTTGCTGCAGAAAGACTTCGTTGCCCCGTGATTGAACGCAATCCATGGCGCGCGCCGGGCCGGGCTTGCTGCCCGCCAAGGTGCTGACGATGCGATCCAAGGGCCGTTGCACCAGCGTTTGGAACGGCATGCTGGCCGAGTTCAAGGCCGCGTACGACTGGGGGTACATCACGATGCAGTAGCTGTAGCCGCGCTGCAGGGCCTCCGGACTGGCGAGGCGCTTGGTGCCGTCCAGCGCCGACACCATGCGCAAGCCGCTGGCGTCTTGGTGGTACAGCACCAACAGGTCTCGCGTCTCGTCGGCAGCGGGCGGGTTGGCGGGAGCCTGAGTGCCGGCCGGGACTGGGGCGGCCGCAGCGGCTGGGCTTGCGGAGGGCGCTGCCGCCAAGCTGGCGGTGTTGCCCTGCACGGCCACCGTGGTGGAAGCATCCAGCTTGCAGCCTCCAGCCGTTTTCAAACCTCGAACCACCAGCGTCCCCACAGCCTTCACCGTGAATTGACCATCGGTCGAGTAGGTGTGGGGCACGGTCCAGGCTTCACCCGGTTCCAGCCTTCGCTTTTCAGCCCGTCCATCGCCAAACTGCAGTTCCACGCCACAGGGGTTCGATTCCGAGTGGCGCACCACGGCGACCACGGATTTGGGCTCGGTGCCTGCCTGCAGGGTCAGCGCTTCTCCGCTTTGGGACCAAGCGCTCAAAGGCAGCATCAACAGGGCTTGCACGGTTCGTTGGAGGGCGTGGGGCAGGACCAAACGCATGGACGACTCCGGTTGAATGGACGTGCCTTGACGCTAACGCGCCGTTTTCGGTTGCACCACGGTGGCTGCACCCCAACCACGAAGACTTCGTGGCGGAGGTCACGAGGCCACCGCTCCAGCGCGTCAGGCGCGCCGCGGCGGCTCGGTGCCCAACCAGGGGTCGAATGCGCGTCGCGGCGTCACGGCCATGGTGCGGTGCGCGAGTTCGCGCAGCACCTTGGCCGCTGCCGGGGTGGCCACGTCGATGCCCAGCCCTGCGTCGGCCGGCCAGTCGGCGTCCAGGCGCAGGTAGCGATCGCCCAGTCGGTCTTCCACCATGGCTTGCACGTGCTGCTGCTGGGCGGAGATGAGGGTCAGGATGAGTCGGCCGTCCGACAGCCAACCCACGGCACCGGCGTCCTCGTCCACGCCGTCGCGGGGGCGGTAATGCGCGGTGGCGGTGCCGACCGACAGCATGGACACCGAGGCCAGATCCACGCCCATGAAGTGCTCGGCCTCGTGCAGGGCCACCTGGTCGGGGGCCACCGCTACCAGGCCCCCATCGGCGTACAGGCGACCGCCGACCGACACCGACGGGAAGTAGGCCGGTGCGGCGCAGGACGCCAGCGCCACGTCGGACGCCCGCAGGGGCCCGTCGCCTTTGGAGGCGGCGGCGTGCGGCGTTTTGAAGACCTTGGTGCCGCAGGTGTGCACGTCCACGGCGGTGACGAGGGTGGGGTGGCGTGCATCCTTCAGGCAGGCGTCGCCCAACTCGTCCTCGAGGGCCTGCCGCAAGGCCACGCCGCTGTACTTGGGGCCCATGACGGAGCGGGTCAAGTCCATGAGTCGGCTCACCGTGCCGCCTGGCAGGCGGCGGTCGGAAAACACCTCGGTGCCGCGCCGCACGAACAGGTCGACCATGCGCTGCATCGGCACCTCGAAGGCCAGGCCCAGGGCCAACAGGCCGCCAATGGAGGTGCCCGCCAGCAGGTCGAAGCAGCGGCCCAAGGGCTGTCCCGCCTCCTCCTCCAACAGCGCCAGAACCTGGGCGGTGTACAGACCCAAGAAGCCCCCCCCACTGAGGGCCAAGACGCGAAAGCCGGCGCCTTCGGGCGGAAGTGGGCGGGGCCCCATGGTTTCAGGCCGCCAACAGTTGCCGCAGCACGAAGGGGAGGATCCCCCCGTGGCGGTAATAGTCGACCTCGATGGCGGTGTCGATGCGCAGCGTCAGCGTGACACGACGCTGCGTGCCGTCGGCACCGGTGATCCTCATCACCGCGTCACCCTGGGGCTTGATCGGGTCGGCCAGTTCGATGTCGATGGTTTCCGCGCCGGTCAGGCCCAGGGACTCCCAGCTGTCGCCGGCCTTGAACTGCAAGGGCAGCACGCCCATGCCAATGAGGTTGGCGCGGTGGATGCGCTCGAAGCTCTTGGCCACCACGGCTTTGATCCCCAACAGCTGTGTGCCCTTGGCCGCCCAGTCGCGGCTGGAACCGGTGCCGTACTCTTCGCCAGCGAACACCACGGTGGGCGTGCCCTCGGCCATGTACTGCATGGCGGCGTCGTAGATGGCCATTTTCTGGCCGCCCTTGAGGGTGTAGCCGCCTTCCTCGCGCGAGCCGTCGGCCTTGGGCGGCAGCATCAGGTTCTTGACGCGCACGTTGGCGAAGGTGCCGCGCACCATCACGTCGTGGTTGCCGCGCCGCGCGCCGTAGCTGTTGAAGTCGGCCTTCTGCACGCCCTGGGCCACCAGGAACTGGCCGGCGGGCGTCGTCTCTTTGAACGAACCGGCGGGGCTGATGTGGTCGGTGGTGATGGAGTCGCCGAACAGCGCCATGACCTTGGCCTTCTGCACGCCGGCCACCACGGCCTTGGGCGCCAGGGTGAAGCCGTCGAAGAAGGGCGGTTGCGCGATGTACGTGCTCTTGGGCCAGTCATAGACCTGGCCCTGAACGCCCTTGATCGCCTCCCACAGCTTGCCGGGCTTTTTGCCGACCTTGCCGTAGTTCTCCTTGAAGGCCTTGGGCGACATGGCGTGCTTCATCAGCTTGTCGATCTCGTCGCTGGTGGGCCAGATGTCGCCCAGGTACACGTCCTGGCCCTTCTTGCCCTGGCCCACGGGTTGGGTCATCAGGTCGACGGTGACGTTGCCGGCGATGGCGTAGGCCACCACCAAGGGCGGGCTGGCCAGGAAGTTGGCCTTGAGGTTGGGGTGGATGCGGGCTTCGAAGTTGCGGTTGCCCGACAGCACCGCGGCGCACACCAGGTCTTGCTCTTGGATGAGCTTGTTGAGCTCGGGCGTGAGGTCGCCCGCGTTGCCGATGCAGGTGGTGCAGCCGTAGGCGGCCACGTTGAAGCCAAGCTTTTCCAGGTAGGGCAGCAGCTTGGCCTTCTCCAGGTACTCGGTGACGATGCGGGAGCCGGGTGCCAGCGAGGTCTTGATGTGCGGCGCCACCTTCAGGCCGGCTTCGACGGCCTTCTTGGCCAACAGGCCCGCGGCCAGCAGCACGCCGGGGTTGCTGGTGTTGGTGCAGCTGGTGATGGCGGCGATCAGCACGTCGCCGTTTTTCACGGCCAGGCCGCTGTCGGTCTTGAACACCTGCTTGAGCTTTTCGGCCGGCTGGTTGAAGCCGTTGTTCGCCGTGGGTTGGCTGAACAGTTCGCTGAACGTCGAGGCCAGGTGGGTGATTTCGATGCGGTCTTGCGGGCGCTTGGGGCCGGCCAAGCTGGGCGTCACGGTGCCCAGATCCAGCGTGACGACGCTGGTGTAGTCGATGTCGCCCTTCTTGGGCACGCCGAACATCTTCTGCGCCTTCCAGTAGGCCTCGAAGGCCTCGATCTCGGCCTTGCTGCGGCCCGTGCCTTGGAAGTACGCGACCGTCTTCTCGTCCACCGGGAAGAAGCCCATGGTGGCGCCGTACTCGGGCGCCATGTTGGCGATGGTGGCGCGGTCGGGCAGGGCCAGGGTGCGCGTGCCTTCGCCGAAAAACTCGACAAACTTGCCCACCACCTTGTGCTGGCGCAGGATCTCGGTGACGGTGAGCACCAGGTCGGTGGCCGTCACGCCTTCGCGCAGGCGCCCGGTCAGTTCGAAGCCCACCACGTCGGGCGTCAGGAAGTACACCGGCTGGCCCAGCATGCCGGCCTCGGCCTCGATGCCGCCCACGCCCCAGCCCACCACGCCGATGCCGTTGATCATGGTGGTGTGGCTGTCGGTGCCCACCAGGCTGTCGGGGTAGTACACCTTGTCCTTGGTCTTGTGCACGCCGCGGGCCAGGTACTCCAGGTTGACCTGGTGCACGATGCCAAAGCCTGGAGGCACGACGCCAAAGGTGTCGAAGGCCTGCATGCCCCACTTCATGAACTCGTAGCGCTCGCGGTTGCGCTCGAACTCGAGCTTCATGTTCAGGTCGAGCGACTTCTTGCTGCCGTAGTGGTCGATCATGACGCTGTGGTCCACCACCAGGTCCACGGGCACCAGCGGCTCGATGCGCTTGGGATCATTGCCCATGGCCGCGGCCACGTTGCGCATGGCGGCCAGGTCGGCCAGCAGGGGCACGCCGGTGAAGTCTTGCAGCACCACGCGCGCCACCACGAAGGGGATCTCGTCGCTGCGCTCGGCCGTGGGCTGCCAGTTCGCCAACTGCGCCACGTGCTCGGGAGTGACCTTCTGGCCGTCGCAGTTGCGCAGCACGCTCTCCAGCACGATGCGCATCGAGATGGGCATGCGGTTCACGTTGGGGAACTGCTTGGCCAGCTGCGGCAGCGAGTAGAACCGCCCGGACTTGCCGGAGGCGGTCTCGAAGGTCTTCAGCGTCTTGGCAAAAGCGTGCGTGGCGGCCATGGGTGCTCTCGGTGGGCGAGGGGATCGACCCATTATGCGGAGCATGAAAAAGCCCGCAAGCCGGGGCGGCTTGCGGGCTTTTGGGTGGGGCTTGATGCGGGTTTTAGACCGTCACGCCCTTGGCCGTTTCTGCGTACTCCTCGATCTGGTCGAAGTTCATGTACTTGTAGATGCTGCCGGCGTCCTTGTTCAC
Source organism: Inhella crocodyli (assembly GCF_004004565.1). Lineage (GTDB taxonomy): Bacteria > Pseudomonadota > Gammaproteobacteria > Burkholderiales > Burkholderiaceae_C > Inhella > Inhella crocodyli. Next base: position 260,673 of record NZ_SACM01000001.1, read on the forward strand.
GATGCCCACGGCCTCGTGGTACTCGGCCACGGTCGGGATGCGGCCCAGCTTCGAGCACACGGCGGCCAGTTCGGCCGAGCCCAAGAACACGTTGGTGTTCTTGCCCAAGCGGTTGGGGAAGTTGCGGGTCGAGGTCGACATGACCGTGGCGCCTTCCTTGACCTGGGCCTGGTTGCCCATGCACAGCGAGCAGCCGGGCATTTCGGTGCGTGCACCGGCAGTGCCGAAGGTGGCGTAGTGCCCTTCCTTGATCAGCTCGTTCTGGTCCATCTTGGTCGGCGGGGCAACCCAGAGCTTGACGGGGATGTCACGGGCACCGCCCAGGACCTTGGCGGCCGCGCGGAAGTGGCCGATGTTGGTCATGCACGACCCGATGAAGGCCTCGTCGATCTTCGTGCCGGCGACTTCGGACATGAACTTGGCGTCGTCCGGGTCGTTCGGGCAGCAAACGATGGGCTCCTTGATGTCGGCCAGGTCGATCTCGATCACGGCGGCGTACTCGGCGTCCTGGTCGGCTTCCAGCAGGTTGGGCTGGGCCAGCCAGGCCTCGACGGCCTTGATGCGGCGCTCCAGCGTGCGCTTGTCTTGGTAGCCGTCGGCGATCATGTTCTTCATCAGCACGATGTTGGAGGTCAGGTACTCCTTGATCGGCTCGGGGTTCAGCTTGATCGTGCAGCCGGCGGCCGAGCGCTCGGCCGAGGCGTCGGACAACTCGAAGGCCTGTTCCACCTTCAGGTCGGGAAGGCCCTCGATTTCGAGGATGCGGCCCGAGAAGATGTTCTTCTTGCCCTTCTTCTCGACGGTTAGCAGGCCGGCCTTGATGGCGTACAGCGGGATGGCGTGCACCAGGTCGCGCAGGGTCACGCCCGGTTGCATCTGGCCCTTGAAGCGCACCAGCACCGATTCCGGCATGTCCAGCGGCATCACGCCCGTGGCGGCGCCGAAGGCCACCAGGCCCGAGCCGGCCGGGAAGGAGATGCCGATGGGGAAGCGCGTGTGGCTGTCGCCGCCCGTGCCCACGGTGTCGGGCAGCAGCAGGCGGTTGAGCCAGCTGTGGATGACGCCGTCGCCCGGGCGCAGGGCCACACCGCCGCGGTTGCTGATGAAGGTCGGCAGTTCACGGTGCATCTTCACGTCCACGGCCTTGGGGTAGGCGGCGGTGTGGCAGAAGCTCTGCATGACGAGGTCGGCCGAGAAGCCGAGGCAGGCCAGGTCCTTCAGCTCGTCGCGGGTCATTGGGCCGGTGGTGTCCTGGCTGCCGACGGTGGTCATCTTGGGCTCGCAGTAGGTGCCCGGGCGGATGCCCTGGCCTTCCGGCATGCCGCAAGCGCGACCGACCATCTTCTGCGCCAGGGTGAAGCCCTTGCCGGTGTCCACCGGCGCCTTGGGCAGGCGGAACAGCGTGGAGGCCGGCAGGCCAAGGAACTCGCGGGCCTTGCCCGTGAGCGAGCGTCCGATGATCAGGTTGATGCGACCACCGGCGCGCACTTCGTCCAGCAGCACCTCGCTCTTGAGCGCGAAGCGTTCGATGACCTCGCCGTTTTTGCGGATCTCGCCGGCGTAGGGCAGCACGTCGATGACGTCGCCCATCTCCAGCTTGCTGACGTCCACCTCGATGGGCAGCGAGCCCGAGTCTTCTTGGGTGTTGAAGAAGATGGGGGCGATCTTGCCGCCCAGGGTCACGCCGCCGAAGCGCTTGTTGGGCACGAAGGGGATGTCTTCGCCGGTGGCCCAAATCACGCTGTTGGTGGCCGACTTGCGACTGGAGCCGGTGCCCACCACGTCGCCGACGTAGGCAACCAGGTGGCCCTTCTTCTTCAGCTCGTCGATGAAGGCGATGGGACCGCGCTTGCCGTCTTCCTCGGGCTTGAAGGCCGCGTCGGGACGGGTGTTCTTCAGCATCGCCAAGTAGTGCAGCGGGATGTCCGGGCGGCTCCAGGCGTCCGGGGCGGGCGACAGGTCGTCGGTGTTGGTCTCGCCCGGCACCTTGAACACGGTGACGGTGATCTTCTGGGCCACTTCGGGGCGGGTGGTGAACCACTCGGCCTCGGCCCAGCTCTTCATCACGGCCTGGGCCTGCGCGTTGCCGGCCTTGACCTTTTCGGCGACGTCGTGGAAGGCGTCGAACATCAGCAGGGTCTTCTTCAGGCCCTCGGCGGCCACGTTGGCCACTTCGGCGTCGTCCAGCAGGTCGATCAGGGGCTTGACGTTGTAGCCGCCGACCATGGTGCCCAGCAGTTCGGTGGCCTTGGCCTTGCTCAGCAGGGCCACCTTCAGGTCCCCGTGCGCCACGGCCGACAGGAAGCTGGCCTTGACCTTGGCGGCGTCGTCCACGCCCGGGGGCACCCGGTGGGTCAGCAGGTCCAGCAAGAAGGCGTCTTCGCCGGCCGGCGGGTTCTTGATCAGCTCGATCAGCTCGGCCACTTGCTTGGCGTCCAGCGGCAGGGGCGGGATGCCCAAGGCGGCGCGTTCGGCGGCGTGTTGTCGGTAGGCTTGCAGCATGGATGGCTCCAGGGTGGGTGAGGGGACGGCCGGCTCAGTCTTTGGGGACGATGAGTTTCAGGCCTTTGAAGTAATCGCGAAAGAAGACCGCGTCGCGGGTGATCAGGCCCTGGCATTGCAGCAGGGCGTGCGCGCCGATCAGAAAGTCGGCCACCACCCGCTCGCGCCGGCCACCGCGCTCGCGAAAGCGGCGCTGCATGTGGCCCGCGCGCACGGCGGCGTGCTCTTGGGTGGGTTCAAAGCGGATGCCGAACTCGGCCAGCGCTTCCATGGCGGTGTCGCGGGTGTCGAGCATGGCCTGCACCTCGGTCACGACGGCGTCGCACACCACCACCTCGCCTTGCGCCAAGGCTTGGGCCAGGGCGCGGGCGGACGAGTCGCCATGCCGCGGGTCGTCGGTCAAGACGTCCAGCAGCACCGAGGCGTCCACGGCGATCATGCCTGCGGGTCCAGGGGCTCGCCCGGTGCGCGACCGCGGGTGGCCCGCAGCGCGTCGTCGGTGCTTTGGAACCCGTCGGCCAGCTTGAAGCGGCCCTTGAGGCGGCTCAGCGCGTCGTCCACGTTCTTGCGCAGCACGATGCGGCCGCCTTCGAGTTCGACCTTGAGCACCGTGCCCTTGGTCAGGCCCAGTGCGTCACGCACGGCCTTGGGCAGCGTGATTTGGCCGCGTTCGGCCACGGTGGCTTCCATGGTGGGGCTCCGGTGGAGGAGGGTGGTATGCGCCGAAAAGTATGCACGAATCATACATACCTTGCGCGCCTGGTGTTGACCGCTGGCCCGCCACTTGGAAGGACGCGAACGATTGCACAGGCAGCGGCCTCCGACGGGACCGGACTTGCGTTGGGTCAACGGGGCCACGGTTCCATGGGCTAAGCTGGCCCCACACGAAGGAGGACGGCGATGCGGCGGATGTCTTGGTGTTGGGCGGGTTGGGCCGCTATGGCGGTCGCGGGTGCGGTGCAAGCCGGTCCGGTGCTGCAGAAGGTGCAAGCGCAAAAGCTGATGCGGGTTTGCATCTGGCCCGATTACTACGGCGTCAGCTACCGCAACCCCAAAACCGACGCGCTGTCGGGCATCGACATCGACCTGTCGGCCGAATTGGCCAAAGACCTGGGCGTCAAGCTGGAGCGCGTCGACAGTTCCTTCCCCAAGCTGATCGAGGACCTGACGCAGGACCGCTGCGACGTGGCGATGTTCGCCGTGGGCGTGCTGCCGCAGCGCGCCCAACACCTGCGCTTCACCGAGCCGTATTTGCAGAGCGACATGTACGGCGTGACCACGCGAAGCAACCGCCAGGTCAAGACCTGGGACGACATCGACCAGGCGGGCGTGATGGTGGGCGTGCAGGCGGCGACCTTCATGGAGCCGGTGATGCGCGAACGCCTGAAGAAGGCGGAGATGGTGGTGATCAAGCCGCCGCAGACGCGCGAGCAGGAGCTGGAGGCGGGCCGCATTGACGTGTTCATGACGGACTACCCCTACAGCCGACGCCTGCTGGACAGTGCCGATTGGGCCCGCCTGGTGGCCCCGGAAAAGCCATTCTTCGTGCTGCCCTACGCCTACGCGGTGAAGCCGGGCGACGACGAATGGCTGAAAACGGTGAACGCCTTCGTGCAGCGCATCAAGAAGGACGGCCGCTTGCAGGCGGCGGCGCAGAAGGCAGGGCTGTCGGCCATCGTCATCTCGCGCTGAGCGACGCTTGAGCCCGATCCCGCCCCCGGCCCTTAGGGCCGACGACGACGACCTGGCGCCTTGGCTGGCGCCGCGTTGGATCGTGGGCGCGGGCGCGCTGGCGGCCCTGGCCGTCTCGGCCTTCGCGCTGTGGTTTCTGCATTACGAGCGGCAGGAGCAGCGCAGCCAAGCCCTGCAGCGGGCGGCCTTGTACGCCCGCGTGCTCACCGACCAGGTGGACCGCAGTTTCGACGCGGTGCAGGTCACCCTGCGCACCATCGCCGATTCCTTGGAGTCGGGGGAATCGGCGCAGAACGCTGCGCAGCGCCTGAACCAGGCCTTGATGGGGGTGTCGTTCCTGCGCAGCCTGCACGTGGTGGATTCTGACGGTTTGGTCTTGGCGAGCACGCAGGCCAGCGCCACCGGCTGGTCGGTGCCGCCGGGCCTGCTCGGCAGCGCGCCATCGGTGGGGCGTTGGCGCGCGGCGGGATTGCTGGCCGGCCGCGATCTCAAGGACGCCCATGCAGTGGGCGCCGAACCGCCCAAGCGGGGCGTGCTGCCGGTGGTGTTCACGATGCGGGGCGGCGACGAGTTTGGCGGCAGCCATCGCTTGGTCGCCCTGGTCAACCCCGATCACTTCTCGACCCACTTCGACCTCTTGCTGAAGGACACAGGCTTGCAAGCGGCGATGTTGCAGTTGGACCTGCGCGTGCTGGCGGGCTCGGAGGCCATGGGCGTTCCCATGGGCGTGGTGCCCGCCGACGCCGCGGGCTTGGCCCCCTTGCTCAAAGGACAGGCCTTCGACCAAGGCGTGGGCCTGGGTCTGGCGGGGGCGCCTGCGGTGCGTGCCCACCGCCACGCCCGGCAGGCACCCTGGTTGGTGGTGGTGGAGGAGCCCTTGACCGAGGCCGAGGCCGCGTTCCAGGCCTTGGCCCTGGAGACCTTGGCCGCTTGGGCCCTGGCCCTGGGTGTGGTGGTGGGGGCTTGCGCCTTGGCCCTGCAAAGCGCCCGGTCTCACCGGGCGGAGGCGGCCGAACGGGCCGCGGCGCGGCGGGAGTTGGCGCGCCAAGACGTGCTGACCGCCAACCTGATCGACGCCAGCGCCACGGCGCTGTACGCCATGGACGCCAACGGCCGCCTGCTGCTGGCCAACCAGGCCTGGGGACGCCTGGTGAACGCGGCGCCGGCCCAATGGATCGGCCAGGCCTTGCCATCCACGCTGCATTGGGCCGACCCGACCAGCCCCGAAGCGAGCGATGCCGAGCGCTTGGCGCGGGGCGACCTGGTCACCTTCGAGGTGAGCCTGCCCAGTGCCACCGGCCCGCGCGACATGCTGGTCAGCAAGGTGGCCGTCCACGACGAGGCGGGCGAGCCCTTGGCCGTGGTGGGCAGCCTCACCGACATCAGCGTCTACCGCGAGGCCGAGCGCCGAAGTCGCGAGGCGGCCGAGGCCGCACGACAGGCCAACGACGCCAAGTCGGAGTTCATCGCCAACATCAGCCACGAACTGCGCACGCCCTTGCAAAGCATCTTGGGCTTCTCCGAAATCGGTCAAATGCGCTGCACCGAGTCGCCCGCGGCGCAGGGCTACTTTCGTCGGGTGCACGACGCGGGCAAGCACATGCTGTCCTTGGTCGAGGACTTGCTGGACCTGGCCAAGCCCGAGCTGACGGCGGCGCAAATGACGCTGGAGGCCCTGCCCATCGGGGCCTTGGCGGCCGAGGTGCTCGACGAACTGTCGGCGCAAGCGCTGCGCAAGCAGATTCGCGTGCAGCAGCACGGGCTGGCCTTGGGCGCGCTGGCCCGGGTTGAACGCCGGGGCTTCCAGCAGGTCGTGCGCAACCTCGTGGCCAATGCCCTGCGTTTTGCCCCCCAGGGCAGTGCCGTCGAGGTGACGCTGCAGAGCACCGACGACGGCGCGGTGCGGCTGACGGTCAGCGACCGAGGTCCGGGGGTGCCGGCGGCGGAGCTGGAGGCGATCTTTGCGCCCTTTGTGCAAAGCAGCGTGACCAAGACGCACGCGGGCGGCACGGGCCTGGGGCTGGCGATCTGCCGCCGTCTGGTGCAAGCGTTTGGTGGCCGCGTGTGGGCGGAAACGCGCCCGGGCGGGGGGGCGGTGTTCGTCGTGGAGTTGCCCCATGCTTGAGCGTGGTTCGCACCGCCGCACCCGGGGCGCCGTGCCTTGGGTGCCCTTGGGGGCGCTGGCCGTGCTGGTGCTGGGCTTGTCCCTCACCGCCTGGGGGGTGGCGTCCATCCTCCGTGCCGCGGTGGCGCACGGCGAGCTGGCGTGGACGGCCTTTGCCGACAACGTGGCCACCGACATCGGCCACCGGTTGCGCGTTCCGCAGCACGCCTTGGACACGGTGGTGGCCATGTCGTCAGGCCAATCGGTCGCCGATCGCGCCGCGCTGCAGCGCTTGCAAGTGGCCCGTCCGCTGGCCAGCCATTACCCCGGCGTGCAGGCCCTGGGGCTGCTGGCCGTGCAAGGGGCCGAGGCCTGGGTTGCCACCCAGCCGGCGCGCGAAGGCCGTTCTTGGCGCGAGGCGGTCGACGACGCCTTGCGCGCCGGACGCCAGCCCTACGTGGTGCGGGAAGTCGAGCCCTTTGCCAAGCAAGGGGGCTTGTGGGGGCGCGATTGGTCGGGCGATCCGGCGGCTGCGGACACGGTCCGCCGGGCCATCGCCACCGGGGAGGCCTTGTTGGGCTATGTGCCCGCCCGAGACGCCGCGCAGCCGGACGGCGTTCCGTTGCTGTTCTTGGCGGCGCCGTTGCAGGCAACGGGCGGGACCCGGGACCTGGGCATCGCCGTGTTCACGGTGCCCGAGCTGCTTCGCGAGGTGCCGGTGACCTTGCAAGGCGCGGCGGTCCTGAGCCTCTGGGACGAAGGGGCGGAGGCGGGCGCACGGCCCCTGTACACCGCCGCCGGCGCGGAAGAGGTGGCCGGGCGCGAGCCGCTTTACCGCGCCACGCAGGCCCTGAGCTTTGGGGGGCGCATCTTGGCCCTTCGCATGCACAGCACGCCGCTGTTCGAGCAGGAGCATGCGGGCCACGACTTGGCGTTGGCCACGGGCGCGGCCGGCGTGCTGGTCAGCCTCATGCTGGCGGGTGCGGTGCTGCGCGGCGGACGGGTGCGCGAGGCGGCGCGCCTGGCCACCCGCCGCTTGGCCGCCGAGCTCGCACAGATGGAGCAGGTGGCCGAAGCCTCGCGCGAGGGCATGCTGGGCTTGGACCGCCGCGGCGTGGTGCGCTGGTGCAACGCCAGCGCCCTGGGCCTGCTGGGCTTGCCACGCGAGGCCCTGATCGGGCGGTCCAGCGGCTCCCTGCTGGCCGGCCCGGGCGGCGGGGCCGATGCCTTGGTGGCGTGGGAAACGGCGCTGCGGGAGGGGCGTTCGCTGAGCCAGGAGCAGGGCCTGCAAGGCCTGGATGGCGGCACCCGCGCCGTGCAGCGCCAGTTGGTGCCCCTGCACGGTGCCGACGGCGAGGTCGTGGGCTTTGTGGACTACCTGCACGACCTGACGGCCCTGAAAGCCACCCAGGCTTCGCTGGCCATGGCGGTGCAAGAGGTGCAAGGTCTGTGGCAGGCGGTGCAGGCGCATGCCCTGGTGACGGTCACCGACCTGACCGGGCGCATCACCGAGGTCAACGAGGCCTTCTGCCGCGTGAGCGGTTTCGACCGCGAAGAGCTGATTGGGCAACTGCACAGCGTGGTGAGCTCCGGCGTGCACCCGGTCGAGTTCTGGCGCGACATGTGGACCGTCATCCAGGCCGGGCACCCCTGGCGCGGCGATGTGTGCAACCGCACCAAGGCCGGCGGCACCTTCTGGGTGGACAGCCTGGTGGCGCCCATCGCGGGGCTGGACGGTCGGCCCCAGCGTTTCGTGTGCATCCGTTTCGTGAACACGGCGGCCAAGGCCTTGACCGCCAAGGTCGAGCAGGAGCGCCAGATGCTGGCCAACGTGCTGGCAGCCAGCGACGCCGGCACTTGGGAGATCCAGTTGCGCACGCAACAGGTCCAGATCAACGAGCGCTGGGCGGCCATGCTCGGGCAGACCGTGGACGCCTTGCAGCCCTTCTCGATGGACTCTTGGCAGGCGATGGTGCATCCGGTCGACCTGCCTGCCCTGAATGCCGCCGTGGCCGCGCACTTGCAGGGGCGAAGCGCCCACTACGAATGCGAGTTCCGCCTGCGGCACGCCGACCCGGACCGCTGGGTGTGGGTCCACGCGCGGGGCTTGGTGGTCGAGCGCGACGAGCGCGGTCAGCCCCTGGTGTTTGCCGGCGTGCACACCGACGTCACCGCCCGCCGCCACGCCGAAGAGGCGCAACGCAGCAACCAGCTGCTGCTCACGCGCATCGAGCATTTGGCGGGGGTGGGTGGTTGGGAGCTGGACTTGCGCAGTGGGCGCAGCCACTGGTCGACCGAGGCCCTGCGCTTGCTGGCGCTGGACGCCACGCGCGAGTGGCGCATCGAAGACATCCTGGCCCTGATGCCCGAGGCCGACCGGGGGCGCCAAAGCGCCGCGATCCAAGTGGCGCTGTCCTCGTCCGAGGGCTGGGACCTCGAGGTGGAGTTGGGTCTCCATGATGGTCGCCGTGTGTGGATGCGCTCGGTCGGCGAGGCGGAGTACGACGACTCCGGCCCCGTGCGCCTGGTCGGTGCCTTGGCCGACATCACCGAACGCCGGCAGCTCGAAGCCGATTCCAAGCGCACCCTGGAGCTCTTGCGCACGGTGCTGGACAGCCTGCCCTGCGGCGTCAGCGCCGTGGGCCCCGACCTGGCCATCGTGGCCTACAACCAGCAGTTGCAAAAGCTGCTCGACATCCCTCCGAGCCTGCTCCAAGGCGACAAACCGGCGAACTTCGAGGACGTGGTGCGCTTCAACGCGTACCGCGGCGAGTACGGCGAGCTGGCGGACATGGAGGCGGAGGTGGCCTTCCGCATGAACCGGGCGCGCCACCCGCAGGCCCGCCGCTACGAGCGCGTGCGTCCCACGGGCCAGGTGCTGGAGGTGCAGTCCGAGCCGATGGCCGGGGGCGGCTTCGTGACGGTCTACAACGACATCACGGCCCGTCGTCAGGCCGAGGCCAAGGTCTTGCGGGCCGAGGCCCTGTTGCGCGGGGCTATCGACACGGTCAACGAGGCCTTCGTGCTCTTCGATCCGCAGGATCGCTTGGTCATGTGCAACGACAAGTACCGCCAGCTGTACGCCTTGTCGGCCGATTTGATGGTGCCCGGTGTGCGCTTCGAGGACCTGATCCGCGGCGGCCTGGCCCGGGGGCAGTACGCCGACGCTGCCGGTCGGGAAGAAGAATGGCTGGCCCAGCGCATGGCCGCCCACCGGACCGCCAACACCGACTCGGTGCAGCACCTGAGCGACGGCCGGTGGGTCCGCATCGTCGAAAGCCGCATGCCCGACGGGCACACGGTGGGCTTCCGCGTCGACATCACCGACTTGGTCCAGGCGCGGCAAGAGGCCGAGTCGGCGGCCAAGGCCAAGGGCCTGTTCGTGGCCAACATGAGCCACGAGATCCGCACCCCGATGAACGCCATCCTGGGCATGCTCGAACTCTTGCAGCGCACGGCCCTGACGCCACAGCAGCGGGACTACGCCGACAAGACCCAGGGCGCGGCCCGCAGCCTGTTGGGGCTGCTGAACGACATCCTGGACTTTTCCAAGGTCGAGGCCGGCAAGATGGTGCTGGACCCACAGCCCTTTGCCGTCGACAGCCTGTTGCAGGACCTGTCGGTGATCTTGGCGGTCAGCGCCAGCCACAAGCCGGTCGAGCTGCTGTTCGACATCGACCCCCAGCTCCCGCCCCGTTTGGTGGCCGATGCCCCGCGCTTGCAGCAGGTGCTGATCAACCTGGCGGGCAACGCGGTGAAGTTCACCGAGCGGGGCAACGTGGTGCTGCAAATGCGGCGCTTGGGCGAGTCCGACGGGGCCGTGGACGTTGAGGTCGCGGTGCAGGATTCGGGCATCGGCATCGCGCCGGAGCACCAGGCCCAAATCTTTCAGGGCTTCACGCAGGCCGAGGCCTCGACCTCGCGCCGTTTCGGCGGCACGGGCCTGGGCTTGGCCATCAGCCAGCGCCTGGTGCAGCTCATGGGGGGGCAACTGCAGCTGCACAGCGAGCTGGGCAAGGGCTCGCGCTTCAGCTTCGTGCTTCGCTTGCCCCGGGCCGAAGGCGAGGTGAGTGCGGCGCCTGCGCTGCGCGTGCTCTTGGTGGACGACAACGCCCTGGCGCGGGAGGTTCACGGCGTGATGCTGCGCGCCATGGGGTGGCAGGTCGATGCCGTCGCCACCGGCGAAGAGGCCGTGGCGCGCGCGCTCGCCGCCGAAGGCAGTGACTCGCCCTACCAGTTGGTGCTGGTGGATTGGTTGATGCCGGGCTTGGACGGCTGGCAGGTCGTGCAGCGGCTGCGCGCCGGGCTCAAGGCGCAAGCTCGGCCGAAGATCGTCATGCTCACCGGCCAGGGCCGGGACGCCCTGCAGCAGCGAAGCGCCGACGAGCAGTCGGCGCTGGATGGCTTCTTGGTCAAGCCCATCACCGGCCCGATGGTGGCCACGCTGGCCCAGCAGCTGCTTCAAGCGCCGGCCACCGCCGGACCCGCGCCTGCGCCCCCGCCTGCGCGGGTCCAACGCCTGGAGGGCCTGCGCATCTTGCTGGCCGAGGACAACCCCATCAACCAGCGCGTGGCCTCGGAGTTGCTTGGGGCGGAAGGGGCGGAGATCACGGTGGCCGCCGACGGTCGCTTGGCGGTGGACCTTCTGCGCGCGGGCGCCGACCAGTTCGACGTCGTGCTGATGGACATGCAGATGCCCGTGATGGACGGGCTGATGGCCACGCGTTGCATCCGGCAAGAACTGCAGCTCACGCAATTGCCCATCGTCGCCATGACGGCCAACGCGGCCGCCAGCGATCGCGAGCAGTGCCTGGCCGCGGGCATGAACGCGCACGTGGGCAAGCCTTTCGACCTCACCCAACTCGTGCAATTGCTGGTCGACCTGGTGCCCCGCAGCGCGCGCTCGCCCGGCCCTCCCAGTGCCCCCGATCCCATGGCCGCCATGCGGCAGCGGCAAGCCGCGGCCGAGGCCTTGGTTGACGACGCGCGGCAGGCCGAGGCCCGGGCCCAGGGCCTGGGCTTGCGCGAGGCCCTGGGCCGCATGATGGGCAAAACCGAGTTGTTCCACCGCATGGTGCTCTCCTACGCCGCCAGCGCCGGCAGCCTGGTCGATCGCGTTCGCCGGCACCGCGAGGCCGGTGACCTGGACGAGGCGGTGCAGGCCTTTCACGGCTTCAAGGGCCTGTCCGCCACGCTGGGCGCCGTGCGCGTGGCCGAGTGGGCCGCGCAAGGCGAGGCCTGGGCGCGGGCCCGGCAGTGGCCCAGCGACGAATGGTTGGACGACTTGGGCGTCGAGATCGGTCGCACCTGCACGGCCCTGCGAAGCCACAGCGAGGCCTTGCTGAGTCCCTCACGCCCGGCTTCGGTGGACTGAAGGCGTTTGGCCAAGATCAAGCCCGTGTCATTCTTCCGAAGGAGGCAGGGTTTCACCCTGTGCTCAGGCGCCCCAGCGCATGCAATCGTGGGCTCAGGATTGAATCGATGGCGTTGCGGGGCCCACGCCCGGCACGCCCACCAGAAGCTTTCATGCCACGGTTCAGCGCTTCGACAGATTGCCGAAAGACAAGGTCAACGCCTTTGAGGGGAGGGCAGGCGTGAGCAATCCACCGACCGAGGGTGGCCTGGAATGGGCCTTGGGCGAATTGACGCAGGTCTGGAGCCGGCAGTTCGATGCCGTCCAGTCGGTGTTGCAGCACGGCAGCGCCGAGTTGCTGCACAGCTTCTCTCGCATCCATGCCTTGCAGTCGCGCTGGGAGTCGACCACGGCGAACGATGGCCAGACCCACGAGGCCCTCGCCCAGGAACTGCACGAGGCCAGCGAGCAGGCCCTGCACGGCCTGCAGTTTGCCGACCGCCTGACACAGATGCTGGGCGTGCTGCAAGGCGATGTGGATCGCCTTCGTCGGGACATCGCCAACTTGCGCGAGGCCGACCCCGACACGGTGCGGCGCTGGCTGGACGAGTTGGCCGCTCACTACACCACCGACGAGCAGCGCGAACGCCATGGGGCACCGGGTGCCGCGCTGAGCACCGACCCGGGACAGGCCGGCGTCGACTTTTTCTGATCGATCTTCATTCCCGAAGCCCCGCCTTTCTTTCTTTGACGAGGACACAGCGATGAGCAAAACAATCTTGGTGGTCGACGACTCGGCCAGCTTCCGCACCGTGGTCAAGCTGGCCTTGCAGAAAGCGGGCTACACCGTCGTCGAAGCCGGCGACGGCAAGGACGCCTTGGGCAAGCTCACCGGCGCCAAGGTCAACCTGATCGTGTGCGACGTGAACATGCCCAACATGGACGGCCTGGCCTTCTTGAAGGAGGTGAAGACCATGGCGGCCTACAAATTCACGCCGGTGATCATGCTGACCACCGAGTCGCAGGAGAGCAAGAAGGCCGAGGGCCGGGCGGCCGGCGCCAAGGCCTGGATCACCAAGCCCTTCCAGCCCTCGCAGTTGGTCGACGCCGTCAACCGCCTCTGCGTCTGAACCTTGGTGCCATGAGCGAGCCCCTGCAACTCGGCGACGACTGGACGATTCCCATGGCCAGCGAGCTGCACGGCCAGCTCTTGGCCGCGCTCATCGCCGGGGCAGAGCATGGTGAAGCCCCGAGCCTGGACCTCGGCGCCGTGCAGGGCATGGATTCCAGCGGCGTGCAACTGCTCTTGGCTTTGCGCCGCAGCCTGCACGAGCGGGGGCAGGAGTTGCAGATCGTGGCGGCCAGCGCGGCCGTGCGCGAGGCGCTCGACACCTACCGCTTGCGCGCCTTGTTGATGCCCGAATCATGAGCAGCGACTTCGACGACGACGCCGAAATTTTGGCGGCCGCACGGGCCGGCTTCCTCGAAGAGGCGCAGGACATGCTGCGCCAGTACGAGGCGGCGCTCTTGGTGCTGGAGAGCGACCCGGCCGATGCCGAACAGCTCAACGCCGCGTTCCGGGCGGCGCACACCATCAAAGGCGGGGCGGGCATGTTCGGTCTGGACGACGTGGTGCGCTTCACCCACGTGGCCGAGACTCTGCTGGACGCGCTGCGCGATGGCCGACGGACGCTGGACGGCGACTGCATGGACGCCTTGCTGGCCAGCCGGGACCAGATCGAGGCCCTGCTGCGCGAGGTCGACCACGGAGGCCCCACCGACGCCGAGGTGCTCGCGAGCTCGGCCGCCCTGGCCGATCGCCTGCGGGCCTTGATGGGCGAACCGGCGCCCGCCCCAGCGGCCCCAGCCGCGACTGGGCCCGTCACGGCGGCCGGCGGCGAGGCGCCGTCGGCGCCGACCGAAGTGACGGGGCCGGCGTGCTGGCACCTGTCGGTCAAGTTCGGGCCGGACGCCCTGCGCAACGGCCTGGACCCGCTGGCCTTCCTGCGCTACCTGGGGCAGATGGGCACGGTGCACGCCTTGCACCTGATGCACGCCGAAGTGCCGGCCTTGGATGCCCTGGACGCCGAGGCCTGCCACATCTGGGTGGAACTGCGCCTGGAGAGCGGGAAGACGCGGGAGCAAATCGCGTCGGTCTTCGAGTTCGCCCAAGACGACAGCGACGTGCAGATCCTGGCGCCAAACGCCGGTCCGGCGGAATTTGAGGCCTTGGTTGAACGCCGTTGCGGCACCGACGCCGAACAGCGGGCGCTGCTGCTGGAAATTTGGACGGGCATGGGCGTGCGCTTCCGCGTGGTGGAAACGCCTGCCGCTGCCGGGGCCGACGAGGCCGAGGCGGCCGAGCTCATCCCGCGCATCGAGCGGCGCGCCGAGGGCGCGCCCCGCGAGCGCGGCCCCGACCGTCGCAGCGGCGAAGGCGAGCGCCGGCAGGGCGGTCGCGACCGCCGCGCGGGCGACGACACCCGTTTCGTGCGCGTTCGCGCCGACAAGCTCGACACCCTGATCGACCTGATCGGGGAGCTGGTCATCGCCGGCTCGGGCGCCCAAATGACCGCGAACTTCGCGGGCGATGCTGCAGCCATCGAAGCGACGGCCCGGGTCATGAGCCTGATGCAAGACACGCGCGACGCGGCGCTGGGCCTGCGAATGGTGCCGGTGGGCGAAACCTTTGCGCGTTTCCACCGCGTGGTGCGCGACGTGGCCAAGCAACTCGGCAAGGACATCGAGCTGCTGGTCACGGGGGGCGACACGGAAATGGACAAGTCCATGGTCGACGCCATCGCCGACCCGCTGATGCACTTGGTGCGCAACAGCATGGACCACGGCCTGGAGGTGCCCGAGGACCGCGAGGCCGCCGGCAAGTCGCGCACGGGCACCATCCGCCTCAATGCCTTCCACGAGGCCGGCTCCATCGTCATCGAGGTGCGCGACGACGGCCGGGGCTTGGCGCGCGATCGCATCCTCAACAAGGCCGTCGAGCGGGGCCTCGTGGCCAGCGACGCGGTGCTGAGCGACGCGGACATCTGGCAGTTGATCTTCCAGCCGGGCTTCTCCACCGCCGAGGCGGTGACCGACTTGTCGGGCCGCGGCGTGGGCATGGACGTGGTCAAGCGCAACATCGAGGCGCTGCGCGGCCAGATCCGCCTGCACAGCGACCCGGGCCAGGGCACGCTCACGCAGATCCGCCTGCCGCTGACCCTGGCCATGATCGACGGCTTCCTCACCCAAGTGGGCGACGTGCACTACGTGCTGCCCCTGTCGGTGGTCAGCGAATGCATCGACGTGCCGCCCGAAGCGCAAAAGGCCCTGAGCCAGAACCCCGAGCAGGTCAGCGGCACCTTCAACATGCGCGGCGAGATCGTGCCCTGGCTCGACCTGGCCCGCTTCTACCGCTGCCCCGTGGACCTGCAGCGCCGCCGCAGCGTGGTGGTGGTTCGCGAGGGGCAGGGCGGGCGCGTGGGCGTCATCGTCGACCGCCTGCTGGGCGAGCACCAGACCGTGATCAAACCCCTGTCGGGGCTGTTCACCCATGTCAAGGCGCTGGCCGGCTCCACCATTTTGGGCAGCGGCGACGTGGCCCTGGTCTTGGATGTCAATGGTTTGATGGGTTCGGCGCGGCGGCACGGTGCCGCGCAGCCGTCTTGAGTTCGAAGTTTCACCTTTCCGCGAGAGGCCCCGCATGAACGCCCTGTTCCGCAAACTGCTCCTGTGGCAAAAGCTGGCCATCTTGGGGGTGCTCGCTTTGGTCGCCGCCCTGGTGCCGCTGACGCAAGTGGTCCGGCAACTGAACGCCAACATCGCGGTGGCCGTCGCCGAAGACCAAGGCTTGGACGCCGTGGAAGAGGCCGACCAGGTGTTGAATGCTTTGCAACAGCACCGGGCCCTGGCGCAGCGCCAACTGGCCGGAGACGCGAGCGCGGCGGGTGCGCGAGCCACAGCGGCGCAGGACGTGGACAAGGCGATCGCCAAGACCAAATCCATGTTGACCGACGCCATGTTCAAGAAGGCGCCGGCGGACTTCCAAGAAGTCTCAGCAGGATTTGCCGCCCTGAAGGCGGCCGTCGATGGGCAAAGCATGTCCGCGGCCGATTCGTTCGTCGCTCACACCAAGTTGATCGACCAGTACCTGTTCGCCGTCGAGACCATCGCCGACGAATCGGGCTTGTCGCTCGACCCGGTTTCCGAGAGCTACTACCTGATGACCACGGTCGTGGACTACTTGCCGCGTTTGGCGGAGTTCGTGTCCGAGGTTCGCGCCAAGAACCAAGCTTTGCTATCGCAAGCAGGGTCCAGCAAGGAGATCAGTGGCTTTGACAAGGCCCATCTTCAAAGTTTGGTCACGAGTGCAGAGTTCTACCGTCGCCGAGCCTTGGCTCAGATCGACAAGGTTGGCGGGACCGCGCCCGAGGCGGCGAAGGCCCTGGCCGCCTCCGCCCAGAAGGCCGAAGCCGCGGCCAGTGTCTACTTGAAGCAGGTACAAACCGAGATCATTGGTGCGTCCGGCAAGCCCTCGGTGAGTGCGGACGCGCTCAACGCCCTGGGCACGGCCTGTGCACAGGCGCAAGACGGGCTGCACGAAGCGGCCGTGAAGAGCCTGCAAGAGATGCTTCACGACCGCATCCACGCCGAGACCGTGTATCGCAACACGCTCGTGGGGGGCATGGTGGCCTTGCTGTTGCTGGCGGGTGGGCTCAGCTATTTGATCGTCCGCTCCATCACCGTGCCCTTGGCGCGTGCGGTGGGCGCGGCCGATGCCGTGGCCCAGGGCGACCTGGGCTCGGACGTCAGCGACGATGGCCGGGACGAACAGGGTCGGCTGCTGCGTGCCTTGGCACAGATGCAGCGCAACCTGAAGGAGCGCAACGAGCGAGATGCCCAAGTGATGATGGAGAACGCCCGTGTGCTGCAGGCGCTCGATCGTTCCAGCGCCAACATCATGTTGGCCGACACGGCCTACAACATCATCTACTGCAACGCCACAATGAAGCGCCTCTTGGTCGATGCCGAGAAGGCCATGCGCACGCGATTGCCACGCTTCGAGGCTGCTCAAGTGATCGGCAGCAACATCGACCAGTTCCATCCGAACCCGGGGCATGCCCGCGGGATGCTCGACAAGTTGACGGGCACACACCGGGCTCAGATCGTGGCCGATGGCCGAACTTTTGAATTGAGCATCGCCCCCGTCACCAACGAGGGCCAGCGCACAGGCACCATCGTCGAGTGGACGGAGCGCACGCAGGAGCTGGCCCAACTGGAGCGCGAACGCAGCATGGCCCAGGCTGGCCAGCGTTTGCAGCAGGCCCTGGACGCTGCGAGTTCGAACATGATGGTGGCCGACGCCGGTGGCCACATCATGTTCATGAACAAGACGCTCAAGGCCATGCTGGAGCGCAACGAGGCCGAGATCCGCAAGGCCCTGCCGCAATTCGATGCACGCAACCTCATCGGCCAGCACTTCGATCGCTTCCACCGCAATCCGTCCCACCAGCGCAGCCTGATCGACAACCTGCGTGCAGCCCATGCGGCCGAGATCAAGGTGGCTGGGGCGGTGTTCCGCCT
This sequence comes from Inhella crocodyli, assembly GCF_004004565.1. GTDB lineage: Bacteria > Pseudomonadota > Gammaproteobacteria > Burkholderiales > Burkholderiaceae_C > Inhella > Inhella crocodyli. The sequence continues at coordinate 277,904 of NZ_SACM01000001.1, forward strand.
CACGGCCAACCCGATCTTCGATGCCGAGGGCAAGCGCTTGGGCACGGTGGTGGAGTGGCTGGACCGCACGGCCGAGGTGGCCGCGGAGCAAGAGGTGGGTGGCATCGTCGAAGGGGCCATGCGCGGCGACTTCAGCCAGCGCATCGGGCTCGAGGGCAAGGACGCGTTCTTCCGCATGATTGGCGAGAAGTTCAACGGCCTGCTCGACACGGTCAGCGGCACCATCCGCGAGGTCAGCGCGGCGGCGGCCCAACTGTCCAGCGCGTCCAACCAGGTCTCGCAGACGTCCCAGTCGCTGTCGCACAGCGCTTCGCAGCAAGCGGCGAGCGTCGAGCAAACCACGGCCTCGCTGCAAGAGATGGCGGCCAGCGTCAAGCAAAACGCCGAGAACGCCACGGTCACCGACCGGATGGCCACGCAGGCGGCGCAGCAGGCCATGGAAGGCGGCCAGGCGGTGGGCATGACCGCCGACGCGATGAAGAGCATCGCCACCAAGATCGGCATCATCGACGACATCGCGTACCAGACGAACCTGCTGGCCCTGAACGCGGCCATCGAGGCGGCGCGGGCGGGCGAGCATGGCAAGGGCTTCGCGGTGGTGGCCGCCGAGGTGCGCAAACTGGCCGAGCGCAGTCAAGTGGCAGCGCAAGAGATCGGCGCCCTGGCCAGCACCAGCGTGGGCCTGGCGGAGAAGGCTGGGCACTTGCTGGCCGAGATGGTGCCCAGCATCCAGAAGACGAGCGAGCTGGTGCAAGAGATCGCCGCCGCGAGCGGCGAGCAGAGCCAGGGCGTGTCCCAGATCACCGCGGCAATGGGGCATGTGTCGGGCACGACCCAGCAGACGGCCAGTGCGAGCGAACAGCTGAGCGCCACCGCCGAAGAACTCAGCGCCCAGGCCGAGCAGTTGCAAGAGCTGATGGGCTACTTCCAGATCGCCGACGACCATTGAGCAGGGAGGCTCCGTGCGTACCAATTTGCCAGTGACCCAGCAGGAGTACCTGCTTCGCGAGGGCATGACCATCGTGTCGCGCACCGACACCAAGGGGCGTATCACCTACATCAACGACGACTTTCTCGAAGCCAGTGGTTTCGAAACGGCCGAGTTGATCGGGCAGCCGCACAACCTGGTCCGGCACCCCGACATGCCGGAGGAGGCCTTCGAAGACATGTGGGCCGCGCTCAAGGCCGGTCGACCCTGGAGCGGCATGGTCAAGAACCGCCGCAAGAACGGCGACCACTACTGGGTGGTGGCCAACGCCACGCCGCTTCGCGAAGGCGATGCCGTGGTGGGCTACATGTCGGTGCGCACCCGCCCAACGCGCGAGCAGGTCGACGCGGCGGCGGCGCTGTACCAGCGCTTCAAGGAAGGACGGGCGCAAGGCTGGGCGATTCGCGACGGGCAAGGGGTGCGTACCGGGATGGCAGACCGTTGGCGCCGCTTTGTGGGGGCCTGGAGCCTGGGATGGCGCTTTGCAGTGCCGGCGTTGGGCTTGGTGCTGGGGGCGGGTGTGCTGGGCTGGGCGGCTGGACGGCCCGTGCCGAGTGGCGTGGCCTTGGCCCTGTTGTTGGCCTCGGCCTGGGCCGGCATGCGGGCCGTGACACGCGTCACCCGCACGGCAGGCTTGGCCGCGGCGCGCCTGGAAGACTTCGCACAGGGGCGCTTCGATGGCATCGTGCCCTTGCACGGGCGGGACCGCTTGGCCGACCTGATGGAATCCTTGCGGCGTGTGCAGACGCGCCTGGGCTTCGAATTCGCCGACACCAAGAAGCGGGCCGAGGAGGCCGAGCGCATTCGCCAGGCCCTGGACGTGGCCGCAACCAACGTGATGGTGGCCGACCCGGGCTACAACATCATTTACGGCAACCCCTCCTTGCGGGCGATGCTCAGCGCCTGCGAATCGGACCTGCGCAAGGACCTGCCCGCCTTCCAGGCGGACGCCGTCATCGGCAGCAACATCGACCAGTTCCACAAGAACCCGGCGCACCAGCGCCAGCTCTTGGACCAGCTGACCGGCACCCACAAGACCCGCCTGACCATCGGGGGGCGGCGCTTTGACCTGATCGTGTCGCCGGTCAAGGCCAACGGCCGGCGCCTGGGCACCGTGGTCGAGTGGAAGGACATGACGGCCGAACTGGCCGCCTTGGAGCGCGAGCGCGAGGAGTCGGCCGCGAACGCCCGCGTCAAGCAGGCCCTGGACGTTTCGGGCATCCCGGTGCGGATCGCCGACGCCGACGGCCGCATCGTGTACCTCAATGGCGCGATGCAAGCGGTGCTGCGGCGCGATGCCGCGGCGTTCCGGGCCAACAACGCGGCCTTCGATGCCGATCGCATCCTGGGCGGCAGCATCGGGGTGTTTTACGCCGACCCGGCTGCGGCCATCGAACGCTTGCGCCAGCTGCGCGAGCCAGTGACCAGCTTGATGGTGCTCGGCGGGCGGCAGTACGAGGTGACGACCACGCCCATCCGCAGCACCGACGGCGAGATGTTGGGCACGGTGGGCCAGTGGGTGGACGTGACCGACCAGAAGATCGCCGAGAAGGAGTTCTCGGCCGTGACGGAGGCCGCGGTGGCCGGCAACCTGAGCTTGCGCATCCGCACCGACGACAAGCAGGGCTTCTTCCGCGACGCCGGGGCGCGCTTCAACGAACTGCTGGACAGCATCGTGCGGGTGCTGATCGACGTGAAGGCCGCAGCCGACCAACTGGCCAGCGCCTCGGACCAGGTGTCGCAGACCTCGCAGGCCCTCTCGCACAGCGCCTCGCAGCAGGCCGCCAGCGTCGAAGAAACCACGGCCGCTTTGCAAGAGATGGGCGCCAGCGTGCAGCAAAACGCCGACAACGCCGGGGTCACCGACCGCATGGCGGGCCAGGCTTCGCAGCAGGCCCAGGAGGGGGGCGAGGCGGTCTCCAGCACCTTGGCCGCGATGAAGAGCATCGCGACCAAGATCGGCATCATCGACGACATCGCCTACCAAACGAACCTCTTGGCCTTGAACGCCGCCATCGAGGCAGCGCGCGCGGGAGAGCACGGCAAGGGTTTCGCGGTGGTGGCCGCCGAGGTGCGCAAGTTGGCCGAGCGCAGCCAGGTGGCGGCGCAAGAGATCGGTGCCCTGGCCGGCAACAGCGTGGGCTTGGCCGAGCGCGCTGGCCAGCTCTTGGCCGAGATGGTGCCCAGCATCCTGAAGACCAGCGAGCTGGTGCAAGAAATCTCGGCAGCCAGCGGCGAGCAAAGCCAGGGCGTGGGGCAGATCAACACGACCATGCACCACATTTCAGGCACCACCCAGCAGACCGCGAGCGCCAGCGAGCAGCTCAGTGCCACCGCCGAGGAGCTGAGCGCCCAGGCCGCGCAGCTGCAGGAAATGATCGGGGCCTTCCAGCTGCAGGCCGCGGACGCGTCTGGCGCGCCTGCCGCCCGGCGGGCGCCACCGGGCGCGCGTGCTGCGCCCATGCCCGCCAAGCCGCCCCAGCGCAGCAGCGCCCATGCCGCAGCCCGCGCCGCGATGGCCGCGCCACGGACTGGCAGCACGGCCGCCCGAACCCCCAACACCCCGGCGCCTTTGACCAAGGTCAGCGGGCCGGTCGACGAAAAGCACTTCACGCGCTTTTGATGGCCACCTCGCCCGCCCCTTCTCTCCCAACGGCGCCTCGCCAGGTGCTGCGCCTGGCCGTGGGCGCCGAGTCCTTGGTGGTGCCCATCGAGTCGGTCCATGAAATCTTGGAAGTGGGCCGCCTGACGGCCATGCCGCAATCGCCGGCGCTGTTGCGCGGCGTGATGAACCTGCGCGGCGCCGTCGTCCCCGTCATCGACCTGGCCGCGCGCTTTGGCATGCCACCCACGGCCTTGGGGCGCCGCAGTGCGATCGTGGTCGTCGAGGTGGCGGGGGACGAGACGCAGGAGCGGCTCACCGCCGGCATGTTGGTGGACGCGGTCTACGAGGTGCTCGAGTTCGACAGCGAGCAGGTCGAGGCCGTGCCCAGCCTGGGCGTGCGCCTGCCTCCGGGCTTCATCGCTGGCATGGTGAATCTGCCCAGCGGCTATGCCGCTTTGTTGAGCTTGGAGCAGATTCTGTCGCCCTCCGACTTGGCGGAACGCATCGGCGCGGCGCAACAGGCGGGGGCCTGATGGCGTCGCAACTGCAGCCGGCCACGTTCGCGGGCATCACGGCCCTGTTCCACCGCGTCTCCGGCATCCGATTGGTCGAGAGCAAGCAAGCCTTGGTGTACGGCCGGCTGCAAAAGCTGGCCCTCGATTGCGGCCAGGGCGCGGACGTCGAGGCCTTTGCGCAGAAGTTCATCAGGGGCGAGGTGCCCGAGCGCCTGTTGGCCGACCTCGTCGACCGCCTGACCACCAACGAAACCTACTTCTTCCGCGAGCCCCAGCACTTCGACGACCTGGCCGTTCGGGCCGCTGCGGCCAAATCGGCGGGCGAGTTCAACGTCTGGAGCGCCGCCTCGTCCTCCGGCGAAGAGGCCTACTCCATCGCCATGCTGCTCGGCGACCGCTTGGGCCTGAGCCACCCCTGGCAGATCCACGGCACGGACCTGTCGACGGCCATGGTGGAGGCCGCCAAGGTGGGCCTGTACCCGATGGAGCGCGCGCGCAACGTGCCGGCCGATTACCTGAAGCGCTTCTGCCTCAAGGGGCAAGGGCCCTACGCCGGGCAGGTGCTGATGATGAAAGAGCTGCGCGCCAAAGCCCGCTTCCAGACGGCGAACTTGATGCAGCCCTTGCCCACCTCGCTGCCCCGGTTCGACGTCATCTTTCTGCGCAACGTGCTCATCTACTTCGACGGCCCGGCCAAGGCCGACATCGTGCGGCGCGTGATCGAGCGCCTCAAGCCCGATGGTGTGCTTTACACCGGCCACGCCGAGTCGCTGACCGGCTTGGACCTGCCACTGCGTGCCGTGGCCTCGGCCATCTACCAGCATGGCTGAGCCGCCGCGCTTCAAGTTCCAGGCCAAGGCCGCGCTCGCGCCGCCAGGCCCTGCGGCGGCGCCCGCGCTGATCAACCTGCTGCCCGGCCAATGGCATTTTGGGGCCCAAGGCTTGCTCAAAACCCTGTTGGGGTCCTGTGTGGCGATCACCTTGTGGCATCCCACCCGGCGCGTCGGCGGCATGTGCCACTTTTTGTTGCCCAGCCGCACGCGACGCGGCTCGGAGCCCTTGGATGGCCGCTACGGCGACGAGGCCTTGGAATTGATGGTGCAGAAGCTGCGGGCCATGGGCACCCAGCCGTCGGACTTCCACGCCCACCTCTACGGCGGGGCGGACACCCTGCCCGAGGGCATGAACACCAAGTTCAATGTGGGGGTGCGGAACATCGAGCAGGGCTGGCAGATGCTGGACCAGTACGGCTTTCAATTGCAGGGCATCGACGTCGGCGACGACGTGCCGCGCACGGTGACCCTCAAGCTGCCCGAGGGCGAGGTGACCATGACCCGGGGGCAGTCGATCAACCTGAACAAGATTGGGAAGTGATGGCGGGCGACGGCATCAAGGTGGCCTTGATCGACGACTCGGCGGTGGTGCGCAAGCACCTGGCCGAACTGCTGCAGGCGGCGGGCTTGCGGGTGAGCATCACGGCCAGCGATCCCTTGTTCGCTTGGCCGAAGTTGCGGGCCGATTGGCCCGACGTCATCGTGCTCGACGTGGAGATGCCGCGCATGGACGGGCTGACCTTCTTGCGCGAACTCATGGCCGAGCGGCCGACCCCGGTGGTGATGTGTTCGACCTTGACCGAGTCGGGCGCGGAAACCACCTTGCAAGCCCTGGCCGCCGGGGCCGTCAGCTTCGTGACCAAGCCCAAGATCGGGCTGAAGTCCTTCCTGGAAGACGACAGCAACGGCCTGGTGTCGGCCGTTCGGTCGGCGGCCAAGGCCAACCTGCGCGCCCTGCCGCGGGCGGCCGCGTCCCAGGCCGCGGCGGCCGCGCCGCCGCCGGTGCGGGCCCTGGCGCAAACCACCGACCGGGTGATCGCGATCGGCGCTTCCACGGGGGGCGTGCAAACCGTCGAACAGTTGCTGACGGCCCTGCCGAACACCCTGGGCGCGGGAATCGTGCTGGTGCAACACATGCCAGCGGGCTTCACGGCGGGGTTCGCGGCGCGCCTGGGCACGGTCAGTGGCTTCGAGGTGCTCGAGGCCCAGGACGGGGACCGCGTGTTCCCGGGGCGCGTGCTGGTGGCCCCGGGCGGGCGCCACATGCAGTTGCGCCGCAACGGCGCGCAGTACGTGGTGGACGTGAAGGACGGGCCCTTGGTGAACCACCACCGGCCGTCGGTCGATGTCTTGTTCCGCTCGGTGGCGCAGTGCGCGGGCCGCAACGCGCTGGGCGTGCTGTTGACTGGCATGGGCGACGACGGCGCGCGCGGCCTGCTGGTCATGCGCCAAGCCGGCGCTGGTACTTTGGCCCAAGACGAGGCCAGCAGCATCGTGTATGGCATGCCGAAGGCGGCTTTGGACCTGGGGGCGGTGGACGAGGCCCACTCGCTGAGCGAACTGGCCCACCAACTCCGACGCTGGGCCTGAGCCCGGCCCGGGGCGCGGATCAGCGCAACACGCGGTGGATGACCTCCATCAGCTCCAAGGGGCTGAAGGGCTTGGTCAGGTACTCGTCGGCGCCGGCCGACTTGCCGGCGGCGCGGTCGGTGGATTGGCTTTTGGCCGAGAGCATGATGATCTTGGTCTTGCGCAGTGCCGGGTTGGCCCGCACGCGCTTGCACACCTCCACCCCGTCGATGCCGCCCGGCATCATCACGTCGAGCAGCATCAGGTCGGGCTTCATCGCCGCGGCCTTCTCCAAGCCCTCCGGGCCGGTGCCGGCTTCGTCGATCTGGTAGTTGTCGAACTCCAGCGTGATGCGAATCAGCTCTCGGATCTCGGGTTGGTCTTCGACGATCAACACAGAACGCATGGGGGTCACATCCTTTTGAGGTCTGACAAGTCTTGCGCAGATGATGCCCGAAAACCCGTGGCAACCCATGCCCCTTCGGGCGGGGGGGCGTGGCAATATCGACAACACAAGGATCGGGGCTCATCGGGAGTCCCCAGGGAAGGATCGCCATGATGATGACGGGTGTGCGTGCCGAGCGAATCCGAGATGCCGACCGCTTGTTGGCCTTGATGCTGCTGGTGTTCGCGGTGTACGCCTTGGTGGTGGCTTTCAACCATGACAAGTTGAGTGCGACCTTGGCGGTCTTGGTGCCGACTGGGGTGCTGGTGGGCGTGCGACTGCGCAGCGCGGTGGCGGACACCTTCATGGCCTTCGTGCTGCCACTCGCCTTGTGTGCGGTGACCCTGCTCTTGGCCTACCAAGTGAACGGCAGCTATGTTGCGCATGCAGGCCTGTTCGTTGCGCTGTGCACGCTGGTGGTTTACGAAGACTGGCGCCGCGTGGCGCTGGTGGGCGTGGTGCTGTCCGTGGGTCGTCTGCTGGCGTCCGACTGGTTCGACGCCGGCGCCCCCGGCAAGGCCTTTTCCGGACTGCCGCCTGTGGTGGGCGACGTGGTGGTGTTGCTGATGCTGACCCTGATCTTGGGCGTTTACACCCGCAAGATGGCAAAGCGCACCGAGGAGCACCTCGAAATGGACTTCTTGGTGCGCGCCATGGGGCGCGACGGTCCCATTCGCTTGAACCTGGACGCGGTGCGCGTGCACTCGCCCGTGGGCCTGCGACTGAAGGACGCGCAAACGCGCATGGCCGGGCTCTTGCGCAAGGTGCGCGAGGTCATCTTCGAGGTGCACAACGCCGCCAACGAGATGTCGAGCAGCAGCCAAGACCTGCTCGACCGCACCCAGAGCACGCACACCGGCTTGAACGATGCCGCGATGAGCTTGGAGCAAATCAACGTCATCGTGCAAGAGAGCGCGCGCGCGGCGAGCGAGGCCCGCAGCCACGCCGCCCAGGCGTCCACGATGGCCGGCCACGGGGGCGAGCAGGTGCAGCAGGTGGTCAGCGCCATGCGCGAGATCGAGGTCTCCTCGAAGCGCATCACCGACATCATTGGCGTCATCGACAGCATCGCTTTCCAAACCAACATCCTGGCCTTGAACGCGGCCGTCGAAGCGGCGCGGGCGGGGGAGCAGGGCCGCGGCTTTGCGGTCGTGGCGGCGGAGGTGCGCATGCTGGCCAAGCGCTCGTCCGAAGCCGCGCGGGAGATCAAGGGCTTGATCGGCGAATCGGTCGAAAGCGTCCAGCGCGGGACCGAATTGGCCGATGGCGCCGGCCGGGCCATGACCGACCTGGTGGAAGCCGTGCGGCGCGTGGGCGCGGTGTTCGAGTCCTTGACCGCCGACTCGTCGGAGCACGCCCAGGGCATCGACGTGATCACCGCGTCGGTGCGCGAGCTGGACGCGGTGACCAAGCAAAACGTTCTCGTTGCCGATCGCAGCGGCGAGATGGCGCATCAGCTGCAGCAGCAGGCGGCCATCTTGGCCGAGGTCTTGAGCGCGTTCCGGTTGGGCGATGACGCGGCGGTGGACCAACTGCGGGCCGAGGCGGCCGAAGCCGTGGAGCGCATGGGCCGGCAGCGCGCCCAGGCCAAGGCTCGAGGCGACCTGGGCGATGGCGCCCACGGCAGCAGCACGGTTGACTTCTTTTAAGCGCTTGGCCGGGCTGGCCGGCGCGCTTGCACCAGGGCCGCCGCGATGGACACCGCGATTTCGGCGGGCGTGCGCGAGCCGATGTCCAGGCCCACGGGGCCGCGCAGGCGGGCGACGGCCGCCTCGTCCAGGTCCAGCTGCCGCAGGCGCTCGCGCCGCTTGGCAGTGGTGAGCGGCGAGCCGATCGCCCCCACGTAGAAGGCGGGCGAGGGCAGGGCCTCCAACAGCGCGAGGTCGTCGACCTTGGGGTCGTGCGACACGGCGATCACCGCCGTGCGGGCATCGGGCCGCAGCCGGCGCAGCCAGTCGTCGGGTTGCTCGCGGCTCAACGGTGCACCGTCCAGGTCCCAGCCCTCGGCGTACTCGGCGCGGGGGTCGCACACACAGACGGCGAAATCCAGGGTCATCAAGAGCGGTGCCAGGTAGCGCCCGAGCTCGGCCGCCCCCACGACCAGGGCGCGGTAATGCGGGCCCAGGGGCACGCGGTAGCCCTGCGCGTCCTCCTCGAAGCCTTGGTCGGGGTCGGCGTCCAGCAGGGCGCTGAGGCCGTCCTGCCACCGCACCTCGCGCCGCACGGTGCATTGGGCTTCGATCGCGGCGACGGCCTGGCGCACCACGGCGGGGTCCCACTGGGCCTCCAGGGCCACCCGCAGCGTGTTGTTGCAGGGCAGGCGGTAGCGCGCTTGCTCGTCGGCCCCGACGCCGAAGACGCGCAGCACGGGCGCTGGCCCGGCCTGCGCCCAACGCCCTTGCACGACTTCGCGCACCAGGTCGTCTTCCACGCAGCCGCCCGAGACCGAGCCCACCACCCAGCCGTCGTCGCGGATGGCCGCCATCGCGCCGGGCGGGCGCGGGCTGCCGCCGTAGGTGCTCAGCACCGTGGCCAGCACCACCGCGTGCCCGTGCTCGCGCCAGCGCAGCGCGGTGCTGAGCACGTCGTGGTCGTTGCCGCGGGCTGGCATGAGGGCAGGGGGGCGGGGCGGGGAAAGGCGTTGCATTGTGCGACGGCGGCCACAAGGCGGGGAAATACTGTGCTTGCATCCAGTAACTGGATGGATATACAGTTGTGGACATCGGGCCCTGCGCCGACGCGCGACGCCCTCCACCCCTCACAGAGCGACCGCCATGAACAAGCACGACTTCCGCCTGGTTTACCGCCCCGAGCCCGAGCGCATGCCCCGTTGGGTGGCGCGCTTTTTGATGTGGTTCTGAGCGCGCCTCAGCGCACGCAGTTGCGGCCGGCGGCCTTGGCGCGGTAGAGCGCTTCGTCGGCCGCCGTGAACAGGCTCTGCGGGCTGTTGGCGGCGTCGGGCACCCAGGCGGCCACCCCAAGGCTCAAGGTGACCGTGGGCCCCACGACCGACGCCGGGTGGGGCAGCGCGCGGGCTTCGCACGCCGCGCGCAGGCGCTCGGCAAAGGCCAGCGCCGCTGTTCGGTCCAGGCCCGGCAGCAGCAGCACGAACTCCTCACCACCGTAGCGCGCGGCCAGGTCGCCGGCACGGCCGGCGATGTCCCGGATCACGTCGGCCACGGCGCGCAGGCAGTCGTCACCGGCGGCGTGGCCCACGCTGTCGTTGTAGGCCTTGAACGAATCGATGTCGGCCAGCACCAGGGCCAAGGGCAGTTGCGCGCGGGCCGTGCGGCGCCACTCCCGCGCCAGCGCTTCGTCGAAGCGCCGTCGGTTGGCCAGGCCAGTGAGTGCGTCGGAGAACGACAGCGCCTCCAGGTGCTCGTTGGCCAGGCGCAGGGCCTCGGTCTTTTCGGCAACCACCCGCTCCATGTCGGCCTGGCGCTGCCGCAGGTGGCGGGTGCGCAACTGCACGGCGCCTGCCATGGCCAGCGCGGCGGCCACCACCGCGCCCAGTGCAGCCCAAGGGGTTTGGTACCAGCGGGGCTGCACGGTCACGGACAAGGGGGCCGCCTCGGCCCAGGTGTGACCGTCCAAGGTGGCGGCCACGCGGAAGCGGTACTGGCCGTGGGGCAGGCTCGGGAAGGTGGCCTCGCGGTGGTTCCCGACCTCGATCCAGTCCGGCGTCATGCCTTCCATGCGGTAGCGAAAGCGCACCCGCTCGGCGTGCCGCACGGTCGCGGCGGCGTAGCGCAAGGTCAGGGGCGGCGTGGCCCCGGGGGGCAGCACCAGGTCCGCCGACACCGGCAGGGACTGGCCCGCCAGGCTGATCGCCTCCACGCGCAGGACCGGTGGCGGCGGCAACTGCGGCAGGTGCTCGGGATCGATGCGCACCAGGCCCTTGAGCGAAGGCAGCCAGAGGCGACCGGCGGCGTCCACGGCCCCGGCCGGCTGCAGGCCGCCAGCGAAGGTCGGGGAACGCAAGGCGTCGCCCGGCCCGTAGCCCACGGCGTTCACGCGCGCCAAGCGGCCCTCGGCGAATGCGTTCAATTCGGCCAGGGCCACGCGGTACACGCCGCGGTTGCAGGTGATCCACATCCCGCCACGGCCGTCTTCGACAAACACTTGGGCCAAGCCATCCCACAGGCCGTCGCTGGGGCGCAGGGTGGCCAAGCGGCCCCCCTTGAGGCGGTGAATGCCTTCGCCGTTGGTGCCAATCCACAGCGCATCGTCGGCGTCCACGTGCAGGGACACGATCCAGTTGGAGACCAGGCCGTCTTGGCGCGTCAAGCGGGTGAATCGGCCCCCATGCCATCGCATCAGGCCGTCGCCGGTGGTGGCGAACCACACGCTGCCGTCGGCCTGCTCGGCCACGGCGACCACGCCTTCCACGGGGGCGCCTTCGTCGCGCACGGGCACGAAGCGCTCGCCCTCGCGGCGGGCCAGTCCGGCGCGCGTGCCAACCCAGAGCACGCCGTGCCGGTCGCGGTGCACGACGCGCACGTCGACGTGCGGCAGGCCGTCGGCCAGGCCGTAGCGGCTCAGCCGTCCGTTGTGCCAGCGCACCAGGCCGGCGGTGTAGCTGCCCATCCACAGGCTGCCGTCGGCGTCCTCGTGCAGCGTGGACATTTCCAGGGTCGGCAGGCCGCTGTCGAGGCCCCAGCGGGTGACGTGGCCGTCGTGGATGCGGTCCACGCCGCCGCCCGCGCTGCTGACCCAAAGGCTGCCGTCGCGCGCCCGCAGCACGGCGCGGGCGTTGTCCCCCGACAGGCCTTCGGCCTTGCCCAGCACGGCGAAGCTGCGCGGGCGCAGGCGGTTGAGCCCCCCGGTCCAACTGCCGATCCACAGGCTGTCTTCGCGGTCGGCGTGCAGGGTCCAGATCTGGTCTCCTCCCAGACCCTGGGCGCTGCTCAAGGTCTGGAACTGCCGACCGTCCCAGCGCGCCACGCCGGCGCCCCAGGTGCCGATCCACAAGGCGCCCCGCGGATCGCGGGCCAGGAAGGTGAGTTGGTCGCTGGGCAGGCCGTCGGCGGTGGTGTAGCGGCGCACCTGGTCGCCCTGCAGGTGCACCAGGCCGGCGCCCGCAGTGGCGACCCACACGCCGCCGTCGGGGTCGGCCAGCACGTGCCGCACCTCGGGGTGGGGCACCCCCTGGGCGGCCCCCCATGTCTTGAAGGCTTGCCCGTCGTAGGCCACCAGGCCGCCGCCGGTGGTGCCGATCCACAGCACGCCCTCGCGGTCGAAGGCCAGAGCGCGCAGGCGGTTGGTGGGCAGGCCGTCCTCCACGCGGAACGCGCGCACGCCCTCGCGGGTCCAGCGCAGCAGGCCGTTTTCGGTCGCGGCCCACACGGCACCGTCCTTGGCCTGCGCGAAGGCCCAAACGCGGCGCCCGTCCAGCAGCTTGGGGTCGAAGACCGAGCGGAACTGGCCCGCCTGCCAGCGCGCCGCGCCGCCCGCATGGCCGATCCAGAGCACGCCGTCGCGGTCTTCCATCAAACCAAAGATGGGGCGCTTGGCCAGCGCGGGCACCTCGGGGTCGTCGACCCCGGTGAAGCGCAGGCCGTCGAAGCGCAACAGCCCGGCGCCGGTGCCCAGCCACAGGGTGCCATCGCGGGTCTGCTGCACGGCTTGCATGGCGCCGACCGGCAGGCCTTGGGCGTCTTGCCAGCCGTCGAGGGTGTGCGTGCTGAGCACCGCGTCCACCAGGGGGTGGGGCCCCGACGGCCCCGAGGCCGCCGCCGCGGCCAGGGCGATCCCGCCCAGCACCCCGGCCAGCAGGCGGCGCCAGCGCGGCATCCAGGCATGGAGGGGCGGGGTCAAAGCGGCCAAAGCGGACGGCAGATTGCGCAAAGCCGGGGAGGGTAGCCCAGCCCAAGGCCCGCCCGTCCGCAAGAAAACGGGGCCGGCGCGGCTTCCTCCACGCGCAGGCGCTTCAGCGCAGCAGGGGCAGGGGGCTGCTCTTGAGGCAGCGCAGCACGAAGCTGCTCTTGCTGTGGCGGATGCCCGGGATTTTGTAGAGCCGCTCGCGCAGCAGGCGTTCGTAGTCGCGCGTGTTTTCGACGGCGATGCGGATCAGGTAGTCGTAGTCGCCCGACACCAGGTAGGCGTCCAGCACCTCGGGGATCTCGGCCAGGGCCCGGCCAAAGGCGAACAGGGCCTCGTCGGAGTGGCTGTCCAGCGTGAGCTGCACGATCACGGTGTCGCCCAAGCCCAGCTTTTCGGCGTTCAGCCGCACGGTGTAGCCCTCGATCACGCCCGCGGCCTCCAGGCGCTTGATGCGCGCCCAGCACGGCGAACTCGTCAGGCCCACGCTGCGGCTGAGCTCGTTCAAGCTCATGCGCGCATCGCGCTGCAGCGCCGTCAGAATGGCGCGATCGAAGCGGTCCAGCTCTTGCATTTCGTTGAATCCTATGTTGCCAGCATATTTTGCTGACTATGGTGCCATTGGAGAGAAAAGCAGCAGCACTTTCTGCGTCCTTCTCGGCACAGTGTGGGCATGACCTCGCCCCCCACCTGCGCCACCTGGCTGGTCCGCACCCTGATTGAGCTGGGCGTGGACACCGTGTTCGGCTACCCCGGCGGCGCCGTGCTGCCGCTGTACGACGCCCTGCACGCCGAGCCCCGCCTGCGCCACGTGCTGGTGCGGCACGAGCAGGCCGCCGTGCACGCCGCCGAGGGCTACGCGCGCAGCACCGGGCGGGTGGGCGTGGTCTTCGTCACCTCGGGGCCCGGCGTCGCCAACACGGTGTCGGGGCTGTTGGATGCGCACGCCGATTCGGTGCCCGTGCTGCTGATCGCCGGGCAGGTGAAGCGCGAGGCCATCGGCACCCAGGCCTTCCAAGAGTGCGACGCGCTGTCCATCACCCGCAGCGTCACCCAATGGGGCGTGCAACTGCGCGAGCCCGAGGCCGTGGTGGCCACGGTGCGCGCCGCCTTTGCGCGCACCCAGCAAGGGCGCCCGGGCCCGGTGCTGATCGACCTTCCCAAGGACGTGCAGGCCACGCCCGTGGCCTGCCCGCACGCGGGGCCGGCCGACGAGACAGCGACCTGGCGGGATTGGCGGCCCGAAGCCAGCGCCGCGGCCGACTTGCTGGCCGCCGCGCAACGGCCGGTGTTCTATGGCGGCGGGGGCCTGGCCCGGGCCGGCGAGGGCGCTTGCGCCGCGTTCACCGACCTCGTTCGCCGCACCGGGGCGCCTTGCACGCTCACGCTGATGGGGCTGGGCGCCTTTCCCGCCAGCGACCCGCAGTGGCTGGGCATGCTGGGCATGCACGGCACGTTGGAGGCCAACCGCGCGATGCACGAGGCCGACCTGGTGCTGGCCGTGGGCGTGCGCTTCGACGACCGCGTGACCGGGCGCCTGCGCGACTTCTGCCCCCAAGCGCGGTTCGTGCACTTGGACGTGGACCCCGCCCAGATCGGCCGCGTGGTGCGCCCGACCGTGGCCCTGGTGGGCGACTGCGCCGACACCGTGCCCGCGCTGGTCGACGCCTGGGGCGCGCGGCCGCCGCTGGCGCTGGCCCCCTGGTGGCAGCGCATCGAGGCTTGGCGGGCGCAGCGCTCGCTGGGCTTTGTCGAACGGCCGGACGCCATCGTGCCCCAGGCCCTGCTGCAGGCTCTGCACCGGCGCCTGCAGGGGCGGGACGCCATCGTCAGCACCGACGTCGGCCAGCACCAGATGTGGGCGGCGCAGCACCTGGGCTTCGAGCGACCGCGGCGCTTCTTGAGCAGCGGGGGCGCCGGCACCATGGGCTTTGGCCTGCCCGCGGCCATCGGCGCGCAACTGGCCCACCCAGGGCGGCCGGTGGTTTGCGTCAGCGGCGATGCCTCGGTGCTGATGAACCTGCAAGAAATGGCCACGGCGGTGCAGCACGGTGCGCCAGTGAAGCTGCTGGTGGTGAACAACGGCCGCATGGGCATGGTGCGGCAGTGGCAGGCCTTGCACCACGGCGGGCGCCTGAGCCACAGCGGCACCGCGGCCATGCCCGACCTCGTGCGCGTGGCCGAAGGCTTCGGCTGGTGGGGCTTGCGCGTGCAGGCGCCCGGGGCCCTGGGCGAGGCGCTGGACGCCTGGCTGGCGCAGCCGGGTCCCGCCCTGCTGGATGTGGTGGTGCCGTCCGAGCTCGACTGCTACCCCATGGTGCCGGCCGGCGCGGGCCACCACGAGGTGATGCTGGCGCCGGCCTGAGCGACGCGGGCGGGCCTCAGGCCAGGCCCCCGCCGCTGGCGCGAACGCACCAACCGGCCAGGGCGCAGGCGGCCAGCAGGGGCAGCACGCCCACCTGGAAGCGGAACAGCGCGACGGCCGCCGCCGTGGCGATCAGCGCCGCCATCGCGTCGAAGCCGCCCGCCATGCCTTGCGGCCAGAGCACGTGGGCCGCGAAGAACAGGGCCAGGTTCACGATCACCCCGACCACGGCGGCCGTGATGGCCGACAGCGGCGCCGTGAAGCCCAAGCGCCCGTGCGTGGACTCGACCAGCGGCCCGCCGGCCAGGATGAACACGAAGCTGGGCAAGAAGGTGAAGAAGGTGACCACCGTGGCCGCCAGCATGGCGCCCAGCAGCGCCTGCTCGGCGCCCAGCACCTGGTGCAGCCAGCCGCCGACGAAGCCCACGAAGGCCACCACCATGATCAGCGGCCCCGGCGTGGTTTCGCCCAGGGCCAGGCCGTCCATCATCTGGGCCCCACTCAGCCACTGGTGCTGCTCCACGGCGCCCTGCACCACGTAAGGCAGCACCGCGTAGGCCCCGCCAAAGGTCATCAGCGCGGCCTTGGTGAAGAACCACGCCATCTGCGTCAGCACGCCGTGCCAGCCGAAGGCCAGCGCCAGCACCGCCATGCCCAGCCCCCACAGGCCCAGGCCCACGGTCACCACCCGAACGAGGCCGCACCGGCTGAAGCGGGCGTGCGGCGGGGGCGGCGTGCCATCGTCGATCACCGCGGGCCCGGAGCTGCTCTTGCCGGGGCCGTGCCCGCCGCCCAGGGCGAACACCTGGGGCCAACGCCGTGCGCCGAAGTGGCCGACCAGGCCGGCGGCGACCACGATGGCCGGGAAGGGCGTGTCCAACGCGAAGAGGGCCACGAAGGCGGCCGCCGCGATGCCCCACATCCAGGGGTTCTTCAGCGCGCGGGTGCCGATGCGGTGCGCGGCGTGCAGCACCAAGGCGGTGACGGCCGGCTTCAGGCCGTAGAACAGGCCCGCGATGGCCGGCACGTCGCCAAAGCGCAGGTACACCCAACTCAGCCCCACGAGGACGAACAGCGAGGGCAGCACGAAGAGCGCGCCCGCCACCACGCCGCCCCAGGTGCGGTGCAGCAG
Organism: Inhella crocodyli; assembly: GCF_004004565.1. GTDB lineage: Bacteria > Pseudomonadota > Gammaproteobacteria > Burkholderiales > Burkholderiaceae_C > Inhella > Inhella crocodyli. Next base: position 294,176 of record NZ_SACM01000001.1, read on the forward strand.
CCAGCCGATGTAGGTGGCGAGTTGCTGGGCCTCGGGCCCGGGCAGCACCATGCAGTAGTTCAGGGCGTGCAAAAAGCGCGACTCGCTGATCCAGCGCCGCCGCTCCACCAACTCGGTGTGCATGAGCGCGATCTGCCCGGCCGGGCCGCCGAAGCTGACGAAGCCCAGCTTCAGCCAAAAGCAAAGGGCCTGCCAGAAGGTCGGGGCCGAGGGGGGCGCGTCCGGGCCGCTCACCACTTGCAGCCCTTGCCGCGGGCGCTGTCCAGCGCCAGGGGCACGGCCCCCAGCAGGCCTTTGTCGGCGTGGGCCTTGCGGCAGTCCTCGCGCTGGGCCTCTTCGAGGCTCTTTTCCAGCTTGGACTTGGTGTCGGGCACCGCGGGCAGCAGGGCCAGCAGCCCCGAGCTGGGCCGGGCCGTGGGCCCGTTGGCGCGCGGCAGGCTGAGGTTTAAGGGCCGGGGCGGCGCGCTGGCCGAGGCCGACGGCGCCGTGGCCACGTCGTGCCCCACCTGCGCGCCCGCGTCGGGCGAGCCCGCGGCCAGGCGCGGGCCGGGGGCCGGGGTGGGCACGGCGTCGCCGGGGCCGGCGCTGGTGGTGGCGCTGGCGGTGGCCGTGGCCGTGGTGGGCGCTGCGGCGCTCGCCCCGCTGGGCGAGGCGGGCGCGGGCGGCAAGGCCAGCGGGTCCAGGGGCCGCAGGGCCGCCGCCGTGGCGTTGGGCGCCACGGTTCCCGCGGTCACGTTCGCGCGAGCGGCGGCGTCCCGCGCCGGGCGCCGGGGGCTGGCGCCCTCGCTGGCCAAGGTCTTGAGCACCGGCGCCGGCTCGGGCACGTCCACGCGGGCGGCCACGGGCGCCAAGTCGGCACCGGCCGGGGCTTTGAGCGGCTCCAGCGCGGCGCTGCGGCGCACAGGCGGCTTGGGCAGGGCGCTGCCGCCCAAGGATTTCAGCACCGGCTCGTCGGGCGGCAGGTCCACCCGGGCTTGGACGGGCGCCAGCTCGCTGGCCGCTGGCGCCGGCCGCGGGGCGGCCAGCGGGGCTTGGCTGCGGGCCACGGTGCGCAGCCGGCTTGGCGCTTCCAGCGCGCGCAGCACGGGTTCAGGCACGGGCAGGTCGACCTGCGCGGTCGTTGGGCGCAACTCGGCGCCCGACAGCGTGCTGCGCGGCGCCGTCACGGCCGGCGTGCCGCGGGTCAGGGCCTGCGGCGCGTTGGGGTCCACCAGGCTGCGCAGCAGTGGGTCGGGCAGGGCGACGGCGGCGGTCACCGGGGCCAATTCGGCCGCGGTCGGGGCTTTCAGCGCCTCCACCGCCGGGGCCCGTTCGAGCTGCGGGCGGGGGGCGGCCTCGGTGGGCAGGGTGCGGGTCGGGGTGGGGCTCGCTTCGGCGTCCGCGGGCGGCGGCGTGCTCGCTTCGGTGGGCTTGGGCGGCACGTCCGCAGGCGCCACCGCCTTGGCATCCCGGGCCTCCGGTGCCGCGCTGGCGTCGTCGTCGGGGCGGTCGGGGGCCTCGGCCACCTCTTGCGATTGCCAGCGCCCTTGGCGCTGGGCCCCGGGGCCGGTGTCCGGCGGCGGCTCCTGCGTGCGCACCCGGCCGCCGTGGCGCGGGCTGCGGGCGTCGCCCAGTGGACCGTCATCGCGCCACACCGTGGGCTCGGCGTCGCCCTGGCCCTCGGCCAGTGGGCCCCCCAGGCCCTGGAGGGTGATGGCCAGGTCGCCCCAGCCGCCGCTGCCGGGCACCACGGGGCCGGGCCGGTTGCCGAGGGTCAGCGCCAACCAGACGTGGACCAGCGCCGCGAGCACGAGGCAGCGCAGGAACAGGTCGTCGCGGGGCGGGCGGGGCAGGGCGGTCAAAGGGGGCGGCGCAGGAAGGCGGCGCAATGCCAGGGTGCAGGCGGGCATTGTGCGCAAGGACCGCGGTGCTTGCCTTCGCGTCGCCGTTGGGTGGGGATTGGCGGGCCCAGGTTGGGAAGGACGTGGGTGCCTGAGACGCGCGCTGGTCCCTTCGATGCGAGCGGCCACGGACTCGGCTTGACACAGTTCTATAGTTCGATGATAGTAGAAGTATGGATGAGCAAACCGTGATCAAGGCCTTGGCGGCCCTGGCCCAGCCGCTGCGCTTGCAGGCCTTTCGGGCGCTGGTGGCGGTGGGCCCGCAGGGCATGACCCCCAGCACCATCGCCGAGGGCCTGGGCGTGCCGCAAAACACGCTGTCCTTCCACCTCAAGGAGCTGACCCACGCCGGCTTGGTGACGCAAGAGCGGGTGAGCCGCCACATCATCTATCGCGCCGACTTTGCCCAGATGAACGCCCTGCTCGGCTACTTGACCGAGAACTGCTGCGGCGGCAGTGTCTGTGGCCCCGATGCAGCGGGGGCCACGTGCTGCTGAAGCGGATCTGGACCGATGCCGTGGCCCGTTGGCTGTACGGCATTGCCGTGGGCGGCGGCCTGGCGCTGGTGCTGCTGGAGCCGCAGGTGCCGCTGCCGATGGCAGCTTGGGTAACGGCGTGGAGCGCGGTGGTGCTGGCCCTTGGGGCTTGGCTCTCGTGGCGACTGCCCTTCGAGGCGCGCTGGCATGAGGCGCAGGGCGACGTGGCGGTGGATACCGCGAACGCAGCCCTCATCGTGGGCCTGGTCGACCCGCTCTTGAGGGCGCTGCTGCCCGTGGCCGTGGTCGCGCTGTCCGGAACAGGCGAGGCTTCCTGGCCGGCGGCCGGATGGGCCTGGGGAGGGCAGGTCGCGGTGGCCGTTCTGTGGATGGAGTTCGCCAAGTACTGGTCGCACCGCGCGCACCACGAGTGGGCGCCGCTGTGGCGATTTCACGCGTGGCACCACAGCAGCCGGCGGCTGTACTGGCTGAACAACTTTCGCCTCCACCCTGTGAACCACGCGCTACAGCTGGCGCTCAGCCTGGGCCCCTTGTTGTGGCTGGGCGTGCCCGACACGGTGCTGCTCGGGGCGCTGGCCCTGACCCAGCCGGTGGTTGTGCTGCAGCACCTGAATCTCGATGTCCACCATGGTCTTTGGAGCCGACTGTTTAGCACCCATGAATTGCACCGCTGGCACCACTCGACGGAGCCTGCGGAGGCCAACGCCAATTACGGCAGCGCCCTGGTGCTGTGGGACCAAGTGTTCGGCACGTACCGACGCCACCCAGCGGGCCGGGGGCCGGTCAAGGTGGGGCTCTTCGAAGCGTCGCGTCATCGGCGCGGGCGCTCCGAAGGATTCGGTTGGCCCGGCTGCTGCGGCCCCGTTACTTGACGCTTTTTTCCTCGTTCGGCCCATTGCCGCCTTGTTGTTCCCCCGTCAGGAGTTACCCATGAAGCGCTTCCACGTTCACGTTCACGTCGCCGACCTCGCCCAGTCGGTGGCCTTCTATTCGCGCTTGTTCGGGGCCGCGCCGGTGCGCCACGAGGCGGACTACGCCAAGTGGATGCTCGACGACCCGCGCATCAACTTCGCCATTTCCGCCCGCGGGGGGGCCTTGGGCGTGGACCACCTGGGCTTCCAAACCGACGACCCGGCGGAACTGGGGGCCATGCGGGCGCAGGCCCAGGCGGCCGACATGGCCCTGCTGGACGAGGGCGAGACGACCTGCTGCTACGCCCGCAGCGACAAGTACTGGCTGACCGACCCCCAGGGCGTGGCCTGGGAGCAGTTCCACACGTTGGACAACATCCCGGTGTTCCGCCAGGCCACACCGGCTGAGGGGGCGTCGGCGTGCTGCGCTCCGTCATCGGCCCCGTCATCGGCCAACGAGGCAGCCCAGCCCGCCGAGCCGGCCAGCGCCGCGGCCTGCTGCGCCCCGCGCGGCAAGCCGGTGGGGGTGGCGGTCAAGTCGTCGTCTTGCTGCTGACACGGGGGCCGACCTTGACCTTTCACGTGTTGATCCTGTGCACGCACAACTCGGCGCGCAGCGTGCTGAGCGAGGGCATGCTCAACCACCTGGCGCGCCAACGGGGCGTGGACGTGAAGGCGCACAGCGCGGGCAGCAGCCCCTCGGGGCGCTTGAACCCGTTCGCGCTGGAGGCCTTGCGCAGTGCTGGCATCGACCCCAGCGCCTACCGCAGCAAGAGCTGGGACGAGTTCACCGGCCCCGAGGCGCCGCTCTTGTCCCTGGTGATCACGGTGTGCGACAGCGCGGCGGCCGAGGCCTGCCCGGTGTTCATGGGCCGCGCGGGTGAAGCGCCGCTGCGCGTGCACTGGGGCTACCCCGACCCGTCCAACGCCGAAGGCGGCGACGAGGGCAAGCGCCGCGCGTTCGAGCTCACCCGCCAGGCCATCGGCTACCGGATGCTGCAGCTGCTGGCGCTGCCCTTGGATGGCCCGGACCGCTTGGGCCGGGCCGAACTGGCCGAGGCCCTGACCGCGATCGGGCGCAGCTGATGGGCGGCGCACGGGCTTGGGGGGCCGAAGCCCTGGGCACGGCCTTGCTGCTGTGCACCGTCATCGGGTCGGGGGTGATGGCCGAACGCTTGGCCGGCGGCCATGCGGCGGTGGCGCTGCTGGCCAATGCCTGGGCCACGGTGGGCGGCCTGTACGTGCTGATCGAGGTCTTCGCACCCCTCAGCGGCGCGCACTTCAACCCCATCGTCAGCGCGGTTCAGGTCTGGCGGGGCGCCTTGCCCGCCCGCGAGTGGCTGCCCTACGCCTTGGCGCAGTGCGTGGGGGCGGTGCTCGGGGCCGTGTTGGCGCACGCGATGTTCGAGCTGCCGCTGCTGCAAGTGTCCAGCCACGTGCGCAGCGGCCCCGGGGCCTGGTGGGGCGAGGCCGTGGCCACCTTCGGGCTGCTGCTGGTGGTGCTGCGGGCGCCGGCCGGCCGGGGGGCGGCGATGGTGGCGGCCTACATCGGGGCCGCGTACTGGTTCACCTCGTCGACCTCCTTCGCCAACCCGGCGGCCTGCCTGGGCCGGATGCTCACCGACTCCTTCGCGGGCATCGCCCCGGCCAGCGTGCCCGGCTTCGTGCTGGCGGAGCTGCTGGGCGCCGTGGTGGCCGTGGCCGTGGTGGCCTTTTTGCGGCCCGAGGCACCGCCGACCCCAGCGGGCGATTGAGACCGAACTGGGGCGGGCAAAGAAAAAGGGCTTGGTGGTGAACCAAGCCCTTGTTTCGTAACGATCTTGAGTGGTGGAGAGGAGGAGGATCGAACTCCCGACCTTCGCATTGCGAACGCGACGCTCTCCCAGCTGAGCTACCCCCCCACCGAAAGAGGCGCGCACTCTACCACGGGCTTGGCCGGCTCGGTCGGTGCCGGGCTGGGGAAGTCGGCGTCGTGCAACAACCGGGCGACGATCAGCCGCATCACGTGGAAGCCCAGCTTGGGGCTTTGGAAGTAGAGCTGCTGCAGGGCGTCGGCCGACAGCGCGTAGAGCACACAGTCGGTTTCACAGCGCAGGCTCAGGGTGCGGCGGTTGTCGGGGGCGAAGAGGCCGATCTCGCCCACCAGCACCCCGGGCTCCAGGGTTTCATCGTGCTCGACGAGGCTCAAGCGGCCGCTGTGCAGGTAGAGCATCTCCTGCGCGGGGTCGCCCTTGTGCCACAGCCATTCGCCGGCCTTGACGGTGCGGCGGCTCATGTGCGGCAGCAGCCACTCGGACACCGGCGTGTTGTCTTTGGCCTGCTCGATGGCCTTGATGAGGCGCTTGAGCTGCACGGTCTTCTTGATGTTGATGGGGATCAGCGCGGCGTACAGCAGCAGCGTGGGCAGGGCCTGGGTGAGGGCGCCGTAGGCCACCAGGCACACACAAGCGGCCAGGGCCGCCAGGCGCAGGGGCAGCATGGCCTTCATCATGTAGCTGGCCAGCATGAGGCCAGCCCCCAGGAAGCCGATGGCGTAAGCGATGGAGAGGGTCATGCGGTGGCGGCGGGTGGAGAGGAAGGGAGATGGGGGCGCAGGCGTTCCTGCACCTCGGGGCGGGCCAGCACCTCGCGCGCGTGCGCCAGACCCTGCTCGCGCGCGGCGTCCAGGCGGTGCCAGTGCAGCAGGCCGATGCCGTCGACCGGCGGCTGAAACAGCACGTCGCTGTTCGCGTGGGCCGCACTTTGTCGGTTCAGGCTGCTGATGATGGTGTTGTTGAGCAGGTAGGCCAACAGCGAGGGCAGCTTGTAGCGGCGCTGGGCACGGGGGCGCAGCCGGTCGCGCAGCAGGGCCCAGGGCCCGGGGACCTCGTCGAAGCTCAGCGTTCGTGCCTTGCGCGCGAACAGGTCCACGCCAAGGACCAGGCCGATGCCACGTTGCTGGCGCATGACGTCGGTGGGGAAGTTGTTGAAGCCGCCGCCATCGCAGTACAGCTCGCCGTCGAGCACGACCGGGGGCAAGGCGCCCGGGATCGCGGTGCTGGCACGCACCGCCCGTTGCAGGTCGCCACGGTGGAGCACGGCCTCGCGGGCGCTGGAGTAGTTGGTGGCCACGCAGAACGCCGGGCGCCAGAGGTCTTCGAGTTGGGCATCGTGCCCGCACAGCTCGTGCACGGCCGCGCGCAATGCCCGGCGCAGGCGTTGCCCTTTGATCAGGGACACAAGCGGCAGCAGGCTGAAGTCCCCCGTGGGGTTGCGACGGAAGGCACGGCGCGCCACCGCCACCAGGCGCTCGGGCGACGTTTGGGTGGCGGCCAAGGTGGCCATGAGTGCGCCCATGCTGGCGCCGCCCCAGGCATCGACCGGCACGCCGGCCTCGTTCAGGGCTTGCATCACCCCCAGGTGGGCAAAGCCCCGGGCGCCCCCGCCCGCCAGCACCACGCCCACGCCCTGGCGGGCCAACAGGCGGGCGACGCGGTCCAGGTCCTCGGGCCGCCCGGCGCGCAGGTGCCAGTGCACGTCGGCCTCCAACGCGTCGAGCCAAGCCGCCGTGCCCTGCGGGTGAGGGCTGCCTTCGGGGTGCACCAGCAACAAGACCCGTGGGGCTTCGCCGACCCGGGTGGGTGGCGTCGCGGGCGGGGCTTGGCGGGCATCGGCCAGCAGCAGGGTTTCGTCGCCGTGCTGCAAGCAGGCCCGCGCCCAGCCCGGCGGGCCGCCTTCGCCCACGAGCAGCACGAAGTCGTTGTCCGCTTCCCATTGCGCGATCTGCCAGGCCGGGTCGTCGTCGCCCTCTGGGGCCAGGGCCAGCTTCACCCGGCCCCAGCGGCGCAAGGCCTGGGCCAAGGCCTCGGCAAAGGGCGCCACGGGCAGGCTGGCATGCAGGCCGAGCAGCGCCAAGGTGCGGGGCGCCGCCCAGGGGGGCGCCAGCTGCTCGCTGCGCAGCCGCGACACCACCAAGCGCGTCATGGCGATCGAAACTTCCGGGCTGAGCGCCACCAAGGCGTCAAAGCGGTCGCGGTCCAGGCGGGCGAGCAGGGACTCCCGCACGGCCACCACGTCGGCGGTGCGGGGCTCGGACGTCAACAAGCCGATCTCGCCCACCAAGGCGCCGCGGCCCATTTCGCGAATGCGACGCGCAGGCCCGTGGGGGCAGGGCAGGTCGGCCCGCAGGCGCCCGCTGACCACGAGGTACATGGCGTCGCCGGGCTCGCCGGCGCGCATCAAGGGGGCCCCGGCGGGCAAGGCCACCCAATGCAGGTGCTCGAGCAGCAGCTGTCGGGCGGGGGCGGGCAACTCGCCGAAGCGCTCGGCAATCAGGGTGCTCAGTCGCGCATCGCCATCGACAGGCTGGGGCTGCTGCATGCGCCGACCTTAGCGGATGCCCGTCCAAAGCCCAAGCGGGCAAGCCCGCGGGCGCCGGGAGCGGCAAGCACTGGCATCGGGCCGGCGATTGGGATAGCGTGGCCGAGCGGGTTGGCGGAAACGACCCGCCTGAGCGTTGACGCAGGAGAGCGATCATGGGCTTGAAGGGATCGAGGACGGAGCAGAACCTCAAGGACGCGTTCTCCGCTGAGGCGCAGGCCAACCGGCGCTACCTCTACTTCGCCAAGCAAGCCGACATCGAAGGCCAGAGCGAGGTGGCGTCGCTGTTCCGGGCCACCGCCGAAGGCGAAACCGGCCATGCCCATGGCCATTTGGAGTTCTTGGAGGCCGTGGGCGACCCGACCACCGGCCTGCCCATCGGCAACACCCGGCAGAACCTGGCCGCCGCGCTGGCGGGCGAGACCCACGAGTACTCCGACATGTACGCCAGCATGGCCAAAACGGCGCGCGACGAGGGCTTTGACGAGATCGCCGACTGGTTCGAGACCCTGGCCAAGGCCGAGCGCTCGCACGCCACGCGTTTCGCCAAGGCCTTGGCGCAGTGGTCGGATTGAAGGGCCCCGAGCGGGACGCGATGTCCAAGCCAGCGTGCCTGGCGTGAAAACCCTGGCCCTCGGGGGGCGCACCCGGCGCTGACAGGGGTCGGGCGACGACCACAATCCGGCTCGGCGCCGGAGGGCCGGCGCGGGACGACGGAGCGCGGGCGATGGCGGCAATGAAGTGGGCGTGGGGCGGGGCCTTGGTCTGGGCCTTGGTGGGCGTGGCGGGCGCGAGCGACGTGCCGCCCGTGGCGGCCAAGCACCCGCGGGACGTGACGGTGCATGGCGACCGCCGCATCGACGACTACTTTTGGCTGCGCGAGCGCAACAACCCCGCCGTGATGGCCCATTTGCAGGCCGAGGCCGCGTACACCGCGCGCTGGTTCGCGCCGCTGCAGCCCTTGACCCAGCAGCTGCGCGAGGAGATGGCGGCCCGCGTGCCGCCGGCCGAGCTCAGCGAGCCGGTGCGACAAGGCGCCTGGTGGTACAGCACCCGCATCGCGCCCGGTCAGCAGTACCCGGTGCACGTTCGGCAGGCAGCGGTCGGCCCGCAGCGGACGCTGGACCCTGCCGCCCCGGCCCAGGTGCTGCTGGACCTCAACCAATTGGCCGAAGGCCGCAAGTACCTGAAGGTGGCCGAACCGCGCGTCAGCCCCGACGCTCAGTTCATGGCCTTCGGCATCGACGAAACCGGTGCCCGCGACGTGGCCTTGAGCGTGCGCGACCTGGCCCGTGGGGTGAACCTGGCCTGGTCGGCGCCCAAGACCGACGGGCAGGTGGCCTGGGCGGCCGACAGCCGCACCTTGTTCTTCGTGACCACCGACGCGGCCAAGCGCAGCCACCGCCTGTGGCGCCAGCGGGTGGACGTGGCGGGCAGCCGGGCGGTCCTGGTGTTCGAGGAGCGCGATCCCCTGTTCAACCTGCAGCTCGGGCAAACCAACGACGGGCGCTACCTGGTGCTGAACAGCGTGGCCAAGGACCGCAACGAGTTGCGCCTGCTCTCCAGCGACCGGCCGCACGGCCCTTGGCAGCGGCTCTTGCCCCGTCAGCCGGGGCTGGAGCTGCAGGTGGAGCACCAAGACGGCCGGCTGTACCTGCTGAGCACCGACCGTGGCCCGCAGTTCCGGCTGTTGCGCCTGCCCGCCCAGCCCTTGCCGCGCCAGCGGGCGGACTTGGCGCGCGCCGAGGAACTGGTGGCGCACCGCGACGACACCTTGTTGGAAGGCATGACCCTGTTCCGCAGCCACCTGGCGCTGCAGGTGCGCGCGGGCGGCTCGGTGGGCCAGCGCCTGATCCCCCTGGCCGGCGGCCCCGCCCGCGACGTGGACTTTGGCCACGGCGGCAACTTCACCGCCACGGCCGGCACGGCCGCGTTCCCCGAGCACCCTTGGCTCAACCGCGAGGCCGAGGCCCAGCACCTGCGCGTGCTGCTGCAGTCGCAGGTGCAGCCGGCGGCCACCGTGGACGTGGACCTGGCCACGGGCCAGGTCACGGTGCGTCGGGCGCTGGAGGTGCCAGGCTATGACGCCTCACGCTACGCCACCGAGCGCCTGTGGGCCACGGCGGGCGATGGCACCCGGGTGCCGGTCTCGCTGGTGTACGCCAAGGCGCTGCGGCGCAGCGCGCCCCAGCCCCTGCTGCTCAAGGGCTACGGGGCCTATGGGGCGCCGTCCGACCCGCGCTTTTCCCGGGTGGAACTGAGTTTGCTGGACCGGGGCGTGGTGATCGCCATCGCGCACGTGCGCGGTGGGGGCGATTTGGGCCGGCCCTGGTACCAGGCGGGCAAGCTGGATCGCAAGATGAACAGCTTCACCGACTTCGTGGCGGTGGCCGAGCACTTGGTGGCCACCGGCTGGACGCGGCCCGAGCAACTGGCGGCCACCGGGGGCAGTGCGGGGGGGCTGCTGATGGGCGCCGTGGTGAACCTGCGTCGCGACCTGTTCCGTGCGGTGGTGGCCGAGGTGCCGTTCGTCGACGTGATCAACACCATGTTGGACGAAAGCCTGCCGCTCACGACCGAGGAGTTCATCGAGTGGGGCAATCCCAAAAAGCCGCGGGAGTACCGCTGGATGCGCGCCTACAGCCCCTACGACAACCTGCGGCGCGGGGACTACCCGGCCATCATGACGACCACCGGCCTGAACGACAGCCAGGTGCCTTACTGGGAGCCGGCCAAGTACGTGGCCAAGCTGCGAACGCTCAAGACGGACACGCGCCCCTTGCTGTTCGACATCAACCTGGACGTGGGCCACGGCGGGGCTTCGGGCCGCTTTGACGCGCTGGAGGCCGAGGCCAAGATTGCTGCCTTCTTGCTGACCGAGCTGGGCGTGGTGTCGCGCCCTCAGTGAGCCGGGCCCTCAGGTGGGCAGGGCGATCGCGTCCAGCAGTTCGGCCTCGAGTTGCAGTTGCACCCGCGCCTGGGCCAAGCTGGCGCCCTTGACGAGGAAGCTGTCTTCCACGCGCTCGCCCAAGGTCAGGATCTTGGCGAGCTGCAGGTCGATGCGGTGCCGCGCGAGCACGCGGGCAATGGCGTAGAGCAGGCCAGCGCGGTCGCTGGCGCTGACGGTCAACACCCAGGCCTGGGCCCGTTCGTCGGGGCGCAGACTGACGCGCGGGGTGGTGGGGAAGGACTTCACGCGGCGGCTGAGGCGCGCGCGGCGCGGCTCGGGCAGGGGCGTGGTCTGCGTCAGGGCCGATGCCAGGCGTTGCTCCACCATGGGCACAAGGTCGCGGTGGTGGGTGTCGGGGTCGTTGCCCAGCACCTGGAAGGTGTCGAGCGCGAAGCCGTCGCGCGTGGTGTGGATCTTGGCGTCCAGGATGTTGAAGCCGGCGCCGTCGAAGTAGCCGCAGATGCGGGCGAACAGGTCGGGGCCGTCGGGCGCGTACACCAGCACCTGCAGGCCTTCGCCCACGGGGCTGGGCCGCGCGAACACGACCGGCGTGGCCGTGCCCAGGTGCCGCCACAGGCTGCGCGCGTGCCAGGCCAGTTCGGCCGCGTCGTGGCGGGCGAAGTAGCTGACGTTCAGCGTGGCCCACAGCGGGGCTTCGGTGTCGGGCAGGGCGCTGCGCAGGGCCAGCAACTGGCGGGCCTCGGCCTTGCGGTGCTCGATCTCGGCGTCTTGGCTCATGGGGCTGCCGCCGAGGTGACGCAAGGTCAGGCGGTACAGGTCTTCCAAGAGCTTGCCCTTCCAGGCGTTCCACACCTTCGGGCTGGTGCCGCGGATGTCGGCCACGGTCAGCAGGTACAGCGCCGTCAATCGGCGCGGCGTGCCCACGGTCTTGGCGAAGGCGGCGATGACGTCGGGGTCGGACAGGTCTTCCTTCTGCGCCACGCGGCTGAAGGCCAGGTGCTGGTCCACCAGCCACGCGACGAGCTCGGCGTCTTCCTTGGGCAGCTTGTGGGCGCGCGCAAAGCGGCGCACTTCGTCGGCCCCCAGGGTGGAGTGGTCGCCACCGCGACCTTTCGCGATGTCGTGGAACAGCGCGGCGATGTACAGCAGGTGCGGCTTGTCCCACTGTGCGGCCAATTGCGAGCAGAAGGCGTATTCGTGGGCGTGCTCCGGGATGAAGAAGCGGCGCACGTTGCGCAGCACCATCAGGATGTGCTGGTCCACGGTGTAGACGTGGAACAGGTCGTGCTGCATCTGGCCCACGATGGCCCGGAACACCCACAGGTAGCGCCCCAGCACCGAGGTTTGGTTCATCAGGCGCAGGGCGTGCGTCTGCCCCTGGGGCAGCTGCAAGAGCTGCACAAAGGCCGCGCGGTTGCGCGGGTCGGCGCGCCAGCGCGCGTCCATCACCTGCCGCGCGTTGTAGAGCGCCCGCAGCGTCCGGCTGCTGAGCCCCTTCAGCCCCCAGGTGCTGGCGTACAGCACGAAGGTTTGCAAGATCGCCTCGGGGTGGCGCTGGTACAGGTCGTCGCTGGCGACCTCGATGAGACCGGCCCGGTCCAGGAAGAAGTCGTCGATGCGGCGCGGCACGACGTTGGCGCGGCCCTCGATGCGCTCTTCCAGGTTCAGCAGCAGGATTTGGTTGAGCTGCGTGACCGCCTTGGCCGCCCAGTAGTAGCGGCGCATCATCAACTCGCTGGCCCGCACGCCACTGGTGGATTGCAGGCCCAGGCGCTGCGCCACGGCGGTTTGCAGGTCGAACACGAGGCGGTCTTCCCGCCGACCGGCCGCCAAGTGCAGCAGGCAGCGGATGAGACACAGGGTGTCTTCGTTGCGCCGCAGCTGCTGGCTCTCGAACGGGGTGATCAGGCCTTTGGCCGCCAGTTCGTCCCAGGTGGCGCCCAGGCCCGCGCCGCGGGCCACCCAAATCAGCACCTGCAGGTCGCGCAGGCCGCCCGGGCTTTCCTTGCAGTTGGGCTCCAAGCTGTAGGGCGTGTCTTCGAACTTGCCGTGGCGCTGGCGCATTTCGGCCGTCTTGGCGCGCAAGAAGCTGCGCGCGTCCACGGTCCGGGTCACGGCCGCCTGCAGGGCCTCGAAGCGCTCGCTCGGGCCGGCCAAGAGCCGGGCTTCGAGCAGGGCGGTCATCACGGTCACGTCGCCCTGGGCTTCGCTCAGGCATTCGTCCAGGGTGCGCACCGACGAGCCGATCTCCAGCCCGATGTCCCAGCAGGTGGTGATGAAGCGCTCCAGGGCGTCCTTCAGCGGCCCGGGGCGGTGCGCCTCGGCCTCGTTGGGCAGGAGCACCAGCACGTCCACGTCGGAGTGCGGGAAGAGTTCGCCGCGTCCGTACCCGCCCACGGCGACCAGGGCCGAGCCCGCCGGCAAGCCGGCTTCGCGCCACAGCGCGCGCAGCTGGGCGTCGACGTGCTTGGCCAGGTGCCGCAGCAGTGCCCGGGCCGCCGAGGGCGTAGGGCGCTGGCGTTCGGCAAAGGCCGCGAGCAAGCGCTGCTTGCCGTCCTTGAACGCGGCCCGCCAGGCCGCGACCGGGGTCAGGTTTTCCATCCGCCCGTGATGAAGGCCGGCGGCGGCGGGCTGCCGGCGCTGACGGTCAGGATTTCGTAGCCGGTCTCGGTCACGGCGATGGTGTGTTCCCACTGGGCCGACAGCGAGCGGTCCTTGGTCACGATGGTCCAGCCGTCCGGCAGTTCTTTGATCTCACGCCGGCCGGCGTTGATCATGGGCTCGATGGTGAACACCATGCCGGGCACCAACTCTTCAAGAGTGCCCGGGCGGCCGTAGTGCAGCACCTGCGGTTCTTCGTGGAACTTGCGACCCACACCGTGCCCACAGAACTCGCGAACGACGCTGAAACCGGCCGGTTCGGCATAGCTTTGGATGGCATGGCCGATGTCGCCCAGGCGCGCGCCGGGTTTGACCTTGGCGATGCCCTTCCACATGGCTTCGTAGGTGAACTGGCACAGGCGCTTGGCGGCGATGGAGCCCTCGCCCACGACGAACATGCGACTGTTGTCGCCGTGCCATCCATCTTTGATGACGGTCACGTCGATGTTGATGATGTCGCCGTTTTTCAAAGGCCGGTCGTTCGGGATGCCGTGGCACACGGTGTGGTTGACCGAGGTGCACAAGGCGGCCGGGAAGGGCGGGTAGCCCGGCGGTTGGTAGCCGATGGTGGCCGAAATCGTCTTTTGCTCGTCTTGGATGTACCGGGTGGCGATCCGGTCCAACTCCAAGGTGGTGACCCCCGGCTTGATCAGCGGCGTCAGCATGTCCAGCACCTCGCTGGCCAGTCGGCCGGCCACGCGCATGCCTTCGATGTCTTCGGGGGTTTTGATCACGATGCTCATGCTGGAATTATCCTTTCCAGACGATCCAGCCCTGGTGCGCCGTCACCAAGACCACGATGCCGAAGGCGATTCGGTAATAGGCAAAAGGCACGAAGCTGTGGCTGGCCACGTAGCGCAGCAACCAGCGCACGCACACCCAAGCGCTCAGGAAGCTGAACACCAGGCCGACCCCGAACATCGGCAGGTCGGCCACCGACAGCAGGGCGCGCTCCTTGTAAAGGCTGTACAGGCCGGCGCCGATCAGGGTGGGAATGGCCAGGAAGAAGGAGTAGTCGGTCGCGGCCTGGCGGGACAGGCCCAGGAACATGCCGCCGATGATGGTGGCGCCCGAACGGCTGGTGCCGGGGATCATGGCGAGGCACTGCACCAGGCCGACTTTCAGGGCGTCGAGCGGCGTCATGTCGTCCACGGACTGCACACGCACCGCGCGGCCGCTGGCTTGTCGGCGTTCGGCCCACAAGATGACGAAGCCGCCCACGATGAAGGCGCTGGCGACCACGGTGGGGGTGAACAAGTGCGCCTTGATGGCCTTGCCCAGGAGCAGTCCCAGCACCACCGCCGGCAAGAAGCCGATGGCCACGTTCGTGACGAAGCGTTGGGCCTGCGGCTGCGAGGGGAACCCCGCGGCCACGGCCTTGAGCCGTTGGGCGTAGACCAGGATGACCGCGACGATGGCGCCGGTCTGGATGGCGATGTCGAACACCTTGCCCTTGGCATCGTCCATGCCCAACAAGGAGCCCGCCAGGATCAGGTGGCCGGTGGAACTGATCGGCAAGAACTCGGTCAGGCCTTCGACCACCCCCATGACCGCCGCTTTGATCAACAACAAGATATCCACGCGCTCTCCGGGCTCGCAAAGGGCGGGATTGTGAGCGATGGCCTCCTAGAATCACGCCATTGCCATAGAGGACAGCCCCCATGAACGTCGAGCAGGCCCGCTTCAACATGATCGAACAGCAGATCCGTCCCTGGGACGTGTTGGATCCCGAGGTGCTGCAGCTCTTGTCCCTGGTCCGCCGGGAGGATTTCGTGCCGGCCTCGCTGCGCCACTTGGCGTTCTCGGACACCGAACTGCCGCTGAAGCCGGGGCGCAGCCTGCTCCAACCCAAGGTGGAAGCCCGATTGCTGCAGGAACTGCAGCTGCAGCCCACCGACCGCGTGCTCGAGCTGGGCACGGGCAGTGGCTACTTGACGGCCCTGATGGCCCACCAGGCCGAGCAGGTGATCAGCCTGGAGCCCGACGCCGAGTTGGCCGAGGCCGCGCAGGGCCGTTTGCGGCGCTTGGGCCTGAACCGGGCGCAAGTGCAGGTGGCGCCGTTGACGGCCGGTGCTGCCGCGCAAGGTCCGTTCGACGCCATCGTGCTGACCGGCTCGGTCGCCGAGGTTCCGGCGGCGCTGCTGGCCCAACTGAAGCCCGGTGGCCGGCTGCTGGCCATCGTCGGTCAAGAGCCGGTCATGCAAGCCGTGCTGTTGCGGGCCGTGGGGGCGGGCCAGCCGGCGCGCACCGAGTTGTTCGACACGGTGGTGGCGCGCCTGCCGGGCGCCACCGAGCCCTCCGCCTTTGCGTTTTGATCGCCGCTGCGTGCAGCCCGTCGCATGACGGGTGTCACGCCCCGCTGCCTGGCCCTATAAACGCGGCTCTTTGCACGCAGCCTTGATTGAAGGACACCTCATGCCCCGTTTGGCCCTGCCCCTGCTGGCGATCCTCGGCGCTTTTGCCGCCACCGCCCAAGCCCAAAGCTTGAACCAGCTGTACCAAGCGGCTCGCGATTACGACGCGACATTCCTGGCCGCGCGCGCCCAGGCGGAAACGGCGCAGCACCGCCTCACGCAGGCCGAGTCCTTGCGCAAGCCCACGCTGGGCTTGGGCGTCGGCAGCACCTACGGCCAGGCCCGGCCCCTGAGCGCCACGGTGCCCGTCGGCAATGGCAACCGGGTGGACTACAACACCAACACCAACACCACGACCACGACGGCGGGCTTGCAGGCGAGCTACAGCCTCTACAACCGGGCCAACGGGGTCTCCATCTCGCAGGCCGAACGGGCCGTGGTGGTGTCCCGGGCCGACTTGGACGTGGCCGAGCAGGACCTGATCGTGCGGGTCACGCAGGCCTACTTTGACGTGTTGGCCGCGCGGGAGGCGCTGTCGACCGCCCAGGCCAGCAAGAAGTTCATCGCCGAGCAGTTGGCGTCCGCCAAGCGCAATTTCGAAGTGGGCACCGCCACCATCACCGACACGCGCGAAGCCCAGGCCCGTTTTGACCGGGCCAGCGCGCAAGAACTTGCCGCCGAGAACGACCTGCGCGTCAAGCGCGTGACCCTCGACCAGTTGGTGGGTCGCACCGACGTGGACCCCAAGCCGCTGGCCCAACCCGTTGCCTTGCCGGCTGTCGAGCCGGTGAACCTGGATCCGTGGCTGAGCCAGGCGGACGAGGCCCATCCGCAAGTCCGCCGTGCCCGCCTGGGCCTGGAAGTGGCCCAGCTGGAAGTGGACAAGGCCAAGGCGGCCACCGGTCCGACGGTGGATTTGAATGGCAGCCTGGGGGCGCAAGACCTGCGGGGTTCGAGCACCAACACCGGGCTGCGTGGCAGCGTGGCCAATGCTTCGGTGGGCATTCAGTTGAAGATGCCGCTGTACACCGGGGGCGCCACCGACGCCCGCGTTCGAGAGACCCTGGCCCTGGCCGAGAAGTCGCGCAATGACGTGGAGTTCGCACGCCGGTCGGTGGCCGAAGCCACGCGACGCAGCTTCTTCGGTTTGCAGTCGCTGAAGGCGCAGGTCAAGGCCTTGGAGGCCGCCGAATCCAGCAGCAAGCTCGCCCTGGAGGCCACGCAGCTGGGCTACAAGGTGGGGGTGCGCGTCAACCTCGACGTGTTGAATGCCCAAGCGCAATTGATCGCGGTGCAGAACGACCTGGCCAAGGCGCGCTACGACGTCATCGTCACCAGCCTTCGCCTGCGTCAGGCCTCGGGGCAGCTGCGTCCCGAGGACGTGGCCAACCTGGACGCGCTGCTGGCCAAGTAATGCTCCTGCTGCTGTCGCCAGCCAAGACGCTCGACTACGAATCGCCCATCCCGCCGGCCTGGTCGTCCCAAAGCTTGGGGCGACCGGCCCTGGTCGAGCAGTCCCAGCCGCTCATCGAGCGGCTTCGCGCTTTGTCGGTCTCGCAAGTGGCCGAGCTGATGGAGTTGTCACCGGCCTTGGCCCAGCTGAATGTCGATCGCTACCAGGCTTGGCGGCCCCGGCACACGGAAGCCAACAGCCGTGCGGCGCTGCTGGCCTTCAACGGCGATGTGTACGAGGGCCTGGACGCCGCCAGCTTCACAACGGACGACATCGCCCAGGCGCAAGCGCGACTGCTGATCTTGTCCGGGCTCTACGGCCTGTTGCGCCCCCTGGACCGCCTGCAACCCTACCGGCTTGAAATGGGGCGGCCTTTGGCCACCGACCGCGGGCCCAACCTCTATGCCTACTGGGGCGATCAACTGGCCCACGCGATTCAGAAGCGCGCGGCTCAGCAAACCGTGCCCGTGGTGGTGAACCTGGCCTCGCAGGAGTACTTCAAAGCCGCACGCCGTCCTGCCTTGAAAGCACCGGTGGTCGACTGCGTGTTCGAAGACGACCAAGGCAAGGGGCCCAAAGTGATCAGCTTCTTCGCCAAGCGGGCCCGCGGGTTGATGGCCCGCTGGGTGCTGCGCGAACGCATCGATCACCCCGATGCCTTGCGCGCCTTCTCGGGCGAGGGCTACGCTTGGCAGCGCGAGGCGTCTTCGCCGTCGCGTTTCGTTTTCCGTCGCACGCATCCTCACTGATGGCCACTCAGTACGTCACCCCCGATTTGCGCCGCTGGATCGGCGAACAACTCAAGGCCGGCGTCGGCTCGGCCGAATTGGTGCAGTCCATGATCGGCGCCGGTTGGCAGCAGAAGGTGGCCTTGCAGGCGGTGGCTCAGGCCAAGCTGGACGGTTGGTTCAAGAAGGACGAGGCGGCCCTGGCCAGCGTGGGCGTGCCCGACGCGTCGATCGCCGACGGCCGAACCTGGGTGCAGGCCCACGACCGGCAAGTGCCCGTGTTGATGGCGATGGAGCATCCGCGCGTCATCGTGTTCGGCAACGTGCTGGACCCCGAGGAATGCCAAGCGATCATCGATGCGGCCCAGCCTCGCATGGCCAGGTCGGAGACCGTGGCGGAAGCCTCGGAAGGCAGCGAAGTCAATGCGGCGCGTACCAGCCGCGGCATGTTTTTCGAGCGGGGTGAGGTGGAGGTGGTCGCCCGCTTGGAGCGGCGGATCGCCGCCTTGGTCAACTGGCCCGTGGAAAACGGGGAAGGCTTGCAAGTGCTGAACTACCAGCCAGGCGCCGAGTACCAGCCCCATTACGACTACTTCGACACCAAACACGCCAGCACGGCGGCCATCCTGAAGCGGGGCGGGCAGCGCGTGGGGACCTTCTTGGTCTACTTGAACACCCCGACGCGTGGGGGCGCCACGACCTTCCCCGATGTGAAGTTGGCGGTGAAGCCAGTGCAGGGGCAGGGCGTCTTCTTCAGCTACGACAAGCCCGATCCCAGCACGCTGAGCCTGCATGGCGGTGCGCCCGTTCTGGAAGGCGAAAAGTGGGTGTGCACCAAGTGGCTGCGACAAGGCCGCTTCGCCTGAATCGCCCGATCAACCCGAAGACAATCGCTCTCCCACCGAGGGCCTGCCATGAGCGAGACCGACACCCCCATCCGCAACGCCGATCCCGCTGAGCTGGCCAAGTTCGGCGACGCCGCCCACCGCTGGTGGGACCCCGAAAGCGAGTTCAAGCCTCTCCACCGCATCAACCCCTTGCGCTTGGGATGGATCGACTGCGTATGCGGCGGTGTGGCTGGCAAGGCGGTGCTCGATGTCGGCTGCGGCGGCGGCCTGGCCAGCGAGGGCATGGCGCGCATGGGGGCGGCGTCGGTCTTGGGCATCGACCTGAGCACCAAGGCCCTGGGCGTCGCCGAATTGCACGCCATGGACGCCGAGTTGATGAACGTGCGCTACCGCGAGGTGGCTGCCGAGGCGCTTGCGGCCGAGCAACCGGCGGCATTCGACTTGGTGACCTGCTTGGAGATGCTGGAGCACGTGCCCGATCCTGCTTCCATCGTGCAGGCTTGCGCGCGGGCTTGCCGACCTGGGGGCTGGGTGGTGTTCAGCACCTTGCACCGCCAGGTGAAGTCGTACTTGCTGGCGGTGTTGGGCGCCGAGTACGTGCTGAACTTGGTGCCGCGCGGCACGCACGATTACAGCCGCTTCATCCGGCCCAGCGAGTTGGCCCAGTCGGCGCGTCAAGCCGGCTTGGTGCCGACGGCCATGAGTGGCTTGACCTACAACCCGCTGACGCAGGCCTTCGCCTTGGGGTCCGACACGGACGTCAACTACCTGATGGCCTGTCGCAAGCCTGCACGGGTTGCCTGATGTTCCGTGGTGTGCAAGCGGTGCTGTTCGACCTGGACGGCACCCTGATCGATTCCGCCCCTGACCTGGCCGGCGCCACCAACGCTTTACGCGCCGAGCGCGGCCTGCCGCCCTTGCCCTTGGCGCACCTGCGCCCTTGGGTGGGCAGCGGGGCTCGGGGCATGCTGGCGGCGGGCTTGGACGTGGCGGTGTCTCACCCAGAGTTCGACAGCTTGCGCGACCGCTTCCTGGCCTTGTACGCATCGCGATTGCTGCAAGAGACCCGTCCCTTCGATGGCGTGCCCACGATGCTGGCGGCCCTGGGGGCACGGGGCATGCCCTGGGGCATCGTGACCAACAAGGCCGAGCGCTTCACACTGCCCATTCACCGTGGGATGCCTTTGTTGCAGGGCGCACGGGCGGTTGTGGGGGGCGATACCACGCCGCATGCCAAGCCGCACCCTGCGCCTTTGTGGGAGGCCTGCGTCCGGATGGGTGTGCCGGCCGAGGCCTGTGTTTACGTTGGCGACGACCACCGTGACATCGAGGCGGCTCGGGCCGCGGGCATGGGGTCGGTGGCGGCCCGTTGGGGCTACTTGGGCGTCGGCAGCTCGGTCGCCGAGTGGGGCGCCGACCACGTCATCGATCAACCCGACACGCTCTTGGACTTGCTCGCCTAGAATGAGGGCCTCTGGGGCCGACCTGGTTTCGACGTGGGTGCGGATCCGGAGTAGGGCATGCCGAGCACCAGTTCGCTCGTAAATCCACTGGAAACAAACCAACTGCGAACGACGAACGTTTCGCCCTCGCCGCTTAAACACCGGTGAGCCTCTCAACGGCAGGCCGATGGGCCGGGTCTGATTCCGCAAGGATGAAAGGCTGAGAGGTCATTCACATCGGCTGGTTGCTCAACGCGCCTTTCGCGGAGCAACGAGATCCAAGAGGCTGGGGCCCTCCGTAGCGTGCGCGATGCGCGACATGGGTCCGAGATTCAAATCACCGCGCTAAGCATGTAGATCTGCCCGGCGATGGCTTGCGGACGGGGGTTCAATTCCCCCCGGCTCCACCAAACTTGAAAGCCCCAACTGCTCGCAGTTGGGGCTTTTCCTTTGCTCCGCCCTGAACGGTCCGGCGTCACTGCTGTGTCAAGATGCTTCTAGGGCACAACGATTCAAGGAAGAAGGATGGACAACTCCTACTGGCTGCTGGCAGCCGGCGGTGTGGGCGCAGTGTTCGGTGCCGGTGGGGCCTGGGCCCTGGCCGTGCTGCGTTGGAACCGACTCAGCCGCGACTATCGGAACCAACTTTCAAAGTCGGAGCAGGCGCGTCAGTTCGTGATGCAGCAAGGCGATCAAGCCCGCCGCCAGGTCGAGGCGCTGCAAAAGGAAGTCGGGGAATTGCGCCATCGTTTGGCATCGCAAAGCCCGCAGGTTGCCGCCAGCGTCATGCAAGCCGAGGTGACCCCGATCAGTGACGAGGAGTTGTTGCTCCAGGCGAGCTTGATGGCCGACTTGGAGCCCGACGAGCCGGACGCCGAGGGGTTTGCGAAGACCCAAATGATCTTGCCAGGCCGGCGTTGAGCCAGCGGCACCAACGAAAACGCCCTGCAATGCAGGGCGTTTTTGTACCGAATCGTCGTGGCGGAGAGAGCGGGATTCGAACCCGCGGTGGGCTATGAACCCACACACGCTTTCCAGGCGTGCGACTTAAACCACTCATCCATCTCTCCGAAGCCCGCCATTCTAGCCGTCAAGTGCGACCGGCCTGGGCTTGCGGCGCGGCGTTTTCGCGCAGCCACTCCAAGGGCACAAACTCCAAGGCCCGTTCGTGGGTGGCCTCCAGCACCACGGGTGGGGCGTAGCCCCCTTCGAATGCTTCGCGCCAACGCAGGGCGCACACGCACCAGCGATCGCCGGGCTTGAGTCCAGGAAAGCGCTGGGCCGGGCGGGGCGTGATCAAGTCGTTGCCTCGCTCCAACTGGTGGTTCAAGAAGGCTGGTGTCATGCGGGCGCACACCACGTGGCTGCCCAAGTCTTGGGCGTCCGTGTGGCAGCAGCCATCGCGTCGCCAGCCGGTGAGCGGGTCGAAAGAGCAGGGCTGCAATGGTCCCCCCAGCACGTTCCTTGCGCTGGATGGCATCAGGACTTGGCGCCCTTGAGCAGGGCCATGGCCGTGCCGATCAAGCCACTGACTTCGCTCATGTTGCCGGGCACGATCATGGTGTTGTTCTTCTGGGCCAACTGGGCATAAGCGTCCACAGCCTTCTCTGCCACCTTGAGTTGCACGGCCTGGTCGCCGCCGGGTTGCTGAATGGCATTGGCGATCTTTTGGATCGCATCGGCCGTGGCATCGGCCACGGCCGTGATGGCGGCGGCTTCGCCCAGGGCCTTGTTGATTTCGGCCTGCTTTTCGCCTTCCGATCGCGCGATGGCGGCCTCACGTTCGCCGGTGGCGATGTTGATCTGCTCTTGGCGACGACCCTCAGAGGCGGCAATCAGGGCGCGCTTCTCGCGCTCGGCGGTGATCTGGGCTTGCATCGAGTGCAGGATGGCGGGCGGCGGCGTCAGGTCCTTGATCTCGTAGCGCAAGACCTTCACGCCCCAGTTCAAGGCGGCTTCGTCCAAGGCCTGGACCACGGCGCTGTTGATGGCGTCGCGCTCTTCAAAGGTCTTGTCCAGTTCCATGCGACCGATGACCGAGCGAAGCGTGGTCTGCGCCAGCTGGGTGATGGCCACGATGTAGTTGCTCGAGCCGTAGCTGGCGCGCATCGGGTCCGTCACCTGGAAGTACAAGATGCCGTCGACGGTCAATTGCGTGTTGTCTTTGGTGATGCAAACCTGGCTCGGCACGTCCAGGGGGATCTCCTTCAACGAGTGCTTGTAGGCCAAGCGGTCGATGAAGGGCACCAGCAGATGCAAACCGGGGGCCATGGTGCGGTCGTACTTGCCCAGGCGTTCCACGACGTAGGCGTTCTGCTGGGGAACGATGCGGATGGCACGGCTGACAAAAATGACCGCGATGACCGCGAGAACGAGTGCGATTTCCATGGGTGCCTTCAGTGGGGGACGAGTTCGAGGATGTTGCCGCTGAGCGACTGGATGCGGTGCGGCCCTGGCTGCGGCGTGCCGGTGCCGACGAAACGGGCGCTCCATGGGGCGCCCCGGTGCTGCACTTGCGTGCGCCCTTGGTCGTCCCACTGCTGAACCTGCACGGTGTCGCCGATGTCCAGGTTCACATTGCGGTCGGCTTGCGGATCGGTGGCCTCTTGGCGGTGGCGACGGCGGTGCAGGTACCACGCGCTGGTCGCGACCGCGCCGGTCACGGCGGCCAAGGCGATTTGGGTGCTGGCGCCCAAGCCGACGTGGGCCGACAGCGCGCCGACCGACGCGGCCAGCGCCAGCATCAACAGGTAAAAGGTGCCGCTGGTCAGCTCGGCGATGACCAATGCCCCGGCGAGGATCCACCACAGGGTGGCAGCTTGCATGACGGTACTCCCTGGCTTGTGCGCCCGATTGAACGAGTTTAGGGTGCTGACATCACCAGCGAACCCAACTGGCGCCCTAAACTGCGCGCCCTTTTCTTGCCCGGCCCGCCCTTGAGGAGCCACGTCGATGCTGCGCTTTCACTTTCCCATCGTCATCATTGACGAGGACTACCGTTCCGAGAACGCCTCGGGCCTGGGCATTCGGGCGCTGGCCGACGCCATCAAGCGGGAGGGCATGGACGTGCTGGGCGTGACCAGCTATGGCGACCTGAGCCAATTTGCCCAGCAGCAAAGTCGCGCCAGCGCCTTCATCCTGTCGATCGACGACGAAGAGTTCACGCCGGGCCCGGAGCTGGACCCGGCGGTGTTGAACCTGCGCAAGTTCATCGGCGAGATCCGCTTCCGCAATCCGGACATTCCGATCTACATCTACGGCGAGACGCGAACGAGTCAGCACTTGCCCAACGATGTGCTGCGGGAGTTGCATGGCTTCATTCACATGTTCGAGGACACGCCGGAGTTCGTGGCGCGTCACATCATTCGCGAAGCCAAGAGCTACCTGGACGGGCTGGCGCCGCCCTTCTTCAAAGCGCTGATGGACTATGCCCAGGACGGCTCGTACAGCTGGCACTGCCCGGGGCACAGCGGTGGCGTGGCCTTTCTGAAAAGCCCCGTCGGGCAAATGTTCCACCAGTTCTTTGGCGAGAACATGCTGCGCGCCGACGTTTGCAACGCGGTGGAGGAGTTGGGGCAACTGTTGGACCACACGGGCCCGATCGCCCAAAGCGAGAAGAACGCGGCGCGGATCTTCAATGCCGACCACTGCTTTTTCGTCACCAACGGCACCAGCACCAGCAACAAGATGGTGTGGCACCACACGGTGGCGCCGGGCGACGTGGTGGTGATCGACCGCAACTGCCACAAGAGCAACCTGCACGCGATCATCATGTGCGGGGCCATCCCGGTGTTCATGACGCCGACGCGCAACCACTACGGCATCATCGGGCCGATCCCGGAGAGCGAGTTCAGCCCCGAAGCGATTCGCGCCAAGATCGCGGCGAACCCCTTGCTGGCGCACGTTGACCCGGCCACGGTCAAGCCGTCGATCATGACGCTGACCCAAAGCACGTACGACGGGGTGCTTTACAACACCGAGGTCATCAAGAAGAAGCTGGACGGCTACGTGCCGACCCTCCACTTCGACGAGGCCTGGTTGCCCCACGCCGCCTTTCACGACTTTTATGGCCAGTTCCACGCGATGGGCAAGAACCGTCCGCGTCCGAAGGAAGCCATGGTGTATGCCACGCAGTCCACGCACAAGCTGCTCGCGGGCATCTCGCAGGCCAGCCAGGTCTTGGTGCAGGACTCGCAACAGGTCAAGCTCGACAAGCACCTGTTCAACGAGGCCTACCTGATGCACACCAGCACCAGCCCCCAGTACTCGATCATCGCCAGCTGCGACGTCGCTGCGGCCATGATGGAGCCTCCGGGGGGCACGGCCTTGGTGGAAGAAAGCATCAAAGAATCTCTCGATTTCCGCCGTGCCATGCGCAAAGTCGACGAAGACTACGGCGACGACTGGTGGTTCAAGGTGTGGGGCCCGGACTACCTCCGTGCCGAGGAAGGCAGCGACCCGGTCTCGCAAGACTGGATGCTGCAGGCCAACGAAGAATGGCACGGGTTTGGCGCCATCGCCGACGGCTTCAACATGCTGGACCCCATCAAGTCCACCATCATCACCCCCGGGCTGGACATGGAAGGGCGTTTCGCCGCCACCGGCATTCCGGCCTCGGTGGTCACGAAGTTCTTGGTGGAGCACGGCGTGGTCGTGGAGAAGACCGGGCTGTACTCTTTCTTCATCATGTTCACGATCGGCATTACCAAGGGCCGCTGGAACACCCTACTGACCGCGCTGCAGCAGTTCAAGGACGACTACGACAAGAACGCCCCGCTGTGGCGCATCCTTCCGGAGTTCTGCGCCAAGCACCCGAAGTACGAGCGGATGGGCCTCAAGGACCTGTGCCAGAGCATCCACCAAGCCTATGCCGAGGGTGACATCGCTCGCTTGACGACGGACATGTACCTGTCGAACCTTCAGCCGGCCATGACGCCGACGGACGCCTACGCGCACATCGCGCAACGGCGCACCGAGCGGGTGGGTATCGACGAGTTGGAAGGCCGGATCACCACCAGCCTGCTGACGCCGTACCCGCCGGGCATTCCGCTTTTGATCCCGGGCGAGCGCTTCAACAAGAAGATCGTCGACTACCTGAAGTTCACGCGCACCTTCAACGCCAAGTTCCCTGGCTTTGCCACCGATGTGCACGGCTTGGTGCACGAGGTCGACGAGGAGACCGGCAAGGGTCGCTACTACGTGGACTGCGTCAAGCAGTAAAGCAACAAGGGCCCCGCGGGGCCCTTGTCGTTGGGGGGAGGGGCGTCAATCTCCGCCGCTCATGGCCACCTGGCTGAAGCCGCCGTCCACGTACAGGATTTCTGCACTGATGCCGGCCGCCAAGTCCGACAGCAGGAAGGCGGCGGCGTTGCCGACGTCTTCGATCGTCACGTTGCGGCGGATGGGGGCGCTGGCAGCGAACTGGTTCAGCAACTTGCCGAAGTCCTTGATGCCCGAGGCGGCCAAGGTCTTGATCGGGCCGGCCGAAATGCCGTTCACGCGCACACCCTTGGCGCCCAAGTCGTGTGCCAGGTAGCGCACGCTGGCTTCCAAGCTGGCCTTGGCCAGCCCCATGGTGTTGTAGTTCGGCACGAATCGCAGCGCGCCCAAGTACGACAGCGTGAGCAGCGATCCACCCGCGCGCAGGCGCGGTGCCGCGGCCTTGGCCATGGCCGGAAAGCTGTAGGCGCTGATGTCGTGTGCGATGCGGAAGTTCTCCCGAGACAGGCCGTCCAGGAAGCTGCCTGCAATGGCCTCGCGTGGCGCGAATCCGATGGAATGGACGAATCCATCGAATTCCGGCCACACCTCGCCCAACTCGGCGAAGGTGCGTTCGATCTGGGCGTCGTCGCCCACGTCGCAGTCGTAAATCAGCGAAGAGTTGAACTCGGCCGCGAACTCGGTGATGCGGTCTTTGAAACGTTCACCAACGTAAGAAAAGGCCAGCTCGGCCCCCTCGCGATGGCAGGCTTTGGCGATGCCATAGGCGATGGAGCGGTTGGACAGCACGCCACTGATGAGGAAGCGCTTGCCGGAGAGGAAACCCATGTGTTGTTCCAGAGGCTCGAAACGGGGCGCGGATTCTTGCATGTCGTGCGCGATCAGGGTCAACCCGAGCGGACTTCGGTTTAGAATCGCGGCTTCGCTGAATTTTCTAGCGTGGGCGGTTCGATCCAGCCCATTTTTTTTGGTCGATCCGATTTAGAGGTTTCTTCACGGATGAGTTGGCAAGCAACGGTTGAAAAAACGGTCACGGGCCTCGGGCTGGAACTGGTGGAGTGCGAACGCTCTGCCGGCGGTCTGCTGCGCGTGTACATCGACCGCTTGCCCACCGTGCCCGAGAGCTTTGTCACCGTCGACGACTGCGAGCGCGTGACGCGCCAATTGCAGTACGTGCTCGAGGTGGAGGCGGTGGATTACGCCCGGCTGGAGGTGTCGTCGCCCGGATTGGATCGCCCGCTCAACACGGCCGCCCACTACGCCCGGTTTGTGGGGCACGAGGTTGACATCACCCTGCGCGCGCCCTTCCAAGGCCGCAAGAAGTACCGCGGCTTGCTGCAAGCCGGCGAACAAGACGCAGGGTGGCGCTTGGTGTTCGGCGAAGCCGGCCAAGAGCAAGTCCTGAATTTTCAACTGGACGAAGTGCGCGAGGCGCGCTTGGTGCCGGTCATTGATTTCAAGGGTCGCAAGGCGAAGCCTGCGGCCCCGAGTATTCCAAAGAAGCCCGACGGAGATCTGACCCCATGAACCGCGAGTTGTTGTTGCTGGTGGATGCCATTTCGCGCGAAAAGAGCGTGGAACGTGAAGTGGTGTTCGCCGCCGTCGAATCGGCGCTGGCGCAGGCCACGAAGAAGTTTGTGGGCGGCGAGGTCGACATCCGTGTTGCGATTGACCGCGAATCGGGCGAGTACGAATCGTTCCGTCGCTGGTTGGTGGTGCCGGATAGTGCCGGCCTGCAGAACCCCGACGCGGAGGAGTTGCTGAGCGATGCCATCGACCGAGTGGGTCAGATCGAAGAAGGCGACTACATCGAAGAGGGCATCGAGTCGGTGCCCATTGGGCGCATCGGTGCGCAAGCCGCCAAGCAGGTCATCCTGCAGAAGATTCGCGACGCCGAGCGCGAGCAACTGTTGAACGACTTCATGGCGCGCGGCGAGAAGATTTTCGTCGGCACGGTCAAGCGCCTGGACAAGGGCGACATCATCGTGGAGAGCGGCCGGGTGGAAGGTCGGCTCAAGCGCACGGAAATGATCCCGAAGGAAAACCTGCGCACCGGCGACCGCGTGCGCGCCGTGCTGCTCGGCGTGGATCCGACGGTGCGTGGCCCGCAGATCATGCTCAGCCGCTCGTCGCCCGAGTTCATGAAGGAGCTGTTCCTTCAAGAAGTGCCGGAGATCGAGCAAGGCCTGTTGGAAATCAAGAGCTGCGCGCGCGACGCCGGCAGCCGGGCCAAGATCGCCGTCATCTCGCACGACCGCCGCGTTGACCCCATCGGCACCTGTGTTGGCGTGCGTGGCTCGCGCGTGACTGCCGTGACGAACGAACTGGCGGGTGAGCGGGTCGACATCGTGCTGTGGAGCGAAGATCCCGCGCAGTTCGTCATCGGTGCCTTGGCGCCTGCCAACGTGTCTTCCATCGTCGTGGACGAAGAGCGCCACGCCATGGACGTGGTGGTGGACGAGGAAAACCTGGCCATCGCCATCGGCCGCGGCGGTCAAAACGTCCGCTTGGCGTCCGAATTGACCGGCTGGCGCATCAACATCATGTCGGCCGAAGAGTCGGCCGCCCGCAAGGCCGAAGAAGACGAAGGCGTGCGCAAGCTGTTCATCGACAAGCTGGACGTGGACGCCGAAGTGGCCGACATCTTGATCGCCGAGGGCTTCACCAGCCTGGAGGAAGTGGCCTACGTGCCCTTGGCAGAAATGCTGGAGATCGAGTCCTTTGACGAGGATACGGTCAACGAGTTGCGCGCCCGTGCTAAGGACGCGCTGCTGACGATGGAAATCGCCCGCGAGGAATCGGTGGAAGAGGTGTCGCAAGACCTGCGGGACCTGGAGGGCATCACGCCCGATCTGCTGGCCAAGCTGGCCAATGGCGGGGTGCACACCCGCGACGAACTCGCTGATTTGGCGGTGGACGAGCTCGTGGAAATGACCGAGATGGCCGAAGACGCGGCCAAGGCGCTGATCTTGAAGGCCCGCGAACACTGGTTCGCCTGATTCAAGCCGAACGCCCCCCGACCACGACGCCCCCGAGAGATTCAAGGATTCCCACAATGGCTGTGACCACTGTCGCCCAGTTCGCCACCGAGTTGAACCGGCCGGCCAGTACCTTGCTGGAGCAGTTGCAAGCTGCCGGCGTGCCCAAGAGTTCGGACAGCGATGCGCTGACCGAGTCGGACAAGGAACGCCTGCTCGAGCACCTGCGCCAATCGCATGGCACGGGTGCAGAGCGCAAAAAGATCACGCTGACGCGCAAGACGACCAGCGAGATCAAGCAAGCCGATGCCAGCGGCAAGGCCCGCACCATCCAGGTCGAGGTCAAGAAGAAGCGCACCTTCATCAAGCGCGAGGACGTGCCGGGTGAAGACTCGGCCGCCGCCGAAGCCGCCGAAGCGGCCGAACTGGCCCGCCGCGAAGAGGAAGTGAGGGCCCAGGCCGAGGCCCTGGCGCGCGAGCAAGCCGAGTTGGAGCGCCAAGCGCGCGAGCGCGAGGAGGCCGAGCGCCGCGCGCGGGAAGAGGCGGAGGCGCGTGCCGCCGCCGCCGCCGCCGCCGCTGCCGCCGCCAAGGCGGCCGAAGAAGCGGCAGCCGCGGCCCAGGTGAAGGCCAAGCCGGTCGAGGCGCCGCCCGCGCCGGCGCCCGCGCCTGCCGAGGTCAAGCCTGCCGTGCGCGTGGTCAAGGCCGCCGACATCAACGCGGAAGAGAAGGCCAAGCAGGCCGAGTTGGACCGTCGTCGCAAGGCTGCCGAAGCAGAGGCCGCCGCCATCCGGGCGATGATGAACGCGCCCAAGAAGGTGATGGTGGCCAAGAAGCCCGAGGAACCGAAGCCGGCCGAACCGACGGGCATCAAGGGCACCATTCACAAGAAGGCAGGTGCACCGGGCGCCGCGGCACCGGCTCCCGCTGGGGCCAAGCCGGGCGACAAGAAGTCGATCAAGAGCGAGAAGCTGTCGAGTTCTTGGGCCGACGACTCCAAGAAGCGTGGCGCGCCGGCCAAGGGCCGCAACGACGGCCCCGGGGCTGGGCGAGGCGCTGGTGCGGGCTGGAAGGCCCCGCGTGGCGGTGCCCGCCGCGGTGACCGTGGCGACGCGCCCAGCAACTTCGTGGCGCCGACGGAACCGGTGGTGCAAGAGGTGCACATCCCCGAAACCATCACCGTGGGCGACCTGGCTCACAAGATGTCGGTGAAGGCCGCAGAAGTCATCAAGAAGCTGATGCTGCTGGGCCAGATGGTCACGATCAACCAGCCCCTGGACCAAGAAACGGCCATGATCGTGGTCGAGGAAATGGGCCACAAGGCCTTCGCCGCGAAGCTGGACGATCCGGACGCCTTCCTCGAGGATGCTGCGACCGAAAAGGAATACGAAGCGCTGTCGCGTCCGCCGGTGGTCACCGTCATGGGCCACGTGGACCACGGCAAGACCTCCTTGTTGGACAGCATCCGCCGGGCCCGCGTGGCCGCGGGCGAAGCCGGCGGCATCACGCAGCACATCGGCGCCTACCACGTGGAAACGCCGCGCGGCGTGATCACCTTCCTGGACACCCCGGGTCACGAGGCCTTCACGGCCATGCGGGCTCGCGGCGCGAAGGCGACCGACTTGGTGATCTTGGTGGTGGCGGCCGACGACGGCGTCATGCCCCAAACCAAGGAAGCCATCCACCACGCCAAGGCGGCCGGCGTGCCCATCGTCGTGGCGATCAACAAGATCGACAAGCCGGGCTCCAACCTCGACCGCGTTCGCCAGGAACTGATCGGCGAGCAGGTCGTGCCTGAGGAGTACGGCGGCGACTCGCCTTTCGTGCCGGTGTCGGCCAAGACGGGCGAGGGCATCGACGGCTTGTTGGAGCAGGTGCTGCTGCAGGCCGAAGTGCTGGAGCTCAAGGCCCCGGTCGAGAGCCTGGCCAAGGGCCTGGTCATCGAAGCGAAGTTGGACAAGGGCCGCGGTCCCGTGGCCACGGTGCTGGTGCAGAGCGGCACGCTCAAGCGCGGCGACGTGGTGCTGGCCGGCTCCACCTTCGGCCGCGTGCGCGCCATGTTGGACGAAGACGGCAAGCCGGCCACGGAAGCCGGTCCGTCCATCCCGGTCGAGATCCAGGGCTTGTCCGACGTGCCGCTGGCCGGTGACGAGTTCATGGTCCTGTCCGACGAGCGCCGTGCCCGCGAGATTGCCACCTTCCGCGCCGGCAAGTACCGCGACGTGAAGCTGGCCAAGCAGCAGGCCGCCAAGCTCGAGAACATGTTCGAGAACATGGGCAAGGGCGAAGCGCAGACCTTGGCATTGATCGTCAAGGCCGACGTGCAAGGCTCGCAAGAAGCGTTGGCCGCGTCGCTGCTCAAGCTCAGCACCGAAGAGGTGCGGGTCCAGATCGTCCACGCGGCGGTCGGCGGCATCAGCGAGACCGACATCAACCTGGCCATTGCATCGAAGGCGGTCGTCATCGGCTTCAACACGCGCGCCGACGCCGGCGCGCGCAAGCTGGCCGAAGGCAACGGCGTGGACCTGCGTTACTACAACGTGATCTACGACGCCGTCGACGACGTCAAGGCCGCGATGAGCGGCATGCTGGCGCCCGAGCAGCGCGAAGAGGTGTTGGGCACGGCCGAGATCCGCAACGTCATCACCGCGACCAAGATCGGCACGATCGCGGGTTGCATGGTCACCAGCGGTTTGGTCAAGCGCGACGCCCGTTTCCGCCTGCTGCGCGACAACGTGGTCATCTACACCGGCGAACTCGACTCGCTCAAGCGCTTCAAGGACGACGTCAAGGAAGTCCGCGAAGGCTTCGAGTGCGGCGTCAAGCTCAAGAACTACACCGACATCCACGAGGGCGACCAACTGGAGTTCTTCGAGGTCAAGGAAGTGGCACGCACGCTGTAAACCCAGCGCTGTCCCGGCTCACGAGCCCCGCCGGCGCCCAACGCCAGCGGGGCTTTGTCCTTCAAGGGTCAACCCATGCGACACAAGAAAAGCACCCCCAACCGCAGCTTCCGAGTGGCCGACCAGATCCAACGCGACCTGGCGGAGTTGGTTCGCGAGCTCAAGGACCCGCGCCTGGGCATGTTGACCATCTCGGGTGTGGACGTGACGCCGGACTACGCGCACGCCAAAGTGCGCTTCACCTTGCTGGTGGGCGACCCGCAGGGCACGGAAGACGCCTTGAACGAGGCCGCTGGCTTCCTGCGCAATGGCTTGTTCAAGCGCTTGCAGATCCACACCGTGCCGACCTTGCACTTCCATTTCGACAAGAGCACCGAACGTGCGGCCGAAATGAACGCCTTGATCCTGAAAGCCAACGCCACGCGCGCGGCCGACGACGAGGCAAACACCGAAGACTGATGAACGCCGTTGCGCCCCGCGTCCGCCTGCCTCGCCGTGCGTTGCACGGCGTGCTGTTGCTCGACAAGCCCCTGGGTTTGTCGAGCAACGACGCCTTGCAGAAGGTGAAGCGCATCCTGCGCGCCGAGAAGGCGGGGCACACGGGCACGCTGGATCCCTTGGCAACGGGGCTTTTGCCTTTGTGTTTTGGCGCGGCGACCAAGTTCAGTCAGTTGAACCTCGATGCCGACAAGGCCTACGAGGCCACCTTGCACCTCGGCCAAACCACCACCACGGGCGACCGGGAAGGCACTGTCGTGCAAGAGCGGCCGGTGGTCTTCACGCCGGCCCAACTCGATGCGGCGCTGGCGCGTTTGCGCGGTGACATCGACCAGGTGCCGCCCATGCATTCCGCGCTCAAGCACGAAGGGCGTGCGCTGTACGAGTTGGCGCGGCAAGGCACCGTGGTAGAGCGTCCTGCGCGGCGGGTCACCATCCATGCGCTGGAGCTGCTGTCGCACGAGGGCTCGGCCCTGCGCTTGGCAGTGCGTTGCTCCAAGGGCACCTACATCCGTACGCTGGCCGAAGACCTGGGCGAACTCCTGGGCTGTGGCGCGCACCTGAGCGCCTTGCGACGCACCGCCAGCGGTCCGCTGAACTTGGCGCAGGCCGTCACGCTCGATCAATTGAGCGGCGAAGACGATGCCCAGCGCCTGACGCACCTGCTGCCCCCCGATACCTTGTTGGCCGACTGCCCGCTCATCCGCTTGGAGGCCACCGAGGCCGGCAAGCTGTTGGCCGGCATTCGCCGTCGCACCGCGTTGCCGCCGGCCGCGCGCGTGCGGGCCTTTGGCCCCGAGCCGCACGCCTTTTTGGGCAGCGCGCGCATCACCGCCGGCGAACTCATCCCTGAGCGCCTGCTCAGTCCGGTCGAGCTGCAAACCCTGCTCGCTGGCCCCGAACCCCTGACGACTTGAGAGCTGTTCCCATGAGCAAGCAAATCCGCAACATCGCCATCATTGCCCACGTTGACCATGGCAAAACCACCATGGTCGACCAACTGCTGCGCCAAAGCGGCACCTTTGCCGAGCACGAGAAAGTCGTGGACACGGTGATGGACAGCAACGCCATCGAGCGCGAGCGGGGCATCACGATCCTGGCCAAGAACTGCGCGGTCAGCTGGGAAGGCACGCACATCAACATCGTCGACACCCCGGGGCACGCGGACTTCGGCGGTGAGGTGGAGCGCGCGCTGTCGATGGTCGACGGCGTGGTGCTGCTGATCGATGCGCAGGAAGGCCCGATGCCGCAAACGCGCTTCGTGACCAAGAAGGCCTTGGCCCTGGGGCTCAAGCCGATCGTGGTGGTGAACAAGGTCGACAAGCCGGGGGCCAAGCCCGACGCGGTCATCAACGCCGCCTTCGACCTGTTCGACAAGCTGGGCGCCACCGACGAGCAGCTCGACTTCCCCGTGGTGTACGCCTCGGGCATCAACGGCTGGACCAGCTTGGAAGAGGGTGAGCCTGGTGCCCAGTGGGGTCCGGACATGTCTGCCCTGTTCAACACCATCTTGAAGCACGTGCCGGCCCACGCGGGCGATCCGGCCGCGCCGCTGCAGCTGCAAATCTCGGCCTTGGACTACAGCACCTTCGTGGGCCGCATCGGCGTGGGCCGGGTCAACGCTGGCACGCTGAAGCCCTCGATGGACGTCGTCGTCATGGAAGGCCAAGAAGGCAAGACCTTCAAGGGCCGCGTCAACCAGGTGCTGACCTTCCAAGGCTTGGATCGCGTGCAGGTGACCGAGGCCGGTCCTGGCGACATCGTGTTGATCAACGGCATCGAGGACATCGGCATCGGCGTGACCGTGACCGACCCGGCGAACCCGCAGCCGCTGCCGATGCTCAAGATCGACGAGCCGACCCTGACGATGAACTTCTGCGTCAACACCAGCCCCTTGGCCGGTCGCGAGGGCAAGTACGTCACCAGCCGTCAGATCTGGGACCGTCTGCAAAAGGAGTTGCAGAGCAACGTGGCCCTGCGTGTGCGCGAAACCGACGAGGACGGCATCTTCGAGGTGAGCGGCCGCGGCGAGTTGCACCTGACAATCTTGCTGGAGAACATGCGCCGCGAGGGCTATGAGTTGGCCGTGAGCAAGCCGCGCGTGGTGTTCCGCGAGATCGATGGCGTGAAGTGCGAGCCCATCGAGATGGTCACCGCCGACGTGGAAGAAACCCACCAGGGCGGCGTCATGCAGGCCCTGGGCGAGCGCAAGGGCGAGTTGGTGAACATGGAGCCGGACGGCCGTGGACGTGTGCGCCTGGAGTACCGCATCCCGGCCCGTGGCCTGATCGGCTTCAGCAACGAGTTCCTGAACCTGACCCGTGGCTCGGGCTTGATCAGCAACATCTTCGACGGCTACGAGCCGCACAAGGGCGACATCGGCGGCCGCAAGAACGGCGTGCTGATCTCGATGGACGCCGGTGAAATCTTCACCTACGCCCTGGGCAAGCTGGACGACCGCGGTCGCATGTTCGTCAAGGCCGGTGATCCGGTGTACGAGGGCATGATCGTGGGCATCCACAGCCGCGACAACGACCTCGTCGTCAACGCCACCCGCATGAAGCAACTGACGAACTTCCGCGTCAGTGGCAAGGAAGACGCGATCAAGATCACGCCGCCGATCGAGCTGACCTTGGAGTACGGCGTCGAGTTCATCGAAGACGACGAACTGGTCGAAATCACCCCCAAGAGCGTGCGCCTGCGCAAGCGCTACCTGTCGGAGCACGAGCGCAAGCGCATGTCGCGCGAATCCGGCGTCTGACCGACTGGGACGCCCCGTGACCCACCGGCGCGCGCTCGTGCTGATGGTGCTGGTCACCCTGCTGTGGAGCACGGCCGGGGTGGTCAGCCGCCAGTTGGAGAGCGCGCGTTCTTTCGAGGTCACGTTTTGGCGCAGCGCCTTCACCGCCCTCAGCCTGCTGGTTTGGTGGGGGCTGCGGGAAGGGCGCGCGGGTTGGGCACCGCTGGCGCAACGCTCGGGCCTGCTCTGGGCCTCGGCGGTGTGCTGGGGCGTGATGTTCACGTCCTTCATGCTGGCCTTGACCCTCACGACGGTGGCCACGGTGCTCGTGGTCATGGCCCTGGGACCCTTGATGACCGCGGTGCTGGCCCGGTTGGTGCTGGGCCGGCGCATGGCGCCGGTGACCGTTTTGGCGGTGCTGATGGCCGGCGCCGGTGTGGCTTGGATGTTCGGTGGCTCGGCCCTGGACCTCGGTTGGGGGCCGGTGGTCGCCCTGCTGGTGCCGGCGGCGGCGTCGGTCAATTGGATCCTGATGCAATCGCACGCCGAGCGGGCTGGTGAAGTCTCGATGCCGCACGCGGTGGCACTAGGCGCGCTGTTGTCCGCCGCGGCCACCCTGCCATTGGCTTGGCCTTTGCAGGCATCGGGCAGCGACATCGCCTGGTTGGCGCTGTTGGGGGCCACCCAGTTGGCCATCCCCTGCGTGCTGCTGGTGCACTTGACCCGGGTGCTGTCGGCCACTGAGATCGCCCTGTTGGCCTTGCTGGAATTGGTGTTTGGCGTGGCCTGGGTGTGGATGGCCGGTGAGGCCCCTGGTCCCAACACGCTGGCAGGGGCCGCGGTGGTGCTGGCGGCCTTGGTGTTCAACGAACTGAAGCGTCCCCGTGCCGGGGGCGCATGAGCGCATGACGAACGAAGCCATTCCGTCCCTGCTCAGCGGCGGCCACATCCGAGCGAGCGTCAACGGGGCCTTGGGCTTGATCACCCTGGCGCGTCCCGAGGCCATGAATGCCCTGAGCGTGGCCATGGTGCGCGACCTGACCCAGGTGCTGAAGCACTGGGCGCAGCACCCTCAGGTGCAAGCCGTGGTGCTCATGGGGCAGGGACGCGACGCGCAAACGCCGGTCTTTTGCGCCGGCGGTGACATTCGCTTCTTCCACCGGGCCGCGCTCGCACGCGATCCCGACCTGGCGGCCTTCTTCACCGAGGAGTACGCGCTCAGTCATTTGATCCACCACTTTCCCAAGCCCACGATCGCCTTGATGGACGGCGTGGTCATGGGCGGGGGCATGGGGTTGGCCCAGGGCGCCAAGCTCCGGGTCGTCAGCGAGCGCAGTCGATTGGCCATGCCCGAGACCCAAATCGGCTTCTTCCCCGACGTGGGGGGCGGCTGGTTCCTGGGCCAATTGCCGGGGCACGTGGGCGAATGGCTGGCGCTGACCGGACAAACCTTGGGCGCGGGCGACGCGGTGGAACTGGGACTGGCTGATGTGTTCGTTCCGGCTCAGGAGTGGGATGCCTTGCTCGACCGATTGCAGGGCGCGCCTCAGCCCCACGCCGAACACGTCGTGGCCACGGTGATGGAGCGGGCCGAGTTGGCACCGGATGCCGAACACCTGGCCCACCGGGCGCGCATCGACCGGCTTTTCGGTCAAGCGGACCTGGGCTCGATCCTGAATGCGGTGAGTGCCGACCAAGGCGACGCCTGGGGTTCGGATGTGCTCCAGCAACTCCAGCACAACAGCCCGCTGATGATGGCGGTCAGCTTGGCCCTGGTGCGCCGTGCTCGTCGTCTGGGCTTGGCCGATTGCTTGCGCCTTGAGCGGGTCCTGGCCCACCAGTGCTTTGCCAGCCACCAGGCTGGCGGTCACAGCGAAACGGTCGAAGGCATCCGCGCTTTGGCCGTGGACAAAGACCGGATGCCGCGTTGGCAGCCGCCCACGGTGGCGGACTTGAAGGCGTCGGCCGTCGAGGCCTTCTTCGCCGACCCTTGGCCCACTGGGGGCCATCCCTTGGCGGGCCTGGCCTAACGGTAGCGTCCTGGGGCGATCAGGCCCTGGGGGTCCAAACTGCGGTGAATGCGCTCCGACAGGGCGCAGCTTTCCGGGGCCAGTTGCCGGAGTGGCTCCATGCCCTGGATGGGAAATCGGTACGGGAAAAAGCCGGCTTCGCGCCCGCGGGCCAGCAAGGCGTGCCAGCAGGCCTGCGCACGCGCGCAGGCTGCCGGGTCGGACCGGTCGAACACCAAGGGCACGGTGCTGTCG
This sequence comes from Inhella crocodyli, assembly GCF_004004565.1. Lineage (GTDB taxonomy): Bacteria > Pseudomonadota > Gammaproteobacteria > Burkholderiales > Burkholderiaceae_C > Inhella > Inhella crocodyli. Next base: position 330,820 of record NZ_SACM01000001.1, read on the forward strand.
AACACGCGGTCCCCCAGTGTGGTGAAGGTGATCAGCGGCTCCAGGCCGTGGGCCCGGGTGACCTCGCCGACCATCTCCGCGTACCGCCGCACGGCGTCGGCGCGCATCGGCACCAAGGGGGCGTACCAAATCAGGCCACAGCCGTCGGCTGCGGGGTTCTTGGGGCTGGCAGCGCGTTCGGGGTGGCGGTGCCGCCAATAGGCCAAGGGCAGGGCGGTCTCGTTCGGGCGGCCGGCGACCAACTCCAAGGAACTGCGCAGCGATTGCGTCAGCCTTTGCAGCCCGCGGCCCGATGCACCGGGCACCCACCGGGCCAGCCGCGCCAAGGTGTCGGCCCGCCGCGGCGTGACAAAGAGCAGGCGCGAGGCGATGCCGCCCAGCAACTGCCTCAACTCCGCCTGGGCTGCGCGGACCATGCGCCGGGTGCCGTAGAGCGTGGCGAATCCCGTCCAGGGGAACACCTGAAACTGTCGCCCCAGTGCTTGCAGCGTGGGGGCATCGATCAAGCCCTGAGCGTCCAGGTGATCCCAAGGGTAGGGGGCCGACATCGAGAGCACGCGGTGGCGGTTCATCAAGTTGACGGCCCCGAGCGTAGGGTGAAGGCGTTGCATGGCCTGGCGAATGGCGACCGCCGCCGCTTCCAGCAGGGCTTCGTCCTTGAGGCTGAAGAGGCACACGGCCACCGACTCCGGCCGGCGGGCCAGGGCGATCGACATCTGGGTGACGATCCCCAATCCGCTTTGCGTGAAGAGGCCCTGGGTGTACATGCCCAAGCCCCACCGAAACAAACTCGCCAATTCGGGCCCGCCCGCCTCGTGGAGCATGCCGCGGTGAACGGTGCCGTCGGCCAGCACCACCTCCATCCAGGTGACGGCGGCGAAATGATCGGTGTGCGGCGTGACGCCGTAGCCGCGCTCCAATGCATTGGCCAACAGGCTGGCCGTGCCGCCAGCGCCCGACACCGGCACCAGGAAGTCATGCTGAGCCTGCGCCAGGAACTGGGCCAGGTCGGCCTGGGTGACCCCGGGCTCGACCGTCACCACGCCCAACTCTGCGTCGAAGGCCACGATGCGTCGCAATTCGCCCAGGTCCAAGATCACACAGCCGTGGTTCACTGGCAGCGCCGAGCCGTAGCCCCAGTTCCGTCCGGTGGAGATCGGGTGCACGGGCACGCCAAAGCGGCTTGCAATGCGCACGATCTCGGGCACTTGATCGGCCGAGGCGGCGCGCAATGCCCCGCCGAGTTGCCGCGTGGCGGCGGTGGTGTCGGCCCCGTAACGGGCCCAGGCCCGGTCGCCGTCGTCCACGCGAGGGGCGCCCAGCAATTGCCGCCAGGCGTCGAGGGCGTCGCGAAGGGAAGTCGTCATGCCGAAGCGCGCCTCGGCGGCACCCCCGTGAACAAGGTCCCGAAACCGGGGCCATGAGACTGGGGGAACCCCCGAGATGGATGGGTTGTGGAGGGCCAAGCGTACACGGCGACAAGGGGGGTGTATGGCATCATGAATCCCAGTCGTCAGGGGCCGATGGGGCCCTGTTCTGCACGGCGCACAACGAGGAAGAACATGGGCGTACAACAGCTTGGATTTGCATCGATGCGGCGTGTTTTGGCCGCGGCCGCGGTGGTGTCGACCGCTTGGTTGACCGGGTGCGCAACGGCCGACCTGCCGCCGGCGCCGGCCAATGCCGAAGTCGACAACTACAGCTACATCATCGGGCCGGGCGACACGATCAACGTCGTGGTCTGGCGCAACCCCGAGCTGAGCACCGCGACCCCCGTTCGTCCGGACGGCAAGATCGCCGCCCCCCTGGTGGACGAACTCAAGGTGGCTGGCAAGAATTCCATCGAGGTGGCGCGCGACATCGAAAAGGTGTTGAGCAAGTACGTCCGCGATCCGGTGGTGACGGTCGTGGTCACGGGCTTCGTGGGGCCATACAGCCAACAGATCCGTGTGGTGGGCGAAGCGGCCAAGCCGCAGTTCCTGCCTTACAAGCAAGACATGACCCTGCTGGACGTGATGATCGCCGTGGGCGGTTTGACCGATTTCGCCGACGGCAACTCGGCCACGATCCTGCGCTCGGCCGAAGGCAACAAGCAGTACTCGGTGCGCCTGAAGGATTTGATCAAGCGCGGCGATGTGTCGGCCAACGTGCAGGTGCGGCCGGGCGACATCCTCATCATTCCTCAGAGCATTTTCTGAGCGTCGTCAGGGTTTGAACGGCGGCGCGCTGGCCTCCAGCGCGCCGTGTTTCTTGGGGCCAAGGGCTTTTCATGGATCTGTTGCTGAACCAAATGCTCGCGCTTGCGCGCCGGGTGTGGAAGTACCGCTGGCTGGGCTTGGCCCTGGGCTGGGCGGTGGGCGTGGTGGGCCTGGTGGTCGCGTTCGTGGTGCCGAACCGCTACGAGGCGAGCGCCAAGATCTACGTCGACACGCAGTCGATCTTGAAGCCCTTGATGGCCGGCTTGACGGTGCCGCAGAACGTGGACCAGCAGGTCACCATGCTGAGTCGCACCCTGATCAGTCGCCCGAACATCGAGAAACTCATCCGCATGGCGGACTTGGATTTGAAGAAGCACACCAAGGCCGAGCAGGAGGCGCTGATCGACAGTTTGATGAATAACCTGTCGATTGCCACCACGGGCCGCGACAACCTCTACACGCTGGCGTACAAGGACCAAAAGCCCGAAACCGCGAAGCGCGTGGTGCAGTCTCTCGTGTCGATCTTCGTCGAGTCGTCCTTGGGCGCGACGCGCAAGGACACGGCCACGGCCACGACCTTCATCAACGAACAGATCAAGAACTACGAAGCCAAGTTGGAAGAGGCCGAAACGCGCATGAAGGAGTTCCGCTTGCGCAACATCGACCTTATGGAAGGCGGCGGCAAGGACTCGGCAGGCCGCTTGGCCGAAATGCGGGCCCAACTCGACCAGGCCAAGTTGCAATTGCGCGAGGCCGAGCAGGCCCGCGACGCGGCCAAGGCCCAGATGGAAGGCGAACGCGCCCGCGCTGCCGACCAGACCACGCAGTCCTTGTTGCAGGAATCGGCCGCGAACGTGTCGACCCCGGAAATCGATGGGCGCTTGGAAGGCCTGCGCCGCGGCTTGGACGGTCTGCTGCAGCGTTTCACCGAGCAGCACCCCGATGTCGTCGCCACCCGCCGCTTGATTCGCGATTTGGAAGAGCAGAAAAAGCGCGAAGTGGCCCAACTGCGCAAGTTGGCCTTGAACGCGCCCGGCGGCGGTCCGAACCAGACCATGATCCAGCAGGAGATGGGACGCATGCTGGCCGCCGCAGAGGTGCAGGTGGCCGGCCTGCGCGCCCGGGTGGCCGAGTACCAATCTCGCTATGCGCAGTCCCTGGAGTTGATGAAGACTGCGCCGCAGATCGAGGCCGAGGCGGCCCAGCTGAACCGCGACTACGCGGTGCACAAGAAGAACTACGACGACCTGGTGGCCCGCCGCGAGGCGGCGGCGATTTCGGGCGAACTGGACGTGGCCTCGGGCGTGGCCGATTTCCGCCTGATCGAGCCGCCCCGCGTGACCCCGCAGCCCGTGGCCCCCAACCGCTACCTTCTGCTGGCGCTGGGCTTGGCCGCCTCGCTGGGCGTGGCCCTGTTCACGGCCTTCGCCGCGAGCCAGTTGCGCCCGGTGTTCTTCGACCCGAACGAATTGCGCAACAAGACCGAACTGCCAATCTTGGGTGTGGTGTCGCGCATCATGAGCGACGCCGAGCTGCGCAAGCGTCGTGTGGACCGCGTGCGCGTGCTCGCGGCGGCCAGCGGGCTGGTCTTGATGTACGGCTTGGCCATGGCGGTCCTGTTCGTGCTGCAAGCCCGCCAGATTGCTTGAGGAGTTTCTGACATGGCCAGTTTGATCGAGCAAGCCGCCGAACGATTGGAGCAACTGCGCCAAGCCGGCGCCGTGATGCCCCCCGCCACCGAACCCGTCAGCCACGCGCCAGCGCCGGCACTGCAGCAGGCCGCACGCCCCGCTGTGGCCGCGACCGCGCCCGAACCTGCGAAGCGGCCCACGTCTGCCGACGCTTCGGGGGACGCCCAAAGGGCGTCGAAGTCCGTGGAGCTCAACCTGGCCAGCCTGGCCGTGATGGGTTTTCTGACGCCCGGTTCGCCACGCACGGCCATGGCCGACCAGTACCGCGTGATCAAGCGCCCCTTGATCAAGAACGCTGTGGGGCAGGGCGCCGCCACGCTGAACCACGCCAACCTGATCATGGTGACCAGCGCCCTGGCCGGGGAAGGCAAGAGCTTCACCTCGCTGAACCTGGCCATGAGCATGGCGGCCGAGTTGGACCACACGGTCATGCTGGTCGATGCCGACGTGGCCCGCCCCTCTTTGTTGCGCATGCTGGGCCTGCCGCCCGGCCCGGGCCTTCTGGACGTGTTGGAAGGCCAAGCGGAGATGACCGATGTCCTGCTGCGCACCAACATCGACAAGCTCACCCTGTTGCCCAGCGGCACGCCGCACCCCCGCGCCACCGAACTGCTGGCCAGTGAGGCCATGCACGACCTGCTCGACGACATGGCCCGCCGCTACCCGGACCGGATCATCGTGTTCGATTCGCCGCCCCTGTTGCTGACGACGGAATCGCGCGTGCTGGCCACGCAGATGGGGCAAATCGTCATCGTGGTCGCCGCCGAAGCCACGCCGCACAACGCGGTTCAGCAGGCGCTGGCCACCATCGAGAACTGCCCTGTCAAGATGATGCTGCTCAACCAGGTGCGTGGCGACGCCAACGGTGCCTACGGTTACGGCTATGGCTACGGCTATGGCTACGAGCACGAAGAGGCGGCGGCCCGTGCGGGTTGACACTTCCTGGCGCTTCACCTGGCGAGGTCTCCTGGCCTTGGCCGGGGCGCTGCAATGCGGCGTGGGGCAGGCTCAGGCCGTGTTGGGCCCCACCGATGGGGCGGGTCTGGGGCAGGCCGCGGCTTCGGCCGACGAGAGCGGGACCGGCACGCGCCGCAGCGCACCGGTGGCTTGGCGCTTGGAGTCGTCTGTCATGGTGTCGGACAACCTCGGCGCCCGACCCAGTGCCGAAGGCAAAGACGGGGGTTCGATGCTCCGGGTGGCGCCGGGCGTGCGGTACGCACACCGCGGGGCCCAAGCGCAGTGGCAAGTCGATTACAGCCTGCAGGGCCAGCGCTACGTTCGCACCGAGCAGCAAGGCAAACCCTTCCAGAACAACCTGCGGGCCAGCGGCAATGCGCAGTTTTTCGGCTCAGCCCTGACCCTCGAGGGCCAGGCCAGCATTGCGCAGCGCACACGCTCGGCCTTTGACGTGCAACGCACCTTCGGGGAGTCGGCCCTGGGGGAAACGAGCGAAGTTGGCACCCTCTCTGTGGGGCCGAGCCTGAAGTGGCGCATGGGCGAGCAATGGCGAGGCCGCCTGTCGCACAGCAGTACCGTGACCCGCGCCCGCGGCACCCAAACCGGCGATGCCAACGGCCAGAACACGCAACTGACCCTGGAGCAGGCGCAGCGCGCTTTGCTGACGTGGGGCGCGCAGTTCAGCCACCAAACGTCCAACGCGGTGGAGGGGCGGGACACCGCGACCACCCAAGCCCGCGTGAACCTGACCTGGAAGCCGGACGTGGATTGGTCCGTGGGCGGGCACGGCGGGCGTGAGCGCAGCAACCTGCAGTCGACCGAGCAGGCCACGGGGGCGCTTTACGGCCTCAACGTCGCGTGGTCGCCCACGCCGCGCACCCGTGCCCAAATGAGCGGCGAGCACCGGGTGGTGGGCAACTTCCACACCCTGAGCCTCGATCACCGCTTCAGCCGTGCGGCCATTCGGCTCAGCGACTCGCGCACGGTCAACCAAGTGGGGTTCGTGGGCGGCGCCACGGGCACCACCAATTACGACTTGATCGCGGCCCAGTTGGGCACGCAGGTCTCCGACCCGGTCGAGCGCGATTTGCTGGTGCGGCAGCGGCTCGCGGAGCTGGGCCTGTCCCCCGATGCGCTCGTGGCCAATGGCTTCCTGAGCAGCCAGCCCTCGGTGTCCCGTTCACGCCTCCTGGGACTGACCTACCAGCAGCAGCGGGCCCTGTGGACCCTGAACCTGACCCAAACACGGACCTCCCGTTTGGTGGCGGGCGGCTTGGGCAGCGAAGACTTGGCCAATTCGGCCTTCGTGCAATCCAATAGCGCGCAGGGCGGTCTGACGTACCGCTTGACGCCCATGAGTGCCGTGCGGCTCCAGGCTTCCTGGCAGCGCAACGAAGGCGAGAACGCCGCCTTGCAACGCAATGAGTTGCGCACCCTGGTGGTCGGGTGGCAGTGGCGACTGGGCCCCAGCGTCCAAGTGGCCACGGGCTTGCGCCACACCGAGTTCGACTCGCCGGCCCGTCCTTTCACCGAAAACGCGGTCCTTCTGACCGTGGAACAGCGGCTCTGAGCATGTACGAAGCGTTTTACGGGCTCACGGCCAAGCCCTTCCAACTGAGCCCCGATCCGAGCTTTTACTTCGGCTCCAAGCAACACCGTCGGGCCAAGGCCTACCTGGACTACGGCGTGTTGCGCAACGATGGCTTCATCGTCATCACCGGAGAGATTGGCGCCGGCAAAACGACCCTGCTGCGGGGCTTGCTGGAGTCGCTCGGGGGTGGCCAGCAGGTGGTGATCGGCAACATCGTCACGACCCAACTCGACGCCGAGGACACCCTGCGCATGGTGGCCGCGGCGTTTGGCGTGCGGGCCAAAGAGGTCAACAAGTCCGACATCCTGATGTCGCTCGAGGCCTTCTTCGTCTCGCAAGTTAGCCAAGGCAAGCGCTGCTTGCTGGTGGTGGATGAAGCGCAGAACCTGACCGCGAAGGCGGTGGAAGAGTTGCGCATGCTGTCGAACTTCCAGTTCGGCAACCAGTCCTTGCTGCAAACCTTCCTCGTGGGGCAGCCTGAGTTCCGCCAGATTTTGCAGCGGCCAGAAATGGAGCAGTTCCGCCAGCGCGTGGCGGCCACCTGCCACATCGGTCCGCTCGACGAAGAGGAAACCCAGCGCTACATCGAGCACCGCTTGAAGTGCGCCGGCTCGACCGACAAGCCGGAGATCGATGCCGAGGCCTACCTGGTCATCCACCGCGCCACGGGCGGCATCCCCCGCCGCATCAATACCCTGGCCGACCGCTTGCTGCTGCTGGGCTTCATGAACGGCAAGGTGCGCCTGGAGTTGGCCGACGTCAACGAGGTGCTCAAGGACCTGACGCAGGAACACGCGTTGCCTCCGCCGTCCAAGCCCATGCCATTGGCGGGCGACGCTTCAGAGCCCGATTCGCAGATCGACCTCGACCTGGACCTGTCACGCCCGCAAAACCTGCCGGGCGCCACGCTCCAGCAGTTCCAGCGCCAACTGGAAGGCCAGGTGGGCGACCTGCACGCCGATCGCCTGTTGCGCCTGGAGCGCAGCCTGCTGCGGCTGGAGCGCATCAATTTGCAGAACCTGAAGATGCTGCAGCGCCTGGTGAAGGCCTTGCAGCAACCCGACGCCACCAGCGCCCATGACAACGTCACCACGCACTGAGGCCGCCGCGGCCCGACCGCTGCGCAATGCCATGTCCATCGACGTGGAAGACTACTTCCAGGTCTCTGCGCTGGCGCCCTACATCCCGCGGGCCGACTGGGACCGCCGCGAGTGCCGCGCCGAGGCCAACGTGCGCCGCATCCTGGCCATGCTGGACGAGGCCGGTGTCAAAGCGACCTTCTTCACCCTGGGCTGGATCGCCGAGCGCCATCCGCAACTCGTGAAGGACATCGTGGCCGCCGGCCACGAACTGGCTAGCCATGGTTACGGCCACGAGCGGGCCAGCGACCTCGACCGGGCCGCCTTCACGCAGGACGTTCGGCGCGCCAAGGCCTTGCTCGAGGACCTCGGTGGTGTGGCGGTGCAGGGCTACCGGGCGCCAAGCTTTTCCATCGGGGCCCAAAACCTGTGGGCCTTCGACGTGCTGCAAGAGGCGGGCTACCGCTACTCCAGCAGCGTCTACCCGATCGCCCACGACCACTACGGCATGCCGGATTCGCCCCGATTTGCCTACCCGGTTCGCGACGGCCTGATCGAGGTGCCGGTCACGACCAATCGCATCGGCGGCCGCAACCTGCCGTCCAGTGGCGGCGGCTACTTCCGACTGCTGCCCTACGGCGTGTCCCGCTGGCTCATTCGCCGCGTCAATGAGGTAGATGCCCAGTCGGCGGTCTTTTACTTCCACCCCTGGGAAATCGACCCCGACCAGCCCCGGGTCCCTGGGGTGGATGCCAAGTCGCGGTTCCGGCACTACGTCAACCTGTCCCGCACCGAGGGTCGTATCCGCCGGCTGTTGGGCGACTTCGCCTGGGGCCGGATGGACGAGATCTTCCTGCCGGCACCGGCCGCGGCGCACTGAATGGGGGCCGACCTGCAGCTTCGGCCGCTGGCGCTGGCCGATGTCGCCCAATGTCGCGCTTGGGATGCGTACGTTCGTGCGCACCCGCAAGGCACGTTCTTCCACCTCTCGGGCTGGGCGCGTGCCGTCGAGGCGGTGTGGCGCCACCCCTGTCGCCTTCTGGGCGCCTGGCAGGCGGAGCGTCTGGTGGGGGTGTTGCCCCTGGGGGAGATCGACAGCTGGCTCTTCGGTCACGCCGTGTGCTCGGTGCCCTTCGCGGTGTACGGGGGCGTGTTGGCGGACGACGACGCGGTGGCTCGTCAACTGGAGCGCGCGGGGCAGGCCTGGGCGGTGTCGCGGGGCGCCAGCCATTTGGAACTGCGCCACCTGGGGGAGCGCCGTCACCCCGACTGGGCCTTGCAAGACCTGTACGTGACCTTCCGCAAGGCCCTGGCACCCGACGACGAGACCAACCTCTTGGCCATCCCGCGCAAGCAGCGCGCGATGGTGCGCAAGGGCATCGCCAACGGCTTGACCGCTGCGGTGGACGGCGACGCCAGCGTGTTCTTTTCACTCTTCGCGGACAACGTGCATCGGCACGGCACCCCGGCCATGCCACAGGCCTGGTTCCAAGCCCTGCTCGACGAATTCGGGCCCGATGCCGAGGTGCTCACCGTGCGCGGTCCCGACGGCACGCCGCTGTCGTCGGTGCTCAGCTTCTACTTCCGAGACGAGGTGCTGCCGTATTACGCCGGCGACGCTGTGGCGGCGCGAGACCTGGCGGCCAACGACTTCAAGTACTGGGCCCTCATGCAGCACGCCGTGCGGCGTGGCGCCCGCTTGTTCGACTACGGGCGCAGCAAGGTGGGCACGGGTCCCTACGCCTTCAAGAAGAACTGGGGCTTCACGCCGCAGCCTTTGGCCTACGAGTTCTGTCTGTTCGGCGGTGCCGAAGTGCCGCAACACAACCCGAACAACCCGAAGTACCGCTTGGTGATCGAGGCATGGCGGCGCTTGCCCCTGGCCGTGGCCAATCGGCTGGGCCCCCCCATCGTTCGAAGCCTCGGATGAAGCTGCTCTACCTTGTTCACCGGATGCCGTACCCGCCCAACAAGGGCGACAAGGTACCGTCTTACCACCTGTTGCGCCACTTGGCCGACCGGCACGATGTGTTCCTGGGCACCTTCATCGACGACCCCGAAGACGAAGCCCACGTGGACACCGTGAAGGCCTGGTGCCGCGATGCGCACTTTGTGCGCCTGAACCCCCGGCGGGCCCGCTGGGCGAGCTTGCGCGGTCTGCTCACCGGCGAGCCGCTGGGCCTGCCGTACTACCGCGATGCCGGTCTTCGCGACTGGGTGCGACGGACCGTGGCGGCGCAGCGGATCGATGGGATCTTGGTGTTTTCGTCGACGATGGCGCAGTACGCCGAAGGCCTGGGGCTGCCGACCTGGGTCGACTTCGTCGACTTGGACAGTGCCAAGTGGACGGCCTACGCGCAACAGCATCGCTGGCCCTTGTCGTGGCTCTACGCCCGCGAAGGCCGGCAACTCTTGCGCTACGAGCGCCAGGTCGCGGCCTGGGCCCGGGCCTCGTTCTTTGTGACCGAGGCCGAGTGCCGCCTGTTTCGCGAGGCGGCCCCCGAGGTGGCACCGCGTGTGCACGCTTTGTGCAACGGGGTGGACGCCGAGTTTTTCTCGCCCCAGCCCGAGCGGGGGTCGCCTTACCCCGCGGACGTGACGCCGGTCGTGTTCACCGGGGCCATGGACTACTGGCCCAATGTCGACGCTGTCACTTGGTTCGTTCAAGACATGCTGCCGCGCCTGAAGGCCAACTGGCCACAACTGCGCTTCTACATCGTCGGCCGCAGTCCCACGCCAGCGGTCAAGGCCCTGGCCGGTCCCGACGTGGAGGTCACCGGCACCGTGCCCGACGTTCGGCCTTACTTGCAGCACGCGGCCGTGGTGGTGGCGCCCTTGCGCCTGGCTCGGGGCATCCAGAACAAGGTGCTGGAGGCCATGGCCATGGCGCGCCCCGTGGTGGCCGCTTCGCATTGCGTGCAGGCCATCGACGGATGCCAAGCCGGTGAGGTGACCGCGGCAGACACGGTGGACGAGTACCTGCAAGCCGTGGAAGCTTGGCTGGCGCATCCGGCAGCGGCCGAGGCGGTCGGGCAGGCCGCACGGTGCCGTGTGCTTGACGGCTTTGCTTGGCCCGCGCGCTTGGCGCCCCTGGACCGCGCCTTGGCGGCGCCGTGAGATGAGCATGAGCGAAACCCGCAGCGCCTGGACGCGAAGCCTGTTGATCTTGGGGGTCGCCCTGGCCTGGATGGCCTGGGTGCACCGGGAGGCCGGGCTGGGAATGGTCACGATTTGGTGGCGCAGCGACACGTTTGCCCACGCCTTGTTGGTGCCACCGATCGCCCTGTGGCTGGTTTGGCGTCGACGGCAAGAACTGGCTGCCTTGACCCCCATGCCCAGCATTTGGGGGGCTTTGCCTTTCGGGTTGGGGCTGCTGTTGGTCACGCTGGGTGAGTTGGCGCAAGTGAACGCGGCCCAACACTTTGGCCTGGTGTTCCTGCTGCAGGGCAGCGTGTGGCTGGTGTTGGGCAACGCTGTGACTCGCCGTATGGCGTTTCCGCTGCTCTTCCTGCTGTTCGCGCCCCCGTTTGGCGAGTTCCTGCTGCCGGCCATGATGGGCGCCACGGCGGACTTCACCGTGGCCGCCCTGCGCTTGACCGGCGTGCCGGTCTACCGCGAAGGCCTGCAGTTCGTGATCCCCTCGGGCCACTGGTCGGTGGTGGAGGCGTGTTCCGGCGTGCGCTACCTGATGGCCTCGGTGATGGTGGGAAGCCTGTTCGCTTACCTGAACTTCAACCGCTGGCCCAAGCGCTTGGCCTTTGTGGCCTTTGCCACCGTCATGCCGCTGGTGGCCAACTGGGTTCGCGCCTACCTGATCGTGATGCTGGGGCACCTGTCGGGCAACGAGTTGGCCACCGGGGCCGATCACCTGGTGTACGGGTGGGTGTTCTTCGGTCTGATCATGATGCTGATGTTCTGGGTGGGTTCTCGCTTCGCCGACCCCTTGCCCGCGGACGATGACCATCCTTTTGCCCAGGTGCAGGTGGCACCGCGGCCGGGGCATTGGGCGCTTGCGGCTGGCGCCCTGGTGCTGATGACCGCCTTGGCATGGTGGGCCCAGGGCTTGCGTATGTCGGCGGCGGTACCCGACGCGGTCCCGGCGCTGAGCGCTCCGTGGGCCACCGAGCCTGGCGTTGGGCTGGACTCGCCCGGGCTGGGCGCGGTGCTGGGCGCCGACGCCGACCTGCGCTGGGCCCGCGCGAGCGAGGCGGGGCCCGTTGTTCACGGCTACGTGGGCTATGTCGCTCGCCAGCGGGCTGGGTCCCGCGCCGTGGCCAGCACCAGCGTGGTGGTGGCCAACCAAGACAAGAACTGGCAAATCCTGAGTCACGAGCGGCTCACGGTAGAGGCGGTGTCGCAAGAAGAGTTGCGGTTGCGCTCGCGCCTGCCCATGGCCGATGGGGAATGGCGCGCACGCCGCTTCTACTGGGTGGATGGCTGGTTCGGCGACAGCGAGATCGAGGCCAAGTGGCGGGGCCTGTGGCAACTCGCCCGCGGACGTGGCGATGCCGCGGCCATGGTGGTCTTGGCCGTGCGCGAAGGCCCGCAGGCGCAAGCTGCGTTGGCCGGCGAATGGGCCCGCTTGCGCGCCCCCCTGAATGAACGCCTCGCGGCATTGGGGTCAACCCCTGCTGCTGGGCACAATGCCGCCCCTTGAGGGCGCGCCCCTCCATTCCAGCGACGAAGACGGAGCAATCGAGATGACGACCTTGGCGGTGATCGGTTTGGGCTATGTGGGCCTGCCCCTGGTGGTGGAATTTGGCAAGCAAATGCGCACCATCGGATTCGACATCGCGCAGCACAAGGTGGACGCTTGCCTGAAGGGCACCGACCCGTCGCGCGAACTCAGCGACGAGCAGATGGCGCTGGCCAAGCATGCGGTGTACACGTCCGACCCCAAGATGCTCGGCGAGGCCGACATCATCATCGTCGCCGTGCCGACCCCCGTGGACGAGGCCCATATTCCCGACTTCAAGCCCTTGATCGGCTCCAGCACCAGCGCTGGGCGCCACATGAAGAAGGGCGCGATCGTGGTCTACGAAAGCACCGTGTACCCCGGCGCCACCGAAGAGGTCTGCATCCCCGTGTTGGAGCGCGAGTCGGGCCTCAAGTGGAAGCAAGACTTCTTCGTCGGCTACAGCCCCGAGCGCATCAACCCGGGTGACAAAGAGCACACGCTGACCAAGATCCTCAAGATCGTCAGCGGCGACACGCCCGAGACCCTGGACGCCGTGGCCAAGCTGTACGAGCGCATCGTGGAGCCCGGTGTGCACCGCGCCAGCAGCATCAAGGCGGCGGAGGCCGCCAAGGTGATCGAGAACACCCAGCGCGACCTCAACATCGCCCTGATGAACGAACTGGCCATCATCTTCGACAAGATCGGCATCGACACCAGCGAGGTGCTGGAAGCCGCCGGCACGAAGTGGAACTTCCTGAAGTTCAAGCCGGGCCTGGTCGGTGGCCACTGCATCGGTGTGGACCCGTACTACCTGACGCACAAGGCCGAGATGCTGGGCTACCACCCGCAAGTGATCTTGGCCGGCCGCCGCATCAACGACGGCATGGCCAAGTTCATCGCCGAGCAGACCATCAAGCAAATGATCGCCGCCGGCAGCCATGTCAAGGGCGCGCGCGTCAACGTGCTGGGCCTGACCTTCAAGGAGAACTGCGGCGACCTGCGCAACTCCAAGGTCATCGACATCATTCGCGAACTGGAAAGCTACGGCGTGGACGTCTTCGTCAGCGACCCGCAGGCCGAGGCCGAAGAGGCCATGCACGAATACGGTGTGCGCCTGACCCCCTGGGTCGACCTGCCCAAGGCCGATGCCATCGTGGCGGCCGTCTCGCACCGCGAATTCATGGCCATGGGCGTGGGCGAGTTGACCAGCAAGCTCCTGCCTGAGGGCGTCTTCATCGACGTGAAGGCCGCCTTCGACGCTGCAGCCCTGCAGGCGACGGGCGCCCGGGTCTGGCGCCTCTGAACGCGGCGGACGTGGCCGTGTCTGCGGCCTCGCCGCTGGTGCTGCACGTGGTCTACCGGTTCGACACCGGGGGCCTTGAGAACGGTGTGGTCAACCTGATCAATCGCCTGGATGGCTACCGCCACGCGGTGTTGGCATTGACCGAGTGCGCCGAAGGGTTCACCCAGCGTGTGCAGCGGCCGGGCACACGGTTTGTGTCGCTGCACAAGCCGGCAGGGCAGGGGATGAAAGTGGCGCCGGCGTTCGCCCGCGCCCTCCGAGAATTGCGTCCGGACGTGGTGCACACGCGCAACCTGGCGGCGCTCGAGATGCAGTTGCCCACTTGGTGGAGCGGCATCGGTGCGCGCGTTCACGGCGAGCACGGCCGCGATGCCGACGACCTGGACGGTCGCTCGCGCAAACACCGCTGGATGCGGCGCGCCTTTCGGCCCTTCGTGCAGCATTACGTGGCCCTGTCGGGCGAGTTGGAGGGCTACCTGCACGAGCGCGTGGGCGTGCCCCACTCGCGCATCACCCGCATTTGCAACGGCGTCGACACCGACCGCTTCCAGCCCGCGGGCGAACGCCTTCCCTTGCCAGAGTCACCCTTCAACGACCCGGCCTGCTTCGTGTTCGGCACGGTCGGCCGCATGGCCACCGTCAAGGCGCAGACCGACTTGGTGGAGGCCTTCGTGCAGGCGGTGCAGGCCGAGCCCGTGCAGCGGGCGCACTGGCGCCTGGTGCTGGTGGGCGACGGCCCACTGCGCGCGGCATGCGCCCAACGTTTGACGGCGGCTGGCCTGGCCGACCGCGCTTGGTTGCCCGGCGACCGTCGCGACATCCCGGCGTTGATGCGCGGCTTCGACGCCTTTGTGCTGCCCTCGTGGGCCGAAGGTATCTCCAACACCGTGTTGGAGGCCATGGCCAGCGGCCTGCCCGTGGTCGCCACGCAAGTCGGCGGCAACGCCGAGTTGGTCGACGAAGGACGGACCGGCAAGCTCGTTCCGGCCGCGCAGCCGAACGAATTGGCCCGCGCTCTGGTGGAGGTGGCGGCCGATCGTTCCGCGGCTCGCGCCCTGGGGGCGGCGGGCCGCGCGCGCGCGCTGTCGCAGTTCAGCCTGGACGCCATGGTCAGCGCCTACGATTCCCTGTACCGGGGCCTGTTGCGCCCGGCTCCCCTTCATTGAGACTCACCCATGTGCGGCATCACTGGCTTGTTTGACACCCGCGAGCAGCGCTCTCCGGAGCGCGAGCGCCTGCACCGCATGAACGAGTCCCAGCACCACCGGGGCCCCGACGAAGGCGACTTGCACCTGCAACCGGGCGTGGGTTTCGGGCACCGCCGCTTGTCCATCATCGACGTGGCCACGGGGCAGCAGCCGATCTTCAACGGCGACCGCACCGTGGCCTTGGTGTTCAACGGCGAGATCTACAACTACCAGGCCCTGATGGCCGAGTTGCAGGCGGCCGGCTACGCGTTTCGCACCAAGAGCGACTCCGAAACCATCGTTCACGCTTGGCAGCATTGGGGCGAGGACTGCGTGCAGCACCTGCGAGGCATGTTCGCGTTCGCCATCTACGACAGCCGTCGCCAGTGCCTGTTCATGGCCCGCGACCGCATGGGCGTGAAACCCATGCACTACGCGCTGTTGCCGGACGGCTGGCTGTTGTTCGGCTCGGAGCTGAAGAGCCTGCTGGCCCACGGAGGCCTGTCGCGCGAGCTCGACCCCTGCGCGGTCGAGGAGTACTTCGCGCTCGGCTACGCGGCCGAGCCCCGCACCGTGTTCAAGGGCGCGAAGAAGTTGGCCCCCGGGCACTGCGTGTTGTGGCAACGCGGCGCCGCCAGCGAGCCGCAGCCCCGGCCGTATTGGGACGTGAAGTTCACGTTGGACAGTCGCATCAGTCAGGCCGATGCCGAGGCCGAGTTGCGCGAGCGCCTGACCGAGTCGGTCAAGCTGCGCATGATTTCCGAAGTGCCCCTGGGCGCCTTCCTCAGTGGTGGGGTGGACAGCAGTGCGGTGGTGGCCACGATGGCCCAGGTGCAGTCCGACCCGGTCATCACCTGCTCCATGGGCTTCGACGACCCGAAGTTCAACGAGATCGAGTTCGCACAGATGGTGGCCGACCGCTACCGCACGGCGCACCACGTGCAGACGGTGGCCAGCGACGACTTCGACCTCATCGACACCCTGGCGCGCTTGTACGACGAGCCTTTCGCCGACAGTTCGGCCATCCCGACCTACCGGGTCAGTCAGTTGGCCCGCCGCCAAGTCACCGTGGCCTTGTCGGGCGATGGCGGCGACGAGACCTTCGGGGGCTACCGCCGCTACCGCATGCACCTCATGGAAGAGCGTTTGCGCTCGGCCTTGCCGTACGGGCTGCGCAAGCCCTTGTTCGGCACCTTGGGCGCGGTCTATCCCAAGATGGACTGGGCCCCGCGTTTCCTGCGCGCCAAGACCACCTTCGAGGGCCTGGCCCGCAGCTCGGTGCAGGCCTACTTCCATTCCGTGTCGATCTTGCGCGGCCCGATGCGGGACGCTTTGTTCTCCGACCGGTTCAAACGGGAGCTGGGGGGCTACAACGCCTTCGAGGTGTTCGAGCACCACGGCGCCAAGGCGGGCACCGACGACCCGCTGGCCCTGATCCAGTACCTGGACTACAAGACCTACTTGGTCGGTGACATCAACACCAAGGTCGACCGCGCGGCGATGGCGCATTCGCTGGAGGTGCGCGAGCCGCTGATGGACCATCCGCTGATCGAGTGGCTGGCCACCTTGCCGTCGCACCTGAAGATCCAAGGTCAGGAGGGCAAGTTCCTCTTCAAGAAGGCCATGGAGCCCTTGCTGCCGCACGACGTGCTGTACCGGCCCAAGATGGGATTCGCCGTGCCGCTGGCGCGGTGGTTCCGCGGCCCCTTGAAGCAGCGGGTGCGCGACAGCCTGTTGGGCGATCGCCTGGCGGCCACCGGTTGGTTCCAGCGCGACTACCTGCAGCACCTGGTGGAGGCCCACCAGAGCGGACAGCGCGACTACAGCGCCCCCATTTGGACCCTGATGATGTTCGAAGGATTCTTGCGACAGGTCGTGGATGCGCCCGAGTCGATCGGCTTGCCCGTGCCCCAGCGCGAAGGAGCGGTGGCATGAAGGTCCTGCACGTTTTCGACCACACCATCCCCCTGCACAGCGGTTACACCTTTCGCAGCCTGGCCTTGCTCCGCGGTCAGCGGGCCTTGGGGTGGGAGACCTTCCACCTCAGCAGCCCCAAGCACAGCGCGGGCCTGGGCGACAAGGCCGACGGCGCCTTGGAAGACACCGTGGACGGTTGGCACTTCTACCGCACCCCCGAATTGCCGACGTCCAGCTTGCCGGTGCTGCGCGAGGCCCAACTGATGAAGTCGGTGGAGCGCCGGCTGGAGGCGGTGGCGTCGCAGCTTCGGCCCGATGTCATCCATGCCCATTCGCCCGTGCTCAACGCCTTGCCGGCCTTGAAGGTGGGGGAGCGTTTGCGGATCCCGGTGGTCTACGAGGTGCGCGCTTTTTGGGAAGACGCCGCGGTGGACCACGGCAGCACCCACGAGGGCAGCGTGCGCTACCGCCTGACCCGGGCCATGGAAACCCGGGCGCTGAAGCGAGCGGCCCACGTGTTCACCATCTGCGAGGGCCTGCGCCACGACATCGTGGCCCGCGGCCTGCCGGCCGACGGGGTGACCGTCATCCCCAATGCCGTGGACATCGAGGCCTTCACGCCCAGTGGCGAACCCGATGAAGCCTTGAAGGCCCAGTTGGGCCTGAGCGGCTGCACGGTGTTGGGTTTCATCGGCAGTTTCTACGCCTACGAAGGCCTGGACCTGCTGGTCGAGGCCTTGCCGGCCGTGCTGGCCGCCAAGCCCGACGTCCGGGTGCTGCTGGTGGGCGGCGGCCCGCAGGATGCCGCCCTGAAGGCGCAGGTGGCCCAGTTGGGCCTCAGCGATCGCGTCGTCTTCACCGGCCGGGTGCCGCACGCCGAGGTGCAGCGGTACTACGACCTGGTCGACCTCTTGGTTTACCCCCGGCACTCCATGCGACTCACCGAGTTGGTGACGCCGCTCAAGCCGCTGGAGGCGATGGCCCAAGGGCGCCTGCTCCTGGCCTCGGACGTGGGCGGCCACCGCGAGTTGATTCGCGACGGTGACACGGGCAAGCTGTTCCGCGCCGGCTCGGCCCCGGCCCTGGCCCAGGCCGCCTTGGACCTGCTCGCGGCCCCTCAGACTTGGCCCGCGGTCCGTGCGGCCGGCCGGCGGTTCGTCGAAACCGAGCGCAATTGGACGGTCTCGGTGTCCCACTACCCGGCGGCGTACGCCAAAGTGCTGGGCCGAGGGAGCGCGTGAACGGGCTTGCGCTGCGCGAGCTGGCGGGACTGCGCCTGCTGCTGGTGGGACCCGTGCCCCCGCCGGCGGGGGGCATGGCCAACCAGACGCGCCAGCTCGGCGAGCTGCTGCGCGGGGAGGGCGTCGAGGTGCTGCCCCTGGCCACCAACGCGCCCTACCGGCCCTCCTGGATCGCGTCCTGGCGAGGCCTTCGGGCGGTGGCCCGCTTGGTGGCTTACCTCGTGGCCTTGTGGCGCCAATGCGCCCGGGTGGACGTGGTGCACGTCATGGCCAACTCCGGCTGGAGCTGGCACCTGTTCGCGGCACCGGCCATTTGGGTGGCGCACCTGCGCGGCCGCCCGGTCGTCGTCAACTACCGTGGCGGCGAGGCCGAGGCCTTCTTGAGCCGCTCGGCGCGCTGGGTGCGACCCAGCCTGCGCCGCTGCGCGCACCTGGTGGTGCCCTCGGGCTTCTTGCTGGCGGTGTTCGACCGCTTTGGCTTTGCGGCCGAGGTGGTGCCCAACATCGTCGACACCGTGCGCTTCCAGCCCGCCGCCGAGCCGCCGACCGGGCCGTTCCACGTGGTTGTGGCGCGCAACCTCGAGCCGATCTACGACAACGCCAGCGCCCTGCGTGCCCTGGCACGCCTTCGCCAGCAGGTGCCCGATGCGCGCATGACCGTGGCCGGCACCGGCCCCGAGCGCGAGGCCCTGCAAGCCTTGGCCCAGGACCTGGGGCTGCAAGACGCCGTGCATTTCGCCGGCCGGCTGGAGCGCGAGGCCATGGCGACGCTGTACCGCAGTGCCCATGCGCTGCTGAACACCAGCCTCGTGGACAACATGCCGAACTCCCTGTTGGAGGCCTTGGCCAGCGGGGTGCCGGTGGTCAGCACGAACGTGGGCGGGGTGCCCTTCATCGTCGAAGACGGCGTCACGGCCCTGCTGGTGCCGCCCGCCGCCCCCGAGGCGATGGCCCAAGCCCTGGCCCGCGTGGCGCTGGAGCCTGCCTTGGCCGAGGGCTTGCGCGAGCGAGGCTGCCGCGAGGTGCAGCAGTACACCTGGGCGCGGGTGGCGCCGCGTTGGGCGGCGGTGTACGGTGCCGCACGCACGCATCGGAGCTGAGATGGGTCTGTACACGAAGTGGGTCGCCGGGGTCGTCTTCCCGCTGCAAGAGCGGCTGAAGCAGCACAGCACCGTGGCGGTGCGCCGCGATCTGGAGCGCACCCAGTGGCTCGGCGCGGCCGAGTTGGAGCACTTGCAAGTGGCGCGACTGCGCCGCTTGCTCACCTTGTGTGGCCAGCACGTGCCGCACTACCGCAGCCTGTTCGCCGAACTGGGCTTCGACCCTGCCCGGGTGCATAGCTTGGCGGACCTGCGTCGCCTGCCGCGCACGACCAAGGCCGACATTCGCGCCGCGGGCGACCGGCTCAAGAGCGAGCAGGCGCAAGGCCTGGCGCGGTTCAACACGGGTGGGAGTTCGGGCGAACCACTGATTTTCTTCATCGGCAAGGAGCGCGTGAGCCACGATGTGGCGGCCAAGTGGCGCGCCACGCGCTGGTGGGGCGTGGACATCGGCGACCCGGAGATCGTGGTCTGGGGCTCGCCGATCGAAGTCGGCAGCCAGGATCGCGTGAAAGCGTTTCGCGACGCCGTGATGCGCACGCGCCTCCTGCCGGCTTTCGAGATGAGCGAGGCGCGGCTGGATGACTTCCTGGCCGAAATCCGCCGCGTGCGCCCCCGCATGCTGTTCGGCTACCCCTCGGCCTTGAGCCTGATGGCCCAGCACGCCCAGCGGCGCGGCGTGGCGATGAACGACTTGGGCATTCGGGTGGCCTTCGTCACCTCCGAGCGCCTGTACGACGACCAGCGGGTCCGCATCAGCCAGGTCTTTGGCTGCCCCGTGGCCAACGGCTACGGTGGCCGCGACGCCGGCTTCATCGCCCACGAATGCCCCCAAGGCAGCTTGCACGTGACGGCTGAAGACGTGATCGTGGAATTGCTCGACGAGCAAGGCGAACCCGTGGCGCCGGGGCAAGTCGGCGAGATCGTCGTCACCCACTTGGCCACGCCGGACTTCCCCTTCATCCGCTACCGCACGGGCGACATGGGGGTGCAGTCGGGCAAGGTTTGCGCCTGCGGTCGAGGCCTGCCGGTCCTGGACGAGGTGCAGGGCCGCAGCACCGACTTCGTTGTCGCCCAGGATGGCACGGTGATGCACGGGCTGGCCTTGATCTATGTTCTGCGCGACCTTCCCGGCGTCGGGGCCTTCAAAATCGTCCAGCACAGCCTGACGGACACCGAGGTCATGGTGGTGCCCGGCGAGGGCTGGCTGGCCACGCACCCCGACACCATCGCGCGCGGCCTGCGGGCCCGCTTGGGCGAAGGGGTCGCCATCCGTGTGAACCTCCTGGATCGCATCCCGCCCGAAAAGTCGGGCAAGTTCCGCTACATCGTCAGCCATGCGCGTTGAGGGCCGTCCCCATGCGTGACCTCGTCATCGTTGCCATCGTCGCTTGGGGCTGCCTCCACGCCATCCGTCGCCCCTGGATCGGGCTGTTGGTCTGGATCTGGTTGTCCATGATGAACCCGCACCGCTACGCCTACGGGTTCGCCTTCACGGCGCCTTTGGCCCAAGTGACGGCCATCGCGGTGTTCATTGGGTTGTTGGTGGGCAAGGATCGGATTTCTCAGCCCTTGCGCGGCGCACCGGCCGTTTGGTTCCTGTTGCTCACCGTTTGGGAGACCCTGTCGTGGGCCCTTGGCTTGGATCCGAGTGGCGATACCGCCCAATGGCTCAAAGTCATCAAGGTCAATGTGATGGTGTTCATGGCGCTGTTGCTGCTGCACACCCGCTACCAGATCATGGCCGCCACAGCGGTTCTGGCCGGTTCGTTGGCGCTCCTCGGCATCAAAGGCGGCATCCACACGCTGATGACCGGAGGTGGCGGGCGCGTTTGGGGGCCGCCAGGCACCTTCATCGGGGACAACAACGAATTTGCCCTGGCCTTGGTCATGACCATCCCGATCTTGCGCTTCTTGCAGATGCAGATGACCGGTGCTTGGCAGCGCCATGCGATGACCGCGGTGATGGTGTTGTGCGCCTTGTCGGCACTGGGCAGCCAATCGCGAGGCGCCTTGCTGGCCATCGGGGCGATGACCTTGTGGCTGTGGTGGCGTGGTCAGCGCAAACTGCAACTCGGCTTGGTGCTGCTGGTGCTGGGTGTGGGCTTGGTCATCTTCATGCCCGAGTCCTGGACCGACCGGATGTCGACGATCAACCAGTACCAAGAGGATCGGTCGGCCATGGGGCGCATCAGCGCGTGGTGGAACGCTTGGAACTTGGCCAAGGACTACCCCTTTGGTGTGGGGTTCAACGCCGCGCGGCCTGAGTTGTTTGCCCGCTACTCGCCGTACCCTGACATGGTGCACGCCGCACACAGCATTTACTTCCAGGTGCTCGGCAACCACGGGTACGTGGGGCTGTTGATCTTCTTGGCCCTGTGGGTGTCAACGTGGCGCACCGCCGGGCGCTTGATCAAGCTGGGCAGCAAGGATCCCGACCTGGCTTGGCTGAAAGACTTTGGCGGCATGCTTCAGGTGTCGTACATCGCATTTCTGGTGGGTGGGGCGTTCCTCAGCTTGGTGTACTTCGATTTCCCGTACTACCTCATGGCCCTGGCCGTGGTGGCTCATCAATGGGCGTCGCGGCGTTCGCAGTGGCCAGACCCAGTGAAAGTGCCGGCTTGGCAGTCGGCGTTGGGTTGGGTCAAGAATCCGAAGGGGGCGGCAGCATGATGATTCGTGCGGCGATGGCGCTGGCCAAACCCGGTGGCGCTGCTGCGCACCTACAAGTCTTTATCTTCCACCGCGTTCACGCCCGGCCCGACCCGCTGTTCCCCAGCGAACCCGACGCGACCCGCTTCGATCGTTTATGCACGTGGTTGCGGCATTGGTTCCATGTGCTGCCTTTGGACGAGGCCGCGGAGCGACTCCAGGAAGGGCGCTTGCCCGCGCGGGCCGCTGCCATCACCTTCGACGACGGTTACCGCGACAACCACGACGTGGCACTGCCCATCCTCCAGCGCCACGGACTGACTGCCACCTTCTTCGTGGCCACGGGCTTCCTGAACGGCGGCCGCATGTGGAACGACGACGCCATCGAAGCCTTGCGCGGCACGAAGCTGTCGCGTCTTGACTTGGCCGGCACGGCAGCGGAATCCTTGGGCGCGTTGGACTTGGGCGACTGGCCGGCCCGGCGTCGCGCCCTGAGCCAGGTGTTGACGGCGGCCAAGTACCTGCCGGCCACCGAGCGCGCTGCGTTCGTCGCTGCGGTCTTGGGCGCCAGCCAAGTTCGCGCCAGCGACCGTCTGATGATGGACGACGCGCAAGTCGTGGCCTTGCACCGTGCTGGCATGCAAATCGGCGGCCACACGGTTCATCACCCGATCCTGCGTCGCATCGGCGACACCGAGGCGCGGGAGGAGATCTGCAGCGGCAAGGCGGCGCTGGAGGCCTTGATCCAGGCGCCGGTGACCCTGTTCGCGTACCCCAACGGCGTGCCCGACGTCGACTACGACGCCCGGCACGTGGCCATGGTGCGCGAGGCTGGCTTTACTGCTGCCGTTTCCACCTCCATGGGCTGCGGCGACCGCCACAGTGATCCCTTGCAGTTGCCGCGTTTCACACCTTGGGACGCCAGCCGCACCCGCTACGCGTTGCGCCTGCTCCAAGCCGCACGCTGGCGGGGCCAGCGGGCCGGCTGAGGTCGTTGCTCACAAACGCCAGTTCGGGGCGTGGGCCTGAAGCCACTGCTCCAACATCATCAAGATCCACACCATCTCGCCGTAGTAGCCCGGGTAGGCCGGCAGGTGCACCTGGAGCAAGGTGTCGATGAAGTCGGTGCGCACCAGCCCCCGCGTCGCCAGCGAACGCAGCGAGTCGCTGGCCAGGGCGCGCAGGGCTGGGTGCTGGGTGGCCCACACGCCGAAGGGCAGGCCAAAGCCGTGCTTCTGCTTGGTGATGATCTCGTCGGGCAGGAAGCCGCGCAGCGCCTCCTTGAAGAACCAGCGCAGCTTCAGGCCCCGAAGCTTGTAGTCGTTGGGCAAGCGCAGCGAGAAATCCAGCAGGTCTTCGTCCAGCAGCGGGAAGCCCACCTCGACGCCGGCCATCTGGGTGCTGTGCCGCACCTTGGGCAAGTCGTTCTCGGCCAGGGTGTAGCGCCAGTCGAAGGCCAGGGTCTGGTTCAGCTCGCCATCCGCGCGGGTTTGGTCCCAGGTCTGGCGCTGCTCGCGGCGCGGTCCTTCGGCGTCGACGGCGGCCAGGAACGCCGGCGTTAACACGTTGCCCAGTCCCAGGCGCAGCAGCAGGTTGTACATCTCCATGCGCTCGGGCATGGGCTCGCGGGCTTGTTCGATGTAGCTGTGGGCCTTCTTCAGAAGGGGCAGACGCCGCGCCGTGTCGTTGAAGAACAGGGGCTCGAGCAGGCCACGCTGCAGGGGGCCGGGGACGGCGTCGTACCACCCGAACACCCGTTGCTTGGCGTAGCGCGCGTTGCCGCCGAAGAGTTCGTCGCCGCCGTCGCCGGCCAGCAACTTGGTCACGCCGTCTTCTCGTGCCTTGAGGGCGCAGTAGTAGGCGGGCAGGGCGGACGAGTTGCCGAAGGGCTGGTCGTGGAAGCGCGCGGCCGAGGGGATGGCCGCGACGAGGTCGTCCGGCGTCACGTAGTACTCGTGGTGCTTGCAACCGTAGGCCTTGGCGGCGATGCGGGCGTACGCCATTTCGTCGTAGCCCTGGGCGTCGAAGCCGATCGAGTACGACGCCGGGCCTTGCCCCGTGGCCTCGCGAATCATGCCGGCCACGGTCGAGCTGTCGGTGCCGCCGCTCAAGAAGCAGGCCGCCGGGCCGCTGCCCAACTGCCGCTGCACCGCCTGCTTCAGCAGCGCGCGGAACTCTTGCTTCAGGTCGTCGAACCGCGGCCGGGCCGCGGGCTCGAAACGAGGCACCCAGTAGGGCTCGATGCGGACCTGCCCGTGCTCGAACCACAGCACGTGCCCGGGCGGCAGCCGGTGCACGCCGCGGACCGCCGTGCGCGGCGACGGGATGACGTGGTAGTACAGGTAATCGAACAGGGCCTGCGGGTCCAGCTCGCCGACGCCGAAGGCGTCGGCGCGTTCGGCGAACTGCAGTTGGCCGTCGTGCAAGCGGTAGCAAAGGCTGTGGGTGGCGAAGCGGTCCACCGCCAGGCCGACCCGCCCGGCGCCATCCCGCAGGCCCACGGCGAAGCCGCCGCGCAGGCCAGCGACCCACGTCCGCCAGCCTGCCGGCCCCGACGCCATGGCGCGCAGCCAGGGCGCGGCCGCGTCGCCGTCGTTCAAGGCCTGCGGTCCGGCCGGCAGCGTGGGGGTGCCCAGGAGGAGCCAATCAGCGTGTGAGGTCATCGGAGCCATGCGGTTCAAAGTGGGTGGGCAAGCCTGGCGCGCGGCGCTGGGGCTCGCGCGGGGTCAAGGAGCAGGGCGCGTGCGGCGCCAGGGCGCCAGCCGCGCCACCTCGGCGGCCAAGGGGTGTCGGGTGAGCAGGATCGTGGCCAAGAAGGCCAAGGAAGACAAGGCCAAGGCCGCCAGTACGGCCACCAAGCGACCGGTCTGGTGCTGGGCCGTCCATTGCGCCGCCCCCCAGGCCGCGGTCGTGGTCAGCAGCGCCACGGTGCCGCTGTGAAGCGAGCTTCTTGCCAGCGCCAACCACGGCACCGCGACCTGCGTGCGCACCGCGGCCAGCCACAGCATCAGGCCAACGGCGCTGGCCGGGATCATCGCCAGCGCGACCATGTCCATGCCCGCGGGGGCGGCGACCACGATGGCCAGCAAAGTGACCAGGCAGCTGCGGGCCGTGGCGCTGAGCAACTGGCCCGACGCGCCTTTGCTCACCAAAAGGTTGCTGCAGGTGCCCAAGGGCACTTGAAAGACCAGCGCCAGGGCCAGCCAGCGCACGATGGGCACGGCGGCGTCCCACTGCGCGCCGTAAAGCAGGCGCACCAGGGGTTCGGCCAGCACGAAAACCACGCCGCTGAAGGCCCAGCCCACGACACTCATGTAGGCCAGGACCTGAGCAAAGGTCGCGCCCAAGTCGCCGTCTTCGCGCGCGGTCTTGGCGAACAGCGGCAAGGTCACGGCGTTCACGGCGTCGGACACCAGGCTGCGGAACATCGCCACCAGGCCGTTGGCCCGGGAAAAATAGCCGGCCTCTGCCAGGTTGTGCAGCTTGCCCAACATGAATTCAGGCGCCCCGCTGGTGATGGTTTGGATGACCGAGGCACCGGTCAGGCGCGACCCAAAGCGCAGTACGTCCCGAAGGTGCTGCAGGCCGGGCCGCCATGGGAAGTTCGCCGGCCGGTAGCAGCTGAGCACGGCCGCGTTCGTGACCGTGGTGGCCAAGCTGCCCCAGGCCAGGCTGATCGGCCCATGGCCCCACCATGCGAGCCCGACGCTGACCACGGCCCCGGCCAGGCCCGACAAGAAGCGGCCCCAAGCCAAGGCGTCGAAGCGCATCTCGCGCATCAGCCAGGCGTAGGTGATGGAGCCGAAGGGGTTGATCAAGTAGTTCAACGCCAGCAGACCCATGATGCCGAACATGCGTTCGTCGCCGTAGAACCAGGCCAGGGGCTGGCTGGCCAGCAGGCACACGACGGCCAGCAGTGCCCCGATCCCCATTTGCACGGCCCACACCGACTGGATCTTGGCCGTTGTCAGCGCAGATTCCTGCAACAGGTACTGGCCGGCGCCCAAGTCGCGCAAGGTGCTGGCCAGGGCCAGGGTGGCCATGACCACCGAGAAGACGCCGATTTCCGTGGGCGTGAGCAAGCGCGCCACGGCCATGGACGCCACCACGGACAGGATCAGGCCCGCGTAGCGATCCAAGAACGAGAGCACCAGCGCGCGGCGGACCGACATCAGGCGATCGTGTCCAAAAGGGCGGCCAAGTCCCGCGTGCGCGACGTGCGCGAGGCGCTGCTCACGGCGGCTTCGCTGGCCACCAGAGCAGCCGGTTCGTCGCGCAGGCGGCGCAGGAACACCGGCAACTGCTGACACAGGGCCTCGGTGTCGTTCAAGGGCACGATGGCCTCGATGCCACTGGCCCGCGCCACCGCCGCCGTGTCGCCCTGCGGGTCGGTCAGGGCCAGGACGGGCCGACGGGCACGCAGGTACTCGTACACCTTGGCTGGCACCTGGTCGTTGCAGTTGCTGCTTTGCATGATGACCAAGGCGGCCACCTGCAGCATTTCGCTCAGCGCGTCGGCGTAGGGAATGGGCGGGGCGATCTCGACAAAGTCCTCCACCTTGTGTTCGGCAGCTAAGCGGCGCAGCAATGCGTCGTGCACGGCGGCGCGGAATCGGATCTTGAAGTCACCCGGGGTGATCGCGCCAAGCGCGCGCAGCCGGCCCAGCGCTTCGAACAGCTGGGTCGGGTTGCGCTCGTCGGGGTACACGATGCCGCTGTGGAGCAGCACCGGGGTGGCGTTGGGTTTCGCCTCCTGCTGCTTCAGACGAGACTCAGCCTTGGCGAATGTGTCTTCGTCATAGCCGTTTTCGATGCGGCAGATCTTGGCCGCCGCGCTCGGGTAGCGCTCACGGTAGAGGCGCTCCGCGCCGGGCGTCGTGAGTACACAGTGCTGGGCAAGTGCGAAGGCCCTGGATTCGATGGCGTCAAAGCTGCGCCATTGAGCCGGGTCGGCCGGATAGCCCTCTTGCGCCATGGGGTCGCGGAAGTCGGCGATCCATGGCAAACCGGACCGCTGGGCCAGCTCGGCCGCGATCGCGTGCGCGGTGGCGATGGGGTAAGTCGACCAAATGGCCGCTGGGCGATGGGCCTTGATCAAGGCCAAACCCTGCCGCACGGCGTCGAAGCGCCAGCTCATCCAGCGGTCGGGCCGGGCCAAGGCGCCCGGGTAGCGCCCCCACAGCGCGAAGTGTCGCGCGGCGTCGAAGGCCTGTGCACGCACCACGGGCACGCTCACCGGCACGTCGGCAAGCAGCGCCGAATCGGTGCGCTCGTAGGCCCGTGGGTGGGCGCTCAGCACCACGGGTTGCCAGCCCTGCTGGGGCAACTGCTGGACGAAGCGCAGGGTGCGCTGGATCCCACTGCTTCCCGCCAACGGGGGGAAGTGGTAGGCGATCATGAGCAACTTTCTCAACTCGAAGACTCCGGGTTGCAGGGGACAGGCCTTGTCGGATCGTTGCGCCTGCGCCAGGCGAAGGCAGCGCGCACCAAGGCCGCGGCGCCAAGCCACGTCGACGGGTTGTGGATGGTCAGGCGCCAGCGACGGCTTGCTGGGGCGGGCGTTGGCATCCCTTCGATCGCCGTTTGGCCACGGCACTCAACCTGCTCGATGAGTGGCTGCGGGAGGACCAAAGCTTCGCTGAGGGGCGCAGGCGCTGGGCCCTGGGCTTGCCACAGCACGGGCAGGCCCAACTCGGACGCGGCGCTGGACCAGGCCAAGGTCTCGGCATGGCCTGGGTTCCAGGGCGACAGTTCAATGCAGGCCACGCGCGAGCGGCCACCCAGCAGTTGCGTCAACAGCTGCCGAATGGGCGTTGGGTCCGCCGGATCGGTCGCGGCCAGGACGGGCAGTGCCGTGTCCAGGGACTGCGTCACCGACCGCAAGACCTCGCCGCCCCAGCGGCGGTCCACCTCGACCGGCAGAACGGCCTTGACTTCGGCACCTTTCGACACCCAGTAGTAGCGCCGCACACTGCCGCCTTTCGGCAAAGCTGAGAAGGACTTGGCGACCCGTTCAAGCAGTTGCCGGGCTGGCTCCGGCAACTGTTCCACGTTCGGCGCGTGTTGCAGCAACCAGCCTTCGGCCGTTGCTGGATCGGCTTTGAGCGCCCGCCGAACGAAGCGCATCGAGGAAACGAGCAAGCTGGTCGGCGCCGAGCGCTCCAGGGTCACGTGCCGAATCCAGCGGGAATCGGTGGCCCACGCCAGCGTGTCGGCGTTCGCGTTGGTGTAGAACTCGATTCGAGTCAAGGCGCCGGCCGCGAACTCGTGCTGAAGCAACTGCAGCAGGTGCTGTCGGCCCGGGGCGTAATTCGCCAAGTTTTCGTCGTACGTGGTTTTGAGGATAACCAGCGTCGTCCCCGACACCAGCGTCAGCCGGGAAGCAGCCAAGGCGCCGTCGATGTACAGCTCGTACACCCGCGCCGAGCCCGCTTCGGCACTTTGGCGCATCACCTTCAAATAGTGGTCGAACTGGGCGGCCGAAGACTTCAGCGCTGTGCCTTCTTGGGCTTTCCACCCGCGGGTTTCCAGATCGGCATAGCGGTGAACGGCGGCAGCTACGTCATCAGCTGTGACATGGCACTCGAAATGCATCGATTTGCCATCGCCTGTTAGTCGATTTTGGTAGCGACGCATGTTGGCCCGCAGATTGGCAGAGCGCGAGTGCCAATAGGCGTCCCAACCTGCCAACAGGTCCACATGCACGGTGCGGGCGTGCAACATGACGTGACTCAGGGGCTCGGGCTCGGGCGCTAGACGCATCAACTGAGGGTCTTGGCACAGCAGGTCGAGTTGCAAAACGTGCCAGGGCAGCGCGCGAAAAAGGCCGCGAGCCTGTTCCACGTCGGCCATCAGTTGAAGGGCCAACTGGGTCTGCGCTGGGAGAAAGCTGCTCCAGCGCCATGGGCTGCTGGGCACCAAGATGCACATGGCCAGGCTTTGCCCGTCGTCCCCGGGCAAATCGGCCAGCAGTTCCCGCCCAGTGCCATAGTGGGCCAAGAGCTCGCCGACCACGATCGACGTCAACAGCGGATGGCCGCCCAACAGGCGTTGGTTGAGCGCGTCCCAGCGAGCGGCATGCGATCGCCATCCGCCGTCAAGGGGCAGCAGGCGCCACGCGGTCGAGCGTGCGGGCGAGGAACTCACCGCCCGGAACGCGCCTGTGCAGCGCGCAACCACGACGGCGTGGATTGGGAGGCCAGCAACGAGCGCTCCGCAGCACCAATGTGAGACGCACGTTCGCTAACGCCGCCGTGGGGCGGTCGGGTCGGCGTGGCGGTGCTGATGTCGGTGTGCATGCCCATCAGGGGCTCGACGCGCCGGTGGCAGGCTCGGTCGCCGCCTCGGGCTCTTGCCATTTGCCCTGGGCTCTGAGGCGGTCGGCCAACTCGGACCGGGGCCATCCTTTGCTCAGCGCCAAATGGGCATGACGCAACGCCTCCTCGGGGGCCCCGGCGTCCAGCAACAGCATCCCGATATTGAAATGCGTGATGCCCTGAAGGTCGTCGCGGTTCGAGAGGACTTGCAAGCTGGTCTTGGCCTCGGCAAATCGCTGCAGGCGGTTCAGGTAGTTGGCGAACAGCAAGCGCGGCACCGTGTCGTCGGGCTGGAAGCGGAAGGCGCGATCGAAATAGCACTCCACCGGGCGCGGCAGGGTCGGAGGTTGTGCGCCTTTGGTGCGAACGCCCCAATTGGCCACCGAAGCCAGCGCACGGTGATGGTTGGGCGATGCCCTCAGGGTGTAGTCCAAGTCGGCGCCCAGGGGCCCTCGGTCGCCCTTGATCAGGAATTCCACCTGGGGCGTGAAGTGCGCGCCATCGACGATGGGCAACTTGCCCGTTCGTTCGACGCGGTAGTCGTACGGACCGTACGCGTTGGCCAAGCCCCCGCAAGCCGACGCCCCGTACTGCGCGTTGGCCGCGCCAGATGCAAGAAGGCAGGCAGCCGAGATCTGAATCAGTGCGGTGATCGGCTTCATCGTGCGCGACATGGCAGCGTCAATGCAGAAATCGTCGACGCTCAGGCCAACTTGCTGCCAACGAAATCGGCCAGCGACCCTACGGTGGCGAAAACGTCACCATCAACCTCGTCGTCGTCGATCGAGATGCCCAACTGCTCTTCCAAGGCCGTCATCAGCGAGACCACGGCCATGGAGTCGAGTTCGGGAAGAGCGCCCAGCAATGGGGTGTCACGCTGGAACTTCAGGGCGCGACCGCCCAAGCTCAAGGTGTCGTCCAAAAGGCGAAGCACTTCGGTGAGGGGATTCAAAGGCATGGGACTTGACCGGCGTTCCGGTCGAAATTGTGCTGGGGTGAACGAGATGCCAAGCGGACTCGGACCAAGCCGCTTATCTTAGTAGCCGTGGCCCCGCGTCTCTGGGGGGCGGCCCTTCAAACGGGGGAGTGCTGCGTTACATTGCCCGGCGACCGAAACCATGCTGCCGCGGCGCAGTCAAGGACCCCTACGCATGACCCGCAGCACTTCGCTGTTGCACGAGCTGATCGCGCACAGCGCGACCCGCGCGCCGGCCAGCCCGGCCCTGACCTACCGGGACCAAACCCTGAGCTACCAAGCCTTGCACGACCACGTGCAAGCCCTGGCGGCCGCGTTCACGCGTTTGAACCTCGCGCGTGGCGACCGCGTTGGCATTTACCTCGAAAAGCGCTTCGAAACCGTGGTGGCAAGCTTCGGCGCGCCGGCCGCGGGCGGGGTGTTCGTGCCGATGAACCCCTTGCTCAAGCCCGAGCAGGTTGGCTTCATCGCCCGCGACTGCGCTGTGCGCTTCTTGGTGACCTCGCCCGACCGCTACGCCCAGCTCCTGCCTGTGCTGGCCGAATGCCCCTCGATCGAAGCAGTGGTGCTGACCGAGGCGGCAGCCGAGCAGGCGCCGCAGCGCTGGGCCGTTCTGGATTGGGCGACCCTGCTGGCCACTCCGCCCGCGCCCACCCACCGCGTGATCGACACCGACGTCGTGGCCATCCTGTACACCAGCGGCAGCACGGGCAAGCCCAAAGGCGTGGTGCTCAGCCATCGGAACATGGTGGCCGGCGCCAAGAGCGTGGCCAGTTACCTGGACAACCGTGCCGACGACACCTTGCTGGCGGCCTTGCCACTGAGCTTTGACGCGGGGTTCAGCCAGCTGACCACCGCCTTTCACGTCGGCGCCCGCGTGGTGCTCTTGAACTACCTGTTGCCCAAGGACGTGCTCAAAGCGATGGAGCGCGAGAAGGTGACCGGCTTGACGGCCGTGCCGCCGCTCTACATCCAACTCACGCAGCTGGCTTGGCCGGAGGCCATCAACCAGCACCTGCGCTACTTCGCCAACACCGGCGGGCGCATGCCGCGCGAGACCTTGGACCAGCTCCGCGCGCGCGCGCCGGCGGCCCAGCCTTTCCTCATGTACGGCTTGACCGAGGCTTTCCGCTCGACCTACCTGCCGCCCGAGGAGGTCGACCGGCGTCCCGACAGCATTGGCAAGGCGATTCCCAATGCCGAAATCTTGGTGCTGCGCGAGGATGGCACTGAGTGCGCGCCCGACGAACCGGGCGAGTTGGTGCACCGCGGTGCCTTGGTCGGTTTGGGTTACTGGGGCGACCCGGAGAAGACGGCCGAGCGCTACAAGCTGTTGCCCGCGGGGACGCAGGCCCGGCTGCCGGGCCTGCAACTGCCCGAGTACGCGGTCTTCAGCGGGGACACCGTGCGCCGGGATGCCGAGGGCTTCCTGTACTTCATCGGCCGGCGCGACGAAATGATCAAGACCAGCGGTTACCGCGTCAGCCCCACGGAAGTGGAAGAGGTGCTGTACGCAACGCAGCTGGTGGGCGAGTGCGCGGCCTTCGGTGTCGAGCACCCGCAACTGGGCCAAGCCATCCACGTGATCGTGACCCCGCCACCGGGCCAGGCTGCGGTGGACCATGGCGCGCTGTTGGCAGCCTGCCGCGCGCGCATGCCGGCCTACATGGTGCCGACCACCTTCGACGAGCGCGCAGGGCCTCTGCCGCGCAATCCCAACGGCAAGATCGACCGCAGCAGCCTGGCCAAAGCCTTGCTGACCCCCTCGGCATGACCCCGACCCCTCCCCAACACGTGCCCATGGCGCAGTTCGCGTCGGCCGGCGACGACCTGCTCATCAATGGGCAGCCCTTGACCCGTTTGGCCGCTCGCGTGGGCAGCACGCCGTTTTACGCCATGGACCGCAGCCTGCTGACCCAAAGGGTGCAGATGCTGCGTTCGGTTCTGCCGCAGGGGCTCAAGTTGCACTACGCGATGAAGGCCAACCCGATGCCGGCGGTGGTGCAGCACATGGCGGGCTTGGTCGATGGCATCGACGTGGCCAGCGCCGGCGAGTTGCTCGTGGCGCTGGACGCCGGGGCCGACCCCCACGAAATCAGCTTCGCCGGACCGGGCAAGCGCGACCCCGAGCTGCGTCAGGCCGTGGCCAGCGGGGTGCTGGTCAACGTCGAGTCGGCACGAGAGTTAGCCGTGCTGGAAGCGGCCAGCCAGGCGCTGGGCCTGCCCGCCCGCGTCGCTTTGCGGGTGAACCCCGACTTCGAGCTCAAGGGCTCCGGCATGAAGATGGGCGGCGGGCCCAAGCAGTTCGGCGTGGACGTGGAGCAGGTGCCCGCCGTGCTGGACGAGATGCGCGCCCGCGGCCTGCAGTTCGAGGGCTTCCACCTGTTTGCCGGCT
Source organism: Inhella crocodyli (assembly GCF_004004565.1). Lineage (GTDB taxonomy): Bacteria > Pseudomonadota > Gammaproteobacteria > Burkholderiales > Burkholderiaceae_C > Inhella > Inhella crocodyli. The sequence goes on from NZ_SACM01000001.1 coordinate 363,101, forward strand.
CGCAAAACCTCAAGGCGGAATCGATCTGCGAAGCCCAGTGCAAGAGCTTCGAGCTGGCGCTGCGCTTGGCGGCCCTCAGCCCGCAGGCTATTCGCTTTTTGAACCTGGGCGGCGGCTTCGGGATCCCGTACTTCCCGGGTGAGCAGCCCTTGGACTTGGCGCCGATCGGTGCCAACCTGCATGAGCTGATGCTGCGCGCCCGGCGCGAGCTGCCCGAGGCCGAATTGGTCATCGAGTTGGGCCGCTACCTGGTGGGCGAGGCCGGGGTCTACGTGACCCGCGTGGTGGATCGGAAGGTGTCTCGCGGCCAGGTCTATTTGGTGTGCGACGGGGGCTTGAACCACCACTTGAGCGCCAGCGGCAACTTCGGCCAGGTGATTCGCAAGAACTACCCGGCCACCGTCGGCAACCGGCTGCGGGCCGAGCCCGAGGTGCAGACCGCGGTGGGTCCGCTGTGCACGCCCCTGGACCTGCTGGCCGATCGCATGAGCCTGCCGCGGGCCGACATCGGCGACCTCGTCGTGATCTTCCAGTCGGGCGCCTACGGCGCCAGTGCCAGCCCGGCGCGCTTCCTCGGGCACCCGGCCGTCACGGAAGTGCTGGTGTAGCCGCAGCCGCCATCAGCGCGGCTTCGGTCATTTCTTCGGGCCGGTGGAACACAAAACCCTGGGCGTAGGTCACGCCCAGCTCTCGCAGTTGTTCGGCAAGGGCCTGCCGCTCGACGAACTCCGCCACCACCGGCAAGGCCAAGGCTTGCGCCATTTGCACCATGGACGCGACCATGGCCGCGTTGGCGTGGTCGGTGTCCATGTCGCGCACGAAAGCCCCATCGATCTTCACCGCGTCAAAGGGCAACTGTTTCAGGTAGCCGAAGGAGGCGAAGCCGGTGCCAAAGTCGTCCAGCGCGAAGCGCACCCCGTGCAACTTCAGCGCGTCCATGAAGCCTTTGGCGGCGCTGAGGTTGACGATGGCCTCTGACTCGGTGATCTCGATGCACAGCTTGTCGGGCGGGAACTGGAAGCTCTGCAGCAAGCCCAACACGTGGTCGGCCAAGCCGGGATCGCGCAGCGAGTAGGCGCTGAGGTTGATCGAGACCTGGCCGAGTTGGGCCATGACCGGCACCAAGCCGCTCAGCCGGGACAGCACCTCGCGCAGCATCCAGCGGTCGATCTGGTCGATCAATTGGTAGCGCTCGGCCGGACCGATGAACGAGGCCGGTTGCACCACCCGCTGCGACTCGGGGTCCCACAGGCGCACCAAAGTTTCGAAGCGCAACCCTGGCTGCGCCCGCTCGGTCAGGCCGTGGATGCGCTGGAAGTAGATGCGGAAGTGGTGGTTCTTCAGCGCGTCCATCAGCCGGTAGGCCCAATTGACGGACTCGCGAGCATCGGCCACCTGGGCGGGCACCTGGTGCAGGCGCACCGAGGGGCCCCCGTCACGACGCACCAGGTAGGCCGCCTCGTCGGCCTTCGTCATCAACTGGTCGAAGGAGACGAAGTCCCGGTGCACGGGGATCACGGCCAATCGCGCGTCGATGCGGTAGGCCCGGCCGTCCCACACGAACTCAAACCCCTCGAACACGCCCTTGATGCGCTGGGCCAGGGCCATCACGCTGTCGGGCGTGCGCCGGCAGAGCAGGGCGAAGCGATCGCCCCCCAGGCGCGCGATGAAATCGTCGGGCTGGCACAGGGCCGCCAGCATGTCGGCCACCTGCCGCAGCAGCTCGTCGCCCGCGATGTAGCCACAGGCCTCGTTAACGATGCGAAAGCGCGCCAACTCCAGCAGCACCAGACAGGCCCCGTCCTCGGGGCGCTGGCTGTCGCTGAGCAAGCGCATGGTCTGCTCTTCCAGGGCGTCGCGGTTGTACAACCGGGTGACGAAGTCGTGGGTCGCGAGGTAACTCAGGCGGTCTTGCATGAAACGCCGCTCGTTGACCTCTTCGCGCAGCTGCCGGTTGACCTGGATGAGTTCCTTGGTGCGGTCCTGCACCCGCTGTTCGAGCTGGGCATTCAACGCGGTCAACTCGCGCATCAGCCGCCGGCGCTCCAAGTGGTGGTGGACGCGGGCCCGCACCTCGTCGGCGCGTACGGGCTTGGCGATGTAGTCGGCGCCACCGGCTTCGAAGCCGCGCGCCACGTCCTCGCCCAGGGCGGTGACGAAGATCACCGGGATGTCGGCGGTGCTGGGTTGGGCCTTGAGGCGTCGGCAGGTCTCGAAGCCGTCGATGCCCGGCATCATGACGTCGAGCAAGATCAAGTCGGGCTGTTTGCGCTCGGCCAAGGCCAAGGCCCGTTCGCCGCTGTTGGCCGCCAGGATTTGCAGGCCCGGCAGGCTCAGCACCGAGATCATCAGGTCGATGTTCTCCGGCGTGTCGTCGACGATCAGCAGGCTGGTCGATGCCAGGTTGAGGCTCATGCGGGGTTCTCGGGTAGGGCGGCCTGGGCGCGCTCGAACAGCAGCACCAGCGCGTCGAAATCGTAGCGGGCCAAGGCGCTCTGGGCTTCGGCGTGAACGGGGGTGGGCAGGGTGGCGCCCGCGGCGCCCTGCAAGGCGGCGCGCAGGGCGGCCACATCGCCGTCTTGCGCCCAGCCGATCAACTCGGCCCATGCCGCTCCGCCGCTGGGGACGGTCGCGCTGGGCGCCGACGCGGGGGGGGCCACCTCAGGCGCCGCGGGTGGCACGAGGTGGGCGCCAGCGCGGTCGCGCAGGACCTGCAAGATGCTGACGAACTCGTAGGGCTTGGGGATGTAGTCGCTGAAGCCCATATCGAGGTAGACCTCGCGCTCGTGCTCCATGCTCGACGCGGTGACGGCCACGACCGGCCAGGCGCGGCGCCGTGGGTCGTCGCGAAGGGCCTGCATCAGGCCGACGCCGTCCAGCACGGGCATGCGCAAATCGGTCAAAACGAGGTCCACGTCCTCGTGCGTTGACAGGGCCAGGGCCTCGGCCCCGTTCTCGCCGGCCATCACCTGGCAGCCGATGCGGGACAGCAGCGCGCACAGCACCGCGCGGCTGTCGGGATCGTCTTCGGCCACGAGAACGCGAACGCTGCCGGGAACGGCCAATCGCCATCCCGCCGCCAGCACCGAGGCGTCGGCGGTCGGCGTGGGCATTTCTTCGGTGACCCGTTGCAGGGGCAGTTCGACGTGGGCCTCCGTCCCAGCACCCAGTTCGCTGCTCAAGCTCAGCTCGCCGCCCATGGCCTGCAAGAGGTTGCGCGACAGCACCAAACCCAGTCCGGTGCCCCCTTGGCGAAGTCCTGTGCTTCCCTGTACGAAGGGCGTGAACAGTTGTTGGAGCTCAGCCGGCGCAATGCCCGGCCCCGTGTCCCGGATGCTCAAGGTCAGGTGGGCTTCGTCCCGGAGGCGCGCGGTCAAGGTCACGCTGCCACCCGGAGGCGTGAACTTCAGGGCATTGCCCAGCAGGTTGAGCAGCACCTGGCCAAGCTTGCCGCGGTCGCCCATGATGGGCAGGGTCGGTGGCAGGTCCAGGTTGGTGACGAGGGCCACGTCGGCATGCCGCGCCCGCTCGGCCATGAGCCGCAGGGCCTCGGCCAGCTCCTGTGGGAGGTCAAACCGCTCGTTGCGCAACTGCAGCGCGCCTGCCTCGATCTTCGACAGGTCCAGGACGTCGTTGATCAGCCGCAGCAGGCGCTGCCCCCCGCCCAAGATGCTGGCCACCTGATGGCGGGATGCCTCGCCCAAGTCCGGCTGTTCGCGGAGCAACTGGGCGTAGCCCAACACGGCGTTCAGCGGGGTGCGGATCTCATGGCTCATGTTGGCCAGGAACACCGACTTGGCGCGGTTGGCCGACTCGGCACGGTCCCGGGCGTCGGCCAGCTCCGCTTCGAAGCGCCGGCGTTCGCTGATGTCGGTCATGGTCATGGCGACGGCGCGCTCGTGCCCCTGCTCGTCGCGCAGCATGAAGTAGCTCACCCACACCGGCGGCATCGTGGCGCCGGGCAGGCCGCGAACGGTCATTTCACCGCTCCAGTCGCCCTTCTTCCGCAGGGCCGGCATGACCTCATTGCGCAGGCGCGCCAAGCCGGCCTCGTCGTAGTACTCCCGGGCCAAACGTGGAGTTGCAGGGGGCCAGTTCGTTTCTCCCAACCAGCGCTGCGCGGTGCCGTTCAAGTAGTCCACGGCGCCGTCCAGTTGCCCCAGGGCAAAGCCTTGCGCGGCGCTCTCGGCCAACCAGCGGAAGCGCCGCAGCTCGTCCTCGCGCGCGAGTTGCTCGGTCACGTCCCGCGCGATGCCGATGAGTCCGATGGGGGTGCCATCGTCGTGGCGCACGTTGCTGCGCGTGACCCAGTAGGTTCGCCGGCGCCCCTCTGCATCGGTGTCGTGCTGGGTCCGCGTGACCGGCAGCGGTGAGCGACGGGCTTGATCGTCGGCCTCGCGGTCCAAAGCGGCGTCGTGCTCGTAAAACACCGCATCGGTGATCTGGCCCACGAGACGGTCCGCCGTTTGGTGCAGCGCCCGCTCCAGCGCCGTATTGACCTGCAGGAAGCGGCCGTGGTTGTCTTTCACCCAAAGCGGGTCCGGAATGCTGCGCAGCACGGCGTTCAACACGGCCTCGCGTTGCGCCAATTCCTTGGCTTGCGTGGACAGGGTTTGGATCAACTCCTGGCGCTGCTTCGCGACGCGCTCGAGGTCGGCGTTCGTTGCTTCCAGGGCCTCGGTGCGCACGCTCACCAGGCGCTCCAGTTCGGCGTGGCTCTGTTGCAGCGCGCTGTCCCGTCGGGCGCGGGCCACGAGCATGGCCCCCAACAAGCCGGTGAACACCAGGCCGGTCAGCAAAACCCCCCACTGCATGGGCGATGGCAAGAGGGGGTGCCGGCTGTGGGGCTGCGCCACCAGTTGCCACTGGCGCTGGCCCAGCCGGACGTCGCGTTGCAGGATCCGGCCCTGCTGCCAGGCGCTCAAGCGGGTCCGCACCTCGCCCGTTGGCAGTTCGGTGATGTGGTCGTCTTGCAGGCCCAGGCCCCGGGGTTCACGGTCGTCGCTGACCAGCAGCAGGGGCATGCGCCATTGGTCGTAGGGCTGCAGGGCCGTGGCCAGCAAGGTCTGCACCTGCAGCCCGGCCGATACCACCCCGGTGGCGGGGGGTGTGGCGCCCGTGCGAGCGCCTTGGGCTTGGTACACGGGCTGGTACAGGGCCACCACCAGTGGCTCCCCGCGGCTGAGCGTGAGGTTGTCCAGGATGGCGCTGGTGCTGACCTCCCCCGTGCGAACGGCCAACTCGATGGCCGACAGGCGCAAGGGGTCGCTGCTCTCGTCCAGCCCGATGCGAGCCTCGTGGCCGCTGGTGGGGCTCACGCGCTCGGTCACCCAATACTCCGACTGGGCGGGCGCCGTGGCCAGGCTTCCGTCGGCCTGCAGCGCACTGATCCGGTCCGGCCCCGCTTCGAAGCGCGCCCGGTCGCCGTGGGGGACGCGCCGGATGTAGGACAGGCTGGTGAGCCAATCGTGACGGCGTCGCAGCAGGTCGGCTTCGGCGAGGAACTCCGACTCGGTGACTTCGATGCGGTAATGGAGTGCCGCCAATTGGCGCAGGTCGGCCTCGGCCAGTTCCACTTGGGCTTGCAGGGCGCTGGTCAGTGCCCGCAACTCGGTCTCGGCCCGCTGGACCTCGCCGGCGCGCTCCTGCTGTCCGACCAAATAGACGCTGACCAAGGTCAGGCCCAAGCCCATGGTCAGGGCAGGGAAGGCTTGGTTGAACTCGTACTGCCGCCGCATGCCCCGGTTGAGCAGCATCAACATCAAGGGCGTGAACAAGAGCATGCCGTTGACATCGCCCATCCACCAGGTCAGCCAGGCCGAGGCCACGTCCGGTCGGGCCAACTGCGCACTGGCCAGCAGCACCGGCACGCCCAAGCTGGGGGCGAGCAGGCCGCCGACCAGCACACTGGCGGCGAAGCGAAGCACCAGTTGGGGGCCCGGCATGGCCAGGAGGCGGCTCCAGTTGCCAACCAGGGCGCGCACGATCAGCCACTGGCTGGCCGCGGCGCCCGTCAGCAGGGCGCCGTAGAGCAGGGCGTTGGCCCAGGGCACGCCATTGGCCTGGGAGTTCACCGCGTCGTTGACCCAACTGCCGAGCACCAGGCCGGGCAGCGCGCCGGGGCCCCAGCCGAGCAGGGCGGCCAAGGCAACGCCACTGGGCGGCCACACCGCACTGGTTTCGCCGGGACCCAAAGAGGCCCACAGGCCGAGCCGAGCCACCGCCAAGAACACCAGCGACAGCAGCGCGTTCAACAGCAGCCACTGCACCCAGCCCAGCGGCTGCCAGCGCACGGTGACGGCGGGCAGCGTCGAATTCAGGGGGGCGGGCGGCGAGGTGGCGCTCATGGGCGGCCCATGCTAGCGGTGCCCACCACCCCCCCAAGGGCAGGGAATGGCGGGGTTTTCCCGCCGCCCGCGGATTGGGCCCAGAGGTCCCTAAAATCCGCCCCCTTTTTCGTTTTCAACACGCCGCCATGAAAGCCCTGACTTTTGCCGCGATGACCGCTTTGATCTCCCCGATGGCCCTGGCGGCTCCGGCGGTGATCTTTGACATGGGCGGCAAGTTCGACAAGTCGTTCAACGAGTCGGCGTACCGGGGCGTGGAGAAGTGGAAGGCGGAGACGGGCCAGACTTACCTGGAGTTCGAGATCTCGAACGACACCCAGCGAGTGCAGGCCCTGCGCCGCATGGCCGAGAAGGGCGCCAGCCCCATCATCTCTATCGGCTTCGCCCAGGCCTCGGCCTTGGAGCAAGTGGCCAAGCAGTTCCCCAAGACCCAGTTCGCCATCATCGATGGCGTGGTCAACCTGCCCAACGTGGCCTCCATCACCTTCAAGGAGCACGAGGGCAGCTACTTGGTGGGCGCCCTGGCGGCCATGAAGAGCAAGACGGGGAAGCTCGGCTTCGTGGGGGGCATGGACATCCCGCTGATTCGCAAATTCCAGTGCGGTTACGAGCAAGGCGCCCGCGCCGCCAACCCCAAGGTGGAGGTCATCAGCAACATGACCGGCACCACCTCCAGCGCTTGGAACGACCCCTCGCGCGGCGGTGAGTTGGCCAAGGCGCAGTTCGCCAAGGGCGTGGACGTGGTGTTTGCCGCCGCCGGCGGCACGGGCACCGGCGTCTACCAGGCCGCCAAAGACGCCGGCAAGTTCGCCATCGGCGTGGACAGCAACCAGAACCACCTGCAACCGGGCACCATGCTCACCAGCATGGTCAAGCGCGTGGACGTGGCCGTTTACAACGTGCTGAAGGGCTTCAAACCCGGCCCCCAGGCCCTGGGCTTGAAGGAAGACGGCGTGATGGTGGCCATCGACCAACACAACGACAAGCTGGTCACCCCCGACCTGCGCACCAAGCTGGACGCCATCAAGGCCGACATCGTGGCCGGCAAGCGCCCGGTCGCCGATTTCATGGCCAAGCCGGCCGATTGCGCCAAGAAGTAAGAGCGACCCGGCGGTGACGGCACTCGCCCTGCGGGGCATCCACAAGCGCTTTGGGGCGGTGCACGCCAATGCCGGGGTCGACCTGACGGTCGAGCCGGGCACGGTGCATGGCTTGATCGGCGAGAACGGCGCGGGCAAGTCCACGCTGATGGCCATCCTCTACGGCTACTACCAGGCCGACGAGGGCAGCATCGCGCTGGACGGCCGCGAGGTCCAGATCCGCAACAGCCACGAGGCGATCGCCCTGGGCGTCGGCATGGTGCACCAGCACTTCATGCTGGTGGACACCTTGAGCGCGCTGGACAACGTGCTGCTCGGTGCCGAGCCCGGTTGGCACCTGCCCAGCGGCCAGGAGGCGGTGCGCGAAGGCCTGACGCAGTTGATGGCCGACACCGGCCTGCACGTGCGACTGGACGCCTTGGTGGGCCAACTGCCCGTGGGCGAGTTGCAGCGCCTGGAGATCCTGAAGGCCCTGTACCGCGGCGCCAAGCTGCTGATCCTGGACGAGCCCACCGCGGTCTTGACGCCCCAGGAAACGCAACAACTCTTCGAAGTGCTGCGCACCCTGCGCCAACGTGGCACCACGATCCTGCTGATCACGCACAAGCTCAAAGAGGTGATGGCGCTGTGCGACGCCGTGACCGTCATGCGCGCCGGACGGGTGGTGCACCGCTGCGCCATCGTCGACACCGACGAGGCCGGCCTGGCCGAAGCCATGGTCGGGCGCAAGGTGGCCTTGGGTCGCCAGGCGGGGTCGGCTCCGGCCCAGGACGAGGTCTTGCTGGAGGCCGAGGGCCTGAGCCTCCGCGACGCCCGGGGCGTGAGCGTGCTCAACAGCGTGTCCCTGCGATTGCGCGCCGGCGAGATCGTGGGCGTGGCCGGCGTGTCGGGCAACGGACAGACCGAACTGCTGGAGGTGCTCAGTGGCTTGCTGGCGCCGCAGGCGGGGCGACTGAACCTGAAGGGGGCCAGCTTCGGTCCTGACGCCTGGTTGCACCCGACGCAGGCGCGGGCCGCCGGCTTGGCGCACGTGCCCGAAGACCGGCACGCCTGCGGCCTGGTCATGAGTTTTCCGGCCTGGGAGAGCGCGGCCTTGGGCTACCAGCAACTGCCCAAGTACGCCGGCGGCCGCTGGAGCTTGAGCGGTTCGAAGCTGCGTGCGGCCTGCGCGGCCATGATGGAGCGCTTCGACGTGCGCCCGCGCAACCCCGAGCTGGGCTCGAGCAAGTTCAGCGGCGGCAACCAACAGAAGCTGATCCTGGCGCGCGAAATCGGCGAGGCGCCGACCGTGCTGCTGGTGGGGCAACCCACGCGCGGCGTGGACATCGGTGCGATCGAGTTCATCCACAACCAACTGCGGGCGCTGCGCGATGCGGGCTGTGCGGTGCTGGTGGTGAGCAGCGAGCTGGACGAAATCCTGGCCCTGGCCGACCGCGTGCTGGTGATGAACGGCGGCCGCATCACGGGCGAGCTGGACATCGACGACTGTGACGAACGCAAACTGGGGCTGTTGATGGCCGCGCAACCATGAGCAGTGCCTCCTACTCGCTGCCCCGCTGGGTGGAAATCGGGCTGCTGCCGCTGTGGAACTTGGCGGTGGCACTGGCCGTGGCGGCCCTGGTCGTGCTGGCCATCGGTCACAGCCCGGCCCAGGCCTTTGCCGTGCTCATCAAGGGCGCGCTCGGTTCCGCCTCGGGCCTGGGCTACACGCTGTACTACGCCACCACCTTCACCTTCACCGGCTTGGCCGTGGCGGTGGCCTTCCATGCCGGCCTGTTCAACATCGGCGGGGAAGGGCAGGCCACCTTCGCGGGCTTGGGCCTTAGCCTGGCGGCGCTGTACCTGTTCCCCGGCCTGCCGGCCTGGGCGCTGCTGCCACTGTTGGTGCTGGCCGCTGCGCTGTTTGGCATGGGCTGGGCGGCGGTGCCGGCCTACCTGCAAGCCTGGCGCGGCAGCCACATCGTGATCACCACGATCATGTTCAATTTCTTGGCCGCGAGCTTGAACGCGTACCTGCTGGTCAACCTGCTGCGCCCAGCGGGTTCGATGGCGGTGGAGTCGGCACCGTTTCCTGAGGCTGCGCGCATGCCCGGCCTGCACGAGCTGGCCGCCAAACTGGGCATCGAGCTCATGCCCTCGCCCTTGAACGCCAGCAGCCTGCTGGCCGTGGCCGCCTGCGTGTTCGTGGGTTGGTTTTTGTGGCGCAGCCGCGCCGGCTACGCGCTGCGCGCGGTGGGCAGCGCCCCGCGGGCGGCCGAGTACGCCGGCATCCATCCCAAGCGCCAGGTGCTGATGGCCATGGCGCTGTCGGGGGCCTTGGCAGGCATGGTGGCGGTGAACGAACTCTCGGGCGTTCAGGGCAAGTTGGCCTTGGACTTCGTGGCCGGCGCCGGTTTCACCGGCATCGCCGTCAGCCTCATGGGCCGCAACCACCCGGTCGGCATCGTGCTGGCGAGCTTGCTGTTCGGCGTGCTGTACCAAGGGGGCGTCGAGGTGAGCTTCGAGCTGCAGGGTTTCTCGCGCGAGATGGTGGTCACGGTGCAAGGCTTGATCGTGCTGTTCGCTGGGGCGATGGCCACGGTCAGCGCGCCGCTGTTCGCCAAACTGTTCAAGGGGGCCGCCCGTGGATGACACCCTGGTGATGCTCGGCTCGGTGCTGGCCAGCACCCTGCGTTTGACGGCGCCCTTGCTCTTGGCCGCGCTGGCCGGCCTGTTGGCCGAGCGCAGCGGCGTGGTGGACCTGGGGCTCGAGGGCAAGATGCTGGCGGCCGCCTTCGCCGCGGCCGCGGCGGCCGCGGTCAGCCAGTCGGCGCTGGTTGGCGTCGTGGCCGCCATCGGCGTGGCCGGGGCTTTGGCCCTGGTGCACGGATTCGCCTGCGTCACGCACCGTGGCGACCAGGTCATCTCTGGCATGGCCATCAACATGGTGGCCGCCGGCCTGACCGTGGTGCTGGGCATCGCTTGGTTTGCCACCGGCGGCCAGACGCCGACCCTGCCGCCCGAGGTGCGCATCCAAGCGCTGGCCCCTAGCCTGACCGAGCCTCTGGGCGCGGCCCAGCAGCACGGGGCCTTCCTGGGCGCGCTGCTGGGGCACGGTCTGTTCAGCCACAACGTGCTGGTGTACGCCGCCTTTGCCAGCCTGGCGCTGGTGGCCTACCTCTTGGCCCGCACTCGTTTGGGCCTGCGCCTTCGTGCCGTGGGCGAGAACCCGGCGATGGTCGATGCCGCGGGGGTGTCGGTGGCCTGGCTGCGCTACCGCGCCCTGCTGATGGGCGCGGTGCTGTGTGGCCTGGCCGGGGCCTACCTGTCGCTGGCGCAGAACGCCAACTTCAGCCCGAACATGACGGCGGGCCGCGGCTACATCGCGCTGGCCGCCATGATCTTCGGCCGTTGGCGCCCGCTGCCCACGCTGGCCGCCTGCCTGCTGTTCGGCCTGCTGGACGCGCTGGCCATCCGCCTGCAGGGCGTGGCCTTGCCGGGCGTCGGCGAAGTGCCGGTGCAGGCCATCCAGGCATTGCCCTACCTGCTCACGGTGGTGCTGTTGGCCGGCTTCATCGGCTCGGCGGTGGCGCCCAAGGCGCTGGGCCGGCCCTACGTCAAGGAGCGCTGAGCGTGTTGAGCGCCGAGCTTCAGTCCCAGATGCTGGCCGTGGCCCAAGCGGCGCGGGCCGTGGCCTACGCGCCGTACTCCCGCTATGCCGTGGGGGCGGCGCTGCTCGGTGACGACGGCCGGATCTTCGGCGGCTGCAACGTCGAGAACGCAGCCTTCCCGCAAGGCGTTTGTGCCGAGGCTGGCGCCATCAGCGCGATGGTGCTGGCCGGCGTGCGCAAGGCCCAGGCCGTGCTGGTGCTGGGTGGGGGGCCGCGCATGATCACCCCCTGTGGCGGCTGCCGCCAAAAGCTGCGAGAGTTCTGCGACCCCCACACCTTCCAGGTGCTGGCGGTCAACGACGACGGGCAGCAGCAGCAATGGACGCTGGAGCAGCTGTTCCCCAGCAGCTTCGGCCCCGATCACCTTTCCTGAAAGACTCCCCATGAGCAGTCCTTACCTGCAGGGCGACGCCCTGAACGCCGCCATTGCCGCTTGCGAAAGCACCCTGAAGGCCACTTTCGGTGACGCGCCCCGCGTGGCCGTGGTGCTGGGGTCTGGCTGGGCCGCCGCGTCCGAACGCCTGACCGACGTGCAGCGCATCAGCTACGCCGACCTGCCCGGCTGGCCCCTGCCCAAGGTGGAAGGCCACGTGAACGAGCTCGTGGTGGGCACCACGGCCGGTGGCGCGCGTGTGGCCATGCTGCGCGGCCGCGCCCACACCTACGAAAGCGGCGATTGCACCGGCATGGCCGCGCCCATCCGCAGCCTCAAGGCCTGGGGCGTGAAGTCGGTGGTGCTGACCAACGCCAGCGGCAGCCTGCGCGCCGCCAACCCGCCGGGCAGCCTGGTGCTGATCAGCGACCACCTCAACGCCCCGCAGCGCAGCCCCCTGGTGGGCCTGTCGGGCTCTGACCGCTTCTGCGACATGAGCGCGGCCTACGACCCGGAGCTGCGCGCCGTGGCCAAGGCCTTGGCGGCCGAGAAGGGCCAGCCACTGAACGAAGGCGTGTACTGCTGGGCCCTGGGCCCGCAGTTCGAGACGCCGGCCGAAATCCGCATGTTCGCCGCCTGGGGCGCCGACGCCGTGGGCATGTCCACCGTGCCCGACACCATCCTGGCCCGCCATGCCGGCCTGCGCGTCGCCTGTTTGGCCCTAATTACCAACATGGCCGCCGGCCTGTCGGACGAAGCCCTGACCCATGCCTTGACGCTCAAGGAGGCCAAGGCCAGCGGCGAGAACGCCGCCGACTTCTTGAGCGCCTACCTCGACCGCCTGGCGGTGCTGCCCTCCCTGCAATGAATGCCCTGACGACCACAGCCCGCCAATTGCTGGCGGCCCTCGACCTCACCAGCCTCAACGAGGGCGACACGCCGGCCACGGTGGCGGCCCTGTGCCAGCGCGCGCAGTCGCCCTTCGGCCCCGTCGCCGCCGTCTGCGTGTGGCCGCGCTTCGTGGCCCAGGCCCGGGCCAGCTTGCCGGCCGACATCCGCGTGGCCGCGGTGGCCAACTTCCCGGACGGCGCGCTGGACGTTGCGCGCGCCCTGGACGACATCGCCGCCATCGCGCAGTCCGGCGCGCAAGAGATCGACGTGGTGCTGCCCTACCGGGCGCTCGTGGCCGGGCAGGTGCAGGAGGTCGGTGAGTTCCTGGCCGAGGTGCGCCACGCCAGCCAGCCGCTGACCTTGAAGGTCATCATCGAGAGCGGCGAACTCGGCAGCGAAGCCCTGATTCGCCGGGCGACCCAACTCTCGCTCAACGCCGGCGCCGATTTCGTCAAGACCAGCACGGGCAAGACGCCGGTCAGCGCCACGCCCGAAGCCGCCCGCGCCATGCTGGACGAGATCGCGATCAGCGGCCTGGGCAACGCCGGCTTCAAAGCCAGCGGCGGCATCCGCACCGTGGCCCAGGGCCAGGTCTACATCGACCTGCTGACCGAGCGCCTGGGCGCCGACGCCCTGCCGCGCTTGCGCATCGGCGCCAGCAGCCTGCTGGACGACATCGAGGCCGTGCTCGGCGGCACCGCCCGCGCCACCCCTGCACAAGGCTACTGACCCATGCTGGCCCAAGAAATCATCCGCACCAAGCGGCAAGGCGGTGCGCTGAGCGTGCCGCAAATCGAGGCCTTCGTGCGCGGTTTGACCGACGGCGGTTGGAGCGAAGGCCAAGTGGCCGCGCTCGGCATGGCCATCTTCCTGAAAGGCATGGGCCGCGACGAGGCCGTGGCCCTGACCCGCGCCATGCGCGACAGCGGCCGCGTGATGCACTGGCCCGACATGCCCGGCCCGGTGGTGGACAAGCACAGCACCGGCGGCGTGGGCGACAAGATCAGCCTGATGCTCGGACCTTTGGTGGCCGCCTGCGGGGGCTACGTGCCCATGATCGCCGGCCGCGGCCTGGGCCACACCGGCGGCACGGTCGACAAGCTGGAAAGCATCGCCGGCTACCAAACGCGGCCGGACGCGGCGCGCTTCGACGCCACCGTGCGCCGCCTGGGCTGCGCCATCATTGGCCAGACGGCCGACCTGGCGCCGGCCGACAAGCGCTTTTACGCGACGCGCGACGTGACCGCCACGGTCGAATCCGTGCCCCTCATCACCGCCAGCATCCTGAGCAAAAAACTGGCCGCGGGGCTGCAGGCCTTGGTCATGGACGTGAAGGTGGGCAACGGCGCCTTTGCCGACACGCCGGCCATGGCGCGCGAACTGGCCGACAGCATCGTGGCCGTGGGCAACGGCGCCGGCATGAGAACCCGCGCCTTGATCACCGACATGAACCAGGTGCTGGGCCACACCGCCGGCAATGCGCTGGAGGTCTTGGAAGCGATCGATTACCTGAAAGGCGTGAACGTGGAGCCGCGCCAGCACGCCATCACCCTGGCCCTGTGCAGCCAGATGCTGGTGCTGGGTGGCCTGGCGGCCGACGAGGGCGAGGCGCAGGCCAAGCTCCAAGCCGCGCTGGACAGCGGTGCGGCGGCCGAGAAGTTCGCGCGCATGGTGGCCGCCCTGGGCGGGCCGGCCGACCTGCTGGAGCGACCCGGCCAGCACCTGGCCCTGGGCCCGGTGCAAAAGCCGGTGCCCGCACTGCGGGCTGGCGTGCTGGCGGGCCAAGACACCCGGGCCATCGGCATCGCCGTCATCGAACTCGGTGGCGGCCGGCGCGTGGCCAGCGACCCCGTCGACCCCCGGGTGGGATTTGCCGCCGTTCGTCCGCTGGGCTCAACGGTCCAGGCGGGCGAGGCCCTGGCCGTGGTGCACGCGGCCGACGAGGCCGCCGCCGACCGCGCCATCGCCGCCTACCAAGCGGCCTGCCAGATCGCCGAGCAGGCCCCGGTGGCCACGCCCTTGATCGCCGAGGTGCTCGGATGAGCGACCCGAAGCACGACGTCGCAAGCCCCGTCAAAGCCGCCAACGCGGCCGAGGAGGCCGGGCAGGGCGGCGCGCCGCACCGGCGCATCAAGAGCTTCGTCACCCGCGCCGGCCGCATGGGCACGGGTCAAATCCGCGCCCTGCAGGAGCTGGCGCCGCGCTACCGCATCGCCCACCAACCCAGCCTGGTCGACTGGGACGCCGTCTTCGGCCGGCAGGCCCCGCGCGTGCTGGAGATCGGCTTCGGCATGGGCGACGCCACGGCCAAGATCGCGGCCCTGAAGCCCGAGCTCGACTTCATCGGTTGCGAGGTGCACGAAGCGGGCGTGGGCGCGCTGCTGCAGCGCATCGACGAGGCCCAACTGCCCAACCTGCGCATCGTGCAGCACGACGCCGTGGAGGTGCTGGCCGACATGATCTCCAAGGGCAGCTTGCACGGCGTGCACCTGTTCTTCCCCGACCCTTGGCACAAGAAGCGCCACCACAAGCGCCGCCTGGTGCAGCCGCCCTTCATCGCCGACCTGGTGCCGTACCTCGCGCCCGGTGGCTACTTCCATGCGGCCACCGACTGGGAGCCCTACGCGCAGCAAATGCTGGAGGTGTTGAGTGCTGAACCGCGCTTGCAGAACACCGCCGACGGTTTTGCCCCCAAGCCCGACTACCGCCCCCTGACCAAGTTCGAGGCCCGCGGCCTGCGCTTGGGCCACGGTGTGTGGGATTTGCTCTTCCGACGCCGCGACTGAGGCCCAGGCGGGCGAAGATGCCGCCATGCGCACCGTCTTCACCCCCTTGCACGCCCTGCACGCCCCGGCCACGGAGTTCTTCCGCGGCGAGCGGGTGCCCTGTTTTGAGAAGGTCGACCGGGCCCGCTACGTTCACGAGGCCTTGGTGGCCCGCGGCCACCGCGTCGACGCGCCCGAGGTGGACAGCCGCCCTGTGTTGCCCCAGGTGCACGGAGAGCGCTACCTGGCCTTCCTGGAAAGCGCGTGGGCCCGCTGGCTGGCCTTGGACCCGGCCAACGCCGAGCGGCAGCCCTTTCCCTCCACCTGGCCGATTCGCACGCTGCGGGCTGACCGAGAGCCGTCCGAGTTCAGCGCGCAACTGGGCGTCTACAGCATGGACAACGGCACGCCCATTTGCGCCGGCACCTGGGACGCCGCCAAGGCCGGCGCCGACGCGGCCGCCACCGCGGCGCGCTGGGTGAGCCAGGGCGAACGCGCCGCTTTCGTGGCCACGCGTCCACCGGGGCACCACGCGGGCCCCGATTTCATGGGCGGCTACTGTTTTCTGAACAACGCCGCCGTGGCCGCCCAGGCGCTGCGCAATGCCGGCGCGGCGCGCGTGGCCGTGTTGGACGTGGACTACCACCACGGCAATGGCACGCAGGCGATCTTCTACGAGCGCGCCGACGTGCAGTTCGTCAGCCTGCACGGCGACCCGCGCACCGAATTCCCTTTCTTTCTCGGGCATGCCGACGAGGTGGGCGCTGGGGCGGGGCAGGGCTTCAACCTGAACCTGCCCCTGCCGGCGGGCGCGCTGGCCGACGCCTGGTTTGACGCGCTGGCCGCGGGCATGGCGCGCATCCGCGCGTTCGGTGCCGAAGCCCTGGTCGTGTCTTTGGGCTTGGACACCTTCGAGCACGACCCCATCTCCAAATTCAAGCTGAGCAGCGATGACTTTCTGCGCCTGGGCGAGCGCGTGGCGAGCCTGGACCTGCCGACCGTCTTCGTGCTGGAGGGCGGCTACGCGGTGGAGGCCTTGGGCCAGAACGCGGTGAACGTGTTGGACGGCTTCGAATCGGCCTGAGCCCGCCGTGCCGCCGCCGGGTGGGCGATTCGCTTGCCGAATGGCGGGGCTTCGCCACCGGCGCTGCGCAGGCCGCCTCGCTCGGGCAGCATGCGCCCCAACGCGACGACGGGAGATCGACATGCTGTGGCACGGCTTGGCTTGGACTGGGGTGCTGGTCCTGTGGGGGCTGTGGTCGACCTTTTGCTGGCTGGCGCGGTGGGTCGTGGGCTGGGAAGGGTGGCAGCGCGGCGGCGATTGGGCGGCCCACGTGCCCGAGATCCCCATGCCCGAGTGGCTGTCGGCCTGGCTGGGCTTGGGGTGGGTGCAGGCGCTGCGCGAGGCCTTGCTGGAGTGGGGCCCTGCCTTGCAAGCGTGGGTGCAGTCCTGGCCCGATCTGTCGGGCTGGGCGAGCTTGCTGATTTGGGGCCTTTGGGGGCTGGGCAGCGTGCTCTTGTTCATCGCCGGTCTGGCCCTCAGCGGCCTCATCGCCCTGGTGCGTCGCAGCCGCGGCCGAACGGTGTCGACCGGTGGGTGAGGGCGGCTAGAGTCCTCCCCATGAGCTCTTCCCTGAAAGGCCGCCACCTCCTGGTGGCCCTGTCCGGCGGCATCGCCGGCTACAAGATCGCCGAACTGGTTCGCTTGGTCACCAAGGCCGGGGCTACCGTGCAGGTCATGATGTCGGAGGCCGCCTGCCAGTTCATCACGCCGGTGACGATGCAAGCGTTGTCCGGCCGGCCCGTGCTGCTCAGCCAGTGGGACGCCAGCGCGCCCAACAACATGCACCACATCAACGCCGGGCGCGAGGCCGACGCGATGCTGGTGGCACCGGCCAGTGCTGACATGATCGCCAAGCTGGCGCAGGGCCGGGCCGACGAACTCGTCAGCCTGACGGCCCTGGCGCGGCCCATCGACCGCTGCCCGCTGATCGTCGCGCCGGCCATGAACCGCGAGATGTGGGCCCACCCGGCGACGCAGCGCAACGTGGCGCAGCTGCGGGCCGATGGCGCGCAAGTTTGGGGGCCCGCGGCGGGCGACCAAGCCTGTGGCGAGGTGGGCGATGGGCGCATGCTCGAGCCGGCCGAGTTGTTCGAGCGCTTGGAGGCCTGCTTCACCCCCCAACGCCTCGCCGGGGTGCGGGTGCTGGTCACGGCCGGCCCCACCTTCGAACCCATCGACCCGGTGCGCGGGATCACGAACCGCAGCAGCGGCAAGATGGGCTTCGCCATTGCCCAAGCGGCGCAGCGCGCCGGCGCCGAGGTGACCTTGGTGGCCGGGCCCGTGGCCCTGCCCACGCCCTGGGGCGTGCACCGCATCGACGTGCAGTCGGCCCAGGACATGCTGGAGGCTGTGCTGCCGCTGGCCCCGGCGAACGCGGTGTTCATCGCGACGGCCGCGGTGGCCGATTGGCGACCCGCCACCTGCGCCGAGCAGAAGATCAAAAAGGACGGAAGCGGGGCGACGCCGACGCTGGCGTTCACCGAGAACCCCGACATCTTGGCCACCGTGGCGGCCCTGCCTCAGGCTCCCTATTGCGTGGGCTTCGCGGCCGAAAGCGAAAAGCTGGCCGACCATGCGCAGGCCAAGCGCCTGCGCAAGGGCATCCCCCTCATCGTGGGCAACCTCGGCCCCGCCACCTTCGGTCAGGACGACAACGCCTTGCTGCTGATCGATGAGCAGGGGCAGCGTGAACTGCCCCGGGCCCCGAAAACCGAATTGGCCCAACAACTGATTGACGACATCGCCTTGCGACTGAAGCGCCCATGAGCACCGCCACCATCGACCTGCGGGTCCTCGATCCGCGCCTTGCCGATCAATTGCCGGCTTACGCCACGCCGGGCAGCGCCGGCCTCGACCTGCGGGCCGCCCTGGAGGCGCCTTTGGAACTGGCGCCGGGCCAGACCGTCCTGGTGCCCACGGGCATCAGCATCCACATCGCCGACCCGGGCTTGGCCGGCATGATCCTGCCGCGCTCGGGCTTGGGCCACAAGCACGGCATCGTGCTGGGGAACTTGGTGGGCTTGATCGACGCCGACTACCAAGGGCCCTTGATGGTGTCCTGCTGGAACCGCGGCAGCGCCGCGTTCACCATCCAGCCTTTGGACCGCCTGGCCCAGCTCGTCATCGTGCCGGTGGTGCAGGCCCAGTTCCGCGTGGTGGCCGAGTTCGGCGCCAGCGAGCGCGGCGAGGGCGGGTTCGGATCGACCGGACGGGGCTGAGCCCAGGGACGTTCAGTGCAGGGGCGCCTCGGGCGGGGCGCCTTCGAGCACCTGCAGCAAGGGCCCACCCACGCTGCGCTGGGCCAGTTCGTCGGCCGTGGCGGCACGCACGGCGCGCAATTGCACGTACATGCGCAAGCCAATGCCCGCCAAGGGGTGGTTGCCGTCGAGCACCACGTGGTCGGGGTAGACCTCGGTCACGGTGTAGATCGCTTCGGCGGGCATGTCCGGCGTTTGCGCGTTGGGGGGCAAGCCTTCGAATCGCATGCCGGGCTCGACGTTGTCCGGGAAGAGGCCCTTGGGCTCGAAGCACACCAAGCCCGAGTCGTACTCACCGAAGGCGTCGGCCGGCTCCAAGGCCACGGCCACTTCGGCCCCCACCGGCTGGTTCAGCAAGGCCGCTTCCACTTTGGGCAGGAGGTCGTCGCCGCCGAGAAAGAACTCGGTGGCTTCGTCGAGGGTGTCGATCAATTCGCTTTGCGCGTCTTCAAGTCGCCAGGTCAAGCTGACGACGCAGGGGGAGCTCACTTCGTGCATGTCGGGGATGTTCGCACAGCACAATCGACGCCATGCCGATGAATCTGGATGCACCTCTCCCTTTGCTGGGCGGCCTGAGCCCCCAAACCTTCATGCGCCGCCACTGGCAGCGCAAACCCCTGTTGGTGCGCGGAGGGGCCGCCGGCTGGGCGGGCCAAATGCCGCGCCAGGCCTTGTTTGAATTGGCGGGCCGCGAGGACGTCGAGAGCCGGCTCGTGGCGCAGACCGCCAAAGGCTGGCAAGTTCAATCGGGCCCGCACGGGCGTTTGCCGCCGGTGAAGCGATCGGGCTGGACCCTGCTGGTCCAAGGCGTGGAAGCGCAATGGCCGGCGGCGCGAAGCCTGATGGACGCCTTCCGCTTCATCCCGGAGGCGCGCCTGGACGACGTGATGGTCAGTTGGGCCAGCGACGGCGGTGGCGTGGGCCCCCATTTCGACGCCTACGACGTGTTCTTGGTGCAAATCGCCGGTCGCCGTCGCTGGCGCATCGGGCGGCAGACCGACCTCTCGTTGCGAGACGACACGCCACTCAAGATCCTGCGGGACTTTGAACCCGAGCAGGAATGGGTCTTGGAGCCTGGCGACTGGCTGTACCTGCCGCCCCGCTGGGCGCACGATGGCGTGGCGGAAGGGGCGGACTGCATCACCGCCTCGGTGGGGTTTCGGGCCCCGTCGATGCTCGAGTTGGCCGACCAGTTGCTGCCCCGTTTGCTCGACCCGGAAGACGACGAGCCGCCCGGTCTGGGGCTGCGCTACCGCGATGCCGGCCAGGTGGCGACGCTCGCGCCCGCCGAGGTGCCGGAGGCCCTGCAAGCCTTTGCCCAGGAAGCGTTGCGGCGCGCCGTCAGCGACCCGCAGCGCTTGGCCCGGGCCCTGGGGGAGTGGCTGAGCGAACCCAAGGCGCAGCAAATCTTCGAAGGACGGTCCGGGGATGCCTCCGCTGGGGTTCGGCTGGCCCCGGCCAGCCGCATGCTGGTGGACCGATGGCACGTGTTCTTCAACGGCGAGGCCTACCGCGCGGGCGGCCGCGACGCGAAACTGATGGCGCGTTTGGCCCATGCCCGGACCCTGCCGGGCGCCGACGTGGCGCGATTGAGCGAGGGCGCGCGCGCCCTGGTGAACGACTGGTTGGATTGGGGGTGGCTGTGGCCGAACGAGACGACGTCAGCGTCCTGACCGAAGGGCGGCACGAGGGCCTGGGCGAATTGCGAGCCCTGCGCCGTGCGTTGATCTTGCAGGGCTGCGCCCAAGGGGCGCGGCGCATCCTGGCTTTGGACCCGAACTTTGCCGACTGGCCCTGGTCCGACCTGGACGTGTTGGAGGCCCTGGCGCATTGGGGCCGTGGCGGCGGCCGGTTGGAGATGCTGGCGCCGGATTACACGACCGCCGCACGCCACCAATCGCGCTTCGTCCAGTGGCGCTTGAAGTGGGACCACCTGCTGCGCATCGGCAGCTTCGAGGAAGGGGAGGCGGGCGCTGGCTGGCCGACCTCGACCTTGGTGGTGGTGGGCGGCGAGGGCGCCGGGGTGTTGCGGGTGCTCGACTTCGAGGCTTGGCGGGCCACTTTCAGCCGGCATGCGACCGATAGGCAGGCGGCTCTAGAGCAGTTTGATGCAATTGCACAACGATCCAGCCCCTCCTGGCCGCTCAGCACCGTGGGCCTGTAGTCAGACTCCATGAATACCCCCCTAGAATCGCTGGCTAGGCGTTGAGAGCGCTCGAGGTTTTCAACCCTTTGCTGTGCACCAAGGAATTGGGGTGCAGTGTGGCCATCCAGCCTTTTGGGTGGGTGGCTGCGAATCTACCGGTAAAAACGTTTTTTCTGTCTTCTAGAGGACCCCAATGAACAAGTCGATCCTGTTCGCCGCCTTGCTGGCCGCCGCCGCCCTGACCGCTTGCACCAAGAAGGAAGAAGCCGCTCCGGTCGCTCCGGCCGAAACCGCTGCTCCCGCTCCCGCTGCTTCGGAAGCCGCTTCGGCCCCCGCCGCTGACGCTTCGGCCCCCGCCGCCGCTCAAGCCGCTTCGGCCGCTGCCAGCAACTAAGCTGCAGGCACTTCGGCGCCCACTGGGCGCCGATCCCCAAAAAACCGCCTTCGGGCGGTTTTTTCATGCCCGCGTGGCGCTGGCCTGCGGCATGGTGTTGTGAATCCACCAAAGAAAACGGCCGAAACCCGGGGCGGGTTTCGGCCGTGGCCGTGTGGATTGGGGCGGCGCGTCAGCGAAGGTCTTGCTGCAACAGACCAAGGATGCGCTTGGCGATGTCGTCGGTTTGTTGCTGGCCCTGCGCGTTCTGCACCGTGACCACGGAGCGGTTGCCTTCGCTCTTGACCAACACGCGCAACTTCGCGGTGCTCGGGCCGTCGGTTTTGCCAAAGAGTCGGGCGAAGAAGCCCGGCTCTTCCTTGCCGGCCTTGTCGGGGTCGGCGTAACGAAGGAAGAAGAGGCCGGCACGGCGGTCGCGATCTTCCAGCGTGAAGCCATGGCGGTCCAGCGACTGGCCGACACGGCGCCAAGCGCGCTCAAAGTCTTCCGCCACCACCAATTCGTTGGGGACGCGGCTCAAGTCCAAGCGCTCGGGTTCCACGACGTTCGGCGTGGCCGCTGCGACCGTGGCCTTCTGCTCCGGCGTGGCCGCCGTCACTTGGCCGCCCAAGCGCAGCAGCAGGCGGCTGAGCATCTCGGCTTCCAGTTCGGTGTCGGCCGGGCGGGGTTGCCACACCGTCTGGTCCTTTTGGGTCGAGGTGTAGACCTCTTGCATGCCGCGGTGCGTGATGGTGATCTCGGTCGCGTTGCCGACGCGCTCAACGCGGGTGCGGAACTTGTCGCGCTCGCCCGTCGAGTAGAAGCCGTCGAAGATCGTGCCGATCGTGCGGCGGATGAAGTCTTTGGGCAGCTTGGCGCGGTTTTCCTTCCAGTCGGTTTCCATGACCCCAATGTCGGCCTGCTCGGCGGGCAGGTCGAAGCCCAGGTCGGTCCAGAACGCACGGCTGGTGGCCCACACTTGCTCGGGGGTCTGGCTGGTGCGGATGACGCGGACGCTGCCAACGCGCGTCAGTTCGGCGCCAGGCACTTGATTCACCGCCACCGTGGCCGCTGGTGCCTGCACCGCCCCGCCCGATGGGTTCTGCGCCAACTGGGCCGCACTGACGGCGCCGCGGCCCAAGGGGGCCTGGCGCTGAAGTTGCGTCAGGTCCGGGGGCACTTCCAGGCCGGTCGTCTGCTTGGCTTGACCGCGGTAGTCGACCTTGTCGCTGGTGAAGGCACCGTCAAAGGAACTGCAACCGGCCAAGGCAAGGGCCACGCTGAGGGTCAGGACGCGGGGGGCGGGGAAACGGGTCACAGAGGCGGTCCTAGCAGGAAAGAAAGCAAAAAAACGGGTCACAGCACGCCGGCTTCGTGCATCGCAGCATCGACCGCGGCTTGGCCAGCAGGCGTCAATGGCAAGAGCGGCAGGCGCAGTGCATTGTTGCAGCGCCCGAGGCGGTTCAAGGCCCACTTGGTGGGGGCCGGGCTGGATTCGACAAACAACTGCTTGTGCAGGGGCAAGAGGCGGAAGTGCAGGGCCGTGGCCGCCGCCGCGTCGCCCCGCATGGCCGCCACGCACAATTCGGACATCGCCTTGGGGGCCACGTTGGCGCACACGCTCACCACGCCCGAGCCGCCCATCAGCATCATGGCGATGGCCGTGCCGTCGTCGCCCGAGTAGATGTGGAAGCCCTTGGGGGCATGCTTGATGAGCCATGCGGCGCGCTCGATGTTCCCGGTCGCCTCTTTGACCCCGAACACCCCTGGCAATTCGGCGCACCGCAGCGCGGTTTCGGGGGCCATGTCTGCCACGGTGCGGCCGGGCACGTTGTAGAGCATCATCGGCAAGTCCACCGCCTCGGCGATGGCCTTGTAGTGCTGGTAGATGCCTTCTTGGCTGGGCTTGTTGTAGTAGGGCACCACGCTCAGGTGGGCATCGGCGCCGACCTGCTTGGCAAAACGGGTCAATTCGATGGCCTCGGCCGTGGCGTTGGCACCGGTGCCAGCCAGCACGGGCACACGGCCGGCCACGTGCTCCACGGCCACGCGAATGACCTCGCAGTTCTCGGCCATGGTGACCGTGGGCGATTCGCCCGTGGTGCCGACCACGCCGATGCAGTGGGTGCCTTCTTGGATGTGCCAGTCGATGAGTCGGCGCAGGGCGTCGAAGTCGATGCTGCCGTCGGGGTGCATCGGGGTGACCAGGGCGACGATGCTGCCGGTGATGGGTTTCATGGGTGACAACTCGAGGGAACGGGAGATTCTAGGAGGGGCTGCGCGTCGGCCAGCCGGCGCGCCGCAACGCGCTGGACCCGCGCGCCGTTGACCACGCCGTCTTCGTAGGCCAGCACGTGAAGACCTTGGCACACCGTCCAAAGCTCGCCCGGCCGCAAAAGGAAGTCGGGGTTGCGGGGGCGACCCAAGTGCTGCTGTCCATCGGCAAAGGTCTCGTGCAGGTACCAGCCCCCGGGGGCGACGCTGGCGAGCAACTGCGGAAACAGAGGGCGCCACAAGTAATGCGTGACGAGCACGATGTCGAACAAGCGTCCTGGCAAGGGCCACGGTTCGCCTTCCAAGTCGGCCTGGCAGGTCTCGACCTCGGGCGGCAGGCTGGCCAGCGCGTCGGCATCGCGGTCCACCCCCGTGACGCGCAGGCCGCGCGCGGCCAACCAATGGGCATGCCGCCCGTGGCCGCAGGCCACGTCCAGGGCCGTGCGACCGGGCGCCCATTGCGGGGCCCAGCGCTGAATCCAAGGGGAGGGGGGTGCCATCGGGCGGCATTGTCAGCCGGGCTTCCTAGAATCCGCCCCCTCTCACTGGGACCCCCATGGCAGTCACCCCCTCCAACGCCGCTTACGGCGAAGCCTCCATCCGCGTCTTGAAGGGCTTGGAGCCCGTCAAGCAACGGCCGGGCATGTACACCCGGACCGACAACCCGCTGCACATCGTCCAGGAAGTGCTGGACAACGCCGCCGACGAGGCCTTGGCCGGTCACGGCAAGCGCATCGCGCTGACCCTGCACGCCGATGGGTCCGTCAGCGTCGAAGACGATGGCCGCGGCATCCCCTTCGGCTTGCACCCTGAAGAAGGCGTGCCGGTGGTGGAGATCGTCTTCACGCGATTGCATGCCGGGGGCAAGTTCGACAAGGGCGCCGGCGGCGCGTACAGCTTCAGTGGGGGGCTGCACGGTGTGGGCGTGAGCGTGACCAACGCCCTGGCCAAGCGCCTGGAGGTGACGGTGCAGCGCGAGGGCCAAGTGGCCAGCATCGTGTTCAGCCACGGCGACGTGATCCAGTCCGTGAACGTGCAGCCGGGCGTGCCTCGCAAGCAAGGCACCAAGGTGCGCGTGTGGCCCGAGGCCAAGTACTTCGACAGTCCGGAATTGCCGCGCAACGAGTTGGTGCACCTGCTGCGCAGCAAGGCGGTGCTGATGCCGGGCGTCACCGTCACCCTGACGGACGAGAAGAAGGGCGAAACGCAAACCTGGCTCTACAAGGGCGGCCTGCGCGAGTACCTGCAGGCCAACCTCAGCGCCGAGCCCATCGTGGAATTGTTCGAGGGCGCGCACTACGCCAAGGCCAGCGACAGTGAGAACTTCGCCGAAGGCGAGGGCGCCGCTTGGTGCGTGGCCTTCACCGAAGAGTCGGCCAGCCAGCGAGAGAGCTACGTCAACCTCATCCCCACGGTGGCCGGCGGCACGCACGAGGCGGGCCTCAAGGACGGCCTGTTCCAGGCGGTCAAGGCCTTCATCGAACTGCACTCGCTGCTGCCCAAGGGCGTGAAGCTCATGCCCGAGGACTTGTTCAGCCGGGCCAGCTTCGTGCTCAGCGCCAAGGTGCTGGACCCGCAGTTCCAAGGCCAAACCAAAGAGCGTCTGAACAGCCGCGACGCGCTGCGCTTGGTGGGCGGCTACGTGCGCCCGGCCTTCGAACTTTGGCTCAACCAGCACGTCGAGCAGGGCAAGAAGCTCGCCGAGCTGGTCATCAAGCAAGCTCAAACGCGCCAGCGCGCCGCGCAGAAGGTGGAAAAGAAGAAGGGCAGCGGCGTGGCCGTGCTGCCGGGCAAGCTGACCGACTGCGAAAGCCGTGACACCAACCTGAACGAGCTCTTCCTGGTGGAAGGCGACAGCGCCGGCGGCAGCGCCAAGATGGGGCGCAACAAGGAGACCCAGGCCATCTTGCCTTTGCGCGGCAAGGTGCTGAACACCTGGGAGGTTGAGCGCGACCTGCTGTTCAAGAACAACGAGGTGCACGACATCGCGGTGGCCATCGGTGTCGATCCCCACACGGGCGCGGGCGACCTGAGCGGCCTGCGCTACGGCAAGGTCTGCATCTTGAGCGACGCCGACGTGGACGGTGCGCACATCCAGGTGCTGCTGCTGAGCCTGTTCTACAAGCATTTCCCGGGCATGGTCGCCGCGGGCCACGTGTACGTGGCCAGGCCGCCCCTGTTCCGTGTGGATGCGCCCGCCCGCGGCAAGAAGCCACCGCTCAAGATGTACGCCCTGGACGAAGGCGAGCTGACGGCGATCTTGGACAAGCTGCGCAAAGAAGGCGCCCGAGAGGGCAGCTGGACCATCAGCCGCTTCAAAGGCCTGGGCGAAATGAGCGCCGAGCAGCTGTGGGACACCACCCTGAACCCCGACACCCGGCGCCTGCTGCGCGTGGACGTGCCCGACTTGGCCGCGGCCGACGGCGTGCTGACCCAATTGATGGGCCGCAACGAGGCGGCAGCGCGTCGCGACCTGATGGAACGCTTGGCCGATGGCATCGAGATCGACGTCTGAGGGCGTCCGCGCCGTGACGGAAGTCTCGCTGTGCACCAAAGCATGAACGGCGACGCCAACCCAACCCGGGCGGTGCCTTCAGGACTTGGCGCGGCCGATAGGATGCCGGCCGTTGGAAATGCAAGCACAGGGAGAAGAGGGCGATCGATGGTGAGCCGGGCGGCCAAGGGCACGCTGGCCGCACGCGTCCTCGCGTCGATGAAACCAGGTGAACTCCGCTGGACCGTAGAGCCGGCCAGCTGCCTGCTGCACAAAGCGCAGCATTGGGACGAACTGAACCACCACGCTGGTGAGTTGCCCTTCTTGCGCACCGCCTTTTTATTGCCCTTGCTGGCCAGTTTCGGCAACGGGCATGAACGCGTCGCATGGGGATTCGATGCCGCTGGGCAATTGCAAGCGGCCGCGGTTTTGACCCGCGCCAGCGCTTGGCATTGGCACACCTTTCAGCCGTCGCAACTGCCTTTGGGGGCTTGGCTGCATCGACCTGGGGCGGAACTCCGCCCCTGCCTGCGCTCGCTGTTCCGTGCGCTTCCTGGATTCACCCTCTCTTTGGGCCTCACGCAGTTGGACCCTGCCTTCACCCCCCGAGTGGAAGGCCCGGCCATGAGTGGCGTGGACTACGTTGACACCGCTTGGTTGGCGGTGGAGGGCGACTGGTCGTCGTACTGGGAGTCACGCGGCAAGAACCTCAAAAGCAACCTGCGCAAGATTCGCAACCGACTGGAAAGCGAGGGCCTCGCGCTGCGCTTCAGCACCGTCACGGCACCCTCGGACATGGCCCGTGCCATGGAGGACTACGTCCGCCTGGAGGCGTCGGGCTGGAAAGCGGAGCAGGGCACGGCGATCGACGTGTCCAACGGGCAATCTGCGTTCTACGCACGCATGCTGCAAAACTTTGCGGCGACTGGGCAGGCCGAGTTGTGGTGTCTGCACATCGGCGACGACTTGGTGGCGATGGACATCAACTTGCTGCAGGGTCGAACCTTGGTGATGCTGAAGACGGCCTACGACACGGCGTTCAAGCAGTACAGCCCGGCCTATTTGCTAAAACAAGAAGGCTTTGAGCGCGAGTTCGCCCAGGGTCGCACGTCGCGCATCGAGTTCTACGGCAAAGTTCTCGAGTGGCACACCCGATGGACCGACCGCCGACGTCAGCTGTACCACCTGAACGTGGACCGATGGGACTGGCCGCGCCGCTGGCACCAGCGATTGAAGTCGTGAGCGAGCTCGCCTACCGGGTCTTTGATCCCTCGGGCCTGGGCTTCCCCAGCCCAACGGTGCCGGTGCTGCCTTGGTGGAGTGAGAGCGCACCCGCGCAGGTGCCCGGCCGCTTCGGCTTGATCGGCGCCGACCGCGCCCGACTGCACTACCGGCGAGGCCGCTATGCGCTACTCGAGGCCTACCGGCTCAGCGGCGTTGGACCCGAAGGCGCCTTGCTGGCCCCGGCCTACCACTGCCGAACCATGCTGGACCCGGCCCTTCGCCTGAGCGCGACGCTCCACCTGTATCCGCTGAACCCGGACTTGTCGCCGCGCCTGGAG
Source organism: Inhella crocodyli (assembly GCF_004004565.1). Taxonomy (GTDB): domain Bacteria; phylum Pseudomonadota; class Gammaproteobacteria; order Burkholderiales; family Burkholderiaceae_C; genus Inhella; species Inhella crocodyli. The sequence goes on from NZ_SACM01000001.1 coordinate 390,397, forward strand.
GCGATTGACGCGATCGTGGCGGCCAGCCCAGTGCCGGTTCGCGCCATGTTGCTGACGCACTTTTTCGGGCTGCTGAGCGACGCCCGCGCCGTGGCGGCCTGGTGCGAGTCCCGTGGCATCGCCTTGGTCGAAGACTGCTCGCACGCCCTCTTCAGTGCCCGAGGGCTGAGCGACCGCTTACCCCCCGGCGCGGCGGGGCGCTTTGCCGTGGCCAGCCCTTACAAGCTGTTGCCGTGCGAGGAAGAAGGCTGGCTGATGGTTCGGCCGGGCGACACGGTGCCGGCCGATCCGAAGGGCGCCAGCCTTTGGCGCGAGTTGCGCTGGGTGCGCGACCTGTGGCAGCGCCGCGCCGCGGGGCTGCGCGGACGGGCAGCTTTGCAGGACCCCGCCTTGCCCAAGCCCGCGGACGACCCGCCCCCGCGCCGGATGATTCGCTCGGACCGGCCCTCGGCCCATTACGAAGAGGCCGACGAGGGGCAAGCGAGTTGCCGCTTGGCGCAGACCTGGGCTCGCCGCCAAGACCCCTCGGCCGCGGCCGAAGCTCGACGCCAGGCGTACCAAGCCTGGGTGCAGGCCGTGGCGGGTCTGGCCGGTTGCCGGCCCCTGCGGGACACCTTGTGCGACGACGAGGTGCCCTACATGTTCCCGCTGGTGCTCGAGGCGCCCGCGCGGCAGTTTCCGCGACTCAAGCGCCTGGGCCTGCCCATCTGGCGTTGGGACGACATGGCCGTGTCGGACTGTGAGGTGTCGCAGGCCTACAGCGAGGCCCTGATCCACCTGCCTTGTCACCAAAGCCTGAGTGGCGCCGAGCAATCCTGGCTGCACCGGCAACTGACGCGCGGCTTGGAGACGAACTGATGCCCCAGCTTCGACTGCGTCCGAGCATGCTGTCCGACTTGGACTGGGTGGCGTCGGTGGAGCAAGACGGCGCCAACCGCCCCTTCATCACCCCTTGGGAGCGCACCCAACACGAGGGGGCCATCCGCTTCCCCGATGCACGGCACTTCATCGTCGAAGCCGACGCGCGAGAGCGCATTGGTTTCGTGATCTTGCAAGGCTGCCGCAATCCGCATGGGTCGATCGAGCTCAAGCGGTTGGTGCTGCAGCGCAAGGGGCAAGGCCTCGGCCGGCAGTGCGTACGGCTATTGAAGGCCATGGCTTTCCAGCAGTTGAAGGCGCACCGTTTTTGGCTGGACGTGAAGGCGCTGAACGAGCGCGCGCACCGGCTGTATTTGAATGAGGGCTTCGTCGAGGAGGGTCGACTGCGCGAAAGCGTGCGCGTCACCCTGGACGGGGCGGACGGCTACGACAGCCTGATCGTGATGTCGATGCTGGACCGCGAGTACCAAGCGCGGGTGGCGATGGGACAAGAGTGAGCATGAGCACGCAAGAGACTTTGGATTTCAGCCCCGCCGGTGGCGGGAACGGATTGGATGGCGGCGACAGCCTGAGCCTGGGCGAGTACGCACAGCGCGCTTACCTGGAGTACGCGCTGAGCGTCGTCAAGGGCCGGGCCTTGCCGGTCGTGACCGACGGGCAAAAGCCCGTGCAGCGGCGCATCCTGTACGCCATGCTGCGCCTGGGCTTGGCCTGGACGGGGGCCAACGGCGCCAAGCCGGTCAAGTCGGCCCGCGTGGTGGGCGACGTGCTGGGCCGCTTCCACCCGCACGGCGACCAAGCCGCCTACGACGCCTTGGTGCGCATGGCGCAGGACTTCGCCCAGCGCTACCCGCTGGTGGATGGGCAGGGCAACTTCGGCTCGCGCGACGGCGACGGCGCGGCCGCGATGCGCTACACCGAAGCCCGCTTGACCCCGCTCGCCCGGCTGCTCATGGAGGAGCTGGACGAAGGCACGGTGGACTTCACGCCGAACTACGACGGCTCGACCGAAGAGCCCAAGGAGCTGCCAGCGCGCCTGCCCTTTGTGCTGCTCAACGGCGCCAGCGGCATTGCCGTGGGCATGGCCACCGAGGTGCCCAGCCACAACCTGCGCGAGGTCGCCGCCGCCGCCGTGGCCCTGCTCAAGCAGCCCGCGCTCAGCGACGACGAGCTGTTCACCCTGCTGCCCGGGCCGGACTTCCCGGGCGGCGCGCAGATCATTTCCAGCCCGGAAGAGATCCGCGCCGCGTACAGCACCGGCCGCGGCAGCCTGAAGCTGCGCGCGCGCTGGAAGGTCGAGGACCTGGCCCGCGGCCAGTGGCAACTCGTCATCACCGAGTTGCCGCATGGCGTCTCCAGCCAGAAGGTGCTCGAAGAGATCGAGGAGATCTCGAACCCCAAGGTCAAGACCGGCAAAAAGGCGGTGACGCCCGAGCAGCTGCAACTGAAGAACACGCTGCTGGCCGTGCTGGACGGCGTGCGCGACGAAAGCAGCAAGGACGCCGCCGTGCGCCTGGTGTTCGAGCCCAAGAGCCGCACCGTGAGCGTGGACGAGTTGACCCAGGTGCTGCTGGCGCACACCAGCTTGGAGACCAGCAGCCCCATCAACCTGACGATGGTCGGCCTGGACGGCAAGCCGGTGCAAAAGACCTTCCGCCAGGTGATCACCGAATGGCTGACGTTCCGCCAAACGACGATCGAGCGCCGCAGCCGCCACCGCCTGGGCAAGGTCAACGACCGCATCCACATCCTCGAGGGCCGGCAGCAGGTGCTGCTGAACATCGACGAGGTGATCCGCATCATCCGCAACAGCGACGAGCCCAAGCCGGCGCTGATCGAGCGATTCCGCCTCAGCGACCGGCAGGCCGAGGACATCCTCGAGATTCGGCTGCGCCAGTTGGCGCGGCTGGAGGCGATCAAGATCGAGCAAGAGCTGGCCGAGCTGCGCACCGAGGGCGCCAAGCTGGAAGAGATCTTGGCCAATCCGTCGTCGCTGCGGCGCTTGATGGTCAAAGAGATCGAGGCCGACGCCAAGCAGTTTGGCGACGAGCGTCGCACGCTCATCCAAGCCGAAAAGCGCGCGTCGGCGGAGCTGAAGGTGGTGGACGAACCGGTGACCGTGGTCGTCAGCCAAAAGGGCTGGGTGCGCGCCATGAAGGGCCACGAGGTCGACGTCAACGGCCTGGCCTTCAAGGCGGGCGACGGCCTGTATGGCACCTTCCCTTGCCGCAGCGTGGACACGCTGATTGCCTTGGGCAGCAGCGGCCGCAGCTACTCGGTGGCCGTCAGCACCTTGCCGGGTGGGCGGGGCGATGGCGCGCCGATGACCAGCCTGATCGAGCTGGAAGCGGGCACGCAACTGCTGCACTACGTCGCCGGGCCGGCGACGCAGAGCTTGGTGCTGGCGGGCAGCCTGGGCTTCGGGCTGGTGGCCACCATCGGCGACCTGACGGCCTCCAAGCGCGTGGGCAAGACCTTCTTGGCCCTGGAAAAGGACGAGCTGCCGCTGCGCCCGGCGCTGGTGTCGCCCGCGTTGCCGCAGCTGGCGGTCCTCAGCACCGAAGGCCGCCTGCTGACCTTCCCGGTCACCGAGCTCAAGCTGCAGCCCAAGGGCGGCCGAGGCCTGACCTTGATCGACCTGGAGGGCAAAGACCGCCTGCACGCCGTGGCCTGCTTTGCCACGCAGCTCAACCTGAGCGGCATCGCCCGCGGCAACAAGCCCAAGGACGACGTGTTGCGCCTGTCGGGGCTGGCGGCGCACGCCGGCAAGCGCGCGCGCAAGGGCAAGGACGTGGACGGGTTCAAGCAAGTCACCGGCATGACCGGGCAGTGAAGGGTTGGCGATGAAAGCGATTTGGAACGGCACCGTGGTGGCCGAAAGCGACGACACCGTCGTGGTCGAAGGCAATCACTACTTCCCCGCCAGCAGCCTGAAGCGGGAATTCACCACCTTCAGCAACCACCGCAGCAGTTGCCCGTGGAAGGGCCAGGCGCAATGGATGAGCCTGTTTGTCAATGGCGAGATGCTGCCGGACGCCGTTTGGTTCTACCCCGAGCCCAGCGACGCGGCCGCCGAGATCAAAGACCGCGTGGCCTTCGCGCGGGGCGTGCAGGTCGTCGACTGAGCGTGCTCGGTGCTTTCCCCTGTGGGGAAGGCACCGTCACGAATGGCAGGAGGGGAAAGCCCTGCCGACAATTGGGGCCATGAGCTTCCACCGCCCCACCGCATTGGCCCTGGCAATCGCCCTGGCCGCCCCCCTGGCCTCGGCGACCGACACGCCGCTGACGCAGCTGCCTTACACCCCCAGCCTCGACGTGCAGGCCATGGACCGCAGCGTCGACCCCTGCGAGGACCTGTACCGTTTCAGCTGCGGCGGTTGGATGGCCGCCAACCCCATCCCGGCCGACCAGTCGCGCTGGAGCGTGTACGCCAAGCTGGCCAATGACAACCAACGCTACCTGTGGGGCGTGTTGCAAGGTCTTGCCGCCCAGGCCGGCGGCAGCGCCGACCAGCGCAAGCTGGGCGACTACTTCGCCGCCTGCATGGACGAAGCGGCCGTGGAAGCAGCCGGGGCCGCCCCGCTCGCGCCCTGGCTGTCGCGCATCGACGCCCTGAGCGACCGGCGCGAACTGCCGGCGCTGATCGGGGCGCTGCAGCGGGCCTTCCGCACCGACGGTTTCTTGTTCGGTTACGGCGCCGGCCAGGACCTGGCCGACCCGGAGCGCGTGATCGCCTTCGTGACCGCCGGCGGCCTGGGCCTGCCGGACCGCGACGACTACCTGCGCACCGACACCAAGAGCCGCGAACTGCGCGGCCAGTACCGCGCCAACATCGAGCGCAGCTTCGAGCTGATGGGGCACAGCCCCGCGCAGGCCCAGGCCGCAGCCCGCAGCGTGCTGGCCACCGAGACCCTTCTGGCCAAGGCCCGTTTGACCCGCGTGCAGCAGCGCGACCCCTACGCCAGCTACCACCCGATGGGCCTGTCGGCACTGCAGGCGCTGAACCCGCAGTTCGATTGGCGCGCGTACCGCTCCGCCGTCGGGGCCCCAGCGCCCGAGGCGCACAACGTCAACGAGCCTCGCTTCGTGCGGGCCTCCTTGTCCTGGCTGGCCAAGGCCCCGCTGGCCGAGGTGAAGACCTACCTGCGCTGGCAGCTGGCGCGCAACGCCGCGCCGCTGCTGAACGAGCGCTGGCAGCAGGCCCACTTCGACTTCTACGAGAAGACCCTGCAGGGCACGCCGCAGCGCAAGGCCCGCTGGAAGACCTGCGTGCAACTGGCCGATGCCCAACTCGGCGAGGCCCTGGGCCAGGAGTACGTGGCACGCAACTTCAGCCCCGAGCTAAAGGCCAAGGTGCTGACGATGAGCGAGCAGATCGAGAAGGCCATGGCCCAGCGCATCCAGCAGCTCGACTGGATGAGCGCGGGCACCAAGGCCAAGGCCCTGGAAAAGCTGCACACCGTGGTCAACAAGGTCGGCTACCCCGAACGCTGGCGCGACTACGGTGCGATGGCGGTGTCGCGCACCGACTTCTTTGGCAACGTGCTGGCCGGCAACGCCTTCGAATCGGCCCGCGACCTGGCCAAGATCGGTCAGCCGCTGGACCGGGGCGAGTGGGGCATGACGCCGCAAACGGTGAACGCCTACTACAACCCCCAGATGAACGACATCAACTTCCCGGCTGCCGTGCTGCAGCCGCCGCTGTTCGATGCCAAGCTGGACGACGCGCCGAACTACGGCAACACCGGCGGCACCATCGGGCACGAGTTGATCCACGGCTTCGACGACGAAGGCCGGCAGTTCGACGCCAAGGGACGCCTCAAGGACTGGTGGGGCCGGGCCGATGCCAAGGCCTTCGAGAAGCGCGCGGCCTGCGTTTCGAACCAGTACGCCCAGTACACGGTGGTCGACGACATCAAGATCAACAGCAAGTTGACCTTGGGCGAGGACCTGGCCGACTTGGGCGGCTTGGTGCTGGCCTGGGTGGCCTGGCAGGCCCAGGTGCAGGGCCAAGCCCTGCCCAACCAAGACGGCTTGACGCCCGAGCAGCGCTTTTTCGTGGGCTTTGCCCAGTGGGACTGCAGCCACCAACGCCCCGAGGCCGCCCGCGTGCATGCGCGCACCGACCCGCATTCGCCCGGGCGTTACCGCATCAATGGCGTGGTGGTGAACATGCCGGAGTTCGAGAAGGCCTTCGCCTGCAAACCGGGCAGCGCCATGACCAAGCCCGACGCCGAACGCTGTCGCGTGTGGTGAGGGCTGGGGCGCTCAGCCCCCCTGGTCGTCCAGCGCGTCGCGCAAGTGCGCGTCCACCCCGAAGGCCACCACGCGCCACGCGTTGCCCTCGCTCACCAGCCAGTTGATGGCGGCGTTGGGCAAGGGCTGCTGGCGGGCGCTGTGCAGGTCTTGGCCCGTGGCCCAGCGCCACACCACGTCGAGCACGCCGCCATGCGCCACGGCCAGCACGGTGCAACCGGCATGGGCCTCGCGCAGGTCGGTCAGGGCAGCGCGCACCCGGGCGTCGAAGGCCTCGATGCTTTCGCCCCCTGGCGGCAGGTAACCGGGTCGGCGGGCGACCAAGGCCGCATGCAGAGCCGGGTGGGCCACGCGCATCTCATCGCGCGTGAGGCCCTGCACCTCCCCGTGGTGGCGCTCGCGCAGGCGCGGCTCCAGCCGCACCTCGCGCCCCTGGGCCACGGCCTGGGCCGTGTGCAGCGCCCGCTGCAAGGGGCTGCTGACGACCGCGTCGAAGGTCGTGTCGCGCAGCGCCGCGGCCAGGGCCTGGGCCTGTTGGCGTCCGCGGGCGTTCAGCGGGATGTCGGTCCAGCCCTGCATGCGGTGTTCCACGTTCCAGTCGGTTTCGCCGTGGCGCACCAGGCACAAACGAAGCGGTTTCATGGCGGCGTCACAGGGCGCGGACCCAGCGCCGAACCAGCAGGCTCGCGCCGAGCAAGAGCGCCAGCAGCCCACCCAATCCCGCCCAACCCCAGGCGCTGGGGTGCTGCAACTGGTGCAGGATGGCCGGCGCGGCCCAGGCGGTGACCAGCACCATGGGCAGCATGCCCAGCAGGTTGCCCAGCAGCAGGGCACGCCAGCGAATGCGCGTGCTGCCCAGCACCAGGTTGACCACGGCAAAGGGCGCGGCCGGCACCAGGCGCACGGCAATCACCGCCAGCAGGCCGCGGCGTTCGGCCAAGGCGTTCAAGGCCTGCACCCGAGGGCCGGCCCACTGGGTCACCGCGGCTTGGCCGAGGTGGCGTCCCAGCGCGAAGGTCAGCACCGCGCACAGGCTGGCCCCCAGCAGCGCCAAGGCCGCGCCGTGCCAGGGGTCGAAGGCCAGCACGGCCAACAAGGTCAAGAGCGACAGGGGGACCGCCAGCGTGCAAGCCAGCACGAAGCTCCCCAGCACCGCCGCCCAGCCCAGGCGTTGGGCCACGGCCTGCCAGGCCTCGATCAGGGGCAGGGGGGCCAGGTAGGCGCGGGCCGGGCTGAACTGCCACACCAAGGCCAGGGCGATCAGGCCCAAGGCCAGGCCCATCAACACTCGCAATCGCCGGCGTGCCGCGTCATCCATGGGCGGAAGTGTCGCCCGCGATGGTGGACGCTTCGTGACGGGCGCCCACGGCGCCCCGCAAGGCCATCGCCAGCGCTTGAATCCGGGCGGGTTCAAAGATGGAGCCGTGCAGGCCGGGCACCTCCTGCACGCGCAGGGTGGGGCCCACCTGGGCGCGCCAGGGGCCGAAGAGCCACCGTTGCCAACGCGCCAGCCCGCTGGTGCGGATGAGGGTGACGGGGCCCGGCACGGCGCCCACCCGGTGGTGGCGCAAGGCGAGCACCTGCAAGCGCAGGCCGGCATCGCTGAACATGGCACCCAGTCGACGTCCGTTCATGGTGAGCTCCTGCACCGCCAGGCGGCGCGAAAGCCAGCCGAGCAAGCGCCACAGCCAGGCTTGCCGGAACAGCCAACGGGGGTAGACCGAGTCGATCAGCACCAGGGCCTGCACCGGAGCCCCGCGTTCCTGGAGCAAGCGTGCGGTTTCCAAGGCCGCCACGCCCCCGACCGAGAACCCGGCCAGCACCACGGGCCGCGGGCCCTCGGCCTGCCGCACGGCCTGCACGTGGTCGGCATAGGCCTGGGCCAGCAGGTCCATGCGCGGCGCTGGCAGGTCGTGCGGTGGCTGCAGCATGGTCACCGCCAGGTGCGGGCTGAGCGCTTGCGCCAAGGCCTGGAAGCGCAGCAGGTCCCCGTGCCCGCTGGCCGCGAGGAAGAGCAGGGGGCACCCCGGGGCGTCCGACAAGGGCTGGGCCAGGCGAGCCGTTCCACGGGCCACCGCCGCCGGCAGCTCGCCCATCGCACCGGGGTCGCCCTGCGCCACCAAGGCCGCGGCCAATCGGGCCACGGTGGGTGCCTGGGTGAGCAGGCCCAGGCTGGGCCGCAGGCCCGTGCGTTGTTCGATGGCCGCCAGCCAGTCCAGGGCCGCCAGCGAGTCGCCCCCGCTGAAGAAGAAGTCGTCGTCCACGCCCAACTCCGGCTGGTGCAGCACCTGGCGCAAGAGCTCCTGCAAGGTGGCTTCGAGGGCGGTGCGGGGCGCGCGCGAGGGCGCCCGCGCGTCGCAGGGCGGCAGCGCCGGCGCGTCGACCTTGCCGTGCGGGCCCCGGGGCAGGGCGGGCAGCAGTGCCCAGCGACTGGGCACCAAGGCCTCGGGCAGGCACTGGCGCGCCTGGGCTTGAACCGCCGCCAGCGCGAGGTCGGCCGGGGCCAGCCAGGCGTGCAGCATCCAGCGATCGCCATCGGCCACGGCCTGCACGTGGGCCTCGGTCACGCCGGGCAGGGCGAGCAGCGCGGCCTCGACCTCGCCCGGCTCGACCCGCAGCCCGCGCAGTTTGAGCTGCCGGTCCCAGCGGCCGGCGAACTGCAAGCGGCCTTGACCGTCCCACCAACCGCGATCGCCGGTGCGGTAGCGTCGCGCGCCCGGTGTGGGCGCGTGCGGGTCGGGCACAAAGGCCGCGGCCGTGCGCTCGGCGTCCTGCCAGTAACCCTCGGCCAGGGCGCGGCCACCGATCCAGATCTCGCCCTCGGTGCCGTAGGGCAGGGGCTCGCCCTGGGCGTCGAGCACGTACAGCCGCGTGTCGTCGATCGGCAAGCCCAGCGGCACCGGCCCGGCGGGCGCCTCGCCGCGGCAGGGCCAGGCGCTGGCGAAGATGGTGGCCTCCGTCGGCCCGTACACGTTCCACAGCACGGCCGGCGTGAGTGCGGCCCAGCGCTGCACCAGGGTCGGGGGCAGGACCTCTCCCCCGCAACAGGCCAGGCGCAACGGCAGTCGCTGGCGCTCGGTGGGGGGCAGGGCCTCGATGCCGTCCAACAACCGGCGCAGGGTGGTGGGCACCAAGGCGGTGAACGTGCACGCGTGTCGGGCGGCAAAAGCCGCCAGGGACTCCGGTGCCACTTTGCCCGGCGCTGGCAGGGCCACGCTGGCGCCCTGGGTCAGGGGCAGCAGCAGCTCGATCAGGCAGGGGTCGAAGGTGAGTTGCGTGCCTTGCAGCGCCCGGTCGGCCGGACCGATGCCCCAGGCCCGGGCCATCCAAGCCAAGCGCCGGGCCAAGGCGCCGTGCGAGACGGCGACAGCCTTGGGCGCGCCCGTGCTGCCGCTGGTGAAGAGCAGGTAGGCGAGGTCGGACGCGGCGGGCCAGGCGTGCGGTGCGGCCGCCGAACGCTTGGGTTCCGCCGCGTTCTCGCCGTCCACGGCCAGCACCCGGGGGTGCAGGGCCTGCCAGCGCGGCAGGGCCGCCTGCGTGGTCAAGACCAGTGCGGGCTGGACCTGCTGCAACAACAGGCGCTGGCGCTCGTCGGGAGCATCCGGGTCCAAGGGCAGGAACGCCGCCCCCGCGCGCGCCACCCCCAACACGGCTTGCACCCAAGCCGCGCCCCGGGGCAGGGCCAGGGCCACGATGTGCTCGCCCCCCACGCCACCCAGACCCTGCACCTTTGCCGCCACCTCGGTGGCGCCCTGGGCCAAGGTTTGGTAGCTCAGGCGGCCGCCGTCCCACACCAGGGCCGGGGCCTCGGGCAGGAGCGCGGCCCGCTGGTAGAAGCGTTGAACGAAGGGCTCCACCTCGTCGAGTTGCGCCAGGTCCCGGTGGGGTTCGTCGAGCACCGCAGCCCGTTCGACCGCGTCCAGCAGGCGCACCTGCGACAGCGGAGCCTCGGGCGCCGCCGCGAGCTGGTCGGCCACGTGGGCCACGCGCCGCAAGAGCAGCGCCAGCCCGCGGGCGTCGTAGCGCTCGGCGCTGCCCTCGGCGACGGCCAGCAGCTCCCGCTCCGGGCCGAAATCGCACACCGTGAGGCTGAGCGGGAAGCGCGCCCAACCGCTGAACAGCTGCTGCGATTCGGTCAAGGTGGCGTCGCCAAATTGCAGCTGGTAGTCCTGGCGCTCGAAGCTCAGCAGCACATCGAACAGGCTGTGCCGGCCTTGGGCCAGCAGGTTCAAGTCCCGCGCCAATTGGCTGGCCGGGTAGCGGGCATGGCGAAGGCCAGCGTGCAACTGCGCGGCGATCTGGGCCATCAAGGCCCGGGGGGTGTCCTGGGGCAAGGGGCGCAAGCGCAGGGGCATGACGCCGACGTACATGCCGACCGCTTGGCGGTGGGCGCGCCCCAGGCGGTTGAGCGTGGGCACCCCGATCACCACCTCGTCCACCCCGGCCACGCGGGTGCAATGCACGGCCAAGGCCGCCAACAGGGTGGCAAAGGCGGTTTGCCCCTCCAAGGCGCCCAGGGCCGCCCACTGGGATTGCCGCGAGCGCGACCAGGGCTGCTGCGCCAAGCGGGCCCGCGGCAATTGGGCCTGCCATGCCGGGGGCACAAGCGGCGGGGGGGCGCTGGGGAAGCGGGCCTGCCAGTGGCGAGCATCGGCCGCCATCGCCGGACTGCCCGGGTAGGCCTGGCTGGCCTCGATGTGCTGGAGGTAGACCTCGCCATCCTCGGGCGGCGCGGCTTCCCCGCGGACCAAGGCGGTGTACAGCGCCGCCCAGCGACGCATGAACTGCGCCGTGCCGTAGCCGTCCATCACTGCGTGGTGGGTGAAGAGGATCAAACCGTGCAGGGTGGGATGAAAGGGCATCCAGCCCATGCGCCAGGGCACGTCGTGGGCCAGGTCCAAGGGCTGGGCCGTCCAGCGCTGCCACACGGCGTCCATCGCCTCCCAGGGGTGCTGCGGGTCTCCCGGGGGCAGGTGGACGAGGGAGGGGGCCTCGTGCTCGGGGGGCAGCAGGGTTTGGCCGGCGGTGTCCAGGGCGCGCAGGCGCAGGGCCACCTGCTCCCGGGCCAACTGCTGCAGCGCGCCTTGCAGGTGCGCGCCGTCCACCGGCCCGCGCAGCAGCGCAAAGCCGCCCAGCAGCAGGTGCGGGCTGTCGGGGTAGGCGCGCTGGTCCAGCAGCACCTCGCGCTGCGCCAGCGACAGGGCCAGGCGACGGGCGCCGACCGTCATCGGCCGCCGAAGGCCAGGCGGTCCCAGGCCGCGATGGCCTTGACCGCATACTCGTAGCCGCAGGCCACGATCTCGTCGGCCCGCTTGTAGGCCATCAGGGAGTACGCCGAAACCGGCGGTTCGAGGTAGAAGTCCGACAGGCTCACCGTCTTGCTCCGCTGCATCAGCCCCCCAAGGTGGCCGGCGCGGTACAGGATGTCGCCGATCCCGGGCAAAGACTGACCACGGCTCAAGGTGCTCCGCAACTTGTCCATGGGGCGCAGGTGGGTCTTGTCGACCGGTGCTTCCAGCGGCTCTTGCACGTCCACGTCGATGGCGATCACCGTGCCGTTGCCACGGCGGCGCTCCAACGGGGTGCCCAGACGCTGACGCATGGCCTCGACGGGCACGTTGTCCAAGATGGCGCCATCGACCAGCAACTCGCCGTCGTACAGCACCGGGGGCAGCAGTCCTGCAGGGCTGTTGCTGGCCAGCACGGCCCGCCACAAGGGGCCGTGGTCCAGCACGGTGGTGGCGGCGCGGCTGAGGTTGCAGGCGGCGGTGAAGAAGGGCGTCCACAGGCCGTCGACCTGGGCGTTGTCGCACAGGCGGCGAAGCCCTTGCTCCATGCGCCGGCCCGACAGCAGGGAGACCACGGGCAGGGTGGGTCGCTCGCCGTTGGCGGCAAAGGCCAGCACCCGCGCTTGGATCTCGTCCAGGCCGTAGCCCAGCGCCCACTGCGAGCCGATCAGGGCCCCCATGCTGTTGCCCCCCACCAAATCGATGGGGATGCCGGCTTCTTGCAAGGCGCGCAGCACCCCCAGGTGCGCGAAGCCCCGCGCCCCGCCGCCGCCCAGCACCACGCCCACGGCGCGACCGGTGAGCAAGCGCGCCAAGCGCCCAGTGTCTTGGGGGTGACCGGCACGGATGGGCAGCACCCGCTCGAGCCGACTGCGGTCTTGCCGCCAAGGGCGGGGCGACTGGGGCAGGGGGCTGTCCTCGGGGTGCACCAGCACCAGGTGCTGGCGTTTGAAGTCGAAACCCGGCTCCTCGCGCAAGCGACGCTCGAGGGGCCCGGGCAGCGGACTGGGGCCCGGGGTCGCGACGAACAGGATCTGGTCGGCCTGGCGCAGCGCCAGCCGCGTCCAGGCGCTGGCGCTGGGCTCGGCGTGAATCAGCAGCACCTCGGTCTGGCGGTCGTGCTGGTCGATGCGCAGCATGGCTTGGGCCACGTCCAATTCGCTGCTGGCCTCGCCGCTCGGCTCCAACAGGGCACAGCGCCCCTGGGCGCTCAGCACCTCGTGCAAGTGCAGGGCCAGCCGGTGGGCCTCCGGGCCGGCTTGAAGCGGCACGATGGCGATGGTTTGGGCGCGTTGGCCCTCGTCCAGCTGCTGGATGTGCCGCAGGTAGTGGTGCAGGGCCTGGGCGAACAGGCGGCTGAACACCAGGGGGTTGCCGCGCAGCAGGTGCTCGTAGCCCTCTTGGTTCAATTCGGCCACGACGGCGTCGCGCAGGGCGAACAGGTCGGCCGTGCGCGGCTGGCCCAGCATCAAGCCGGCCACGCCGGTGCACTCACCGGGGCAGAGTTCGTTGTAGAGCAGCAGGTCACCGCCGCGCCCATGGCGCGACACCCGCAGGCGACCGCTCAGCACGATGAACAGGCCGTCGGCCGACGCGCCTTCGGCGTACAGCTGATGGCCCGCCTGCACCCGGCGCACGCGCAACTGCCCGACCAAGGCCTGCCGGTCGGCGTCCGATAGGGCGCCGAAGAGCTTGCTGAGCCGCAGGACCTCGTGGACTTCGCTGGGGTTCATGGCCCCACTACGGTGACACAAGGCGCCGCCGCGCCGGCTAGGGTTGGGCCCTAACCCGGCCCCCCGGTTTGCGGCGGATCAAACGGACTTCAGGGCCAGGGCGGCCTCCCGCACCAGGGCCGGCCCGCGGTAGATCAGCCCGGTGTAGACCTGCACCACGTCGGCGCCCGCGCGGCGTTTGGCCGCGGCGTCGGCGCCGCTCATCACGCCACCCACGCCCACGATGGGGTAGCTCGCGCCCAAGGCGGCGCGCAGCAGCGCGATGACGCGATTGCTGGCCTCGCGCACCGGCGCGCCCGACAAACCACCCGCCTCGCCGGCGTGGCGGTGGCCGGCCACGGCCTCGCGGCCGAGCGTGGTGTTGGTGGCAATGACCCCGTCCACGCCGCAGTCGCGCAGGGTGCTGGCGATGACGCCGACCTGGGCTTCGTCCAGGTCGGGCGCGATCTTCACGAACAGGGGCACCTTGCGGCCCTGAGTAACGGCCAGGTGCTCGCGCCGGGCCATCAGCGCGTCCAACAGGGCCTTCAGGGCCTCGTCGCTTTGCAGGCTGCGCAGGTTGGCGGTGTTGGGGCTGCTGATGTTGACGGTGATGTAGTCGGCGTGTGGGTAGACGCCTTCCAAGCCCTTCAAGTAATCGCTGGCGGCGTCCTCGATGGCGGTGGCGGCGTTCTTGCCGATGTTCAAGCCCAGCACCCCGCCGCCCGCGCGGAAGGTTTTGGCGCGCTGCACATTGGCCAAAAAGGCGTCCAAACCTTCGTTGTTGAAGCCCAGGCGGTTGATGAGCGCCTCGTGCTCGGGCAGGCGGAACATGCGCGGCTTGGGGTTGCCCGGCTGGGCCTTGGGCGTCACGGTGCCCACTTCGATGAAGCCAAAGCCCATGGCGCCCAGGCCGTCGATGGCGCGGCCGTTCTTGTCCAGGCCAGCGGCCAGGCCGATGCGGTTGGGCAGCTTCAGGCCGGCCAAGGTCACGGGGTCGTCCACCCGTGCTTGCGCCCAGGTGCAGGCCAGGGGGGTGCGCTGGAAGCGCTCCAGGTTGGCCATCGTGAGCTCGTGGGCGTGTTCGGGATCGAGCGCAAACAGGGCAGGGCGGGCCAGGGCGTAGGGGAACAGCATGGGAGAAGGGCGGTCAAAGCGGCAACAATGGGCGGGATTCTCCCAGCCTGCCCCCATGAAACGATTCGACGACCCGACCCACGACCGCGAAGTGGGCGATGCCACCCAAGACGCCACCCGCACCGACGACACGCGCATCCGCGCCGTGCGTCCCCTGATCAGCCCTGCGCTGCTGCTGGACGAATTGCCCCCGTCGGAGCAGGCGCTCAGCCTCGTGGAGCGCACCCGGGCCGACATCGGCCGCGTGCTGCGCGGCGAAGACGACCGGCTGGTGGTGGTGGTGGGGCCGTGCTCCATCCACGACCACGACCAGGCCATGGATTACGCCCGCTTGCTCAAGGGCCTGGCCCAGGAATTGGGGGGCGAACTGATCACCGTGATGCGCGTGTACTTCGAGAAACCGCGCACCACCGTTGGCTGGAAGGGCTACATCAACGACCCCAACCTGGACGGCAGCTTCCGCATGAACGAGGGCCTGCGCTTGGCGCGCCAGCTCTTGCTGGACGTGACGGCCCTGGGTCTGCCCCCGGCCACCGAGTTTCTGGACCTGTTGTCGCCCCAGTACATCGCCGACCTGATCGCTTGGGGGGCCATCGGCGCGCGTACCACCGAAAGCCAAAGCCACCGCCAACTGGCCAGCGGTTTGAGCTGCCCGGTGGGCTTCAAGAACGGCACGGACGGCAGCGTCAAGATCGCGGCCGACGCCGTGTTGGCCGCCCGCAGCGGTCATGCGTTCATGGGCATGACCAAGATGGGCGCCGCCGCCATCTTTGAGACCCGCGGCAACGACGACTGCCACCTGATCCTGCGCGGCGGCAAGACGCCGAACTACGACGCCGCCAGCATCGACGCCGCCTGCGCCGCCTTGCGTGCCAGCGGGGTGCGCGAGCAGGTCATGGTCGATTGCAGCCACGGCAACAGCAGCAAGCAGTACGACAAGCAGATCGAGGTCGCCGAGGACGTGGCCCGTCAGATCGAGGCGGGCGAGCGCCGCATCACCGGGGTGATGATCGAAAGCCACCTGCAGCCGGGGCGCCAGGACCACGTGGCCGGCACGCCCAAATCGAGCTTGCGGCCGGGCGTCAGCCTGACCGATGCCTGCTTGGGCTGGTCGCAAACGGAACCGGTGTTGCGCCGTTTGGCCGCCGCCGTGCGCCAGCGCCGCGGATAAACCTAGGGGTCGGGCAGGGGGCGCGCTGGGTACATTTCGCGCACCCCGTGATCCCCGAGAACCTTCCATGTCCTTGCGCGCCTTGTCCGCCTTGCCCTTGGCGATGGCTTTGTCCCTGCCCGCCTGGGCCGACAGCTTCACCTCCAGCGCCGCGAGCCTGGCCTCGCAGTCGGTGGCGAGCCTGTCGGAGTCGGTCAGCGGCAGCAGCACCAGCTCTTCGGGCAACGACAAGAAGGTGGCGGCAGGCACCTACCGGGTGACCGAGATGGCGGCCGCGCCTGGCAAGACCGGCAAGTTGCAACTGCAACTGGTGCCCGTGGGCGAGGGCGGTCACCCCTTCGCGCTGACGCTGGACGCCCCCTTGGCGCAGCAACAGGGCTTGGCCGTGGGCAGCCTGCTGGACGTGCAGGCGCGCCCCTTTGGCGTGGCCTTCGCATTGGCCGCCTCCCCGCAGCCCTTCTTGCTGGCCTTGGCCGACGATTGGATGCGCGACCTCGACGCCCGCGTGGTGCGGTGATGCGCCGCTGGGGCCTGGCCGTGCTCGGCCTGGCCTTGGGGGCCAGCGCCTGGGCCAGCGGCCTCAGCCAGCGCTTTTGCGATGGCGACGCCAGTCGGCTCAGCACCGCCGACCAAGACCGCTTGCTGCGTTTTGCGGCGGTTGTGCGGGAGGAGTTGGGGCGTTCGTCGGCGCCAGTGGCCTTGATCGGCCGAGCGGGCTTGAACCTGGCCCGCTGGGGCGTGCGGTACAGCCACGCGGGGCTGGCGCTCAGTAGCCACCCGGACGCGCCTTGGACGGTGCGCCAGCTGTACTACGCCTGCGGCGAGGGCCGGCCTCGGGTGTTCGACCAGGGCGTGGCGGGCTTTGTCTTTGGCACCAACGACGCCGAACGCGGCTTCGTGTCCTTGCTGTTCATCGACGGCGAGGCGGGCGAACGCCTGCAAGCCCAGGCGCTGGACCGCGAGCAGGCGCTTCGGGTGCTGCACCCGCGCTACAGCGCCAACGCGCATCCGTTTTCGACGCAGTTTCAGAACTGCAACCAATGGGTGGCCGAGTTGATGGCGCTGGCCTGGGGGCCGCTCGATCCCTTGGAGCCTCCCCGCGAGGCGGCGCAGCGCTGGCTGCAGGCCTCCGGTTTTCAGCCGCAAGCGGTGTCCGCGGGCTCGCGGGCCTGGCTGTGGGTGGCGAGGGCTTTTGTGCCTTGGATCCATTTCAGCGACCACCCGAAGACGGATTGGGCGCAGGCCCAGGTGCGAACCACTTTGCCGGCCGACGTGGCCGCGTGGGTGCAGCAGCGTCAGCCCGAAACGCCTCGGGTGGAGCTGTGCCACACGCGCACGCAGGTGGTGGTGCGGCGTGACGGGCCGCCCTTGAGCGAGGCCTGCGAGGCGCAGGACGGCGATCGGGTCGTGCCGTTGTGAGCGGTGTCAGGACCGCGTGAGCCCAGTGCATGGCGGCGACAATGTGCATTATGTCAACCCGCCTGCGCCGGCCCCGGCCAGCGGTTGTCGGCTTGCGCCGCTCACTCAATCAAATTTGCCCATACTTTTCAATCAAATTTGATGATGATCGCGCGGGAAGAATTTTCCTCCTCTTCCCCCGGCATCACAACGTGAATCGCCCCGGGGTATCGCGGAGGCTCAACACACTGAGAGGATTGAGGCAGAAGCAAGTCGCGCTAGTGCTCGCCAGAAGTCCGTGAGCGCGCAGTGAGGATGGTGCAGGAGCACCGAGGGGAGTACCAGTCACTGTTGGCAGCCATCGAGTCCATGGCGCCCAAGGTTGGCTGTGTGCCGTAGGCCCTGAACGAGTGGGTCAAGCGCACGGAGGTCGATGCCGGTGTGCGCGAGGGCGTGACGACCAGCGAGGCCCAGCGCGTGAAGGAACTCGAACGCGAGGTGCGCGATTTGCGCAAGGCCAACGAGATCCTCAAGTTGGCCAGCGCGTTTTTCGCCCAGGCGCAGCTCAACAGCCGCATCAAGTCCTGAAGGGCTTCGTCGACCAACATCGCCAGCGCTTTGGGGTCGAGTCGATCTGCCGTGTCATGCAGATCGCCCCGTCAGCGTATTGGCGTCATGCTGCTCGCCAACGCAATCCGGCGCTGTGCTCGCTTCGCGCCAAGCGCGATGCAAGCCTGGTGCATCAGGTGCAGCGCGTCTGGCAGGCCAACATGCGGGTCTACAGGGCCGACAAGCTTTGGCGTCAGCTCAACCGCGAAGACTGGATGCGCTGGAGCTGGGCTACGTCCCGCCTGCCGAATTCGAGGCCAACTACCATCGACACCGCGCTGGTCATGCCGCGACCGCCTGACTTAAACCAACGAGCCTCCTCGATACCCGGGGCGATTCACCCGGGCTTCCCTCGTTGACATTATTCGAGTGTTCGGACAAGACTTCGGGCGCCTGAATTTCAGGCAATTCGAAACGGGAGAAGAGATGAAATATTTATCAATTGCGCGTCGCTCAGTCAGCGCAGTGGCGCTGTTTGCCGTTGCAACGCTCATCCCCCTGACTTCCAGCGCTCAGTCGAAGGTCGAAGAGCTGTTCATCGAGGGCACGAAGACCGATACAACGCTCACGATTGACGTCCAGATGGGCCCCAGCTGCCGGCAAACGCTCAAGGTTCAAGAAGGTGCGATGAATATCCTCCAACGCGAGGATGAAGCTCCCATTCGGTTTATTGTTCAACGGGCTACACCTGGCTCCTCTGATTTTCAGCTGCTGCCCATCGAGCTGACCGAACGCATGTACAAAGGCCGAAAGGTTCCCATGCTGAAGGTACTTCCGGCCGCGACCTGGGGAGCAACGACTACAGCCTCATTGCAAAGCAAGGGTGTCTCGGCTATGAACATCACTGCCGTACAGCCCCGGGTCAAGCGTGCGACCAGCAGCCTGACACCCGTCGCAGCATCAACTACCGTTTGCCCTGAAGAACCGTGTCTGACTCCTCCGAAGCCGATGCGGTGCTGCTACTACGTTTCATGCGAAGGCAAGCGGTTCAAGTTCTGCAGCTCCAGCGATGACGACAACACCTGCGGCGGTGATGGCTGCGGCGAGTGCTGCCTCTGATCTAACTGAATCACCAATGCGAAGGCCCGCACATGCGGGCCTTTTTTCATGAGCACCCGCATGCGGAAACCCTGGCCTGGGCTATCCACCAACTCGGCTCGACGGAGTGGATCTTCAACGCGGCTTGGGCGCAGGCAACTCAGAGCGCGCCCGTTCCAATCCACGTAGTGGGTGCGACCAAGCGTAGCGCACTCATTGCCCTCTGAGAGCAGGCCGCGGCGGCAGTTTTCGCGGACTGGCGTGACGTCGCCCCTTGCTTGGGCTAGCTCGACTCTAAGCTAGGGCCACCAGACCGCCCGAGCACTGGAGCGTTCCGCTGGCCATCGACCCGCAAATGAACTTGCCCCCGGGGGCATGCTTTCGCAGAGGTCTCACCGGGGGCTTGCAGTTCTAGTTTAGCAAGGCCCCCTATTGGAACGAAGCGCCTTTGTGGCACCGTGAGTGCAGGCGGGACAGCGGCTCCTACTCGCCGACGACAAGCGCGAATTCAGAGTTGAGTGCGACGCATTGCAGGGAATCCAGACATAAATGAGACACCAGTTCAGGAGTCCATGACACGTGGACGCCCAAGTCTTTGATCTGAAGGACACACGAGTTCAGCACTCAGTGAGAACCGACAGTGAGCACGGACCGTAGGTGCAAGTAGAAAGAAGCGCTCACTTGGCCACCCTTTTGCGCGTGGCTTGGGGTGGCGGCTTTTGATCCGGGGCCGCCATGCGCGTGATCAACTCTTTCGCCATGGTGGCCTCCGTGCGATAGCGCATGGTGTCTTCGTTCGCTGCTTCAAGCCGTTGCTCGAGTTCAGCGAGCCTCTGCGCCAGCGCCCTCCCCTCAGTCTGGGCTGCTTCATGTGCCGCTTCAGCCGCCGTCAGCTTGGCTTGTTGCCGGGTGTACGCCTCCGTGTGCCGAAGCGCGCTGTCACGCTCGCGGGCCTCTGCCTGCGTCAATTGCCCGCGCAGAGTTTCCGTGGTCCGGTCCGCCTTGATTCGAGCCTGCCGCTCATGCTCGACCTCAAGCAGCGCTCGCTTCTCGGCCGAGGCCGCCCGGTCGTGGGCCGCTTCAACAGCAGTCCGAGCCTTTTCCAACTCGTTGCTGAAACGCTCCTGGAGTTGCTTGTTCAATGAACGTTGCTCCTCCAGCTGTTGTTCCTGCTGAGCCAGGCGGGACTGAATGCCGGCGGTTGCCAGGCGCTCGGCCTCCAAGTCACGCTGGCACTGCTGCAGCAGGGCGTTCACTCGGCCTGTCTCCGCAGCAGCGCGCTCCGCGGCGGCTTGAGCCTCAACCTCCCTGTGCTTGGCGGTCGCCGACGCCGCTTGCAAGTCATCTCGGATGACGGCCAGCTCGCTTCGCGCAGCTGCCGTTGCTTGCTGCCAGATGGCCGCGATGGCCTCTGCCGCGACGGTCTTGATGTCCTGCGGCAAGTCCGGATGGTCGATCTCGATGCGCGCCTTGCTTCTGAGCTCGTCCCAAAACTTGGTGAGCGCCTCAGCCGGCGTGCCCATGGTGCCCTTGCGGACGTACTGGTACAGCTTGTTGGTGGTGGGCGTGATGCCGTACCTGAAGAACAGCAATGCGCAGACTTCGCGGTACAAGGCTTTGGTGTCGCTGAATTTGCCTTTCAGCGCCTCGACCTCGGCGAGGATCTCGTTCTCGGTACTCATGCGTTGATAGTACGGCGTAATACGTAAAGAAGCCAACTCTTGTTGCCAGGCTCTGGACATAACTGATCTAATGTCCAGGTGTCGTCAAAAGCGCCTCCCCAAAACCTCGCAGTGCCCTCGGTGGTACCTTTGGATCGCTTCCTCATGCCCGCCGGGCTCGATGGACGAGAGGGGCAAAACCGAGTCCCAGGCGCCGCGCAAATCGCGGCGAATGACGATCGCTCCGCGGTGTTGGCTTGGCTGGCCAACTACGCCGACTCCCCGGCAACGCTTGCCAGCTACCGCAAGGAAGTCGAACGCTTGTTGTTGTGGTGCGTGCTGCAACACGGCAAATCACTGTCCGACCTGGCGCACGAAGACCTGCTGGTCTATCAGCGCTTCCTGAGCGATCCCCAGCCGGCTGAACACTGGGTGATGCGGCGCGGACAACGGCCGGCGAGATCGAGCCCAGATTGGCGCCCCTTTGCCGGGCCGCTGAGCGCCAGCAGCCAACGGCAAGCAGCGTCCGTGCTCAACAGCCTGTTCGGGTGGTTGGTGGAAGCGCGCTACCTGCGCGGCAACCCCCTGGCACTCAACCGCCGACGCCGCACGCAGCGGACGCCGCCCCGGGTAACGCGGTACTTGCCGATGGCGCACTGGGTCGAGGTCAAACGGACGGTCGAGGCCTTGGCCACAGACACACCGCGTCAACGCGCCCATGCCGCTCGCACGCGCTGGCTGCTGACCTTGCTCTACATCGGCGGCTTGCGCGTTTCTGAGGTGTGCTCAGGCACCATGGGGGGCTTCTTCAGTCGCATCAGCCCGGACGGGCGAGACCGTTGGTGGCTGGAGGTTCTGGGCAAAGGCCAAAAACTGCGATTGATCCCGGCAACGCCGGAGTTAATGGATGAGCTCACGCGCTACCGGCTGTCGTGTGGCTTGTCCCCCCTGCCCTGCGCTGGCGATGAAACGCCCCTGGTGCTGCCACTCATCGGGGCCGCGGTTCCGATGCAGCGGACGGGCATACATGAGGTCGTGAAAAGCATCATGACGGCGACGGCCGATCGCCTGCGGGCCACAGGCGACGTCCATTTGTTGGCCGCGGCCGAGCACATCGCCCAAGCGTCCACCCACTGGCTTCGCCATACGGCGGGCACCCACCAGAGCAACGGCATGGACCTCAAAGTCGTTCGCGACAACCTGGGGCATGGCAGCATCGCCACCACGAACACCTACCTGCACGCCGAAGACGATGTGCGGCACGATGCGACGTCCACGGCGCACCGGGTGCAGTGGACGGCCTCGGACTCTGCAAAGCCGCCGAAATGAAACCAACGATCGCCCTGGACGCTGACGGCGTCCTGCTGGACTACCACCATGCCTACGCCGGTGCCTGGGAGCGAGCCTTTGGGCACCGCCCTGCCCTGCGCGACGCCGAGGCCTACTGGCCGATGGACCGGTGGGATGTGCAGCGGGTTTCTGGCGATGCGCTGGAGCAGTTGCGAGCGTGCTTTGACGAGTCGTTCTGGCGCACGATCCCTGCGCTGCCAGGCGCGTTGGCGGCCTGCCAGCGTTTGGTCGACGCGGGGTTTCGTCTGGTTTGCGTGTCCGCCGTTGATGCGAAGTTTGCTGCTGCCCGCGAGCAGAACCTGGCGGCTTTGGGATTCCCACTGGACGGGTTGGTCGCCACCGGCAACGTGGTTGCCGGCGTCAGCCCCAAGGCAGCTGCGCTGGTGAGGCTGGGGCCTGTTGCCTTCGTGGATGACTATCTGCCGTACCACCTCGGCGTCCCTGGAAGCATTCACAAGGCGCTGATCTTGCGGGAGCCGAACGGATCGCCGAATGCCGGACCCGAATTGGCTGCGGTCGACTCGCTGCATCCGAATCTGGCGGGCTTTGTCGACTCGTGGCTGCAGCGAGTCAGCCCCAGCTTCCCTTCATGTGGCGCATCTCATGTCCGAGCTCGGTAGCTCAGCTGGAGCAAGCTGCGTTGGCGCCCTCGGCGATCCAATTAGACTGCAGCTGTTGCCCTTGGGCGACCCTGCTTTTCCTCCCTGAGCAGGGCCTTGTGCGATGACAGTAACAAGGCTTCGGGCCCCGCGAGCGGGGCCCTTTTTCTTGCGCTGTCGGCATGTCCAAAGTCGCCGGACGCCACGCCTCAGGCGCGCGGCTGAAACATGATGAGGCCCATGCCCACTAGCGCAACCATCACGCCGGCCACATCCCAGGGTGTCGGACGCACCCGGTCGACCACCCAGAGCCAGGTGATGGCCACCCCGATGTAGACACCCCCGTAGGCTGCGTAAACGCGCCCCGCCGCCGTGGCATGCAAAGTCAGCAGCCAGGCGAACGCGGCCAGGCAGAACGCCGCAGGCACCAGCAGCCAGGCCGAGCGGCCCTGTTTGAGCCAAAGGTAAGGCAGGTAGCAGCCCAGGATTTCAGCCAGGGCGGTGGCAAAGAACAGCAGAAAGGTCTTCATAGGCCACAGGGTCGCGCCCCGGGCGGGCCCAGGTCGGCCGGTCCCAGACCTCAGCGAACCGGTGTTGCAACGTTGGCGGCCGCGCTGCCGGCGTC
The DNA here is from genome assembly GCF_004004565.1 of Inhella crocodyli. GTDB lineage: Bacteria > Pseudomonadota > Gammaproteobacteria > Burkholderiales > Burkholderiaceae_C > Inhella > Inhella crocodyli. The sequence continues at coordinate 413,120 of NZ_SACM01000001.1, forward strand.
GCGCCGGGGGCACCAGCTGACGCGTTGGCACGTTTGCGCAAGGCCATCGGCTATGAGCGATGAACTTCCGGCCGCAAGAGCCTCAGCCCGTTGAACACCACCAACAGGCTGGCCCCCATGTCGGCGAAGACCGCCATCCACATGGACGCATTTCCAAACACCGCCAGCACGAGAAAGATCGCCTTGATGCCCAGAGCAAGGGTGATGTTTTGAACCAGAACTGCATGGGCCCGCTTGGACAGGCGGATGGTTTCCGGGAGCCGCCGCAGGTCGTCGTTCATCACCACGATGTCGGCGGCCTCCATCGCGGTGTGGGTGCCGGCACCACCCATGGCAAAGCCGATGTCGGCCTTGGCCAGGGCCGGGGCGTCGTTGATGCCATCGCCTGTCATGGCCGTCATGCCACGGGTGCTCTGCAGTTCCTGGATGGCGTTCAGCTTCTCGTCCGGCAGCAAGGGGCCTCGAACCTCGTCGATCCCGGCTTGCCGTCCGATCGCTTTCGCCGTGGTCGCGTTGTCTCCGGTGAGCATCACCGGCGTCACGCCCAGCACGAGAAGCTCCTGCACCGCCTGCGTGGACGTAGGCTTGATGCGATCGGCGACCGCCACCAAGGCCAGCACCTCGTGCGCGCTGGCCAACAGCGTCACGGTGCGTCCCTGCTGCTCGTGCGCTGCTAGACGATCCTCAAGCGCAGTGCTGCAAAGGCCCTGTTCTTCCACCCAACGGTGGTTAGCCAGGGTCAGGAGCTCGCCGCCTACGGTGCCATGAACGCCCCGCCCGGGCAAGGCCGCAAAGTCTTCGACCGGCCGCTCCTCAGCGCCTCCCGCCCCCAGCAGGCCGGCAGCAATCGCCTTGGACACGGGGTGGTCGGACCGTGCCGACAGGCTCAGTGCAAGCCCACGAAGAACGGCCTCGGATCGGCTGGCGGTGATGGACTCGAAGGCCACGAGCGCGGGCTTGCCCTCGGTCAAAGTCCCGGTCTTGTCGAGCGCAACGACCTTGAGTTTGCGGGCTTCCTCCAGGTACACCCCGCCTTTGATCAGCACGCCACGCCGTGCCGCAGCCGCCAGACCGCTGACGACGGTGACCGGTGTCGAGATGACCAGGGCGCAGGGGCACGCGATCACCAAAATCACGAGCGCCTTGTAGATCGCTTGCAGCCAAGTCCAGTCCATCAGCCAAGGCGTCAGCGCGGCGACCAGCACCGCCAGCACAAAGACGGCGGGCGTGTAAATCGCGGCGAAACGGTCGACGAATCGCTGCGTCGGCGCCCGACTGCCCTGGGCCTGTTCGACCGCCTGGATGATGCGGGCGAGCAGGGTGTCACCCGCCGGCGCCGTGGTTCGGATCTGCAGCTCGGATGCCGCGTTGATGGTTCCAGCGAACACCTCGTCGCCCGGGGCCTTGTCGACGGGAATGCTTTCACCGGTCACGGCGGCTTGATCCACGGCACCGGTACCGGATGACACGACCCCATCGAGCGCAAATCGCTCCCCGGGGCGAACGCGAACAATGCTGCCCACCGCAATGGCCTTGGCCGCGGTGCGCGCCCAGCTGCCGTCGGCTTGGCGCACGTCGGCTTCCTCGGGTGCGAGCGCCAGCAGGCTGCGTATGGCGTTTCTGGCGCGGTCCACCGCGCGTGCTTCAATGGCTTCGGCGATCGCGTACAGCGCCATCACCATGGCCGCCTCCGGCCACTGACCGATCAGGAAAGCGCCGGTGACCGCCACTGTCATCAGCGCGTTGATGTTCAAGCGACCAGCGCGCAGTGCTGCGAGGCCCTTGCGGTAGGTGCCGAACCCCGCCAGAAAGATGGCGACGGCGGCCAAGGCCATTTTGGCGATGTCCCAAGGGAGGGCGGATGGGGCAAAGAACGACAGACCCTCCGCGCCGACGGCCAGCAAGAGTGCCAGCACCAGGCGCGGCAAGCCGTCGCTGAGCCACGTTCGCGGCGCATCAGGGTTCGGACTGTCCGCGTCATGGCCGGCGTATTGCCCCATGGCCTGCACCCCACCGTTGACCGGACTTGCAGCGGCCGTCTTGATCACGTCCGCCTGGAACCCCGCCTTGCGGATGGCGGCGATCGCCCGCTCCAGCCGCTCGCCCTGAGCATCGAGCGACAAGGTTCTGCGGCCCAGGTCGAATCGGAGCGGGTCGAGGTCCTCGAAAGGCTGCAGCACCCGACGGATCTCGGACTCTTCACTTGCGCAATCCATGTTGGCGATGCGGAGCGTGACTGTTCCTGTTGCTTCGGGCGCGCCGCCAGGTTCGCTGATGGTCAGTTCGCCACACCGATCGGTGCAGTGGGCGCTTGCCGAGTGGTGGGAGTTTGGATTGTTCATGTGGCTATTGAAAACCCTGAAGCTGGTGCAGAGTCAAGCGACTTCTTCCACGGTTGCTAGAAAAGGCCGAACCTTGAAGTCGGTTTAGAGTCAGTGCATGACGATCCTCTCCACCGGAGCCCCGAAGCTCCTCAAAATCGGGGCCGTGGCTGCGGCGAGCGGCACCCCCGTCGAAACCATCCGGTTCTACGAGCGAGAGGGCTTGCTCGCCGCAGCGGCGCGCACCGAATCGAACTACAGGACCTACGGCGCGGACGACGTCGAGCGCCTTCGCTTCATCCGCCGTTGCCGCAGCCTGGACATGGCGCTTCCTGAGATCCGCGCGCTGTTGCTCATCGCAGACCGGCCCGCGCAGAGTTGCGTCAGCGTGAACGGCATCCTCGATGCCCGCATCGGGCATGTGAGTGCCCGAATCCGGGAGCTGAAGGACCTCGAGAGGGCGCTCAAGCTTTTGCGTCAACAGTGCGCCGAGCCTCGGGCCGTTGCCGGCTGCGGGATCTTGCGCGGGCTTGGTGGTGGTGATAACTCCGTCGCTTTTGACCTCCGCGACAAGCAGAGCCAAAGCCGAGGGACTCACCGGTACTCGGTGGCGCCACCGTGTGCAGTGGCACCCGGGAAGCCGCCGATTCCTCTCGTGAGCGGCCCAGGGCTTTGAACCCCAGCATCGCACCAATGCTGAGCGATCCCTTCGGCTCAGATGTCCTGGGCTGTGGACACAAGCCGTCGAAGATGACCGATTTGTCATCTTCGTGTTGGTCAACTGCAGGGGGCTAATTTCTACATTGAGTTCCATGTTGAAGCAGTCCCAAGCTCTGACGGTCAGAGCCCTGCGAACAACTACGGAGATCGCCATGTCCATCGTCAAGTCCTTTGTGGTTGCCACCCTTTCTGCCGCCGCTTTGCTGAGCGCCACAGCCTCATTGGCTTCCAAGCCCGACACCTTCCCGAGCGGTCGCTCGCATTTCGGTGCCGCCAGCACTTCAGAGCAGGCCACCAAGGTGGTCGATGTTCGAAACACGAAGTACATCAACCTCGTGTGCGGCGAAACGGTCACGTTTCGCAACGGCGACCAGAGCTTCTCCTGGCGCTTTGACGTCGTGAACCACCGCACGGTCGACGCGCGAAAGGTGGCGCCTGCCGGTTTCATGACCGAGCCCTTGATGGTCTATGTGCGTCCGAATGCCTATGAGCGCAATTGAAGCCAGCCCGGTGGCTGCGTCTTGAAGCGGAACGGGGGTCACGGGTTTGACATTGGTGGCGCACTCGCCGGACCCGGCAGGTGCATCCCCACTCTGGTAACGCCGTGCTCGGAGTGCGCGAAGACATGGCCACCATGCATGCTGGCAATGGCGCGCACGATGGCCAAGCCCAACCCGTGATTCACGTCGCCGCCACTGCGCGAATGGTCCGCGCGGTAGAAGCGTTCGAACACGCGGTGTAACTCTTGTTTGGGTATGGCAACACCCTGGTTCTCGATCGCCAGCTCGATCAACCCGTTGACCTCTTGTGAGACGAGCACACGCAAACAAGATCCGCGCTCAGCGTATCGAACTGCATTGCTGACAAGATTGGACAAAGCGCGTCGCATCAAACCAGCGTCAACCTCGACCCACGCATCGCCCTCGACCTCAGCTCGCAGCCCGGCATCCAGCAGCGCCGCCTCGTGAAAATCCAGCACGTCGAGGGCGACTTGGCGCAAGCTCTGTGCGACCCCGGGACGCACCCGAGCCCCCTGATCCGCTTTGGCGAGGAACAGCATGTCACGCACGATGCCGGCCATGCGGTCCAAATCCTCCAGGTTGTTGCTCAAAATCTCGCGAAGATCGGACACGCTGCGCGTTCTCTGCAGGCCCAATTGGCAACTTCCGATGAGCACGGACAAGGGGGTGTTGAGTTCGTGTGCCACATCGGCACTGAACGCCTCAAGTTGGCGATAGGCCCGATCCAGCCGGCCGAGTAGTTCGTTGAACTGGGCAATGACTGGCTGCAGTTCATCGGGTTGCAGGCTGCCATCCAGTCGCAAGTCCAGTCGATCCGCCCGAAGCAAGCGCAGTTGCTGGACCAATCCATGTAAGGGCGACATGGCACGCCGAACCATCAGCAAGCTGCCGATGGATACGGTGATGGCTCCTCCCAGCGCACTCGTGGTGAGGATGAGTGCCAAGCGCCGTAGAAGGTCTTCATCGTTGGACGTGTCCATGAAGAGCGATGCCGAACCTGCGGCTCCTGCAGGTCGCGACGCTTCGATATCGAAATCAATGCGTTTCACGTTGACTGGCGAGTCGCTGGGTTTTGACCCAACCACGATGTCGTTCCAACCTGCAAGTCGCAAGACCAAGCCCATTTCCTCGTGGCCGATCAAGAAGTCCCGGAGCGTGTGCTCCAAAGCAACCGGATCGGACTCCAAGCCGGACTTGGAGAGGAGGTGGCGAACCATCGCCTTTTTCTCCGTGAGGGTGCCGTCTTGTCGCGCGATCAACGCCATCGATGTGGCGGCATAAACGACGACGCACACCACACCCAGTATCACAAAGGCCTGCACCGCCAGAGCGCCGCTCAACCGGCGGGAGAGTGACGGCCCTTGCTGGACGGAGACTCCGTTCATGGTTCGCGGTCTTCCAGCACGTAGCCCATGCCTCGCACGGTGTGCAGCAGCGCTCGCTCGAACGGGGCGTCCACCTTGGCGCGGAGTCGCCGCACCGCCACCTCAACCACGTTGGTATCGCTGTCGAAATTCATGTCCCAAACGAGCGATGCGATTTCAGTGCGGCTGAGCACTTCACCCCGCCTTCGCATCAAGAGCGTCAGGAGATTGAATTCCTTGGCACTCAGGTCGATGCGCTGGCCCTGGCGGGTGACCTTGCGGCGCAGCAAATCCAGTTCCAGGTCAGCAAGTTTGAACGGCACCATGGTGCCGTTTTGCGCACCCTCACCTTGCATCTGCCGGCGCAGCAGCGCTTGAACACGCGCCAGAAGCTCCGGAAAGGCGAACGGCTTGAGCAAGTAGTCGTCGGCACCGGCTTGCAAGCCAGAGACGCGGTCTTCTACGTCGGATCGCGCCGTCAGCATGAGGACGGGCGTGCGATGGCTCCCGCGAAACGCCTTGAGTAACGTGATGCCGTCGATGCCCGGAAGCATGCGATCCAGCAGCAAAAGGTCGTAGGGGCCTGTCGTTGCCAGGTGCAGGCCGTCAATGCCGTTGTGGGCCACCTCGACGCTGTAGCCCGCCTCGGTGAGACCCTGGCGCAAGTACTCGGCCAAGCGCTGCTCATCTTCGATCACCAAGACCTTCATGCAGGACACAAGGCCGGGATACGCGAATCAGGAGTGCGACCCACTGAGCGCCGGCATCTAAGCATTGAGCACCAGCTCGCAAGTGTTGGCGTTGATCAGTACCTTGGACTTCGGCGCTGGCGCGTCCTTCGGCGACATGGGGATGAACTTCCAACGGGGCTTGTTGCTGGCGCGGTACGCCACCACAACGAACTTGTCACCCGGCGCCGCCACTCGGCTGCAGCTCACGGATTGATTCCACTTCAGCGCGTCGTTGACGCTCTCGACCACGCCCTGTCGCCAACCGTCGTCCCACGACCGGCCACCGGTGTACGTCGGGCTGCTGGCGCACGCGGTGAGAGCCGCCGTCGCGACCAGCAGGATTGAGGTCTGGATGAGTTGCATGCCAATCTCCTGAAGAAACAAGGGGCCGAAGCCCCTGGGGGATCACTTCAACGTGAAGCGCACGGCTGCGGGCTTTTTGCCTGCCAGGGTCACTGTGGCCACCACCTTGGTGCCCGGGCCCAACTTGAATGGCCCTTCGGCCTCCAGGCGGTCATCGCCTACCGGCTTCAAGACGGCCTCCGCCTTGTCCTTGCCCGACAGCAAGGTGAGCTTGCCGGTGGCCCCTGCGGTGCTGGCCTTCTTGCCGTGGTCGCTGACGTGCAAGACGATGCGCTCCGGCTTCGCCACCAGCTCCCAGTCCATGTGTGCGGCCTCGACGACGATGCCGCCGTGCTTGGGTTGGTGGTCGTGGCCGTGATCGTCTTTGCCGGACGACCAGGCCGGCGAGGCCAGCGCCACCATCAGAGCGGCGAGCAAGGGGAAAGTCTTCTTCATGGGTTTCTCCGATGGGTTGAAGCGGGGCATCAAAAAACCTGGCCGCTGGCATTGGCCGCCAGGCGTTCGATGGGGGCGCGCCCGAAGCGCCACACCATCGCAGGGGTGAGGAAGGTGTCGAGCAAGGTCGCGCTGATCAGGCCGCTGAAGATCACCACGGCCACGGGGTACAGCACCTCCGTGCCGGGCTGACCGGCCTCGAACAGCAGCGGCGCCAGCGCAAAGGCCGCCACCAGCGCCGTCATCAGCACGGGGCTGAGCCGCTCCAAGGAGCCGCGCGTGAGCATGGCCGTGTCGAAGCGCTCGCCCTCGAAGGCGCACAGGTTGATGTAGTGGCTGACCTTCAAGATGCCGTTGCGGATGCTGATGCCGGCCAGGGTGATGAAGCCGATCAGCGCCGCCACCGACAGCGGCTGGCCGCTGAGCTTCAGGCCGATGACCGCCCCCACCAGCGCCAGCGGGATGTTGGCCATGATCATCAGCGTCAGCAGGCCGCTCTGGTAGCGGCTGTAGAGCACCAGGAAGACCAGCGCGGCCGAGATCAGGCTCAAGCCCGCGATCAGCCGGCTGCTTTGCTCCTGCGCTTCGAACTGGCCGCCCAAGTCGATGAACATGCCCTCGGGCAGCTTGTGCTGGGCGACCACGGCGCGAATGTCCGCCACCACCTCGGACAAGGGCCGCTGCGACACGTTCGCCGCGATGACGATCCGGCGCTTGCCATCATCTCGGCTGATCTGGTTGGGGCCATCGCCCTCCTCGATCTGCGCGAGCTTGGCCAAGGGCACCCGTCCGGCTGGGGTGTCGATCAGCATCTGCGGCAGGGTTTGCAGCGTGCGCGCCGGGTCGGCCAGGCGCAGCACCAGGTCGAAGCGGCGGTTGCCCTCCACCACCTGGGTGATGCGCTCGCCGTCCACCAGTTGCTGCAACTCCGCCATCAACTTGCCGGGTGCCAGCCCGTAGGCGCGTGCGGCGGCGTGGTCGACGCGGACTTGGATCTGTGGCGTCAGGACCTGCTTCTCGACCTCCAGGTCGGCGATACCCTGGATGCCTGCCAGCTTCGCGCGCAAGGCCTCGGCCTGCCCGCGAAGGGTGTCCAGGTCCTCGCCGAAGATCTTGATGGCGATGGCGCTGCGCACGCCCGACAGCATGTGGTCGATGCGGTGGCTGATCGGCTGCCCAATGCCGATGGCGGCCGGGGTGTTGATCAGGCGCTGGCGGATGTCGGCGTACACCGCCTCCACCGTGCGATCGCTGGGCTTGAGGCCGATGTCGATCTCGGACACGTGCACCCCTTCGGCGTGCTCGTCCATCTCCGCCCGGCCCGAGCGGCGGCCCACGTACACGACCTCCGGGACGTCCTTGAGCAGGATTTCCGCCTGCCGCGCCACGCGCACCGACTCGGCCAGCGTGGTGCCCGGGTTCAGTCGCAGGCCGATCAGCACCGAGCCCTCGTTGAAAGGCGGTAAGAAGGTCGTCGGGAAAAATGGCACCAAAGCGACGGCACCCACCACCGCCAGCACACCAGCCCCCAGCACGGCCCGGGTGTGCTCGAACACCCAGGCCAGGCCGCGTGCGTACCTGGCCTTGAGCCAAACCACCAGCTTCGGGTCGCCGTGGTCCAGGCTCTTGAGCTGCGGCAGCAGGTAGTAGGCCATCACCGGCGTGAGCGTGATCGACACCAGCATCGACGCCAGGATGGACGTGATGTACGCGATGCCCAGCGGCACGAACAGGCGCCCTTCGATGCCCGGCAGCACGAACAGAGGCACGAATACGAGCACGATGATGACCGTGGCCACCACGATGGCGCTGCGCACCTCCAGCGTGGCCTTGGCGATCAGCTCGATGGGGCCGAGCCGCTGCGGCAGTTGGCGGTTGAGCTTGAGCCGCCTCAAGACGTTTTCCACGCCCACCACCGCGTCGTCGACCAGTTCACCGATGGCGATGGCGAGACCGCCGAGCGTCATGGTGTTGATGCTGAGGTCGAAGTAGCGGAACACCAGCACGGTGATGAGGATGGACGCGGGGATCGCGGCCAGCGAGATCAGCGTGGTGCGCACATTGGCCAAGAACAGGTAGAGCACGACGGCCACGATGGCCGCGGCCGTCATCAACTTGCCCTGCAGGTTGCCGATGCTGGACTCGATGAAGCTGGCCTGACGGAAGGTGACGCGGGGGGCTTCCATGCCGGCGGGCAGCGAGGGCTTGAGCGCGGCCAGTGCCGCCTCGATGCTGCGCGTCAGCGCCACCGTGTCGGCGTCGGGCTGCTTTTGAACACCAAGGATGACCGCGGCCTTGCCATTGAAGCCGGCATCGCCCCGCTTGATGGCCGGCGCGAAGCTGACTTTGGCGACCTGGCTGAGCAGAATGGATTGACCATTCACCCAGGCCACTGGCAACTGTTGCAGGTCTTCCAGCCGCGTGGTGCGCCCCAGGTTGCGGATCAGGTACTCGCGCGCATTCAGCTCCAGGAAGCCGCCGCTGCTGTTGCTGGCGTGGCCCTGCAAGGCCTCGCGCAACTGCTCGACGCTCACGCCGAGCTGCCCCATGCGCGCGGTGTCGGGCTGCACTTGGTACTGGCGCACCTCGCCGCCAATGGGCACCACCTGCGCCACGCCGGGGATGGCTAGCAGGCGCGGACGGAGCACGAAGTCGGCGTACTCCCGCGTGGCCATGGCGCTGATCTTGGCCTCGTCGATCGGGATCGCGATCAGCATGACCTCGCCCATGATGGAGCTGATGGGCCCCATGGCGGCGTGCTGCACGCCGGCCGGCAGCGCGTCACGCGCCGTGGTGAAACGCTCGTTGACGATCTGCCGCGCCCGGTAGATGTCCGTCCCCCAGTCGAAGGTGACGTAGACGAAGGCCAGTCCGACGGACGACACGGACCGCACGGCGGTGACACCGGGCAAGCCGCTCATGGCCTGCTCCAGCGGCAGGGTGACGAGCTGCTCCACCTCCTCGGGCGCCATGCCGCCGGCCTCGATCTGCAGGGTGACCTGCGGGCGGTCGAGGCTGGGGAACACATCGACCGGGGTTCGCGTCAGGGTCAGCGCCCCGAGCACCATCATGGCCAGCGCAAGCGCCAGCACCATCAGCCGGTTTTTCAGGCTGCTGTGAACCAAGAAATCAAACATGGTCAGCGCACCTGGTTGACGAGCGTGGCGCCCTGGACGACGACCCGATCACCGTCCTCCAGGCCTTGGGTCACGGCCACCTGGGCACCGTCCAGGGCCTGCGCCAGCACCACCTTGGGCACGAAGCGCTCGGGGGCCTGCTTGACCCAGACGATGGTCTGGTTGGCCGGGTTCTTCATCAGCGCTTGGGCGGGTACCGCGTGGCCTTTCAACGTGCTGCGGCTTTGCACCACCACGCGCACGGACTGACCCAAGGCGAGCCCTTGGGCTCCCCCGAAGTTCATCGGCAAGGCCTGTTCGCGCAGACGCGTGGCGCTGCCCAGGAAGCGCAGCGATTGAGGTGGTGCGCCGGCCGTGGCCAAGAAGACGGCACCCACATCGGCTGCCGCGTTCACGTCATAAGCCAGGGCCTCAATGCGCAACCGCGAGGGGTCCACGACCTCGAACACCAGTTCACGCGCGTCCACGACCTGGCCGACCACGGCGTTGCTGGCGGCAATGACGCCACTGACGGGGGCCAGCAGCGCTTCACGACCGCTCAGACCTTGACCCAACGCGGCAATTCGCGCCTGCAGACCGGCCACTTCGGCCTGCGTGGCTTCGATGTCTCGCTTGGGCACCGTGTCGCTCAGCTCTTTCAGCCGCGCTTGGCGCTTCTCAGCCAGCCCCAGCAGCGACTTCAGCTCGGCCACCTGCGCGCTCTGTGCCGAGCGCTCCAGAGCGCCAGCCACGGGCTCCACATAGGCCAGCAACTGCCCCCGCTGCACCCGCTGACCCAGGTTGGGCAAGCCCTGCGGCGGGGCGACCAAGCGGCCGGCCTGCGTGGCTTGCACCTTGCCGCCGGCGTTGGGGTCCATCACCACCACGCCTTGCAGTTCCTGGCTGCGTGGCAGTTCCGCGCCGTTCACCGGCAGCGTACGAACGCCCATTTGCCGTTGCGCGGCCTTGGGCAGAAAAACCGACCCATCGGGCTGACGCTGGGGACCGCCGGCGCTCACGGGCGCTGCCTCGTCACCGTGGTCATGTCCCGGGCCCGACCAGGCGGGCACCAGGAACAAGGCGCCCAGCATGGCGGCCACCAGGGGTTTGCTCAGGAGATTGATCCGTCCGCGCTTCATGCTGCAGCTCCAAAAGTCGATGCGCGCTTGCGGCGCAGGAAGGCCACCAAAGCGGCCAGGCCCAACCCTCCGCCCAGCAGGGCAACGCCCCAGCGCTTCCAGTCCCAGTGCGCGTGCTCGTCCGCATGGGGCGCCTCGCCGTGCAGGTCCAGTTCGCCGGCCAGAAGATCGGCCTCATCGCCCGCCGTGACGGTGGCGGTGAAGGTGTGAGCACCCTCGCCGGGCGCTTGGGGCAACTCCAGAACGAAGCTGCCATCGGCCTGTGCCTGGGGCGTGAGCTTGGCCCCAGCGAACTCCAGTTCGATGTCGGCCTTGGGCACAGGCTCGTTCGTAGCGGCGCGGTCCAGGTAGAGCGTGAGCGTTTTGCCGTTGAGCACGCCAACCAGTTCAAAGGCCTCCGAGGTCATGGCGAATCGCGGCAAGGCAACACCGGTGTTGGCGGGGGCTTCGTCGCCATGGTCGTGGCCGGGGCCGGCGTGCGCCTGCGGCGCGGCGACCAGGGCCACCACGGCCAGCAGGGGGAGAAGGAGATGGGATTTCATCGGTAAGGACTCAGTTCGGTTCATTCGGGCAGCAGGCCGAGGCGCTGCCGCAGGGTGGCGATGGCCAGGTTCAGGTCGATGCGAGCGCGGGCCAGGTCGCGCTGGGCCTGTCCGGCCTCCAGCTCGACCCTCAGGCGCGTTGGCAGGTCGGTCTCGCCCAAACGGAAGGATTTGTCGAAGAACTGGCGGGTCTCGTCCGCCAGCCGGGCACGGTCTCGGGTTGCCTGCAGCACCGCGCGGGCCGCGTCCAGCGCCGACTGGGCGCTGCGCTGCTCGGCCATCAGGCGCTCGCGCTCTCGCGCCAGCAGCACTTCGGCTTCGGTTTGCTCGGCGCCAGCGCTCAACACGGCGGCCTTGTTGCGATCGCTGCTGCCCAGCGGAAACCGCAGGCCGAGCGTCACCGTGCCGTTGCTGGCCTCGCCGCGGGCAGCGCGGTCTCGGGTGTGAAGCAGCGTGAGCTCGGGGCTGGCGCGCACCTGCGCCTTGGCCAGCGCCGCTGCACTGCGTGCGGTCTGGGCCTTGGCTTGCAGGGCGGCCAGCAGTGGGTGCGCCGGTGCGTCACCCGCTGGCTCGGGCTCCGGCGTGGGGGCCATCAGCAGCGCGGCCTCAGCAGGCAGGCCCAGCAGCGCGCGCATGGACTGCTCGCTCGCCATCACCCGGGTGTGAGCCTGCGCCTGGTCCGACACTGCCAACAAAACAGCCGCATCGGCTTGGTTCTGGTCGGCACGCGACAACTCACCCGCCTTGACACGCCGAGCGACATCCGAGGCCAGCGCCTGCGTGGACTGGAGGCGCTCTTGCGCGGCGCGCAACTCTTCGCGCTCACGCAGCAGCCCCCACCAGTGCTCTCGCAGGCTCTGCGCCAGTTGCCACTGCGCGAGCAAAGCCTGGCGCTCCACGGCGTCCAGGTGCGCATCGGCCAGGGCTTGGCTGCGTTCGCGCTCGCCCGGCAGCCATAGCGGAACGGCAACACCGAACTCCAATTCTTGGGCACCCTGACGGCGGTTGAAGCGGTCGCTTCGAACGGAGGCTTCTAGAGCCGCAGGTGCGGGCGTCCAGTTCGACGCGGCCTGACGCAGGGACTCACCTGCCTGGCGCCGTTGGAGAAGCGCCGCGGCCTCAGGCTGGCGCTCCCAGGCCTGCGCAAACGCCAGCGGCAGTGTCAGGGGTGGGGTGGAGGAAGTTTGCGCATGGCCGATCGCCACGCTGCCAAGAGAAAGCGCGAGGACGGTCGATGCCGTCCAGGCAAGGCGCGCCCGCACTCGTGAATGAGAAAACCGAGACATCCGATGCTCCGAAGTGGAAGAAGAACCACGGGGAGATCGGCGAAGGGACGGCCACTAAGGCCCGGTGTGCGTCAGTGCGCGGCAAGGGGCCGCGCAGATTGGCAGTGGGGGGGGCTTCCCTCGCCGATCAGGCGAGGGTCGGCCACTGAGGGCGTTCAGGTCTCGGCGATGGCCGAGTGGCGACGAGCGACGCGACGGGCGCTGCGCCTTCAAAGCGAGCCATGGCAACCGTCAGCACGTCCAGGCTCAACGGCAGCGCCGTGAGGTGGCCGTGGCAGTGTCCACCCACAGCAGCACAAGCATCGCCACCCGATGCGTCGGCTCCACCGTCTGCCGTCTCGTGCACGGACGCATGAACAGCCGCCGCTTCATGGGCGTCAACGCAAAGATGGGCGACGCCTGACCAGGCCAGCTGCAAGGGCAGCAGGACGGCGAGGAGAACGAGCAACCAGCGTGGCATGCGTGAAAGTTTATCTTGGGCGCCGCAAAACCCTTTGCAGGCTGCGGAGCAGATGGTTCATGGGTGAGCGTGCTGGTGATGGGCGTCTGGAAAGTGCACGTGGCTGTGCACCAGGTGTTCATGCCGATGCGCATGGCTGTGGCGGGTCCCCGGCTCCACCGGCACGTCGTGGCTGTGCGTGTGATGCGGGTCGCCGTCGTCGTGGCTGTGTTCATGCTCGTGAACCATCGGCTCGTGAACATGCTCATGCGCGTGTCGCTCCGTCAGGTGCAACCAAATTCCGAGGGACATCAGCGCCGTGGCCACCATCAAGCTCGGCGTCAGGCTTTCGCCGAGCCAGACCAGGGCGACGGCCGCTCCCACGAACGGAGCGACCGAGAAATAGGCCCCTGTGCGCGCCGACCCCAGGTGTCGAAGACCGACCACGAAGAGCACCAGGCTGGCACCGTAAGACGCGAAGCCGATCAGACCTGCCGCAGCAACTTGTGGCCACGCCGGCCAATCGGCACCCGCCCCCAAAGCCAGAAGCAGATTCGTCAGGCCAGCGGCCAGACCTTTGGTCATGGCAATGAAGCTGGCGTCGGCCAAAGCCACCTTGCGCGTCAAGTTGTTGTCGATGGCCCAGGCCAAGCAGGCACCCAGCACAGCCAGCGCCGGCCACAGATCGAACCAAAGTCCGGTCTCGCCTGGCGCACGCGCCTGGGGCCAGGCCAACACCACACAGCCGGCGGCAATCGCCACCATGCCCAACGCGATGCGGCGATCGAAGTTTTCCTTGAAAACAAACCACGCCAGCAAGGCCGTGAGGACCCCCTCCACGTTGAGCAGCAGAGAAACCCCCGAGGCCGGCAAGCGCGACAGGCCCAACATCAAAAGCGCCGGCCCGAGGACACCGCCTGAAGCGATGGCGCCCAACAACCAGCCCGTGTCGCCCGGCTGCAATCGAACACCGGCGAACAGCCCTCCGCGCGTCAGGCGCCACAGAGCCAGGCCAATGCCAGAGCCCAGGTAAAGCAGTGCGGCCAGCATCCAAGGACTGACTGGGCCGAGCAAGGGCTTGGCCAAGGGCGTTCCCAATCCGAACAGGACCGCCGCACCGAGTGCCGCCCAAACCCCAAGGTTGGTGTTGAACCGGGCCATGCTCAATGCATCACGCAGTGGCAGTAGACGAATTCCTGCACTTGGCCCGATGGGGTCAGGTGAGATTCGCTCAAGTGGGCTTGCAACTCAAAGCAAGCGCCAAACTCGGCATGCAAGGCCTCCGCCTCGTAGCGCATCACAGGCAAGCCACTGCACTGCAACGGCCCATTGGGTCCGAATGCGGCCACGATGACATGCCCGCCCGGCCGCACGGCCCGTCGCACCTGCGCGACGTACGCACGCCGCTGATCGGCCGTGGTCAGGAAATGGAACACGGCTCGGTCATGCCAAATGTCGTAGGCCTTCTCAGGGAGCGCCACCTTCACAACGTCGCCCACCCACCACTTCACGTCCTCGGCCCTGCGGCCCAAGCGCTGACGCACAACGGAGAAGGCCGACTCCGACAAGTCAAGCAGGGACACGTCAAACTGCCCATCCCCAATCAGGTCGTCCACCAGCGTCGAGGCGCCGGCGCCGACATCGATGACGCTGCGAGGTTGGCCCGCAGCGATGCCTCGAATCAGCGCCAAGGAGCGGTCGGCATGCGCTTGGTACCAGCTCACTGAATCGACTGACTTGCTGCGGTACACGCTTTCCCAGTGGGACTTCGGATTCATGAGGGTCTCCAAATCAAGGCTCGCTCCCGCGAATCCTATCCACACGGGCATTCATGCGATGACGGACGAAATGCTCAAACAACCACTGCTTGACCGGTGACAGGTTGGAACCACGAGCCGCAAAGAAGGCATCCGGGTCATCAAAAAGTCCGAAATCCTCGGCGATGCCCTCTCGCTGGATGTACGTCGATTGGCCGCACCAGGCGACCGCGGGCTGTTGGAGGTCCGTCGTCGCCACGCCGTACCCGCAAAACGCCCGAGCCGCTGGGAAGCGTTCCTGCAGGGCGCTGAGGTAGGGTTGGTCAAGGATGAAACCCTCCAGCTCGATCCAGCGGCCGTCCACCCAAGCCTCGACCCAACTGTGCAGGATGCGCGACGGGGTGAGTGGGTAGGCCCACGCGGGGATGGCGCCACGCTGCAGTTGCTTGTCGATGGTGAAGCCATGCAAGCGGCAGGGCACATTCAGTGCGCGCAGCAAGGCCATCAGCAGCGTTGACTTGGTGTTGCACTGGCCGTACCCCTCCGCGAGGACCTGGGACGCAGGAATCTCATCCCGCGCGTTGTAGCCAAATCGAATGTCAGTGCGGACGAACTCGTAGGCGGCGCCAACGCGGTCAAGCGGTGGCAGCCTGCGCCAACCTCGGCATTCAATGAGTCGAGAGATGCTGGGATCGTTGTGATTGAGCAGCTTCGTGACTCGCAGCAAGACCTGCATGTCGGGTGGTGATGAGTCGTTAGGCGCCATGGTGACATCGTTGATCTGGTGCCAGGATTGAAAACCCTGAACCAACTACAAGGTCAAGCGCCTTGTTTGAAACCTCGTGTGATCGAGCTCGGACGAGCCTCCGCGTCAACACTCCAACCACGTCGCCGCACGTTCCTCCGCAGGCAAGCGTCGGTCGGCCACCAGGAGACTATGCGCCAGTTGATTGAAAGACTCCGCGCCACGCCAGAACCCAAGGTCGTAGCGAATGTGAGCGAGATGAAGCGCATAACACTGCACGAGGTCGCCTCGACTGGCGCGCGACTCGCCCCGAGCAAGTTTGCGGGTCGGTTTGGCGGTGGGAATCGCGCCATACCTGGCTTGGTACATCGACAGCGCTTCTCGCATCGCAGCAAACGCCTCCTTGGGGCTTGCGCCAGTGACTTCCAACTTTGCGTTGACCGCCCTGACCGTGTAGCCCTCAGGGGAGCAAAACAACCACACGGACATTCGCTCTCCCCGAGGCAAGAAAAGCCGGTGCGCCTTTGCTGACGATTGCTCAGCATGGGTTGAGTCGATCGCGCGCCAGCCATCTCGCCGCGTCCAGCTCAAGGTGGGGCCGGCGGTGAGTTGATCCAAGAGCCCCTGGCGACGCGCTTGCACGTTGCACCACGCTGCCCGCCGTTCGGTCTTCGTCATCGCCGTCATGGTCCAGTCGATGCGAACGGTTGCGGGGTGGCTTGCGAATCGCAGCCGACTGCCCTTGGCTGACGCCGCCCAGGTCACCTGGTACGGGGGCGGTGCGGTGTGCCAGTTCCAGGCCTCTGCCTGCCCGCCTGACGAGGCGGAATACCCATTGACCTGTTCGGTCGCGCTTCGCCAGTCCGCCAAGCCGCTGCATATGGCCTGCATGGCGCAAGCTTGGGCTCGCCGCCAGGCATGCGTCACCCTTGCCGCGGCCACTTGGCGCGTGAGCCAACTCTTCGCGTTCTGGGGCAGTTCGTGCTCGGGTCCGCAAGGGGCGCCGACCCAGGGGTCCTCCAGCCAGTCCTGAAGCGCCCGCTGGCTGGGGTCCAAGGCTTGCCGGTAGGGCCAACGGCGGTTCATCGCGAGTCGTTCCATCGAGAAGCAGAACACCAATTCGGCAAAGCCGACCATGGCCTGGTGGTGGGCTCGCATCTGGTCTGCCATCGCCAAGGGGTCAGGGTTCCCCAAGAACTGCATAGCAAATCGGTCCGAGTACCGCCCAACATGGCGTCGAATGTGGCGATTCATCGCGCGGTAGGCCACCGTGGCTTCCGTTTGTAGCCACATGCGGTCTGTCGAAGCAGTGGCGAAGCGGAAATCCTGGGGCTGCACCACTTTCGATCCGCGCGTCGTCGGCGCTTTCAACTGGTGCACCGAGATGGTGGCCGTGGCAAAGCCCCCATCGGCGGATGCCCCTTGATCGGAGGGGGGCGCGCTCAAGCCCAGTTGGGCGCTCCAGGCGCCCAGCGCCGACATGAACACCCGGTCGTGCGCTTCTTGAGCGTGTTTGCGCTGCGTCCACGGTCGTACGACAGTGCAGATGTCCTCCAGCCAGGCGGCGACAGACCTCATGGGTCGAACGTCATCTGCGCAAAGCGTGG
Source organism: Inhella crocodyli (assembly GCF_004004565.1). GTDB lineage: Bacteria > Pseudomonadota > Gammaproteobacteria > Burkholderiales > Burkholderiaceae_C > Inhella > Inhella crocodyli. Next base: position 430,206 of record NZ_SACM01000001.1, read on the forward strand.
GTCGGCGACAGGTCGTGCTGGTGAAAAACGCGGTCTGACCACAGCGGCACTGGCCCGCATGCGTGGCCCCGACCATCCTGAGGATCGGATCGAACGGCGCGCCGCACCGGCAACGCGAAACCAGATCGCATCGGTGGATCGGGCAGCGATCCAATGCCTTCAGAGAGAACAGTGCCGAGTGATAGCCACCTGCCGCACAAGCGGGGCAGATCCGCAGCCCTGAACCTACCAAGCATCGAACAGCGTCCGGCATCCTGCCCAAGTGCGACCACTCGAAAGCATGGGCGGGCTCGCCCATCGCGCGGGCCAACTGATCGGTGTGGACGGCGCCTGCCCGTTGTCGGTTGCCACCGTACGGAAGTTCATTGAAGAGAAGATCTGCTCTGTAAACCGAGGGCGCTTGCCAAGAGCCGACCAGCAATTCCTGCAACTCTTTGGCTCGCATGGCATTCAGGTGCATCAGCCGCTGTAGCGTGTGCCAGAGGGAGGCGAAGGGCAACACGCTGCCCGAGTGCCAGGTCAAGCTAAGTCCGGCGTTCATGGCTCACTGCGGTCCAGAACGCTTGCGCAAGCGGGGCGTGATGGCGGTGACGACCGCCATGAGCATGGTGTGGCCCGTGCCCTCGACGATGGACCGGAGCGTCGAAACCGCCATCAGGTCCGACGGGTCGGCACCGCCGGCAATTCGGAGGAGCGCATGGCGGGCTGACATCGCAACGGAGCGCATCGGGAACTCGATCGGACCCTCGTACCTCTCCGGCAGCGCATCGACCATGGCTTGCTGCAGCGGCTCCGCAAGCGCCGCCATCCGGAAGCCCTCCTCCCAGGCTCTGGGCGCCAAGCCCTGCGTGAACGAAAGCCCCGACCCCCTCGGCCATTCCGCCCCGTCGTCATAGCCAGCAAGGACGTATCGCAACTCATCGACGCCTCGGACCCCGTTGAACCTCTCTGAGGAGAGCATGAAGCGTGCTGCGACGTGTGCGCCGCCGGTCATGGCCATGCCGACGGGCTCGTCAAACACTTGCACAGAGGCCACGGAGAACACGCACAGACGCAGCCGTTCCAATTCGAGACGGCTGTGAAGCTCAACGAGCCACATCCATTCGCGCTGCGTCATGCTTTGGGCTTCATCGATCACCAGCACCACAAATCGGCCGCCCCCCTGATCTGCCAAGAGCGCCAGCCGTTCCACGAGCATCTCCTGGCGGTTCATGGGACTGCGCACCGCCTTGGCCAGCGGATGCCGGCTGGCATGCAGCAGGTGCGAGTGAAACTGCCCTGGCGAACTGGCGCCGCTTTCTGAATGGCTCCACACGACCATCGGGACGTGGCCCCCATGACGCTCGGACAGCAGCGCTTGAAGCCAGTGGTGCACAGCGCTGGACTTGCCAAATCGAGACGGGCCGAAGATGGTTGCGCCATCGACTTGGTCGTCGATCCACCCGGCCACCCGGTCCACCATCCTCGCAATGGCCGGCGTGAAGAGGGAGTACTCCCGCGTCACCACGGGATGGTTTCGCGGAACATGCGCCGGAACGAGCGGCTGCGGGGTATGGGCCTCCATCACCAAGTCTTCGCGTTGCGACGGGGAGGCAAAGCACCATCGCTCGGTCTGATGCTCGACACATCTGGACTCGGCGGCGAAGCGGCACCCGGTTCGCCTTGGTTACCGGCCCTCGGAGCAGGCGCAGCGACTACGGCCGCGGTCTCGGTCACGAGCGGCTTGGAAGCGGCTTCGGCTTGCCGCTGAAGAACGCGACGGGCCTCCAAATAGGCCGGGTGGGGCGGCAACTTCTTGTCCTTGGTCGCCTCGGCAAAGCGAATCAACTCCTCCACGCCGTCGCACTGCGTTGAAAGATGGAGAACGCGGCGCTGCGCCAGTGCACGGATCGACTGGCGCATGTACAGGGTGTGCGGGGAGCGGTGCCAGGGCGGACCTGCCCGCACCACACCAAGAAACTCGCCCTGCTTCGTGGAAACGCTGGCGAAGCGGGCGTCGTCTTCGTCTTCCAGCTGCACCCAGAGCAATTTGCCGATCAGGTCGGCTCTCAGCGCGAGCCACTCGGCTGAATAGCTGGCGTTCAGAAAATTGAAATGCGGTCTGCGCCCGCTGCGGATGCCGCCTTTGACGGTGCACAGTTTGCGGATGCCCACCATCCGACGAACTTCGCTGGCATCGGCTTGTCGAAGCCGACCAGGGCTTCGATCCACCAAAAAGTCCAGTTGGGTCAGTGGGCTTCGCCAACCGAGGCCCGAATGAGGCCGCGCGTTGTAGTTGGCGATCAGGGTGTCGAGCAGCTCTTCGGCGTACTCCAACTGGAACTGCCGATCGACTGCGGCTTTGTCAGGGTCAGAGCCACGCTTGTCGGCAGGCTTGCTGCCCGTGGTCGATGCCAATCGGTGAAAGCCACCGGCTGCGAGTTGCTTAAAGAAGGACTCGATGAATGGGCGATCGTCCTTGCTGCGCCGATGGCTGAAGCTGCTGGGGTCTTGTGGCTTGAGGATGTTGGCCCCAACGACGTCCCGCAATTGCCGCTCCACCCGCTGGCAGACGTTGGCCAATGCACCGTCGACGCTGAACTCGTCCCAACAAGCCCCCAGGTATCGCTCGTGGTGAGCCGATGGCAAGGCCGCCGAATCCGAGTAGGTTTCCTTGCTCCAATGAATTTCACGGCGAGCCCATCGCGTCAAGGCGCTTTTGACGGCCCGAAGTACGTCCTCGGCGCTGCATTCCCAGCGCAGGCTGAGGTAGTAGCCAAGAACGGCCCGACTCGCCACTTCGATGATGACGATCACCCAGATTCGGTGGATCTTGCGAGGTTCGTGCCCGCCGTGAGGGGATGGCACCAAGACCACCATTCGGGCGTCGATCTTGTGGGCATCGCACTCGACGCGCTGAAAGACCTTCAGATCAGGTCGACGGGTCCCATCGCCGGCGCGAGCCTTGCGCTCTGCCTCCTCACCGCCCAAAAGTTGTTGCTGCCGCCGTGGGTTCGCTTCAAGCACCCGGTCGATGTAGCGGTAGATGCTGACGCAACCCAGCCTCGCCACATTGAAGGGCCATTCACCGCGCGCTTCGTAACCCTCATCTCGAAGTTGCTTGAGAAACCACTGAAAGAGCTCCTGCTTGGGCCGCTTGGTGGACGCCAACTTGGGGGCTCGTCCGAGGATCTTCTTGTCAAAACGCGCCTGTAGTGCAGCGCCCCCAGGAGACTCGAACAACCACTGCATGACACCCGCGCTGCCCCTGCCCGTCGCGGTCTTGATGCGTGGGGCATTGGCCCGGGTGTACGGCTCCACGCGGTAGAACGGCAACGCGCCACGCCAACCCATCAGTGTTCCGTCTGGGTGTTGCGCCAAGCAGCGACGGGTGATCAATCGGTGCACCGTGGGCAGTGCAATCCCGGTGTCTCGCATCAGGTCGGCGTCAGAAGCGCCGGCCAGGTACATCGTCACCGCCTGCCGGCGCTTCAGGTAGAGCGCCCGGCGTTTGTCCGAAAGCGCGTCTGGGTCGACTTCCGGCCATTGCTGTACGTCCACCGCTGCGATGTGGCCTCGCCTCGCTCCGATCCGGGCTGAACTCGCCATGAGGGCCGCTCCTGGCAGCGACTGAATATGGGCAAAGTTAGTTGATTCGCGCAGTTTTTACCAATTTTGCTTGCGAGGCATCATCAAATTCAGTTGCAGCGCTGACCAGGCTTCCCTGGGAAGGCGCCTTCATCCGTTGCCCCGAATCATGTGTAAATTTGATTGCGTAAACGGCGCCTGCCGGAAGCCTCCGCCCCAACCCACCCCTGACCAGGCCTCGCCTGAAGGCTTGATCGATCCGGCGCTGGGCCGACCGCCGACCGAGTCGCCGAGCGCGGCTCGAACCCGGTCATGCACCAGCACGCAGCATCGAGCGGCGCCAAGCCCCTTACTGGTGCGCCATGCACCACCGAGGGAAATCGCGGACAGGGATTACGGCCTGTTTCAGGGCGCGGCTTTGGCCGATGCTTCCGGCCGCTCGCATTCAGCGGTACGGGTGCGCGCAGCTGGTTCCACCGAACGACTTTGTCGATCCCACAGCCCCGAGGAGACCCCGATGACGACTCCCGCTTCCGTATCCCGACCCTGGCAGGCGCTCGTGCGCCGTTGCCTGCCGGCCTTGGCCTTGCTCGCTTTTGGCGGCAACGCCGCGGCCAGCACCCTGAACCAAAACGTGTCCTGGACCATCGACCGGGCGGGCACCACCGCCAAATACCGCGTCGTGGCCTACGGCGACTCGATCTACGCCGGTTACAACGGCTCGACCACGAACGCCGCCAAGTACTCGGCCCCCACCGTGGACGCGGAGTACCTGTCGGCCGCGTGGAACGCCGACATCGAAAGCGTTCGCCGCACGAAGTCGGGCGCCGTGGCGTCCGACGTCTACCAGAACAAAATCGTCGCCGAACGCTCGTACATGCAAGCGGCCAACACCCGGGTCGTCACCTTCGAGATGTGCGGCAACGACGGTTTGCAAGCCCGCACCGCGTTCAAGAACCAAACCGGCACCTGCAATTACGGCGTGCTCACCACGGCCGAAAACAACTGCAAGGCCAACGTGGCGGCGGCAATGGACTACATCAACGCCAATGCCTACTCGGGCGTGAAGTTGAAGATCATCTCCAACCTCTACTACCCGGGTTACAGCGCCGACAACGCGCAAAGCACCTGCAAGGACGCCACCACGGGCGCCACCGTCAAGATGCAGGACAAGTTCCTGCCGGCCATCGCGCGCATGAACTACTGGATGTGCGAGTACGCACGCCAAAAGGGCTTCAAGTGCGCCGACAGCTTCGCCGAGTACATGGGCGCCGAGTACGACAGCAACGGCGACGGCTTGGTGGACGCCGACGCGCTGCGCTACGTCCCGGGCGAGAGCGAGGCCAACTACGTGACGCGCATCACCTCGACGCTGCGCAGCACCATCCGCGACGCCAACTTGCACGCGGTGTCGGCCAGCAGCACCTACGACTACATCCAGTCAGACGACGTGCACCCCACCTACACCGGTGGCACCGTGTCGGCCGGCCTGCTGGGTGGCACCACGGGCTCGGGCGCGCCGCGCTACACCTCGTTCACAAACGGAAAGAGCCCGATTTGGAATCGCTACGGCCACGAGCGGATGGGCTGGACCTTGTCCACGTCCAACCCTGTGGCGCCCTGACCGGCGTCACCGTGCACCTTGGGTGGGGCAGCCGCTCGCTGACGCGACCGTCATGAGCGCACCCCCCCGTTCGCCCGGCGCCAACGCACCCCGCGAGGCGCCGGGCCCTCGCATGGCGTGGGGCTACCTGGTCGCCGCCGCGCTCCTGGCCTTGGCGGCCGGCCTGTGGTTCTGGACGTCGTGGACCCACCAGGCCGCGCCCGCTTCCCAGCCGGGGACTGTCACCGCGGCGCCATCGACCGGCCAGCCCGCCCGGCCCGATGCCGCCGCCCTTTCGGACCCGTCCACGGTGCCCGCGGCACCGCCGACCTCGCACCCGACGGCGAACGACCCCGATGACTTGGCCGCCCACGTGCCCGCTGGACAAGCACCCAGCATGGTCGAGGTCATCCAGCGCCTGCATCAGGCCGGCGTGCACACGGGCTTGGGGGCTTTCAACCCACCCGGCACTTCGCCGCCCTTGGTTGGCCTGGCCGTGCCGCCCGACTTCCCGCTGCCCGACGGCTACGTCCGTCACCACCAAACCACCGACGACGGGCAGGACATCGAGCCGATCTTGATGTTTGCGCCCGACCGGACGTTCTACGACCGCACCGGCCGCGCCATCGAACTGCCGAAGGACCGCGTCGTGCCGCCGGAATGGGCGCCGCCCGGCTTGCCGATCCGCCGCGTCGTCGTGCCCCCGCCCTTGCCCCCTGGGAAATCCGGATCTTGATGAACGACCGCCCGCATTCGCCCACCCAACGGTGGGCGCCCGCCCTGCCCTGGCTGGGCCTGCTGCTCAGCGCCGCCCTGTTGGGGCTGGTGGCCCAAGTGGACAGCGCTTGGCCCCTGTTGTTCGTCGCCTTGGTGCCGGCCTTGGCCGCCCTGCACCACGCGCCCAGTTGGCGCAGCGCACTGCTCCGCGCGTGGGCGCTGAGCGTGGCTTTCACTGCCGCGGTGTTCCATTGGTTCGGCGCGGCCTTAGGCGACTACAGCGCATGGGGCACCCCGGTGGGCTTGGCTGTTTTGTTGCTGGTGGCGCCCCTGTTCCAGCCGCAGTGGATCGCCATGGCCTTGGTGCGGCGCTGGGCGGCGACGCGTTTCGGCGCCATCACCAACGCGGCGGCCGCGGCCTCGGCCTGGGTGGCGGTGGAATGGACGGGCGTCAAGCTCTTGGGCGACACCCTGGGCCATGGCCTGTACCCCTCGGCCGTGCTGCGCCAAGGTGCCGAGTGGGGCGGTGCCGCCAGTTTGACCTTCCTGCTGCTGCTGTGCAACGAGGGCCTGTGGGCGGCATGGCAGCGTCGCCGCGCAGCACCCAGTGCTTGGGCGCCGGCCCTGGGCCTGGCGCTGCTCGGCCCCCTGGCCTTGGCGGGCTTCGGCGCGTGGTCCACGCGGCCCCTGCCCGAAGGGCCCACCCTGCGCGTCGGCCTGGTGCAGGCCAATTTCACCCAAGTCGAACAGCAACGCCAGGCGCGCGGCAGTTACGCGGTGGTGCGCGAGATTTTGGACACCCACTACGCGATGAGCTACGACGCGGTGGAGCGCCAAAAGGTCGACGCCGTGCTGTGGACGGAGACGGTCTACCCCACCACCTTTGGCCAGCCCAAGAGCGAGGCTGGGGCGGAACTGGACCGCGAGATCGTTGGCATCGTCAACGCCGCAGGCGTGCCTTTCGTGTTCGGCACCTACGACCGCGACCGCGACGGGGAGTACAACGCCGCGGCCGTGCTGCAGCCGGGGCGCGGCCTGCTGGGCATGTACCGCAAGACGCACCCCTTTCCGCTGACCGAGCACGTGCCGGCCTGGCTCGACCGCCCGTGGCTGCGGGCCGCCCTGCCCTGGCTCGGTGGCTGGCGCCCAGGCAATGGCGCGCGGGTGTTTCCGCTGCGCCTTCGTGACGGCCGCGAGGTCGTGGTCCAGCCCTTGATCTGCCTCGACGACACCGTGCCCACCCTGGCTTTGCAGGGCGCCCGCTTGGGGGCGCAGGCCTTGTTCACGATGTCCAACGACGCCTGGTTCACGCAGCACCCTCGCGGTGCCGCCCTGCACCAGGCGGTGGCCGCGTTCCGCAGCATCGAAACGCGACTGCCTCAGTTCCGGGTCACCACCAACGGCTTCAGCGCCGTGATCAGCCCCACGGGGACGGTGGTGGTCGGCTCGCGCATGGGCGAACGCACGCTGGTCGTTGGCGCGCTGCCCACCGCGGCACCCGCGCCCACCTTGGTGGTGCGCTGGGGCGACTGGGTGGGCGCGGCCGGTGCCTTCTTCTTGCTGTTGCTGGTGCTTCGGGCCTTGCAGCGTGCCCTGGCGGCACGCTGGCCCTGGACCGCCGAGCCTGCGACCTTCGCACCCCGGGGTACGGCCACCGTGGCCCTGCTGCCGCCCGCGGTCCGGTGGATGACGGCCGGCTTGCGCGCCGGCGCGAGGCTCGGGCTCCTGGGGCTGGGCTTGGCCGTTCTGCTGGACGAGACGATGCGCGTCAATACCTTGGCGCAAATCCGGGCCTTCACCGCGGTGTTCCTGCTGCCCGAGGCCCTGGCCTGGTTGCTGATGCGGGCGTTCGTGGCGCAGGCGGCCCTGGTCGACGGCGATCTGGTCATGACCCAAGGCCCGCGCTCATGGCGCGTGCGCCGCGACGAGGTGGCGGCCCTCCGGCCTTGGCGTTGGCCGCTTCCCAGTGCGGGCTGTCACCTGGACATGGCGCAGGGCCGCACGCGGCGCTGGAGCTTGGCCTTGAGCTCGCCCCTCGCCTTGGCCCGGGAATGGGGCGTGCCCCTCGCCGCCGCGGGCCGATCCCCGGGGGCGGCGCGCTGGGGCGCCTATCTCCAGGCACGCGACGCCGTGCGCTGGGGGCGCTGGAGCCACCCCGTCCTGAAGTTTGGGGTGCTGCCCGTGCTGCTCGCCTTGCCGGCTTTTCATTTGCACCAGCACATCGCCTACGGCAGCGCGATCGGCGAGTACCTGAGCTTCGGCCTGCAGGCCTACCTGACCACCCTCGGCCTGTGGTGGGCGGCCTGGACGATCGGGGTGGTGCTGTGGGCGGCGGCACTGCGCACTTTGATCGAAGTGGGCTCGGTGTTGGGGGCCGTGCTGCGGCCCGCGCGGGTGCTGGGCCTTCGCCGCTGGCTGGAAGGCAGCAGCCTGGCGGCCTTGTACCTGGGCCTGCCAAGTTGGCTGGCGTGGCGAATCGTGGCCGGCTGAGGACCCGACCGGGCGACCGGCTCTGAGCCTGCGTAAGCCTAGGTTTCCCTGGCATGTCAACATGGGCACATGAGCTGCCCATTGCCCACGTCCAACGTGTCGCCGGAGGCTTGGGATTTGCGCTACCGAAGCAAGGGCTTTTGGTTCGGCGACAAGCCAAACGGGTGGCTCGCAAAGCACGCCAGCCACTGGAGCTCGGGCGCACACGTTTTGTGCGTCGCAGATGGTGAAGGCCGCAACAGCGTCTGGCTGGCACAGCAAGGCTTGAGAGTCGACGCGTTCGATCCGTCCTCCGTGGGCATGGCCAAAGCAGCCGAGCTGGCGGACAGTCGAGGTGTGTGTGTCAATTTCACAGTGGCCGACTGCGACAGCTACTGCTGGCCCCATGGCAGCTTCGATGGCGTGGCCGCGATCTTCATCCAGTTTGCCGACCCAAGGATGCGGGAACGCTTGTTCCAACGCATGGTGGACAGCCTCCGTCCAGGTGGTGTGATGGTGCTGCAAGGCTACACAGTGGCACAGCTGGCGTACGGGACCGGCGGGCCGCCATGCGCCTCCCACCTCTACACCCGGGACCTTCTTCACGGCCTTCTGCCGGACATGGAGATCCTGGCACTGGAGGAGTACGAGGCCCATCTCGCAGAGGGTGCAGGGCACCTTGGTCGTTCGGCGCTGGTGGGATTGGTGGCTCGAAAGCCCTGATTCTTGTCAAACGGGCAAGTGATGGCTCTGATCAACAGGCACGCTCAAGCGCGCCAAGTTCACCAATGCCCAAGCCGGCCGGGCACTGCAGGACCACTTTCTACGCCTTCGCGAGCTGCCGCTGCCTCTTTTCGAGGCAGACCGGAGCGGGGCCAATGGGATCAAGCACTTGGGCGCCCCGACCCCGCACCATCCACGGTGTTGTCCACAGGCGGTGGGGGCAAGTGCGAAGGCCGAAGAAGAAGCTGGGGTGCTAGCGTGGCATCAACCGAACGCGACCCCGGGGCGTTGTGGCCCGACCTTCGGCCTCTCTCCCCCACCCTGCCATGCGACTTGTTCGTCTTGTCCTCGCCCTCTTGGTGACCCTCTCCGCAACGGATGTCCAGGCCGTGGACGCCCGCGACCGCAGCTTTTTGAGCGTCGGCATGGGCGAAGGCGAGGTGGTGTTGAAGATCGGCAAGCCCGACCACGAGGCGATCGTGAAGTCGGTCAAGGGCCAGCCCGAAGAGAAGACCTGGTCCTACTTCCCGCACCCCCGCGACCCTCAGACCCTGACGGTGCTCACCTTCCGCGGTGGCGTGCTGGACAAGATCGACCGCAAGATCTCGCGTTGAGCGACCCCCGGCTGCCCATGCTGCCCTACGAACACCGCTCCCACCCCGTCCTGCCCACGGCCCGCTTCCTGCGGCGCATGGCCTCCCACGCCGCCTTGGCTGGTGGGTTTTTGGGCCTGTCCTTGGCCTTGGGCATGTGGGGCTACGCCCACTACGAGGGCATGACCATGACGGATGCGTTTTTGAACGCCGCCATGATTCTTGGAGGCATGGGGCCGGTGAAGACCGAGGGCCTCAGCCAAGGCGGCAAGGTGTTCGCTGGCATGTACGCGCTGTACTCCGGCCTGGCGGTCATTGCCGTGATGGGCATCATGCTGGCGCCGGTGGTGCACCGCATCTTGCACCGCTTCCACTGGCCGGCCGAGTGAGGGGATGAGCCGTCGCCGGTTTCGGCCTCAGCGGCGCGGCACCACCAAGCGCTGATCGTTGGGCGCTTTGACCGGGTTTTGCTCCAGGTCCACGGCGACCTGGGTGCACACGGCGCGGCACAGCTCGGCCACGCGGGGGCTTTCCAAGCGGTAGAAGATCTGCGTGCCCTCCCGCCGCTTGCCCAGGACGCCGGCCCGGTACAGGGTGGCCAGGTGCTGCGACATGTTGGGCTGGGTGGTGTCGATCTGGGCGAGCAGGTCGCTGACGTTGCGCTCGCCATGGCACACGGCGCTGATGATCTTCAGCCGAATCGGCGTGGACAAGAGCCGAAACAAGTCGGCGGCCGAGTCGAACACCCCATCCATGTCATCGAGATCGCTCATCGGCGGTTCATGCAACGTCGTCCATTCGTGCATTCATGTTAGGTGATGCAGTCCGCAGTCCTCAATCGCGCAGTCGGTAGTGATCGCGGTTCAAGACCGCAGCGACGGCCGTCACCTCTTCTGGGAACAGGGTCAGGTTCAACTCCGTGTTGCACTGTTCGACCATGCCACGCAATCGGCCTGGGCTGTTGATACGTCCAAGCGGTCGGTACAAAGCGCGACCATCACCGCCCACCTTTTGACGGTGGCATTCGGTGCACCGATGCTCTGCGATCAGGCGCCGACCCAACGCCAGATCGGCGCCTTGAAAGATCGCCGGCACGGGCGGCAGCGCTGGCGCCGGCGGCGCGTCAGCGACCCATGCCGCCGCGCTCACCGAAAGCCACAGGCAGGCCGCTACGCCGCCCAAGAACGCGGGGCTCATCGGAGGCGGCGAATGCGGCATGGGGCGGTCGTCCGGCCTTTACTTGGCGCCGCCGACGATCCAAGTGGCCAGGGCCTTGGCGTCGGCCTCGCTCAACGTTGGCTGCGCGGGCATCGGAACCGGACCCCATTTGCCACTGCCGCCCTTCTGGATGCTGGCCGTCACGGCGGCCACGGCGTCCTTTTGTCCGGCGTATTTTTTCGCGACGTCTTGGTAGGCCGGGCCCAAGACCTTCTTGTCGACCGCGTGGCAGGCCATGCAGTTGTTCTTTTGGGCCAGCTGCAGGTTGGCGGCGGCAGGGAGGCTCACGGCCAACAAGGCCAAAGGCATCAGCAGCGAACGAAATGGCTTCATGGGATCTCCAAGGTCAGGGAAAGGAAAGCAAAGGGGAAGCTTTATCAGTGTCCGATGATATGAAGGACACCCCGCGGCGCGCAAGCCCGTCATCCCGCTGGGGCTGCCGACCACTGCAGCAACTCCGCCAGGTCCTCTTCGAACATCTCGCCCGGCATCGGCAGGCTGCGCTGCCCGAGCCGGTTCACGGCCACCGTGCTGGGCAACACGCGGCGCGCGCCCAGGGCAGCGAGCCAAGGGGCCGCATCCAGGGTCACGTCGAAGCGATGACCGTGGGTGGCCAGGTGCCGCCGAACCAGCGTCGCATCCCGGTCCAGCGAGACGCCCAAGACCCGGGGCGCTGCCGCGCCCATCGTGGTCAGCACCTGTTGCAACTTGGTGTTGTGCCGCAAACAAAATGCGCAATGCGTGGCCCAAAACACCACCAGCAGGCCCTGCCCTTGCAGGGCTTCCGCGCTCAGCACCTCACCGTCGAGCAGTGCCGTGCGCCGGGGCCACACCACTGGGGCCGAGTCGGTCGCCAACCGCGGAGCGGCCGCCACAGAAAAGTGGAGCCCCCAGGCGCCAAGGCCGAACCTGCCCAGGGCCCACTGGCCCCATCGGCGACGCTGGATCATGGCGAAGGGCTCCGCTCCATCAGCAAATAGGTGTTGTACGCGTTGATCCGGTTGGCCACCCCAAAGAGCGGCAAGCCCATGAAGCGCGACCAATCGGCCCGGGCGTAAGCCTCCTCGAACGGCTCCATGTCGCGGGCCGCTTGCCCCATCACGTGACGCAGGTGCTGCAGGTAGTCCCGCGTCAGTTGCAGGTCCAGTGCGGGCTGGTCGCTGACCGGGCCGTGCCCCGGCACCACCAACTTGGGCTTCCAACTCAACAGTTGGTCCAATGCAGCGACCCATGCGGCGCTGTCGGCCTGGCCCACGAAGGGAATGCGTTGGCGAAAGACCAGGTCGCCCGCGAACAAGACCCCCTCCCGCTCGGCCATCACGGTCAAGTCCTCGGGCGTGTGGGCGGGCCCCGCATGGCGGAAGTGGAAGCGTTCACGTCCCAACGCCAAAGTCCAATCGCCCTCCAGCCACCGGTCGGCTGGCACCAGGTGCGTGTGTTCGTCGATCCAAGGGAACAGGTCGGCCCGACTGGCCTGCAAGCGCAAGGCGGCGGTGTCCGACTGCAGGTAGTCCTGGGCGGCCCGATGGGCGATCACCTGGGCCCCTGCGGCTTGGAGCACTTGCACGCCATAGATGTGGTCGGCGTGGTAGTGCGTCAGCACCACGAAGCGAACGGGCTCGGCCGTCACGCGTCGAATCTCCGCCAGCAACTCCTCGGCCAGGGCCGGCGAGCCCAAGGCGTCGATCACCACCACGCCCGCACCGGTGGTGACGAAGGCCGCGTTGGAGATGAAGTTCCGGTTGGCGCTGGATCCCAGCGCCGACTGTCCCTGGACGAACCAGACATGGTCCGCCACCTGCTCGGCCCGCACGGCTTGCGCGTGAGCACTCGACCCGAAGGTCAGCAACAGGGCCGCGGCGAGCCCGAGGGCCCGGCGCCAGGGCATGAATGGCGTCATGAGGGAAACCGCTTGATCTGCATGCACGAATATATGACCAGAATGGATCAGCGTCTACGGAGATTGCGCTTGCCAAGGGGCGGGCCGGTCTGCACCATGGCCGCCCCAATGCCCACAGGAGACACCCGATGAGCCTTGCATTCCCAACGCGATGGGGGCTGTGCGCCCTGGCGCTCGCGCTGCCCATGGCACCCAGCCTGGCGCAGGACCTTCAACTGGCGCGCAACCTCGCCGCCACCTGCGCCAACTGCCATGGCACGAATGGCAAGGCCAAAGGCGACATGAAGCCCCTGGCCGGCATGCCCGCTGACAAGCTCTTGGCCTTGTGGGCCGACTACAAGAGCGGCGCACAGCCGGCGACGATCATGCACCAGATCTCCAAGGGCTACACCGACGAACAGGTGCGCCTGATCGCGGCCTATTTCGCCAGCCAATCCCCAGCCAAGCCATGAAGGAGACCTCCATGAACATCGGATTCGATCGATCGCGCCGAGGGCTCCTGATGGGGGCGGCCGCTTTGGGCGCCCTGGGATTGGCAGCCTGCGCCACCCCGGGCGGCCCGTCCATCGGCCGCGTCGTGGTCGTGGGCGGTGGATTCGGCGGTAGCACCGCCGCCCGTTACCTGCGCCTGTGGGGCGGCAACGTGGACGTGACTTTGGTGGACCGCAACCCCCAGTTCATCTCCTGCCCCATGTCGAACCTCGTGCTGGGGGGCTACAAGCAAATGGCCGACATCACCCGCGGCTACGAGGGCTTGAAGGCCTTGGGCGTGAAGGTGCTGCAGGGCGAAGTCAGCGCCATCGATGCCACCGCCCGCAAGGTGAGGCTTGCCGACGGCACCGAGTTGGCCTACGACCGCTTGGTGGTGTCGCCCGGGGTGGATTTCATGGTCGACCAGATCGGGGGCCTGCAAGCCGCGCTGGACAAGGGCCAGGTGGCGCATGCATGGAAGGCCGGGCCGCAAACGGTGGCCTTGCGCCGGCAATTGGAAGCCATGCCGGATGGCGGCGTGTTCGCGTTGTCCATCCCCAAAGTGCCTTACCGCTGCCCACCGGGCCCGTACGAACGGGCCTGCGTGGTGGCCGCCTACCTGAAGCAGCACAAGCCCAAGAGCAAGGTGCTGGTGCTGGATGCCAACCCGGAAGTCCAGTCCAAGAAGGCGTTGTTCGAGAAGGCCTTCCAACAGCACTACGCCGGACTCCTGGAGTACCGCCCGAACGCCGAGTTGAAAGAGGTGGACGGAACCTTGGCGAAGTTGGAGTTCGAGGACGTGAAGGCCGACGTGTTGAACGTGGTGCCCCCCCAGAGGGCGGGCGACATTGCCAAGTCGACCGGGCTGATCAACATCAACCAACGTTGGTCCGGGGTGAATTGGCTGACCATGGAGTCGACCGCCGTGCCCGGTGTGCACGTGCTGGGCGATGCCACCTTCCCGGCCCCGCTGATGCCCAAATCGGGGCACATGGCCAATCAACACGCCAAGGTGGCGGCGGCGGCCATCATCCAGTTGCTCAAGGGCGAGCCCGTGAACGCCACGCCAGTGGTGATGAACACCTGCTACAGCTTTGTCACGGCGCGAGACGTCATCCACGTGGCCACGGTTCACCAGTACGACGCCGCCGACAAGGTCTTCAAGACGGTGCCGGGCTCGGGGGGCGTCTCGGCCGCGGCCAACCAAATCGAGGGGCGCTACGCGCTCAGCTGGGCCCAGAACATCTGGGACGACATGCTGGCAGTGCCGGCCTGACGCTCGGACGGCCGCCTACTTGAGCCCACTCAGGTAGGCGGCCACCGCCTTGACTTCCAACTCGCTGAGCTTGCTGGCGATGCTGTGCATGACGGCGTTGTCGTTCGTGCGCTCCCGCCGGTTGAACTGCTTCAGTTGGTTCTCTGTGTACTGCGCGTGTTGACCCGCCAGCCGCGGCAAGGTGGCACTGCCGTGGGCGTCCGTGCCATGGCAGCTGGCGCAAGCGGCCACGCCGTTGTACGGATTGCCGCGCAGGTACACAAAGCGCCCCACGCCAGCCAGGTCGCTGTCGTCCACCGGGTGGCCCATGGTCGGCTGGGCGGCGGCCCACGCCCCCAGGGCTTGCATCTCGGCCGGTGACAGGCCTTCCACCATCGCTTGCATCGTGCTGCTCTTGCGCTTGCCACTCTGGTAGTCGGCCAACTGCCGCGCCACGTAACTGGCGTTTTGTCCGGCCAGCCGTGGAAAGACCGGACTCGAACTTTCACCGGCCATGCCATGGCAGAGGAAGCACTTGCCTTGCACGATCTCTTCGGCCTTTGCCATGTCCGGATTGGCTTGCGCGCCTGGCGCCAAGAGGGTGGCCGAAAGCACGACGGCAATTGCGGGGCGGAGGGTCATGATGGGGTCGCCATGATCGAAGGGTCTTGAAGGGAGGCCGTCGGGGTGTGGTCGAGCCAGCGGTCGGTCAGGGCCGCCGCCGCCCACATGGCGAACAAAGTGACCCAAGCGGTGAGCGAGAAGACCGCGGCCCCAGAGAGCCCAGCCCCAACGGCGCAGCCCCCAGCCAGCATGCCGCCAAAGCCCATCATCATGGCCCCCACCAAGGCGCGGCGCATGCTGGCGCCGCCCTGAAACCCTTCCAGCTTGAGTTCGCCGAAGCAGGCGGCGGCCGCGAACGACCCCAGCACCACGCCCACGATTAAGCCCATGTCGAAGTTCAACGGCTTGCCACCGGCGAAGAGCACCCGAGAAAGAAACTCTGCCGACGGCCCGGTGAAGCTCAAGGCCTGAATGGGGTGTGGATCGAACGAGACCGTGCTCACGGCGTGCGTGAAGGCCCATGCAGCGGCGACCGACAGGCCCACCACCATCGCGCCGCCCCAAGCCCACGGGGCCACCCGTTGGCGCCGCGCCCACCAGATCGCCGCCGCCAACCACGCCAGGCCAAAGAGCATGGCACTGCCGTGGCCCCACCCCCAGCGCAAGAGCAGATCCCGACCTGCCCCACCCTCCACGGTCCACCCGCCCGCCAGGGTCTCCCGCAGCGGCGCGAGGACCCCGCTCCAACTCGCCTGCGCCGTCACCGCGAAGACCAAGCCGGAAACGACCGAACGCAGGTTCCCCCCCGCCGCCAGGACCAGCAGCCGACTGGAACACCCTCGCGCCAGGACCATGCCGGCCCCGAACAGCAGGCCGCCCAGGGCTGCGCCCGAGACGCTGCCGCGTGCGGCCAGTTGACGGGCGCTGCTGGCGTCCAGGACGCCCGACCAGGCCAAGCCCTGCGTGACGAGCACGGCGGTGGCGAACGCAAACAGCCACACGGTGAGTTTGCCGCCACCCTGGTTGCGGGCAAACTCGATGACCGCCGATCGCAAACAAAAGCGACTGCGCTGGGCGAAAAAGCCGAAGAGCACCCCAACGGTCAGTCCGCCGAGCGCGAGAACCTGGGACTCACCCCAGGCGTCGACCGCCGCTTGCAACAGCGCCATGCTGCTTCAGGGCTTGATGTAGGCCGCCCCCTGCTGCTGGAGCTTGGCCAAACGCACGACCCCCGACGGGGTGAACTCCGCCTCCTGAATGAACTGCTCTTTGGTCAAGTTGCGGTTCTTCAGGGTGATTTCACAGACCTCGAACTTGACCCCGCGCGCCACCAGGGCCGCCACCGGACCCGCAAAGGAGGCCTCGCTGCGGTCCTTCATGCCCTCCATCAAGAAGTCCACGCCGAACGCGTGGGCCACGACGGTGATCTTGGCGCTGGGGTCCACATCGAGGTGATTGCGCACGTTGCGCAGGGCCTTGAGTGCCTGCGAGGAGGTGTCGTCGATGTGGTAGACGACCGCCTGTGCCCAGGCCGTTGTGCCCGCCCCGAGCGCGGCAATGCCCAGCGCGAGGCTGGCGATGAAGTGGGCGGTCCGGGTCGAACGCTGGAGGGTCATGTCGTGCTCCGAAATTGGGGTCACACCGCCATGCCGGGGTTGCCCTGAACGCCAATGAGGCGAGGAAGGTTGGGCTTGCGAGAGGTCACCCGACCGCCTTGTGCCCGCAGCCAAGTCTCCACGTGGTCCCACACGGGCTTCACGCCTGGCAGGGTCCGTGCCTCCTCGGCCACGGGGGCCCATCCCGCCACGCGGTAGGTCTTGTCGGCTTCGATCGGTCGGCCGTGCAAGCGCAGGTCGCTGATGCGGCGCCCTGCCCCCGCACTCGGCT
Organism: Inhella crocodyli; assembly: GCF_004004565.1. Taxonomy (GTDB): domain Bacteria; phylum Pseudomonadota; class Gammaproteobacteria; order Burkholderiales; family Burkholderiaceae_C; genus Inhella; species Inhella crocodyli. Next base: position 447,173 of record NZ_SACM01000001.1, read on the forward strand.
CGATCGCGTAGGTCAAGCCGCCCACCCGCACCATGTCACCCCCCTGTTGGTAGTAGGGGTCGGGGTTGAACAGGTTGTCGGCCACGTCTTCCAGCACGGTCTTGATGAACTCGCCCTTCATCGGCGTCAAGGTGGCCATCGGGTAGGTGATGGCCAATTGGTCCATCATCAACTCGCGCGTGATGGGGTCGCCGGGCAACAGGCTGGTGCCCCAACGGAAGCCCGGGCTGAAGGCCATCTCCGCATCCAGGGTTTGCATGAGGGCGTCGCAAACCAGTTGGTCCCAGCTGCCATTGAAATTGCCGCGGCGGTACAACAGGCCATCGGTGACGGCGAGCTGTTCCGACAGCTTGGCTTCGTAAGGCGCCCGGATCTTGCGGATCAAGGCGTCCATGGCCGGGTCGGCTCGGAGCATTTGGCTGAAAACCGGCAGCAGGCGGTAGCGGTAGTCCACCAGTTTGCCGTCCTTGACCTGGAAGTCCATCACGCCCAAAAACTTGCCGTTGCTGCCGGCGTTGGTCACCAGGGTGGTGCCTCCCGGGTTCTTCACCGGCACGGCCACCGGCACGCCATCGTGGGTGTGGCCACCGAAGATGGCGTCGATGCCCCGAACCCGGCTCGCCATCTTCAGGTCCACGTCCATGCCGTTGTGGCTGAGCACCACCACCAACTGGGCGCCCTTCCCTCGCGCCTCGTCCACCATGGACTGCATGTTCTCGTCCTGGATGCCGAACGCCCAGTCGGCCACCATGTAGCGCGGATTGGCGATGGGGGTGTACGGGAAGGCCTGCCCGATGATGGCCACGGGCACGCCGTTGATCTCGCGCACCACGTAAGGCTTGAAAACCGGGTCGCCGAAATCGTTGGTCTTGACGTTCTGCGCGACGAAGTCAACGTGGCCGGCGAAATCCTTGTCGACGATTTCCTTCACCCGCTCCATGCCATAGGTGAACTCCCAGTGGCCGGTCATCACGTCCACGCCCAAGAGCTTGCAGGCGTCCACCATGTCTTGGGCCTGGGTCCAAAGGCTGGTGGCGCTGCCTTGCCAAGTGTCGCCACCGTCCAGCAGCAAAGCGCCCGGTCGGCTGGCCTTCATCCGCTTGACCAAGGTGGACAGGTGCGCAAATCCTCCAACTTGCCCGTACCGGCGGGAAGCCCGCTCGAAATCGGTGAAGGTGAAGGCATGGGCCAGTGCAGTGCCCGGCGCCAGGTTCAGTTGCTTGAGCAGGTGTTGCCCCACCAAATGCGGCAACTGCCCCCGCATGGCCCCCACCCCCAGGTTGACGCTCGGTTCGCGAAAGCGAATGGGCTGGAGCTGGGCGTGGCAATCGGTCATGTGCAGCAGCGACACGTTGCCAAAGGCAGGCACGTCGTACAGCGCCGCCTCGGCCGTCGCCGCGTCGGCGCTCTCCCACCGGCCCAAGGCCATGCCCGCCATCGAGGCGCTGCCGAGCACCTGCAAGAACTCGCGTTTGCTTAGATTCATACCTCAGGATCCACGAATGCAAGCCGCCAGAAAAACGCCTGGTTCCACCAGGCGTGCGGGCTCATTGATTGACGGGGGACTGGGGGTCCAGCAACAGCGCCATCAGGTGGCGAATTTGGCCCTCGTCCAGCAAACCCGCGTGCCCGAAGCGTGGCATGTTCGAACAAGCGGCGTAGGCCTTGCTGTTCCACAACTTGCCCCAGGTGTACTGCACGATGGGCAAGGCCGCCGGATCGGCGGAGTCTTTGACCCCTCGAAGCTTGCCGTAGTTCCACAGGCTGGGACCGATGGTGCCGAAGGAGATTTCCTTCTTGTCGATCTGGTGGCAGTTGTAGCAATTGCCGCCGTTGGCGCTGGTGGCGGTACTGACATCGGTCCAGGTCATGCCGCGGCCGTTTTGAGCGATGCGCTCGCCCTCCTTCCAATCGCCGAGATAGCGGCCATCGCTGGGGGGCTTGATGGTGGCCATCGCCTCTTTTTCGATGCGCTGGGCCACGGCCTCAGGCGGCGCTTTGTCGCTGGAGCAGGCCTCTTGCCCGAGGTCTTGCTGAAGGCGGTCGACTTTGGCAATGCCTTGGTCGCGGAAAGAGGCCTTGATCATGGCCTGGGCCTGCGCGTCGAGTTCGGCCGGGCCTGGCAGGCTGGCGCAACTGGCAAGCGCCACCAGGGTTAGGCCGCCCGAGATCCACAGTAGAGGTCGGTTCATGGTGGGGTCCTCAGCGCTTGATGGCGGGCGCGATGGACACCGCGCCCTTGGCGTTCACGCCCATGTAGCTGGCCAAGGCAATGGTCACGTCGGACCCAAAGCCCGGGTAAGGGAAACGTTGCTGGCGGAAGCAGTCGTTCAAACGGCGCTGCATGCTCCACATCTCGCCGCTGGACACCCGGTAGGCCGGCCACGCGGCAAAACCAACGCCATCACCGGGGTTGGTGGTCAGGTTGGGCAGGTCTTGCAAGCGAATGCGCTTGCCCGATTCGCCGTGGCAAGAGGCGCAGGAGAAGTCGTGCGTTCCCCCTCGGAAGAAGAAGGCCCGTTTGCCCAACTCAACCATGCGGCGTTCTTCCACGTGGGCGGTGGGCAGGTTCATCTTCATGCCGCGGGACTCCGAGGAGATCCAGGCGGCCAAGGCCTCCATGTTGCTTTGCTCGCCACGGCCAAAGGGCGTGGCAGCAATGGCCTTGGCATCCAAACCTTGCAGGGTCTCCATGCAGGTCAGCAAACGGCTTTCCAGGTCTTGCACCCGCTTCGTGTCGGCAAAGTAGCGCGGCAACTCGACGAACGCCCCTTTCACCACGCCCGCGCCCTTGCCCAGGTCGCACTGTTCCATCGAGGCGTTCTTCGGACCGCGCTTGCGCTTCCAAAGGTCTTCGCCTTTGGCTTCGAAGAGCTCGGCAGGGTTGCCGTCCTCGAGCATCTTGCGGTACTCGGCGATGCCGTCGGCAGCGCTCTTGGTTTGGGCCGCCGCGGCGGTGGCGAGTGCGACGGCCGCGGCCGTCGCGATCAGGGGCTTGAGCGAATGTCGCATGTCTCCATTCCCATCGGGGCGCACGCGGGGTCGTGCGCGGGTTCGTCGGGCCAGGGGGGTCAGGAGACCACCGCCTCGTCGGTGCGGCTCTCGCCCTTGTTGTCTTTCCAGGTCACGGCGATCTTGTCGCCGGCCTTGGCGCCTTTGACGCTGAACTGCAAGAACGGGTTCTTGGAAACGGACGGGCCCCATTGGGCGCTCATCACGGGTTTGCCATTGTGGGTGGCGGCCACCTCCTGGATGAACCAGGCGGGAATGGTTTTGCCAGCGGCGTCTTTGCGCAGGCCGGTTTCCATTTCGTGGCTCATCAGCACGCGGACGGTGGCCTTGTCGCCTGCAACTTGGGCGCGGATGCGCATCGGGTCTGCCATGGAGTTCTCCTGATCTGGATGGGGGTGAGGGTGAGGGGCAAACGCAGCGGCCTCAGCCGCCGCAGCCGCCCAAAGTCACCTTGATTTCTTTCTGCGCGAACAGGACGCGGCCGTCGCCCATGATGGCCACGGCCATGACATTGGACGACTGACCCATCTTCACGCGGGTGTTGAAGTTGGCGTCCACCGCGTCGCTCACGTCGAAGACCGCCGCCAGCGCGCTGGGGTTCTTCTCCACCAGCACGGCCAAGCGCTTCACGCCAGGCAAGCTGGTCGACACGCCGACGGGCACCACGGCACCGTTCTCGGCAATGTCCGGGCCGGTGATGGTGACGTCGCCGCTGCTCACCGGCGCGCCCGCGCCCAGGGCCTTCATGGCCTCGGCCATGGTTTTGGCGTCAAACGCGGCTTGGGTCCAAGCTGCCAGGGCCGTCTGGGGGAGCAGGCCGGCGCCGGCCATGAGGGCCAGCACCTTCGCCGATTGGGCCAACAGGTTGCGTCGTGTGGTCATGTGGGTCTCCTTGGGTCGTTCGATGCTAGGAAGCGTAAGGGCGGTTGCGCAAGGTGAAGGAACCCTTGCGTGGCAACCCGGGGTCAGCGTGGCGCGCCGTCTGCCAGCCACCGTGCGATGGTGCGGGCATCGGCGTCCGACAGCGATTGAGGAGGCATGGGCACCGCGCCCCACACCCCACCGCCACCTTGTTTGATTTTTTCCAGAAGGTAGGCCTCCAAGTCGGCGCGCCCCTTGTGTTTCGGGGCCACCGCGCTGAAGGCCGGGCCCAGGATGGGCTTGTCCACCGCGTGACAAGCCGTGCAACCGTTCTTGTTGATGGCGGTGAGTGCTGGATGGGGCGCCGCCTTTGCAGGTGCAGCGGGCGCAGGCGCCGCCCCAGGGCGTTGCGCGCCGACGGGTGCGGTGCGAGGCGCTTGCGTCGTGTCGGCGCCGTGCTGTGCCCCAACACTGCGGTTCTGCTCGGCCAGGTTGCCGTGCGCGTTGCGCGCGAAGTCAGGCAAAGCACTGGCCAAGGCAACGCCCGGCACACAGTCCTTCATGCAAGCCCTCGCCTTCACATCCGGTTTCCCGCCGTTGCCCATGCCTTTGCCAGGCCACAGGCCGTGATCGGTGGACATGCCGTTTCGGTTGGGCATGCGCGCTTGCACTTGACCGATGTTGTCGTGGCTGAGCGTGAAGTCGGCCGGCACCACGTCGGCCATGTTGAGCAAGTAGGCGGTGACGGCGTAGACCTCGTCGGTGCTGAGGGACTTGGGTTGCGTCCAGGGCATCGCCCGGTTGATGTAGTCCCACAGCGTGGACACCGTGGGCACCTTCATCAAGGTGGTCCGACCGGGGAAGCCGGCGTCCATCAAGCGCGCCACCCGTCCCGTGGCGACATCGTTCTTGGTGGTGCCACCGATCAGCGGAGAAAACACTTCGTTGCTCTCGCCGAACACACCGTGGCACGACGCGCATTTGCCTTCCCAGACGTCCATGCCGCGCTGGACCGAGCCCTGGCCCTTGGGCAGACCCTTGAAGTCGGGGCGAACGTCGATGTCCCACGCGGCGAGTTCTTTGGGCGTGGCGTCGCGCCCCACTTGCGGGTAGCGCGACTCGGCCCCCAGCGCGGTCCCGAGGGCCAAGGCCATCGTCAGCGCCACCGCGCGGCGCCGGGACTCATGCCAACTGGACATTTTTGACCTCGCCGCTTTCCTGCACCAACCACGTTTGGATGGCGTTGTTGTGGTAGATCGAGCGGGTGCCACGCACCGCCCGCAACTGCTGGAAGCTGGGTTGCACGTACCCCGTGTCGTCCATGGCGCGGCTTTGCACCAAGGCCGGCTTGCCGTCCCAAACCCAATCGATGTTGAAACGCGTCAGGCACTTGCTCATCACGGGGCCTTCCAAGCGCGCGGTGCGCCAGTTCCGCCCACCATCGACCGACACGTCGACCCGCTTGACCTTGCCGCGGCCCGACCACGCCAGGCCCGAGACGTTGTAGTACCCCTTGTCCAGCAGGACTTGGCCGCCGGATGGGGTGGTCACCACGCTCTTGCATTCCTGGATGCTGCTGTACTGCCGGTGTTTTCCATCGGGCATCAGGTCCACGTAGTGGATGGCCTCGTCTTTGGTGCCGTAGGGCTGGTCGCCCACCTCGATGCGACGCAGGTACTTCACCCAACTCACGCCCTGCACGCCAGGCACCACCAAGCGCAAGGGGTAACCGTTTTCCGGGCGCAGCATCTCGCCGTTTTGGCCGTAGGCCACGATCACCTCGCCCGACTCCACCAGTTCCATCGGCACGGTACGGGTCATGCTGGAGCCGTCGGCGCCCTCCCCCAGCACGTAGCGGGCGCGCTTGTAGTCCACCCCCGCCATGTCCAACAGCAGCTTCAAGGGCACGCCGGTGAACTCGCTGCAACTCAACATGCCGTGCGTGTACTGGCAGGTGGGCACGGCCACGTTCCCCCATTCCATGCCGGTGTTGGCGCCACACTCGATGAAGTGAAAGCGACTCACGGACGGCAAGCGCATGAGTTCGTCCATGGTGAACACCATGGGCCGCTTCATCAGCGAGGCCTCGGACCCGTTGAGCATCAGCCGGTGCTTGCTGGGATCGATGTCCCACCAGCCTTGGTGGTGGCGCTCAAAGTGCAAACCACTGGGGGTGACGATGCCGAACAGGCTCTGCAGGGGGGCGAAGCTGACACTGGCTTGGCTGGTCTGCGTCAGGCCAGGGCTCGGACGCCGCTGCACATTGGCCTCGTACTTGCTCGGCCTGCCGTAACCGTCGGTGGCCACCGCCTGCCCCAGCCCCTTGCTGTGCTCTGGCAGGGTCAAGATGTTCGGGTCGCCGCCCTCGGCGCCCACGGGGTTGGCCTGCGCCAGGGCTGCCGGTGCGGCGGCGGTTGCCATCGCAGCGGCGAAGGCATGGCGCACGAAGTCTCGGCGGCCCGCTTTGGCCTCGCTGAACACCGCTCGAACGCCTTCGGCATCGATGAAGTTTTCCGGCGCCTTGATCAGCCGCCCGGTGGGGCCCGCCGGGCCGGGGTTGTGCGTGCGCATGGGTGACGGGGCTCCTACCGATGGCTTGAAGTTCTTCATTCGCAATATGCGAACAGACAAATATTAGGACCGAGTGCCGCCCCAGGAACGCGGGCTTACCCTAGGCCACACCGCTTGTCATGCCCTGGGCCGTCCGCGTTTCACACAATCTCCGGCGCCAAGGTGCACACCGCCTTGTAGTGGGTGAGGAACACTTGTCCCCGCAGGGTCTTGAGGAAGGCCGTCTTGCGCAGTCGGTCCATCACCGGCCCCTTGACCTCGGACAAATGCAGCGTGACCCCGGCGTCGCGCAGGCGGGCGTCGATGGCTTCCAGGCTCTCCAACGCGCTGGCGTCGATGTCGTTGATGGCCGAGCACTGCAGCACCACATGCACCAGGGCCGGCCGCTGGGCCACCGCGTCGTTGACCCGGTCTTCCAAGGCCCGCGAATTGGCGAAGTACAGGCTCTCGTCCACGCGCAGGCTGAGCAGGCGGGGGCTCACGACCACGGCGTGCCGCAGCACGTTGCGGAAGTGCTCGGTGCCCACGACCAACCCGACCTCGGCGATGTGAGGCCGGCTGGTGCGGTACAGAAACAGGGCCAAGGACACCGCCACGCCCACCACCAGTCCCGGCTCCACGCCCCACCCCAGCGTGCCCACCAAGGTGGCCAGCACCGCCAAGAAGTCGGCCTTGGCGTAAGCCCAGGTGCGACGCAACACCGAGAAATCGACCAGCGACAGCACCGCCACCACGATGGTGGCGGCCAAGGTGGCTTGGGGCAGAAAGTACAAGGCCGGGGTCAGCAACAAAGACGCCAACAAGATGCCGCCGGCGGTCATGACACCAGCCGCTGGCGTTCGCGCCCCGGCGTCAAAGTTCACGACCGAACGCGCAAAGCCACCGGTCACGGGGTAGCCGCCGGTGAAGGCCGCCGACAAGTTGCTGGCCCCCAAGGCCACCAACTCTTGGTCGGGGTCGATGCGCTGCCGGCGCTTGGCCGCCAAGGTTTGCCCGACCGACACTGATTCGACGAAGCCCACCACGCTGATCAGCAGCGCCGGCGGCCACAGTTCGCGCCACAGCGCTGGATCCCAGGTCGGCCAGGTCAAGGGGGGCAAGCCCTGCGGCACCTGGCCAACGATCCGCACGCCCTGCGCCTGCCAATCCAAGGCCCAGGTCAGCCCCGTGGTGAGCGCGATCGCCAGCACCGGCCCGGCCTTGGCCAGCATGTCAGCGGCAAGCGGTCGCAGTCCCCAACGAATCAGCGCCGGCTTCAGGCCGCGGCGGACCCATAACAAGAAGACCAAGGAGCCCAGCCCCACCCCCAGGGTGAGGCCGTGAACCTGGCTCCATCGGCCGACCAATCCCGACAGGGTTTGCAGGAAGGTGCCGCCCTCCATCGTCACGCCCAGCAGGGTCTTGAGTTGGCCCGCAGCGATCAACAGACCCGACGCCGACATGAACCCCGCAATGACCGGATGGCTCAAAAAATTGGCCAGAAAGCCCAGCCGCAACACGCCCATCAGCGTCAGCATGAGGCCCGACAGCAGGGCCAGGGTGGTGGCCGCGGCCCAGTAGTTCGCCGACCCAGGCGCCGCGTGCTCGCCGATCGCCGCCGCCGTCATCAAGGACACCACCGCCACGGGCCCCACCGCCAACACCCGGCTGGACCCAAACACGGCGTAGGCCAACAACGGCGCCACGCTGGCGTACAGGCCGACTTCCGGCGGCAAGCCCGCCAGCATGGCGTAGGCCAGGCTTTGCGGGATGAGCATCAGGGTGACGATCAGCGCGGCCAGCCCGTCGTGGAGCCAGGTCTGGCGGTCGTACTCACGGCCCCAACTCAGCAGCGGCACGGCAGGCAGCCACCGCCGCCAAGCGCTCGGGTGCTTCATGCGCCCTCGTGCACCGCGGCAGGGGCTCGGTCCACCCATTCGTACAAGGCCATGCCGGCGGCCATTGCGGCGACGAAGGCGAGTGCTTTGGGTTCTCCGGCAGCCATGGCCACCAGGCCCGGTCCCGGGCAAAAGCCGGCCAGCCCCCAACCGACGCCGAAGGTCAGCGCGCCGGCGACCAAACGACGGTCGATGTCCTGGCTCTGCGGCAGCCGCATGGCCCCGCCCAAAAAGGCGACGGTCCGCTGGCGGGCCAGCCAGAAGGCGCCCAAGCCCACGACGATCGCGCCCCCCATCACGAGGGCCAAGGACGGATCCCAAGCGCCGGCAAGGTCCAAGAACCCTTGCACCTTGCCCGGGTCGGTCATGCCGGACAACAACAAGCCCAGGCCGAACAGCAGGCCCACGAGAAACTCACTCAAGCGATGCATGGTGTCACCTCAGGCCGCATGACGCAGCAGGAACACGGTCAAGAAGCCGGCGGCCATGAACGACAGGGTGGCCACGAGCGAGCGCGGCGACAGCCGAGACAGGCCACACACGCCGTGCCCGCTGGTGCAGCCCGCGCTGTAGCGCGTGCCGACTCCCACCAACACGCCTGCCAGGAGCACCAGCCCCCAACCGGCGTCGATGCGGGGGGCGCCGACTACAGCGGCCGGTGCCGCGAGGCGCCATACCAGGGGAGCCGACATCAGGCCGAGCAGGAAAGCCAAGCGCCAGCCCGTGTCGCCCCGCTGCGGCCGCAGCAAGCCGCCCATGATGCCGCTGATGCCCAGAATCCGGCCGTTCAAGAGGATGAAGAGGGCCGAGGCCACGCCCAGCAGCAGGCCGCCGGTCAAGGATGACCAGGGGGTGAAGTTCGTCCAATCGATCGTCATGGCGCTTGTTCCTTGGTTCCACAGAAATTGGCATGAAGCACGTCGATCACCGACAGCACCACTGGGTTGTCGATGCGGTAGTGGACGTGCTTTCCCTCTCGCCGCGTGACCACCAGGGCCTCGTCGCGCAGCACCGTCAACTGCTGCGACAGGGTGGGCTGCACGATGCCCAGCAGGGCCTCCAACTCCCCCACCCGCCGCTCCCCTTGCGCCAGTTGGCACAGGATCAGCAGCCGATCGGGGTTGGACAGGACCTTCATCAAGCGACTGGCTTGCAGCGAAGCCTGCCGCATGGCGTCCATATCGAGGTTCATCATGGAGGAGGCATTCCGGTGCCGGCGAATTCAACAGTTTATTGACCGATATATTGTTCGTCAATAAACTAATGATCGAATCGATGGAACCCGCCCATGAACGTTGCCCTGCCCCGCCCCGAAGTCCACGGCCTGTTTGACCCCACCACCTGGACCGTGACCTATGTCGTCCACAGCGGCGAAGGCAGTGCCTGCGCCATCGTCGACTCGGTGCTCGATTACGACCCGAAGTCCGGCCGCACGCGGCACGAGTCCGCCGACCGGGTCATCGCCTACGTGGAGGCCCACCGGCTGAAGGTGGCCTGGATCCTGGAGACGCACGCCCATGCCGACCACCTGTCGGCTGCGCCCTACCTGAAGGCGAAGTTGGGCGGCAAGATCGCCATCGGCCGCGACATCACGCGGGTTCAGCAGGTCTTTCGCGGTGTTTTCAACTTGGAGCCCGAGTTCAAAATCGACGGCTCGCAGTTCGACCACCTGTTCGGGGACGGCGACACCGTCCCTCTGGGTCCCTTGGTGGGCCAGGTCATGGCGGTGCCCGGGCACACGCCGGCTTGCGTGGCTTACCAGTTTGGGGATGCGGTGTTCGTGGGCGACACCCTGTTCATGCCGGACGTGGGAACCGCCCGCTGCGACTTCCCCGGCGGCGACGCCAAGGTCCTGTACGCGTCGATTCGCAAGCTCTTGAGCCTGCCCCCAGAAACGCGACTCTTCCTGTGCCACGACTACCCGCCGGCAGGACGGGAGGTCTGCTTCGAGACCACGGTGGCGGCCCAGCGTGCGCACAACGTCCACGTGCACGACGGCGTCAGCGAAGCCGACTTCGTGGCGCTGCGCACCCGCCGCGACGCCACACTCGACATGCCCGTGCTCATCCTGCCCGCCGTGCAGGTCAACATCCGCGCCGGCAAGTTCCCGCCGGCGGACGACAACGGCGTGCGCTACCTGAAGATCCCGCTCAACGCGCTGTGAATCGCAGCCAAACTCAAGGGGCCGAAGCGGGGCTGCTCGCCGGCCGGGGCGCCGCGGCGCCTTGCGGCATCACGACCCCAGGCGCCAGTTGCACCTCCTCGGTGGCCTTCACGGCGGTCACGAAGTAGCGCGTTTCCCCGAAGCAATCCGTCGGCAAGCCCACCTTCTGCTCGTAATGCAAGGCCACCCGGTGGCCCATCAAACGGTTGATCTCGGCGGCCACGGCGTCGTCGTGCACGGTGAAGGCGAACTTCTCCACGGGCGCGCCCGGCGTGCTGACCAGGGCCAACTCGCCCTCCCAGGTCTTGCAGACCCAGCCCTTGTGCGACAGCTTCTGCACCCAGCCGGCGCGCTCGCCGCTGCTGTAGCTCCAGTTCAGGGCGGCCCAGAAGTACAGCGCGGGCAGCAGCACCAGCACGGCCAAGGCGATCCACAACGCACGGCTCTTCAACATCGCACCCATCCCCGTTTGAAAACGGGCGCGATTATGGGGAGTCGGGCCGGTCCCGCTCGACGCAGGCGAGGTACTCGGATCGGCCCGCCGCCCCCAAGGGCTTGAACAGCACGCGCACCGAGGTCGACGGCCCCTCGTAGGGTTGGCCGTGGCGTTGGCGCACTTCGTCAAAGCCCATGCGCCGCCAGAAGCGTTCGGCCCGGACGTTGCCCACCACCACCCCCAAACGCATCCAGCGTGCGCCCGAAATGCGCGCCCGTTGCTCCACCGCCGTGTACACCTCGGTGGCCAAGCCGGTGCCATGCCAAGCGCTGCCCACCAAAAACAGGCCAATGTGGCACACGCCCGGGTCGATCAGGCCGTCCACCAGGGACACGAAGCCCTGCCACGCACCCGATGCGCGGTCCAGCACCGCCACGGCATGGGCCTGCCGGTGCGCGAACGGCGGCACGTCGGTGATTTCCTCCAGCGCCTCGCCCGGGCGAAAGGGGCGCCCATTGACGATCTGGCTGTAAAGCGGGTTGGCGTCCAGGAAGTCTTGCAAGGCCGGGGCGTCGTCGGCGCCCAAGGGCACCGCCACCCAGCGGTCGTTGCTGACGAAGAATTCACGGCGCAAAAGATCCATGCCGGTATCATGCGCCCCGCTCAGGAGAGCGCCCCGTTGCCCACCGCGGCATTTGGGGGCCGCCGAAGGCGCAGGCCAGGTTCACCCCCGGCCGAACGCTCAGGCAAAAGGACTGGGCACACGCATGGCCGCACGGACCGAAAGGACCCGAGGCGATGCGTTCCGAGCTGGAGAGAGGCGTGCTTTTGAAGCCGCCCACCGAAGGGGCAAGCCGAACGGGGGTCAACTCCAGCCGGTCAATCTCTCAGGTAAAGCGGACAGCAAGGGCAAGCCGGGGCGCTTCAGGCGTTCCATGGATCGACTTGTCTTTGCCCAAGGGAACTGCCCCATGACCGCCCCGCTCCACAAGACCCCCCTGCACGCGCTCCACGTCGAACTCGGCGCCAAGATGGTGCCCTTCGGTGGCTACGACATGCCCGTGCAGTACCGCGAAGGCATCCTGGCCGAGCACCGCCACACGCGCACGCACGCTGGCCTGTTCGACGTCTCCCACATGGGCCAAGTCCGCCTGGTCGGCGCCGACGCCGCCCAGATGCTGGAGACCCTGGTGCCGGTCGACATCGTCGACCTGCCGGTGTTCAAGCAGCGCTACGCGCTGTTCACGAACGAGCAAGGCGGCATCCTCGACGACCTGATGGTGTGCCGCCGCCCCGACGACCTGTTCGTGGTGGTGAACGCTGGCTGCAAAGAGCAAGACATCGCCCACCTTCAGAAGCACCTCGGCGACCGCGTCGTCCCCTGCCCCGAGCGCGCCCTGCTGGCCCTGCAAGGCCCCGCCGCCGTGACCGCCCTGGCCCGCCTGGCCCCCGGCGTCGAGAAGCTGACCTTCATGGAAGGCGGTTTCTTCAAGCTGGACGCCTTCGACGTCTTCCTGACCCGCAGCGGCTACACCGGCGAAGACGGTTACGAGATCAGCATGCACGAGCGCGACGCCATCGCCATCGCCCGCCTGCTGCTGGACCAGCCCGAGGTCAAACCCATCGGCCTGGGCGCCCGCGACACCCTGCGCCTCGAAGCCGGCCTGTGCCTCTACGGCCACGACATCGACACCGGGACCACCCCCGCCGAAGCCGCGCTGACCTGGGCCATCCAAAAGGTGCGCCGCAGTGGGGGCGCCCGGGCCGGCGGCTACCCCGGCTTTGCCGTGATCGACCCGCAACTGCCCGGCGGCAGCGCCCCGGCCGCGCGCAAGCGCGTGGGCCTGAGCAGCACCGAGAAGCTGCCCGTGCGCGAAGGCGCCAAGCTTGTGAACGCCGATGGCGCCGAGGTCGGTGTCGTCACCAGCGGCACCCTGGGCCCGACCGTGGGTCACCTGGTGGCCATGGGCTACGTGGCCACGAGCCACGCCGCCCAAGGCACCCCGCTGTTTGCGTTGGTGCGCGACAAGCGCGTGCCGATGACCGTGTCCCCCATGCCCTTCGCGCCGCACCGCTATTTCCGCGGCTGAGCGCGCGGCCGAATATCCAGTTCCACGACATCCAACCAGGAGAACCCCATGAGCACCAAGTACACCCCCGACCACGAATGGGTCCAAGTCCACGGCGATGGCACCGCCACCGTGGGCATCACCGTCCACGCGCAGGACGCGCTGGGCGACGTGGTGTTCGTGGACCTGCCCGAAGTGGGCAAGGCCTACGCCCCCAAGGAAGTGGCCGGCGTGGTCGAGAGCGTGAAGGCCGCGGCCGACGTGTACATGCCCGTCAGCGGCGAAATCACCGAAGTGAACGAAGCCCTGCGCGACGACCCGAGCCTGGCCAACAGCGACCCGCTGGCCAGCGGCTGGTTCTTCAAGGTCAAGTTGTCCAACCCGAGCGAAATCGACGCGCTGATGGACAGCACCGCCTACGACGAACTGCTGAAAAACAGCTGATCCGCCCTGCCCGCCTTGCCCCTTTGCCTTAGCCGTTGACCGCCATGCCCACGCCGCTCTCCACCCTTGAAGACCACGCCGAGTTCCAAGCCCGCCACATCGGGCCCGACGCGGTGGACGAATCCTTGATGTGCGCGGCCATCGGCGTGAGCAGCCGCGCGGCCTTGATCGACGCCGTGGTGCCGGCCAGCATCCGCCGCAGCGCGGGCATGCAACTGCCGGCGGCCGTCACCGAGGCGCAGGGCTTGGCCGAGCTAAAGGCCATCGCGGGCAAGAACAAGGTCTTGAAGAGCTTCATCGGCCAGGGCTACAGCGGCACGCACACCCCGGGCGTCATCCTGCGCAACATCCTCGAGAACCCGGCTTGGTACACGGCCTACACGCCCTACCAGGCCGAAATCTCGCAGGGCCGCATGGAGGCCATCATCAACTTCCAAACGATGGTGTGCGACCTGACCGGCATGGCCATCGCCAACGGTTCGATGCTGGACGAAGCCACCTCGGCCGCCGAGGCCGTGACCCTGGCCAAGCGCTCGGTCAAGAGCAAGAGCAACACCCTGATCGTGGCGGGCGACTGCCACCCGCAGACCATCGAGGTCATCCAGACGCGCTGCAAGCCCTTGGGCTTCGAGGTCAAGGTCGGCATGGCCCCGCAGCTGATGGCCGAGAACGACTACTTCGCCGTCGTTTGCCAGTACCCCAGCACCACCGGCCTGATCCACGACCTGAAGGAGCACGCCGACGCTGCGCACGCCAAGCAAGCCGCCTTCATCGTCTGCGCCGACCTGCTGGCCTTGACGCTGCTGACGCCCCCGGGCGAATTCGGCGCCGACATCGTGGTGGGCAACAGCCAGCGCTTTGGCATGCCCATGGGCGCCGGTGGGCCGCACGCCGCGTACATGGCCTGCCGCGACGATTTCAAGCGCTCGATGCCCGGCCGCTTGGTCGGCGTGAGCAAGGACGCCCAAGGCGCTCCCGCCTACCGCCTGGCCCTGCAAACCCGCGAGCAGCACATCCGCCGCGAGAAGGCCACCAGCAACATCTGCACCGCCCAGGTGCTGCCGGCCGTGGTGGCCAGCATGTACGCCGTGTACCACGGCCCTGAAGGCCTCAAGCGCATCGCCCAGCGTGTGGCCAGCTACACCGCCATCCTGTCGGCCGGCCTGCAGCAGCTGGGCGCCAAGGTCGTCACCCCCGCCGCCTTCGACACGATCACCGTGGAGTGCGACGCCGACGCCGTCATGGCCCGCGCCCTGGCCGCCGGCGCCAACCTGCGCAAGCTGAGCGCCAAGCACGTCAGCGTGGCCCTGGACGAGACCAGCACCCGTGCCGACGTCGAAGCCCTGTGGACCTGGTTCAGCCCGGGCAGCACGCTGCGCGTGGCCGACTACGCCGCCGGCGTCGAATCGCTGATCCCCGCCCACCTGCGCCGGACCAGCGCCTTCCTGACGCACCCGGTGTTCAACACCCACCACAGCGAAACCGAGATGCTGCGCTACATCCGCGGCCTGTCGGACAAGGACCTGGCGCTGGACCGCAGCATGATCCCGCTGGGCTCGTGCACCATGAAGCTCAACGCCACCACGGAGATGATCCCCATCACCTGGCCGGAGTTTGCTCACCTGCACCCCTTCGCCCCGATCGACCAGCTGGCGGGCTACGTGGAGCTGGACGCGCAGCTGCGCGGCTGGCTGACGCAGTGCACCGGCTACGCCGGCATCAGCCTGCAGCCCAACGCGGGCAGCCAGGGCGAGTACGCCGGCCTGCTGGCCATCAAGGCCTGGCACGAAAGCCGCGGCGAAGCCCACCGCAACGTCTGCCTGATCCCCGAGTCGGCCCACGGCACCAACCCGGCCTCGGCCCAGATGGTGGGCATGACGGTCGTCGTCACCAAGTGCGACAAGGAAGGCAACATCGACCTGGCCGACCTGAAGGCCAAGTGCGAGCAGCACCAGGCCAACCTGGCCGCCATCATGATCACCTACCCCTCCACGTACGGCGTGTTCGACACGCACGTGAAGGAAATCTGCCAGATGGTGCGCAGCCACGGCGGCCGCGTGTACGTGGACGGCGCCAACATGAACGCCCTGGTGGGCGTGGCCGCCCCGGGCGAGTTCGGCGGCGACGTGAGCCACCTGAACCTGCACAAGACCTTCTGCATCCCCCACGGTGGTGGCGGCCCGGGCGTGGGCCCGGTGTGCGTGGTCGACGACCTCGTGCCCTTCTTGCCCGCGCACCGCACGGCCGGCCTGGGCGCTGACACCAACATCGGCGCCGTGAGCGCCGCGCCCTGGGGCAACGCCGCGGTGCTTCCGATCAGCTGGATGTACATCCGCCTGATGGGGCCGGACGGCCTGAAGAAGGCCACCGAGGTCGCCATCCTGAGCGCCAACTACGTGGCCGCCCGCCTGAGCGACGCCTACGACATCCACTTCAGCGGCAACATCCCCGGCGTCAAGGGCGGCGGCGTTGCCCACGAGTGCATCTTGGACCTGCGGCCCCTCAAGGACAGCAGCGGCGTGGGTGCCGAAGACGTGGCCAAGCGCCTGATCGACTACGGCTTCCACGCCCCCACGCTGAGCTTCCCGGTGGCCGGCACGCTGATGGTCGAGCCGACCGAAAGCGAAAGCCGCGCCGAGCTGGATCGCTTCATCGACGCGATGCTGCAGATCCGACAGGAAATCGCCGACGTCGAAGCCGGCAAGGTGCCCAAGGACGACAACCCGCTCGTCAACGCCCCCCACACCGCCCTGGTGTGCGGCGGCAACACCTGGACCCACGCCTACAGCCGCGAAGAAGCCGCCTACCCGGTGGCGTCCTTGCGTCGCCAGAAGTACTGGGCGCCGGTCGGCCGCGTGGACAACGTCTGGGGCGACCGCAACCTGTTCTGCAGCTGCGTGCCCCTGTCCGAGTACGAAAACGCCTGATCTGAGCCCAGGAGCGCCCCATGGCCGTGTCGGTGTTTGACCTCTTCAAGATCGGCATTGGCCCGAGCAGCTCGCACACCGTGGGCCCGATGCGGGCCGCGCGCCTCTTCGGCCTGCGGCTGAACGGCGAGGGCCTGCTCGAGCGCACCGCGCGCGTGCAGGTCGTGCTGTACGGCAGCCTGGGCGCCACCGGCAAGGGCCATGGTTCGGACAAGGCCGTGCTTTTGGGCCTGGCCGGGCACGAGCCCGACACCGTGGACGTGGAGGCCATCCCGGCCCTGCTGGACGCCATCCGCGCCGGCGCGCTGAACCTGGTGGGGATGAAGGACATCGCCTTCGACGAGGCCAAGGACCTGGTCTTCAAGCGCCGGGAGTCCCTGCCCTTCCACGCCAACGGCATGCGGTGCCTGGCCTTCGACGCCGACGGCGCGGAAATCGCCAACCGCGTGTACTACTCGGTGGGCGGCGGCTTCGTCGTCAGCGACGAGGTGGCGGCCGACGGCAGCAAGCAAAAGGTCATCGCGCCCGATGCCACGGTGCTGCCCTACCCCTTCAAGAGCGGCGAGGAACTGCTCGCGCTGACCGCCAAGTACGGCCTGAGCATCGCCGAGGTGATGCGGCGCAACGAGCGCCACTGGCGCTCGGACGCCGAGATCGAAGCCGGTTTGTTGAAGATTTGGTCGGTGATGGAGGCCTGCGTGAAGCGCGGCTGCCAGACCGAAGGCATCCTGCCGGGCGGCTTCAAGGTCAAGCGCCGCGCCGCCCAATTGCACCGCGACCTGATGGCCAACCCCGAGGCCGCGCTGCGCGATCCGCTGCAGGTGATGGACTGGGTGAACCTCTACGCCCTGGCCGTCAACGAAGAGAACGCGGCCGGCGGGCGCGTGGTGACGGCGCCGACCAACGGCGCGGCCGGCATCGTGCCGGCGGTGCTGCACTACTACACGCGCTTCGTGCACGGCGCCAACCAGCAAGGCGTCATCGACTTCCTGCTGACCGCCGCGGCCATCGGCATCCTCTACAAAGAGAACGCCTCCATCAGCGGCGCCGAAGTCGGTTGCCAGGGCGAGGTGGGCGTGGCCTGCAGCATGGCCGCGGGCGCCCTGTGCGCCGTCATGGGGGGCACGCCGGCCCAGGTGGAGAACGCCGCCGAGATCGGCATGGAGCACCACCTCGGGCTGACCTGCGACCCGGTGGGCGGCCTGGTGCAGATCCCCTGCATCGAGCGCAACGCCATCGCGTCGGTCAAGGCCATCAACGCCGCCCGCATGGCGCTGCGCGGCGACGGCACGCACTTCGTGAGCCTGGACAAGGTCATCAAGACCATGCGCGACACCGGTGCTGACATGATGACCAAGTACAAGGAAACCGCCCGCGGCGGTTTGGCCGTCAACATCGTGGAGTGCTGACGGCCGGTTGACCCCCTCAGTGGGTGTCGGCGAAGGCCAGTTCGGCCGCCAAATCGCGCGACCGGGCGTGCTCGACTTCCCGGTCGAAGCGCTCTTGCTCGGCGTTGCGCACCAGCGGGATCAACGGCTTGTCCAAGGGACGGCACACACGGCTCTTCAAGCGGGCCAAACGCTCCGAGTGGGCGACGGCGGCGCTGAAGGCGGCGGGGTCGATCAGTTGGGCGAAGGGGCTGGCAAAGGCTTCGTGGCGGTGGGCCATGGGGAACTCCAAGATCAAACTGCGATGGAGTCACTCTAGGCAAAGCCCGCCCCCGTGGGCAGTGGCCGCAGCGCGCGGCGCTTTGTCAGGTTTTGTCTGACACGGCGTCAGGGCGCCGGCGGCTTCAGCCCGTAGCGCTTGGCGAGGTCGTCGCGCCCGGCCCGCTTGGCGAAATCCCAGGCCGACAGCCCTTGTTCGTTGCGCAACTCGGTGTGGGCGCCGCGCTGCATCAGCCAGCGGGCGGCATCCACCGAGCCGTAGCCCCAGGCCAACATCAGCGGCGTGCTGCCGTTGGGACTGCGGGCGTCGAGCTCGGCGCCCTGCTCCACCAGCCAAGCCACCACGCCCCGGTCCTCGCCACTGGCGGCGTAGTGCAAGGCATGCCACTGGGCCGAGCCCGGCGCGGGCGTGACGCGCGCCCCCCGGGCGACCAGGGCCTTCACCCAGTCCAAGCGGGCGCGCAAGGCGGCCAAGGCCAAGGGGCTTTCGCCCAGTGCATTGGGCAAGTTCACGTCGGTGCGGGGGTCGGCCAGCAAGGCTTGCAGGGCCGCCGCCGACTGGTGGCGCAGCGCCCAATGCAGGGGGGCCTGTCCACGCGCGTTGAGCGCGTTCGGGTCCTGGCCGGCGCGCAGCTTCGCGGCCACGCTGGGGCCACTGTCCAGCTCGACCACCTGGAAAAACTCGCGCTCGGCCTCGCTCTCGGCCCTGGCGGGCGCGGCCACGGTCAGGGCGGTCAACACCGCCAAGGCCGCCAGGGCCCCCGCCCCACCCTTCCAGGGCCGGCGCTTCATGCGGCCTCCGGCAGCGCGAACAGGGCGCGCGTGTTGGCCGAGGTGGTGGCCGCGACGGCCGCGACCGGTTCGTTCCAGAGCTGGGCCAGGGTCTCGGCCACGTGGGGCACGTAGGCCGGGGTGTTGAGCTTGCCGCGGTAGGGCACGGGCGCCAGGTAGGGGCTGTCGGTCTCGATCAGCACCCGGTCGCGGGGCATGGCCTGCGCCACGTCGCGGATGCTTTGGGCGTTCTTGAAGGTGACGATTCCGGAGAAGCTGATGTGAAACCCCAGGTCGATCGCCGCCTGGGCGGTGGCCAGATCCTCGGTGAAGCAATGGAAGACGCCACGCACAGCGCCGCGGCCCTCGTCCTTCAAGATCGCCAGGGTGTCCTCGCTGCTGCTGCGGGTGTGCACGACCAAAGGCTTGCCGGTGGCCTGGGCCGCCCGGATGTGCACGCGAAAACGCTCCCGCTGCCAAGCCATGTCGGCCACCGTGCGGCCGTTCAAGCGGTAGTAGTCCAAGCCGGTCTCGCCGATGGCCACGACCTTGGGGTGCGCCGCCAAGCGCACCAGCTCGTCCACCGTGGGTTCGCGCACGCCTTCGTTGTCCGGGTGCACGCCCACCGAGGCAAACAAGTGGTCGTGGGCTTCGGCCAAGGCCAGCACCGCTGGGAACTCTTCCAGGGTGGTGGCAATGCAGATGGCCTGATGCACCTGCGCGCCGCGCATGGCGTCCAAGATGGCGGGCAGCTGCGCCCGCAGCTCCTGGAAGCTGAGATGGCAATGGGAATCGATGAACATGGGCGCAAGCGGGCGGCCAAGGGCCGCGCGCGTCAAACGGTCTGGGTCGGCTTGGACGAAGAGATGCTGGTGCCCAAGATCTCTTCGATCTTGTGCTTGATGCCCTTGGTCTTCTCGTCGCTGGGGAACTTCACGCCGATGCCCTGCGTGCGGCCCCCGGGGGCGTTGGCCGGGGTGATCCAGGCCACCTTGCCGGCCACGGGGTAGCGGCCGGGGTCGTCGGGCAGGGCCAACAGCAGGTACACGTCCTCGCCCAGCTTGTAGTCCCGCGTGGTGGGCAGGAACAGGCCGCCATCGGCGAACACCGAGATGTAGGCGGCGTACAGCGCGCCCTTCTCTTTGAACACGAGTTGGATCACGCCCGGGCGCAAGGCGCCGCCGCTAGGGGCCAACTGAGAGGGGCGGTCCAGGGGTTCGCTCATGCGGCGGAGTTTATGGGTTGGCAAGCGGCCCGCAATGCGTGTTGCCCCTCCAAGGCCAGGGCTTCCAACCACAGGGCCCATTGCAAGGGGTGATCGCTGCGCTGCCGGGCCTCGCGCAGGCTGGCCGCCCAGCGCTGCAGCGGCGCGGCGTGGCGCACCTTGGGCAGCGCCACGCCGGCAAAGTAGTGCGCAGGGGCGCCCGCCACCACGGCCAGGAGGTCGTGCACCAGGCGCTGCAGCAGGTCGATCAGCTGCGCCGGCGTGGCGGCCGACCACGCGCCCAGGTCGCCTTGGGCCACGGCCCGGGGCAAGGCGTGCAACTTGCTCACGTCCCAGCCGGCGCTGGCCCAGGCTTGGGCGCGCAGCACCTGCCCTCCCGCCAGCGTCAACAGCGCGGCGGCGTCTTTCACGCCCTCGGCCTCCAGCCAGGCCGCCGCCTCCTCACGCGGTGGCATGCGCAGGGGCAAGATTTGGCAACGTGAGCGCACCGTGGGCAACAACTCGTCCAGGGCCTCGGTGGCGATGGCGAAGCGCAGCACCCCGCCGGGCTCCTCCAGCGTCTTGAGCAAGGCGTTGGCGGCGATGGTGTTCATGGCCTCGGCGGGGAACACCCCGATCACCTTGGCCACGCCCCGCGCCGGCGTGCTCTGCGCAAAGCCCAGCACGGCCCGCACCTCGTCGATGCGAATCTCCTGGCTGGGCTTGGCCTTGCTGCTGCTCTCTTCCACCGGCTCCCAGCCCAGGGCCACGCGGCGTGCCGCCGGCAGCAACCAGGTCGCGTCGGGGTGGCTGCGTTGCCCCACCAGGTGGCAGGCCGCGCAGTGGCCGCAGGCCGGGCTGCCGGGGGCATGGTCTTCGCACAGCCAAGCCGCCATGAGGGCTTGCGCCAATTCGAACTGGCCGAGGCCCGAGGGCCCGGCGATCAACAAAGCGTGGGAGCGCTGGATCTGCAAGGCCTCGCGCAAGGCGCGCTCGACCCAGGGCGGACGGGCCACGGCACTCACCAGCCGCGCTCCGCCATCACGGCCCGAACGGCGGCCGCCACCGTGTCCAGGCTTTGCCCGGCATCCAGGCGCGCAAACCGCGCCGGTTGGGCGGCGGCCCGGGCGGCGTAACCGGCCCGCACGCGCTCGAAGAAGGCCAGGTCTTCGGCCTCGAAGCGGTCGGCCTCGCGGGCGCGGGCCCGGCGTTGGGCGGCTTCGGTCGGATCGAGGTCGAACCACAGGGTCAGGTCGGGTTGCAAGCCCTCGCAGGCCCAGGCCTCCAGCGCATTCAACTGCGCCAGGGGCACGCCGCGCCCGCCGCCTTGGTAGGCAAAGCTGGCGTCGGCAAAGCGGTCGGCGAGCACCACCTCGCCCCGCTGCAAGGCGGGCTGGATCACGTTCAACACGTGGTCGCGCCGCGCAGCGAAGACCAGCAGGGCCTCGGTGAGCGGGTCCATGGGGCGGTTGAGCACCATGGCGCGCAGGTCTTCGGCCAAGGGGGTGCCGCCAGGCTCCCGGGTGAGGCACACGGTCGCACCGGCGGCTTGCAAGCGCTGGGCCATCGCGGCCAAGTGCGTGCTCTTGCCGGCGCCATCGATGCCCTCGATGGTGATGAAAACGGGTCGTCGGCTCATCGTTGGTAGCGGTTCACGGCGCGGTTGTGCGCCTCCAGGGTCTCGGAAAACTCGCTGCTGCCGTCGCCCCGGGCCACGAAGTACAGGGCCTTGGTGTCGGCCGGCCGGGCCGCCGCCAGCAGCGACGCTTGGCTGGGCAGCGCGATCGGCGTGGGGGGAAGTCCCGCGCGGGTGTAGGTGTTGTAGGGGGTGTCGGTCAGCAAATCGACTTTGCGCAGGTCGCCGTCAAAGCGGGAGCCCAGGCCGTAAATCACGGTGGGGTCGGTTTGCAGGCGCATGCCGATCCGCAGGCGATTCACGAAGACCCCCGCCACCTTGCCCCGGTCGGCTTCGCGGCCGGTTTCCTTCTCCACGATGGAGGCCAAGGTCAGCAGTTCGTCCGGGGTGCGCAGGGGCGATCCCTCGGCCCGCTGGGCCCACGCCTGCTCGAGCCGGGTCTGTTGCGCCAACCAGGCTTGCTTGAGCACCACGAGGTCGCTCACGCCACGCCCGTAGCGGTACGTGTCGGGGAAAAAGCGACCCTCGGCCGGCACGTGCGGCACGCCCAGCGCGGCCATGACCTCGGCGTCGCTGCGCCCGGCCAGGGTTTGGCGCAAGCCGGGCGCCGCCGCCAGCGCGGCCCGGGCCTGGGCGAAGGTCCAGCCCTCCAGGAAGCGAACTTGCTCCAGGGTCTCCTCGCCGCGCACCATCTTGGCCAACAGGCGCTCTGGGCTGTCGCCCTGTTGCGCGGCGAAACTGCCGGCACGGATGCGCGGTGCTTGCCCCGACAGGCGAAAGGCCCAGTACAGCAGTCGCTCGTCGGTCTGCACACCGGCGGCCACCCATTCGTGCGCCACCGCTCGGGGCGATTGGCCCGGCTCCACCGTGAGCTCCACCACCTCGGCCGCCAGACCCAGGGGCTGCTGCCACCAGCGCCAGGCCCAAGCCGCGGTCGCAGCCAGGGCCAAGAGCGCGAGCGCCAAGAGGGTTGCGAGAACTCGTTTCATGGGGCGCGGATGATCCCACGCCGCGGACGCCATCGGCCTTGCCCCTGCCCCCTTCGGCCCCTTGCCGCCCTTCTGATAATGCCGCCATGACGACCTCCCTCCCCCACGGCGCCTGCCGCCTGGACGACTGGGGCCTGATCCGCGCCGAAGGCCCGGACGCCGCCAGCTTCCTGCACAGCCAACTCACCCAGTCCGTCACCGACCTGCCCACCGACCAGGCCCGCCTGGGGGGCTACTGCTCGGCCAAGGGGCGCCTGATGGCCAACTTCGCGCTGGTTCGCGAGTCGGCGGAGGGCATCGCCTTGATCCTGCCCCGGGACGTGCTGCCCGCCTTGCTCAAGCGCTTGTCCATGTTCGTGCTGCGCGCCAAGGTCAAGCTGCGGGACGCCAGCGACGAGACGCCTGTTTGGGGCGTCATCGGCGCCGCCGTTCCAGCGCTGCCCGCTTGGGGCGTGCAGAGCGGGTGGATTCGTTTGCCAGACGCCGAAGGCCACGCGCGGGCCTGGCACCTGGGCGACCCAGCGCTTGAAGGCGCGGAATCCCTGCCCCGTGACGCCTGGGACTGGGCCGAGGTGCATGCGGGGCTGGCCTGGGTGCGTGCGGCCACGGCCGAGCATTTCGTGCCGCAAATGCTGAACTGGGAGTTGGTGGGCGGCGTGAACTTCAAGAAGGGCTGCTACCCCGGGCAAGAGGTGGTGGCACGCAGCCAGTACCGCGGCACGGTGAAGCGCCGCACCCAGTTGTTGACCGGCGGCCGTGCGGCGCCTGGCAGCGAGCTGGTGGCGTCGAGCGATCCGGCTTCGGGCGTGGGCGAGGTGGTGGCAAGCGCGCAATGGAACGGTCAAGCGGCGGTGCTGGCCGAGGTCCAACTCAGTGCGTGGGAGGGCAGCGACGTCCTTTTGCTGGCCGGCGGCACGCCTCTGACCCGCGCCACCCTGCCCTACGCCGTGAAGGCCCCCGAATGAACGCCCCGACCAGCCCCGTGCGCCTGCACGTGTACTTCAAGCTCGACCTGAACGACGCCGAAGCCTGGCGGGCGCGCTGGCGCGAGGCCGCGCGTGCCGCCTGTGCGGCCCTGCCGGGTTTGCAGATCGTGCTCAGCGAGCGGCCCGAATCCCAAATGACCTGGATGGAAAGCTACCGCGGCCACACGCCCAACCAAATGGCCGACGGCGAGGCCTGGATGGCCCGGGCCCTTTCCGGCATGCCCACCGACCGGCACCGCGAGGTCTTCGTCGAGACCTTCCGCGCCGGCCAAGCCCCACACTGAGACCTCCCATGCGCAACTTCCTGCCCCTGACGCTGTCGCTGACCCTGGCCTTTCTCGGCCCCATGGCCGCCCAGGCCAACCCGGCCGCAGGGCCCTACGACGAATCGGCCGACGCACAGGCCGACATTCGCAGTGCCTTGCTCGATGCCCAACGCCACAAAAAACAAGTGCTGGTCGTGTTCGGGGCCAACTGGTGCGGCGACTGCAAGATGCTCGACGCCAGCTTCAAGTCCGGGGCCGTGGCCCCCTTGATCCAGCAGCGTTACCAGGTCGTGAAGGTCAACGTCGGGCGCTTCAACGTCAACGTGGACATCGCCGAGCGCTACGGCGTGCCGCTGAAGAAAGGCATTCCTGCCGTGGCCGTGCTGAACGCCAAGGGCGAGGCCGTGCATGCCACGCAAGGCGGCGAGTTGGCCGACGCGCGCAAGATGGGCGACGCCGGCGTGGCGGCCTACTTCGAGCAATGGGCCAAGCCCTGAGCGGGCCCCTGCCCGACGCTCACAAGCTGCGCACCATCTCCTGGTGCTCGATGCCGGCCTCTTCGAAAGGGGCCCCGCGGGCCACAAAGCCCGCCCGCCGGTAAAAGCCCACCGCGGACGCTTGGGCGTGCAGCAGCACCTGGCGGAAGCCCTGCTGGCGGGCGGCCTGCATCAAGGCCTCCAGCACCTGGGCCCCAACGCCGGTGCCGCGCGCCGCGGGCAGCACCGCCATGCGCCCCACTTTGGCCGTGCCGGGCACGTGCTCCAGCAGCCGCCCGGTGGCCAGGGCCTGCCCCACCCGGTTGTAGGCCACAGCGTGGGTGCAGTCGGGGTCCGCGCCGTCCCACTCCAAGTCGGCCGCGATGCCTTGCTCGCTCACGAACACCTGCTGGCGGATGGGCTGGGCGTCGCCCCCCAGCGCCTCCCAGGCGCCCACCTGCACCTGCACCATGGCCTGTCCGTCTTCGAAGGCTTGGATCGCCTGGCGCAGGGCTTCGGGGATGGGAACGGGCTGGAGGCTGGTGGCGTCCACCACGACGTAGCGCATCTCCGCGGTCAGCAGCACCACGTGCCCCCGCCGCAGGGTGGCGCTCAGGGTCACGCTCGTTCGGCCCAAGGCCTGCAGGCCCATGACGCAGTGCAGCTGCTCGTCGAAGCGCGCCGGCGCGCGGAAGTCCAGCGCGCAACTGCCCAGCACCACATCGGCGCCAAAGGCTTGCAGCGCCATCGGGTACGGCAAGCCGAGCGCACGCCAGTAGCCGGTGCTGGCCACGTCCAGGTAGGCCAGGTACTGGGCGTTGAAGACGATACCTTGGGCGTCGACTTCGTTCCAGCGCACGCGCAAGGGTTCAATGTGGGTGCTCATGGCGTCTCCAGCAGGGCGTCGCGCAAGGCCTGGGCGCAAACGGCCTGGGCGTCCAGGGCCTCGGGCAAGGCCCGGCCCATCTTGATGAAGTCGTGGGTCACGCCACGGAAGAGTTCGAGTTGAACCGGCACACCGGCCGCACGCAAGCGGTCGGCATAGGCCACGCCCTCGTCCACCAAGGGGTCGGCTTCGGCCAGCAACACACAGGCCGGCGCCACGCCCTCGTGATCGTCCGCCAAGAGCGGCGCAAAGCGCCAGTCGTCGCGTTGGGCGTCGGTGGCGTAATGGTCGAAGAACCACGCAATGGCCTCGGCATCCAGCAGGTAGCCCTTGGCAAAGCGGGCGTGGCTTTCCGTGTCGCAACGCGCGGTGGTGCCGGGGGTGATCAGGAGCTGCAAGGCCAGCGGAATGCCTTCATCGCGCGCCGTCAAGGCGGCCACCGCGGCCAGGGTGCCCCCTGCACTGTCGCCGCCCACGGCCAGACGCGCGCCGTTCAAGCCCAGTTCCCCGGCATGGGCCGCCAACCAACGGAGCGCCGCCAAGGTGTCGTCCACCGCCGCCGGGAACGGGTGCTCGGGCGCCAAGCGATAGTCCAGCGAGAGCACCGCCACCCCAGCGCGCAGGGCGAACTGGCGGCACAGGCTGTCGTGGGTTTCGATCCCGCCGATGGTGAAGCCCCCGCCGTGCAGGTAAAGCATCACTGGCAAGGCCTCGGTCGACGGGGCGTACAGGCGGGCGGGCATCGCCCCCGCCGGCCCCGGCAGCGCCACGTCTTCCACGCGGGCCAGCGGCGCGCGGGGGAGGTCAAGGATCTCGGCCCCCATGCGGTAGGCCACCCGGGCTTGCTGGGGCGACAGGTGGTGGTAGCCCGGCCGCTTGGCCCGCTGGATGCGGTTCAGCAACTCGGCCATGCGCGGCGTGAGCATCGGGGTAGACCCCTCCCTAAAACGAACGGGGGCGGATTGTGCCGAGTTGGCCAGAATGCGCGCGCCACGGGGGCCACGACACCCGCCTCGGGCCTGTTCCTCGTTCCTCGATCCTGCCTCCGCATCGACCTCCATGCCCAACGTCCCCGTCCGCTTCCGTCGCGGCTTTGCCCTGCTCCTGCTAACGACCATGAGCGCGATGGCCGCCGGCCCAAGCAACGGCCCTGCCCTGCCACCGACCGCGTTCGCCCTGCCCGGCGGCTTGGAGGACCCGCAGTTGTCGCCCGACGGCAGCCGCATGGCCGGCATGGTGCGGCGCGGCGATTGGCACGGGGTGGTCACCCGCAAGGTGGACGGCAGCCAAGCGCAGGCGGCCTACGCGACGCGACAAGCCGACACCACCGTGCGCTTGGTGCGCTGGCTAGGCAACGGCCGACTGCTGCTGAGCGTGACCCGAACCACCAACGAAGGCTTGCCCGGCGAATGGGGCCTGCCCATCTACCGCTGGGCCGCCGTCGACTTGGATGGCCAGCGGGCCAAAGTGCTCGAAGACGACCAACCCGGATCGTGGACCAACGTGCCCAGCACCTTGGTGCCCGAGGCCTGCCCCTCGGCGTCCAGCGTGCTGCTGCGCAGCGCGACCCAGCGCGACCTGATCCGGCTCGATGCCCTCACCGGCACCGTTTCCCAAGCCATGCGCGTCGGCGTTGACGAGATCGCGTCTCAGTGGTGGGCCGATCCGGAGGGCCGCGTTCGTTGGCGGCAACGTTGGAGTCCGGGTGGCGACCCGATCTGGTCCTTCGACACTGCCGCGCCCGGCCAGCGAGCGCAATGGCGTGACGCGCCGGCGGACTGGGGCAAGCCGCAACCCGACTGGAGTCCCCTCGGCTTTGATGGCGACCGGCAAACGATCCTCTTCGAACGCCCCGCCGGGGACGGCGTCGGCATCGTCAGGTGGCAACTGCAGCCCGAGGTCCCGCCGCGCGAGGAGGTGGTGGCGGTGCTGCCGGGCCGCGTGGACCGCCTGATTCGCAACGAATCCAACTGCCGGGCCGTGGGTGCCGTCAGCGCTGGCCAATCGCACTTCTGGGGAGATCGTCTGCCCGACCTGCTCCAAGGCTTGGCCGCGAGCCTGCCAGGGCGGAGGCTGGAGTTGCTGCAGTGGCAAGGTGACCGCTATCTCTTGCAAAGCAGCGAGGCCCACCGACCGCCCGAATACTGGGTGGGCGAGCGCTCCGCAGGGCGATTGACCCACGCCGGCGTGCCCTTCACGCAGTTGCCCGAGACCCTGCCGCTGATGCGGCGCAAGGCGCAACTCGCCAACGATGCGTTGGCCGCCCAGTGGCTGCTGCCCCAGGGTGCAGCCGGGCCCCAGCCCACGGTGATTTGCTTGGCCTGCGAGCTCAGCGAATTGGACCGCAGCCACGGCGACTTTCAACCGCTGTCGGCGCTTCTGGCGCAGCGCGGCTGGGCCGTGTTCAGCGTTGCGCGCTGGCCCATCGAGACGGTGAAGCCCAGCATCCCCGAAACCATCGAGGCGCGCCGGACCGTCTTGCGTGCCGCCATCACCGACCTGGTGTCGCAAGGCCAGATCGATCCGGGCCGAATGGCCATCTTGAGCAGCGATCCGTGGCATGGCGTCATGGCGTTCGCCTTGGCCCACGAACTGCAACCCCGCCCGGCAGCCCTGGTGGCCTTCGGCCCACGCACCGACATGACCCATTGGCTGCAGTGGCGACGGCGGGCCGCCGGCCGGGGCGGGCTGACCTTGGCCTTCAACCAATCGATGGTGGGGTCGCTGGACGAAAATACCCTGCGCGCCCGATCCCCGGTTCAACTGGCCCCGGCCTTGGACCTGCCCATCCTGCTGGTGAATGCCGAGTTCGACGGCCTAGCGCTGCGCGACGAACCGGCGCTCTTGCTGAAGGCCTTGTCGCGCAGCCCTCGCCCGCCCACGGTGCTGAACCTGCCGTCCGCGCCCCACGACTTCGATCTGGGTCGTTACCGCCAACAGGTCTTCGAGGCCATCGAGCGCCACCTGGCGCCGGCCCTCACACCCCGGCCATGAACCACTTGATCACCCCTTTGGCCACAAACCCCAGCAAGCCAAAGCCCAGCACCAGCAGCAACACGAACGTGCCGAAGCGCCCGGCCTTGGACTCGCGCGCCAGCTGCACGATGATGAACAGCATGTAAAGCATGAAGGCGCCGACCCCAAAGGTCAGGCCGAACTGCGCGATCTGTTCCTCGGTGAAGCCGCCCATGCTCAGCCCCGCTCCGGCAGGGCGCTGGCGTCGACGAGGTCCTGGTACGCGTGCCAACTGGCATGCGCCAGCACCGGCAGAAGCACCGGAAGGCCCAACAGCAGGGGCGCCATGCCCAAGGCAGTGAGCGCCATCAGCCACCCAGCCCATTGCGCCATCAACACGGGTTGGTCGATGACCGCACGCCAGCTGACCAGCACCGCCGCCCACAAGCCGATGCGGCGATCCAGCAGCAAGGGAATCGTGAGCACGCTGGAAGCAAACACGGGCGCAGCTAGCACAGCCCCGAGCAACAGCCAGGCCTCGAACAGCCAACCTTCTGGGGCCAGCACCACAACCCGAACGAAGTCCATGGGGCTGTTGACCGGCGAAGGAGCCCCCGCCGTGATCAAGGACGCGGAAGTCAGCACCCATCCCGTGCCCGCCAGACCGAGCAAGAGGCCAAAGACCATCAACGCCGGCTTGTCGGGCCGCCAACTGCGCCAGAACAAAGCCCAATCGATGGGCTCGCCCCGCGCCAGGGCCCGGCTCACGGCATAGAGGGCAGTGGCCACGATCGGGGCCACGAGCAGGAAGCCGCTGAAGGCCCCAGCCAGCAGCCAAAAACGCTGGCCCGCCAGCGTCAGCAAGGCCGCCCCGAAAAGCCAAGCTGCCATTCCGTGCAGCAGCCCAGGTCCGGGACATCGGCGGAAATCTCGCCAGCCGGCGCCCAACCAATGCCAAGGGCGTTCGGGGCCCAGTGGGCGTAGGCGGACCATCTCGGCCTGGGCCGCGGCATCTTGCAGGGTCAAGGGCATGGCCGCATTCTGGCCGCTCGCCCGTCAGCCGAGGTAGTGCTTCTCGATGCGGGCTTGGGTGCCGTCCTTGGCCATCTGGAGCAAGGCCTCCGACACGGACTTAACGGTGTCGGCCGGCCAACGCGCCTTGGCAAAGGCCATGTAGTTGGGGCTGTCGCTGACGTACTCGTAGGGCTGGCGTCGAAGCTTGGGTTCCAAGCCGCGCTCACGGATCTCCCAAGCGCCGGCGATGGCGGTGACCACCGCGCAGTCGGTACGGTTGGCCATGAGCATGGCCACCAACGATCCGATGTCCCGCCCGGGGACGCGCTGCACCCCCGGCTGGGTCATCAGCGTTGGCGGGTAATGGAAGCCCTCGATCACGCCCAAGCGAAGCTGGCCCAAGTCGGCCAGGCTGGCGATCTGCAAGGGCGAGTCCCGCCGCGTGGAGAAGCGGTAGTTGGCGCCGAGTCGGTACGGGACGCTGAAATGCAGGTAGGCCTCGCGGTCCTCGCGCCGGCTGATGGTGGTGGTCAGGTCGGCATGGCCATTGCGCAGCATCAGAAGCACCCGCCGCCAGGGCACCAACTCCAGGCGCAGGCCCAGTCCCAGGCGCTGCAGGGCCTCCCGGGCCAAGGCCACGTCCATGCCTTCGCCCAGCGGGTGGTTGGGCGCGTTGACGAACGGGGGGTACACCGTGTTGACCATGGTCAAGGTGGCGGACGCCGCACGAACCTCCGCCCTCGGTCCCACCGACAGCCCCAGGCCTGCACAGGCCGCCAAGGCGGTCCGTCGGGACGGTGCGTGAGGGGGCTTGGGGTCGGCAGGCATGGCAGCCTTCGACTCTAGCCAGTCAACGCGGGGTACGCCTTGATTCAACGCCGGCATGGCGCGTTTGTGCACGGCCATGTCGGCCCCGCGACAAAACACGAAGGCGGGATGCCTCGGATGGCCGCGTCGCTCAGTCCGGAAAGACCATCGCCGCCCACAACGCGGCATAGGCCGGGGAGCCGTCCCCCAGCAGGGGCAGGGCTGCGTCTGCCACCGGCGCGCCGTGGTACGCCGGTGAGCCGCTGCCTGGCACCGCGCTGGGAGGCAATCGGGTCAGCAACTGTTGGCTGCCGCCCCATGGGGCCGGGAGGCCGTCGACGCGGGTCGACGGCCCGGGCAGGCCCAGCGCGGCCCACAAGCGAGTGGCGGTGCCCAAGGGCACCAAGGGATCGTCCTCGTGCAGAAAGCCCCACTGCCGTTGGGCTGGCGTGGCCATCGAGCCCCGCGCCACCCAGGCCGCGGGGCGATCGAGACGCGCGTCCCAGTCGGCGGGCGACGCGAAGTACACGGCGCGCTGGACGGCCACCTGCTGCGCCATCCAAGCCGCATGGCCACCGCCTTGGGAATGGCCTGCCACCGTGATGCGGCTCCAGTCGGGCTCCCCGTTGGGCCGCAAAAAGCCGCCCCAACCCTCGGCGGGCGACTGGGCGTGCAGCCACAGCAGAAGCTTCGTCAACCGATGGAGCACGGATTCGGTGGTCGGCACCGCCACCAGCGGGCTGGCGTCGGTGCCCGTCATCACCTCGTTGCGCACTTTGCCGTGGCAGTCGGCATCCAAGCTCTGCAGGCACAGCACACCAACCGCCTCGGCATTGGGGTAGCTCAGGCCCACGGCGTGGTAGCCCCGCTCGGCGCCAACGCGCAGGATCTGTCGGTAGGACGCCGGGGTGGCCCCCGTGCCGGGCAGGAACACGAACAAGCGGCCCTTTGGCGCCGATGCCATGTTCGGTGCGCGCACGCGGTGCGGCGACAAAGCGGTGCGAATGCCAGGGTCGGTGTCGGCCGGCAGCACCTCCCGCTCTGCCGTGGTGGGCGGCACGGGTGGCGGATTCGGGAGCGGCTCGGTTGTTGAACTGCCGCCACCCCCGCAACCGACCAGCAAGGCGAAACAAACTGCCGACAGGACAGCACGCATGGACTCGTCCAGGGATTCAGGGCGACCCAGTGTGCCAAGGCCGCACCCGACGGCGCGTTGCAGCGCGGTGAACTTGTGCAAACGCCACTCCATCGGTGACGAAGCCGCAAGAAAAAAGAGCCGCCCCAAGGGGGCGGCTCCAAAGTCCTTCAGGGACGGGAGAGTTCAGAGGGCGCGGCTCAGCCGTGCTTGGCGTCGAAGAACTGTTCGTCTTCCGTCGAGCCCTTCAGCGCGGCGGTCGAGGCGTTGGCTTCGATCGTCGTGGTGATGGCGTCGAAGTAGCCCGTGCCCACCTCGCGCTGGTGCTTCACGGCGGTGAAGCCCTTCTCGGCAGCGGCGAACTCGGCCTCTTGCAACTCCACGAAGGCGCTCATCTGGTTGCGGGCGTAGCCGTAAGCCAGGTTGAACATCGAGTAGTTCAGGCTGTGGAAGCCGGCCAAGGTGATGAACTGGAACTTGTAGCCCATGGCGCCCAACTCGCGCTGGAACTTGGCGATGGTGGCGTCGTCCAGGTTCTTCTTCCAGTTGAACGACGGCGAGCAGTTGTAGGCCAACAGCTTGCCGGGGAACTTGGCGTGGATCGCGTCGGCGAACGCCTTGGCGAAGGCCAGGTCGGGCTTGCCCGTCTCGCACCAAATCAGGTCGGCGTACGGGGCGTAGGCCAGGCCGCGGCTGATGGCTTGGTCGAGGCCATTCTTCGTGCGGTAGAAGCCTTCGACGGTGCGCTCGCCGGTGCAGAAGGGCTTGTCGTTGTCGTCGATGTCGCTGGTCACCAGGTCACCGGCTTCGGCGTCGGTGCGCGCCACCAACAGGGTGGGCACGCCCATCACGTCGGCAGCCAAACGGGCCGCCACCAATTTCGCCACGGCCTCGCGGGTGGGCACCAGCACCTTGCCGCCCATGTGGCCGCACTTCTTGGCGCTGGCCAGTTGGTCTTCGAAGTGCACGCCGGCGGCACCGGCTTCGATCATGGCCTTCATCAGTTCGAAGGCGTTCAGCACGCCGCCGAAACCGGCTTCCGCATCGGCCACGATGGGGGCGAAGAAGTCGATGTCGTCCTTGCCCTCGCTCCACTGGATCTGATCGGCGCGGGCAAAGGTGGCGTTGATCTTCTTCACGACCTTCGGCACCGAGTCGACCGAGTACAACGACTGATCGGGGTACATCTCGCCGTTGCTGTTGGCGTCGCCGGCCACTTGCCAGCCGGACAGGTAGATGGCCTTCAGACCGGCCTTGACCTGCTGCATGGCCTGGTTGCCGGTCAGGGCGCCCAGGGCGTTGACGAAGGGCTCGCTGTTCACGAGGCCCCACAGCTTTTCAGCGCCGCGCTTGGCCAGGGTGTGCTCCACCTGAACGGAGCCGCGCAGGCGCACCACGTCGGCGGCGGTGTAGCCGCGCTTGATGCCCGCCCAGCGGGGGTTTTCGGCCCAGTCCTTCTCGAGGGCGGCGGCTTGTTGTTCGCGGGTCAGCTTGCTCATGTCAACACTCCTTGGATGCAGGGAAAAAAGAAAGCAGGAACGGGCTCAAGCCTAAGGACCTTGGCTTTCGAGTGCTTGACGTTTGGAGTGCGCGACCTAGAAATTGTTTCCTTTGTAAATCAAAGGCTTGGCGCGTTCGTTTCACATGGTGATTGGCGCTATTTCATGTCAAGAAATGCGACCGAGCGGTCGAACGCCAAAACTTCACCATGCGAAACGTTCATTTCGCATCCTGCAATATGGGCTACAGGCCGCCCACGAAATAGCGCTTGAGCCCCGCCAAGATCATTTCCACCGCGATGGCCGTCAGCACGAGCCCCATCAACTTTTCAAGGGCTGAAACGACCGAGTCGCCCACCCAACGGCGAATGCGCTCGGCGCTGAGCAGCAACACGCCACACACCACCATCGCCACCGCCAGCGCGCCGATCCATTCCCAAATCTTTTCCGGCTGGCGAGACGCCAACAGCAGCACCGTGGCCATGGCCGAAGGGCCGGCCAACAGGGGCACCGCCAGGGGAAATATGAACGGCTCGCGGCCAGGTGCCGTGCCGTACACGGACTCCCCTTGGCTGGAGAAGATCATGCGGATGGCCACCATCAACAAGATGACCCCGCCAGCCACCTCCAGCGAGCGTTCCGACAGGTGCATCACCCGCAAGAACGACTCCCCAAAGAACATGAAGGCCATCAGCACGATGAAGGCGAGGCCGACCTCGCGCAGCGCCACCCGAACCCTTCGGGGTTTGGGCACCTCTCGCATGATGGGGATGAAGATCGGCAGGCTGCCCAGGGGGTCCAACACCAAGAGCAGCAGGATGAGGGCGGAAAGGAAGGTGTGGTCCATGCCCCCACGTTACGCTGCACGCCACGCACTGCCACCCGGGTAAGCCTTGACCATCTTGACAACCGCGCGCCTGCGCTTGGAACCCTTCGCCGACCACCACCTCGATGGGCTGCACGCCATGAACCGCCTGCCGGAGGTGATGCAGTACATCACCGGGCAGCCCGAAACCCGGGAGGACACCCAAGCGGGCATCGACCGCGTCAAGGCGCGCTGGGCCGAATGGGGCTACAGCTGGTGGGCCTTCATCGACCCCGAGCACGAGCGTGTGGCCGGGGCGGGCTGCATCCAGCACTTGGGGCGGGAGCGCCACCTGCCACTCGAAATCGGTTGGCGCCTGCACCCCGACTACTGGCGTCGCGGCTTGGCCAGCGAAGCGGCCGAGGCCATGGCAGCCTTCGCGTTCACGGGCCTGGGCGCCCCCCTGCTCACCGCCATCCGCCACCCCGACAACCGGGCCTCGGCACAGGTGATGGCACGCCTGGGCATGCGCTACCGGGGCATGGAGCATTGGCACGACACCTGGGTGGCGGTGCACGAAATGAGCGCTGCCGAATGGGCCGCACGCCACCCGGCGCCGCCCTGAAGGACCTTGCTACCATCCGAAACAAACGTGCACGCAGGGGATTGAAATCATGGAGCTCAGCAAGCTAGACGCCATCGATTGCAAGATTTTGGAAGTTTTGCAGCGCGATGGCCGCATCTCCAACGTCGACCTGGCGGCCGAAGTGCACCTCAGTGCACCGCAATGCTTTCGACGCGTGCGGGCCCTGGAAGAGCGCGGCGTGGTGCGGGGATACCGGGCTTTGGTCAGCGGACCGTCCCTGGGCTTGGCCGTGACGGCCTTCGTCAGCGTGAACATCGAGGGGGCGGCTTTCGAGCGCGTGCGCGACATCGAGCGCCAACTGCGCGACTTTCCCGAGGTG
This sequence comes from Inhella crocodyli, assembly GCF_004004565.1. Classification (GTDB taxonomy): domain Bacteria; phylum Pseudomonadota; class Gammaproteobacteria; order Burkholderiales; family Burkholderiaceae_C; genus Inhella; species Inhella crocodyli. The sequence goes on from NZ_SACM01000001.1 coordinate 481,595, forward strand.
CTGGAGATCCACACCGTCAGCGGCGACAGCGACTACCTGTTGAAAGTCGTGGCCAGCGACCTGCGCCACCTGGGGCAGTTGCTCACCGACCGCCTCATGCAGATCAAGGGCATCGCCGACGTGCGGTCGATGGTCTGCCTGGAAGAGGTCAAACCACCCTCGGCCTTGCCGGTTTCAGGGACCTGATTCCGCCAGGTCCAAGTCGGGCATCAAAGCGCGCAAGGCCGCCCGCGCCTGCGCCGCGTCGGTGTGCACGAGCACCGGCCGGTGTCGGCCGTAAACCTCCACGAGCTTGGGCAACATAAGCGAGCGGCCTTCCACTTCCATGGGAATGACCAGGGCCGTGGCCGATGCCCGAAAGCCCTGCGCCACCGCGGTGTCGATGCAGTTGGACAGCAACTGCAGTGCGTCGGGCGTCATCCAGGCACTGCCGCGCACCTCCACCAAATCCACAAAGCGGCCGTCTTGGGGCAATTGGGACGTGGCCTTGACCATCACCCGCCACAAGGCCTCGATGAACTCGAGGTTCCACGGGCCGGTCGCCGCGAAGTGCATGACACGCCCCTCCACCGACACGGTGGCATCGCCGTGCGCACGGAAAGGCCCCTTTTGGTGGGCACTCGCCTGCAATCGGTTGTTGACGGCCATGGGGGGAGCCTACACGCTGCGCCGCGCACCGTCACCCACGCGGGTGATGCCGTTGGACGACCGCCTTCAAGCGCTCGCGGGCGACGTGGGTGTAGATCTGGGTGGTGCTGAGGTCGGCGTGCCCCAGCAAGAGCTGGACCGCGCGCAGGTCGGCACCGTGGTTCAAGAGGTGGGTTGCGAACGCGTGTCGCAAGGTGTGCGGCGACAAGGCGGTGGCAATGCCGGCTTGAACCGCGTAACGCTTGATCAGGCGCCAAAACATCTGCCGGCTCATGGCCCCGCCTTGCACGGTGACGAACAAAGCATGGCTGCTGCGGCCCGCCAGCAGCACGCCGCGGGCCTCGGTCACGTAACGAGTGACCGCGGCCACGGCCGTTTGCCCCATCGGCACCAGGCGTTCTTTGTCGCCCTTGCCGGTCACGCGCACCACGCCATCGCGCAGGTTGACGCCCACGCTCGGCAAGCCCACCAACTCGCTGACCCGCAGGCCGCTCGCGTAGAGCAACTCGAGCATGGCCCGGTCGCGCAGGCCCTGCGGGCTGTCGAGCGGCGGCGCCGTCAACAGCGCGTCGACCTGCGCCTCGCCCAAAGTCTTGGGCACCCGCAGAGGTTGCTTGGCCGTGCCCAAACGAAGGGTGGGGTCCTGGGCGATGCGGGATTCGCGCAAGGCCCAGCGGTAGTAGCGCTTGAAACTGCTTAGGCGGCGGTTGGCACTGCTGGCGCGGCTCGCCCCGTGGCGCGCCGCGGCGTAGGCCAGCAAATCGTGCTCTTGGGCGCCATCGAGCGAGCCGCCCTGCCCGTGCAGCCATTGGGCCAAAGCGGCCAGGTCGCGACCGTAGGCCGCGCGCGTGTTGTCACTCAGCCCCTCTTCCAACCACAAGGCGCGCAGGAACAGCGCAATGCCCGGCGGGGGCACGAAGGGCGCAGTGCCCTCAGGCATCCAGTTTCAGCTTCTGTTTCGACACCACGTCTTTGTACACGGCGAACTCGGCGGCGATCTGCTGGCCGAATTCGGCCGGGCTGCCGAGCACCAGCTGGGAACCGGTGTCCTCGATGCGCTTGCGCACCTCCGGCAGTTCGGCGGTGCGCTTGGCGGCGGCGTGCAGGCGCTGCACCACCTCGGCCGGCAGGCCCTTGGGCCCGTGGAACCCGTAGTACGCCATGCGGTTGACGGGACCCAGGCCCAACTCCGCAAAGGTCGGCACGTTGGGCAACTGCGCCAGCCGGTTGGGGGCGGCCACCACGATGGCGATCAGGCGACCGTCTTTGATGAACGGCAGGGCCGAGGGCAGGTTGTCGAACAGGATCGGCACCTGCCCGCCCACCACGTCTTGCAGCGCCGGGCCCGCGCCCCGGTAAGGGATGTGCACGATGTAGCTGCCGGTCAAGCTCTTGAACAGCTCGGTTTGCAAGTGGCCGATGCCCCCCGTGCCCGAGGTGGCGTAGTTGTACTGGCCGGGCCGGCGCTTGATTTCGGCCAAGAAGCCCTTGTAATCCCGCGCCGGGAAACTGGGGTGCACCACGATGACGTTGGGCGTCGCCGCGATGTTGATGATGGGCGTGAAGTCGTTCAGCGGGTGGTAGGCAATCCGCGGGTTGATGGCTGGGTTCGCCGCCGTGGTGCTCACGGTGGCCATCCCGATGGTGTAGCCATCGGGGGCCGCGCGGACGATCTCGGTGGCGCCCACCACGCCGCCGCCGCCGGCGCGGTTGTCAACCACCAGCGTTTGGCCCAAGGCGGGCTGGATGCGGTCGGCCATGACGCGGGCAATGATGTCGGTCGTCCCCCCGGTGGCGAAGGGGACGATCAAGCGCACCGGCTTGGCTGGGTAGGCCTGCGCCCGCAGAGTCAGCGGGGCCATGCCGGCGGTGGCACCGGCGATCAAAAGGTGGCGGCGGTCCATGGGGTCTCCTGGTCGGGGTGGCGGGATGCTAGGCGCGCGTCCTGGCTTTGGCAGCCCGGGCTTGCCCGCTGTCGATTCAGCCTCCCGCCTGGCGATTTGTCGAGCGCTTGGGGCGTTCGAACTTGCACCCAGCCACAGTGCCGCCATCGATGACGCCCGAACGGGGCACGCCCCCCCGACGCCAAGGAGCCCACCCATGAACGCCCCCGCCCTCACCCTGGACCAAGAACTCGCCGCATTCCGCCAACGCCGTTTCCTGGCCATGCCGCTGGCCGGCAGCGTGGCCTGGGCCCTCGTGGGCCTCGCCGGGCTCGCGCTCGATCCCCGCTGGCACCTGCTGGCGATGTTCGTGCTCACGGGTTGCATCGCTTACCTGGGCATGGGCCTGTCCAAGCTCACTGGCGAAGACTTCATGGCCCAGCGCCACCGCAATCGGTTCGACGCGCTCTTCATGCTCAGCGTCGGCCAGGCGCTGCTGGCCTACGCCATCGCCATCCCCGTGGCCGTTGCGCGCCCCGACACCGCGGTGTTCACCGTGGGCATGCTCACCGGCTTCATGTGGCTGCCCTGTGCCTGGTTGATGGGCCACTGGATCGCGGCCTTCCACGCCGTGGCCCGCACCCTGCTCATCTTGCTGGCGTGGTGGTGGGCGCCGACGCAAGGGATGGTCTGTGTGCCCCTGATCGTGTTGGCGATGTACGGCATCACCATCGTCACGCTGGAGCGTCGCTGGCAAGCGCAGCAGGGGGACCGTGGCGCCGCCGCGAAAATGGCGGCATGCCCGACGCGCTGAGTCCTCCCTGCCCTGCCCCGCCCCCTGCCGAGCGCTGGCGGTTTGCCCACCGAGAGTGGCGGGTGCGCCGCCCCAAGCCCTTCGTGCTGGTGATCGAGGGCGAGGCCGATGCCAACCCCGAGGTGCCGACCGACTACCTGCACGAGGTCTTGCTGGACCCGGCGCACCGGGAAGACTTCCTGCAGTTAATGGACCGAACCGGCCTGGTGGTTTGCCTGAACGTGGCCAGTCGCCACCCCACTTACCGCGACGTGCGCGGCCGCTCCAGCAAGGGGCGCCTGAGCCAGGGCGAGTACTACCACCACGACGGTTGCAGCAGCCCCACCAAGCCGCGCTTGGTGGAGATCCGCTGCCCGCACCAAACGGTCGCCCGTTCGGTGGCCACGGCCGTGGCACCGCACCACGCCGTGCTGCGCGCCATGCTGCAGGTCCTGCCGGCCGACCTGGACGACCCGGCCGTGTTCGGCCCCTGGCGGCGGCGGCTCGCCGACGGCCCTTGGCCCAGCGACGCAGAGCTGGACACCCTGCAAGGCCTGCTCAACCGGACGGTGCGTCGCAAGCTGCCGGCCGAGGCGGCGCGCGCCTACTTCCGCGAGGTCGATGTCGCGGCCGACGCCTACGTCGTGCCGTGGTCCATGGGCGAGAGCCGCTTGATCGCCAATGCCAACGCCGGCGTCACCATGCAGCATCGGCGGGCGTACCTGCAGGAGAACCGCCCAGGGGTGCCCAATGGCAGCCTGGTGAAGCGCTGGACGCACGAGGAACTGCCCTTGCCCGGCCAAAGCGTGGACGCCGCGCTCGTTGCCTCCTTCTGCAGCGAAGAGGACGGCACCTGCCACCGCGCACGGGAGTGACCCAAGGACTCAGTAGATGAGGCCGTACACCCGCTCGAGGGGGAGGCGCGCCACCAAGTTCTTGTCCGCGTTCACGCTCACGATGGCGTACTCGCTCTGTCCCGTGTCACGTCGCTGGACCTGCGGGCTGGGCAGCCCGCGGCGGTCGGTGAGCGTGGCAACGGTGGGTGTCTTCGGCGTGGGGCCGCGGCGAATGACCACGCCCTGCTCTCCGCTGGCCAGGCACACCAGGTCGCCAGGTGGGTACAGCCCACATTCGCGCACCAAGGCGGCCACCAAGGGGCTGGCCGGCGCCTCCAGGTAAGCCTGCCGCGCCGCCTCGCGCACGTCCAGCGGGGGGCGCGACTCCCGCCGGCTGACCTTGGCCAGCACCACGTCGGCCAGGCGCAGCAATTGGGCCGGCTCCGACACGGCCGTTAGGCCCTTGGGGTAGCCCTTGCCGTCGGTGTGCTCGTGGTGTTCTTCCACGGCCTGCAGCCACCCTTCGTCGCGAACGCCGCCGGCGCGCAGGCGGGCGGCGGTGTCGGTGGGGTGGCGCGCCAGTTCGTCACGCTGCTCGGGGTTCAAGCGACCGTACACGGCGTAGCGCGCCTGCAAGTCCAAGATGGTCAGGTTCATGGTCAAGCCCGCCATCAACACCGCGTGGCGGTCCGCGTCGGGCCATCCCAAGCGCGTGGCCATCAAGTCGCACAGCGCGGCCACGAACACCGCGTGCGTCAGGCCGTACATGCGCAGCGGGTGCTGCTCTTGCCGCACCATTTGGTAGAGGATCACGTCGGGGTCTTGCAGCACCATCGCGTGCAGGGACTGGCCCAAAGCCAGGCACGCCTCGCCAAACGCGTCCCCCGGGGGCGGGTCGCGCGCCAAGTCGTCCAAGGCCCAGAAGGCGCGGGTCCAGCGGGCCATCAGCGTGGGGGCTTGCGGCGCCACGGTTTTGCCGGCGGCCAGCGCCTTGATTTCTTCGACATCGGCATGGATGCCGCGGCTGAGCAAGGCCTCTTGCTGGCGCACGCTGGCGATGACGTGGCCGGCGGCCAGCAGCAGGTGGCCAAACTCGTCCCGCACGTTGAACGGCAAGGGCGCGCCCACCTTGATGTGGTTGGCCACGAGCTTGAGCAACTGCATTCGGCACTCCCAGGGCGGGGTGCTGTCGAGGATACGCCGCCCCCAGCGCCGGCGCCCAGGGCGTCAACCCTCGTCCAGGGCCCAGTCGATGTGACGCGCCACGCGCGCCGACGCATGGGGTCGCGCCGCCCGAAGGGCCGCGCGCAAGGTTTGATCCTCCGGGTCGGCGCGCAGCGCATTGCCCAGCGCCACCGCCAGGTTGCGCCGCCAGCGCTCGTAGCCGATGCGGCGGATCGCCGAGCCCTCGGTTCGGCGCAAGAAGCTGGCTTCGTCCCAAGCCCAAAGGCTCAGCAAGTGAGCGCCTTGCATGCCCTCGCGCGGGTCGAAGTCGGGCAACGGGCTGCGCTGGGCGAACTTGTTCCAGGGGCAGGCCAGTTGGCAGTCGTCGCAGCCGTAAATCCGGTTGCCCAGGGCGCGCCGGAACTCGAGCGGGATGTCGCCCTCGTGCTCGATGGTCAGGTAGCTGATGCAGCGCCGGGCGTCCAGCCGGTAGGGCGCGACGATGGCCTGGGTCGGGCAGGCGTCCAGGCAGGCGGTGCACTGGCCGCAGTGCGAGCTCGTCGGCTCGCTGCGCGGCAAGGCCAGGTCCACGTAGATCTCACCCAGGAAGAAGGTCGAACCCGCCTCCCGGTGCAAGAGCAAGGTGTGCTTGCCCCGCCAGCCCAAACCGGCCCGCTGCGCCAGCTCCACCTCCAGCACCGGCGCCGAATCCGTGAAGCACCGGTGCCCGAAAGGCCCCAGGTGCGCGGCGATGCGGTCGGCCAGGCCTTGAAGGCGCTGGCGCAGCACCTTGTGGTAGTCCCGCCCCCGGGCGTAGAGGCTGACCTGGGCCTGCTGGGCGCGCTGCAGCCCGGCCCACTCCACGGCTTGCCAGCCCTCGGGCGTGGCGCCGGGCAGGTAGTCCATGCGCACGCTGATGACGCTCGCCGTGCCCGGCACCAACTCGGCCGGCCGCGCCCGCTTCAGGCCGTGGCGGGCCATGTAGTCCATCTCACCATGGAAGCCAGCGGCCAACCACGCGAGGAGTCCGGGTTCGGCGTCGCGCAGATCGATCGGAGCGATGCCGATTTGGGAGAATCCCGCCGCCCGCCCCCAGGCCTGCACCTGGGCCACCAGCGCGGCCCCTGGCAGGACGGGGTCAAGGTCGGTGGCTTGGGTCATCCACAAATTCTAGGAAGCCCCCGACCCGTGACGGCCGCCCTGCCCTCGCTCGAACTGTTCTGGCCCGACGAGGCCGCCACCCTGGCCGCCGCCGCCCGACTGGCGAGCTCTGAGGCGCTCCCGGGCGCGCTGGTGCTGCTGCAGGGCGATTTGGGCGCCGGCAAGACCACGCTCGTGCGCGGCCTGCTTCGGGCCCTGGGCGTGCAAGGGCGCATCAAAAGCCCCAGCTACGCCGTGCTCGAGAGCTACCCCCTGCCCCTCGGCGACGTGCACCACTTCGACTTCTACCGATTCGGCGACCCGCGGGAGTGGGAAGACGCCGGTTTTCGCGAGCTGCTCACCGGGCCTGGCCTGAAGCTGGTGGAGTGGCCCGAGAAGGCCCCTGACTTGGTGCAGGCGGCCGACCTGCAGGTCGACCTGCGGCCCGAGGGCGACGGCCGCCGCGTTCGTCTGCAGGCCTTGTCCGCGCGCGGGGCTCGGTTGTTGGAGGCCTTGGCATGAAGCGGCGCTTGCTGGTGCAACTGGGCCTGAGCACCTGGACCCTGCCGCTGATGGCCCAGCCGGGCGACGCCGAGTTGGTGGCGGTGCGCGTGTGGCCCGCGCAGGCCTACACCCGCGTCACCCTCGAAAGCGACAAACCGCTGGCGGCCAAGCACTTCGTGACCGAGGCGCCCGAGCGCCTGGTGATCGACATCGACGGGCTGAGCCTCTCGCCCCGGCTCAAGGAGCTGGTCGCCAAGACCCAGCCCGACGACCCCTACATCGCCGGCGTGCGCGTGGGCCAGTACCAGCCCCGGGTCGTGCGCTTGGTCTTCGACCTGAAGCAGGGCGTGGCGCCTCAGGTCTTCACGCTGGCGCCGGTGGCCGCTTACCGCCACCGCCTGGTGCTGGACCTGTACGCCGCGCAACCCAAAGACCCGCTGGAGGCCCTGATCGCCGAGCGGGTGGCCAACGCCCAAAGCGTCACCCAGGCCAACCAAGCGGTGGGCGACGTCAACGACGCACTGGGCGAATGGCTGAAGCGCCGCGAAACCGAGGCCCCGCCCGCGGTCAGCACCGCACCCAGCGCGCCGGCGAGCCCCCCAGCGCCCACGCCGCCCGCCAGCGCCCCAGCCGCCAAACCCTCGCCCAAGCCGCGTCCGCCCACGGGGCCAGTGGAGCGCTTGATCGTGGTCGCCCTGGACCCCGGCCACGGCGGCGAAGATCCGGGCGCCATCGGCCCAACCGGCCTGCGCGAGAAGGACGTGGTGCTGGCCATCGCCCGCCAACTGCGCGACCGGCTGACCCAAGAACCCAACCTGCGCGTGCTCATGACCCGCGATGCCGATTACTTCGTGCCCCTGCACGAGCGGGTGCGCAAGGCGCGGCGCGTGGGCGCCGACCTGTTCGTCTCGATCCACGCCGACGCCTTCATCCGCCCCGAGGCCCGTGGCGCCAGCGTGTTCGCGCTGTCCACCGGAGCCGCCACCAGCGCAGCGGCCCGTTGGATGGCCCAGCGCGAGAACTCGGCTGACGCGGTGGGCGGCCTGAACCAACTCAACGTCAAAGACCGCGGGGTGATGCAAGCGATGCTCGACATGAGCACCACCGCGCAGATCCGCGACAGCCTGCAACTGGGCAGCCAGGTGCTGGGCCAGTTGGGCAAGGTGGGCAAGCTGCACAAGCCGCGGGTGGAACAAGCCGGCTTTGCCGTGTTGAAAGCGCCCGACGTGCCCTCCATCCTGGTCGAGACCGCGTTCATCTCCAACCCCGAGGAGGAGAAGAAGCTGCGCGACCCCGACTACCAGGCCCAACTCGTGGACGCGCTGGCCAAGGGCCTGCTGCGCCACCTCGCCCGCCGCACGCCCAAGCCGGCCAACATCAGCGGCGCTTGAGGGGCACCCGGCCCCTCGCGGGTCGGTGTTTTCGCGGACGGACAAATCCGCATTGAACGCGGTTACGCCAGGTTTCACACTGCCGCACCCCCGGTCGCTGGCGCCCGCACCGCCAGCCGCAGCGACGGTGCAGTCGGGGTCCCCGTTTGGCGGCGATCCTGGAGACACCCCGAAATGCGCAAGACCCTTCGCCTCGCGATGGGCGCGGCCGTGCTGGCCGCCCTGTCCGGCTTTGCCGTCGCCACCAACTACACGCTGTGGATCAACGGCCGCTCCAACAGCGCCACGCCCGGCAACCACGCCGACTTCCGCTACTGGGGCCCGGCCACCACCGCCGCTGGCGTGAACAAGAAGTCCGTCAACTGGGACGGCTACAACAGCATCGCCAACACCAACGGCAAGGTGCGCGACGCCCTCGACTGCTACTGCACCGGCAACAACTGGTGCTACATCGCCGCCCACTCGGCCGGCAACCTGCAGATTGGCTACTCGTTGGCGCTTTACGGCACCAGCACCCGCAGCATCAAAACCCCCACGCCCAACAGCGCTGGCACCTGCAGCAATTCCGGTGCGGGCACCCAAGCCGGTTGGAACATCAAGTGGGTGCGCGTGGCCGGCGGCGCCGCCGGCGGCAGCGAGTTGGCCAACAGCGGCGACTGGGCGCTGAGCGAGCCGCTGGTCTCCGACCTCAAGACCAGCACCGCCCGCGCCATGTACAACCACAACAGCACGCAGGGCAAGATCTTCTATATGTACGCCGGCGCCAGCGGCACCCTGTACAGCGCGCTGCTGCCCGGTCAAGACGACGAGGCCATCGCCTACCACTCCAGCGGCGGCATCAGTGGCAGCAGCGGCGGGGGCTTTTGCAACCCGTCCGACTGGTGGTGCAACGACCTGACCCTGGGCACCGCCGCTGCCGAAGGCGGCCGTGCCAAGTGGACGAACCACACCGTCGCCTTCCGCGACGACGGCGAGGCCTACAACCACTACAACAACGGCAATTGGGCTGGCATCGTCGGGCGCATGCGCACCGACGTGGTCAACAACGCCCAATGAAGGTCCTGCGCCGCCCCGGGGTCTGGGCCCTGGGGCTGCTGGTGGCCGGTGGCTTGGCCTGGTGGGCGTGGCCCACCGGGCCGCAAGCGCCCTCTCAGGCGGCCCAGGCCGCCACCCCTCCACCTCGACCGGCCAGCCCCTGGCCCGCCAGTGGTGCACCAGTGGCGACGGGCGCCCCCCTGAGCCCCGAAGGCCTGCGCCAACGCGAGGCCGAGCGCCAGCAGTGGCAAGCCCGCCTGGCCCAGGCCCGCGAGGCCCTGGCCGCCTACGAGGCGCACGCGCGCTACCCGCACCAGTCGCGCCCGGCCAGCGAACACCCCGACCAGCTCCAGCCCTTCCAGCCCATCGCCGAAGAACACCCCCTGCGCACCCCCGGTGGCACCGCCATGGACGGGGTGAAGCTCGTCACCACCCAAGAGCGCGTGTTCGCGGCGAGCGGGGAAAGCAACAAGGTCACCGTCAGCCTGCAAAACGCCCAAGGCCAAGCCTTGCCGCTGCGCTTCACCCGCGCCATCGTCAAAGAAGTGACCGAACCCGGCCGCACGGCCCAGACCGCCGAGCGCCCCCTGGTGCCCCAAGACAACGGCCAGGCAGGCGACGACCTCGCTGGCGACGGCGTGCACACCGCCGTCATGAACCCGGCAACGCAGGGCTTCGCCAGCTTCGCCGGCCGCATCCGCCTGGAACTGTGGATGGAGCACGGCGGCCAGCCGGGTTTCATCTACTTCGACCTGATGCACGACCCCGGCAGCGCCGGCCGTTGGCTGCCGGGCGTGACCGAGACCGTGGCCCAGGGCGCGCTGGCCCTGGACCTGCGCCTGGAGGTGCTGCAAGCCGGTCGCTACGTCGTCAACGGGCGCATCGACGACGCCACCGGCAAGCCCATCGCCCTGGCCTTGTTCAACGAGGAGCTCAAGGCCGGCCCACAAACCGTGCGCCTGTGGGTGCACGGGCGCCTGCTGCACGACCTCAAGCCCGCCTTCCCGCTGACCCTGCGCGACGTGGACGGCTTCCTGCTGCGCGAGAACACCTTCCCCGACCGCGTCATGCTGCCGCGCCTGCCCGGCGCCGTGCACCGCACCCAGCCCTACGTGCTGGCCCGCTTCTCGCCCGAGGCCTGGCCCAGCGAGCAGCGCGACCGCTACTTGGCCGAGCTGGGCAAGGACGTGGACGTGGCCGCCGACGCCCTCAAGCGCCTGGGCGGCTCGCCCTGATTCAGGCCGCCGCCTGCTGCGCCTTGCGCTGGGCGCGCCAGCCGCCCACGATGGCGATCAAGCCCGGCACGATGATGAAGGCCCAGATGAACTTCTCCAGGTGCTCCTTCACGAAGGGCAAATTGCCGAACAGGTAGCCCAGCACCGTCAGGCTGATCACCCAAATCAAGGCGCCCGCCACGTTGTAGGCCGTGAACTTGCTGCGCGTCATCTCGGCGACCCCGGCCACGAAGGGCGCAAAGGTGCGGATGAAGGGCATGAAGCGGGCGATGATGATCGTCACGCCCCCGTGCTTTTCGTAGAACTCGTGGGCCGCGTTGAAGGCCTTCTTGTTGAAGAAGCGGCTGTCTTCCCACTGGAACACCTTCGGCCCGAAGAAGCGCCCGATCGTGTAGTTCGTCTGGTCGCCCAAGATGGCCGCCGCGATCAACACGCCCATGGCCAGCGGCAGGTTCATCAGGCCGGCGCCGCACAGCGCGCCCACCACGAAGAGCAGCGAGTCGCCCGGCAAGAAGGGCATCACCACCAAGCCCGTCTCGACGAACACGATGGCGAACAACAGGGCGTAGACCCAGTAGCCGTAGGTCCCCACGAACGCCGCGATGTGCTTGTCCACGTGGAGGATGAAGTCGATGAGCCAGTGCACGATTTCCATGGCGGGCATTCTCGGCGGCGTCCCACTCCCTCAGGCGGATTGAGGCGATCTCCCCTGCGAAAGTCCCCTCGGCTGAGGGGGCGGCTGGGATACTCGGGGGTTCCCCGCCGCCTGCACCTGCTGCCTTGATCGACACGCCCCCCCTGCCCCAGGCCCCGCCTCGGCGCCCCATCGCCGAACTGCCCGACGAGCTGATCAGCCAGATCGCCGCCGGCGAGGTGGTCGAGCGCCCGGCCTCCGTGGTGCGCGAGCTGCTGGACAACGCCATCGACGCTGGCGCCAGCCAGGTGACGGTGCGCCTGCTCGAAGGCGGCATTCGCGCCATCACGGTCGAAGACGACGGCCAGGGCATCCCGGCGGGCGAACTGCCCCTGGCGTTGCGCCGGCATGCCACCAGCAAGATCCGCAACCTGGCCGAGCTCGAGGCCGTGGGCAGCCTGGGCTTCCGCGGCGAGGCGCTGGCCGCCATCGCCTCGGTCAGCGACCTGTCCATCACCAGCCGCACCGCCGACGCCGCCCACGCCACCCGCCTGGACGCCCGCAGCGGCGAGCTGCAGCCCGCCGCCCGCACGCGCGGCACCACGGTGGAGGTGCGCGAGCTCTTCTTCAACACGCCCGCGCGCCGCAAGTTCCTCAAGACCGAGGCCACCGAGCAGGCCCATTGCCTGGAAACCCTGCGCCGCGTGGCGCTCACGCGCCCCGACATCGGTTTCGCCCTCTGGGCCGACGGCAAGCTGGCCGCCCAGTGGCGCCCCTCGCGCCTGGACCAGCGCTTGGCCGAGGTGCTGGGCGAGGATTTCGTGGCCGCCAGCCGCAGCCTGAGCTGGGCCGCCGGCCCCCTGCGCATCGAAGGCCGCCTGGGCCTGCCCGAAGCCGCTCGCAGCCGCGCCGACCAGCAGTACCTGTTCGTCAACGGCCGCTTCGTGCGCGACCGCACCCTGGCCCACGCGCTGCGCAGCGCCTTCGACGACGTGCTGCACGGCCAGCGCCAGCCCAGCTACGCGCTGCACATCGACATCGCGCCCGAGTTGGTGGACGTCAACGTGCACCCAACCAAGATCGAGGTGCGCTTTCGCGACAGCCGCGGCCTGCACCAGCAGCTGCGGCGCCTGGCCGAGCAGACCCTGGCCGCCTCGCGGGCCGAAGTGCCCGAGCGGCCCACCGGGCCGGATGGGTCGAACGGGCCTGACGCCCCGGCCCCCGTGGCGCCCTGGACGGCCATGCCGGCAGCGTCTGGCGGCGAGGGCCCCTGGCAGGCCGCCGAGCCCCGCCGCGACTGGGCGGCCGTGCCCCAGCAAAACGCCCTGCCCTGGGCCACGGCCCCGGCCGAACCCCGGTACGACCCCGCGCGTGACGCCTGGTTGGTACGCGCCAGTGCGGCGGCGCCCACGCCTTTCAGCGCGCCCGCCGCCGCCGCCGCAGTGGCCCCCGACTCGGGCGCCGGTGCCGAAGACTGGCCGCTCGGCCGCGCCATCGCCCAGCTGCATGGCGTCTACGTCCTGGCCGAGAACCGCCACGGCCTCGTGCTGGTCGACATGCACGCCGCCCACGAGCGCGTGCTTTACGAGCGCTTCAAGGCCGCCCTGGCCGCGCGCATGGACGCGCAGCCCCTGCTCATCCCCGTGGTGTTTGCCGCCAGCGCCGAGGAAATCGCCACCTGCGAATCGCAACAAGACGCGCTGCAGCAGCTCGGCCTGGACCTGAGCCCCCTGAGCGCCCAGCAACTGGCCCTGCGCTCGCGCCCGGCCCTGCTGGAAGGCGCCGACTTGGTGAGCCTGGCCCGCCGCGTGCTGGCCGACCTGGCCGCCGTGGGCGGCAGCCACGCGCTCGAACGCGCGCAGCACGACCTGCTGGCCACCCTGGCCTGCCACGCCGCCGTGCGCGCCAACCGCCAACTGACCCTGACCGAAATGAACGCGTTGCTGCGGGACATGGAGCGCACCGAGCGCGCCGACCAATGCAACCACGGCCGCCCCACCTGGCGGCAGCTCACGCTGCGCGAGCTCGATGCGCTGTTCCTGCGCGGGCGCTGAGGAGACCCCATGACCGACACCCCCAAGAAGAAGCTGACCCTCAACCCGGGCGCCAAGCCCGCTGGCCGCGGCGACCGCGCGCCCGTGCGCGGCATCAACACGCCCAAGAAGCGCCCGACCCTGGCCGAGGCGCAAGCCGACCGCGAGCGCCGCGAGCGTCGCGAGGCCAACGACCGCCCGCCGCGTCGCGACGGCGGCTCCTTCGGGGATCGCCCGCCGCGTCGCGATGGCGGCTCCTTTGGCGACCGCCCGCCCCGTCGTGATGGCGGCTCCTTTGGCGACCGCCCTCCGCGTCGCGGTGGCGGCTCCTTCGGTGACCGCCCTCCGCGTCGCGACGGCGATTCCTTTGGCGACCGCCCGCCCCGTCGCGACGGCGATTCCTTTGGCGACCGCCCGCCCCGTCGTGACGGCGGCTCGTTCGGTGACCGCCCTCCGCGTCGCGACGGTGGTTCCTTTGGCGACCGCCCCCCGCGTCGCGACGGCGGCTCCTTCGGCGACCGTCCCCCGCGTCGCGACGGTGGTTCCTTTGGCGACCGCCCGCCCCGTCGCGATGGCGGCTCCTTCGGCGACCGCCCTCCGCGTCGCGACGGCGGCTCCTTCGGGGACCGTCCCCCGCGTCGCGACGGTGGTTCCTTCGGCGACCGCCCTCCGCGTCGCGACGGCGGCTCCTTCGGCGACCGTCCCCCGCGTCGCGACGTTGGTTCCGTTGGCGACCGCCCACCGCGTCGCGACGGTGGCTCCTTCGGCGACCGTCCCCCGCGTCGCGACGGTGGCTCGTTTGGCGACCGTCCTCCGCGTCGCGACGGTGGCTCGTTTGGCGACCGTCCTCCGCGTCGTGACGGCGGCTCGTTCGGTGACCGCCCGCAGCGCCCCGAAGGCGACCGCCCGCAGCGCCATGGCGGCTTCGAAGAACGTGCCCCGCGCCCCGAACGCGAAGCCCCAGTTCGCACCAACACCAACGAGGACGGCGAGCGCCTGTCCAAGGTGATGGCCGACCGCGGCCTGGCCTCGCGCCGCGAGGCCGACGAGTGGATCGGTGCCGGCTACGTGCTCGTCAACGGCGCGGTGGCCGTGCTCGGCCAGCGCATCCCGGCCGACGCCCAAATCGACATCGACCCCCGCGCCAAGGAACTGCAGGCCCAGCGCGTCACCATCCTGCTGCACAAGCCCATCGGCGTCGTCAGCGGCCAGCCCGAAGACGGCTACGAGCCCGCCGTGAGCCTCGTCACCGCCGCCAACCGCTGGGCCGACGACCCCACCGCCAAGGGCCTGAGCTTCAACCCCAACCACCTGCGCGGCCTGGCCCCGGCCGGGCGCCTGGACATCGACTCCACCGGCCTGCTGGTGTTCACCCAAGACGGCCGCGTGGCCAAGCACCTCATCGGCGACGACAGCGACGTCGAGAAGGAGTACCTCGTGCGCGTGGCCCTGCCCGGCGCCGAGGAAGGCAGCCACCCCATGCACGCCCTGCCCGAGCACCAACTGGCCCTGCTGAACCACGGCCTGGAGCTCGACGGCGTGCAGCTGCGCGAGGCCAAGGTCAGCTGGGCCAACGAAGACCAGCTGCGCTTTGTGCTGCGCGAGGGGCGCAAGCGCCAGATCCGCCGCATGTGCGAGGCCGTGGGCCTGCAGGTGCTGGCCCTCAAGCGCGTGCGCATCGGCCGCATCCCCCTGTCGCACCTGCCCATGGGCCAGTGGCGCTACTTGGCGCCCTGGGAGCGCTTCTGAGCATGCAGGCACCGGTGTTGGAGACGCCGCGCCTGCGGCTGCGGCCCCTGGGGCCCGACTGCGAAGCGATGTACCTCGCCTTCTTCACCGACGCCGACGCCTCTCACTTTTACGGCGGCCCCCTGCCCCCGAAGGGGGCTTGGTCCCGACTGGCGGCCGACATCGGCACCTGGTCGCTGCGGGGTTTTGGGGTGTGGGCGATCGAGCGGCGAGAGGATGGGCAACTCCTCGGAACCTGCGGCTTTTGGCAAGCCGCCGATTGGCCCCGAGAGCTCACCTGGTGGCTGCTGCCAGCGGCCCGGGGGGCGGGTGTGGCGCAAGAGGCCTCTGAGGCCGTGCTCCGCCAGGCCTATGGGCCTTGGGGTTGGACCGAGGTGGAGACCTACATGCCCGACGACAACCTTGCCGCGCGCCGCTTGGCGCTGCGCTTGGGCGGCGCCGTGGTCCGCCGGCAGCACTTCCCGGACGGCGTGGCGCGCGACGTGCTGAAGCTGCCATGCCCACCCACGCCGGCATGACGCCACAGCCCGTGATCCTGGTCGGCCCCACTGGGGCCGGCAAAACCGCCGCCGCACTGGACTTGGCCCAGCGCGTGCCGCTGGAAATCATCAGCGTCGACTCCGCCCTGGTGTACCGCGGCATGGACATCGGCACCGCCAAACCCAGCGCCGCCGAACAGGCGGCTGTGCCCCACCACCTGATCGACATCCTCGACCCGCTGGAGAGCTACAGCGCCGCCCAGTTCGTGCGCGACGCCAAGCGCTTGGTGGCCGAGATCCAATCGCGAGGCAAGCTGCCCCTGCTGGTGGGCGGCACCATGCTCTACGTCAAGGCCTTGTGCGATGGGCTCTCTGAGCTGCCCGCCAGCACGCCCGAGGTGCGCGCCGCCGTCGACCAAGAAGCCGCCGAGCGCGGCTGGCCGGCCATGCACGCCGAGCTGGCCCGGGTGGACCCGGTCACCGCCGAGCGCCTGCACGCCACCGACGCCCAGCGCATCCAACGCGCGCTGGAGGTCTACCGCGTCACCGGCCGCCCCTTGAGCGACTGGCACGCCCAAGCGCCCAAAGAACCCGGCGTCGACTGGCCGCTCATCAGCATCGAAACCGAGGATCGCGCCTGGCTGCACCAACGCCTGGACGCCCGCTTCGACGCCATGCTGGACGCCGGCCTCGTCGACGAAGTGCGTGCCCTGCGCCAGCGCGGCGACCTGAGCCTGGAGCTGCCCAGCATGCGCTGCGTGGGCTACCGCCAAGTGTGGGAGGCCCTGGACGAGGCCGACCCCCCGGCCCTGGGCCCCCTTCGGGACAAGGCCCAAGCGGCCACGCGGCAGTTGGCCAAACGGCAAATCACTTGGCTGCGGAGCATGCCGAGGCGGCAGGTGATCGACGCGCGGCGCGAAGGCGCGGCCGAGCGGATCGAGGCGTGGCTGAAAGCAGCCGGCTTGGCTTGAGGGTCGGTGCTGACAGCAGCGTCGATCTAAAACGACCCTCAGGTTCCCGTTTAAGGTAAGTCGCTAGCGAACGACCGCAGCACGAACTTTCGCGAGTGGCGAGCGCTGTCTGGATCCAAAAGGGCCGCAGGACTCACAGCAGGTACGGATGGGTATGTGCAAATGCGCCAAGCACCAGTAACGCAGTTGGCCCAAGAACCAGCGTCCCAGCTC
Organism: Inhella crocodyli; assembly: GCF_004004565.1. Taxonomy (GTDB): domain Bacteria; phylum Pseudomonadota; class Gammaproteobacteria; order Burkholderiales; family Burkholderiaceae_C; genus Inhella; species Inhella crocodyli. The sequence goes on from NZ_SACM01000001.1 coordinate 498,303, forward strand.
CCAACGTGATCGGCCTCCACAACATCCATGCCAGAACACACGCAAACAGCCCAACCAGCACTGCGAGGGGCCATGCCTTGCGGAGCTCCGCCGCCGCCATGTGAGACGGCGTGGTCTGCCCTGCGTCGTCGTCGAGGGCTCCTTTGATGCGGTTCAATTGCTCTGAAGACAGCGGCTCTCCTGGAAGTTCGTCCATGATCGACTGAACAGCAGGCGGCAACGCTGCCGTGTTGACCCGCACGCCTTCCGTCGAGCCGAACAGCGACGCAACGAGCACAACGAGTGAAGTTGCGATGCCAAGTGCAAATGGCTTGAGCAGCGACTGTGATTTCTTCATTGAACAGCGGGACGTCAACACCACTGCGCCTCACGGATGGTCATGAAATTGAGCCGCGCCAGTATGCAGTTGGCACTTTGCCGGCACAGCGACGAGCACGGCTAAATGTCAGGGAGGGCAAGAACCTCGCCCCTTGCACTCAATTCAGTGACCGTCATCCTAGATCAGCGTCGCGCGCAAGGAAGGACCAACGCACCCGATTGGTCGCATTCCAAGCGGCACGGCAGCCTGAGCCGTGAGGCCCGCCTGGCCGCGTAACCCGCGATCGAGCGGCGAACCGTATCCGATTCATCGCTGCCGCTTCAACTCAAACCGCCCCGGCCCCTGCTTCAACACTACCGTTTGCACCTCGCCCTCGGCCGGCCCGAAGCTCAGGCTCGCATCCACCTCCACCACGTACAACTCCCGCGGCGCGCTGGCCTTGAGCGTGACGGCGGGCTGGCCAGGCACCTGGCCGCGCAGCACGCCTTGGGGGTCGACGAATACAGAGAACGACAAGCGCTCGCCCACGTACTGGCCCACCAGGGCCTGGCGCTGGGCCTCGCTCAGGGCGAGGTCGGGGCGCTGGGGCAAGTCGCCGGTGCGGGGCAGCGGCTCGACCGGGCCTTGGTCGTCGCCGTCCGGGTAGTAAACCTGCCCAGTGACCGCACCCGCCGCGTTGCGCTGGAATTGCAACTGCGCCAGGCCGGTGCCCACGGCGAAGCGGTCTTGGCCCAGGGGCGTCAGCGGCACGGTGCTGCCCCCGGCGCGCTGGGAGACCAGCTTGCCATCCACCACGCGCAGGGTGCGGGTGACGGCGCCTTGGCTGTACACGCCCTCAAACGCCTTCAAGGTCGCCGGCGGCACCGCCACGGGCACCGCGGCCGGGTAGGCCTTGCCGGCGGCGAAGGCGCTCAGGCGACGGGCCAGCGGGTCGAGCTCGGGCGTGGCGCGGTCGCTGTTGCGCAGCAGGGCCACGGTGATGCGCTGGGCCGGCAGGTAGTAAAGCACCGTGCCGAAGCCGTGGATGCCGCCACCGTGCTGCAAGGCGGCCATGCCGCGGATGCGGTCGGTGCCGATGCCAAAGCCGTAGCGCGAGGCCTCGGCCGGGCCTTGCGGCGTGACCATGCGTTGGTAGGTGCTGGGCTTCAACAGGCCCTTCTCGTGCAGGGCCTGGTTCCAGCGCCAGAGCGACTCGACGTTGCCCACCAACGCGCCGGCGGCGTGCGGCTGGGTCATGCTGACCAAGCCGGCCGGCGCCCAGCCGTTGCCGCTGCGGGTGTAGCCGGCCACGTGGCCCGGGATGAGGCGGTCGGGTGCGGGGTAGCTCACGGCCACCCGGTTGGGCTGCAGCCAGTTCGACTGCAAGGCCTCGTGCCAGGACTTGCCCGTGATGGCCTCGATGACGGCGCCCACCAGCACGTAGCCGCTGTTGTTGTAGGCCCAGCGGGCACCGGGCGCGAAGTCGGCGGGTTGGTCCTTGAACACGGCCACCAGCTCTTGCGTGCTGAGATCGTGGCGGATCGGGTTGTGCATGTAGCCACCGATGCCCGTGTAGCTCTTGATGCCCGAGGTGTGGTTGAGCAACTGCGTCAAGGTGATGGCCTGACCGTTGGGGTAATCGGGCAGGTACTTGCTCAGCGGGTCGTCCAGCGAGGCCTTGCCTTCGTCCACCAGGCGCAGCAAGGTGGCGGCGGCGAACTGCTTGGTGATGGAGCCCAGGCGCATCACGTGGTCGGGCGCCAAAGGCACGCCCAGCTCGATGCTGGCCTGGCCCCGCGCGGCGGTGGCAAGCAGGGTGTCGCCGCGGGCCACCAACAGGGTCAGCCCCGGGCCTTTGGGGTCGATGCCTTGCTCGTCGAGCAGGCCTTGGGCATATCGCGCCACGGCCGCGGCGTCAGGCAAGGTGTCGGCCCAGGCGGCCCAAGGAGCGAGTGACAAGGCGCCCAACAAGACGACGGCACGGCGGGTGGCAGAGAAGTTCATGGCGGGGTGAGAGGGGATGAAGGCCGGGATGGTGCGCTGCCGCTTCGATTCGCGCCAGTGGCGTGCGACCGGCTGCCGAGAAGCCGGCGTGAAGCGGCGAAAAGAGGGCTTGCGCTGGATGAGCGACTGGCGCTAAAGTGATATCACTTTGATGCCAACTTGGAGACCCCAATGAGCACCCCCGCGAGCCCCAACAACAAGCCCGCCCTGCAAGAGAAGCGCGCCTGGTCGGCCGACGGCTACCTGATGATCGTGGTCGGCTTGGCGCTGCTGGGCCTGGCCGTCGTCAGCCTGCGCGGCGGCGCCCCGCTGGTGGCCATCCCGGCGCTGATCCTGGGGATCATTGCCCTGGCTGGCCTGTACATGCTGCACCCCAATCAGGCGGCCGTGCTCACCCTGTTCGGCGCCTACACCGGCAGCGACCGCAATGCCGGCCTGCGCTGGGCCAACCCGCTGGCCATCAAGAAGAAGATCTCGCTGCGCGACCGCAACCTGAACGCCCCGGTGCTGAAGGTGAACGACCAGCGCGGCAACCCCATCGAAATCAGTGCGGTGGTGGTGTGGCGCGTGCGCGATTCGGCGCAGGCCATGTTCCAGGTGGACGACTACGAGGCCTACGTGCGCGTGCAGGCCGAAGCCGCCATTCGCCACTTGGCCACCTGCTACGCCTACGACGAGGGCGAGGACATCGATGCCGGCGCCATCACCTTGCGTGGCGGCCAAGAGGCCGTGGCCGAGGCCCTGAAGCAAGAATTGCAAGCCCGCTTTGGCGACGCCGGCGTGGACGTGCTCGACGCCAAGATCAGCCACCTGGCCTACGCGCCGGAAATCGCCCAAGTGATGCTGCGCCGCCAGCAGGCCGAGGCCATCATCAGCGCCCGCAGCAAGATCGTCCACGGCGCGGTGAGCATGGTGGAAGCCGCGCTGAAGGGCCTGAGCGAGCGCGAGATCGTCTCGCTGGACGACGAGCGCAAGGCCGCCATGGTGAGCAACCTCTTGGTGGTGCTGTGCTCCGACCGCGAGACGCAGCCGGTGGTGAACACGGGCACGCTGTACACCTGAGGCCGGCCATGGTGCGGTTCTTGTTTCTGGTGGCTTGGGTGGCGGGCATGGGCCTGATGGCCGCGGCCTGGACGGCGTGGAAGGATTTGGCCGATGTGGCATTCAAGCCCACCGAACTGCCCATCCTGACGGTGGTGATGGCCGTGTCGCCGTGGATCGCAGGGCCAGGGCTGTTGCCTTGGTTGCGCCGCATGGAAAGCGGCGGCATCAACATGCCAAATGCCGACTACTGGTTTTCTGGCGAGCGCCGTGCGGAAAGCTTGAGGCGGATGGGCCCTTATCTGGATGCCATGGGCTTGTTGGTGTTGGCCTTGTTGGCGGGCATGGTCGCGCTCGACCTTTGGCATGCACGCCAGGGGCAGAAGGTGAGCGACCTGATCTCCTTGTCCCTGGTGGCGTTGTTCCTGATTGCCACGGCCCTTTGGCTCATGGCGCTCATGCGTGCCTTTCCCAAGCCACCTGCAGATCCGGCAGCGGCCCTGGGGGCTCATCAGGCACCGAGACGTCCTCGCCGACCCGGCGAACCCCACTGACCGCCAAGCATGGCCAGCCCCGACAAAAAGGCCTTTGCCCTGCGCGTGGACCCCGCGCTGTGGGCCGAGGTCGAGCGATTGGCCGCGCAAGAGCTGCGCAGCGCCAACGCGCAGGCCGAGGTGCTGCTGCGCGAGGCCCTGGCCAAGCGCGGCATCAAGCTCGGCCCGCCCAAAGCCCGTCCGCCACTGACGCCCCCCGATCCGGAGACCCCATGAGCACCCTGCCCCGCCGCCGGCTCTTGCAAGCCGCTGCTTTGCTCCCCTGCTTGCCCCGCCCCGCGGTGGCCGCCGCGCCAAACAACGATGCCGTCCGCCGCCTGTTGGCCGAGCGCCTGCGCCACGAAGGCGTGGGCCTGGCCGTGGCGCGCTTCGACGGCAGCACGGTCGACCTGGCCGCGGCCGGCCCCAGCCGCCAGGGCGGCGACGCCATCGACCCCGCCCGCCACCGATTCGAGATCGGCTCCATCACCAAAACGATGGTGGGCGTGCTGTTGGCCGATGCCGTGCTGCGCCGCGAGCTGACGCTCGACCAGCCGGTCGAGTCCTTGCTGCCCGAGGGCACGCGCCTGCGCGACAGCGCCGACGCGCCCATTCGCCTCGTGGACTTAGCGACCCACCGCAGCGGCCTGCCGCGCCTGCCCGGCAATCTCGAACCCACGGCCGTGCCCAACCCGGCCGACCCCTACGCCGCCTACGACGACGCCGCGCTGCTGGCGGGCGTGCGCCAGTTCAAGGCCACCCGCCCCCGCGATGCGCATTGGGACTACAGCAACTTCGGCTCCGGCCTGCTGGCCTGGGTGATCGCACGCCAAGCCAGGCTCAGCCTGCCCGAGTTGTTCCGGCAACGCCTGGCCCAGCCGCTGGGCCTGACGGGCATGGAGTGGGCCGCGCCCGGGGCCGCTGGCAAAGACAGCGCCCAAGGCCACAACCCCGCTGGACAGCCGGTGCCGGCTTGGCACTTTTTGGCGCTGGGCGGTGCCGGCGCCGTGCGCGCCACCGCGGCGGAATTGGCGCGCTACGGGCAAGCGGCCCTGGGGGGCTTTGAGCACCCGCTGCGCGGCGCCTTCGACCTCGCCTTGCAGGTGCACAGCGACTTGGGCCCCGCGCCCAACGCGCGCATGGGCTTGGGCTGGATGCTGGCGCCCGAGCTGAAGCTGGCCACGCACGACGGCGGCACCTATGGCTTCTCCTCGTCGCTGTGGCTGAACTTGGGCGAGCGCCGTGGCGCGCTGGTGCTGGCCAATGCCATGGTCATGGTCAACGACCTGGCCCGTCACCTGCTTAATCCCAGCCAGCCGCTGCGCGACGTGGCCGCCGAGAAGCAAGCCCAAGTCGCCGCGCAGCAGCAGGCGGCGTTGGCGGTGCCGGCGCAGGCCCTGGCCCCGCTGGCCGGCGTGTACGCGCTGAACCCGCGCTTCAAGCTCACGGTCCGCGCCCAGGGCGGCGAGCTGTTCGCCCAGGCCACCGGCCAGGGGGAGTTCGCGCTGTTCGCCAAGTCGCCCCGGCTCTTCTTCGCGCGGGTCACTCCCCTGGAAGTCGAGTTCGAGGGGGCGGAAGGACCCGCCCCGGCGCTGGTGCTGCGCCAGGGCGGTCAGGTGCTGCGCTTCGTCAAGGACTAGCGCCGCCTCTCAGTTCACTGGCAAGGCACCTGCACCAGGCAGCCGGGGCAGGCTTCGTTGCGCCAGTGGCTGCCGCCGCGGTGGCCCTGGCCGTTGCCGTTTTCCCAACCGCGGCGGTTGGCCAGCATGTCGCCCAGCCAGGTGGCCACGGTCGGCCCGGCCGAGCTTTCCGTGTAGACCGCGGGCGAGCGCAGCACGGTGTGGAACTGGCCAGCGGCCACGAAGTGGCGGAAGTTGCGCAGGCTGCTCGCGTCCGATTGGAGTTGGGCGCTCATCTTGTTGTGCCACTCCACCACCGGGTTGGGACAGCTGCCCGCCCCGAACTGCTGGGCCATCACGGCGTAGAAGCCGATTTGCACGCCATCGAAGCTGGTCGTGAACTGGGCGTAGCGGCCGTCGCGGTCGGCCTGCGCGGCGCGGCGCATCAGCTCGGGGCCTGGCAGGGCCGGGCTGTTGTTGCCGAAGGTGCGGCGGTCGAGCTGCGGGTTCCAGCTGTTGCGGCCGGGGTTGCCGTTGTCAAAGCCGGCGTTGGTCACGCCCTGGCTGGCGTCGGCCACCACGTACAGCTCGGCGCTGGGGAACGCGCGGGCCACCCAGGGCGAGTTGGCGGTGGCGCCGTAGCCGCCGGCGCTGGAGCCGGCAACCAGCACCTTGTTGGCGCCGCGGAAGTTCTTGCGCGCCCACTCCAGCACGACCATGAAGTTGTCAAAACCGCGGTGCTGGATCGTCACCGGCACGCCGGCGGGCAGGCCCAGGGCCGGATTGCCCACGCTGGTGTAGGTCTTGGTGGCCGAACCGATGTGGATGTCGCCCGTGCAGTACGGGATGTAGACCATGTCCCAGTCGCGCACCGGGTTGGCCGGGTTGTCGGTCTTGAACAGGCCGTCCATCGTGGCCGGGTCGGTGCCGGGCGGCACCTGGGGCACGAAGAATTGGGGCACCTCGGGCGGCAAGCCCACCAAGGGCGCGCTGCAGGTGTTGTTGTCCCAGCACGCACCGCCGCCCTCGAAGTAGATGGCGAGGTTGCGCGACTGGCCCTTGCGCGCCCAGAAGCTGAAGCGGGGGTCGGTGCCCGGGAAGCCGGAGCAGGTGGCGGCGTGCACCTGGCCGTCGAGCCCGCGCACCGGTGCCGGGCTGTCGATGCGCTCCCAGCGCAACGAGGGAGTGCCGTGGCGGTTGGCCTCCAGGTCGATGGCCTGGGCCACGCCCGCGCTGCCGACCAAGGCGACCGCACCGCACCAAGCCCACCAGACCGATGTCAATGTCTTTCGCATGTCCGTCCTCCGCTGATTAGGGTGCGGCTGTGTAGCTTGCGGGCCCGGCCAGGGTCAATGCCGCTAGCCCGCCCTCCCCCCACGGCTTGGGGGTGCGGCAACATGCGCCCCCATGGCCACCTCCGCAGCATCCGTGTCGTCCGACCGTCCCAAAGCCCAAAGCCCGCGCGCATTGCGGGGGCTCTTGCCCTTCCTGCGGCCCTACCGCGGCCGCATCGCCGTGGCGGGCGTGTTCCTGGTGCTGGCCGCCATCACCACCTTGCTGTTCCCCGCGGTGTTGGGCCGGCTCATCGATGCCGGCCTCGTGCCCAAGGACCGCAGCGAGCAGCTGATGGGCCTGCGCCACCACTTCGCGCTGCTGATGGGCGTGGGCGTGGCCATGGGCTTGCTGAGCGCCAGCCGCTACTACATGGTGACCTGGCTGGGCGAGCGCATCACGGCCGACGTGCGCAGCGCCGTGTACGCCCGCGTCATCGGGCACAGCCCCGGCTTCTTCGAGACCACCCGCACGGGCGAGGTGCTGAGCCGATTGACCACCGACACCACCCTGGTGCAAACGGTGGTGGGCTCCAGCTTGAGCATGGGCCTGCGCAACGCGCTGATGGCCGTGGGCGCGCTGGTGATGTTGATCGCCACCAACCCGGTGGTGATGGGCCAGGTGCTGGGCGTGCTGGCCCTGGTGCTGGCGCCCACGCTGATTTGGAGCCGCCGCGTGCGCAAACTGAGCCGCGACAGCCAAGACAAGGTGGCCGACGCCTCGGCCATCGCCGGCGAGGTGCTCAATGCCATCCCCGTGGTGCAAAGCTACACGCAGGAGGCGCGCGAAGCCCGACGCTTCACCGAGGCCAGCGAAGCGGCCTTCGACACCGCCAAACGCCGCGCCAAGGTGCGCGCGCTGCTCATCGCCTTCGTCATCGTGGCCAACTTCGCCGCCATGCTCTGGGGCCTGTACCAAGGCACGCAGGCGGTGCTGGCGGGTCGCATCAGCGCAGGGCACCTCGCACAAACCGTGGTGTACGTGGTGCTGCTGCTGGGCAGCGTGGCCGTGCTGGCCGAGGTCTGGGGCGACCTGCTGCGCGCCGCCGGCGCCACCGAGCGCTTGGTGGAGCTGTTGGAAAGCCGCTCCCCCGTGACCGAGACCGCCACGCCACGCGCCTTGCCGCCGGCGGGCTCGGGCGCCACCTTGACGGTGCGCGGGCTGAACTTCCGCTACCCCTCGCGCCCCAACACCTTGGCCCTGGCCGACTTCGACCTCGACCTGGCCCCGGGCGAAACCGTGGCCCTGGTGGGCAGCAGTGGCGCAGGCAAGACCACGGTCTTCCAGCTGCTGCAGCGCTTCTACGAGGCGGAGTCGGGCCGGATCGAGCTCGACGGCCTGCCCATCGGCGAACTGAGCCTGAACGCGCTGCGCGGCCGCATCGGCTTCGTGCCGCAGGAGAGCACGCTGTTCAGCACCAACGCCCTGGAAAACATCCGCTACGGCCGCCCCGACGCCAGCGAGGCCGAGGTCATCGCCGCGGCCAAGGCGGCGCACGCGCACGACTTCATCACCGCGCTGCCCGAGGGCTACGCCACCTTCTTGGGCGAGCGCGGCGTGCGCCTCTCCGGCGGCCAGCGCCAGCGCATTGCCATCGCCCGCGCCATGCTGAAGAACCCGCCGCTGCTGCTGCTCGACGAGGCCACCAGCGCGCTGGACGCCGAAAGCGAGCGCCTGGTGCAACAGGCCTTGGACGCCGCGATGCGCGGCCGCAGCACCTTGGTGATCGCCCACCGCCTGGCCACCGTCCAGCACGCCGACCGCATCGTCGTGCTGGAACACGGCCGCGTGGTGGAGGTCGGCACGCACGCCGAGCTGGTGGCCCGAGGCGGGGCTTACGCGCAGCTGGCGGCGCTGCAGTTCACGGTGTGAGGCTCAGGGCTTGAAGTGCAGCGCGGGCGCTTGCCCGGCCTCGATCTCGCGCTTCAACTCGGCCAGGGCGCCGGTGGTGTCGTGCAGGCGGGTCTGCACGAAGCGGGGCAGCACCTCGATGCGCAGCATCTCGCCGCCCTCCTCGCCCCGTTCGATCATGGCCATCGTGCCGTCCTTCGTCACGATGCGCGGCTTGGCCAAGAGCGCACCGGTCTTCGCGTCCAACATCACGAACTCCAGCAGGATCAGGTCTTGGCCCTTCACGGCATCGCCGGTGTAGGGCCGTCCGCTGGCCAGCAGGCGAACGCCCGCGCCATCCTCGGCCGTGAAGGGGTAAGGACGCACCTCGTTGAAGGTCTGCAACAGCAGCATCGGCGGTAGGCGCTGACCGTTGACCGTCACCGCCACGTCCATGCGCAGCTTGCTGTACCCGACGGCTTCGGGTGCTGCGCTGTGTTTTTCAGCCATAGGTACTTCAGGTGCTGCAGGTGGCGCGGCATGGACCACGGCCGGCGGCGCAGCAGGCACGGCATGCACCGCGGGAACGGCGGCAGGGCTCGGTGCCACGGGCGCGACCTTGGCGGCTTCCGCCATCGGCAGGGGGGGCACGGGCGGGGCCGGCTGGGGTTGCACGGCCAGGGCCACACCAGCCACAGAGGCCAGCAGCAAGGCGACCCAGCCTGGGCGGCGCGGGCGGTGAAGGTGGGCGGGCAGCATGGCGATCCTCTCAATCAAAGGGTGGGTGGCACAGGGCGACACGCTCAGCGGCGCGGGCCCCAGGTTCTGGGCGCGCAACAAGGCGGCGCGGTAGGTCGGCAGGGCCTGTGGGCGGCGGCGCAGCACCACGGCGTCGGCGGCCAGTTCCATGTCCTGACGCCAGCGGCGCATCGCCCACCAGGCCAACGGGTTGAACCACTGCAGCACCAGCAGCCCCAGCGCCAAGACGGTCCAGCGGGTATCGCCCCGCTCGGCGTGCACGCGCTCGTGCAGCAGCACCAGGCGCCGTTCGGCTGGCGCAAATCGGGCGCGGAAATCGGCGGGCAGGCGTACGCGCGGCCGCCAGGCGCCTTGCAGTGCAGCGCTGGCGCCGGCCGGCAAGGGGCGCTGCACGAAGCGGCGGTGTTGCACCGTCAGGACCAAGCACAGGGTCATGGCCCCCACGGCCCAGGTTCCGAGCAGCAGGGCCTGAACGCGGGGCGATTGGGGGCCCTCCGCTTTCGGGCTGCCGCGCTGCGCCGCGGTGGGCAAGCCCAGCGGGGCCGACCACGCCGCCTCGGGCAGCTCCACCTGCCACACCACGGGGGCCTGCGGCAGCGCGCGGGCCAAGCCGACGGCCAGCAGCAGCACGGGCACCAGGAACCACAGGGCGTAGCGGGCTTCGGCGCCGGCCCACCGGCCCAATGCCGGGCGCAGCAAGGCCACGGCGGTCACGCCCCCGCTCGTCAGAGCGGTGAGACCCCAAAACCAAGTCAGCGGCTCAGTCATCGCCCTGCTCCTTCAAGATCTTGGCCAGGGCGGCGCGGTCTTCGGCGGTCAGCTTGCGCTGGCTCGAAAACTGCGCCACCAGCGGCGCCAACTGCCCGCCAAACAGGCGGTCCAGCAGGCTGCCCGATTGCTGCGCCACCCAGTCGGCGCGCTGCAACACCGGCCGGTACAAAAAGCGCCGGCCGTCTTTGTCGGCCGCCACGGCCTGTTTGGCCATCAGGCGGCCCAGCAAGGTTTTGATGGTGCTGAGCTGCCAATCGGGGGCGTCGGGCAAGCCAGCCAGGCGCGCCGCCACCTCGTCGGCCGACAGGGGCTGCTCGCGCCAAAGGATCTCCATCACCTGGGCTTCCGCGTCGCTGATCATGTTTCGACTACAACCGTAAACAGATGACCATTTACGCATGTAGTCGAAAGCACGGGCACCCAGGGAAACCCGAGCAGGATGCCACTCGACCAAGGCGCGCTGCACGCCCTGGTCCCTACACTTCCGGCCTGCTTTCGCCCTTGACGCCCATGACTCGCCCCACTCGCAGCACCTTCGAAGACTTCATGCGCCACGTGCACACCACTGGCGTGCACAAGGGCGACCGCACCGGCACCGGCACCCGCTCGGTGTTCGGCTACCAAATGCGCTTCCCGCTGGACGAGGGCTTTCCGCTGGTCACCACCAAGAAGGTGCACTGGAAGAGCATCGTGCTGGAACTGCTGTGGTTCTTGCGCGGCGACAGCAACGTCAAGTGGCTGCAAGAGCGCGGCTGCACCATCTGGGACGAGTGGGCACGCGAAGACGGCGAGTTGGGCCCCGTGTACGGCGTGCAGTGGCGCAGCTGGCCCACGCCGGGCGGCGGCCACATCGACCAGATCAGCGACCTGATCCACCAGATCAAGACCAACCCCGACAGCCGCCGTCTGATCGTCAGCGCCTGGAACGTCGCCGAGTTGCCGCAGATGGCCCTGATGCCCTGCCACGCGCTGTTCCAGTTCTACGTGGCCGACGGCAAGCTCAGCTGCCAGCTTTACCAGCGCAGTGCCGACATCTTCTTGGGCGTGCCCTTCAACATCGCCAGCTACGCGCTGCTGACCCACATGCTGGCCCAGCAGTGCGACCTGGCGGTGGGCGACTTCATCTGGACCGGCGGCGACTGCCACCTCTACAGCAACCACACCGAGCAGGTCGAGACCCAGCTGGCCCGCACGCCCTACCCCTTCCCCACGCTGCGCATCAAGCGCCGCCCCGCCAGCCTGTTCGACTACGAGCTCGACGACTTCGAGTTGGTGGACTACCAGCACCACCCCTTGATCAAGGCGCCGGTGGCGGTGTGAGCGCGGCATGACCGAACTGCGCCTCATTGCCGCCATGGGACGACAGCGCGAGGTGGGCGCGGGCAACGCGCTTCTGTGGCACCTGCCCGAGGACCTGGCCCACTTCAAGGCGAGCACCCTGGGCCAGCCGGTGCTGATGGGCCGCAAGACCTGGGACAGCCTGCCCGAGCGCTTCCGCCCCCTGCCCGGCCGCCGCAACCTCGTGATGACGCGCGGCGAGGCGGTGCCCGGGGCCGAGACCGTTCGCAGCCTCGACGAGGCGCTGGCGGCCTGCACCCAAGAGCCCGTGCTGTGGGTGATCGGCGGCGCCCAGCTCTGGGCCATGGCCCTGCCCCGCGCGCACGCTTTGTTGTTGACGGAGGTCGACGCCGCCTACCCCGAGGCCGACACCTTCTTTCCCGACCTGCCCGCCAGCTGGCACACCGAGGGACCCACGGACTGGACGACCAGCCGAAACGGCCTGCGCTACCGCATCCGCACCTGGCACACCGGCTGAACCCGCGCCGGCCACCACTCGTCTTCCCCCGGTAGCCGCGCGGCAGTGTGGCGGTGCACACTGCGGCACCCCGTCACCAGGAGCGCGCCATGTCCGACGCCCCCGCCGACCTGGGGGCCGGCTTCAGCCAGTACTTCGACCTGGTGCCGGCCCTCGACGACGCGACCCGCCGCGAAGTCTTCCGCATCCGGCACGAGGTCTACTGCCGCGACCTGGGCTGGGAGCCCCTGCGCGACGACTGCCTGGAGCAAGACGTGTTCGACTTCCAGTCGATCCACTGCCTGCTGCGGCGCCGCGAAACCCACGAGCCCGTGGGCTGCACCCGCCTGATCTTGCGCCGCCCGGGCCGCGATTCCGACCCCTTGCCCTTCGAGAAGCACTGCGGCAACGCCCTGCACCGGCACCTGGTGGACCCCGCGCGCCTGCCCCCGGAGCAACAAGCCGAGGTGTCCCGCCTGGCCGTGATGCGCAACTACCGGCAGCGCAAGGGCGAGCAAGACAGCGCCGTGGCCTTGTCCGACGACGACTTCGCCAGCCGCGGCCCGCAGTCGCGATTCCCCTACATCCCAGTGGGCCTCTACCTGGGCGTGGCTTCCATCGCCCAGCGCCTGGGCCGCGAGTACGTGTTCGTGCTGACCGAGCCGCGCTTGGCCCGTCACTTTTCGCGCATCGGCTTTGCCATCGAAACCGTGGGCGACGCGATCGACCACCGCGGCCTGCGGGCGCCGTCTTTGCTGCGCGCCAGCCAGTTCATGGCCCACCTGCGCAGCTCCATCCGACCGCTGTACGAGGTGGTCGACCACAGCGTGGCCGCGGCATTTGCCGCCCACCCCGAGGCCATCCCCTGCTGAGCCGCCAGGCTCAGGCGTACACGTTCAACTGCGTGCCGAGTTGGCCCGAGGTGGCGAGCGCGGGGGCTTGCGGCAGGGACTGGATCAACTGCATGGCCCCGGCGGCCTGCAGGTCCATGGACTTGCGCAAGACCATCAAGGCCGCCGCCCCCTGCACGGTGCCCGCGGGCGCCGAGGAGGCGTTGTTGACCGTGCTGGGGCTGACGGTGGTGAGGGCGGACATGGGGGACCTTTTCGGCGCTTGACGAGCTGATATCGACCGCCTCAATGACACCTTGAGGACATTTTCACTGGCTTGCTACGGCTCCCGACTCCCGCACATTTCACCGCCCACCAGGCGTGGCGTACAGCGTCTTGCCACTCTGCCCGTCTTGGACGGACAGGAGTTCAGCCCCGCCTTGTTCATTCGTGCGGATAGTCCAGACCATCGTGATGCGCGGATCGACCTTCAAGACCGGCGCAGCCAAGACCTTGTCGTCCACGCGCACGGTGCTACGCCAGGTGCGGCCGTCCACAGCTTCGGTTGTCACATCGGCAACAGTAGCAAAGGGTTCGTCCACCAACCCCTCTGACTCCGTCATCCAGCGGCCCGACTTTGCCGTTTGCTCTAGTTGAAGCACCGGCAGTGGCATGTAGATGTACCGCTTGCTGGGCTTGGTGTTCTCTTCACGCGGAAGAGGAAGCCCCACCTTCACGGCTTGAACGTAGAACTGAGCTGCAGGCTTAGCGGCCACCATCAGGGAGAGCAAGGTCTCGCCCTGTAGGGGCAAACGCACCATCTTCGGCGCAGGCATTCCATCCGGTACGTACGTCGGCCGCGGACGCGGCGACACGCGCTCGGCCTCTGCAATCGCAGCAGCAATCTCGCCATCCGATTGCCCGCCAAGCGCAACGCGCACATCCTCTGTCATCGCAGTACGGTCCATGTCGTATAGCTGTATGGCCCCCTGTCCAACTCGTGTCAGCTGGGTGCCAAACCACTGCGAACGTCCGTGCGCCATGCGCAGACGATCCCAGGCCGTGGCCCTCAACCGCAGCAGAGCTCGGCTGTTGGGGAAGTGACGAAGCCCCGCTTCCACCAAGCCATAGGCTTGAACGATTGAAGCTGACGTTGGCCCGTGAAGCATGACCGTTGCGGCTCTCGCATAGTCGAGTTCGGTCTGAAGCTTGCCCGCATCGCGGAGTAGTAGAACCTGCCGAGCCCTCGCTTGATCTCGCTTGGCGACTGTCGCCCAATCGACTGTGGGGGCGTTGTCCGCTTGAACGACCCGATCGGCTTGATCGGCAGCATGGATCCGCCGCAACTCGACCGAATCGCTGGCCAAGGCTGAGACGTTACAAAACAACGCCAGGCCAGCCCAACCACACGCAGTCGCAAGAAAGCACTTGGTGCGAGCTCTCTCTTGGTGGGGCAAGTGGGGTAACTCATTCATCGGTTCAACACCTTGGGGACCGCGTTCGGTCGCAGGCGGAAGGCATCCGGCATGCCCGAGCCCAGCAAGGGCCGCAGGTACAGCCGGAAGGCGTCGGTCACGTCGGTGCCGCTGGCGCTGATGAACTCGTCTTCCATGGTGCGCGTCTTGCCGGCGACGGCCTCCAGGGGAAGGAGCTCGTAGTCGGCCGAGTAGAAGCCCGTGCGCTTGATGGCCACGGAGCCGTCGCGGTCGCCCCACATGGCGAACTGCACCGCCTTCTCGCCCACCTCGCGGGCCTCGCGCTGGTCGACGTCGCTGACGCAGCCCACGAAGCTGCGCTGCAGATAGCCGAAGGTGTCGCCGCGCACGCGCTTGATCTTGAGTTTGGCCTTGATCTCTTCGCACAGCAGGTCGGCCAGCGCGCCGGTGCCGCTGAGCTGCACGTTGCCGTGGGCGTCGCGCTCCAAGTCTTTGGCCAGATTTACGAGCATGGGGGTGCCGCTGGCGTCGTGGATGCCCTCGCTCACCGCGACCACACAGCGGCCATGAAGCTCCATGGTGGCCTTGACGTCCAGCAGGAAGCGGTCGATGTCGAACACCCGCTCGGGCAGGTAGATCAGGTGTGGGCCGTCGTCGGGGAACTTCTTGCCCAGGGCACTGGCGGCGGTCAGAAAGCCAGCGTGCCGGCCCATCACCACGCCCACGTACACCCCCGGCAAGGCGGCGTTGTCGAGGTTGGCACCGGCAAAGGCCTGGGCCACGAAGCGAGCCGCGCTGGGAAAGCCCGGCGTGTGGTCGTTCAGCACCAGGTCGTTGTCGATGGTTTTGGGGATGTGGATGCAGCGCAGCGGGTAGCCGGCGGCGCGGGCCTCTTCGGCCACGATGCGCACGGTGTCCGACGAGTCGTTGCCGCCGATGTTGAAGAAGTGCTCGATCTGGTGGGCGCGCAGCACCTTGAACATCTCGCGGCAGTAGGCCAGGTCGGGCTTGTCGCGGGTGCTGCCCAGCGCGGCCGCGGGCGTGCCCGCCACCAACTCGATGTTGTGGCTGGTCTCTTGCGTCAGGTCGACAAAGTCTTCGTTGACGATGCCGCGCACCCCGTGCCGCGCGCCGTAGACGCGCTGGATGCCATGGTGGCGACGGGCTTCGAGCACCACGCCGGCCAGGCTTTGGTTGATGACGGCGGTGGGGCCGCCCCCTTGGGCGACGAGGATCTTGCCGGAGGACATCGGGGCTCCTTCAGGGACTCAGGGCAGTTCGCGGCCGCGGGCCGCTTCGTACAGGGCGTACCAGTCCTCGCGCCCCATCTCCCAGGCCGTGGCCTGGGCGCAGGCGCGGATGCGGGCAGGGTCGGCCGTGCCGATGACCGGTTGAATCTGGGCCGGATGGCGCATCAGCCAGGCCAACAACACGGCCTCGGGCGCCAGCCCTTGGCGCTGAGCGATGCGGCCAACCAATGCCGCCGTTTTTGCTTGCGCCGGCGAGGCATCGGCCGGCAGGCGGCCGCTCAAGCGGCCCTGCGCCAAGGCCCCCCAGGCCTGCAGTTGCACGCCATGGGCCAGGCAATGCTCCAGGGTGCCCGGCCAGGCCGCCGCCCGGGGCGATGCCATGGCCTGCGGGTCGTTGAAGGTGGTGCCCGCCTCCAGCCAATCGTGCTGGGCCAAGCTCATTTCCAGTTGGTTCACCACCAGCGGCAGGCTGAGGTGCCGGCCCAGCCACTGCAGCTGGGCGGCGTGCATGTTGGACGTGCCGAAAAAGCGCACCTTGCCCGCGCGGTGCAGGCGCGCAAAAGCCTCGGCCACCTCGGCCGGCTGCATCAAGGGATCCGGGCGGTGCAGCAGCAGCAGGTCCAGGCGATCGGTGTGCAGGCGCTGCAAGCTGGCCTCGACGCTGCGCTCGATGTGCGCGGCCGAGAGTTCGTAGCGCTTGGGCCCGGCGGCGTCGGCAAAGCGGATGCCGCACTTGCTTTGCAGCAGCACCTGCTCGCGCAAGGAAGGTCGGCGTTGGAACAGCGCGCCGAAGGCCTGCTCGGCCTTGCCCAAGGTGTAGATGTCGGCGTGGTCCAGCACCGCGATGCCAGCGCCCAGGGCCGCGTCCAACGCCGCCTCGGCGCGCGCGACGTCGCCCTCCACCAGCGCATCGCCATTCCAGGCGCCGCCGAACCCCATGCAACCGAGCACCAGCCGGCTGGCGCTCGGCAGGTGGGCCTGCAGCGGAAAGCTCAGCACGACTGCCCGGTGGCGATGCCGCGCAGGTAGGCACGGCGGGCCTCGCCCGCTTGGATCGCGGCTTCCACCTGGCGGCTGTAGCGCTCGGCCCCGCTCAGCTTGCGAATCCAGCCACGGAACGGCACGGCGCCCTCGGCCGCGCGCTGCAGCGCCTTGCCGGCTTCGGCCTGCCCCCGGTCGCCCAGGCTGGGCTTGTCGCCCTTGGGCGCGTCGAGGTCGGGGCCCAGCACGGCGTCCAATTCGGCCACGGCCGCGGCCAGGGCCGGGCAACTGCGGTCGCCAGGCATTGCGTACGGGGCCTTTTGCGTGGCTTGAAGCAACTCCGGGATGGGCGCGTTGACGAGGTTCAAGTCGCGCAATGGCGTGGTGGCGGCTTGACCGACTTGCTGGCCCGTGCTGCTGCAACCGGCCAAGGCCAGGGCGAGGGCCGCGACGGCCAGGTGGGAGGCGGGGGTGTGCGTCATGGGCGCAGGATAGCCGTGGCTCGGTACGATCGGCCGCTGTTTTCCCACCCCTGGCCCCCCAGTTTTTCCCTGTGAAACTCGCCACCTGGAACGTCAACTCCCTGGCCGTGCGCCTCCCCCAAGTCCTCGATTGGCTGCAGGCGAATCCCGTCGACGCCTTGGTGCTGCAAGAGACCAAGCTGACCGACGACAAGTTCCCCCTGTCGGAGATCGAGGCGGCGGGCTACACCGTCAGCTTCTTCGGCCAAAAGACCTACAACGGGGTGGCCTTGCTCAGCCGACCAGCGCACGACGACGTCGTGATGAACCTCCCCGGCTTCCCCGACGAGCAGGCCCGCGTCATCACCGGCACCGTCGAAGGCATCCGCGTCATCGGGGGCTACTTTCCCAACGGGCAGGCGCCCGACAGCGACAAGTTCGTCTACAAGATGGCGTGGCTGGACGCGCTGCGCGGCTTCGTGCAGGCCGAGTTGCTGCAGCACCCACGCTTGGTGCTGATGGGCGACTTCAACATCGCGCCCGAAGACCGCGACGTCTACGACCCCATCGGCTGGGCGGGCCAAATCCACTGCACCGAGGCCGAGCGCGCCCAGTTCCGCGCCCTGCTGGACCTGGGCCTGACCGACGCCTTCCGCCTGTTCGAACAAGCCCCCAAGAGCTGGAGCTGGTGGGACTACCGCAACCTCGCCTTCCGCAAAAACCAGGGCCTGCGCATCGACCACATCCTGGTGAGCGAGGCCCTGCGGCCGCAGGTGCGGGCCTGCGACATCGACAAATTGCCCCGCAAGAACGAGCGGCCGAGCGACCACGCCCCGGTGGTCCTCACCCTGGAGACCTGACATGAGCACCCCCAGCACCGAGAACTTGGCCGACCCCCTCCACCAGTGGTTGGCCGACGAGGAGGCCGTTCGGCAGCGCCAACGTGCCAACGCGCAACCCACGATGGGTGGCATCGCCACGCCGGACCAGTTGGCCGGTCTGAGCGGCCTGGAAACACTGCAAGCCATGGTGGCCGGCAAGCTCCCTGCCCCGCCCATGGCGCACACGATGGACTACCTGCTGGTGGAGGTGGGGCCTGGCCACGCGGTGTTCCAGGGCGAGCCGCTGCACCACCACTACAACCCCATGGGCACGGTGCACGGCGGGTGGTTCGCCACCCTGCTCGACTCGGCCCTGGGTTGTGCCGTGCACACGACGATGCAGCCCGGCGAGGGCTACACAACCTTGGAGGTCAAATTCAACCTGGTCAAGGCGCTGAAGGCCGAGAAGCCCCTGCGCGTGCGGGCCATCGGCCGGGTGCGCCACCGCGGCCGTCAAACGGCCACGGCCGAGGCCGACTTGGTCGGTCCCGACGGCACGCTGTACGCCCACGCCAGCACCACCTGCTTGGTGATGGCGCCCCGGGCCTGACCCCCTCCCTAGAATCACGCCCGTGACGAGCGGCCCCTTCGGGCCGTCGTTTTTTCTCCGCGCCGCGCCCATGACCGAACTCGCCAAATCCTTCGAACCCGCCGCCTTGGAGGCCCACTGGGGCCCGCTGTGGGAGCGCGAAGGCCTCTACGCCCCCACGCTGGACGCCAGCAAGCCCTCGTTCTGCATCCAGTTGCCGCCGCCCAACGTCACGGGCACCCTGCACATGGGGCACGCGTTCAACCAGACCATCATGGACACGCTGACCCGCTACCACCGCATGCGGGGGCACAACACCCTTTGGGTGCCGGGCACCGACCACGCGGGCATCGCCACGCAAATCGTGGTGGAGCGGCAGTTGCAGGGGCAAGGCGTCAGCCGTCACGACCTGGGTCGCAAGAACTTCGTCGCCCGCGTGTGGGACTGGAAGCAAGAGAGCGGCAACACCATCACGCAGCAGATGCGCCGCATGGGCGACAGCGTGAGCTGGGACCACGAGTACTTCACGATGGACGAGAAGCTCTCGACCGTCGTGACCGAAACCTTCGTGCGCCTGTACGAGGAAGGCCTGATCTACCGCGGCAAGCGCCTCGTGAGCTGGGACCCGGTTCTCAAGTCCGCCGTGTCCGACCTCGAAGTCGAAAGCGAAGAGGAAGACGGCCACCTCTGGCACATCCGCTACCCCGTGGACGGTTCCACCGAGTCGCTGGTCGTGGCCACCACGCGTCCTGAAACCATGCTGGGCGACACCGCGGTGATGGTGCACCCCGAGGACGAGCGCTACAGCCACTTGATCGGCAAGCAGGTCAAGCTGCCGCTGACCGGCCGCTTGGTGCCGGTGATCGCCGACGCCTACGTGGACAAGGCCTTCGGCACCGGCGTGGTCAAGGTCACGCCGGCGCACGACACCAACGACTACCAGGTGGGCGTGCGCCACGGCCTGCCCATGCTGACCATTTTCGACCTGGACGCCAAGGTCAGCGCCGCCGAGGCCGACGACATCCCTGCGGCCTACCGCGGCCTGGACCGCTTCAAGGCGCGCAAGCAGATCGTGGCCGACTTGGAAGCCCAAGGCCTGCTGGTCGAGGTCAAGAAGCACAAGCTGATGGTGCCCCGCTGCGCGCGCACGGGCCAGGTCATCGAGCCCATGCTGACCGACCAGTGGTTCGTGGCCACCACCAAGCCCGGCAAGAGCGGCAAGAGCATCGCCGACGGCGCCATCGAGGCCGTGGCCTCGGGCGAGGTCCAGTTCGTGCCCGAGAACTGGGTCAACACCTACAACCAGTGGATGAAGAACCTGCAGGACTGGTGCATCTCGCGCCAGCTCTGGTGGGGCCACCAAATCCCGGCCTGGTACGACGAAGACGGCCAGGTCTACGTGGCCCGCAACGAGGCCGAGGCCCAAGCGCAAGCCCCGGGCAAGACCCTGCGCCGCGACGAGGACGTGCTCGACACCTGGTACAGCTCGGCCCTGGTGCCCTTCTCCACCCTGGGCTGGCCGGCCAAGACCCTCGAACAAGACCTGTTCTTGCCCAGCTCGGTGCTGGTCACCGGCTACGACATCATCTTCTTCTGGGTCGCCCGGATGATCATGATGACGAAACACTTCACGGGCAAAGTGCCCTTCCGTCACGTCTACATCCACGGCCTGGTGCTCGACGCCCAGGGCAAAAAGATGAGCAAGTCGGAAGGCAACGTGCTGGACCCGGTCGACCTGATCGACGGCATCGCCCTGGCCCCGCTGCTGGACAAGCGCACGCAAGGCCTGCGCAAGCCCGAGACGGCGCCCAAGGTCCGCACCGCCACCGAAAAGGAGTTCCCCGAGGGCATCCCCGGCTACGGCGCCGACGCCCTGCGCTTCACCTTCGCGGCCATGGCCACGCTGGGCCGCAGCGTCAACTTCGACAGCAAGCGCTGCGAGGGCTACCGCAACTTCTGCAACAAGCTGTGGAACGCCACGCGCTTTGTGCTGATGAACACCGAGGGCGAAGACTGCGGCTTGGTCGAAGGCAGCTGCCCGCCTGGGCACAACCGCTTCAGCCAGGCCGACCGGTGGATCGCCAGCGAGCTGCAGCGCGTGGAAGCCGCCGTGGCCCAAGGGTTCGCCGATTACCGGCTGGACCTGGCCGCCAACGCCGTCTACAGCTTCGTCTGGGACGAGTACTGCGACTGGTACCTGGAGATTGCCAAGGTCCAACTGCAGGAGGCCAAGGCCGCGGGTGACCTGGCCGCCGCCCGGGGCACGCGCCGCACGCTGATCCGCGTGCTGGAAACCGTGCTGCGCTTGCTGCACCCGATCACGCCCTTCATCACCGAGGCCCTGTGGCAAACGGTGGCACCGGTGGCCGGCCGCAAGACGGTGGCCTACCTGACCCAAGCGCCCTACCCCGTGGCCCAGCCGGAGCGCATCGACCCGGCGGCCGACGCGTGGGTGGCCCGCCTGAAAGAGGCGGTTGGCGTGTGCCGCAGCCTGCGCGGCGAGATGAAGCTCAGCCCGGCCGAGCGCGTGCCCCTGTTGGTGCAGGGCGACGACGGCTTCCTCGCCGAGGCGGCCCCGGTCCTCAAGGCCTTGGCCAAGCTCAGCGAGGTCCGCCTGCTCGACGCCGACGCCTTTGCCGGCGCCACGCAGATGGCGCCGGTGCTGGTGCTGGGCAGCGCCAAGCTGGCGCTGGAGGTGCAAATCGACCTGGAGGTCGAGCGCGCGCGCGTGGCCAAAGAGATCGCCCGCTTGGAAGGCGAGATCGCCAAGGCGCACGCCAAATTGGGCAACGAAAGCTTTGTGGCCCGCGCACCGGCGGCGGTCGTGGCGCAAGAGCGCCAACGCGTCGCCGATTTCGAACAGCAACTCACGCAACAGCGCGCCATGGCGGCGCGCCTGGGATGAGCCCATGAGCGCCAACGCCCTCGTCACCAAGGCCGTGTTCCCGGTGGCGGGGCTGGGCACCCGCTTCCTGCCCGCCACCAAGGCGCAGCCCAAAGAAATGCTGCCCGTGGTCGACAAGCCCTTGATCCAGTACGCGGTGGAAGAGGCCTACGCGGCCGGCGTGCGCGAAATGATCTTCGTGACGGGGCGGCACAAGCGGCCGATCGAAGACCACTTCGACATGACCTTCGAGCTGGAAGTGGCGCTCGAGCAGGCCAACAAGCGGGAGCTGCTCGAGGTCGTTCGCTCGGTGAAGCCGGACGACATGGAGTGCATCTACGTGCGCCAGGCGCAGGCCCTGGGCCTGGGGCACGCCGTGCTGTGCGCGCAGCGCCTCATCGGCAACGACCCCTTCGCGGTGCTGCTGGCCGACGACCTCATGGTGGGCGACAAGCCCGTGCTGCAGCAAATGGCCGAGCAGTTCGCCGAGTGGCAGGCCAGCATCTTGGCCGTCCAAGAGGTGCCGGCCGCCCACACCCGTCGCTACGGCATCGTGGCCGGCACCGACGTCAACGAGCGATTGGTGGACGTGAGCCGCATCGTTGAGAAGCCCGCACCCGAGGACGCGCCCAGCCGCCTGGGCGTGGCCGGTCGCTACATCCTGACGCCCGGCGTGTTGCGCGAGATCGCCAGCCAACCCCGTGGCGTGGGCGGTGAGATCCAACTCACCGACGGCATCGCCGGCTTGCTGCGACGCGAGAAGGTGTTCGCCTACCGCTACGAGGGACGGCGGTACGACTGCGGCAGCAAAGAAGGCTTCCTGGAGGCCAACGTGGAGTTGGCCCTCGCGCACCCGGCCCTCGGCCCGGGCTTTCGCGACTACCTGCGCGGCCTGACGCTTTAGTGCACCCGGCGCAGCGGGGGCCGCTTCTTGGGGCGGCGCCACAGCTGCATCAGCGCAAAGGCCCCGAGCATGCCGCCCAGGTGGGCGAAATGGGCGATGCCGGTGCGACCGGTGACGCCCAACAGCAGCTCCATCGCGCCGTAGATCACCACCAGCACCTTCATCTTCATGGGGATGGGCGGGATCAAGGGGATGACCATCTGCTCGCCAAACACCAGGCCCATGACAAGCAAGAGCCCGAAGACGCCGCCGGAAATGCCCACGGTGGGTGCGAACGACCCGGCCGCGAAGGTGACCAACAACTGCACCAGCGCCGCCGTCAGCACGCTCACGACCACCAAGGTCAGGTAGCGCCGAGGGCCCAGGTACTGCTCCACCTGCGCCCCAAACATGTACAGGCCCAACATGTTGAAGAACAGGTGGCCGAAATCCCCGTGCATGAGCGCGTAGGTCAGCACCTGCCAGGGCATGAACGCCGCCGCCTGGACCGGCCACAGGGCCAGCCAGTACTTCACCTCAGGCAGCAAGAAGTCCAAGCAAAAGAACCCGACACAGGCCAGGATCAGCGCTTTGGTGATGGGGGGAAGTGGATGCATGCGTCGCGCCAATGGATTGCGGCGCGAGTGTAGGCGGGCTGTCATGCAGCGCGCCCGAAGCCGTAGAGGCTTGGTGCCCAGGGCCGGACTCGAACCGGCACACCTTGCGGCGGGAGATTTTGAGTCTCCTGCGTCTACCGATTTCGCCACCTGGGCAGGTTGCTCGCAGCGGTGTGTCGCTGCGTCGCAAGGCAACACTGCCTTGCTCGGAGCCCGCGATTCTGCCACAGCTCTGAGCGGCTTTCGAAGCCGGCGGCACAATCGTGCGCATGAACGACTCGCCGCGCTACCCCACCCTCGAAGACGTCATCGGCAAAACGCCCTTGGTGCAACTCTCCCGAATCCTCGGCCCCGAGCTGGCCGCCCGGGGGAACGTGCTGCTGGGCAAGCTCGAGGGCAACAACCCGGCAGGCTCCGTCAAAGACCGCCCGGCCATCAGCATGATCCGCCGGGCCGAGGAGCGCGGCGACATCCGCCCCGGCGACACCTTGATCGAAGCGACCAGTGGCAACACCGGCATCGCGCTGGCCATGGCCGCGGCGATCCGCGGCTACCGCATGGTGCTGGTGATGCCGGAAGACCTGTCGATCGAGCGCGCACAGACCATGAAGGCCTTCGGAGCCGAGCTGATCCTGACGCCCCGCAGCGGTGGCATGGAGTACGCCCGCGACCTGGCCGAGCAAATGGCCCGCGAGGGCAAAGGCCGCGTCCTCGACCAGTTCGCGAACGCCGACAACCCCCGCATCCACTTCGAAACGACCGGGCCTGAGATTTGGCAAGACACGGCGGGGCGCGTCACGCACTTCGTCAGCGCGATGGGCACGACGGGCTCCATCACCGGGGTCTCGCGCTACCTCAAGAGCCAAAACCCAGGCGTGCGCGTGATCGGCGCGCAGCCGTCCGAGGGCAGCCGCATCCCGGGCATCCGCAAATGGCCCGAGGCCTACTTGCCCAAGATTTACGAGCCCAGTGGCGTTGACGAGATCGTGTTGGTCAGCCAGTCCGACGCCGAAGAGATGGCCCGCCGTTTGGCCCGCGAAGAAGGCTTGTTTGCGGGCATCTCGGCGGCCGGGGCCTGCTGCGTGGCCTTGTCGATCGCTCGCACCGTGAAGGACGCCACCATCGTGTTCATCGTGTGCGACCGCGGCGACCGCTACCTGTCCACGGGCGTGTTCCCGGCATGAAGTTCTGCCCCGAGTGCGCCACGCCCCTGGCCTGGATCGTTCAGGCCGAGGACGGGGGCGACAAGCA
Organism: Inhella crocodyli; assembly: GCF_004004565.1. Lineage (GTDB taxonomy): Bacteria > Pseudomonadota > Gammaproteobacteria > Burkholderiales > Burkholderiaceae_C > Inhella > Inhella crocodyli. The sequence goes on from NZ_SACM01000001.1 coordinate 522,288, forward strand.
GCGCCTGCGCTGCCCGGCCTGCGGTTTCACGCACTGGAACAACCCCACGCCCGTGCTCGCGGCGGTCGTGGAATGCGTGGACCGCGATGGCCAACTGCTGTTGGCGCGCAACGCCGCGTGGCCGGGCCGCTTCTTCGGCCTGATCACCGGCTTCATGGAGGCCGGTGAAACGCCAGAAGCCGGCATCCTGCGCGAGCTGGCGGAGGAAACTGCGCTGCAGCCGGCCGGGCCCCCAACGCTCTTGGGCGTGTGGGATTTTCAGAAGATGAACCAACTGATCGTGGCCTACCACGTCCCCGCCCAGGGACCGATCGTGCTGAGCCCCGAGTTGGCCGAGTACAAGTTGTTGGCCCCGCAGGCCGTGCGCTGCTGGCCCCAAGGCACGGGGCAAGCCCTGGCCACCTTCGTGCGCTCCCGCGGCCACGAGCCGCTTTGGATGGACCTTTGATGAGCGATCACCCCCACGACCGAGACATCGACGTTCGCGGCTTCAACTGCCCGATGCCGATCCTGAAGACCAAGAAGGCCTTGGCCGACATGCAGAGCGGTCAGGTCCTGCGCATCCTGGCAACAGACCCGGGGTCGATGCGCGACTTCCAGTCGTTCGCCAAGCAAACCGGGCACACCCTCCTGGCCCAATCCGAAGCCGGCGGCGAGTTCACGCACTGGCTGAAGGTCAAGTAAGCGCTACCAGCCCGACTCCGGCAGCGGGTAGCGCGGCTGCCAGCGCAACTCCCGCTTGGCCCGCGCATTGCCGATGCGGCGGCTTTCGCTCAAGAAGCTCATCTGCATCGGGCTCAGCAAGGCGGTCGCTTCCGCGCGCGACACCCGCGGCGGCCGAGGCAGGCCCAGGGTGTCGGCCGCGAGGTCGAAGTGATCGCCCATGCGGCGCTCGCTGTCGTCCACGACGTTCAAGGCCCGCAGGGGCTTGGCCACCAGCAAGGCCCGCCAGCACGCGCGGGCCAGGTCGTCGGCGTGGATGTGGTTGGTGAAGACGTCGTCCTCGGCCCGCAACACCGGCCTTCCGGCCAACAGTCGCTCCCGCGGGTGCCCTTCTCGGTCGGCGGCGTAGATGCCGGGGGCGCGCAGCAGGCTCAATCCCACGCCTTGGCGCACCGCCCAGGCGCGCAGCACGTCTTCGGCGTCCACACGCCGCTGCGCCCGGGGCGTTTGGGCGCGACGGGCCGCGGTCTCGTCGATGCGCGCGCCCGCCCAGTCGCCGTACACCCCGGTCGTCGACACGTACACAAAGCGGCGGGGCGCGTGCGAGCGGGACAAGGCTTGCACCAAGGCGCGGGTGCGCGGGTCGGTCGTGCCTTGGGTGGGCGGTGGCGCCAGGTGCATCACCGCGTCAAAGCCACCGGCCAGTCGGCGCAGGCTGCGGGGGTCGTCGAGGTCGCCTTGGATCAAGGGAACCGCCAAATGGCGCAATTTGGCCGGCGTGCGGGCCAGCACCGCCACCGACACCGCGCGCGGCAGCAGGCGCAGCACCCGCTGCCCCACGTCGCCACACCCCACGATCAACAGGCGCATTCCATCTCCCTGGGACAATGCGCGCCAGTCTAGAAGCCCCGCCCTCTCCCCTTCGACACCATGTCCCTCACCATCACCGTTCAACCGGCCGGTCGCAGCTTCACCGTGGCACGCGATGGCACCTTGCTGGCCGCCGCGATCGAGCAAGGCATCGGCCTGCCCTATGGCTGCAAAGACGGCGCCTGCGGCTCTTGCAAGAGCAAACTGCTCGAAGGCCGCGTCATCCACGGCGCGCACCAAGCCAAGGCCCTGAGCGCCGAGGAAGAGGCCGCGGGCTACGTGTTGACCTGCTGCGCCATCCCGCAAACCGATTGCACGCTCGAAGCCCGCAGCGTGCCGGCCGAGGGCGTCCATCCGGTCGTCAAGATGCCGGTGCGCGTCAGCAGCCTCAGCAAGCCCGCGCCCGACGTGCTGGTGCTCAAGCTCCAACTGCCGGCGACGCAAAACTTCCGATACCACGCTGGGCAGTACCTGGAGTTCATCCTGCGCGACGGTTCGCGCCGCAGCTACAGCATGGCCAACGCGCCTGGCAATTCGGCCGAGGCCGAACTGCACATCCGCCACATGCCGGGCGGCAAGTTCACCGATCACGCGTTCACGAACCTGAAGGAGCGCGACATCCTCCGGGCCGAGGGCCCCTTCGGCAGCTTCTTCCTGCGCGAGGGCGAGCAGCCCATGGTGTTGCTGGCCAGTGGCACGGGCTTCGCGCCGATCAAGGCGCTGATCGAGCAGTTGGAGCGCCAAGGCAACACCCGTCCGGCCCGGCTGTACTGGGGCGGGCGCCGACCGCAGGACCTGTACCTGCACGACTGGGCCCTGGCCGCGGCCGAGCGCCTGCCCTGGCTGAGCTACGTGCCGGTGGTGAGCGATGCCCAAGCCGACGACGGCTGGACCGGGCGGACGGGCTTCGTGCACCGCGCGGTGCTGGAGGACCACACCGACCTGCGCGGGCACCAGGTCTACGCCTGCGGGGCCCCGATCGTGGTCGAAAGCGCCCGCCGAGACTTCGTGCTCGAGGCCGGTTTGCCGGAAGAGCAGTTCTACGCCGACGCTTTCACCAGCGAAGCCGACAAGCACGGCGCCTGATGTTCCAGCCGCCCTTCACCCCGGCCGATCGCGTTGACGACAGCCTGCGGCAGACCGGCTATGCCGTGCTGGCCCCTCACGACACGGCCACGTGGATGGGGCAGCCGCTGGCCAGCCTGCTGGCCCTGCACCCCTTCTGGGACGCCCTGCCGCCCGACCAGCACCTGAAGGATGGCGGTCGCTACCGCCGCCGCCGCCACAGCTGCTGGGAAATCGACGGCCAGCACCTGACCCAGGTGCCGCACCGCGCGCATTGGCAGAGCTTGGACTACAACGCCCTGCATGGCGGCATCGAGCGCTGGTTCCAGCCCATCGAACCGGCGATGGCCGCCGCGCCCGCTTGGTCGGCCCTCTTGCGCCGCCTGGCGCAAGCGACGAGTGCGTTGCGCGGCGCTCAGCCCTGGTACCTCGAGGCCCACCCGTTCCGCATCGACACCACCGACGGCATCGGCCGCCCCACGCCGGAAGGGGCCCACCGCGACGGCGTGGACCTGGTGGCCGTGATGCTGCTCGGTCGGCAGCACATCAAAGGCGGTGAAACCCGGGTCTTTGAGGCCCAGGGGCCGCACGGCCTGCGCTTCACCTTGACCGAGCCCGGCAGCCTGCTGCTGCTGGACGACGCCCGGATGATCCACGAAGCCACGCCCATCCAGCCCGACGGGGCGCCGGTGGGCCACCGGGACACCCTGGTGCTGACCTTGCGCGCGGGCGGCTTCCAAGGCCCCTGACAATGCGCGCCGCGGCGGCCCGACCACAAGCCAGGCACGCCGCTCGTTCCCTGCCACCCGCAACCTACCAAGGCGTTACCCATGCCCTCCTTCTTTGGCCTGCCCCACCAAGCCCCGCACGAACGCGTGCTCATCGCTGCCGACGAGGCCAGCGGCCTGCGCACCCTGATTGCCGTCCACAACACCGCCCGCGGCCCGGGCTTCGGCGGCTGCCGCGTGTGGGCCTACGAGAACGACCTCGCCGCGCACCACGACGCGCTGCGCCTGTCGCAAGGCATGAGCTACAAGAACGCACTGGCCAACCTGCCCTTCGGCGGCGGCAAGGCGGTGATCGTCAAGCCCAAGGGCGAGTTCAACCGCGAGCAGCTGTTCGCTGCCTTCGCCCGCGCCGTGGACAGCCTGCAAGGCGCCTACATCACCGCCGAGGACGTGGGCACCACCACGGCCGACATGCGCGTGGTGCAGCGTCACACGAAGTACGTCAGCGGCATCCCCCGCGAGGGCGCCTTTGGCGGCGACCCCAGCCCCAAGACGGCCTGGGGCGTGTTCGTGTCGGTTCAGGCGGGCGCCAAGGCCGTGTTGGGCCGCAGCGACCTGCAGGGCCTGACGGTGGCCATCCAAGGCCTGGGCGCTGTGGGTTGGCATTTGGCCGAGTTCCTGCACCAGGCCGGCGCCAAGCTGACGGTGGCCGACATCGACCCCGGCAAGACGGCCAAGGCCCAAGCGCAGTTCGGCGCCACGGTGGTGGGGGTGGACCAGATCCTGGCCGCTCCGGTGGACGTCCTCGCACCTTGCGCCCTGGGCGCGAGTCTCAACGCCACGACCATCCCCACGCTGCAGGCCAAGCTGGTCTGCGGCGCGGCCAACAACCAGCTGGCCCTGCCGTCCGACGGCAACCTGCTGGCCGATCGCGGCATTGCCTACCTGCCCGACTACTTGGTGAACGCCGGCGGCATCATTTCCGTCGCCCGCGAGTACCGCGGCGAGGGCGAAGAGCAGGCCGTGATGGCCGAGGTGAGCCGCATCGCCGAGCGGGTGACCGAGTTGCTGGCCCGCATCAAGGTCAGCGGGCGCACCCCGGCCGCCGAAGCCGACGCCTGGGCCCAAAGCCTGCTCGTGCGCGCCTGAGCCCCGATCGGCCCCGTGCTGGGGCCGATCCGCATGGGCGGCGCCGCCGCCTGGCCCTAGGCTGCCGCCCATGATCAAAACTTGGATTCGCCGGCTGGGCTGGCTCTTGCTGGCCCTGCTCGGCCTCGTCCTGGCGGCCATGGCCGTGTACCTGCTGCGCGCGCAACCCCAAGAGTCGGGCGCGCGCACCGTGCCGGGTCTGGCGGCCTCCGTGACCCTGGCCCGTGACGGGCATGGCGTGCCCACCGTCACTGCCGCCAGCCTGACCGACATGGCCTACGGCCTGGGTTTCGTCCACGGTCAAGACCGTGCTTGGCAACTGGAGTCGCAGCGCCGCATCGGGCGGGGCGAGTTGGCCGAGGCCTTCGGGCCGAATGCTCTCGAAACCGACCGCTTCCTGCGCGCGCTCGGCGTGCGTCGATCAGCCGAGGCCCGCTGGGCTTGGCTGCAATCGCAAACCGACGAGGCCTCCCGACAGTCGGTGGCCCTGCTGAAGGCTTACAGCCAGGGTGTGAACGCCGGACGCGCGGCGCAAGCCCGCCCGCCCGAGATGATCATCCTGGGCCTGCCCCTCCAAGACTGGACCCCGGTGGACAGCCTGGCCTGGGCCGTCATGATGAGCTGGGACCTGAGCGGCAATTGGAACCAGGAGCTCTTGCGGCTGCGCCTGGCCCTGCAACTGCCCGACGACAGCCGCCCGGGCACGCCAGGCCGCAGCACCCTGGCCCGGCTCAACACCTTGATGCCCGCCTACCCCGGCGACCGACTGCCCGAGACCGCCGACTACCCCGCGTTGTACCGGGAACTGGGCCTGGCCCCGCAGGCCACGGAGAAACTGGCCGCTGCGCTGCAAGGCCACGCACCGCGCTCTGGCGTGGAAGGATCGGGCTCGAACAACTGGCTGGTCGCGGGCAGCCGCAGCGTCACCGGCATGCCCTTGGTCGCCAACGACCCCCACCTCAAGCTGCAAAGCCCGGCCCTGTGGTACCTGGCGCGGCTGGAGGTGCCCGGCATGAAGGTGGCGGGGGGCACCCTCCCCGGCCTGCCCTTCGTCGTGCTCGGGCAAAACCAACACATCGCCTGGGCCTTCACCAACACCGGGCCCGACACCCAAGACCTGTACCTGGAAGAGTGGCGCGAGGCCGGCGGGCGCACCGAAGTCCGCACGCCCACGGGCTGGATGCCGGCGCAGGTGCTGGAGGAGCGCATCCGCGTCAAGGGCGGCCCCGACGAGGTCTTGCGCGTGCGCGTCGGGCGCCACGGCCCCTTCATTTCCGACGCGGGTCCTGGCGCCGACCTGCTGGCCCCCAGCGGCAAGCGCTACGCCCTGGCCTTGCGCTGGGCCACCCTCGACCCGCAGAACGACCCCATTGCCGCCGGAATCGCCCTGAACCAAGCGCAAAGCGTGGACGCGTTCTTCGCCGGCGCGCATCGCTTTGCCGCCCCCATGCAAAACATGCTGGTGGCCGACCGGACCGGGCGCACCGGCTTCATCGCGTCGGCGTTGGTGCCGGTGCGCAGCAGCGCCAACGACCTGCACGGCCTGGCGCCCGCGCCGGGCTGGGACGAGCGCTACGACTGGCAGGGCTACCTGCCCTTGGACGCCATGCCGCAAGAGCGGGACCCCGCCCGCGGCTGGATCGCCACCGCCAACCAGCGCACCGTGCCGGACGACTACCCGCACCACCTGAGCCACGAATGGGCCCTGCCCTACCGGCAGCAGCGGATCGAGCAACTGCTGCAGGCCACGCCCAAGCACAGCCTGGACAGCTTCGCGGCCATGCAGGCCGACGTGCAAAGCCTCGGTGCCGTCCCCCTGCTGCCCTGGCTCCGGGCTGCCCGCAGCCCGCATCCCCTGGCCGCCGCCGCGCAAGCCACCCTGAAAGAATTCGACGGCAGCATGCAGGCCGAGCAAGCCGCCCCCCTGATTTTTTGGGCCTGGGTCCGCCAACTCACGGTTGGGGTGTTCCAGGACGACCTGGGCGAGGCCCTGTTCGAACGCGCCTTCGCCACGCGTTCCTTCCGCGACGCCCTGCACGAGCGCTTGGCGGCCAACGATGCCGCTTGGTGCGACGACCGCCGAACGCCCCAGCCCGAGAGCTGCGCCGACCAGGCCAACGCGGCCCTGACGCGCGCCCTGGACGAGTTGCAATCGCGCTTCGGCCCCGATGTCGGGCGTTGGCGCTGGGGCGAGGCGCACGTGGCCAAGGGCGAACACCGACCCTTCTCGCGCGTGGCCGCCTTGCGCCCCTTGTTCGAACTGCAAACGCCCGTGGGCGGTGACACCTACACGGTCAACGTCTCCCGCGTGAACCTTCGGCCCGACTGGGCCGGCGCCCTGTACACCGATGACCACGGGCCGAGCTTGCGCACGCTGATGGACGTGGGCACGCCGGCCCACTCCCGCATGGTGCAGTCCACGGGCCAGTCGGGCCTGCCCTGGCGTGCCACGTACCGCGACCTGCTGCCGCTGTGGCGCGAGGGGCGCGCCGTGCCCATGTGGCCGACCGAGCCGCCCGCGCACACGCTGGTGCTGCAGCCCCAATGAAAAAGCCCGGCCAAGGGCCGGGCTCTTTGAAGGAGCGCGGGACTCACTCACCCAAGTAGGCGGCGCGCACTTTGGGGTCGGCCAGCAGATCGCTGCCGCGCCCGGTCATGGTCACCGCCCCCGACTCCATCACGTAGCCGCGGTTGGCCAGGGCCAGGGCACGGCTGGCGTTTTGCTCCACCAGCAGGATCGTGACGCCCTTGCTGTGGATGTCGTGCACCACCTCGAAGATCTTGTCCACCATGATGGGCGACAGGCCCATCGAGGGTTCGTCCAGCAAGAGCACCTCCGGGCGGGCCATCAGCGCGCGGCCCATGGCCAGCATCTGCTGCTCGCCACCGCTCATCGTGCCCGCCAGTTGGTCCTTGCGTTCGCGCAGGCGTGGGAACAGACCGAACACCATCTCCATGTCTTGGGCGATGGCCTCGGTGTCCTTGCGGATGTAGGCCCCCATCTGCAGGTTTTCGGTGATGGTCATGCGGGTGAACGTCCCGCGCCCCTCCGGGATCATCACCAGGCCCTGCTTGGCCAGGTTCCAGGCGCCTTGCCCCTTGATGGAGCGCCCCTTGAACAGCACATCGCCCTCGGCAATGGGCTGCAAGCCCGTGACCGCCTTGAGCGTCGTCGTCTTGCCGGCGCCGTTGGCCCCGATCAAGCTGACCAACTCGCCCTGCCGCACCTCGAAATCCACGCCCTTGACGGCCTTGATGCCGCCGTAGGCCACCTTCAGCCCACTGACCTGCAGCAGCACTTCCTTGTTGTTGCTCATGCCGCGTCCTTCCTCAATGGGCCGCGTGACCGGCGCCCAGGTAGGCCTCGATCACTTTCTCGTTCTTCTGCACCTCGGCGGGCGTGCCCTCGGCGATTTGCTTGCCGTAGTCCAACACCGTCACGCGATCGCACAGGCCCATCACCAGCTTCACGTCGTGCTCGATCAGCAGGATCGTGCGGCCGTCCTTGCGGATGCGGTCGATCAGCTCGCGCAGCACCACCTTCTCGGTTTGGTTCATGCCGGCCGCAGGTTCGTCCAAGGCGATCAGCTTGGGGTCGGTGGCCAGGGCGCGGGCGATCTCCAACCGACGCTGGTCGCCATAGCTGAGCGTGCGCGCGCGGAAGTCGGCGTGCTTGCCGATGCCAACGTACTCCAGCAGTTCGCGCGCACGGGCCTCGATGGCCTTCTCCTCCGCCTTGAAGCCCGGCGTGCGGAACACGGCGCCGAGCAAGCCGGAGCCGGTGCGCACGTGCCGACCGACCATGACGTTCTCCAACGCCGTCATCTCAGGAAACAGGCGGATGTTCTGGAAGGTGCGGGCGATGCCGGCCTTGGCCACCAGGTGCACGGCGGCCGGCTTGTAGGGCACGCCGCCCAACTCGAAGCTGCCGCCATCGGGCACGTACAGGCCGGTGATGACGTTGAAGAAGGTCGTCTTGCCGGCGCCGTTCGGACCGATCAGGCCGTACACCTGGCCCTGCTCGATGGTGATGCCCACGTCGCTGAGGGCCTGCACGCCCCCGAATCGCTTGGACGCGGCCTGCACTTTCAACACGACATTGCTCATGCTGCCTCTCCCTTCACCGGCGCGGCCTTCCCGTGCTCGGGGCTGGGCCACAGGCCCCTCGGTCTGACCAGCATGATCGTGATCATGGCCAGGGCAATCAGCATCTGGCGCAGGATGGAGGCGTCGATGCGCCCGCCCGTCAGGTTCTGGATGTCGCCCGCCACGTAGCGCAGCACCTCGGGCAAAGCCGCCAGCAGCAGCGCGCCCAGAATGACGCCGGGCAGGTGCCCCATGCCGCCCAGCACCACCATGGCGACGATCATCACGCTCTCTTGCAGGCTGAACGACTCGGGGCTGACGAAGCCTTGGAAGCCCGCAAACATCGCCCCGGCCACGCCCCCGAAGGTGGCACCCATGCCGAAGGCGAGGAGCTTGAGGTTGCGGGTGTTGATCCCCATGGCCTTGGCCGCGATCTCGTCTTCCCGGATGGCCATCCAAGCGCGGCCGATGCGGCTGTTCTCCAGGCGCCAGCTGATCAACACGCTGAGCACGACCAGGATGAGGAACAGCCAGTAGTACTGCGTCACGCCCGGGATGGACACGGCCTCCCAGGTCTTGCCGAAGAGGGAGATGTCCCCCAATTCGATGCGCTGCGACAGCGGGTGGCCGAAGAAGGTGACCGGGTCGATGGTGCCAATGCCGCGGGGGCCGTTGGTCACGTTGACCGGGTGCTCCATGTTGTTCAGGAACACGCGGATGATCTCGCCAAAGCCCAGGGTGACGATGGCGAGGTAGTCGCCTCGCAACTTCAAGGTTGGCGCCCCGAGCACCACCCCCGCCAAGGCCGCCAGCCCGGCCCCCAAGGGGATGACCAGCCACAGCGGCGAGTGCAGGCCGTTGGGGAAAGCGGCCGCGATGGACTCGAAGTTCTCCATCAGGTGTGGGCTGGCCAGCAGCGCGAACATGTAGGCGCCCACGGCGTAGAAGGCCACGTAGCCCAAGTCCAGCAGGCCGGCGTAGCCCACGACGATGTTGAGGCCCAAGGCCAGCATCACGTACAGCAGCGCCACGGCCATGATGCGAATCGGGCCATTGCCCACATCCAGCATCTGGACGAACAAGGGCAGGCACAAGGCCAACAGGGCGCAGGTGCCAAAGGCGACGAGCTTTTGCGTTTGGTTCATGGATGCAAACATCGCGCGCCCCTCAAGCCCGGTCCGCCACGCGCTCGCCCAACAGGCCCGATGGCCGCAGGGTGAGCACCAAGATCAGCGCCACGAAGGCAAAGATGTCGGCGTAATGGCTGCCCAGCACGCCACCCGTCAGTTGCCCCAGGTAGCCGGCCCCGATGGCCTCGATCAGGCCGAGCACCACACCGCCCACCATGGCGCCGGCCAGGTTGCCGATGCCGCCCAACACGGCGGCCGTGAAGGCCTTCAGCCCGGGCATGAAGCCCATGCTGTGCTGCGCGGTGCCGTAGTTGGCGGCCCACATCAGGCCGGCCACAGCAGCCAGCGCGGCCCCGATCACAAAGGTCGCCGAAATCACGAAGTCGGGCTTCACGCCCATCAGCGATGCCACCCGGGGGTTCTCGGCCGTGGCGCGCATGGCCCGTCCGAGCTTGGTCTTGTTCACCAGGAACATCAGGCCCGCCAACAAGATGCACGAGGTGGCCAGGATCATGATCTGCGTCATCGAAATGACCACGCTTTGCTGCGTGTCGACGCTGCCCATCAGAAAGATCGGGTCTTGCGGCAGCAGGGCCGGGAACGGCTTGGGGTTGGGCTTCCAGATCACCATGGCCAAGGTCTGCAGCAACAGGCTCATGCCCATGGCCGTGATCAGGGGGGCCAGGCGCGGCGCGTTGCGCAGCGGCCGGTAGGCGATCTTTTCGACCGAGAAGTTCACCACGCAGCACACGACGATGGCGCAGGCCAGGCCCACCGCCATCAACAACCAACCCGGCATGCCGCTGTCACTCATGTAGGTGACCACGGTCCATGCCGTGAGCGCCCCGATCATCAAGATCTCACCGTGGGCGAAGTTGATCAGGTTGATGATGCCGTACACCATCGTGTACCCCAGCGCCACCAGCGCATACATGCTGCCCAGCACCAGGCCGTTGATGACCTGTTGAAAGAAGGTTTCCAAGCCGTACTCCTACTGCCCGCCGAAGACGGAACGCGGCGGATTATGAGAGGGGGCACTGCCCCCCCCTTCCTTGGGAATACCCGGTCGTCAGAGCGCGGCCACGTGGGGCAGGCCCAGGTCGCGGGCCACGGCCGCGTGGGCGATCTGGCCCTCGTGCACGGTCAGGCCCGCGGCCAGATGGCGGTCGGCTTGGCAGGCGGCACGCCAGCCGCGGTCGGCCAGGGCCAGGGTGAAGGGCAAGGTGGCGTTGTTCAGGGCGAAGGCGCTGGTGCGCGGCACGGCGCCCGGCATGTTGGCCACGCAGTAGTGCACGACACCATCGACCACGTACGTGGGATCGGCGTGGGTGGTGGCCCGGCTGGTCTCGAAGCAGCCGCCTTGGTCGATGGCCACGTCCACCAGCACGCTGCCGGGTTTCATGCGCGCCAGGTGGGCCCGGCGCACCAGCTTGGGCGCCGCTGCCCCCGGCACCAGGACGGCCCCCACCACCAGGTCGGCCCCCAGCACCGCCTCTTCCGTCGCGTCCAAGCTGGCGTAGCCCGTCCGCAGTCGGCCCCCGAAGACCTCGTCCAACTGGCGCAAGCGCGGCAGGCTCTTGTCGAGCACGGTCACGTCCGCCCCCAAGCCCATGGCCATGCGCGCGGCATGCGTGCCCACCACCCCGCCGCCGAGCACCACGACCTTGGCCGGGGCCACGCCCGGCACGCCGCCCAACAGCACGCCCAGGCCACCGTTGGCCTTCTGCAGCGCCACCGCGCCCACCTGGATGGCCATGCGGCCGGCCACCTCGCTCATGGGGGCCAGCAAGGGAAGCCCACCGCGCTCGTCGGTGATGGTCTCGTACGCGATCGCCGTGCAGCCACTCTTCATGAGGCCGGCGGCCTGCTCGGGGTCCGGCGCCAAGTGCAGGTAGGTGAACAGCAGTTGGCCGCGCCGCAGCATGGCGCATTCCTGCGCTTGGGGCTCTTTCACCTTGACGATCATGTCGGCCTGCGCGAACACGGCGGCCGCGTCGGGCAGGATCTGCGCGCCGGCGGCCTGGTAGGCCGCGTCGTCACACCCAATGCCAGCCCCGGCGCCGGCCTGCACCAGCACCTGGTGGCCGTGGTGAACGGCCTCGCGGACGCTGGCGGGCGTCATGCCGACGCGGTACTCGTGGTTCTTGATTTCGGTGGGGACGCCGATGCGCATGGGGCACTCCAAAGTAAAGCGGGTCGAAGAAGCGGCCATCGTCGGCCGGACGACCTCGCATCAAATCGCAATGCATGGCGGTGGTAACCCTCGGTTTCTGCAACTTCATGCGATCAATCGACGAAACTACGCCGCATGAATAGCAATCTCGACCGAACCGACCGTTCAATATTGCGCCTGCTTCAAGCCGACGGTCGCTTGAGCAACGCCCAGGTGGCGGAACGCGTGGCCCTGAGCCCCTCGGCCTGCCTGCGGCGCTTGCAGCGCCTCGAAGACGAAGGCGTGATCCAGGGCTACCGGGCCGAGTTGAGTGCGCAGGCCATCGGACGCCCAACCACCGTGTTCATCGAGGTCACCCTGTCCAACCAAGGCACGGCCGCCCTGGACGCCTTCGAGCGTGCTGTGTCGGCTTGCCCGGACGTTCTGGAGTGCCACCTGATGAGCGGCGACTTCGATTACTTGCTGCGCGTGGCGGTGGCCGACCTGGCTGACTACGAGCGCCTGCACCGTCACCAATTGGCCGCCCTGCCCCACGTCGCGCGGGTGCGCACCGCCTTCGCGATGCGCGCCGTCGTGCCCAGCCGAGGATTCCCGCTGTGAGCCCCGAGATGGCCCGATGGGCCGACGAATTGCACCTGGCCAGCCAGGGCGGCCCCACCGTGAGCGCATGGCCGGGCTTGTCCCTGCCCGAGGCCTACGCGGTGGCCGCCCGCAACCACGCCCGGCGCGTCGCCGAGGGCGACGCCCCGCTCGGTCGCAAGATCGGCCACACCAACCCGGCCAACTGGCCCGCCCAGGGCCTGTCGGCGCCGAGTTGGGGCTGGCTGTACCGGGCCCGCACCTGGACCGACGCCCCCCTGCCCAGCGGCGAGCGATGGCGAGAACCCAAGGTGGAGTTGGAATTGGTGCTGCGCTTGGGGGCCCCGCCAGCGCCCGGCGCGCCGTTGGAGGCTTGGGCGCGGTGCGTGGACGCCGTTGCCCTGGGCCTGGAGTTCGTCGACCGCCCCTACGCCGCTTGGGGCGGCAGCGTCGCCGATTCGGTGGCGGCGGGCGGGGTGCACGCGGGGCTGTGGATGGGCCCCGTTCGGACGAGCACACCGGCCCTTGCCCGCGCCTGGGGCGACTTGCGCGCCAACCTCCAGGTGGGCGAGGCCTCGAGCCAGGGCAGCAGCGCCGCGGTCCTGGGCCACCCCTTGGCTGCCGTGGCCGCGTTGCAGTCGCTGCTGGCCCAACAGGGGGCAGCCCCCTTGCAGGCCGGTGAATGGATCACCACTGGCGCCTTGGCCCCGGCCCTGCCCTACCGTCCGGGGGCACCGATCTCGGCCCTCATCGAGGGCCCTGGATTCAGGCTTTCGGTGTGAGCAGGTCGCGGGCGCGGGCGTTCGCGTCCCGCAAGCGGGCCAGTTTTTCGGCGATCTTGCCCTCCAAGCCGCGGTCGGTGGGCTCGTAAAAGCGAAGGTCCTCGGGCACGCCCTCGGGCAAGTAGCGCTCGCCCGCCGCAAAGGCGTCGGGCTCGTCGTGGGCGTAGCGATAGCCGTCCCCCATGCCCAGGCCCTTCATAAGCCGGGTGGGCGCGTTGCGCAGGTGCAGGGGCACCGGGCGGCTGGCATCTTGCGCCACAAAGGCGCGCACGGCCTTGTAGGCCAGGTACGCGGCATTGCTCTTCGCCGCCACCGCCAAATACACGGTGGCCTGCGCCAGGGCCAGTTCGCCCTCGGGCGACCCCAGCCGCTCGTACACCTCGGACGCGTCCAGCGCCATGCGCAGCGCCCGCGGGTCGGCCAAGCCGATGTCTTCGCTGGCCATGCGCACCAGCCGGCGCGCCAGGTAGCGCGGGTCAGCGCCGCCATCGAGCAGCCGCGCGAACCAGTACAGGCTGGCATCGGGGTCGCTGCCGCGCACGCTCTTGTGCAGGGCCGACATCGCGTCGTAGTACTGGTCGCCGCCCTTGTCGAAGCGCCGCAACTGCGCCCCCAAGGTTTGCTGCAGGTGCGCGGTGTCCACGTCGGCGGTCGCGGTGCTGGACACGTTGTCCAGCGCGTTGAGCATGCGACGGGCATCGCCATCGGCGTACGCGATCAAGGCGTCCCGGGCGTCGTCGGTCCAAAGCACCCCCAGCAAGGCGCAGCCCCGCTCGAAGAGTTGCACCAGATCCGAACGGTCCAGGGGTTCCAACACGTGCACGGTGGCACGCGACAGCAGCGCCGAATTGACCTCGAACGACGGGTTCTCGGTCGTGGCGCCGATGAACACGAACAGGCCCGACTCCACGTGGGGCAGAAACGCGTCCTGTTGGGCCTTGTTGAAGCGGTGCACCTCGTCAACGAAGACCGCCGCACGGCCGTGCACCTTAGCCTGCTCGACCGCTTCACGGATGTCCTTCACGCCGCCCAGCACCGCCGAGATGGCAATGAAGGGCAGGCCACTGGCCTGCACCAGCAAGCGCGCCAAGGTCGTTTTGCCAACGCCAGGCGGGCCCCACAGGATCATCGAATGCAGCTGACGGCGCTCCACCGCCACGCGCAGCGGCTGGCCGGGACCCAAGAGCTTGGCTTGACCGACGACCTCGTCCAGCTTCGCCGGCCGCAAGCGCTCGGCCAACGGCACCTGGGTCGGTGCGGCGCCGAACAGGTCGGGCGTCAAGGCGCTCCGCCGTCCACCACGTCCATGCCCTTGCTGGGCACGAACTGGAAGCGCTCGGCCGCCAGCGGCACGTTGACCTCCAAGGGGCCGAACGTCAGCGTGGACTTCTGGCCCAGGCCGTCGACGATCTCCATCGCTGCCAACAGCTTGCCCTTCAGGCCGATGCGAAGGCGCTGAATGCCGGCGTCGGCCTGCTTGGGCGTGGCCGCCACCCAGGCCACGCCGTTGACCTCGGGCTCGGCCTTCAGCACGAAGGCCTCGCCCAGGGAGGTACCGGCCAAGATGGCCACGGGCGTCGCACTCACCACCTGGCTCATGGGGCGGCTGCTGGCTTGCATCAACTCGGGGTCGATCAGCCACACCTTCTTGCCGTCCCCGATCAAGGTTTGGGCCTCGGGCGGCTGGTAGTCGAAGCGAAACCGGTTGGGCCGCAAGAACTCGAAACTGCCCTGCGTGCTTCGGCGCTTTTTGCCGTCGGGCGACACCACCACCTGCGTGAAGTTCACCCGCCCCGACTGCACCTCGCGTTGAAAGGCCGTCAGTTGTTCCAGCGCGTTGGACTGGGCCCAGGTCGGCACCGTCAGGCCAGCGGACAACGCCAAGGCCAGCAAAAGTCGTCGCTTCATTCGTCTCGCTTCGGGATGATCAGGTCGCGGTTGCCGTTGGTGGCCATGCTGCTCACCAGGCCCGACTTTTCCATTTGCTCGAGCAGGCGCGCCGCGCGGTTGTAGCCAATGCGCAGGTGACGCTGCACCAAGCTGATGGAGGCCTTGCGGTGCTCCAGCACCACGGCCACGGCCTGGTCGTACATCGGGTCGCTCTCGCCATCGCTGGACGCCGCTCCCGCGGCCCCGGCATCGCCGCCCTCGCCCTCCAGCACCCCGCCCTCCAGGATGCCCTCGATGTAGTTCGGCTCGCCGCCCTGCTCCTTCAAATAGGCCACCACGCGGTGCACCTCGTCGTCGCTGACGTAAGCGCCGTGGACGCGCACCGGCAGGCCGGTGCCGCTGGGCATGTAGAGCATGTCGCCCATGCCCAGCAAGGCTTCAGCCCCCATCTGGTCGAGGATGGTGCGCGAGTCGATCTTGCTGCTCACCTGGAACGACAGGCGCGTCGGGATGTTGGCCTTGATCAGGCCCGTGATCACGTCGACGCTGGGGCGCTGGGTGGCCAAGATCAAGTGGATGCCCGCCGCGCGCGCCTTCTGGGCCAAGCGTGCGATCAACTCTTCGATCTTCTTGCCCACGACCATCATCAGGTCGGCCAACTCGTCGATCACCACCACGATGTGCGGCAAGCGATCCAAGGGCTCGGGCGCCTCCGGCGTCAGGCTGAAGGGGTTAGGGATGAGTTGCTCTTTGGCCTTGGCGTCGTCGATCTTCTTGTTGTAGCCCGCCAGGTTGCGCACGCCCATCTTGCTCATGAGCTTGTAGCGCCGCTCCATCTCGCCCACGCACCAGTTCAGCGCATTGGCGGCTTGCTTCATGTCCGTCACCACCGGACACAGCAGGTGCGGAATGCCCTCGTAGACGCTCATCTCGAGCATCTTGGGGTCGATGAGGATCAAGCGAACGTCGCGCGCCTCGGCCTTGTAGAGCAGGCTGAGGATCATGGCGTTGATGCCCACCGACTTGCCCGAGCCCGTGGTGCCCGCCACCAGGCAGTGCGGCATCTTGGCCAAGTCGGCCACCACGGGTGCGCCCACGATGTCCTTGCCCAGGCCCATGGTCAGCAGGCTTTGGGCATCGGCATAAACCTGCGAGCCCAGCACCTCGCAAAGCCGGATGGTCTGGCGGCGGGCATTGGGCAGCTCCAGCGCCATGTAGTTCTTGCCAGGGATCGTTTCCACCACGCGGATCGACACGAGGCTCAATGAACGCGCGAGGTCCTTGGCCAGGTTGACCACCTGCGACCCTTTCACGCCCGTGGCCGGCTCGATCTCGTACCGCGTGATCACCGGCCCAGGGTAGGCCGCCACAACGCGCACTTCGACGCCGAAGTCCTTGAGCTTCTTTTCGATCAAGCGGCTGGTCATCTCCAGGGATTCCGCCGTCACGGTTTCCACGCGGGCTGCCGGCGCGTCCAAGAGGTCGATCTGCGGCAGCTTGGCGTCGCTCAACTCCTGGAACAGGGGCTGTTGCCGCTCGGCCGCCACGCGGGTGCTGAGGGGCACCTCCACGGGCACGTTCAGCACCGGGGGTTCGATGTGCAGGGGCTCGTGAACAACGGCCTCCAGCTCGCGCTCGACCTTGGCCTCCTCCACCTCGGCCTCGCGGGCGACCAGGGCCTCCCGGCCCAGGCGCTCGTCTTCTTGTGCCTCCCGCGCGGAGGCTCGCCGGGCCAGTTCGGCCTCGATGGCCGCCCCGATGCGCTCCGCCGTTGCCAACCATGAGAAGCCCAGCGACCAGGCCATGCCCAGCACCAGCAAGACGATGCCCAGCAAGCCAGAGCCGGCGAAGCCCAGCCATTGCATGGCCATGGGCCCGAGCTCGTAGCCCAGCACCCCGCCTGCATGCCCGGGAACGCGGGACTCCCAACCGTACAGGCGCGTCCACTCCAAGAGGCAACTCGCACCCATCAGCAGCACCAGGCCCACGGGCACTTGCCAGGCCGGCCGAGGCGCCGTAGGCGGTTGGCCCTCGCGCCACACGGCTGCCAATGCACCGGCCCAATGGCGAGCCGCCACCACGACCAGCCACCAGGCCGATCCGCCAAATGCAAACAACAACAGGTCGGACAACCAAGCGCCGAACACCCCCAAGCGGTTGGCGGGAAGGGTGCGGTCGGTGGCGATGGAGTAGGCGCTGTCCCGCGCCTCGTGGCTGCCCAGCGCCAAGGCGAGCACCGCGATGAACACGGCCCCCCCCAGCAATGTCAGGGGCGCAAGGACCCACCGGGCGCCCGCGGGTGCCGCCGGCGGCTTCGAATCGAACTTCACGTCAAAGGCCCTCATGCGGGCCATTCTCTCAGCGGTGGCTCACTCGCCGTCGCTGTCGATGCGCGACTCCACGTGCTTCAGCACGACGGAGCCATCCTCCAAGGTCTCGATCTGGCCCCGCTCTTCCAGGTCCTTCATGACCCGGCTGACCATCTCGCGGGAGGCGCCCACCACCTTGGCCATGTCCTGCCGAGAGACGCGGCCACGAACGATCTTGCGGCCGTTGTCGTCCTCTGCCATGTCCATCAGCGTCCGTGCCACGCGGCCATAGACGTCCAACAGCGCCAGCGACTCGATCTGCCGGTCGGCATTGCGCAAGCGGGACACCAAGCCGCGCATGATCCCGTAGGCCATGCTGCCGGGGTCAGGCAGGCAGCGCGAGAACTCCTGCCGACCGAGCACCAGCACGTCGCACGGCGCTTCGGCACGAACCGTCGCCGAGGGGGGCTCCCCATCGATCAGGCTCATCTCGCCCACGTAATCGCCCGACTCCAGAACGGCCATGATCACTTCACGCCCCCGCTGGTCCGCGGTCAGCACGCGCGCGCGGCCGTTGAGCAAGATGAACAGCGCGTTGCTGTGCACGCCCTGCTCCACCAACAACTCGCCACGCTTGAACCGCCGCTTGGTCACGCTGTCGGCCACCGCCTGCGCCTGCTCGGCGGTCAGCATCGAAAACAGCCGCACGCGACGAATCAGATCCAGGTTTGACAGCATGGCCATGGGCAGCAACTCCTCAATTGGTTGTCAAGGGCGATGGAAATCGGCGCCCTTCTAAAATCGGCATTCTTTCTCAGTCCCGCAGGGGGAAAGCCCCGGTGCAACCCTGTGAGACCTTGCCGAACGGGCCTTTGCCCCCACACTCTCCCACCATGAGCCAACACCACCGCCTGATCATCTTGGGCTCGGGGCCGGCCGGCTACACCGCCGCCATCTACGCCGCCCGTGCCAACCTCAACCCCGTCCTGATCACGGGCATGGCGCAAGGCGGCCAGCTCATGACCACCACCGAGGTGGACAACTGGCCCGCGGACGTGATGGGCGTGCAAGGCCCGGAGCTGATGCAGCGGTTCCAAGAGCACGCCGAGCGCTTCAAAACGCAAATCGTGTTCGACCACATCAACGCCGTCGACCTCGGCCAACGCCCCTTCAAGCTCACGGGGGACTCCGGCCAGTACAGCTGTGATGCATTGATCATCGCCACCGGCGCTTCGGCGAAGTACCTCGGCCTGCCGAGCGAAGAAGCCTTCTCTGGGCGCGGTGTCAGCGCCTGCGCCACCTGCGACGGTTTCTTCTACCGCGACCGGGACGTGTGTGTGGTGGGGGGGGGCAACACCGCCGTTGAAGAGGCGCTGTACCTCAGCAACATCGCCAGCAAAGTGCACCTGATCCACCGCCGCGACAAGTTCAAGGCAGAGCCCATCTTGGTGGACAAGATGATGGAAAAGGTCGCTGCAGGAAAGATCGTGCTGCAAACCTTCCACACCCTGGACGAAGTCCTGGGGGACGCCAGCGGGGTCACGGGCGTGCGCATCAAGCACACGCAGTCGGGCGCGACGACCGACATCGCGCTGCACGGCTGCTTCATCGCCATTGGCCATTCGCCCAACACCGCCATCTTTCAAGGGCAGCTGGACATGAAAGACGGCTACCTGCGCACGCGGTCTGGACTGGACGGTTTCGCCACGATGACCAACGTGCCCGGTGTCTTCGCGGCGGGCGACGTTCAGGACCACGTGTACCGCCAAGCCATCACCAGCGCTGGGACGGGGTGCATGGCCGCCCTCGACGCCCAACGTTTCCTCGAACAGCAGGCTTGAGGGTCTGTCGGCGGTTTCGGGTTATACTCGCGGGCTTTCTTTGCCGTGGCCTTGGCCGCGTGACATCGAACGGGTTACCGCCACCCGAGCACTAACAAAGTGCATTTGGCGAGGTGAGGCCGCCCCGGATGGGCTCCAGACTGGAGCTGCCAGGGTCGCCGGACAACAAATGGAGTGTCCTCAATGGCACGCGTCTGCGAAGTCACGGGCAAGAAGCCCATGGTCGGGAACAACGTTTCCCACGCCAACAACAAAACCAAGCGCCGTTTCCTGCCCAACCTGCAGTACCGCCGCTTCTGGGTTGAGAGCGAGAACCGCTGGGTGCGCCTGCGCATCAGCAATGCCGCCCTGCGCCTGATCGACAAGAAGGGCATCGACGCCGTTCTGGCCGACCTGCGTGCCCGCGGTCAAGCCTAATCTCATCAAGGAGCGACAACATGGCTGCTAAAGGCGGACGCGAAAAAATCAAGCTGGAGTCCACCGCGGGCACCGGCCACTTCTACACCACGGCCAAGAACAAGAAGACCACGCCCCAAAAGCTGGAATTCATGAAGTTCGACCCCAAGGCTCGCAAGCACGTCCTGTACAAGGAAGTGAAGCTGAAGTGATGGCAGCGCCAGCCACCGGCTGGTGCACCAAAAGCAAGAACCCGCGCGTGCTTGGCACCGCGGGTTTTTTCTTGGGCCTGAAGATTCAACGACTCGCGAGCAGGCCCTTCAGCCAGCCTTGGAGCATCCGCTCTTCGTAGGCCAATCGCTGGAAATCGGCCGCCATCGGACGCGACATCAGGTAGCCCATGTCGCTGACCCGCTCCTGGCCCTCACGAAGCACGCGATCGCCGCTCTTCAGGGTGTAGCGCATTTCGATCATGGGCCAGCCCACATCGCGCATCACCCGCAGGCGCCGGGAAGCCGACCGAACCCACTCCAACTCGCCGGCCAGGTTCACGTCAACGACCGACACATCGAGGCTGTAGCCTGCAGGGAGCCGGGCCCCCAAACCTTCGAACACGGCACGCAAGGCCGCCACGTTGTCGTCGCGGTCGTCGGCGTACTCGCCCAGATCGGCGTAGTTCGCCAGGTCGCCCGCGAACTGCACACGGACCTTGGCGTCGGCCGCCGCATGTCCTTGCAACGCAACCGCGCTCAAGGCCGCGGCCAAGGCGAATTGGATCGATCGATTCATGACCTTCTCCGAGGGGGAAGACAGGCCAAAGTCTAGGACGGCGCCCTCCCCTCTGGAAAGGGCCGCCACCCTTCTTTACATCGCGAAGGCGGGCATGCGCGAAGCGCGCAAGCGCATGGACAAGGCGCGCAATTCCGCCACACCGCTTTCCTCGGCGCGTTGGCACCAGGCTTGCAACTCTTTGACCAACTGCTCGGCCGAAACGTTGGTGCGGGTCCACAGCGAGCGCAATTCCTCGCGCATCTGCACCAGTTTGTCCAACGCCGGGCTGGCCATGCGGGCCGCCTGGATCTGGGCCACGTGCTCACCCGGGATGCGGTCGGCATCGCGGGGCAGCCAGCGTTTGGCCAGCTTGATCTGCCGCCACTGCGCGCTTTGCTTGGCACCCTCGGCCTTCAAGCGCTTCAGCTCGCGGCGGCAAGCGGCACGCATTTCGCGGCCGAAGCGGGCCATGACCTCGTAACGGTTGGCGATCAAGGTTTCCAGGGTTTGTTGGTCGGCCGGCTTGATGTCGCCCTCCAACATTTGCGGCGGCACCTTGCGCGGCTGGGCCAGCTTCAGGGTCTGCAGCACGCGGATGTAGAACCAACCCAGGTCGAACTCGAACCGCTTGACCGAGAACTTGGCCGAAGTCGGGAAGGTGTGGTGGTTGTTGTGCAGCTCTTCACCGCCGATGACCAAACCCCAGGGCATCAGGTTGGTGGACGCGTCGGGCGCTTCGAAGTTGCGATAGCCCTTGGCGTGACCCAGGCCGTTGATGATGCCGGCCGCCGTCACCGGGATCCACATCATCGTCACGGCCCACATCGTGGCCCCCCAAGCGCCGAACAGCGCCAGGAACACGATCAAAAGCAAGGAAACGCCCCACACCGAATGGCGCGTGTACAGGTTTCGCTCGATCCAATCATTCGGCGTGCCGTGCCCGTACTTGCTCAGGGTCTCTTGGTTCTTGGCTTCCGCCCGGTACAACTCCGAGCCGCGTTGCAGCACGGTGCTCAAGCCGTGCGCGACCGGGCTGTGGGGGTCTTCCGAGGTTTCGCATTTGGCGTGGTGCTTGCGGTGGATCGACACCCACTCCTTGGTCACCATGCCCGTGGTCAACCACAGCCAAAACCGGAAGAAATGCGACGGGATCGCGTGCAGGTCCAGCGCGCGGTGCGCCTGCGACCGGTGCAAAAACAAGGTGACGGAGATGATGGTCAGGTGCGTGACCACCAAAGTGACCGCCACCATCGTCAAGCCGCTGACACCCAACAAGCCTTCGCCTGCCCAGGTGGCAAACGCGGCGAAGAGCGAGTTCAAAGCTTCCATGCCCAAGCGCTGCAGGACGCAGCGTCCAAAGTGACCAAAGCTTGCAATTCTAGGTGAGCCCCCCTAGGCCGGGGGCACGGCGGCAGAAACTGTTGCGCTGCATCAATTTCAGCGCACGCCACTCATGACTTCGTCCACACCGCCGCGAAGAAGCCATCGGTGCCATGGCGGTGTGGCCACAGGCGCAAGCACCCGTTCTCGACGAGCACCGAATCCACCAACTCGGCCGCGTCCATGCGCACGAAGCCCGGCGCGCCGAAGGCATCGGCCACCCCTTCGTTCTCGGCGTCCAACAGGCTGCAGGTGGCGTACACCAAGCGACCGCCCGGTTTCAACAGGCGCGCCGCCGAGGCCAAGATCGCCTGTTGCCGTTGCACCAACTCGGCCACGGCCGCCGGGCTTTGGCGCCATTTCATGTCGGGATTTCGCCGCAGGGTGCCCAGGCCCGAACAAGGCGCATCGACCAGCACCCGGTCCAACTTTCCCGACAGGCGCTTGATGCGCTCGTCGCGCTCGTGGGCGATCTGGATCGGGTAGACGTTGCTCAAACCCGAGCGGGCCAAGCGGGGGCGCAGGGCTTCCAAACGGTGGCCCGCCACATCGAACGCGTACAGGCGCCCGGTGTTGCGCATGGCCGCCCCCAGCGCCAAGGTCTTGCCGCCAGCCCCGGCGCAGAAATCGGCCACCATCTCGCCCCGTTTCGCGTCCAGCAGCAGGGCCAGCAGTTGGCTGCCCTCGTCCTGCACCTCGATGACCCCGTTCTTGAACAAAGGCCACTGGTTCAGGGCCGGCTTGCCTGCCAAGCGAATGCCCCAGGGCGAGTACGGGGTGGCCTTGGCCTCCACGCCTTGTGCCTGGAGTTCGGCCAGCACCGCGTCTCGCTTGGCCTGCAGGCTGTTCACGCGCAGGTCCAACGGGGCCGACTCCAGCAGGCTGTCGGCCAGAGCGTCGAACTCCGGGCCCAGGCGCTTTTGCAGCGGCTCGGCAATCCAGTCGGGCAGGTTGTGCCGCAGCTTGGGCTGCAGGCTCGCGCGGTCGATGTGCGAGGCGGCCGCCAACCAATCGCGCTCAGGGCCTTCGACGGCCGCATCGCGCAGCCTTGGTTCCCCAGCCCACCCCAGCAACACCAAGCGCCGCTCCATCGGGCCGCGCCCGCTCTGGGCCAGGTTCTGCCAGAGCAATCGTCGGCGCAAAACGGCGTACGTGGTTTCGGCCAAGGCGGCACGTTCGCGCGAACCCAGGCTGCGGTTGGCACGGAAGTAGGCCGACACCACGGCGTCGGCCGGCTGCTCGAAGCGCAGCACCACGTGGAGCAGCTCGCAGGCTGCGTCGATCAAGGCTTTGGGGTGCATGTCAGGTGAAAAGCTGGGCAGCGCCTTGCTGGTGGACAACCCGGGCCCCGTCAATACGGAGCTCGTCTTGCAGGAACCAGCGAACGGCTTGGGGGTACATCTGGTGCTCGAGG
This sequence comes from Inhella crocodyli, assembly GCF_004004565.1. GTDB lineage: Bacteria > Pseudomonadota > Gammaproteobacteria > Burkholderiales > Burkholderiaceae_C > Inhella > Inhella crocodyli. The sequence continues at coordinate 545,514 of NZ_SACM01000001.1, forward strand.
GCCAACACGCGGGCGGCCAAGCGCTGCGCGTCGTCGCCCGGCAGGACCGGCACCACGGCTTGCGCCACGATCGGACCGTGGTCCAACTCGGCCGTCACCAAGTGAACGGTGGCCCCGGCGACTTGACAGCCCGCCTCCAAAGCGCGCTCGTGGGTGTGCAGGCCGGGAAAAGCGGGCAGCAGGGACGGGTGGATGTTGAGCAGCCGGCCGCTGTAATGGGCCGTGAAGGCCGGCGTCAGGATGCGCATGAAGCCCGCCAAGACCACGAGGTCGGGGGCATGGGCATCGATGGCCTCGCGCAGCGCAGCATCGAAAGGTTCTCGCCCAGCGTAAGCCTTGTGATCGACCACCGCCGTCGCGATCCCCTGCGCCGCGGCGAAGGCCAAGCCGGCCGCCTCGGGCCGGTTGCTGATGACCGCGGCAATGCGGCCCGGCCAGGACTCTCTCTGGCAGGCGTGGACGATGGCTTCCATGTTGGAACCCCGCCCGGAGATCAAGATCACGACGTTCTTCATGCGGCTGCAGTGTAGAGAGGCGAGAATCCGCGCCCCCCAAAGCGCGCACCCATGAACCCCGCCCTCCCCTGCGTCATCTCCGGCATGCGCCCCACCGGCGCGCTGCACCTCGGCCACTTTCACGGCGTCCTCAAGACCTGGGTGGCCCTGCAGGCCGAACACGATTGCCGGTTTTTTGTCGCCGATTGGCACGCCCTGACCGGCGCGTCGGCCTTGCCCCACGACGAGGCCGTGTACGAGATGGTGGTGGACTGGTTGGCGGCGGGCATCGACCCGGAGCGCACCACCCTGTTCCTGCAAAGCCGCATGCCCGAGCACGCGGAGTTGTTCACCTTGTTGGCGATGCACACGCCCTTGGCCTGGTTGGAGCGGGTCCCGGGCTTCCGAGAGAAGGCCGACCAGCACCCCACCTACGGCCTGCTCGGTTACCCCTTGCTGCAAGCCGCTGACATCCTGGCGCACAAGGGCGAATGGGTGCCGGTGGGCCAAGACCAAGCCGCCCATTTGGAATTGGCCCGCGAGGTGGCACGGCGCTTCAACCACCGCTCGGGTCGGCAACTGTTCCCAATGCCACAGGCGCGCTTCAGCGATGCCCCGCGCCTCACCGGGCTGGATGGGCAGAAGATGAGCAAAAGCGCCGGCAACGCCATCGGAATGCGCGAGTCGCCGGCGAGCGTGCACGCCAAGCTGCGGGCCATGCCCACCGATCCGCAACGGGTGCACCGGCACGACGCCGGCGAGCCAGAGCGCTGCCCGGTTTGGGCCTTGCACGCGGTGATCACCCCGTCCGACGACCGCGCGGACTTGGCCGCCGGCTGCCGCACCGCCGGCATCGGTTGCCTGGATTGCAAGGGCGCCCTGGCCGACCGCATCGTGGCGCAGCAGGCGCCATGGCGGGAACGGGCTGCGGCCCTGGAGCCCAAGCAGGTGCACTGGTTGATGGAAGTCGGCACCGAGCGAGCGCGGGCCTACGCCAGGAAGACCCTGCGCGAGGTTCGCGAGGTGCTGTCGTTCCAAGCGGAGGCCTGATGGACGCCGTGGGCCTGCACATCACCGACCTGGAAGCCGCCATCAACTGGTGGCGGGCCAAGTCTCCGTCGCCGGACGGCATCAGCGCCTGTGCCGAGGTGCGTGCGCTGGCGGAGGTTTATGCGCTGATGGTGTACCACCACGAGAACACCTGGGACCCGGCCCGGCTGAGCGCCTTGGCGGCCGACGCGGTGCACGCCTGGTACGCCACCACGCCCGACTCGCCCTGCATCGCCATCTGCTCCACCGCCCAGGGCGACGCGACCTGCAAAGGCTGTGGCCGCAGCTTCGACGAGGTTCGCGACTGGCCCCAGTTGAGCCCCTTCCATAAGCGGGCGGTGTGGCGTCGCATCACCCTGGACGCCACGGCTTGGCGCTTCAATCGCTATGCCGAACGGGCCCAAGAGCGCGAGGGCCAGCAGCTCGACCTCCAAGAAGGGACGCCCCCCTGATCCCGCGCTTCCGAGACAGCGTTCGACGCCTGCTGCCGCTGGCCTGGCCGGTCTGGATCGGGCAACTGGCGGTCATGCTCTTCAGCACCGTGGACACGCTGATGCTGGGCCGCGTCGGCCCGGTGGACTTGGCCGCCCTGGCCGTGGGGTCGGCGGCCTACATCACCATCTTCGTCGGCCTCATGGGCGTGGTGCTGGCGGTCGGCCCCATGGTGGGCCGCCAGTTCGGCGCCCGGGACCTGCCCGCCGCTGGGCGCCATCTGGTGCAGGCGCAGTGGCTGGCGCTGCTGGCCTGCGTGCCCGGCTGCGCCGTGCTGCTTTGGCCCGAACCTTTCGTGTGGCTGGCTCGCCTGGACCCCGCCTTGGCCGACAAGGTGGCGGCCTACACGCGGCCGCTGGCCATCGCCCTCCCCTTTGCCCTGTTGACCACGGCTTTCCGCGGCTTCGCCAACGCGGTGAGCCGGCCCAAGGCGGTCATGGCCCTGCAACTGGGCGGGCTGGCTTTGAAAGTGCCGCTGAACGCTTTGCTGGTGTTCGGCTGGGGGCCGCTGCCTGCCATGGGCGTGGCCGGCTGCGCCTGGGCCACGACCTTGGTGATGGCCCTGCAGGCGGCTTGCGCCCAGGCCTTGCTGCGGCGAGACCCGTTCTACCGACCGTTCTCGGTACCGCATCTGTGGGACACCCGGCCGGACTGGAAGGCGCTGGCGGCCCAGCTTCGCCTGGGGCTGCCCATGGGCGGTTCCATCCTCGTGGAGGTCACGGGCTTCACCTTCATGGCCTTCTTCATCGCGCGCTTGGGCGCCACCGCGGTGGCGGGCCACCAGATCGCCGTGAACCTGGTCGCCATGATGTTCATGATGGCATTGGCCTTGGGCACGGCGGGCCAAACCTTGGTGGCCCAGCACATCGGCGCCGGTCAGTGGGGCCACGCGCGGGCGGTCGGTCGGCATGCCTTGCTGCTTTGTGCCGCGCTGGCCGCGGTGCTCGGCGGCCTGGTGGCCGGCGCCCGCGCCCCGGTGGTGGCGCTGTACACCGACAACGCCGAAGCCGCCGCCGCCGCCCTGCCTCTGCTGGTGTGGATCTGGTTCTTCCACCTGGGCGACGCGGTGCAGACCGTGTCGGCCTCGGTGCTCCGCGCCCACCACGTGGCCACCTTGCCCATGGTCATCTACGTGCTAGCGCTGTGGGGCGTGGGCATCGGCGGGGGGTACTGGCTGGCCTTCGGGCCGCCGGGATTGGGGGCGGTGGGCTTTTGGTCGGCCGCCACGGCCGGCCTGCTGACGGCGGCCACGCTCCTGGTGGCCCTGCAAGTCTGGGTGGAGCGCCAGGAAGCGCCCCCGCCTGTCACGTCGGCAGGCTGAGCACGAAGCGGCTGCCACCGCCCTCACGCGGCTCGCAGCGCACCGCACCGCCGTGCGCCTCGGCAATCTGCCGCACCAGGGCCAGCCCCAGCCCCACGCCGCCCGCCACCTCGGCGTGGCCCGGCAGCCGAAAGAAGGGCTCGAAGATGCGCTCCCGCAAGGCCTCGGGCACGCCAGGGCCGCGGTCCAACACCACCACGTCGATCGTGCCGGGCGAACGCCGCAAGGCCACCGACTGGCTGTCACCGCCGTAGCGGCGGGCGTTTTCCAGCAGGTTGCGAATGGCCCGGCGCACCAAACGCTCGTCGCCCATCCAGTCGTCGGGCAGCTCGCCCTCGAGTTCGTCCAAAGGCACGTCCACACGGGCGGCTTCTTCGGCCACCAGGCCCAGCAGGTCGACCGGCTCGCGCCGCAGCGCCTGGCCCTGCTGGGCCTCCACGCGCGCCGACATCAGCAGTTCTTCCAGCAGGGCATCAAGCTCGCCGAGGTTGCGTTGAACTTCCTGCTCCAGCTTGGGGTCGCGCTCGCGGTCGGGCCGCAGCGCCAGCGCCATCTTGAGCCGCGCCAGCGGCGAGCGCAGTTCGTGGCTGGCATTGGCCAACAGGTTTTGGTGGGCCTTCAGCAACTGGGCCACGCGGTCGGCCGTTCGGTTGAAGCTCGCCGCCACGGTCGCCACCTCGTCACGCCCTTGCAATGCCACGCGGTGGTCCAGGTCCCCAGCTCCGAAACGCTCCACGCCGTGCTTGAGCGTCTCCAGCCGGCGCGTCAGCCCACGCACGACGGGATAAGCCCCCACCGCCACGCCAACAAACAGCAAGCCGAACAAGACCAGCAGGGCGTGCACCCCAGCGGCACTGCGCGGCCATCCCGGCACCAACGGGCGCTCGGCCTCGGCCCGCGCCGCACCGCGCAGGCGCATGACGAGCAATCGCCGGCCATCGTCCAGGGGCACCGCCTGGGGCGTGCCTCCGCGTTCTTCCATGCGCTCGTAGCGCGGCATGGCGGCAATGAGGCGGCCCTGGGCGTCCTCCAGGGCCAGAGGCACGCGCAGTTTTTGGCCCCAGTGGCGCAAGGCCTCGGCCTGCGTCGCGGCCGAAGCCTCGGCCGGTGGCAAGGCGCTGTGCAGCAATTGCGCCATGGCTTGGACCCGCTCGTCTTGGGCCGTGTCGAACAACTCCCGCTCGCGGTCGAGTTGGCGCTGGGCGATGACCCCCGCCAAAAAGGCGAAGGCCAACAGCACGGCCACCACCGTGAGGTAAATCCGCAGGAACAAGGAGTTCACGCGGCGTCGCCGTCTTGCTTGCGGGCGAACACATAACCAGCGCCCCGCACGGTCAACAAGCGCTTGGGCGTTCGCGGGTCGTCCTCGATCGCCGCCCGGATGCGCGAGATGTGCACGTCGATGCTGCGATCGAAGGCCTCCAGCGGATGCCCTTTCAAGGCGTCCATGATCTGGTCTCGGGTCATGACCCGCCCAGCGTGACGCGCCATGACCACCAAGAGCTCGAACTGGTGGCTGGTCAGGGCGCAATCGTCGCCCCCCAACCGGGCGCAGCGTTCGCCCAAATCGATTTCCAGCCGGCCGAAACGCAACACCTCGGCCGCCGGGCCGGCCGCTTGCCCGCGCCGAAGGAGGGCCTTCACGCGCGCCAGCAGTTCCCGGGGCTCGAAGGGCTTGGCAAGGTAGTCGTCGGCCCCCAGTTCCAGGCCGATGACGCGGTCCATGGGTTCGCCGCGGGCGCTGAGCATCAGCACGGGCAGGCCTGCCGCTTGCGGCACGGCGCGCAATTGGCGGCAGAAATCCAGGCCATCCCCGTCCGGCAGCATCAGGTCAAGGATCACCGCATCGGGCAAGGCGGATTTCGCCGCCAGCACCTGCCGGGCCGAGGCCAAGTTCGGCGCCACCTGGACGCGGTAGCCGGCCGCGCCCAAGTAGCCCTCCAGCATCTCGGCCAGGCGCGCGTCGTCGTCGACGAGCAGCACCTGGGCTTGGATGCGCCCACTGGGCTCACTGAGCGCCACGGCGCTCCTTCATTGCGTCCATGCGCTCTTGCATGCGCTTCATGCGCTTGGCGCCCTTCTCCGCGACCTTGGCGCGCTGCGCCGGGGTCAGCACGCGACCCGCCTCAACCATCGCGCGGGTCATGCGAACGCTGGCCTGCTCGTGCAGGGTGGCTTGTTGCTTGCGCACGGCCTCGATGGCCGCCGCGTCGATTTGCGAAGCCGCCCACAGGGTCATGAGCTGGTGGCGCAAGGCCATGCCTTGTTGGTGCTGCGCCTTCAGGTCGTCGTGCGCGGTCCGCATGATTTGTTGGATTTGCTGACGCTGCGCGTCGCTCGCGTCCACATCGTCCAGCATTTCCATCATGCGCATGCCGTGCATGCCGCCGTGGTCCGGCCCCCCCATCGGGCGGGCCATGACGGCGGGGGCGGCCGCAGCCAGCACCAGGGCACTGGCCAGCACGAGGGTCTTCAAAGTCTTCATGGCATCACTCCATCGAGCGGTTGGAATGCTGCCACTGTCGGCTCGGCGGGTTTCAGGGCCTTGCGTGCCACGTAAAGAAGCGTTGCAAGGCCCCGCCACCGACGTCACACGATGGGCTTGTAGCGAACGCGCTTCGGGCGCGCGCCTTCTTCGCCCAAGCGCTTCTTCTTGTCGGCTTCGTACTCGCTGTAGTTGCCGTCGAAGAAGGTCCACTGGCTCTCGCCCTCGCAGGCCATGATGTGCGTGCAGATGCGGTCCAGGAACCAGCGGTCGTGGCTGATGACCATGGCGCTGCCGCCGAACTCCAGCAGCGCTTCTTCCAGCGCGCGCAAGGTTTCGACGTCCAAGTCGTTGGACGGCTCGTCCAGCATCAGCACGTTGCCGCCCTCGGCCAGGGTCTTGGCCAAGTGCAAACGGCCGCGCTCCCCGCCAGAGAGCTGCCCGACGAGCTTTTGCTGGTCGTTGCCCTTGAAGTTGAATCGGCCCAGGTACGCCCGGCTGGGCATGACGAACTTGCCCACAACGATGTTGTCGAGGCCGCCCGACACGTCTTCCCAAACGGTCTTCTCGGCCGCCAGGCTGGCGCGGCTCTGGTCGACGAAAGCCAGCTTGGCCGTTTTGCCGATCAGCACCTCGCCACTGTCGGGCTTCTCGGTGCCTTGGATCATGCGGAACAGCGTGGACTTGCCGGCGCCGTTGGGGCCGATGATGCCGACGATGGCGCCGGGCGGCACCTTGAAGCTGAAGTTGTCGATCAGCACCCGATCGCCGAAGCTCTTGGTGACGTTCTTGAATTCGATGACTTCGTTGCCCAGGCGTTCGGCCACCGGGATGAAGATTTCATTGGTTTCGTTGCGGCGCTGGTAGTCGACGTCGCTCAGCTCTTCGAAGCGCGCCAAACGGGCCTTGCTCTTGGCCTGACGCCCCTTGGCGTTGGAGCGAACCCACTTGAGTTCTTCCTTCATCGCCTTCATGCGGGCGTCTTCGCTGCGCTGCTCTTGCTCGAGTCGCGCTTCCTTCTGGTCCAACCAGTCGGTGTAGTTGCCCTTGTAAGGGATGCCGTGGCCACGGTCGAGTTCCAAGATCCACTCGGCGGCGTTGTCCAAGAAGTAGCGGTCGTGGGTCACGGCCACCACGGTGCCGGGGAAGCGCTGCAGGAACTGCTCCAGCCACTCAACCGATTCGGCGTCCAAGTGGTTGGTGGGTTCGTCGAGCAAGAGCATGTCGGGCTTGCTGAGCAGCAGGCGGCACAGCGCCACGCGGCGCTTCTCGCCACCCGACAGCTTGCCGATCACCGCGTCCCAGGGCGGCAGGCGCAGGGCGTCGGCGGCCAATTCCAACTGCAGGTCGGTGTTGTCGCCACCGCTGGCGGCGATGACGGCCTCCAACTCGGCCTGCTCCGCCGCCAGGGCGTCGAAGTCGGCGTTTTCGTCGGCGTAGGCGGCGTACACCTCGTCGAGTCGCTTCTTGGCGGCCAGCACGCCGCCCACGCCCTCTTCCACGGCCTCGCGAACGGTCTGGTCGGGGTTCAGCTCGGGCTCTTGGGGCAGGTAGCCGATCTTGATGCCCGGCATCGGGTAGGCCTCGCCCTCGAACTCCTTGTCGATGCCCGCCATGATCTTGAGCACGGTGGACTTGCCCGAGCCGTTCAAGCCCAACACGCCAATCTTGGCGCCGGGAAAGAAAGACAGCGAGACGCCCTTCAGGATCTGACGCTTGGGGGGCACCGTCTTGGTGACCCGGTTCATCGTGAATACGTATTGAGCCATGGGGGGAGGAGTTGCCAGTGGGCGCAGGGCGAGATGCCACGGCGCAAACCGTGCATTATCGCGGCGCGCCCGGCGGGAGGTGGCAAGGCCCTGCGCTACATGTCGCAACCCAGCAAGGACGGCGCGAGCGCCGACTGCTGGTACAGCGGCCTGGGCTCGCTCGATGTGCACTACAACTCCGGCGTGGCCAACCACTTCTTCTACCTGTTGGCCGAAGGCACGGGGGGCAACGGCTTCGGCGCCAGCAAGACCTGCGCCGCCGCCGACACCAAGACGGCCACCGGCACGGGCAGCGTGAGCGGCATCGGCCGCGATGCCGCCGGCAAGATTTGGTACCGCGCACTGACGGTCTACATGACCTCCAGCACCAACTACGCCGGGGCCCGCACGGCCACGCTCAAGGCCGCCACCGACCTCTACGGCGCGGGCTCCACGCAGTACAACGCGGTGGCTTCGGCCTGGACGGCGGTGAAGGTGAACTGAGCCGGGTCAGCGACCCATACCAAGGGGCCCCTCGGGGCCCCTTTTTCATGGACGTCCGCGCGGCACAACGGCCTGCGCGGCAGCCGCCTCAATAGCGCGCGTCGGTCAGCGGCGCGGCCACCGATTCGGGCAACTCGTCGGACGACAAGGGCGTGCGGAAAGGCACCCAGTCGCGAACCATCGTGGCCAAGTCTTCGGCGGGCATGGGTCGCGCCACCAAGAAGCCTTGGATGCTGGCGCAGCCGTTGCGGGCCAAGACTTCCAGCTGGGCCGGCTCTTCCACGCCTTCGGCCACCGTGTCCATGCCCAGGATCTTGGCCAAGTTCAGGATGGTGCGAACGATGGCGCGGGCGTCGCTGGTTGTGATCAGCTCGCGGATGAAGGCTCGATCGATCTTCAGCTTGTCGAAGGGGAAGCGCCGCAGGTAGGCCAACGACGAGTAGCCCGTGCCAAAGTCGTCCAGGGCCACGCGCAGGCCGAGGGCCTTGATGGCATGCAAGTTCTCCAAGGCCGTGGAAAGGTTCTCCATCAGCAAGGATTCGGTGACCTCGATCTCCAGGGTGTCGGGCGGCACCTGGTGCGCCCGCATGAGCTGCTCCAACTCGTTCACGAAGCCTGGGCGTTGAAGTTGCACGGCCGAGCAGTTCACCGCCACGTGCAAGCCGGCCAAGGGACCTTGGATGTCGCTGCAGGCCCGCGCCAGCACCCAGGCGCCGATGTTGTTGATCAGGCCCGATTCTTCGGCCAGCGGGATGAACTCCACCGGCGACACCATGCCCAACTTCGGGTGATTCCAGCGGATCAAGGCCTCGGCGCCCACGATCCGCCAGCTGGCGATGTCCACCTGAGGTTGGTACAGCACCTGGAACTGGTCCCGCAGCAGGGCCTCGCGCAACTCGCGTTCCAGCGTCAAACGACGCCGTTGACTGGCACCCAACTCCGGCGAGAACACCGCCACCCGCCCCCGGCCGCCCGCCTTGGCTTCGTACAGCGCCAAGTCGGCCGCCACCAGGGCCTCGTCGACCGTCTGCGCATGCTCTGGCAAGAACGCCACCCCGATGCTGACGCCCGTGTTCAAGGTCAAACCTTGTGCGTTGCAGGGCGCCCGCATGCTGACCACCAGGCGATCGGCCAGGGCCAAGACCTCTTGCGGATCGCGCACGTCGTCCAGCACGACCGCGAACTCGTCACCGCCCAAGCGACCGCACAGGTCGGCCTTGCGCATGTGCTTGCGCAGGCGCCGGCCCACTTCCTGCAACACGTCGTCGCCCACGCTGTGGCCGTGGGAGTCGTTGATGGCCTTGAAGTTGTCCAAATCCAAGCACAAGAGCGCGCTGTTGCGGCCCGCCTGCCGCTTGCCGTCCACGGCCTGGGACAGGCGGTTGCGCACACTGACCCGGTTGGCCAAGCCCGTGAGCGAGTCGTAGTGCGCCAAGAAGGCCAGGTGCTGGTTCGACTGACGCTCGCTCGTCACGTCGCTCAGCACGCCCCGCCACCCCCGAGACTTGCCCTGGTCGTCCAGCAGCGGCTTGGCCGTGATGGACCACCAGCGCGGTCCGTGGGCGGTGGCCACGCGCACCACCTGATCCCTGAACGGATCGCCGGCATCGAGTGCCGACTTCAGCCGCGCCACACCGCCCGAGCCCTCTTGCTGCATGGCGGTCAGAACCGCCAGGAACTGCAGTTGGCCCAAGCGTTTGACGGGCCGCTCGAACAGGCCCGCCAGGCGCTCCGAAGGCTGCACAAAACGACCCTGGCTGTCGATTTCCCACAGCACATCGGCGGTGGATTCTTCGAAATCGCGCAAGAGCAAGCCCACCACCTCGGACTGCCGCGAGGCGTCCCGCTCGGAGCGCAAGCGCTGCGTGAACAGGCGCGACACCGCCAACACGATGAGGACCAGGCTGATGCAGTACAGCACCATCAGGGCTTGGATGACGCCGTTGTAGGCGCCATCGTCCATGCCCAAGGCCACGATGGCCGACAGCATCATGGCGCCGGCGTAGCCCAAGGCGGCCGGCGGCAACATGGCCAAGGCCAGTGCACCTGCGCACGTGAGGCCCGTCACCAGCACCGCGATCAGCAGTTGCAGGCCCGCCGGGCTGTGGGGGAACCAGAACAGTGGCATCAAGCCCCACAAGGCGCCGAACAAGGTGGCATGGAAGGTGGCCCGGCGCACCAGGGTCGGCCGCACGGCCTGCAAATCACGCCGACTCAGCCGCCACCACCCGAACAGGCCCGACAGCGCCATGGCCACCAAGGCCGCCGCCCAAGGGGTGAGCACGATGCCCGGCACGTGCGGCTGCAGCACCCAAGCGCACAGGGCGACGTTGAACACACTCGCCGCCATGGTCCAGGGCGTGGTGGCCAGCACCGCCCTCACATGGCGGGCGCGCAGCTCGGCACTGTCGGCATCCCGTGCCGACCACAACCGCCTCACATCACCCACCCAGCGTTGCCACTCGCTCGCCATCGGATCCTGAACTCGCTCAATACCCGCCGACTCTAGCCGCCCGGCTCGGGGCCCCTCCCCCATGAAAACCTGCCCCTACACTACGCCCCGTGCATTGGCCTCCAGCCGTCTGGGCCTTGCCGGCAATCTGCAGTTCTTCATCCCCATGCGCCGCCGTGACGGCACCGTGTCTCCAACGACCGGTGATCGGCGCCAGGCCCGAACACCACGGGCTCTCTCCCATCCCCATGAACTTTGCTGATCTCGGCCTGGCCGAGCCGATCCTGCGCGCCGTGCGCGAACAGGGCTACGAGACCCCGACCCCCATCCAACAACAGGCCATCCCGATGGTCTTGAGCGGCGGTGACCTGCTGGCCGGCGCCCAAACCGGCACCGGCAAGACCGCCGGCTTCACGCTGCCCATGCTGCATCGCCTGATGGCCAAGGCCCCGGCCAGCGGTGCCAAGCGCCACGTGCGCGCCCTGGTCATGACGCCCACCCGCGAACTGGCCGCCCAGGTCGAAGAGAACGTTCGCGCCTATGGACGCCACCTGCCGCTGACCAGCACGGTCATGTTCGGCGGCGTGGGCATGCAGCCCCAAATCAACGCCCTGCGCCGCGGCGTGGACATCCTGGTGGCCACCCCGGGCCGCTTGCTCGACATCCAGCAACAAGGCCACCTGGACCTGAGCAAGGTCGAGATCCTGGTGCTGGACGAAGCCGACCGCATGCTGGACATGGGCTTCATCCACGACATCAAGAAGGTCTTGGCCCTGCTGCCCAGCAGCAAGCAAAGCCTGCTGTTCAGCGCCACCTTCAGCGACGACATCAAGGCCTTGGCCGACCGCTTGCTGAAGAGCCCGCAACTGATCGAGGTGGCCCGCCGCAACGCCACCGCCGACACCGTCGCCCAGCGCGTGTACTGGACCGGCCGAGAGCGCAAGAAGGACCTGCTGGCCGAGCTCATCAGCAAGAACAACTGGCACCAGGTGCTGGTGTTCACGCGCATGAAGCACGGGGCCAACCGCCTGGCCGAGTTCCTGACCAAGCAAAACATCACGGCCATGGCCATCCATGGCAACAAGAGCCAAGGGGCCCGCACCAAGGCGCTGAGCGAGTTCAAGGCCGGCACCTTGCAAGTCCTGGTGGCCACCGACATCGCGGCCCGCGGCATCGACATCGACGAGCTGCCCCACGTCGTCAATTTCGAGTTGCCCAACGTGCCGGAAGACTACGTGCACCGCATCGGCCGCACCGGCCGCGCCGGCTGCGAGGGCGAGGCCATCAGCTTGGTTTGCCCCGACGAAGAGCTGTTCCTGAAGGACATCGAGCGTCTGATCAAGCGCGCCCTGCCCCGCGACACCTTGCCCGGTTTCGAAGTGCCCAGCCATGAGAAGGCCGAGCCGATTCAGATCGGTCGCCAGACCATCGGCGTGCGCGGCAACGGCCGCGGCAACGGCGGCGGTGGCGGTGGACACCGCCCGCCTCGGGACGGCCAAGCTCCCCGTCGCGATGGCCGCCCGCCGGCCCCCCGCGGGGCGTCGCCCAAGCCGGCACGCACCGGGCACGGCAGCGGCCAAGGCCATGGCGGGGGCGATGCCCGTCGCTCCAGCCATGGCGCCGACGGCCAGCGCGCGGCGCGCCCGGCCGGCCAAGGCTCGGGTGGCGGCCGTCCTGCTGCGCTGTTGGGCGGTCCGCGCCGCAACGGCGGCCCCAAAGGCTGAGCATGCCCCGTTACGCCTCGGCCCCACCCTCCGCCGTGCTGCTGGCCGGGGCCTCGGGGCTGGTGGGCGGGCACCTGGCCCGCTGCATCAGTGCGGCCTTGCCGCCCGAGGGCACGCTGTGGATGCCCTTGCGCCAGGCCAGCCCCGCGCTGCTTGGCCTGCGGGGCGCCCAGGCGCTGGCCTGGCCCTTGCCCGACGCCCTGCCGCCCATGGACGTGGCCCTGTGCGCCTTGGGCACCACCTTGGCTCGCGCCGGATCGAAGGCGGCGTTTAGGGCGGTGGACTTTGACGCGGTGCTGCAGGTGGCGCGGGCCGCGCGACAGGCGGGGGCCCGGCGCTTCGGCCTGGTGTCGGCCTTGGGGGCCGATCCCGGCTCGGCCGTGTTCTACAACCGCGTCAAGGGCGAGGCCGAGGCCGCCATCGAGGCCTTGGGCTTCGAGCACCTGGTCATTGCCCAACCTTCGCTGCTGATCGGCGATCGCGCCACGCTCGGCCAAGCCCACCGGCCCGGCGAGGCCTGGGCGCAGCGGCTGAGCCCCGCCTTGGCCTGGGCCCTGCCCTTGCGCTGGCGTCCCATCTCGGCCCGGCAAGTGGCTCAGGCCCTCTGGGGCGCGTTGCAAGCGCCCGCACCCGGCGTCACGCGCCTGAGGTCGGACGACCTGGCCCGTTACGCGGGCTGATCGCTGGTGAGTTCCACCTCGACCGCGGCCCGGTAGGCGTGCCAACTGGCGTGACCGATGACCGGCGCGACCAAGGGCAAACCGGCAAACCAAGGCAGCATCGCCAAACCGACCAGGCCGGCGATGCAAGCACCCCAGCACAGCATCACACCGGGCTGCGTCAGCACCAAGCGCAGGCTGGTCAAGGCCGCCGTGATGGCGTCCACGGGTTGGTCCAGCAGCATCGGGATGGAGACGACGCTGACCGCGTAGATCAGGCCAGCGAACACGCCGCCCACGGCCAGGTAGGCCACGATGAAGTTCAGGTTCTCGGGGTTCAGCAAGGCGGTGATCGAGCCCTTGAAGTCCGGCATGCCGTCGAAGCTGACCGCGAACACCACCAACGAGGCGCGCCCCCAAACCATCTCGAGCACCAGCAGCACCATGCCGAACAGGGCCAGTGGGCCGATGCGGCTTTCGAACGCCAAGAGCGCGTCGCCGAAATCGGGCTCGCCGCCCTGTCCCAGCACCTGACTGACCCGGTACAGGCCCAGGAACAGCACGGGCCCCATCAGCAGGAAGCCCGCGGCCAGCGCCAACAGGTAGGCAGGGGCCGCTTCGTAAACCTTCAGCAGGGCCCAGCCCATGACCATGAAGCAGGTGCCGAAGAACAAGCCGATGAACGGGGCGCGGGCGAAATCCTTCAGGCCCAAAACCAACCACCGAAAGGGATCGGCCCACCCCAAGGGGCGCAGTCGCACCGACAGCCGGGAGGCGGAAGAAGGGGCAGCGACGTCGTTCATGCGGCGATGCTAGGCCGCGGGGTCTCCCTCGCCCAGAGGACAAACCACCAAGGGCAAATCATGACGCGCCGCCAAGGCTGACAAGGCCGCGGTGCTGTGCCCGGCCACCCACGCGGCCACGGCCGCGTGCGTGTCGGCGGCGCCCCAATTCGTGGGCGCAGCCAAGCCCACCAAGGCCGCCACGCGCTGACCGAAGTGCGGCTCTAGCGCGGCCAGCGCCACCCAGCCGTCTTGCGCCCGAAGGACTTGGTAGCCGGCATGCCCTCCGCCCAACAACCCACCCGGGCGGGTCAGGCCCCAACGCTGCGGGGCGGCCATGCGCTCGGCGGCCTCGGACAGGCCCACCACCCGCCGTTGAGGCACCTGCCCCTGGGCCTTGTCCAGCGCCGCCAGCAACACCGCTTGCTGCACGGCCTCGGCCCCGGCCATGTCGGCCACCAAGGTGCGCGGCAGCCCGCCCGGCGCCACCAGGCCGTGCTCGGCCTGGTAGGTCAGGTCGTGCCCCGCTTCGTTGGCCCGCGCAGGCGCGGCGGCGCCTTGGATGGCCACCATCGACAGCGCCGGGTGACGGACCCGCAACGCGCGCCAACTCAAGCCCAGGCGCGCCAGGGCCTGGGGGCGGAAGGCCGTCAGCAGGAGGTCGGCCTCGTCCAGCACCCGGTGCAGGGCGGCGGCACCGGCCGCCGACTTCAAGTCCACCGTGCGCACGCGCACGCCGCGGTGCAACTCGGCGTACACACCGGCTGCCCAGTGCCGCACGGGGTCGCCAACGGGGGGTTCGAACTTGTCGCAGCGGGCCCCCCAGCGGCGGCAGGTGGCCAGGGCCACGGGGCCGGGGATGTTCAGGGCCAGGCTGACGATGCGAAAGCCGGCCAGAGGACGATGACGCGTGGGCATGCGCCATCATGCCGCCATGCGCAAGCCCCAGTTGCCCACGGCCGACCTCGATTGGCGCGACCCCCAGCGTCCCTATTCGCGAACCCGGCAGCGCGCGATGGCGTCCGGGGAAGCCGCATGGACCCGGGCGCGCACCCAGGTGCTGGACGGCCTCGACCTCCCCCGCGCCTGGGCCGGACGCCGCCGCTACACCCTGCTCCTCGTGGGGTGCGAACTGGGGCATGCGCTGGCCTGTGCGTGGGACACCTGGCGGGCCGACCCCGCGGCCCCGGCGCGCTTGGACCTGTTGGCCGTGGACGATGCCCCGGTGGCCCGCCATGACCTGCAGCGCGAATTCGGCGAGTACCACGCCCTGGCCCAAGCCTGGCCGGTGCTGACGCCCGGCTGGCACCGCGCGCGCCTGGCAGGGGGCGGCGCCCACCTCACCCTGGCCTGGGGCGACCTGGCCGACACCCTGCCGGATTGGTGGGCCGAGGTGGATGGGATCGTGCTGGACGCCGAGGCCCCGCTGCCCGAGCGCGCCTGGACCGCGCTGGCCCGCATGGCCGCCCCCGGCGCCCGCTGCGCCGGCGCCGAAGTCCATCGCGTGGCCGCCCAGGCCCACGGCTTCGTGCCCGACGGCCCGGCAACTTGGGCGCACCGGCCACGCCACCGCCCCAGCCCACCCCCCGGCCGCATCGCGCTGGCCCCAACCGCCCGCACGGCGCTGGTGGTTGGCGCTGGCCTGGCCGGCGCCGCCTGTGCCCAGGCGCTGCAACGCGAGGGCCTGGCCGTCACCGTGCTGGAGGCCGGTCCGACCGTGGCCCACGGCGCCAGCGGCAACCCGGGTGGCTTGTTCCACGGGACTTTGCATCCCGACGACGGCCCCCACGCCCGTTGGAACCGGGCCGCCGCCCTGCACCTGCGCCAGTTGCTGTCGAGCACGCCGCTCCCCTGGCGCCTGGACGGCTTGCTGAGGCTGGTCCCGGAGTCGCGACCCGAGGACCTGGTGGCCCAGCTGACGGCCCTGGCCCTGCCGGCGGACTACGTCGAGGCACTCGCACCCGACGCGGCCAGCACGCGCAGCGGCTTGCCCCTGGCCAGCCCGGCCTGGCACTACCCCGGCGGGGGCGCGCTGGCGCCGGCCGACTTGGTGCAGCAGTGGCTGCAATCGGTGGACCTGCGCCTCAACACCCCGATCGACCAATGCCTGCCCACCGACCACGGCTGGGCGGTGCTCCAAGCGGGACGCACGCTGGTGCAGGCCGACCTGCTGGTGCTGGCCGCCGGCGCCGCCCTGCCCCGCTTGCTGGCGCCTTGGGACCCTGGCCTGGCCCAGCTGCTGACGCCCCAACGGGGCCAAGTCAGCTGGTTGGATGCCGACACCGCCGCGCGGGCGGCACGTCCGCAAGGACCGGTGGCGGCCGGGTCCTACGTGCTGCCACTGCCGGACGGGCGCTTGGTCGTGGGCGCCACGGCGCACGACCACGACCCCGAGCCGGCCCTGCGACCGGCCGACCACGCCGCCAACGCGCGCGCCTGGCAACGCCTGTGCGGTGCCCCAGCGGACCTGCTTCCCCAGCAGGGGCGCGTGGCCTGGCGTTTGCTGGCCCCCGACCGACTGCCCCTGGTCGGCGGGCTCGTCGACCCGTCGGCGCCCTCGCCCGTGCGCGCCACCCAGGCCAGCGCTTGGGCCCGGCGCCCCGGCCTCGTCGTGTGCGGCGCCTTCGGCTCGCGCGGCATCACGTCCAGCGCGCTGGCGGGCGAGTTGGCCGCCGCGCTGGCGCTGGGCCTGCCCGTGCCCGTCGAACGCGGCCTGGTCGACGCCCTCGACCCGGCTCGGTTCGCCGTGCGCGCGCTGCGCCGGCAGCCGGGGGTGTCAAAGCCCTGACAGACAAGGCGCCGGCCGGCGCCTAGCATTCGCGCCAACCCCGCCAAGGAGCCTCCCCATGAGCAGCCTGTTTCGCCCCGCCGTCGACCTGATGAGCATGTACGCCGCCTACCACCGCGACACGCGCAACATCGCCACCCACTTCGTGGGCATCCCGATGATCGTGTTCGCCGTCAGCGTGCTGCTGGCCCGGCCGGCCTTCGAGTTGGGGGGCTGGACGCTGACGCCGATCCACCTCGTTTGGGCCTTGGCCACCCTCTGGTACCTGAGCCGGGGAGCCTTCGTGCTGGGCCTGGCCACCAGCGTCGTCAACGGCGCGCTGATGCTCCTGGCCCTGCCCTTGGCCGCCGGCAGCACCGGCGCCTGGCTGGCCTGGGGCCTGGGGGCCTTCGTGCTCGGCTGGATCATCCAGTTCGTCGGCCACAAGTACGAGGGCCGCAAGCCGGCCTTTGTGGACGACCTGGTCGGCCTGCTGGTGGGCCCGATGTTCGTGGTGGCCGAGGCCCTGTTCATGCTGGGCTGGGGCAAGGCCCTGTTGGCCGAAATCGAGTCGCGCGTGGGCCCCACGCGGTCTGGCCCGCCCGCCCAAACCGCGTGAGCATCCCGATGCACGCGCCCGGCCCGGTCTGGGTCATGGGCGCGGGCCTGATCGGCACCTACGTGGGCGGTCGCCTGGCTGCCGCCGGGGTGGACGTGCGGTTCATCGGCCGGGCGTCGTTCGGCGAGCGCGTGGCCCAGGGGCTGCGCCTGAGCGACCTGGACGGGGGCCGCTGGTCGGTGCCGCGCCTGAACTGGCACACCGAGTTGCCACCGGCCGACCCGGCGCCCGCGCTGGTGCTGCTGTGCGTGAAGAGCGCGGCGACGGCCAGCGCCGCCGCGCAGTTGCAGGCCCGGTTGCCCCAGGGCGGCGTGGTGCTGTCGCTGCAAAACGGGGTGGACAACGCCGCCCAAGCCCAGCAGGCCGCGCCCGGACTGCAGGTGCTGCCGGGCATGGTGCCGTTCAACGTCGCGCAACCCGAAGCCCAGCGCCTTCACCAGGGCACCAGTGGCACCCTGATGGCGGCCGACGCCCCGGCCCTGCGCCCTTGGGTCCCGGTGTTTGGGGCCGCGGGCCTGCCTTTGCAATTGCGCCCCGACATGCTTGCCGTGCAGTGGGCCAAGTTGCTGCTGAACCTGAACAACCCGGTCAACGCGCTGTCGGGCCGCCCCTTGCGCGCCCAGTTGCTCGACCGCGACTGGCGCGCCTGCACCGCGGCCCTGATGGAAGAAGCCCTGCAGGTGCTGCAGGCCGCGGGGCAGCCCGTGGCGCGCCTCACGCCCTTGCCCCCGCGGCTGCTGCCGGCGCTCCTGCGCGCGCCAACGCCCGTCTTCCGCGTGCTGGCCGCGCGGATGTTGCGCATCGACGACGAAGCGCGCAGCAGCATGGCCGACGACCTGGCCCAGGGGCGCCCGCCCGAAATCGACGCCTTGTGCGGTGCCGTGGTCCGTTTGGGCCGAACCGTGGGGCGCCCCACGCCACGTAACCAGGCCATGGTGGAGGCTTTGTCGGCGTCCCCGCTGCCCAGCCGCAGCGCCCTGGCCTGGCGGCAGCACTTGACGGGGTGAACGACAGGCTCTCCTCCGTTCGGAGGACCGGGTTTCGGGGCCGACCCTAGCCGGGGCGGTGGGGGCTTGCCCTCACAATGGCACGGCCGGCCATGGGCCGGCGCTTTTTTTGACTTCCCCCCCAGGAAACACATGAACACCCTCACCAAAGTCGGCGCTGCAGTGGCAGTGGTCGTCGTCGGCTGGGCCGCGGGCACCGTGGTCACCGGCCAGCGCGTTCAAGCCAAGCTGGAAACCCAAGGGCCGCTGGGCGAGCCCCTGGAAGGCGGCTTCTTCAAGGTCGTCAACAGCGAGTACCGCAAGTCCTTCCTGGGGGCCAAGCGCACCATCTCCATCGACATCGGCTGCGCCCAAGACGGCAAGCCCGCGCCGCGCCTGATCGTCCAGCAAGACATCCAGCACGGGCCCTTCCCCGGCTTCAGCAGCTTCGGTGCCGCCCGGATCACCACCTCGCTGGTGCTCGACTCCGAAGCCCGCGCCCGCATGAAGGAAGCGATCGGCACCGACGAGATGCCGCTCAAGATGGTGACCCTGGCCGGCTACGGCGGCGACTCGCGCACCGACGTCAGCTCCGCCGGCTTCACGGCCAAGAACGCCCAGCAGGGCCTGCAAGTGACCCTCAAGCCCCTGAGCTTGACGCTCAAGTCGGCGACCAGTGGCGACACGGCGCTGACCTACGACGTGCAGGGCTACGAAGTCCAAGACGGCAAGGGCACCACCATGGTGCTGGCGGGCATGAAGGGCTCGGCCAAGGGCATGGCCCCGCATTGGTACGCCATGGGCACGCAAGCCGAAGGCGTGATCGACCGCTTCGAGATGCGCCTGCCCCAGAGCGGCGACAAGCCCGCCTTCTTGCTGACGAACTTGAAGGTGTCGTCGACCGGCGCCATCGCCAACGACCTCTACAGCGTGCAGTCGTCGCTGACCGGCAACGCCGAAGTCGCGGGGCACAAGCTCGAGGACTTCACGATGAAGGCCTCGATGAAAAACTTGAAGGCCAGCGCCTACGCCAAGCTCATCAGCACCGTGATGCAGCCCAAGCTGGGTTGCGACAAGCCGGGCGAGCCGCCGGCCATGGCCGTAAAGCGCCAGATGGAGGCCATGCAGGCCGACATGATCGCCCTGCTGCCCAGCGACCCCGAGTTCAGCCTCGATGAACTCAGCGTCAAGCTGGAGGGCCACAAGGCCTTGTTGAGCTACGCCGTGGGCGCCAAGGGCATGACCGGCGACGACCTCAAGGGCGACAACCCCTTGGCCTGGGTCGGCAAGGTCAAGGTCAACGCCATGGTGGAAACCTCGATGGGCTTCTTGCAGGCCGTGGCCAAGCTGGCCGGCCAACCGCACCAGGCCTTGGACGGCATGGTGGCCCAGGGCGTCGAGAAGGGCTTCTTGAAGCGGGAGGGCGACAACCTCAAGGCCGTCTTCGCCTTCGACAAGGGCGAGGCCCTGCTGAACGGTCAACCGATCCCGCTGCCGGGCTTGACCCCGCCGGCTGGTGAAGCCACAGCCGCCCCGGCGCCGGAAGGCATCCCGCCGCAATGAGCGGGCGGGGCGCAAGCCCCGTCTTGAATCCCAGGACCGAGGCCGAGGCCTCGGTCTTTTTTTTGCCCCGACGCCGCCGACCTCAGTCGTGCAGTCGGGTGCGCACCCCCTGGGGCGTGCCGATCAGGGCCACGCGCGCGCGATGCCGGGCGAACACGCCCACCGTGACCACGCCGGGCCACTGGCTCACCTCGGCCTCGAAGGCCAGGGGGTCGGTGATGCGCAGGCCGCGCACGTCCAGGATGTGCTGGCCGTTGTCGGTCACGCACCCTTGGCGCACCTGGGCCGTGCCGCCCAGCGCCGCGAAGCGCCGGGACAGCTGCGCTGCCGCCATCGGGATGATTTCGACGGGCAGCGGGAAGGCGCCCAGCACGTCGACGCACTTGCTCTCGTCGGCGATGCACACGAAACGCTCGGCCAAGTCGGCGACGATCTTTTCGCGGGTCAGCGCGGCGCCGCCGCCCTTCACCATGTTCCCTTGGGGGTCGATCTCGTCGGCCCCGTCCACGTACACACCCAGGCGCTCAACGCTGCTTGCGTCCAGCACCGCGATGCCGGCGGCCGCCAAACGCTGGCTGCTGCGCTCGCTGGAGCTGACCGCGCCCGCCAGGGCGATGCCGCTGGCGGCCAAGGCGTCGATGAACAGGTCCACGGTCGATCCCGTGCCCACGCCCAGCACGGAGCCGGGTTCCACATAGGCCAGGGCGGCCTGCGCCACCAGGCGCTTGAGTTCGGTTTGGTCCATGGCGCCATTGTCCGGGTTTCCCTGAGCCGACCGAAGCGCGCATCCCCGGGGCACCATCGGGCACACTGGCAGCAAGATGAAGCGCGAAGGGCCAGAACCCCGAAACAATGCGGCCTATGGGCGCCGGCCATTCGCCCTTGTTCGCGCTCGCGCGCTGGAGCTTGAATCGTGAGCGCGTGGTGGGGCGAGGCGGGCGCGCACCTGGCCGTGTTGGGCGGCGGCCAAGAGCGGCCGAAGGTGCTGCTGGTGGACGACCAGGCCGTCAATCTGCAGGCCCTGCACCAGGTGTTTCAGGCCGACTGCCAGGTCTTTGCGGCCACGTCGGGCGTGCAGGCCCTGCAACTGGCCAGCGCGCACTTGCCCGACCTGGTGCTGCTGGACGTCGTCATGCCCGACTTGGACGGCTACCAGGTCTGTGCCCAGCTCAAGGCCAACCCGCTGACGGCCCACATCCCCGTCATCTTCGTGACCGGCAACCGGGACGAAGAAAGCGAGGCCAAGGGCCTGGACGCCGGGGCGGTGGACTTCATCAGCAAGCCCATCAACGCGCGCATCGTGCGCGCCCGTGCCCGAACGCAGATCCTGCTCAAACGCCAGTCCGACCTGCTGCGCCAGTGGGTCTACGTCGACGGCCTCACCGGGGTCGCCAACCGGCGGCGCTTCGACGAGCTCAGTCGCATCGAGTGGGACCGAACCCAGCGCCGTCGCGCCCCTTTGTCCCTGGCGCTCGTGGACGTGGACTGGTTCAAGGCCTACAACGACCACCTGGGCCACCAAGCAGGCGACGACTGCTTGCAAGCCCTGGGCGATGCGCTGGCGTCCGGCGCGCGCCGCGCCGGCGACCTGCTCGCCCGCTACGGGGGCGAAGAGTTCGTGCTGTTGCTGCCCGACACCCCGCTCGAAGGCGCCGTGGCGCTGTCCGAGCAATTGCGGGCGACGGTGGAGGCGCGCGCCCTGCCCCACCCGGGCTCGCCCATGGGCCGGGTGACCATCAGCGTGGGCGTGGCTTGCCGCGATGCCGACGCGCCCCTGCCCAGCTTGGAGGCCCTGCTCCAGGCCGCCGACACGCGGCTCTACGCCGCCAAGCGCGAGGGCCGCAATCGCGTGGCCGCCCTCGCCCTGCCCCACTGAGAGCGGCCCGCGCGCGGGCCGCTCAGGCCGAGCGCTGGAAGTGGCCGTGGAATCCCAAGGGGACCCAGTACGGCAGCCACACGGTGGCCAGCGGCCCGGCCGACAGGGCTTCGGCGTCGAACACGGCGGCGAAGCTGCGCTGACGCCGGGCGTCGAAGCCCGTGCCCAACAACCAGCCTTCGCCCTCGCGGCGGCTGCCGGGCTTGGGCACCAACAGGTGCTCCTCCACCACGGTGTCGGGCCCGAAGTCGAACACCTCGGTGTGGCCGCGCTCCAGGTCCAGGCGCTGCACAGCATTGAAGCCCCAGCGGTCCGCGAGCCCGCGCTGGGTCGGGGCGTACACGTAGCGGTAACGCTGGGCCACCACGCGCGGGTCGACCTGCGGGAACTCTGTGGACTCGCTGCGCGCCGCGATCGAAACCCGCCCCTGGCGCAGGTCCAAGGTCATGAAGCGGGCCTGGCTGGGCGCGCCGTGCGCGGCCATCGCGCCTTCCAACACCGCGTTGAACCGACCCGACAAGAACTCGTCCATGTCGCTTTGCACGTAGTCCAGGCGGATCGTGCCCTGCCCGTCGTCCCAGGCGTTGCCGAAGTGAAAGACCAAGCCCGCCGGCGCTTCAAGGGTGTGCTGCAACTCGAGCGTCGCCTTGTCGATGACCACCACCCGCATCGCTTCGTCGGCGCGCCAGCGCATCGCACTGACCATCGAGGCCCCCGCACGCGCCGCCTCCAGGTCCAAGCCCAAGGGGGGCAGCAGGAACACGAGGTGACGCTGCGTCACCACGAAGTCGTGCACCATCGCCGCGGTGGGCAGCGACAGCACGCGGCTGCGCAGCAGCCGGCCTTGGGCGTCGATCTGGTAGAGCGCCAAACGGCCCAAGAAGGTTCCGAAGTTCCACAGCGTGCCGTCGGCCTCGCGCTTGGGGTGGGCGCTGAAGGGCATGCCGCGCAGCTCAGGCGCCCAGGTCTTCGGGCCCAGGGTGCGCAGGGTCTGGGGGTCCAGTTCGTGGGCCGATCCCCCTTCCCACAGCGCGTACAGGCGACCGCCCTGCACGGTGACGCTGGTGTTGGCGGTGTTCATGTCGTCGCTGCCCCGCACCGGCCGACGCGCCGGCACGAGGGTGCCGAAGGCGGGCACCAAGAACTCGCCGGCCTCTTGCTCGGCGCTGAACTTGCGCGTTTGCACGAACCGGGCGGTGTGGCGCAGGGCCTCGGGCCCCAACTGCCAGGCCTGGACCAGGCCGTCGCCATCGAACCAATGGCGGTAGCGCAGCCCGCCCCGGCCCAGCAGGCCCGGGCCGTTGCGGTACAGCGTGCCTCGCAGTTCGCGCGGCCAGCGGCCTTGCACGCGAAGGCCCTCGGCCAGCCGGTCCTGCCCGTCGCTCCAGCCGCGCAGGGGCTGCAGCAGCGGGTGCTCCCCGAACGGCGAGGGGTTCAGGCCCTCCGCGCGCGCCGGGCTCGGGGCCGCCCAGCTGTGGCCGGTGGCCAGGAGGGCCGTGGTGAGGGTCGCGCCAGCCTGGCCCAGCAGGGTGCGTCGTTGCAGCATGGGGTCTCTCCGGAAGCGCTCGGCGCTCAGTTCAGGGTCAGCGTGGCCTTGACGGTGCCGATCAGCTTCAGGCGCGCCGCCTCGAACTTGGGCGGACCGAACTGGCCGACGGCGTCCTGGCTGAAGCCGTAGGGCTCCACGGGCATGCCCATCGCGTTGCTGTCCAGGCGGCCGTTGCCATTGGTGTCGTGGAAGGCGCTGACCGCGATCTCTGCGTCCTCGGGCAGGTCCTCGAAAACGTGCGTCACCGCACCCGTGGCCGACACGGCGATGCGGGCCGCGGTCAGCGGCTTGCCCCGCAGCCAGAGCGCGGGCTGGTCGTACACGGCCAGCATGAGCTGGCCCTGCGCCTGCTGCAGGCCCTGCACGGTCAGCTCCAGCCGAGCGGCCTGGGCGCTGGACACGCCCAGGGCGCCCAGTGCGAGGGCCAAGGCGAGGGTCGCGGTCGTGCGGGGGAAAGTTCGTGCGGTCATCAGGGGCTCCTACAAGGGGGGTGGCGAATGGCTGCGCATGCTGCCGAGGCGAGCCGAGGCCCACCAGGGCCGTGCGACCGGCGGCGGCCGGCGGGAGCCAACGGTGGGCCACCAGCGCCAGCGGGATTGCGAGCCTTGTCCCCCGCCGGGGCCTGACTACAGTGCGACGCATGCCGCAGACCTTTGCCGACGTCCCGATCGCCGCCTGGCGCGAACTCCGCGTGCTGGTCGTGGACGACAGCGAGGCCTTGCGCGGGGTGGCCGCGGCCTTGCTCCAGCAACTGGGGGTCGGGCACATCGTGCAAGCCGCCGACGGCCGCGAGGCCTTGGGCGTGGTCGAACGCGAGCCGGTGGACCTGGTGCTCAGCGACTGGCACATGCCCGAGTTGGACGGCCTGGGACTGCTGCAGGCCCTGCGACGCAGCCCGGCCACGCGGGCCCTGCCCTTCGTCATGATGACCTCGGATGGCGACCCGCGGGGCTTGCGCACGGCCTTGGACGCCGGTGCGCAGGCCGTGGTGGTCAAGCCCTTCCACGCGGCCGCCCTGGCCGACCGGGTCCGCTTGGCCTTGGGCGCCGGGCGCCGGCGCGCCCTGGCCGACGCGGCACCGCCGCCGGAGCCGCTCAAGCCCTTGGTGCTCGTCGTCGACGACCAGCCCGACACCCTGCACCTGATGATCGACATGCTGAAGGCCGACTGCCGCCTGAAGCTGGCCACCAGTGGCGAGCGGGCCTTGGCCCTGTGCCAGTTGGACACGCCCCCCGACCTGGTGCTGCTGGACGTGGTGCTGCCCGGCATGGACGGCTTCGAGGTCGCGCGGCGCCTGCGCCAGCACCCGGCGAGCAGCGGCATCCCCATCGTCATGGTCAGCGCCCTGGAGGAGCAAGAACTCCACCAAAAGGCACTGGAGTTGGGCGCCGTGGACTTCATTCGCAAACCCGTGGACGCCGCCCTGCTGCGCCTGCGGGTGCGCAACTTCGCGCAGCACGCGGCCCACCTGCGGCACCTGCAGGCCGAGGCCGAGCACCTGCAGCAGCAGGCGGCCTTGCAGGACGAGTTGGAGCAGGTGGTGGCCACCGACCTGCGTGGCCCGCTGGCCCACGCCTTGGCGGCGATCGAGCCGCTGTTGGCCGAAGACGGCCTCCTCCCCGAGCACCGCGAGCGCTTGCTGGGCATCGAGGCCCACGTGCTGGAGGCGGTGGACGCCCTGCACCTGTCCAGCGAACTGCTGCGCATCGAACACGGGCACTTCCAGTTGCGCGCCCGGGCG
This sequence comes from Inhella crocodyli, assembly GCF_004004565.1. GTDB lineage: Bacteria > Pseudomonadota > Gammaproteobacteria > Burkholderiales > Burkholderiaceae_C > Inhella > Inhella crocodyli. The sequence goes on from NZ_SACM01000001.1 coordinate 570,326, forward strand.
GTGCCGCTGCGCAAGGTGCTGGAGCGCGTGCAGCGCCTGCTGCAGGAGGCCCACGCGCACAAAGAACTTCGGTGGGACCTGCAACTGCCGGGGCCCCTGCGTGGGGCGGGCTCGCTGTTGGCGCAAGGCGACGCCTTGCTGTGCCACAGCCTGTTCCATCAACTGGTGGACCAGGCCTGCCGCCTGGCGCCCGCCGGCAGCACCCTGGGTTTGACGCTGACCCCACGCGACGACGGCCCCGACGGCTACCGCATCCGCATCGAGATGGCCGCGGTGGTGCCTGCCCCCTTCCGCGCGCGCTTCTTCGCCAAGTTCGTCAGCCTCGTGGGTGACGAGGCCGGCGCCAGCGGCCCCGGGGCCGTGGGCTGTTACGCGGCACGGCGCCTGGCCCAGGCCCAGCGCGGAGACGTGCAGCTCCAGGTTGACGAAGCCCAGGGGCGATCCTGGCTCGACGTGCTCTTGCTGCGCTCCCAGGCCCTGCCCGACGGCGCTTGAGCGCCCGCGCCGATCAGCCCAAGCGCGCTCGGTCGCTGGCGGCGTCGGCCATGGCCCCCGGCTCGGCCGCGAAACGGGCGGCCACGTCCAGCGTGTAGGCCTCCAGGGGCCCGGCGTGCACCGTCTCCATGGTCACACGCACCGGCGCCCCGAAGTAAGCCTGGGCCTCGACCGCCTCGCCCCCGTCCTGGTGCCGCACGACGATGGGCGCACGGCGGTACCAATCGGGGCGGTCCAACTGCTCCAAGTCGTCCATGCGCGCCAACGCGGCGTCGTCCACCTCCACCAGCTCGCCCAGCACCGCGTGGCCCTCGCCGGGGGTGTGGCTCAGCCAGGGCAGGAAGCTCGGTCCGATCACCCACAGCGGCCAGCGTTCCACGGTGCGGTAGCGCCCCGGCAGGGTGCGACCTTGGTTGATGTGGGCGTTGCGGTGGCCCTGTTGCAAGGTGCCGTAAACAAAGATGAGGTGCGTGGCCATGCCCCGGTTTGTACTGGCAAACCCCGTCGGGATTTGCCCGCAGACCGCCCTGCCAACAACACAGACTTGCAAACCCATGTCGCCTGGCCGCAAGGCGGGGCCTGGAGGCGTCACGAGGCCGTCACTAACCTGCACAGGCCGACTCTCGCGGTCCCGGTGAGCCGGCACCCCTCCACTTCCTCCCCGCTCACCATGCGCTTTGCTTTGCTGGCCCTGACCGCCTCCCTCGCCACCGCCTTCCCCGCCCACGCCGGCAAGTTGTTCTTGTCGGGCGGGGGCTACAGCGACACCAACACCGACCTCTTCGTCAACGGCCTGCGCAAGGCCACGGGCATCGATAGCGCCACCACGCCCAACCTCAACAGCGTGAGCAACTGCAGCACCGACTGGGCCACCACCCGCTGCCCGCGCATCCTGGTCGTCACCTCCGCCAGCGCAAGCAGTGCCGTGGGCGTGGACGCGTTTCAGAACGATCTGCTGAACACCAACGGCACGGTCAGCAAGCGCGGCTACTACAACCTGTTCCAAACGCACGGCTTCTCGCCCAAGCACCTGAACCTGCACATCGACAACTACAGCAGCGCCGCCTACAGCAGCGCCAACGTGGCGCTGGTCAACCAAGCCGACGTGGTCTTCTTCACCGGCGGCGACCAGGCCAAGATCGCGCGCAGCCTGTTCAAAGACGACGGCAGCGACACCCCGGTGGCCGCGGCCTTGCGCGCTCGCTGGAACGGGGGCGCCGGCAGCGTGGTGGTGGCGGGCGATTCGGCCGGCAACCACGTGCTGAATGCCACCATGCACGGGGTCGGCATCAGCTACGGCTACCTGCACTTCAACGCCAACCTGCCCAGCCCCACGCCGATCGCGAGTTTCGCCACCTTCGGCGACACGCGCGAAGGCACCGCGGCGCTGCGCTACTACGACAACGGCGGCACCATGAAGGGCCTGGGCTTCCTGCCCACCACCCTGCTCAGCGACACCCACTTCGACGCCCGCTCCGGTCGCTTGGGCCGCCTGGCCGCGGCCATGCAGCACCTGGGCATCAAGCAGGGGCTGGGCGTGGACGAAAACACCGGCGTGCTGGTCGACACCACGGCGAACACCGCCCGGGTGTACGGCGGCGGCACGCTGACGGTGGTGGACGCCAACGCCGCCACCCGCGTGACGGCCAGCAGCTACAAGGTCAGCAACCTGCGCGTGAGCTTGCTCAGCAGCGGCGACAGCTACAACACCAGCACCCGCGCCGTCAGCAGCAGCAAGGCCTTGATCGGCACCCGCTACTACAGCGGGTACTACGACTCGGCCGACGTCTTCGGTCCCTTCGAAACCAGCAAGAGCCTGACCCGCGTGGTCGACCAAAGCAGCGCCTACAACGTGGGCAGCGCACCGCGCCCGACCTACAGCAGCGGCCCGCAGTACCCCACGAGCGCGCCGACGCTGAAGGTCCGCTTCACCCGCGACGCCAGCAGCAAGGGCTACTACAGCGCAGGCAAGTACACCGTGGAGAAGGTCAAGGTCGACTTCGAGTGAGGCTCGGGCGCCGCGCCCGCGTCAGTTGCGCAGGCTGCGGCGCTGTTCCCGGACTTCCTGCAGGTGCACGCACACCGGGTGCTTCTCGAACTGCGGGCGCTCGCAACGTCGGGCGACGCAGAACTCCCGGGCCAAGAAATTGCTTCGGTCGGCGCAGGCAGCCTGCGGGTCCTCCATGCCCGCCGCGCTGGCGGGCGACTCGGCGGGCGCCGCCGGCGACACGATCGGCGGTGCGGTGGCCACCGCCGCGGGCTGCGGCTTCGGCGCGATGGGCTTCGCTTCGGTGGGCTTGGGTGCCAGCACCGGCTTGCTCGCTGCCGGCCCAGGGCCCGGCAGCGGGCGGGCGGCCGGGACACCGGTCGCTGCGTTGGGCAGGGCCGTCGGCGTGGGGCCCATGGCAATTGCCGGCGCCGATGACCCCATCGCTGCCGGCACGGACGCGGCCACCGCCGAGCTCGACGCCGCCAGCGCTGGCGCCGAGGAGGCCGGCGCGCTGGCCGCCAGAGCGGTCTCTTTGCCCACTCCGGGGCCGCCCAGCACGCGGGCCAACGCGACCAACAAGCCCGCACCGATCAGCACCGCGCCGGCGCCCAGCAAAGCGGGCTGCCAGCGCGGGCGCGAGGCCGAATCAGAGGCGGCCGCCGTGCCGCGGGCGGCCACGGGCTCGGCCACGGCCAAGGTCATGGCCAAGCGGGCGCGGTCCGGGGCCTCGATGGCCTCGGCGTTATGCACATCGGGCTGCGTCGTGCGGTCCTCGGTGCCGGAGGAGGACGAAGGCGCAGCCCCCTCGGCCTCGGTGCGGCTTTGGCGAACCGTGGTCGCATGCGGGTCGGCCTGCGGTGCCAGGTTCATCAGGGGGTGCAAGCGCTCGGGCGGCGGCGCCGTCCAGCGCGCGCGGGCCGGCGCTTGGGCTTCGCCCGTCAGCACCGCCTTGAACGCGGCGACGTTGGCAGGGCGCTCCTTGGGCCGCACGGCCAAGGCCCAGTCGATGGCCTGGAGCAGTTGGGGGCTGTAGGCCTTCAAGGCCGGCGTGTCGCGCTCGGCCAGGGGCTGGCACTCGTCGGCCACGATGCGCGCGGTGGCCGGGGGCGGGGCCTCGCCGATCAGCAGGTGGTACAGCACCGCGCCCAGGGCATACAGGTCCGTCCAGGGCCCTTGGCGCAAGGCGTTGCTCTCGGCGTACTGCTCGATCGGGGCGTAGCTCGGCTTCAGGATGGCCGTGAAGCCCTGGGTCTGGTCGCCCATCTCGCGGCGGGCGGCGCCGAAGTCGAGCAGGATGGGCGCCCCGTCGCTGGCGCTGAGCCAGATGTTGTCGGGGGCGATGTCCCGGTGGTAGACGCCCTCGCTGTGCAGCAGGGCCAAGGCGTCCAAGAGGGGCAGGAGCCGCTGCAGGATCCAGGCCTCGTCAGGCGCGTGCCCCATGTCCTTGCGGGCCTTGGTCAGGGTCTGGCCCTGCAGGTAAGGCATGGCCATGTAGGCCGTGCCGTTGTCTTCCCAAAAGCGGTAGACCTTGAGCAGCGAGCGGTGGTCGAAACGCGCCAGGAGCCGCGCCTCGTTCACGAAGGACTTGCGCCCAGCTTCGAAGGTCTTGTAGCTGCTGCTGGCCCGCACGCTGACGCGGGCGTCGGCGCTGCGCCAGGCCAGGTGCGCCGGCATGAACTCCTTGATGGCCACCTCGCGCTCGAGCGCGTGGTCGCGCGCCAGGTACACGATGCCAAAGCCGCCGATGCCCAGCGTGCGCAGGATTTCCAGCTCGCCGAACCGGGTGCCCGCGGGCAAGGCCTGGCGGTGGTCGTCGGCGGTGGGCTTGTCGGCGGGAAGCGGGGAATCGGCCATGGGAAACGGTGCAACTCCCTGCACGTTACCCCATGGCCGATGCGCCCCCTCCCCTCAGTTCCCCTCAGCAGGGCGGTGACAAAAACTCACTCTTTGTCGTGGGCAAACGCGCCCAGGCCCACCGGCATCGCCGGGCTCTCGGGCGCCGGTCGGGCCTTCTTCTCGCGGCTCAGGTAGCTGTAGAGCACCGGCACCACGATCAGGGTCAGCAGCGTCGAGGTGATCACCCCGCCGATGATGGCCCGGCCCATCGGCGCCTGGATCTCGCCGCCGTCGTTCAGCGCCAAGGCCAGGGGCAGCATGCCGAAGACCATGGCCGCCGTGGTCATCACGATGGGGCGCATGCGGGTCACGCCGGCCTCGATCAGCGCCTCGGCCACCGCCATGCCGCCCTTGCGCATCTGGTTGGCGCGGTCCACCAGCAAGATGGCGTTCTTGGTCACCAGGCCCATCAGCATCACCAGGCCGATCATGGAGAACACGTTCAGCGTGCTGCCCCAGGCCAGCAATGCCACCATCACGCCGATCAGCGCGAGCGGCAGGCTGGCCATGATGGCGATCGGCTGCAAGAAGCTGCCGAACTGGCTGGCCAGCACGATGTAGATGAAGATCGCCGCCAGGGCCATGGCGCTCAGCAGGCCGGCAAAGGCCTCGGCTTGCTCTTTGCTCTGGCCGCCCACGTCGAAGCTGATGCCCGGGGGCAACTGCGTCTCCTTGATGAGCTTGTCCACCTCGGCGCTGACCTCGCCCAGCGAGCGCCCGTCCACGCCGGCGATGACGGCCTCGCGGCGCATCAGGTTCTGGCGGCGGATCACCTCGGGGTTGAACACCGGCTCGATGGTGGCCACCTGGTCCAGCGCGATGGGCGAGCCGTCCTTGGCGTAGGCCACGGGCAGCTTGGCCATTTGGTCGATGCGCTCGCGCTGGTCCTTGGGCAGGCGCAGGCTCACCTCCACCTGGGCGCCATCGGGGGCCGTCCAGTAAGTGGCGGCGTCGCCGTTGACGAAGGTGCGCAGCGCGGCAGCCAGTTGCGGCGGGTTCAAGCCCAGCTCGCGCGCGGCCGATTCCTTGACCCGCACGGCGTAGGCCGGCAGGCCGGGCTTGCTGGTGGTTTCTACGTCGACGGTGCCCTTGATCTTGCGCAGCTTGGCGGCGAACTCGTCGGCGATCTTGGCCAGCTGCTCGCTGTCGTTGCCCAGCAGGGCCACGTAGATGGGCTTGCCCCAGCCGACCGACAGCTCCACACCGGCCACCTGCTCGATGGCTTCGCGGGCCTTGGCCTCGAACTCCTTCTGGCTGAGCTTGCGCTCGTTCTTGGGCTTGAGGGCGATGCTCATGCTGGCCGCAGCGCGGCTGGTGCTGAAGCCTTCGCCGTTGCCGCCCACCGTGGTTTGCACGGTCTTCACCTCGGGCATGGCCAGCAGCAGTTGTTCGACCTGCAGCGCCTTCTCGTTGGTGCGGGCCAGGCTGGAGCCGGCGGGCATGCGCAGGTTCATCTGCGTGAAGCCTTGGTCGGTCTGCGGCACGAACTCGCTGCCCACCAGCGGCGCCAAGCCGATGGCGACGACGAAGCTCAGGCCCCCGGCCCACATCACCAGACCGCGCGGCGTCAGGGTCATCAGGCGCCAGCGGCGGGCTTGGGCCTTGTCGCGGCGGTTGTCCGGCCCGAAGGGACGGGCGTAGATGGGCAGCGGGAAGGCGAACACGCGGTAGCGGCGCGGGCTGAAGGCCCAGCGGATGGTGCGCTCGTAGCCCCGGGTCAACGCGGCCATGGCGCGGTCGCTGCCGTCCAAGAGCTTGCCCAGCACGGGGCCGATGACGCGCCAGCGGCGCATGGGCGCCGCGCCCGGGTCGTGCCAGACGGCCGACAGCATCGGGTCCAGCGTGAACGACACGAACAGGCTCACCAGCACGGCCACCGCCACGGTGATGCCAAAGGGGTAGAAGAACTTGCCGATGACCCCGCCCATGAAGGCGATGGGCACGAACACGGCGCAGATGGCGAAGGTGGTGGCCAGCACGGCCAGACCGATCTCGTTGGTGCCGTCGAAGGCCGCTTGGCGGTGGCTCTTGCCCATCCCCAAGTGCCGCACGATGTTCTCGCGCACCACGATGGCGTCGTCGATCAGCAGGCCAATGACCAGGCTCAGCGCCATCATGGTCATGAAGTTCAGCGTGAAGCCGAAGGCGTACACGGCGATGAAGCTGGCGATCACCGCGATGGGCAGCGTCAGCCCCGTGATGACCGTGCTGCGCCAGCTGTGCAGGAACAGGAACACGATGGCGATGGTCAGCAGCGCGCCCTCGATCAGCGTGTGCTTCAGGCCGTCGAGCGAGCCCTTGACGAAATCGCTGCTGACCCAGATTTCGCGGATCTCCACGTCGCTGGGCAGCTGCTTGCGCAGGTCGGCCAGGGCCTCCTTGACGCCCTCGCCCGTTTTCACCACGTTGGCGTCCTGTTGCTTGAAGACGTTGAAGCCGATGGCCTCTTGGCCGTTGATGCGGCTCAGGGTGTCGGCCTCGCGCTCGCGCTCGGTCAGCGCGCCCACGTCGCTCAGCAGCACCGGCAGGCCGTTGCGGCGGGCCACCACCACGTTGGCAAAGGCGCGCGGGTCTTTGATGCGGCCTTCCACGCGCAGCGTGCTTTCGCTGTGCGCGTCGCTCAGCAGGCCCACCGGCTGGTCGGCATTGGCCTCGCGCAGGGCGGCGGCCACTTCCGACGGCGTCAGGCCGAAGGCGCGCAGGCGCTGCGGGTCGAGGTCGATGCGCACCTCACGGCCGGTTTGGCCCCACAGGTTCACCACGGCCACGCCGCCCACGCGCTGGATGCGCTTGACCAGGGTTTGCTCGGCCAGCAGGCTCAGCTCGCGGCTGCTGCGCTGCGGGCTGATGAGCGCGCCCACCAGCACCGGCTGGTTGCCCTCTTGGTAGCGGGCCACGTTGGGCGTTTTCACGTCCTTGGGGAAGCCGGCTTGCACCATGGTCAGGCGGTCGCGCACGTCTTGCATCGCCCGGTCCATGTTGGTGTCGAGCGAGAACTCCACGTTCAGCTGCATGCGGCCTTCAAAGCTGCGGCTGCTGATGCGCTTGACCCCGGCGATGGTGTTGAGCACCTCCTCCATGGGCTTGGCGACCTCGCGCTCCACCGCCTCGGGCGAGGCGCCGGGGTAGCGCACGTCGACCCAAGCGCCCGGCAGGCTCACCTCGGGCATCTCTTCCACGCCCAGACGCTGGTAGGCGAACAGGCCCAGCACGCACAGGGCCACCATCACCATGGTGGCGAAGACCGGGTTGTTGATGGAAACGCGGGTCATCCACATGGCTCAGCCCCCCGCCTTGGGCGTGGCGGCGGCCACCTTGGTGTCGGGCTTGTCGTCGGCCTTGTCGTTGGCCTTCGGCGCAGCCTTGCCCGCGTCCACCTGGGCCTTGGCGCCTTCGCGCAGGTTGTCGTAACGGCCGGCCAGCACTTGCGCGTCGGCGCTCAGGCCCTTGAGCACTTCCACGCGACCCAGTTGGGCGTCGCGGCGGCCGGTGGTCACCAGCCGGCGCTTGAGCTCGCCTTTCTCGATCAGCCACACCTGCTGCTGGCCGTCGCTGCCCACCAAAGCGCTGGTGGGCACGGTCAGGCGCTGCTCGGGGTCGTCCAGGGTCACTGTGGCCACGGCGTACTGGCCGGCGCGCAGCAGCTCGCCGGGGTTGGCCAGGCTCAGGGTCACGCCGATCGAGCGCGTGCCCGGCTCGGCCGCGGGGCTGATGCGCACGATGCGCGCCGGCACCGGCTCGGCCACGCCCTCGATGCGCACCTGGGCCGTCATGCCGGGCTTCAGGCGCGCCACCTCGTGCGTGCCCACCAAGCCGGCCAGCTCCAGGTGGCCCAGGTCAACGACCGTGATCACCGGCTGCTCGGCCTGCAGCTTCTCACCCGGCACGGCGTGGCGCTTGGCCACCCAGCCGTCGATGGGGCTGACGAGGCTGGCCTGGCGCAGGGTCACCTGCATGGTTTGCAGCTGGGCCTGGGCAGCGGCCAATTGGGCCTTTTGCGTGTCCAGCGCGGCACGGCTGGTGTCCAGCGCCGTGGGGGCGATGAAGTTCTGGCGGGCCAGGCTTTCGTTGGCCGCATGGGTGCGCTCGGCCTGGGCCGCTTGGGCACGAACGGCTTCGACGCCCGCGGCGCGTTCGGCCACGCGTTGGCGAAGGTCTTCCAGGTCCAGGCTGCCGATGGCCTGCCCGGCGCGCACACGGGTGCCTTCCGGGGCGTTCAGCGCCAGCAGGGTGCCGCCGCCTTTGGCGCGCACCGTGGCGGTGTTGGGCGCAACCAGGGGGCCCGAGAACTCGATCCGCGCGGCCAGCTTGGCCAGCTGCGGCTGCACCACCTCGCTGGGGTTGAAGCGCAGCACCTTCTCGGCGGGCTTCTTGTCGTCCTTGGGGGCGTCGCCCTGGCCGCCGGCCAGCACGGCGGTGGCGGCCGCGGCCAGCGCGATGGCGCTCAGGCCCGCGCCCCAGGCCCAGCGACGTTGACGAAGAGTGGTGGTGTTGAGCAGCCCCATGACCGGCTCCGGTTGTGATGAACAGCCGGCATGGTGTCGGGGGGGGCGACGAGTTGCACGCGGGGCGCGACGAACTGCACCCCGCGCGGATCAGACTACCGCTGTCCGGGGACAGGCGGTGTGTCGATGTGCACGTCGCCGCACTGCGCGCGGTGCTGCAAGGCGGCGTCCATCAGCACCAAGGCCAGCATGGCCTCGGCAATGGGCGTGGCGCGGATGCCCACGCAGGGGTCGTGCCGGCCATGGGTCACCACCGTGGTGGGCTGGCCCGCGCGGTCGATGCTGGCCTTTTCCAGGCGGATCGAGCTGGTGGGCTTGATGGCGATGTGCACCACCAGGTCCTGCCCGGTGCTCAAGCCGCCCAGCACGCCGCCGCTGTGGTTGCTGGCGAAGCCCTCGGGGTGCAGCTCGTCGCCGTGCTCGCTCCCGGTTTGCGCCACCACGCCGAAGCCGTCGCCGATCTCCACGCCCTTCACGGCGTTGATGCCCATCATGGCGTAGGCGATCTGGGCGTCCAGCTTGTCGAACAGCGGCGCGCCCCAGCCCGGTGGCAGGCCGCTGGCCTCCACGCGCAACTTGGCGCCCACCGAGTCCCCACTCTTGCGCAGCGCGTCCATTTGGACCTCCAGGGCGTCGATGCCCTGGGCCGTGGCGGCAAAGAAGGGGTTGTGCCGCACCTGGCTCCAGTCGTCGGTGGCGATGGGCGTGGCGCCCAGGGCCGTCATGCAGCCGCGCACCCGGATGCCATGGTGCTCGGCCAGCCACTTCTTGGCCACGGCGCCAGCGGCCACCATGGGGGCGGTGAGGCGCGCGCTGCTGCGCCCGCCGCCGCGCGGGTCGCGCAGGCCGTACTTGCGCCAGTAGGGGTAGTCGGCGTGGCCGGGGCGGAAGGTGTCCAGCAGGTTGCCGTAGTCCTTGCTGCGCTGGTCCACGTTGCGGATCAAGAGCGCGATGGGCGTGCCGGTGGTCACGCCCTCGTAGACGCCGGACAGGATCTCGACCGCGTCGGGCTCTTGGCGCTGGGTGACGTGGCGGCTGGTGCCGGGGCGGCGGCGGTCCAGGTCGCCCTGGATGTCGGCTTCGCTCAGGGCCAAGCCCGGGGGGCAGCCGTCGATGACGCAGCCAATGGCCGGGCCGTGGCTTTCGCCGAAATTGGTGACGGCAAACCAGTTGCCGAAAGTGCTGCCCGCCATGAAAAACCCTGAGCCCGAAGAGAGCCGCCATTCTAGGAAGCCCACCCTCGTCGCCCGGAGAATGCCGGCTCGCTCGAAACACCAAGGCACCAGGGAGCCCAGAACATGCCTTTCATCGGAATTGGCCTGCATTTCGCATCGGCCATCTTTTGCGCCATCCATGCCGTGCGCAGCGGCCAGCAAACCTACTGGCTGTTCATCCTGTTCAGCTTCCCCATGCTGGGTTCGGTGGTCTACCTGTTGACCATCTACCTGCCGCACGGCCGGCTGCACCGCCAGGCCAACCGCACCCTGCGCGCCGTGGGCCGTGCGCTGGATCCCGGCCGCGAGCTGCGCGAGGCCCGCGCCGCGCTGGAAGAGACGCCCACGGCCCAGAACCAGATGCGACTGGCCGCGGCCCTGCTGGCCGCCGACCAGCTCGACGAGGCCGCGGCCACCTACGAGCAGTGCCTGCAAGGGCCCTTCGCCAACGACGCCGACACCTGGCACGCCGAGCTGGAGCAACAGCAGCGCAAGTGGAACGCGCACACGCGCGAGCTCAACGCGCCGCTGCTGGCGCGGCTGCGCGAGGCGCAGCCCAAAGCCTGAGCGGTCCACCAACAACAAGGCCCCTCGCGAGGGGCCTTGTTGTTGGGAACGGGGGCCGTCAGCCCGACTTGGCGTCGCCCTCTTCCTCGACGGGCCAATCGCGGATGTAGGCCTTGAGCATCTTGTTCTCGAAGTCTTGCGCGTCGACCACGGCCTTGGCCACGTCGTAGAACGAGATCACGCCCATCAGGGTCTTGCCGTTCAAGGCCGGCATGTAGCGCGCATGGCGGCCGAGCATCATGCGACGCACCTCGTCGATCTCGGTCTCGGGCGTACAGGTCAGCGGGTGGTCGTCCATGACCGAGCGGACTTGGCGATCGCCCACCTGCCCGCCGTTGGCCACCACGGCATTGATGACCTCGCGGAAGGTCAGCATGCCCACCACGTCGCCCAACTCGATGACCACCAGCGAGCCAATGTCCAACTTGGACATCGTGGCCACGGCCTCGGCCAAAGGCGTTTCGGGGGCCACGGTGAACAGGGTGTTGCCCTTGACCTTGAGGATGTCGGCGACCTTCATCAGCGTCTCCCAGGAGGCAGTGGGGTGAGGGGAAGTGCAGGAACCGTAGCACAGATTGCAGCGTCCCCTGCCCTCGCTTCCCCGCAATGCGCGCCCGGTCCGCCGCTGCCGGCCCCCGGTGGCTTCAGCGATCGCAACGCCAAACCCCGCCCTCGCGCACGCGCGCCAGCAGCCAACGGCCCAAGGCCAAGAACCCATCGCCCCGCGGTCCCTGCAGCGCGTGATCGCCCCCCGGCACCGGCCAGTCGCAACGCAGGCCGGCGTGGCGGGCGCTGCCCAGGGCGCTGGGCGCATAGGCCTCGGCAGGAATGAGCTCGTCGTCATCGCCCCACACCCGCACCCACGGCTGCCGCATGCCTCGCAGCGCAGGCTCCACACGCCACGCCAGCAGGTCGCGCCAGTAGCCCAAGCTGCGGCCGTCGACGATCAGCCGATCGTCGCCCGGGCCCTGGGCCTGCCGGCGCAAGCGCTGCCAGCCTGGGTCTTGGCCGTACAAAAGCTCAGCGACATCGGCCGGATCGCGCCCACTGGCGCCCACGGTGAGCAGGGCCATGGCCCCCGGCAGGGCCTCCACCAGGGCCGGCGCGATCTCCGCCCCTTCCGACAAGGCCAACACCACCCACGGCCGCTCGTCCCCCGGCAGGCCCGGCATCGCCGCCAGGGCGGCCTGCTGCCAATGCGAGAGGCGATCGCGCGCTGCAAACTCGGGCGCGCATTCCCCACTCGGGTCCAGCCAGGGCTTTTGCAGCACCCAGACGCTGGCCCCTGGGAAGGCCAGCCGCCAGCGATCGCCGCTGGCGCGCAGCACGGCCGGGCAGCCACTGCCCGGCACGATCAGCAGCCGATAGGACTCGGGGCCGCCCGCCTCGGCGGGGACTTGCCAGACGCGCGCCACCGCCGGCGGGTCGGGCCACGCCGCCGGCTCCGCGCCGCGCGCGGCCGTGCAGGCGCCCAGAAACAGGCCGAGCCACGCTCCCCAAAGAAGGAGCGTGGCTCGGCCGGGGGTCGACGAAATCGCGATCAGCGCAGGATCGTCGTCTCAGAGCGCGGGGCCTGGCGTGCCGGGGCTTGGCGCTCGGCGGCCGGGGCCTCGGGCAGTTCCAAACCGACCTGGTCGGCCAGTTGCTGGTACACGCTGGCGGCCAACGACTGCGAGGTCTCGCGGATCACCTTGCCGCGATTGGGCGGCATCACGTCACCCCGGCTGGAGATCAGCTTGGTGTCCCCCCCAGCGCCTTGCGCCGAGAACGACGCGCGGATCTCGAAGGTCTTCGTGCTGATCAGCGAGAAGTCGGCCACCAAGTCCAGCGTGAACTGGTGCGTCAGGCTGTTGGTGCCTTGAAGCGGCGACAGCGAGTCGCGGAACTGCAGGCTGCTCAAGGTGCCGAACAGCACGTAGTCGGCGCCGTTGAACTCGCCCTTCTTGATGCGCGCCACGATGTCGTGGACCTCGGGCTGGCGGGCCGGCGGCGCGGCCATCTTGCCCGTCTGCACCTGGTTCAGCACCTGCTCGGCCTTGGTCAGCTGCGGGGCCCCGGCGTCAAAGCGCTTGCCCTGGATCAGGCGCAGTGCGCCGCCCTTGAGGATCGCGCCCTTGATGTCGTTCGAGAAGCTCCCCAACTCGCGCTGTTCCACGTAGTTGTAGGTGCCCGCCACGTAGGTGCCCGAGCTCTGGTGGGTGCCGACGATGCCGTGCTGGTTGGCCGACACGCCACCGCTCGACTTGGCCGTGGCCACTTCGAAGTACTGGGCCACCTCGCGGGTGTAGGCCAAGTCGGTGACGACCACGCTGGGCGGGGGCTTGCTGCCCGGCGCCGGCTGGGCCCAGGCGGCCTGGCACAGCAGCAGCGCCGAGACCGAGGCCAACGCGCCTTTGAAAAATTGATTCATGGCCATCCCTCAGCGCTTGGTGGTCTTGCGGATTTCTTTCTCTTCCGCCCACTCGATCGTGCCTTCGCTCACGTCGAACATCTTCAGCGTGAACTTGTAGAACACGTCCTTGGTGTTGGCGTTTTGCTTGACGATCGAGGTCAGTTCGCCTTCGAGCATGTACTTCGCGGCCGTCATGCCGCCCACCTTGGCCGCCGTGCCCTGCTTGTACAGGCCGCTTTGCGCTTGGCGGTTCAGTTCGTCCACGCCCTGCTGCATCTCTTGGATCGAGCGGGTGAAACGCACCTTGCCGGACTTGACCAGCTGCGTCTGGATCGAGTTCATGACGTTGGTGGTGTCGATGTACTCGCTGGTCTTGTTCTTGACCTGCGAGATCGTCACCGTCGGGCGGCCTTGGAAGATGCCCGACTCGAGCAGGCTGCCGACCATCTTCTCGGCAATCATCTGCAGGTCGGTGGAGCCGAATTCGTTGGTCACCAGCTCGGTGGCCTTGTTGTCACCGTAGTTGACCTGGCGCTGCAAGCGCACCACGGGCGACGACACCGGGGTTTGGCAACCGGCCACCGCGGCGGTGGCCACCAGGCCCAGCATCAGCGAGCGGCGGGAATAGGACTGTTTGTGAGTCACGCGAACTTCTCCTGTTGATTCAATTCTTCTCGACGTTCATCTCGATCCGGAAGTCGACCACGGAGCTGTGCGCGGCCACACCCTTGATCGTCTGCGTCTGCTGGCCGTAGACCTGCAACTGCTTCCAGCTTTCGCCGTCACCGACCACGTTGCCGTCGGCGTCCAGCCAGCGGAAGCGGTAGAACACGGTGCGGTTCTGGTTCTTGGTGTTCAGGAAGTCGGCCTGCACCACCAGCACGTCGGCCTTGCGCTGCATGCGCACCTCGGCCACTTTGATGCCCTGCGGCTCACCGCGCAGGGCCAGCTTGGCCGCGATCGCCGGCGACGTGGTGTCGTCGGCGGCCCAAACGGGTTGGGCCATGGCCAGCGCGGCCGCGGCGGTCACGGCCGTGGCGGCCGTGCGAACCCAAGGAAATGTTTTCATGTTCAACCTCTTCACGTGTCAAAGCCCACCCTTGGAAGCCGGCGCGGGCTGGCTCCCCTTCAACTCCGGCAAGGTCGGCGCCTTCTTCGCGGGCGCCGGCTTGGCCGGTGCGCTGACCTTGCTGGTCGCGGCCGGGGCCTGGGGCTTGGCCTCGGGCGCCGGCGCTGCCGATTGTGCAACCGGCTGGGCCACCGCCGGCAGCTGGCCGAACTGCGACACCTGGCCAACCACCACTTGGTTGCCGTAGAGGCGCAGCGGCACCAATGCGTACTGGCCATCCACCTTGATGGGCGTGCCAATGCTGCGACCGTCGATCGTCACCATGTGCTCGCCCGGCTCCATGTAGCCACGGGCCACGTAGATGCGGCCGGGCAGCATGCGCCACATGCGGTCGTCGGCCTGCTCGGTGGCCGCCGAGGCGACCATGCCGACCAGGGCGCCGAACATGCCGGCGCGCTTCTCCAACTCGTTCTGCATCACGCCCTTGGCCACGGCGCGGGTGAAGTTGCGGAAGATCATCCCGGGCATCTCGTCCTTGAGGACGCGGCGGGCCATGACGTTCAGGTCCACCACGCGGTCCAAGCTCAGCTGCTGCCCGCCCGCTTGCACGGCGCCCAGGATCGGGTCGGTGCTGGGTCGGATGACCGGGTAGCTGATGGACACCGCACGCACCGAGGTGCCCACGGGCACTGGCAGCGTGAAGGCCTGCGACACGCGGGCGGGGGCGTCACCCGCCTCGACCAAGAACAGGACGTCGGTCTTGCGCTGGCGCAGTTTGTGGGTGAAGCTGGTGCGTTGGTCCAGGCCACGCAGGCCCTCTTCCAACATCGGCGAGCCCGGCCGCAATTCAATGGCCTTGCGGTAGCCCGGCGCCGCCAGGCCGCTTTCGTTCAGCACCTCGTAGACCCAGCCACTCAAGTAGTGGCTCAGCGCGTTCTGGTAGCCGTTCTTGAGCGACAGCACCTCGGGGTCGTTCAGCGTCTCCACCGGGTAGCCGTTGAGCGACTGTCCGCTGGTGGTGGCGCCTTTGCTCTTGGCCTCTTCTTCGGCCTTGGCGGTCTCCTTCGAGCGGAACTCGGCGATCACGGCCTCGCGCTCGTGGGTGCGCTTGATGTCCACCCGCGCCCCTTGCAGGTCGCCCAAGGTCAAACGGTTCACGGCCAAACGGGTGGTCAGGAACACCTTCTCGTAGTCCTGGCCCTCGTACACCTTCAACCGCTCGCTGATCAAGGCAGCGCCGACCGTGCCCAAGAGCTTGCTCGGGTTGGTCTTGGCGGTCTCCTCCCACTCCTTGACCTTCACGTCGGCCGTCGTCAAGGCATCGATGCTGTCTGCGTAGCGCTTGTTCAGGTACAGCAACTCGCCCCGTTCCAGGTTGAACAGCAGGCCCTTGCGGCCCTCGTCGGTCGTGACCGAGGCCTCGTGCTGGGCCAAGGCAGCCGGCAGCCCCCCCGTCGACGCCGTGGACTGCACCGCCGAGGCGTGCTTGTCGTGGCTGCTCATGGAGGAACAGCCGGCCAGCACCGCCAAGCTGACTGGCAGCAGCAGGCGCGCGGAAGTCTTTTGGATTCGCATCGTTGTCGTCCCTTCTCGTTCGTTGCGTGGAGTGAAAGCGGCGCCCCGCCCGCCAGCCGATCGGGCCAGCCGGCGGGGCGAATCTGTAACTTTTGGCACTGTGCATCCACTATGACGCCCCCCCATCGGTGTCATCCCCAACACCGGCCCCGCAAATGGGTGAGATGCCACACATTCAGTCGCCCAACGGCACGCTGCGCCGGCTGAACGGCACCCGACAATCGAGCGAAGCCCGCTTCGAGAACGCCCCTCCCATGCCGCACGCCCAACCCGGTGGGGTGCAAATCCTGCCCGCCGACCCCTCCTGGCCCGACCAGGCCCGCGCCGTCGTGGCCGAGTTGCAGGCCGTGATCCCGGCGGCGTTGGGGCGCTTCGAGCACATCGGCAGCACGGCGGTGCCGGGCCTGTGTGCCAAGCCGGTGCTGGACCTGCTCTGGGGCCTGCCGGCGCTGGATGCCGCAAGTGCGAGCGTGGATGCCCTGCGGGCCCTGGGCTTCGCGTACCGGCCGGCCTACGAGACCGAGGTGCCCGACCGCCGTTACTTCGTGCGCCCCGAAGACCCAGGCCTGCGGGTGCACCTGCACGGCGTGGTCGTCGGCGGCACCCTGTGGCGCGAGCACCTCGCGTTTCGCGACGCCCTGCGCCGGCAGGCCGCCTTGGCCCAGGCCTATGGCGAGCTCAAGCAGGCGCTGGCCCAGCGGCACGCCCAGGACAAGGCCGCTTACACCACGGCCAAGGCCCCCTTCATCCGCCGCGTGCTGGGCTGCTGCGGCGCTTGATCACCGTCAGGGCGTGGGGCCGCCTGCGTCCCAGCGCCCGCCCAAGGCCCGCAGCAAGGCCACGCGGTTGGCCTGCTCGGCCTGCCGCAGCGTCACCAAGGCCTGTTGGGCCGTGCTGAGTTGGCGCTGGGCGTCCAGCCATTCCAACTGGCTGGAGGCCCCCAGCCGGTAGCTGGCCTCGGCCAGCGTCAGGCTGCGCTGGGCGGATTGCACCTGGGCGGTGCCCGCGGCCAAGCGCTCGGCCAGGCTGTCGCGCACGGCCAGGGCATCGGCCACCTCGCGGAAGGCGGTTTGCAGCACGCCCTCGTAGTTGGCGATGGCCTGCTGCCGGCTGGCCTGGGTCACCGCCACCTGGGCGGCCCGGGCGCCGCCGTCGAACAGCGGCAGGTCCAGCTGTGGCACCAGGCTCCAGAAGCCCGTGCCGCTCTTGAACAGGCCATCGAGCTCCGGGCTGCGGGTGCCCACGGTGGCGGTCAGGCTCAGGCGCGGGAAGCGGGCGGCGCGGGCAGCGCCCACGTCGAACGCGGCCGCTTGCAGTTGCTGCTCGGCGGCGCGCACGTCGGGCCGCTGCAGCAGCACGCTGGACGGCAAGCCGGCCGGCACGCTGGGCAGGGCCGTCACGGCCGCCGGCGCCAGCATCGGGTCGTCGCCCACCTGGGGCAGCAGCGTCTCGTCCAGGGGCTGGCCCGCCAGCAGCTCCAGCTGCAAGCGCGCCTGCGTCACCGCGGCGCGGCTGCGTGCCGCTTCGCCCCGGGCCGCCTCGAAGGCGGTTTGTGCGCGGGCGCGCACCAGCCCGGAGACCGCCCCCAAGCGGTACTGCTGCTCGGTCAGGTCCAGGCTGCGCTGCTGGCTGTCGCGCAAGGCCTCGGCCAAGCGCAGACGCTGCTGCTCGGCCGCCAAGGCCAGCCAGGCGTTGCTCACCTCGGCCACCAGGCTCAGGCGCGCCGCGGCCTGGGTCTCTTGCTGGCCCAAGAAGCGCACCAAGGCCGCGCCTTGCAAGCTGCCCAAGCGGTCGAACAAGTCGATCTCGTACCGCGCCAAGCCCACGCTCACCGCGTAAGTCGTGGCGGTGTTGCCCGCCACACGCTGGCGCGTGGCGCTGGTGCTGGCGTCCAGGTCGGGAATGCGGTCGGCCTGGGTGATGGCGTACTGCGCCCGCACCCGCTCCACCGCCGCGGCGCTGGCGCGCAGGCTGCGGTTGTGCTGCAAGGCCAGACCCACCACCTGCCGCAACCGCGGCTCGGTGAAGAAGGCGTCCCATTCGCTGCCCGCCTCGGCGCCCGTCGCGGCCGACAAGGGCGCGTCCAGGCGGAAGTCGTCGCGCAAGCGCACCGTGTCGGCCTCGCGGGCCGGCACCAGGCTGCCGCAACCGGCCAGGGTGCCGCTCAAGACGGCGGTGGCCAGCACCACCCAGGTGATCCTGGCCTTCATGCCTGGGCCTCCGGCTGGCGGGCCAAGCGCTGCTTGACCCAGAGGTAGAACAGGGGCACGAAGAAGATGCCCAGGGCCGTGGCGCTGGCCATGCCGCCCAGCACGCCAAAGCCGATGGCCTTTTGCGACCCCGAGCCCGCGCCGCTGGCGTAGGCCAGGGGCAACACGCCCATCATGAAGGCGAGCGAGGTCATCAGGATGGGCCGCAGGCGCTGCCGGCTGGCCTTCAGGGTCGCCTCCAGCAGGCCCATGCCCTGGTCCATCAGGGACTGTGCGAACTCCACGATCAAGATCGCGTTCTTGGCCGACAGGCCCACCGTCGTGAGCAAGCCCACCTGGAAGAACACGTCGTTGTTCTGCCCGCCCAAATGGCTGGCGACGAGCGCACCAAAAATGCCCAGGGGCACCACCAGCATCACGCTGAAGGGCACCGACCAGCTTTCGTACAGCGCCGCCAAGCACAGGAAGATGAACAGCACCGACACCGCGTACAGCAGCGGGGCCTGGTCGCCGCTCAGGCGCTCCTGGTACGAGCGGCCCGACCACTCGTAGCCGATGCCCGGGGGCATCTCGCGCAGCACCTCTTCCATGGCCTTCATCGCCGCGCCCGAGCTCACACCCGGCGGCACGTCGGACTGGATCTCGTAGGCCGAACTGCCGTTGTAGCGCACCAGTTGGCGCGGGCCGTTGATCCAGCTGCTCGTGGCGAAGGCCGCGAACGACACCATCTGGCCGCTGTTGTTGCGAACAAACCAGCGCTGAATGGCCTCGGGGTCGGCCCGGAAGGCGCCCTCCCCTTGCACCAGCACGCGCTTGACCCGGCCGCGGTCGATGAAATCGTTGACGTAGGCCCCCCCCAGCGCGATGGACATGGTTTCGTTGATGACGCTGGGCGACACGCCCAGAACGCCGGCCTTGTGGTCGTCGATGCGGATCTGCAACTGCGGCGTCTCGGTCAGGCTGTTGGTGCGCGTGCGGCTGAGCTCCGGGCGCTGGTTGGCCAGCTCGATGAGTTGCTCGCGCGCCTCGATCAGCTTGTCTTGCCCCAGGCCCCCCAGGTCTTGCAGGAAGAGCTGGATGCCGGCGCTGCCACCCAGGCCGCGCACGGTCGGGGGCATGACGATGAAGATGTTGGCGTCGCGCACCCGGCGGCCCAGCTCGCGCGAGAAGCGCTCGGACAAGGCCGCCGCGCTTTGCTCGGGCCGGGGGCGGTCTTTCCAGTCGGTCAGGCGGATGAAGCCTTGGCCCGAACCCTGGTCGCCGCCCGCGCCGCGCACCACGTTGTAGAACATCACTTCCTTCTGGTCGGCCAGGTAGGCCTCCAGCTGCTGCATCACCGCTTCCAGGCGCTCGTTGGTGGCGCCCGGCGCCATGCGCACCTGGATCTGCAAGCCGCCTTGGTCTTCGTCGGGCAGGAAGGAGGTGGGCAGGCTCTTGTACATCCAGGCCATGCCGCCGATCACCAGCAGGTACACGGCGAAGCTGCGCACCCCACGGCTCGTCAACCACTGCACCTGGCGCACGTAGCGCTCGGTGAAGCGGTCAAAGCCGCGGTTGAAGCCGCCGAAGAACCAGTTCAGCGGCTTGCCCAGCAGCCCGGTGTGCGTGGCGTGCTCGCCCTTGCCCACCGGCTTGAGCACCGTGGCGCACAGCGCCGGCGACAGGGTCATCGCCACCAGCACCGACAGCACCATGGCGCTCACCACCGTGATGCTGAACTGCCGGTAAATGATGCCGGTCGAGCCCCCGAAGAAGGCCATGGGGATGAACACCGCCGACAGCACGACGGCAATGCCCACCAACGCGCCGGTGATCTCCTTCATGCTCTTGCGCGTGGCCTCCTTGGGCGACAGGCCCTCCTCGCGCATCAGGCGTTCGACGTTTTCCACCACCACGATGGCGTCGTCCACCAAAAGGCCAATCGCCAGCACCAGGCCGAACATGGTCAGCGAGTTGATCGAGAACCCCGCCACCGACAGCACGCCGAAGGTGCCCAGCAGCACCACCGGCACGGCAATCGCCGGGATCAGCGTGGCCCGCAGGTTCTGCATGAACAGGTACATGATGGCCACCACCAGCACGATGGCCTCGATCAGCGTTTGCACCACGCCCTTGATCGACACGCTGATGAAGGGCGTCGTGTCGAAAGTGACCGTGGCCTTGTAGCCCGGCGGGAAGAAGGGCTCCAGCTCCTTGAGCTTGGCCTTCACCGCGTCGCCCGTGGCCAGCGCGTTGGCGCCGCTGGCCGGGAAGATGGCCATGCCGGCCGCCGTGGTGCCGCTGGAGCGCACGTTGGTCGTGTAGCTGTCGCGCCCCAACTCCACGCGGGCCACTTGCCCCAAGCGAAGGGCCGAGCCATCGGGCTGCACGCGCAGGATGACGTTCTTGAATTCCTGGGCCGTGGTGAGCTTGGAGCGCGCCGTGATGATGGCCGTCAGCCGCTGCCCGGCGGGCGCCGGCAGCGCCCCGATCTGACCCGCCGAGACCTCGGTGTTTTGCTGCAGCAGCGCCGTGCGGATGTCGCCCGGCACCAGGTTGTAGCGCTGCAGTTGCAGCGGGTCCAACCAAATGCGCATGGCGTAGCCCGAGCCGAACACGTTCACGTCGCCCACGCCTTCCACGCGGCTGATGATGTCCACCAGGGTCGAGTTCAGGTAGTCGCCCAGGTCGCCCGAGGTCACGCTCGGGTCCTCGCTGGTCAACATCATGACCATCAAAAAGTCCACGCCGGACTTGTTGACGCGCACGCCTTGGGCCTGCACAGCCTGCGGCAGGCGGCTGATGATGGACTGCACCTTGTTCTGCACCTGCACCTGCGCGGTGTCGGGGTCGGTGCCGGCCACGAAGGTCAGCGTGGTGCTGGCGTTGCCCGTGGCGCTGCTGGTCGACTCGATGGACAGCAGGCCGTCGATGCCCTTGAGGCTCTGCTCCACGATCTGCGTCACCGAGTCCTCGATGGCCTTGGCCGAGGCGCCCGGGTAGCTGGTGTTGATCGACACCCGCGTCGGCGCGATGTCGGGGTAACGCTCCAGCGCCAGCTTGTGGATGGCGCCGGCGCCGGCCAGCATGATGACGATGGCGATGACCCACGCAAAGATGGGCCGGTCGATGAAAAACGAGGCCATGGCTCAGCCCGCCTTGGCGGCCGAGGCGGCGGACGCGGCTGGCGCCGCCGGGGCCGGCCCACCGGCCTTGTCGCCCTTGCCCTCGCCTTTGCCCTCGCCCTTCTTCTTGGGCGACGAGCCCGCCGGCACCGGCGTCACCGGCTGGTTGGGCCGGGCGCGCTGCAGGCCTTCCACGATCAGCTTGTCGCCGACCTTCAGGCCCTCGGTCACCAGCCACTGGTTGCCCACGGCCCGCTCCAGCTTCAGGCGGCGGCGCTCGGCCTTGTTGCCCTCGCCCACCACCAAGGCCGTGGCCTCGCCCGTGGCCGAGCGGCTCACGCCCTGCTGCGGCACCAAGATCGCGCCGGCGTCCACGCCGGCCACCAGCTTGGCCGTCACCACCATGCCGGGCAGCAGCAAGCCCTGCGGGTTGGGCACCGTGGCGCGCAGGGTCACGGCGCCGGTGCCGCGGTCCACGGCCACGCCGTTCACCGTCAGCTGGCCCGGCAGCGGGTAGGCCGTGCCGTCTTCCAGCACCAGCTTCACTTGCTTGCTGCCGCCCTTGCCTTCCAGCTGGCGGCGCAGGGTCAGCATCTCGGTGCTGCTTTGCACGATGTCCACCTGCATCGGGTCCAACTGCTGCACCGTCGTCAGGGCCTGGGTTTGGTTGGCCGTCACCAAGGCGCCCGCGGTCACGGTGGAGATGTCCACCCGCCCCGCGATGGGCGAGGCGATGCGCGCGCGGGTCAACTGCACCTGCGCGGCGTCCATCGCAGCCCGGGCCACGGCCACGTCGGCCTGGGCTTGCAGCAAGGCGGCGGCGCTGTCGTCGGCCTGCTGGCGGCTGATGGCATCGGCCTTCAACAGTTCGGCATCGCGCGCCGCCTTGGTCTTGGCCACGGCCGCCTGGGCCTCGGCCTTTTGCAGCGCGGCGGCGGTGCGGGCGCGCTCGGCGGCCAACGCCGCGTCGTCCAGTTGGTACAGGGGCTGCCCAGCCTTCACCAGCGCGCCCTCGGTGAACAGGCGCTTCATCACCACGCCGCTCACCTGCGGGCGGATCTCGGCCACCTGGCTCGCGCTCAGGCGGCCGGGCAGCGCCAACTCCATCGGCGCATCGGCCGTGCCCACCGTCACCACGCCCACCTCGGGCGCGCCGCCGCCCGGCTTCTTGGGGGCCTCGTCGGCCGACTTCTGGCAACCGCTGATCAGCAAAGCCGCCAAGGCCACAACACCCAGCGGACGAACGGAGTTCACAAAAACTTTAGGCATAACCCGGCATCTTGCCCCACGGGCTGACCAGGAGCCGAAGGACACCCCGCAAAGGCCTTGGGGCCTGGCGGGTGCCCGCCCCGTGCGGCAACCCCGTGCGGGGGGCACCCAGTGCCCGCGCCGGCGCGGCTCAGGGCAGCCGGCTGAAGTGGTTGCGCCGCATCACCGGCTGGCCATTCGGCCCGAAGTAGGCCACCGTCTCTTCCATGGTGCGGCCATCGGCCGCCACCACGTAGATGCGCGTCGAGGCCGGGATGCCGTTCTTGCCCAACTGCATCACCAGCACCTCGGGCCGCGGCATCGTCGTGGCCGACACGTCGGCCTCGAAGTTCGAGGCCACCGCCGTCGGCGTGCCGTCCAGCGGCGTCACGCCATCGGCCACCAGGCGCTGGCCCGCGGGGTCCACCACCTCCACCTGCATGCGCACCTGGGCGCTGCCCACGGGCGAGAAGGTGATCGTCACCTTTTGCGGCCGCGCCTGAGGCGGCATGGGCAGGCGCGCCACGTCCACGGCCCACGCGCCCATCACACTCGCTGGGGCAGGCGGCTCCGCGGCCCAAGCGCGCGGCGCCGCTGCGCCCCACCCCAAGGCCACCACCACCAAAACAGCCAACAACCCGTGCTTCATAGGAACTCCTGGTCAAAGAGGGGATAAACCACCTGCCGGCGGCCCGGTCAGCGCCTTGCGCATGAACACGCTCAGCGGGTGCTCCGCATAGTCGCCAAAGGCGCCGCAGCGCTCGAAACCGTGCTTCGCATAGAAGGCGATTGCCTCCGGCTGCCGGGGGCCGGTTTCCAGCTGAAGCCAGCGGCAGCCGCGCGCCATGGCCGCCGCCTCCAGCGCCGCCAGCACCCGCCCGGCCACGCCCAGCCCGCGCTGCGCCGGCTGGACGAACATGCGTTTCAGCTCGCCTTGGTCACCGTTCGGGTGCTCGGGGGCCACCGCACCCGACAGCACCACCGCCCCACAACCCAGCGCCTGGCCCTCCGCCCCGCGCGCCACCGCGAACAGCACCCCCGCTTGCGCCAGCGCGCTCAGGTCCAGCGCATAGCGGGCCTCGGGCGGGTACAAGGTGTCTTGATAAGCGTCCAGCGCCGCGATCAGGGCCCGCACCTCGGGCTGGTCGGGGGGTTCAAGCTGCACAGTGATGGAAGGCATGGGCACATGGGCAGGGCCAGAGGGCCACTCGCCACAGCAGGAAGCGATGGCGCCGAGCGTAGCGCCCTAGACCGGACCGCCCCGCAGCCAGGCCACCGCCGCTGGCATGCCGGCCAACAGCAGCAAGCCCACCGACAGCCCATTGCCACTGCGCGGGTCAAAGTCCCGCGCGATGCGCGCCCAGGGCAAGCGCATCACCCCGCGGCCGATGGCCACGTCGAACGACGCCATGAAGGCCGCCAAGCCGGCGCCCAGCCCCAGGTGCGCGCGCCAGCCCACGGCGCCGATCGCCGGCACGAACACCCAACACAGCCCGAAGGCCAACAGGCTGCCCGTCACCACGCTCCACCTCAAGGCCGTGGCCTTGCCCACCCTCGGCACCAGCCACACCGTGCGGGCAATGCCATGCAGGGTTTCCGCAGCGGCCAGCATCACGCAAAGGGCGGCAAAGCGGAGGACGTCGAAGGTCGGCATCGGGAGGCGGGGGGCGGTGACCCTGGATGGAGGGGGCGGCTAGCGTTGAGTTGACCGGACCGCGGAGGCAGACCGCGCCTTGCCGCGTAAGGCCACTGAGCACGCTTGCCCTTGAGCGGCCAGGCCCCGCCTGCGGTGGCGGGTCCGGTTGAACGACAGGTTCGGCCGCACTCTTGTGCCGCGGCTGCTAGAACCACAAGTCTTTTACGCACTTGCCATCGTCAGGCCGGCTCTCCCACTTGTCCAGCCCATCGAAGTGACGGACGGGTACGCGCTCAATGGGTCCAGGCTCAGCCAGACGAAGGTTGACAGCAACTCTGCGCCGACCTTGTTCATCAACGGAAAGGCCCCTCCAATGGCTGACGTTTCCGCACTTGGGGCAAAAGTTGAAACTCAGCGAGTCCCCTCGGACGAACGCAGTCGTTTCACCCGAGAAGGTGACGTCCTCTCCTTCCCAGCCATAGGCCCACAGCGTTCCATACCTTCTGCACGCCGTGCAGCTGCAGGCCGTGGCGGTCTTTGGCACGTCCTTGAGAGACCAGCGAGCGGTGCCACACAGGCATGTTCCATCAATCATGGGGACCTTGTTGGTGGGTGGGGAAGACTTCAGATCGTGGCGGTTGGTCGGCCCAACCTTTGAATTCAACGGACCAGTCAGCGCAGCTGGCTCAGGGCTGGTGCAACGAAGGGTTCGGCAGCTGTGTCAATGCGTGTCGATCTTCAAACTGCCCGATTCGACCGCCACTTCAAGCCTCAATGCAAGCGTGCCATCTTTTGTGTGAATGAACCAAAAGGATGCAGGGGCTCCGCACTTCATCTTATTTTTATGGGGCCCAATGGTATGTACTCCCGCATTGGCGCCCCCACCAAGTGTTTTGATCGCTTCGCTTGTGAATTCGCAGTAGTTCTTAAATAGCCCAGCCTTGTCAGTTGCGCGGGCGCTTATTTGCTGCGCACTGCTGGTTTGAAGGCGGAAGAAATTTTCTGGCACCTGGGACTTGCAAGCCGCTGCCATTGAATTCAAAAGGGCAACCGACTCTCCTTTCATTATGTCCTGCGGAGTAGCATTTCTTGCTTTAGAGCAATCTTGGGCAGAAGCACCATTCAATGCAGCGAGCACGGCAAGTACTATTCCAATAGAAAACTTCTTCATTCATTTTCCTTTGGCAAACAAGGGTTCAGAGGTCCAACGTTGAAGCTGAGCTGCGAGCGGCGGCTTGCCGACGCGAGTAGGCTCTAGCGACTGGTTAGGCATCACTTTGCTCGATGTGCCAAGTGAAAACCACAAAGTCATTTGGGTCCAATGCAAAGCTCTTCCAAATAGCAGGCTCGTCGGCGAGATTGAATTCCCACACATCGACGAACCGGCCAGGTTGAGGCCTACGCACATGAATGGGGCCTGCAGGCCAACGTGTCGAAGTCCGAGCAAGACCACCCGCCACGTCCAAGGCCCTTTCGATCGTCATCGGCGGCGCCACTTCATGGCGCCCAGGATTTGCAACAGCACCGCTAATCAGCACAGACATGATCTCAACTCGATCTTGGATCGATGCCTAACGTTCCGGATCACCGGCGGGGCCGCGTAGCGGCACCGTCCGAGTGCATGCGGTGGTTAGGCATCTCATGACGAATGCCCGAACAAAGAAGCGAACAGTTGGGGATCAAATGGGGAACCAAAGGGGCCCTTTTTGATTAGGCTTCGGCTAAAACCATATTTGCAGTGGCTATCGACAAATCCCATCGTGACACCATCGAATTGAATGGCAACCGCTTCACCATCAGGAGCCCAAATGAACTCAATATTAGAGGGGATTGGCCCCGGATCTGGATAGGAAACAAACTCTCGAGTTGCTGGTGGCGCGGTGCGCATCTCCCTGAATTCATGTATTGAACTAGGCGCAGAGATTCTGTTCTGAAGCCAACAATCGGAAACGATCTGGCTGCCATCCGGAGAGGTTAGGTACAACCAAATTGCAGGCCCCTCATCCACAACCTGGGCGACCCGGCCCGAGTTCGGATGCTGATCTGAGAATTCGAGGGTGCCCACAGAGGTGCCTAACTTGTTGTAGGGCGCACTTCGGCGCGGTTTATCAAGGTCACCCGCGCCCTAACAGGCTGACGGCCAGCGTGCACAAGTGTTTGTTGCTCAATGAAGATTGGGGGCATTGACTGTACGTTCATCCAGTACTAACTTCGCCGACAAATGGCGCGCCTGTTACCGGTGCGAAGCTCGCCACGAAGCAGGAGGAACCCCCATGTTGCCCTCGGCACCTCGCCTCACGCCGGTCTCACGCGCCGCACTTCGGCCGGCTCCTGTCCTCGAACTGCCGCCACTTCGCTCTGTGCGCCTGCTGGGCCAAGTGCGGGAGCGCTTGCGCATGCTGCACTACAGCCTGCGAACGGAAGAAGCGTACTTGCACTGGTGCAAGGCCTTCATCCGCTTCCACCAGCTTCGCCACCCAGCCGAGATGGGGGGCCAGAGGTGGAGTCCTTCCTGACGCACTTGGCCGCGGACCGCGGACGGTCGGTGTCCAGCCATCGGCAGGCGCTGTCAGCGTTGCTGTTCCTGTATGGAAAGGTGCTGGGCCAGCAGTTGCCGTGGATGCAGGAGATCGGGCGGCCGGTGCCTCGCCGGCGCTTGCCGGTGGTGCTGACGCCCGACGAAGTGGCCGCTGTGCTGGGGCGCATGACGGGCGTGCATGGGCTGCTGGCGCGGTTGCTGTACGGGACCGGCATGCGCATCACCGAAGGCTTGCGGCTGCGCGTGAAGGACATCGACTTTGCACAGCGGGCCGTCATCGTGCGCGAGGGCAAAGGCGGGAAGGACCGGGTGGTGATGCTGCCGCTCTCCCTGGTTCAGCCCTTGCGCGAGCACCTGACAGCCGTGCGCGCGGTGTGGGCGTCCGATGTGGAGGCTGGGTGCTCGGGGGTTGAGTTGCCGAGCGCTTTGGATCAAAAGTACCCACGCGCTGCACACGCTTGGAGTTGGTTTTGGGTGTTCCCGCAGGGTCAGCATTTGACCGACCCACGCAGCGGGGTGGTGCGCCGGCATCATCTGTCTGACGAGACCTTTCAGCGGGCTTTCAAGCGGGCCGTCACAGCGGCTGGGGTGCCCAAGCTGGCGTCGCCGCATACTGAGCCTGGCGAAGGACGGGGGCATGCAGGCCCCCGGCGTGGAGGCACTCATTCGCCACGCACCTGCTGCAAAGCGGCTCGGACATCCGAACCGTGCAGGAACTGCTGGGCCACGCCGATGTGGCGACCACCATGATTGACACGCACGGGCTGAAGCTGGGCGGTGGCGCGGTGCGCAGCGCGCTGGATGCACTGGACACAGCCCTCGCGACGGCAACCGCGTAGCTGCCTTGCGGCCCATCGTCCTGTCACGCCCCGCCCACTGGCCAAGCCTCGGGTTGCAAGGCACCCGCGTTACCGACCCTGCCGGCCTGAGGGCGCTCACTTGACCACGGCGGTCCAGGCCTGGGGCTGGTCGTTGGCCCGGTGCGGGATGCTGATGGTCTGGCGCGTCACCCAGGGTCGCACTTGGTGGTGCAGCGGCACGAAGAAGTGCTCGTCGCGCACCCGCAGCAAGGCCTCGCGCAAAAAGCCATTGCGCTTGGCCACGTCGGACTCGGACTTGGCAGCGTTGATGAGCTGGTCGAGCTTGGCGTCGCTCAAGCCGCCGTAGTTGAAGCTGCCGTCGGCCCCGGCGGTGCGCGTGTGGCCCCAGGCCTGCAAGGCGTACTGGGCGTCGAAGGTGGAAACGCCCCAGCCCAGCATGTACAGCGGGCTCTCGCCCCGCTGGAAGGTTTGCGAGTGCAAGGAGAAGGGTTGCACCACCAGCTTCGCCTTGATGCCGATGCGCAGCCACATGGGGACGACGGCTTGGCAGAGTTCCTCGTCGTTCACGTAGCGGTTGTTCGGGCAGTGCAGCGGGACCTCGAAGCCCTCGGGGTAGCCCGCCTCGGCCAGGAGCTTGCGGGCGCGCTCGGGGTCGGGCTTGAGCGGCGCGTCCAAGTCGGCGGCGTAGCCGTTCACCCCGGGGGCCACCATCAAGGCGGCCGGCACCGAGAGGCCGCGCATGATCACGCGCTGCAAGGCCACGCGGTCGAGGGCTAGGTTCATGGCCTCGCGAACGCGCTTGTCTTTGAAGGGGTTGCGGCCTTTGACGTTGCTGCCACGCAGCTCGTCGTTGCCCTGGTCCAGCGCGAAGAAGATGGTGCGCACCTCGCTGCCCTCGATGACCTTGAGCTTGCTGTCGCTGCGCAGGCGGGCCACGTCCTGCGTGGGCACGTCGGTGAGCAGGTCGGCCTCGCCCGAGAGCAACGCGGCCGCGCGGGTTTGGTCGGAGGCGATGGGCAGGTAGCTGAGTTCGGTGACGTTGCCCGCGGGCTTGTCCCACCAGTCCTTGTGGGCCACGAAGCTGATGCGCTGCGAGGGCTGCCACGCCTTGAGCACGAAGGGCCCGGTGCCCATGGCGTTCAGGGTGGCGAAGTTGACTTCCTTGCTGCGGAAGTTCTGCGTGACCGCGGTGTTGTTCTTGGTGGCCCAGGCCTTGCTCATGATGGAGACGCTGGCCACGTTCTGCAGCAGCATGGGCGTGGGTGATTCCAGGACCAGGTCGACGGTGTGCTCGTCGACCTTGCGCAGCTCCTTGATGCCCGACAGGTAGGTTTGCTTGTTGCCGTTGGGGTGGCGCATGCGCTCGAACGAGAACAGCACGTCGTCGGCGGTGAAGGCGCTGCCGTCGTGGAACTTGACGCCGCGGCGCAGCGTGAAGCGCACCTGGGTGGGGCTGAGGTAGGTCCACGCCGTGGCGAGCGAGGGCTCGGGCCGGTAGGTGGCGTCGCGGCGCGTCAGGCCCTCGTAGACGTGGCCCAAGATGGCGTTGGTGGTGGCGTGGTCTTGGGCGTGGGGGTCCAGCGTCAAGACGTCGTTCTGGGCCGCCCAGCGCAGGTTGGCGGCCTGAACGCCGAGGGTGGTGCCCAGCAGGGCCAGGCCCAAGGCCAGGTGAAGCCGCCGGCAGACGGCGGCGGCGCGGAGAACGTGCATGTGGGGCTCCCTGGGGTTGTGGCGCCCGCCAGCCTCGGTCGGCCGCCCCGACTTGAAAAGTCGGGTTCGCCCTGCCCGCCCCCGCCCTGGGGGGCCTCAGTGCCGGTAGGCCAAGCCCAGGTTCACGGTCCAGGTGCCCGTGCGCTGCACGAAGGGGGCATCGGCCGCCGGGCCCAGGAGGCGCTGGGCCGCAGCCCCGCCGAAGAGCACCCAGTGCTTGTCGTGGTCCAGCTGCCGCTGCCAACCCAGGCCGAGGCTGGCGTTGCGCAGGCCGGCGCCGGGCTCGTAGGGCACGAAACGCTGGGCGCCCTGGGGCACGCCGAAGTAACTTTGCATGTACTGCTTGCTGCCCATGTTCAGGTCGGCGCCCACACTCCATTGCCCGCCCAGGCCGCTCAGCCACTCGGGCGTGGCGAGTTGCCGGAAGTAGCCCAGCTGCAGGGTGGTGCCGCCTTCGCGGCCCAGCAGGTCGGGGGCGACGGTGAGCGACCAGGCGGCATTGCCGGGCAAGGTGCGCGTGAGCACCAAGCGGCCGCGCAAGGTGCCGCGCACGCGGGGCAAGTCGCTCAGGCGTTGCTCGCTGTCGTCTTGGATGCGGCGGCCCCGGTCGATGCGCAGGCCGGTGCGCAGGCGCCAGCCGTCGCGGTCCAGCAGGTCGGTCGAGGCCCCGCCGGCGTTGGTCTCGCCGATCAAGCCACCGGCGCCGGAATTGCTGATGCGCAATTTGCCCCAACGCAGCGCCACGAAGGGCCGCAGGCCCGTGGATCGCTCGTTTTGGCCCCAGTAGATGGGGGCGTTGGCGGCGGTGAGGCCGATGACGTAGCGCACGTCGTCCAAGGTGGCTGCTTCGTCCACCGGCTGGGGCCGGTCGGCGGCGTGCACCGACGGACCTCCCGCGCACAAGAGGAGCAGCAAGGCCAAGCGGAGGCAGCACGGTCGGTTCATGCGCCGCAGGCTAGCGCTGCAGGCTGAACCGTGGCTGAAGGATCAAACCCCGGTTTTGCGGAGGTTTTCCAGCATGTCGGCCACCATCTCGGGCAGGCCGAACTCGGCCTTCCAGCCCCAGTGCGCGCGGGCCACCGAGTCGTCGATGGAGCGCGGCCAGCTGGCGGCGATTTGCTGGCGGAAGTCGGGGGCGTAGTCGATCTCGAAGGCGGGAATGTGCTTGCGGATTTCGGCCGCGATCTCCTCCGGCGTGAAGCTGCAGCCGGCCAGGTTGTAGCTGCCGCGCTCTTGGATGGACTCGCTGGGCGCGTGCATCAGCTCCAGCGTGGCGCGGATGGCGTCGGGCATGTGCATCATGGGCAGGCGCTGGTCGGCCTGCAGGAAGCAGGTGTAACGGCCGGTCTTGAGCGCCTGGTGAAAGATGTCCACGGCGTAGTCGGTGGTGCCGCCGCCTGGCGGCGTCTTCCAACTGATCAGGCCGGGGTAGCGCAGGCTGCGCACGTCCACGCCATGCACGCGGTGGTACCAGGCGCACCAGCGCTCGCCGGCCTGCTTGCTGATGCCGTAGACGGTGGTGGGGTCCATCACCGTGCTTTGCGGCGTGTGGTCTTGCGGGGTGCTGGGGCCAAAGGCCGCGATGCTGCTGGGCCAGAACACCCGCTCCAGCTTGTGGGTGCGGGCCAGCTCCAGCACGTTGAGCAGGCCCTTCATGTTCAGGTCCCAGGCCCACTGCGGGTGCTTTTCGCCGTTGGCGCTCAGGGCGGCGGCCAGCAGGTAGACCTGCGTGACGCCATGTCGCTCGACGATGGCGGTGAGCGCCGCGGCGTCGGTGCAGTCCAGCATCTCGTGGCGCAGCGCGGGTACGCGGCCTTGGGGGGCGATGTCGCTGGTGATGACGTTGGCGTCGCCATGGCGCGCGGCCAGGGCCACGGCCAGCTCGGTGCCGATCTGGCCGTTGGCGCCGACGATCAGGATGCGCGGTGCGGTGGTGGCGGTGCTCATGCAATCACCCCCAGTTCGCGGCCGGCTTGGGTGAAGGCGGCGAGTGCGCGTTCCAGCTGCTCGCGGCTGTGCGCGGCGCTGAGCTGCGTGCGAATGCGGGCCTGGCCCTTGGGCACCACGGGGTAGAAGAAGCCCACGGCGTACACGCCGAGCTCCAGCAATCGCTGGCTGAGCTGCTGCGCCTTGACGGCGTCGTAGACCATCACCGGCACGATGGGGTGGCTGCCGGGCTTGATGTCGAAGCCAGCGGCGGTGAGCCCTTCGCGCCAGAAGCGGGTGTTCTCTTCCAGGCGGTCGCGCAGCTCGGTGCTGCCTTCCAGCAGGTCCAGCACGGCCAGCGAAGCGCCGACGATGGCCGGGGCCAGGGTGTTGCTGAACAGGTAGGGGCGCGAGCGCTGGCGCAGCAGCTCCACCACCTCCTTGCGGGCGGCCGTGAAGCCGCCGCTGGCGCCGCCCAAGGCCTTGCCGAAGGTGCCGGTGACGATGTCGATCTGGCCGAAGACGCTGCAGTGCTCGGGCGTGCCGCGGCCGGTCTTGCCCAGGAAGCCGCTGGCGTGGCATTCGTCAATGCCGAGCAGTGCGCCGTAGCGGTCGCAAAGCTCGCGGATTTCTTTGAGGCGGGCGATGGTGCCGTCCATGCTGAAGACGCCGTCGGTGAACACCAGCACGTGGCGCGCGCCCTTGGCGCGGGCCTCTTGCAGTTGCTTCTCCAGGTCGGCCAGGTCGTTGTTGGCGTAGCGGTAGCGCTGGGCCTTGCACAGGCGGATGCCGTCGATGATGGACGCGTGGTTGAGCGCGTCGCTGACGATGGCGTCTTGCTCGCCCAGCAGGGGCTCGAACAGGCCGCCGTTGGCGTCGAAGGCCGCGGCGTAGAGGATGGCGTCCTCGCAGCCCACGAAGGCGGCGATGCGGCGCTCCAACTCCTTGTGGATGTCTTGCGTGCCGCAGATGAAGCGCACCGACGACAGGCCGAAGCCATGGGTGTCCAGCGCCTTGTGCGCGGCTTCCACGGCCTTGGGGTGGCTGGACAGGCCCAGGTAGTTGTTGGCGCACAGGTTGATCAACTCGCGCCCGTCCGTCGTCTTCACCACCGCGCCTTGCGGCGTGGCCATGATGCGTTCGCGCTTCATCAGGCCGGCGGCCTCGATGTCCTTCAACTCGGCCTGGATGTGGGCGTAGAACGCGGCGGTGCTGGTCATGGAAGCTCTCCTGGCGCAGAATGCACTAAATCGAACGATGTTCACTATATCGAACGTCTGTGCACTAAAGCAAGCTTTTGATGAACGACACCGATCTTGCCCAACCGCCCCAAGTCGGGGAAGCCCTGGCGCAGCTGCGCGCGCAGCGGCAGCTCACGCTGGACGAACTGAGCCGCCGCGCGGGGGTCTCCAAGTCCATGCTGTCGCAGATCGAGCGCGGCCAGGCCAACCCCACGGTGGCCGTGGTGTGGCGCTTGGCGCAGGCGCTGGGCGTGGAGCTGAGCACGTTGTTGGAAGGCGCCAAGCCGAACGAGCGCGGCATCGAGCACGTGGCCGCCCACGCCACGCCGGGCTTGAACAGCCCCGACGGCTTGGCACAACTGCGCATCCTGGGGCCGATCGAGCTGGCCGGTCAGTTCGAGTGGTACGAGCTGACGGTGCAGCCCGGGGGCGTGCTGGCCTCGCAAGCGCACGAGCCGGGCTCGCGCGAGCACCTGAGCGTGCTGGAGGGCGAGCTGCGCGTGACCGCCGGCGAGCACCGCCAGACCGTGGCCGTGGGCGAAACCGCCCGCTACGCCGTGGACCAGGCGCACGCCATCGCCAACACCAGCCCAGCGCCGGCCGTGGCGCTGCTGGTGGTCATGCACCCCTGAGGGCTACAAGAGGTCGGCCAGGGGCCGGCTTTCCCAGCCGGAGCGCGCCCACAAGGGCGTGAGCTCGGGCGTGCGCGGCGCCAGGCATCGCTGGATCAAGGGCGCGGCCAGGGTCTCGGTGGGGTTGCGCAACAGCACCAGGCGCTGCGCCCCGCTCTCCTCCAGGCGGCCCACCCAATCCAAGGCCAGCAGGCCTTCGATGACCGGCGCCAACTGCAAGGGGTCCACCCGCAGTTGCTGCGCCAGCGCCAGGTCGGTGGCGCCCGCCGCGCCACGCCGCTGGCGCGCCCAGAGTTCGCGCACCACGCCCAGCGACAGGCCGAAGTCCAAACCCGGCCCCGGCGCGCGCTGGATCAAGCCTTGCATGAAGCCCGGCGCGTTGGCCGCGAGCAAAGCCCCCAGCAGCACGATGACCCAGCCCAGGTAGATCCAGATGAGGAAGATGGGCAAGGTGGCGAAGGCACCGTACAGCGTGGCGTAGGTGGGCACGCGCTGCAGCCACCAGGCCAAGCCCATCTTGGCCAGGGTGAAGCCGGCCGCCACGAACAAAGCCCCCAACAGGGCATGCCGCCAGCGCACGTGGGTGTTGGGGATGAAGTGGAACAAGCCCGCCACCGAGGCGGTCAACACGGTGAACTGCACCACGTCAAGGAAGGTCTCCAAGCCACCGGGCAAGGCGGCCACCAGGCCGCGGTTGGCCGACACGGCGTAGCTGGTCAGCGCCAAACTGCCACCGAGCAGGATCGGGCCCAAGGTCAGCATGGCCCAAAACACCAGCACGCGCTGGGCCAATGGCCGCGGGCGCTGCACCCGCCAGATGGCGTTGAGGGTGCGGTCGATCGTCAGCATCAGGGCCAGGGCCGTGACGCCCAAAAAGGCCGCCCCCGCCGTGCCCAGGCCCCGGGCCTTGCCGGCGAACTGCGTGATCCAGCGCATCACCGGCTTGGCGATGTCGTCGGGAATGAGGTTGGCCAGGAAGTACTGCTCCAAGGCCTTCTGAAAGCTGGCGAACACCGGGAAGGCGGTGAACAGCGAGAACACCAGCACCATCAAGGGCACCAGGGCGATGAGGGTGGTGAAGGTCAGGCTGCCCGCGGTCTCGCCCAGGCGCAGTTCGTCAAAGCGCGTGCCCAAGCCGTCGAGCGACTGCCGCCAAGGCCAACGTTGCCATCCGCGCGCAAAACCCAAGCCCAGGCGCAGCAATGGGTAGCGGCGCAGGGTGGCAATTCGAAAGTGCATGGGCGCCATTGTCATGGGGCCACTGACAATCGCGCCCATGGAACACGCACTGCCCGCCGCCCCCACCCTGCGAACCGAACCCAGCGCCGCCGAACGCTTCAGCCGCGGCCTGGCCCTGGCGAGCGCCAGCGGCCTGCTGCTGCTGTGCCTGGGCTGGGAGCTGCTGCTCACGGGCAGTTGGGCGTGGGCGCTGAAGGCCCTGCCTCTGCTGCCCGCCCTGCCCGGCCTGTGGCGCTACCGCATGTACACCTTTCGCTGGGTGTCGCTGCTGGTGTGGGTCTACGTGACCGAAGGCCTGGTGCACGCCAGCAGCAGCCTGGGCGCGCAGCGTTGGCTGGGAGCGGCCGAGGTGGCGCTGGCGGTGCTGCTGTTCGTGGCCGTGACCCTGCACATCCGCCTGCGTCTGGGTGCCGCGAAGGCCAGCGCTGCGGCGTCCACCCCCGCCAGCGCATGACCCGCGCGCTCGCTTCGCTGCTGAGCGAGTTCGGCGACGCCCAGGTGCTGCACGGCGCCGACGCGGTCGGCTTCGAGAAAGACTGGCGCGGGCAGTTCCCGGGCCGGGCCTTGGCCGTGCTGCAGCCGCGCACGGTGGACGAGGTGCAGGCCATGCTGCGCCGCTGCGCCGAGTGGCAGTTGGACGTGGTG
The DNA here is from genome assembly GCF_004004565.1 of Inhella crocodyli. Lineage (GTDB taxonomy): Bacteria > Pseudomonadota > Gammaproteobacteria > Burkholderiales > Burkholderiaceae_C > Inhella > Inhella crocodyli. The sequence goes on from NZ_SACM01000001.1 coordinate 604,980, forward strand.
CCCCAAGGAGGCAACACCGGCCTGGTGGGCGGCTCGACCCCAGACGCCACGGGCCGCGAGGTGGTCCTGTCGCTCAAACGCCTGAACCGCATCCGCAGCCTGTCCCCCACCAACCTGACCCTGACGGCCGAGGCCGGCTGCGTGCTGGCGCACCTGCAAGCGGCGGCCGAAGGCCAAGGCCTGCTCTTCCCCCTGAGCTTGGCCGCCGAAGGCAGCTGCACCCTGGGCGGCAACCTCGCCACCAACGCCGGTGGCACGCAAGTGCTGCGCTGGGGCAACGCGCGCGACCTGTGCCTGGGCTTGGAGGTGGTGACCGCCGACGGCGCGCTTTGGAGCGACCTCGACGGCTTGCGCAAAGACCACCGGGGCTTCAACCTGCGCGACCTCTTCATCGGCAGCGAGGGCTGCCTGGGCGTCATCACCGCCGCGGTGATGAAGCTCAGCCCCCAGCCGCGCACCCGCATCGCCGCCTGGGTGACCTTGAACGACCTGGAGGGTGCCCTGGCCCTGCTGCGCCACGGCCGGCTGCACCTGGGCGACGAGCTCAGTGGCTTCGAGGCCATGGCCGGCACGGTGCAGGCCCTGCTGCCGCACCTGCCGGTGCCCTTGGCGCCTTGGGCCGTGCTGGTGGAGCTGAGCACGCAGCGCGACGAAGCGAGCGCCCAGGCCCAGGTGGAAGCCTGGCTGCACGAGGCCTGGGCCCACGTGCCGGGGGTGCGCAGCGCGGTGATCTCGCACTCGATGGCGCAGTTCCAAGACCTGTGGGCCTTGCGCGAGCAGATCCCGGCGGCGCAGACCGAGGCCGGCGGCAACCTCAAGCACGACATCAGCCTGCCGCTCACGGCCATCCCGGCCTTCGTGCGCGACAACGGCGCTGCCTTGGCGCAGCTCTGCCCCGGCGTGCGCCCCATGGTGTTCGGCCACCTGGGCGACGGCAACCTGCACTACAACATCGCCCCGCCCGTGGGCGAGAGCCTGGCCGCGCTGCGCGAGGCCCATGGAGAGGCCATCACGCGATGTGTGTTCGACCACGTGGCCGCCTTGGGGGGCAGCTTCAGCGCCGAGCACGGCATCGGCCGGCTGCGGCGCGACGAACTGGTCCGGCAGGCCGACCCCGTGGCCTTGGACCTGATGCGCCGGGTCAAGCGCGCGCTCGACCCGGCGAACCGCCTCAACCCTGGGCGGGTGCTGTGAGGTCCACCGGCGCGCGACCGCGGCGCAGGCGCTGAACCCCAGCCCAGACGCCCCAACCCAACAGGATGGGCAGGGCCAGGACGATGGCCAGCAGGCCCAGCACGATGCGCAGCAGCACGTCGCCGGCACAGAAGGCCACCGCCATGCTCACGCCGCGCGCCGCGCGCCGCGCCAGGAAGCGCGCCTTCAACTCGCCCTTGTAGATCTCGATGCCGTCGTAGAAGCTCGGCACCATCAGCAAGGTCAGCAAGGTGGAGGTGATCGTGCCGCCGATGATGGCCACGGCCATCGGTCGGTAGAACTCGCCGCCCTCCCCGACCCCGATGGCCACCGGCAGCATGCCGGCAATCAGGGCGAACGTCGTCATCAAGATGGGTCGGAAGCGCTTGCGGCCGGCGTGCATCAAGGCCTCTTCGCGGTCGATGCCACTGGCCTCCTCCTGCTTCGTCGCGTCCAGCAACAGGATGGCGTTCTTCGCGACCAGGCCCATGAGCATGATGACGCCGATCAGGCTCATCAGGTTCAAGGTGGCCTTGGCCGCCAGCAGGGCCAGCACCACGCCGATCAAGGACAGCGGCAAAGAGAACATGACCCCCAAGGGTGTGCTGAAGGAGTTGAACTGGATCACCAGCACCACGTACATCAGCGCGATGCCCGACAGCAAGGCCAGGCCCATGGCGGAGAACACGACCTGTTGGTCGCGGGCCGAGCCGGCCAATTCGATGCCGAAGCCTTGCGGGAAGTCGATCGCCTTGGCCAGCTTCTGCGCCTCGGCCGTCACCTCGCCCGGCGAGCGGCCCTGAACGTTGGCACTGACCGTGATGGTGCGCTTGCCGTTGGCATGCTGGATCTGGCCCGGCCCCTTGCCCATGGTGATGGTGGCGATTTGGTCCAGCGGCACCATGCGGTTGCTGTTGCTCACTGCGATGGGCAGGTGCTCGATGTTGCTGGCGTCCACCCGGTCGGCCGGGTGCAGGCGCACAGCCACGTCGCGGGATTCGCCCGTGGGATCGACCCAGTCGCCGGCCTCCACGCCGGCAAAGGCCACCCGAAGCGCCTGCGCCGCGTCGTTCACCGAGATGCCCATCTGGTTGGCCAAGCCTCGGTCGAGTTCGATCTGCAACTCGTTCTGCGGGTCTTGCTCGGAGTAGCCCACTTCCACGGCGCCCTTGATGCCACGCATTTGCACCAAGAACTGCTGCGTGATCTCTTGCAAGCGGCGCGAGTCGGTGCCGTAGAAGCGGATCTGAACGGGCTTCTGAATGTTGTTGGACAGGTCGTCCAGCACCACAAACTCTGCGCCCACCAAGCGGCCCACGCGCTCGCGCAAGGCCTTGGCCACCTCGGCGGCCGAGCGCTTGCGCTCCGTGCTCTTGCCGATGTCGACGTAGATCCGACCCCCGCTGGCGTTCGGGTAGGCCGTCGTGGCCTTGGTTTCGGGCAGCGTGGCCGCCAGGGCCGCCGCCGCGTCGAGCTTCAGCTTGCTGTACTCCAGGCTGCTGGACGCCGGGCTGCGCACGTCGATCACCAAGGTGCCCGAATCCGACTGCGGCAAGAAGCTGGTGCCACCCCACTTGAACTGCGCCCCGCAGGAAACTTGCAAGGTGGCCACGGCCATCAGGGCCATGAGCAGGCGGTGCTTGAGCGCCCAGGCGATCACGTGGCCATAGCGGTCTGCTTGGTGGTCGAACCACTCGTTGAAGCGCTGCAGGTGCAGGCTGATGCCCTTCTTCGGCGCATGGTGATAGCCCGGGGGGTCGCCCCAGTAGGCCGACAGCATCGGGTCGAGCGTGAAGCTGATCAGCAAGGAGACCAGCACCGAGGCCACCACGGTCAAGGCAAAGGGCTTGAACCACTGGCCCGGTCCGCTGCCCATGAAGGCCACGGGCACGAACACGGCCACGATGGCAAAGGTGGTCGCGGCCACGGCCAAGCCGATCTCGGCCGTGCCTTCGCGCGCGGCGGTGACGCGGTCCTTGCCCATCTCCATCTGGCGCACGATGTTCTCGCGCACCACGATGGCGTCGTCGATCAGCACGCCGATGGCCAGGGACAGGCCGAGCAAGCTCATGAAGTTCAGCGAGAAGCCCATCACCCACACGGCGATGAAGGCCGCCAGCACCGAAGTGGGCAGGCTCAAGGCGGTGATCAGGGTGCTGCGCCAGCTGTTCAAGAACACGTACACGACGAAGACCGTGAGCCCGGCGCCGAAGACGAGCGCGTGGATCACGTTGTAGAGGCTGTCGTAGGCGTTCTTGCCGCCGTCTTCGGTGATCTCCAGGCTGGTGCCCTCGGGCAAGTCTTTCTGGATTTCCTTGACGAGCTTGCGCACTTCGTCGGCCACCGACACCGTGGAGCCTTCGCGCGAACGCGTCACCGAGATGCCCACCGTGGGCCGGCCGTTGCGCAGCGAGTAGCCGGTCATCTCGGCGAACCCGTCCTTGACCTCGGCCACCTGGCCGAGGCGGACGATGTCGGTGCCGCGGCGCTTGACGATCATCTGCTCGAACTCGCTGGGCGACTCCAGGCGACCGAGCAGGCGGATGCTTTGGTCTTCAAGCTGGCCGCGAACCTTGCCCACCGGCGCGGTCGTGTTCTGCAGGCGCACGGCCTGGGTCACCTCGGTGACCGAGACGCCGAACTCGCGCAGCTTTTCCGCGCGCAGCAAGATCGACAGCTCGCGCTTGAGCGCGCCGTTGACGTTCACCACGGCCACACCGGGCAAGGCACGGAAGCGGTCGGCCAGCTTGTCTTCGGCCAAGCGCGAGATCTGGGCGTGCGTTTGCTGGGTGCTGGACAGCGCCAGCTGCATGATGGGCCGCGCGCCCGGGTCGGCCCGGCTGATGATGGGCTCGCGAATCTCGGTCGGCAGCTTGAAGCGAACCGCCGCGATGGCGTTGCGCACCTCGTCCGCGGCTTCGATCATGTTCTTGGAGAACTCGAAAATCAGCACGATCGAGGCCGAGCCTTCGCGGGCGTCCGCCTGGGTGCGGTCGATGCCGGGGATGCTCTGCATCGACTTTTCCAGCCGGTTCAGCACCTCCCGCTCCACGGTCTCGGGCGAAGCGCCTGGGTAAGGCACCGTCACCACCAACACGGGCGGCTCGACATCGGGGAACTGGTTGACGCGCAGCTTGGACAAAGCGACCAAGCCCATGAGCATCAAGACCAAGATGAGCACCACCGTGGCCACCGGCCGCTTGATGCTGAAGTTGGAAAGAAACATGGTTCGGTTTCCGATCACTTCGCCTGGGTGACGGCCGAAGCGGCCCCGGCCCCTGCGGCCACGCGCTGGAACTTTTGACCGTCGGCCAAAGTGGCCGAGGGCGCCCGCAGCACCTGATCGCCCTCCTTCAAACCGCCCACGACGGCGACCAGGCCACGCCGGTCGTCGCGCTCGCCCAGTTGCACGGGCGCCTTCTTCAGCGTCTCACCGGCCAGCTGCCACACGGCATTGACGTCGCCCTGCCGCACGATGGCGCTTTCCGGCAGCACCAGGAGCGGCTTGTCGCTGCTGTCCACGCGGCCTTCGGCGTACAGCCCGGCCACCTGGGGCGCCTGGGCTGGGTCGTCGAACTGCGCGGCCACCTCGACCTGCCGCGTGGTGGCGTTGGCCGCCGCGTCGATGCGCGACAGCTTGCCGCGGAACGCGGCATCGCCAAAGCCATTGACGCGGAACGTGACGGGCTGCCCCACCTTGAGCTCGCCCAAGCGGTCGGCGCTCACCTGCCCTTCGAAGCGCATGGAGCGCGGGTCGATGACCTTCACGATTTCGCGACCGACCTGCACCGTGTCTCCCACGGACACCTTGCGCTCGCTGACGACGCCGTCGAACGGGGCGCGCACCTCGGTGCGCGTCATCTGCTGCCGGGCTCCAACGACGCGGGCCTTGGCGGCGGCCAGCTCGCTCTGCGCCGCGTTGCGACGCAGCTCCGCGTCCTCGAGCGCCTGCATGGACGTCATGCCCTGCTGGTTCAGCGTGCGCTGGCGCGCCAGCACCCGCTCGGTTTGCTCGGCCGATTGCGTGGCGGCCCGCAGCGCCTCTTCGGCGCTGCTCAGGTTGTCACGGATGGACGTGCTGTCCAGGCGCACGATGACCTCGCCTTGGCGCACGCGCTCGCCGTTGTCCTTGGCCACCTGCAAGACCATGGCGGCCACCTCGGCCCGCAAGTCGGCACGCCGGGCGGGCTGGATCGCGCCCGTGATCACCGCACCGCCCAGGGCGCCGCTGCCGGCCACCGTGTGGACGTCTTCCGGGGCGATGAGCAAGGCAGCGGCCGGCGCCTTGGTGGCGGCGTCACCGCCCGCCGCAGCAGCGCCGGGCCGCTGGCAGCCAGACAGGGCCATCAACGCGCTGCTCAGGGCAAGGACGAGGACGAGTGGGCGGGTGCGGTCCATCATGGGTGTGCGAGGCGAAGGTGAAACTGCCCGCAGCTTAGCGACCTAGCGCGGTGCTGACGAAAAGCATGGGACGGATGGCGCCCCCACGGGACGAACGGCGCCGGGCGAAGACCGGTGGCAACGCCACCGCCCGTCCAAAGATGTCGCCGCGGGGCCCGCTCAGTGAGAGCTGCCGGCCCGGTCGAAGTCGGGCAGCGCCCAAACCTCGATGCCCTCGTCGCGCAAGGCCTGCCGCTCCTGCGGCGTGGCCTGGCCACGGATGGCGCGCTCCGGGGCCTCCTCGGCGTGGATGCGCCGAGCTTCTTCGGCAAATCGCGTGCCCACGTCTTCGGTGTGGGCCTTCATGTGCGCCACCAGCTCCCGCAACATCGCTTCCGGCCCTTGCGCGGGTCGATGGGACTCCGCGGAAGTCGGCGCGATCGGTGCTTCGGACGCGCCCAAATTGAGCCGAGGCGCACTCAGGCGCTTGCCAATCTCTGCGGACCCGCATTGCGGACACGTCACCAGGCCACGAGCCTGCTGGGATTCGAAGTCACTGCGCGAACCGAACCACCCTTCGAAGGTGTGTCCGTGCACGCATTGCAGTTCAGCCACCCACATCGACGGTCGTCCAAGTCAGTGGCCAAGCGCCTGCGCGCCAACGGTGCCACCACAGCAGGCCCACGAGGGTCTTGGCGTCGGTGACCTCGCCGCGCGCGCAAGCGGCATCCAAGGCCGCAGGCTCGATCGCCACCAGGTCCAAAAACTCGCCTTCGTCCAAGCGGCGCACGCCCTGCACCAGGTCGCGCGCAAAGAACACATGGATGACCTCGTTGGAGTACGCGATGGCGTTGTGCATGGCCCCCGCGTTCGCCCAGGCGGCCGCCTGGTAGCCGGTTTCTTCTCGCAGCTCTCGCCGGGCGCAGGCTTCTGGGGGTTCGCCCGGGTCGAGCTTGCCCGCGGGGAACTCCAACATCACACGGCCCATGGGATGGCGGTACTGGCGCTCCATCAAAAAGCGGCCATCCGGCAGCAAGGGAACCACCATCGCCGCGCCTGGGTGCACGATGTACTCGCGCTGCGCGTCACGCCCGTCGGGCAGACGAACGCGGTCGCGGCGAACGTCCAGGAAGGCACCGCGGAAGGCCTGCTGGCTGTCCAGCGGCTGCTCGATCAGGCCAGCGTCGGGTTCAGTCGACATGGCGACGCCGCAGGTAGCGCCACGCGAAACCGGGAAAAGCGAAGGTCAGCAGCAAGCACAGCAGCGTGACGTAGAACTGCCAGTCCTGCGGGTGGCGCTGGCCGATGCGCGCTTCCAGGGCCAAGCCGAGCGCCAACCAAGCCAGGCCCAGCCCCAACAGCTCCAGAAGGCGCCAACCCACGGCCCGCTCGGGCCGCCGTGGCCCCACGAGCAACACCCGGGCGCTGACGAAGGGGGCGTTGGCCAAGACCAAGCCCACCACCAACAGCAGGGTCAGCCCTGCCCCTTGTCCCACGGAGTCGACCTCGCGGTGATCAGGGCAGGATGGCGCTGACGGCCAAGGTGCACCAGCCCATGACCTTGCCCGGCACCACGCCCAAGACCACCGTGCCCAAGGCCAGCAGCGTGAGCAAGGCCTTGACGTCCATCGGCGCGGCCAGGGCTTGGCGCTCGGCCGGCGGGTCGAAGAACATGGTCTTGATCACGCGCAGGTAGTAGAACGCGCCGATCAAACTCAGCACCACCGCCGCCACCATCAGGCCGTAATAGAACGGCAGCTCGGTCGCGCCCATGGCCTGCAGCACCGCCAGCTTGGCGTAGAAGCCGACCGTCATCGGGATGCCCGCGAGCGACAGCATGAAGATGGCCATCACGAGGGCGTACCAGCTGCTGCGCTGCCAAAGGCCGGCGAAGTCGCTGAGCTGCTCGGCCTCGTGCCCTTGGCGCGACAGCAGCAAGATCATGCCGAAGCTGCCCAGGGTGGTGAAGACGTAGACCACCGCGTAGAACAAGGTCGCACTGTGCGCCACCAAGGCGCCCTTGGCGCTGCCCGCCACCACCCCGCTGGCCAGGCCCAGCAGCAAGAAGCCCATCTGCGCGATGGTGGAGTAAGCCAGCATGCGCTTGAGGTTGGTTTGGGCGATGGCGACGAAGTTGCCCACCACCAGCGAGAACATGGCCAGCACGATCAGCATCTGCTGCCAGTCGGCCGCCAACGAGAACAGGCCTTCGACCAGCAAACGGAATGTGATGGCCAAGGCCGCCAACTTGGGCGCCGTGGCGATCAGCAGCGTGGCGGCCGTCGGGGCGCCCTGGTAGACGTCGGGCACCCACATGTGGAAGGGGGCCGCGCCGAGCTTGAAGGCCAATCCAGCCACCACGAACACCAGGCCGAAGACCAGCACGGCCTCGTTCGGGCGCTGCGCGGCGTCAGGGTGCCCCAGCACGTTGTAGATCTCGGGAATCGACAGGGTTCCCGTGGCGCCGTACAACATCGACATGCCGTACAGCAAGAAGCCGCTGGCCATGGCGCCGAGCACGAAGTACTTCATCGCGGCTTCGGTCGATTCGGTGTGGTCGCGGCGCAGGGCGACGAGCGCGTACAGCGACAGGCTCATCAGCTCCAAGCCCAGGTACACCACGAGCAGGTGGCGGGCGGAGACCATGATGCACACCCCGAGCACCATGAAGAGGCTCAAGGTGAAGAGCTCGCCCTTGAGCAGGTCGCGTGCAGCGGCATAGGGCCGCGCCAACACCAAGACGCCGGCCACGACCAAGGCACTCAGGCCACTCAGCAAGTGGGTGAGCGGATCGGCGCTGACCATGCCCTGCATGGCGACGTTGCTGTAGCCCAGGGCGAAGGCCCGCAGGTGCAGCGCCGCAACGGCCAGGAGGGTCAGCTGCGTGAGCCAGTACGTGGGGCGGCGCTGGCTGTCTTTGACCCAGAGGTCAACCAGGGACACGACCAGGGCCATGCCGAGCAGCAGCAGCTCGGGCTTGAAGGCGGCAAAGAAGAAGGTGCTCATGCTGGGATCCGCCTCGCCTCAGGGCAGCTTGGACACGGACACGTGCCGCATCAGCTCGGTGACAGAGGCCTGCATCACGTCGGTGAAAGGCTTCGGATAGACGCCCATGGCGATGGTGGCCGCAGCCAGCACGCCCAGGATGGTGAATTCGCGCGCGTTGACGTCCTTCAACGCCTTCACGTTGTCGTTGGCTACGTCGCCGAAGTACACGCGCTTGACCATCCACAGCGAGTACGCGGCGCCAAAGATCAAGGCGGTGGCCGCCAAAGCGCCAATCCAGAAGTTGTACTTCACGGCCCCGAGGATCACCATCCATTCGCCGATGAACCCAGCGGTGCCCGGCAAGCCGCAGTTGGCCATCGCGAACAACACGGCAAAGGCGGCGAACTTCGGCATCGTGTTCACGACACCGCCGTAGTCGGCGATCTCTCGGCTGTGCACGCGGTCGTAGAGAACGCCAATGCACAGGAACATCGCGCCCGACACGAAACCGTGCGCAATCATCTGCACCAAGCCGCCGGCCACGCCCAGTTCGTTGAACAAGAAGAAGCCCAGGGTGACGAAGCCCATGTGCGCCACGGACGAGTAGGCCACCAGCTTCTTCATGTCCTTCTGGACCATGGCCACCAAGCCCACGTAGATCACCGCGATCAGCGACAGGGTGATGATGAAGGGGGCGTAGGCATGCGCCGCGTCAGGGGCGATGGGCATCGAGAAGCGCAGGAAACCATAGGCACCCAGCTTCAACATGATGGCCGCCAGCACCACCGAGCCGCCCGTGGGCGCCTCCACGTGAGCATCGGGCAACCAAGTGTGCACCGGCCACATCGGCACCTTGACCGAGAAGGCCGCGAAGAACGCGAAGAACAGCAGGGTCTGGGCGCCCATCGGCAGGGCCAGCTTCTGCCAGCTGGCGATGTCAAAGGTCGTGACCCCGGTTTGCGCGCCCGACTGGATGTACAGGTACACCAAGGCCACCAGCATCAACAGCGAACCGGCCAAGGTGTAGAGGAAGAACTTGAAGGCCGCGTACACACGACGCGGGCCGCCCCACACGCCGATGATGATGTACATCGGGATCAGCGTGGCCTCGAAGAACACGTAGAACAGCAAGGCGTCGCTGGCGGCGAACACGCCCACCATCAGGCCCGAGAGGATCAAGAACGCGCCCATGTACTGGTTCACGCGGTTCTCGATCACCTCCCAGCCGGCCGCCACCACGATGATGGTGATGAAGGCCGTCAGCAGCACGAACCACACGGAGATCCCATCCACACCCAGCGCGTAGCGGGCGTTGAAGCGGCGGATCCAGCCGTAGTTCTCGACGAACTGCAGGGCCGCCGTGCTGGTGTCGAAGCCGGCGATCAAGGGCAAGGTGACGACGAAACTGGCGATGGCGGCCAACAGGGCCAACCAACGCACCAGGGCGGCTTGCTGTGGCTTGCCGAGCGTCAGCAGCAACAAGCCACTGACCACGGGCAACCAAATCGCGATGCTCAACCAATGCATGTTGTTCTCCGAGCGTCTCAGGCGCCCGTCAGGGTCTTCAGTTGCGGTTCGATGTAGGGCCAGAGCTTCCAGCTCATCAACCCCACGATGCCCACGATCATGGCGAGCGCGTACGCCGTGAGACGACCGGTTTGCGCCAGGCGCCCCAGCTTGGCGAGGATGCCCACCGCCTTGGCCGAGCCGTTGACCACCAAGCCGTCGATCAGCACGGTGTCACCACCCTTCCACAGGCCCACGCCCAACAGGCGGGCGCCGCGGGCCAACACGTTCTCGTTGAACCAGTCGAGGTAGTACTTGTTCTCGCCGACCACGATGAGCGGACGCAGCACCCGGGCGAAGGCCGCCGGGATTTCCGGCTTGACGATGTAAAACAGGTACGCGGTGGCCACACCGGCCAGCGCCAGCCAGAAGGGCAATGTCGTGAAGGCGTGCATCCCCATCGCCGCGGCACTGTGGAAGTGTTCCTTCAGCACCAACATGGCACCGTGGGCGGCTGTGTTCACCGTGATGGCGTCGGCGAAAAAGTCGCCGTGCACCATCGGACCGATGGTGAAGTAGCCGACGAACAACGACGGAACCGCCAGGGCCGCCAGCGGCACCCACACCACCCAAGGCGACTCGTGCGGTTCAGCATCGTGCCCGTGGTGGTCGTCGTGGTGATCGTGCTCGCCCGGGAAGGGCTTGTGGCGGAATCGCTCTGGCCCGTGGAACACCAGGAAGTACATGCGGAACGAGTAGAAGGCCGTGATGAACACGCCCGCCGTCACCGCCAAGGTGGCGAAACCCGCGCCCGGCAGGTGGCTGCCGTGCACCGCTTCGATGATGCTGTCCTTCGAGTAGAAGCCCGACAGGAAGGGCGTCCCAATCAGCGCCAAAGAACCAATCAGCGACGTGATCCAGGTGATGCGCATGTACTTGCGCAAGCCACCCATGTTGCGGATGTCCTGATCGTGGTGCATGCCAATGATCACCGAGCCGGCGGCCAAGAACAGCAGCGCCTTGAAGAAGGCGTGCGTCATCAGGTGGAAGACGGCCACCGAGTACGCCGACACCCCCAGGGCCACGGTCATGTAGCCCAATTGGCTCAGCGTGGAATAGGCCACCACGCGCTTGATGTCGTTCTGGATGATGCCCAGGAAGCCCATGAACAAGGCCGTGATCGAACCGATCACCAGCACGAAGTTCAAGGCCGTGTCCGACAACTCGAACAGGGGCGACATGCGCGCCACCATGAAGATGCCAGCCGTCACCATGGTGGCGGCGTGGATCAGCGCCGAGATCGGCGTGGGGCCTTCCATCGAATCGGGCAGCCACACGTGCAGCGGGAACTGCGCGCTCTTGCCCATCGCACCGATGAACAGGCAGATGCAGATGACGGTGATCAACATCCACTCACCGCCCCACAAGGGCGAGGGGAACGCGATCTGCGCCAGCATGTCTTTCTTGGCGAACAGTTCGGTGTAATTCAGCGAACCGCCATAGGCGACCAGCAAACCAATGCCAAGGATGAAGCCGAAGTCGCCCACACGGTTGACCAAGAAGGCCTTCATGTTGGCGAAGATCGCCGTCGGCTTCTTGAACCAGAAGCCAATCAGCAGGTAAGACACCAAGCCCACCGCCTCCCAGCCAAAGAACAACTGCAGCAGGTTGTTGCTCATGACGAGCATCAGCATGCTGAAGGTGAACAGCGAGATGTAGCTGAAGAAGCGCTGGTAACCGGGGTCGTCGGCCATGTAGCCGATGGTGTAGAGGTGCACCATCAACGAGACCGAGGTGACCACCACCATCATCATGGCGGTCAGGCCGTCGACCAAAAAGCCGACTTCCATCTTCAGGCCGCCGATGACCATCCACTCGTAGATAGTGGCGTTGAAGCGGGCACCGGCCAGCACGTCTTGCAGCGTCAGCAAGGACAGCACGGCCGCCACGGCCACGCCAAGGATGGTGACCGTGTGCGCGCCGCGTCGGCCGATGAGCTTGCCGAACAGGCCGGCCAAGATGCAGCCGACCAGAGGGGCCAAGGGCACCCACAGCAACAGGTTGGGGTTCAAGGTGGGCGTCATCGACCTCAGCCCTTCAAGGTGTCGAGCTCATCCACGCGGATGGAGCTGCGGTTGCGGAACAGCACGACGAGGATGGCCAGGCCAATCGCCGACTCGGCCGCTGCGACGGTGAGGATGAAGAACACGAAGACCTGACCGGCCATGTCGCCCAAGTAATGGGAGAAAGCCACGAAGTTCAGGTTGACCGCCAGCAGCATCAGCTCGATGGCCATCAGCAGCACGATCAAGTTCTTGCGGTTCATGAAGATGCCGATGACCGACAGGGCGAACAAGAGCGCGCCCAGCGTCAGAAAGTGGCCCAGGGTGAGCACGCCCATCACGCCGCTCCTTCTTCTTGTTGCGACGGGGTGGCCGGCTTGACGGCGTCCATCTTCACGATGCGCAAGCGCTGCGCCTTGGTGACCTTCACCTGCTGCGACGGATCCTGGTGGCGGCTGTCCTTGCGCTCACGCAGGGTCAGCGCAATGGCCGCAATGATGGCCACCAGCAGAAGCACCGCGGCCACCTGCAAGGGGTACAGGTACTGCGTGTAGATCGTCACGCCCAGCATCTTGGTGTTGCCCAGCGCAAGCAACTCGGCCGGGAAGGCCTTGGGCTGCGACACCTGGAAGCCACTCAAGAGGATGGCCGCCATCTCCAGCGCGACCACGGCACCGATGACGGCCGCCAAAGGCAAGTGCTTCCAGAAGCCCTGGCGCACCTTGTCGGTGTGCACGTCCAGCATCATCACGACGAACAGGAACAGCACCATCACCGCCCCGACGTAGACGAGGATCAAGGTGATGGCCAAGAACTCGGCCTTCAGCAGCATCCAAACGCCCGTGGCGTTGAAGAAAGCCAAGATCAAAAACAGCGCGGCATGCACCGTCGACTTGGCGGTGATGACCCGGAACGAAGCCCCGAGCAGCACCACCGAGAACAGGTAAAACAAAGCGGTTGTGACGTCCATGATGCTCAGCGGTACTTGGCGTCGGCCGCCTTGGCGGCGGCAATCTGCGGCTCGAAGCGGTCGCCCACGGCCAGCAGCATTTCCTTGGTGTAGTACAGGTCGCCCCGCTTCTCACCGTGGTACTCGAACAGCGGCGTTTCGACGATGGAATCGACCGGGCAGCTCTCTTCGCAGAAGCCGCAGAAGATGCACTTGGTCAGGTCGATGTCGTAACGCGTGGTTCGGCGGCTGCCGTCTTCGCGCACGTCGCTCTCGATCGTGATGGCCATGGCCGGGCACACGGCCTCGCACAGCTTGCACGCGATGCAGCGCTCTTCGCCGTTCTCGTAGCGGCGCAGCGCATGCAGGCCCCGGAAGCGAGGCGACAGGGGCGTCTTCTCTTCGGGAAACTGCACCGTGATGGTGGGCGACAGGAAGTGGCGACCGGTCAGGGCCAGGCCCTTGACCAGTTCCAGCAGCAGGAAGGTTTTGAAGAAGTCTTTGACAGCGGAGACGGCAGACATTGCAGTCCTCACTTCCAGATGTTGTACGGGGTCTGCATCCACAGGCCCACGACGACCAGCCACACCAAGGTGACGGGGATGAACACCTTCCAGCCCAGGCGCATCAGCTGGTCGTAGCGGAAGCGCGGGAACGACGCGCGCACCCACAAGAACATGGTCACGACGACGAAGGTCTTGCCAAACAGCCAGAACCAGTTCCAGAAGGCCATGGTTTGCTGAATGAACGCTGGCGTTTCCATGCCGAACAGGCTGAAGGAAATCGGCGCCGACCAACCACCCAGGAACAGCAGCACCGTGAGGGCCGACACCAGGATCATGTTGGCGTACTCGGCCAAGAAGAACATGGCGAACGACATGCCCGAGTACTCGATCATGTGGCCGGCCACGATCTCGGACTCGCCTTCCACCACGTCAAACGGATGCCGGTTCGTTTCGGCCAGGCCCGAGATGAAATAGACGATGAAGATCGGGAACAGCGGCAACCAATTCCACGACAGGAAGTTCACGCCGTGCGACGCGAACCAGCCGGTCGTTTGCTTGAGCACGATGTCGGTCATGTACAGGCTGCCCGACACCATGAGCACGACGACCAGGGCGAAGCCCATCGCGATCTCGTAGCTCACCATCTGGGCCGAAGCCCGCATGGCGCCCAAGAAGGCGTACTTCGAGTTCGACGCCCAGCCCGCGATGATCACGCCGTAGACCTCGAGCGACATGATCGCCATCAGGAACAACAGGCCGGCATTGATGTTGGCCACCGCCGCGTCGGGCCCGAAAGGCACCACCGCCCAAGCCGCCAATGCCGGCGCAATCGTCAGGATCGGGCCGAGGAAGAACAAGCCCTTGTTCGAGGCCGCCGGCAGGATGATCTCTTTGAAGATCAACTTCACGGCGTCGGCGATGGGCGTCAGCAGGCCCATGGGGCCCACGCGGTTGGGACCTGGTCGGATTTGGGACCAACCGATGGCCTTGCGCTCCCACAACGTGAGGTAAGCGACGCACACCATCAGCGGCGCCACGACGGCCACGATCTTGAGCAGGTTCCAGACCACCGGCCAGAACCCGCCGAGCAGGCCGGCGCCCATTTGGTACAGGCTGTCGATCATTGCGCACCCCCGGCCACGGCATTGGCGTTGGCCACCTGGATGGGAGCGAACGAGGCTCCCAGGGTCGACGTTTGCGGCAGGCCGGCAGCGACGCGCACGACGCCCTCGGCCAAGCGCTCATTGCGGCGGGCCGGCAAGGTCACGTGGGCCGCCCCTTGCGTCACTCGCACCATGGTCTCGCCCTCGGCCGGAAGTCCCAACTGAGCCCACAGGCCAGGCGGCAACTGGGCCGTTCCGGCATCGCGCGCATCACGGGTGGCGGCCAAACTCGGCGCATGGCGCACCAGCATGTCGCTGGCGTAGATGGGCAACTCGGCCAGGCGCTGCAAACCCTCCGCCGCCGCCGTCGCACCGGGCAGTGCGAAGGCGCCCACAGCCGTGGGCTTGAAGCCGTCGGGCAACAACGCCGCGCGCACGTGGTCGCTCGTCTCGAAGTCGAAACCCGGCAACTCCAACAGGTTCGCCAGCACGCGCAGCACCTTCCACGCCGGACGGGCCTCGCCCTGGGGCGGGACGACGCCGACAAAGGTCTGCAATTGCCCGTCTGCCGTTGCGAAGCTGCCGGAGGTTTCCGTGAACGGCGCGATGGGCAACAGCACGTCGGCGGTGTCCAGCAGGCCATCGGTGCGGTGGCTGACCAGACCGACCACCATGTCGGCCTGCTTCAGGACCTGGGCCGCGGCGGCCGGATCTTGCGTGTCCAGCAGCGGATCGACCCCCAAGAGCAACACGCCTTTGGGTGCCGCGCCCGCCAGTTGGGCCCGCACGCTGTGGCCGCCGGCGCCGGGCTGCACGCCCACGGCCTGCAGACCAACGGCATTGCCGCCCTGCCCCAAGTAACCCACGCTGGCGCCGGTTTGCGCACCGATCCATTGCGCCATCGCCAACAAGTCGGCGGCTTGCGGATGCTCGGCCGCGGCATTGCCCAAGAGCACCGCCGTCTGCTCGCCGCTCAACAGCGAAGCCGCCAAGGCCCGGGCCGACTCGGTCGCCTTCGCAGACGCCCAAGGCGCGGTCACGCCCCGAGCGTCGGCCACCGCCGCGGCGACGTCGGCCAAGCTGGCCAGCCAGTGTTGAGGCGCCACCGTCTGTTGCGCCGACACGGGCAACAGCCAGTCGTCGGCCACGGCGTGCAACGACGCAATGCGCGCGCCATGGCGGGCGGCTTGGCGCAAGCGCTGGGCCATCAGCGGATGGTCTTTGCGCAGGTTGGCGCCAACCACGAGCGCGCCATCCAACTTGGACAGCGACGCAATCGAACGACCCAGGGTCAAGGCCTGGCCAACGCCGGCACGGAGACGGTCGTCTTGCTGGCGCAAGGCCCAGTCGACGTTCTCGCTGCCCAAGGCGCGCAGCACACGGGCCAGCAAGCCGCCTTCTTCCAAGGTGCTGGTGGGGGCCACCCAGGCCGCCAATGACGTGGCACCGTGGTCTTGGCGGATCGACTGCAAACCCTTGGCCACGTAGTTCAGGGCCGTGGGCCAATCCACCATTTGCCAACTGCCGTCCTGCTTGATCATGGGACGGGTCAAGCGGGCATCGCTGTTCAGGCCTTCGTAGCTGAAGCGATCGCGGTCGGAAATCCAGCACTCGTTGACGGCGTCGTTCTCCAGCGGCACCACGCGCATGACCTGGTTGCCCTTGACCTGCACGATCAAATTGGCGCCATTGCTGTCGTGCGGACTGACCGACTTGCGCCGCGACAACTCCCAGGTGCGGGCGCTGTAACGGAAGGGCTTGCTGGTGAGCGCGCCGACCGGGCACAGGTCGATCATGTTGCCGCTCAACTCGCTGTCCACGGTGCGGCCGACGAAGGTCGTGATCTCGCTGTGCTCGCCGCGGTTGGGCATGCCCAGTTCCATCACGCCAGCGATCTCTTGGCCGAAGCGCACGCAGCGGGTGCAGTGGATGCAGCGGCTCATCTCTTCCATCGAGATCAGCGGCCCCACGTTTTTGTGGAACACCACGCGCTTCTCTTCGGCGTAGCGGCTCTTGCTGCCGCCGTAGCCCACGGCCAAGTCCTGCAGTTGGCACTCGCCGCCTTGGTCGCAAATCGGGCAGTCCAGCGGGTGGTTGATGAGCAAGAACTCCATCACCCCTTGCTGGGCCTTCACCGCCTTGTCGCTCTTGGTGCGGACGATCATGCCCGGCGTCACCGGCGTGGCGCACGCTGGCATGGGCTTGGGCGCCTTCTCCACGTCCACCAAGCACATGCGGCAGTTGGCCGCGATGCTCAGCTTCTTGTGATAACAGAAGTGCGGAACGTAGGTGCCCAGCTTGTCGGCGGCATGCATGACCATGCTGCCCTCGGGCACTTCGACCTTTTGGCCGTCGAGTTCGATTTCAACCATGGCTTAGGCCGCTTTCTGTTGGTTGGCGGCTTCGATCATTTGCACGAATTCGTGCTTGAAGTGCTTGAGCATCGCCCGCACCGGCATGGCAGCGGCGTCGCCCAAGGCGCAGATGGTGCGACCTTGGATGTTGTCGGCCACGCTGTTGAGCAGGTCGATGTCTTCCGGACGGCCCTTGCCATGGGCAATTCGGTCGATCACGCGCCACATCCAGCCCGTGCCCTCGCGGCAAGGCGTGCACTGGCCGCAGCTTTCGTGCATGTAGAAGTAGGACAGGCGCAGCAGGCTTTTGACCATGCAGCGCGAGTCGTCCATGACGATCACAGCGCCCGATCCCAGCATCGAGCCGGCCTTGGCGATGGAGTCGTAGTCCATCGTGCACTGCATCATCACGTCCGCCGGCAGCACCGGTGCCGATGATCCACCGGGGATCACGGCCTTGAGCTGTCGGCCCTTGCGCACGCCGCCTGCCAACTCCAGCAAGGTGCTGAACGGCGTTCCCATCGGCACCTCGTAGTTGCCGGGGCGCTCCACGTCACCGCTGACCGAAAAAATCTTCGTGCCACCGTTGTTCGGTTTGCCCACCTCGAGGTAGGCCTGCCCACCATTGCGGATGATCCAGGGCACCGCCGCGAAGGTTTCGGTGTTGTTGATGGTGGTCGGCTTGCCGTACAGGCCGAAGCTGGCCGGGAACGGCGGCTTGAAGCGGGGCTGTCCCTTCTTGCCCTCGAGCGATTCCAGCAATGCCGTCTCTTCGCCGCAGATGTACGCGCCGAAGCCGTGGAAGGCATGCAGTTGGAAGCTGAAAGCGCTGCCGAGGATCTTGTCGCCGATCAAGCCCGCCGCGCGAGCTTCTTCCAGGGCAGCCTCAAAGCGTTCGTAGACCTCGAAGATCTCGCCGTGGATGTAGTTGTAGCCCACGCTGATGCCCATGGCATACGCGGCGATGGCCATGCCCTCGATGACCGCGTGCGGGTTGAACATCAAGATGTCGCGGTCTTTGCAGGTGCCCGGCTCGCCCTCGTCCGAGTTGCACACCAGGTACTTGGCGCCCGGGAACTGGCGGGGCATGAAGCTCCACTTCAATCCCGTCGGGAAGCCGGCACCGCCGCGGCCGCGCAGGCTGCTGGCCTTCACCTCGGCGATCACCTGCTCTTGGGTCATGCCCCCTTCAGCCGCGAGGATCTTGCGCAGGGCAGCGTACCCGCCGCGGGCCTCGTAGTCCGCCAGGTGCCAGTTGCTGCCGTTCAGGTCGGCATAAATCTGCGGCTGGATGTGGCGTCCGTGGAAGCACGTTTCCGTGCCGGTCGCCTTGAACTTGGAAAGGTCCACCATCGGTCAGGCTTTCTTCAGCGTGTCGATGAGCTCATCGAGCCGCGCGTGGCTCATGAAGCTGCACATCTCGCGATCGTTCACCAGCAGAACGGGGGCGTCGGCACAGGCGCCCAAGCATTCGCTCTTCTGCACCGTGAACAGGCCATCGGCCGTGGTGCCGCCTTCGGTCACGCCGAGGCGCGAGCAGACATGCTCCAAGGCCTTTTGGCCATCACGAAGTTGGCAGGGCAGGTTGGTGCAAACGTTCAACTTGAACTTGCCCACCGGCCGCTGGTTGTACATGTTGTAGAAGGTCGTTACCTCGTGCACCGCGATGGGCGCCATGCCCAGGTACTCGGCGATCACCACCTCGGACTCGGGGGACACGTGCCCCTGCTCGTCCTGCACGATGCTCAAGCACGCCATCACGGCCGACTGCTTCTGTTCGGCGGGGTACTTGGCGACCTCGCGGTCGAAGCGCGCGCGGGTCGCGGCGCTCAAAACGTATGCATTGCTCATCGATCGATCTCGCCGAACACGATGTCCATGGTGCCGATGATGGCCACGGCGTCGGCAATCATGTGTCCACGGCTCATTTCATCCAGGGCCGCCAAGTGCGCAAAGCCCGGCGCCCGGATCTTCAAACGGTAAGGCTTGTTGGCACCATCGCTGACCATGTAGATGCCGAACTCGCCCTTGGGGTGCTCCACCGCCGCGTACGCCTCGCCTTCCGGCACGCGGAAGCCTTCGGTGAACAGCTTGAAGTGGTGGATCAGCTCCTCCATGTTGGATTTCATGGATTCGCGCGACGGCGGGGCCACCTTGTGGTTGTCGGTGATGACCGGACCCGGGTTCGCTTTGAGCCAATCCACGCACTGCTTGACGATGCGAATGGCCTGGCGCATTTCTTCCACGCGCACCACATAACGGTCGTAGGTGTCGCCGTTGGTGCCCACCGGGATGTCGAAATCCATCCGGTCGTAGACGTCGTAGGGCTGGTGCTTGCGCAGGTCCCAGGCAATGCCGGAGCCGCGCAGCATCGCCCCGGTGAAACCCAGGTTCAGCGCCCGCTCAGGACTCACGACACCCACACCCACCGTGCGCTGCTTCCAAATGCGGTTGTCCGTCAGCAGGGTCTCGTAGTCGTCCACGCAAGCCGGGAAACGACGGCAGAAGTCATCGATGAAATCGAGCAGCGAACCGCTGCGGTTCTCGTTCAGTTTGGCAATGGCCTTGGCGTTGCGGATCTTGCTCGCTTGGTATTGCGGCATGGTGTCCGGCAGGTCGCGGTACACGCCACCCGGGCGGAAGTAGGCCGCGTGCATGCGCGCTCCGCTCACCGCCTCGTACATGTCGAAGATGTCTTCGCGTTCGCGGAAGCAGTAGATGAGGATGTTCATCGCGCCGCAGTCCAAGCCGTGACAGCCGAGCCACAGCAGGTGGTTCAGCAGGCGGGTCAACTCAGCAAACATCACCCGGATGTACTGTGCGCGCAGCGGCACTTCCAAGCCCAACATCTTCTCGATGGCCAAGCAGTACGCGTGCTCGTTGGACATCATCGAGACGTAGTCCAGGCGGTCCATGTAGGGCAGCGACTGGATGTAGGTCTTCTGCTCCGCCAGCTTTTCGGTCGCGCGGTGCAGCAAGCCAATGTGCGGGTCGGCCCGCTGGATCACCTCGCCGTCCAGCTCGAGCACCAAACGCAGAACACCGTGCGCAGCCGGGTGCTGCGGGCCGAAGTTCAGGGTGTAGTTCTTGATATCGGCCATGTCAGTTCAACCCACCGTAACGGTCTTCGCGGATCACGCGCGGCGTGATCTCTCGAGGTTCGATCGACACCGGCTGGTACACCACCCGCTTCTGTTCCGCGTCGTAGCGCATTTCGACGTGCCCAGACACCGGGAAGTCCTTGCGCATGGGGTGGCCGATGAAGCCGTAGTCGGTCAAGATGCGACGCAAATCCTCGTGCCCTTCGAACAGGATGCCGTACAGGTCGAAGGCTTCGCGCTCGAACCAATTCGCACTGGTCCACAGGGCCGTCACCGACGCCACCCGGGGGAAGTCGTCATCGGCTGCAAACACGCGAACCCGAAGGCGCTGGTTCAGCGACACCGACAGCAAGTGGGTCACCACGGCAAACCGAGGCCCTTCGTAGCCGCCGTTGCCGTGCTGCGAATAGTCGACGCCGCACAGGTCGATCAACTGCTCGAAGCGCAACTCCGAGTGGTCTCGCAACGTCTTGGCCACCGCCAACCAATCGGCGGACGACACCTCCAACGTCAGTTCACCCAGGCGGTTGGTGAGCTTCTTCAGCCGGTCACCGAGCACGTGTTGCAGGCTGGCCTGCAGTCGATCCAAAGAGGGCGTCATGGTTCAGCGCGCGATCGTGTTTTCACGGCGGATCTTGGCTTGCAGTTGCAAGATCCCGTAGAGCAAAGCCTCTGCCGTCGGGGGGCAACCTGGCACATACACATCAACCGGCACGATGCGATCGCAGCCGCGCACCACCGAATAGCTGTAGTGGTAGTAGCCACCGCCGTTGGCGCAAGAGCCCATGCTCAACACCCAGCGAGGCTCGGCCATTTGGTCGTACACCTTTCGCAGTGCCGGCGCCATCTTGTTGCACAGGGTGCCAGCGACGATCATCAGATCCGACTGACGCGGACTGGGGCGGAACAACATCCCGAAACGGTCGATGTCGTAGCGCGCCGCACCGGCGTGCATCATTTCAACGGCGCAGCAAGCCAGCCCGAAGGTCATCGGCCACAGCGATCCCGTCTTGGACCAGTTGATCAGGGTGTCGACCGAGGTGGTGACAAACCCTTCCTTGAGAACGCCTTCAATACCCATTTGGCTTCTGCCTCATTCCCAATCCAGGGCACCCTTTTTCCACTCGTAGGCAAAGCCCACGACCAGGATGCCCAAGAAAACCATCATGGCCCAGAAACCCGTCGGCCCAATCTCGTGAAGCGACACGGCCCACGGGAACAGGAAGGCGATTTCCAAGTCGAACAAGATGAACAAGATGGCCACCAGGTAGTAGCGGACATCGAACTTCATGCGCGCGTCTTCGAAAGCCTCGAAGCCACATTCGTAAGGAGAGACCTTGGCCGGGTCCGGCTTGCGCGGTCCCAAGAGGGCGCCCAGCAACTGGGGCAGGATGCCGACGGCGACGCCGACCAAGATGAAGAGGATGACAGGGAGGTACTGTTCCAAATTCATGGGCAAGGCTCGGGCCGTGGGACAACCGCGGCATCTTATGCGCTCTCCCCTTCGCCCTTTTGCGAGGGATCAAGCTGAAATGACAACGGGCGCATGGCGGCGAACGATTTCGCTTTCACTGCGCCCGTTAGGCGGGATCGGAACCCTTGGATTCCGTCAAATTTGGTGCGCTCGGCGAGACTCGAACTCGCACAGCTTTCGCCACTACCCCCTCAAGATAGCGTGTCTACCAATTTCACCACGAGCGCTGGGTACCGTCAGGGACGGCGGCGTTCGGATCGCATGAGGATGGCTTTCCGAACAGCCCAAAATTCTAAACCGAAAATCGGTCTGTTCTCAGGGTTTTGATGCAGCCGGTGCCACGGGAGCGGCGGCGCCAGGCACCGCGGCAGCGCCAGACACGGCAGCGCTGGCGGCAGTTGCCGGAGCACTGGCGGCCGGCGTCGCGTCGAGCAAGCCGGTCGCTGCCGGAGCCGCGTCGCGGTAGCTGCTGAACGAGGCCATGGCCAGGGTGCAGACGAAGAAGAGCGTGGCGCAGACGGCGGTGGCCCGCGACAGCACATTGGCACTGCCCGTGGCACCGAACAAGGTGCCCGAAGCGCCAGAGCCGAACGAGGCCCCCATATCAGCGCCCTTGCCATGCTGCACGAGCACCAGACCAATCATGGCCACTGCACTCAGCAACTGCACGGCCAGCACGAGGTTCATCAAAACTTGCATCGTCGTTCTCTCCAAAAAATCAAATCGTTGAGCCTGGATCAGGCCCGGCAAATGGCATCGAAGTCGTCAGCCTTGAGTGCTGCGCCGCCAATCAGCCCGCCGTCGATGTCAGGCTGGGCAAATAGCTGACTGGCGTTGTCGGCTTTGACGCTGCCGCCGTAAAGGATGCGCATCTGAGCGGCCGCCGGTGTGGCCGCCAACAGTTGCTGGCGAAGCCGGGCATGAACCGCCTGTGCTTGCTCGGGCGTGGCAGTCAGGCCGGTTCCGATCGCCCAGACTGGCTCGTAGGCCACGACGACCTCCCCGATTCGGGCACCCATCGAACGGATGGCAGCCGCCAATTGACGCTGCACAACGGCATCGGTATGCCCCGCCTCCCGCTCGGCACGGGTCTCCCCCACGCAGACGATGGGCACCACGCCCTGGGCCAGCGCAGCCTTGGCCTTGGCCGCGACCAATTGGTCGTTCTCGGCGTGGTAGGTGCGGCGCTCGCTGTGGCCCACGATGGCGTAGGTCGCCCCCAAATCGGTCAACATCGTGGCCGACACCTCCCCGGTGTAGGCCCCCTGTCCGTTGTGCGCCGACACATCCTGGGCACCCCAGGCGATGGACGAGCCGGTCAATTCAGCCTGCACCTGACCAAGGTAGGCCATCGGAGGACAAATGGCGACGTCGCTGGGCCACGGGGCCCGGGCCTTCAGGTCGGTCAGCAGTTCCACGACCATGGCGCGACTGCCGTTCATCTTCCAGTTGCCCACCACCAACTTCTTGCGCATTTCAAGCCCCTTCCCAATCCAAGACCAGCTTGCCAACCACCGCCCCCTCCTCGAGCAGGCGGTGCGCCTCAGCGGCTTCAGCGGCAGGCAGCACTCGTTGCACTCGCGGACGAATGCCCCGCCCAACCTCTACCAAGGGCCACACGCGCTCCCGAAGCTGTCGGGCAATGGCGGCCTTGAAGGCTTCTGGTCGTGATCGCAGGGTGTTCCCGCTGATGCTTTGGCGTTTGCGGAGCAGAACCGCTGCATCCAACTCGGCCCGCGCGCCGCCTTGAACGGCGATGACCAACAGGCGTCCGCTTTCCGCCAACACCTGCTGGTTGCGGGCCACGTAGGGCCCCGCGACCATGTCCAAAATCAGGTCGAACCCTTCGCCCTGCGTGGCTGCCAAGCCCTCGGACACAAAGTCCTGTTCGCGGTAGTTGAACGCGCCTTCCGCCCCCAACATAAGGCAAGCGGCCGCCTTGTCGGCAGAACCCACCGTGACCCAAACGCGCGCACCGAAGGCAACAGCCAACTGGATGGCCGTGGTTCCGATGCCGCTGGCGCCACCATGCACCAGGATTCGGTGCCCGGCCTTCAGCCCCCCTTGATCGAAAAGGTTCGACCAAACGGTGAAGAAGGTCTCCGGCGCAGCAGCCGCCTCCAGCAGCGACCAACTCTTTGGAACCGGCAGACACTGCAAAACAGGGGCCACGCACCAAGCGGCGTAACCACCACCGGCCACCAAGGCACACACCCGGTCCCCCACCGCCAAGCCCGCTTCGGCCAAGGCCTGTGCATCGCCGTCATGAACGATGCCCGCCACTTCCAAGCCGGGCAAAGAACTCGCGCCAGCCGGGGGCGGGTACAAGCCCCGACGCTGCAGCAGGTCCGGGCGATTAACGCCCGACGCGGCCACTCGAATCAGGCATTCACCTGCACCGGCGCGCGGCATCGGGTGCTCGCCCAGGGCGAGCACCTCCGGTCCACCCGGCTGGGCGATGCCGACCGCCAGCATCAAGGCTTATTCCTGCGGCGCCGCTTCGCGGGCGATCAGGGCCTTGATGGACAGCTTGACGCGGCCCTTTTCGTCGGTGTCCAGGACCTTGACTTTGACGATCTCGCCTTCCTTCAGCACGTCCGTCACCTTCTCGATGCGGCGATGGGCGATTTCGCTGATGTGCACCAGGCCGTCTTTGTTCGGCAGGATCTGAACCAACGCGCCGAAGTCCAGGATCTTCACGACCGGACCTTCGTAGGTCTGCCCGATCACGGCCTCGGCGGTGATGTCCTCGATGCGCTTCTTCGCCAACGCGGCCTTCTCGGCGTCGGTCGAAGCGATCGTGATGGTGCCGTCGTCACCGATGTCGATGGTGGTTCCCGTCTCCTCGGTCAACGCGCGGATCGTGGCGCCACCCTTGCCGATGACGTCGCGGATCTTCTCCGGGTTGATCTTCATGGTGTACAGGCGCGGTGCGAAGTTCGAGACCTCGGCGCGAGCTTCGCCCATGGCTTCCATCATCTTGCCCAAGATGTGCAAGCGCGCTTCCTTGGCCTGTGCCAGGGCAACCTGCATGATTTCCTTGGTGATGCCTTGGATCTTGATGTCCATCTGCAGCGCCGTCACGCCGGTGTTGGTGCCGGCCACCTTGAAGTCCATGTCGCCCAAGTGATCTTCGTCACCCAGGATGTCCGTCAGCACGGCAAAGCGATTGCCATCCTTGATCAGACCCATGGCGATACCGGCCACATGCGCCTTCAAGGGCACGCCGGCATCCATCATCGACAAGCAACCGCCGCAGACCGAAGCCATCGACGAAGAACCGTTCGACTCGGTGATCTCCGAAACCACGCGCACGGTGTAGGGGAACTCTTCCTTGCTCGGGAGCACCGCAACCAGGGCGCGCTTGGCGAGGCGACCGTGGCCGATTTCGCGGCGCTTCGGCGAACCAAATCGACCCGCTTCGCCCGTCGCGAACGGGGGCATGTTGTAGTGCAGCATGAAGCGGTCTTCGAACTCGCCCGCCAGCGCGTCGATGCGCTGCGCGTCGCGATCGGTGCCCAGGGTAGCGGCGACCAAGGCCTGGGTCTCACCACGGGTGAACAGCGAAGAACCGTGGGCGCGGGGCAGCACGCTGTTGCGAATCTCGATGGCGCGCACGGTCCGCGTGTCGCGACCGTCGATGCGCGGCTCACCGGCCAAGATCTGTCCACGCACGATGCGGGCTTCGATCTCGAACAGGAAGTTGTCCACCTCGACGCCGTCAAATTCCACGCCCGCGGCCTTCAGACCGTCCTTGACGCTGGCATAAGCCGCGCGGCAGGCCTCGGTACGTGCTTGCTTGCTGCGAATCTGGTACGCAGCGCGCAGCAGCGGCTCGGCCAACTCCGTGACCTTGGCGATCAGGGGCTCGTTCTTGGCCGGGGGCGTCCAGTTCCACGCCGGCTTGCCCGCGTCGCGCACCAAGTCGTGGATGGCGTTGATGGCCACCTTGCCGGCGTCGTGACCGAACACCACGGCGCCAAGCATCACGTCCTCGCTCAGTTGGTCGGCCTCGGACTCCACCATCAGCACAGCGGCTTCGGTGCCAGCCACGACGAGGTCGAGCTTGCTGTTGGCCAACTCGGTCTTGCCCGGGTTCAGCACGTACTCGCCATTGACATAACCCACGCGGGCCGCGCCGATGGGGCCGTTGAACGGGATGCCCGACACGGCCAGGGCGGCACTCGTGGCGATCATGGCAGCGATGTCGGCTTGCACCTCAGGGTTCAAGCTGACCACGTGCACGATGACTTGCACTTCGTTGTAGAAGCCCTCGGGGAACAGCGGACGAATCGGGCGGTCGATCAGGCGGCAGGTCAGGGTTTCCAACTCGCTGGGACGCCCCTCGCGCTTGAAGAAGCTGCCGGGGATCTTGCCGGCGGCGTACGTCTTCTCGGTGTAGTCCACGGTCAGGGGGAAGAAGTCCTGGCCGGGCTTGGCCTCGGTCTTGGCGACCACGGTGGCCAACACGACGGTGTCGTCGATGTTGACCAGCACTGCACCGGTGGCTTGGCGAGCGATCTCGCCCGTTTCCATGGTGACGGTGTGCTTGCCCCAGGTGAAGGTTTTGGTGACTTTGTTGAACATGGTCATGCGTTGCTCCTATTGGGTTCGCTGGAGGGAACCGGGCTCGGCAAGCCGTTCGCCATGTCATGCCCAAGGCGTCGAACGACGACTTGGGGATGGCATGCGGTCACGGGTTGCGTGGTCTCCGGTCGGAATAAAGAGGCCAACGGCGCTTGCCGCTGGCCCAAGACAAAAGGCCTGCACCAGGTGCAGGCCTCAGGGCATTACTTGCGCAGGCCCAGCTTCTTGATCAACTCAACGTAGCGGCTGCTGTCGCGGCTCTTCAAGTAAGCCAGCAGGCTCTTGCGCGAATTGACCATCTTCAGCAGACCGCGGCGACCGTGGTGGTCCTTGGGGTTGGCCTTGAAGTGGGGGGTCAGTTCGTTGATGCGCGCGGTCAGCAGCGCGACTTGCACCTCGGGGCTGCCGGTGTCATTGGCAGCGCGGGCGTGGGCTTTGACGATCTCGGCCTTGTTCAGGGACATGGTGTTTCCTTGTGGATGTGGAACGCCGCTGCCCATGCTCTGCTGGAGGCCAAGCGGTTTCCGGGGTTGGACTTGCGAACGCAGGGGAAACCGCCCCGCGCCGTGCTCATCGTTCGCACGACCTGAATCGAGGTTCAGGCCGCACAAAACTTTTGGAGTATAGCGGAATGACTAAATGGCCCCCTGCTCGGCCAAGTCCCAGCGGGGACGAACCCCAAACCCGCCTGGCGCTTGGGCGCGATCCAAGCCCGCTTGGTGGCGCATGGCCGCAGCCAAAGCAATCATGGCGCCGTTGTCTGTGCACAAGGCCAACTCGGGGTAATGCACGCGGACGCCTCGCCGCTGGCAGGCGGCATTCAAGGCGGCGCGCAAGGCTTGGTTGGCCCCCACGCCGCCGGCCACCACCAAACGGCGCAATCCGGTCTCCTTCAAGGCCATCAAGCACTTCTTGACCAAGACCTCAACAATGGCGGCTTGGGTGCTGGCGGCCAAATCGGCCCGCTGCGCAGTGTCGAGATCGCCCAACCGCTTCACTGTGGTCAACACGGCGGTTTTCAGGCCGGCGAACGAAAAGTCGAGGTCACCGCTGTGCAGCAGCGGTCTGGGCAAGGCAAAGGCGTCTGGCCGCCCGCCCACGGCCAAAGCAGCCAAATGCGGACCTCCGGGGTACGGCAGGCCCATGACCTTGGCCGACTTGTCGAAGGCTTCGCCGGCGGCGTCGTCGATGGTTTCACCCAGCAAGGCGTACCGCCCCACGCCCATGACCCGCATCAGTTGCGTGTGTCCGCCGGACACCAAGAGGCACACGAATGGGAACTCGGGCGGATCGGCCGACAGGAAGGGCGACAACAAGTGCCCCTCCAAGTGGTGGACAGGCAACGTCGGTTTGCCCACGGCCTGAGCCAGGGCAACGGCCACCCCTGCGCCAACGAGCAAAGCCCCCGCCAAACCGGGACCCTGTGTGTAGGCAATGGCGTCAACCGCCGACCAATCCAAGCCCGCGTCGGCCATGACCTGCCGTGCCAATGGCACCACCCGACGAATGTGGTCTCGCGAGGCCAACTCGGGCACCACACCGCCATAGGCTTGGTGCATGGCAATCTGACTGTGCAGGCCTTGCGCTTCCAGCACCGCCCTGCCCTCGTGAAGCGCCACCAGGGCCACCCCGGTCTCGTCGCACGAACTCTCGATGCCCAGCACGCGCCAGGGCTTTGCAGCGTTCACGCTTTGGATTCCTTGGCGTGGTTGATCGAGTACTTCGGGATCTCCACCGTCACATCGACTTGGCCGAGGATGGCCTGACACGCGAGCCGCGAATCGGGCTCCAAGCCCCAGGCGCGATCGAGCATGTCCTCCTCGTTGTCCTCCATGGCCGACAAGGAACGAAAGCCTTCTCGCACGATGACGTGGCACGTCGTGCACGCGCACACTTGATCGCAGGCGTGCTCCAGTTCCACGCCGTTGTCCAACAAGGCCTCGCAAATCGTGGTGCCGGCCGGTGCCTGAACCGCCTTGCCCTCAGGGCAGTACTCGGCGTGCGGCAGGATGTGAATGATTGGCATCAGAGTTGCTCCACCGAGCGGCCGGTCAGGGCCTCTTGGATCGATCGGTTCATGCGGGCCGCGGCGAAAGCTTCGGTGCCGCGGGCCAGGGCTTTGACGGCGTTGTCGATGGCATCGGCCTGCTGGCCAGCGACTTCGGCGCGCAGTTCGGCCATCAAACGGTCGATGAGCCCTCGCTCGTCCGCCTTCAACAGGTCACCGTCCAGGGCAAGGGCCTTGTCGGTCGCCGCCAGCATGCGCTCGCCTTCCACGCGGGCCTCGCGCAGCTTTCGCGCCTCCATGTCGGACTGCGCGCTGGCAAAACCATCCTTCAGCATCGCGGCCACCTGCTCATCACTCAGCCCGTAGCTCGGCTTGACCGAGACGGTCGCCTCCACCCCACTGCTTTGCTCGCGGGCGGCCACACTCAGCAGGCCGTCGGCATCCACCTGAAATGTGACGCGAATCCTCGCCGCCCCAGCGGCCATCGGCGGAATGCCACGCAGCTCGAAGCGCGCCAAGGACCGACATTCGCTGACCAACTCACGCTCGCCTTGCACCACGTGCAGGGCCAAGGCCGTTTGGCCGTCCTTGAAGGTCGTGAAGTCTTGCGCCTTGGCCACGGGCAAGGTGGCGTTGCGCTCAACGATGCGCTCCACCAGTCCCCCCATCGTTTCCAACCCCAGGCTCAGCGGAATCACGTCCAGCAGCAGCAACTCGCCATCTTTGGCGTTGCCAGCCAGGGCGTTCGCCTGCACGGCCGCCCCCAATGCCACCACCTCGTCGGGGTTCAAGTTGGTGAGCACCGGTTGCCCGAACCAATGCCCCACCCGCTGCCGCACGGCCGGCATGCGCGTTGCGCCACCGACCATGACCACGCCCTGCACCTCGTGTGGACCCAGCTGCGCATCGCGCATCACCCGCCGCACCACCGACAGGGTTCGGTCGAGCAAGGGACGGGTCAACTGCTCAAACGCCTCACGCGTGACCGTGACAGCCAATGGACCTTCGTCCAAGTCGCAACGCACCTCGGTTTGGGTGAGGTCACTCAGCCGCTCCTTGGCGCGCCGCGCAGCCGCGTGCAAGCGCTGCCGGTCGGCGGCGCTGCGCGTGACGCGCCCCGCCTGGGAAAGCACCCAGTCCGCCAACAAGCGATCGAAGTCGTCCCCTCCAAGCGCAGCGTCACCACCGGTCGCCACAACCTCAAACACACCCCGGCTCAAGCGCAGGACCGAGACATCGAAAGTCCCGCCCCCCAGGTCGTACACGGCGTACAGGCCCTCGCTGCCGTGGTCCAAACCATAGGCGATGGCTGCAGCCGTGGGTTCATTGATCAGTCGCAAGACCTTCAGACCGGCGAGCTCGGCGGCATCTTTGGTGGCCTGGCGCTGCGCATCGTCGAAGTACGCCGGCACCGTGATGACGGCGCCGTAGAGCAAGTCGTCGAACGTGTCCTCCGCGCGCTGGCGGAGCACCGCCAGGATTTCCGCCGAGATTTCCACCGGGCTCTTGGGCCCTTCCCGCGTTTGAACCGCCACCATGCCGGGACCGTCCTCCAGGGCGTAGGGCAAGGCGGCGGCGTTGGGCAAGTCGCTCAATCGGCGACCCATCAGTCGCTTGACGCTGGCAATGGTGTTGCTGGGGTCGGAGGCGGCGTCGGCCAAGGCCTCGGCGCCAATTTGTCGGCGCCCCTCGCCCAGGATTCGCACCACCGATGGCAGGATCACGCGCCCCGTTTCGTCGGGCAAGCATTCCGGAATGCCGTGGCGAACGGCGGCCACCAAAGAATGCGTGGTACCCAGGTCGATCCCAACGGCAATGCGCCGCTGGTGGGGGTCGGGAGACTGTCCCGGCTCGGAGATTTGCAGTAGCGCCATGCTTGGGCAGTCAGAGAGGGAACAGGGCGTCACGACGCCGTTCGATGTCTTGCAAAAAACGCGCGACGAACATCAGCGAGCGCACCGCTTCTGCCGCCCGAGGGGCATCTGGGGCGTCGTCCAAAGCACGGGCCACCGTCTCGAACAAGCCGCGTTGTCGGGCCTGAACTTCAGCGTGGAGGCGATCGATGCTCTCTTCGTCGCCGGCCTCGTCCAAGGACTCTCGCCAGTGCATCTGCTCCATCAAGAAGGCGCTGCACATGCGCGTGTTGCTCTCGGCCTCGATCGGGACACCGCGACGCTCACACAGATAAGCCGCGCGCCGCAGGGGATCTCGCAACCGGCGGTAGGCTTCGTTGACCCGCAGCGCCCACTGCATGGCTTGCGCCTGCGTGCCCGCCCCCTGCCCCACATGGCGATCCGGGTGGACCTGCGCTGCCAAGCGCTTCCAGCGGGCGTCCAGATCCGCGCGGTCCAGTCGATACCGCTCTGGCAAGCCGAAGAGGCTGAAATCGTCGCTGGAAAGGTTCATGGGGATCAAAAACAAACGCGGCCATGGGGCCGCGCCTGCCCTGTGACTTGGTCGGTCAAACGCGGAACGACTCGCCGCAGCCGCAGCGGTCTTTTTCGCGCGGGTTGATGAACTTGAAGCCCTCGTTGAGGCCCTCGCGGACGAAATCCAACTCGGTGCCATCCAAGTAAGGCAGACTTTTTGGGTCGATCAGCACCTTCACCCCGTGGTCCTCAAACACCACGTCCTCGGCGGCCACTTCGTCGGCGTACTCCAGTTGGTAGGCCAAGCCTGAGCAGCCGGTCGTCTTGACCCCCAAGCGGACCCCAACGCCTTTGCCGCGCCGGGTCAGGTTGCGGTTGACGTGCTTGGCGGCAGCCGCCGTGAGCGTGATGGCCATGGCAGCGCTCAGTTCGATGCCACGCCAGTCTTCTGGCGGTAATCGGCCACGGCGGCCTTGATGGCGTCCTCGGCCAAGATCGAGCAGTGGATCTTGACCGGCGGCAGCGCCAACTCTTCGGCGATCTGGCTGTTCTTGATGGCCATCGCCTCGTCCAAGCTCTTGCCCTTGACCCACTCCGTGACCAGCGAGCTGGAGGCAATCGCCGAGCCGCAGCCATAGGTCTTGAAGCGCGCGTCTTCGATCAAGCCCGTGGCGGGATTGACCTTGATTTGAAGCTTCATCACGTCGCCGCAAGCCGGTGCACCCACCATGCCGGTGCCCACGGCGTCGTCGCCTTTGTCAAACGAACCCACGTTGCGCGGGTTTTCGTAGTGGTCCACGACCTTGTCGCTGTATGCCATGTTGTTGTCCTCAGTGTGCCGACCACTGAATGGTCGACAAATCGATGCCGTCTTGGTGCATTTCCCACAAGGGAGAAAGCTCGCGAAGCTTGGCCACACGGTCCTTCAGGGTGGCCACCACCTCGTCGATCTCGGCCTCCGTCGTGAAGCGCCCGATGGTCATGCGCAAGCTGCTGTGTGCCAGCTCATCGGAGCGCCCCAGCGCGCGAAGCACGTAGCTGGGCTCCAGGCTGGCCGACGTGCAAGCCGAGCCCGACGACACAGCAATGCCTTTGATGCCCATGATCAGCGATTCGCCTTCGACGAAGTTGAAGGAGGCATTGACGTTGTGGGGCACTCGACGCGCCGTGTCGCCGTTGATGTAGACCTCTTCGATGCCCTTGAGCCCGTCCAACAGACGCTGCTGCAGTGCTCGGATGCGCGGCAACTCCACCGCCATCTCTTCCTTCGCAATTCGGTAGGCCTCGCCCATGCCCACGATCTGATGCGTGGCCAAGGTGCCCGAGCGCATCCCACGCTCGTGCCCGCCGCCGTGCATCTGCGCCTCCAGCCGCACGCGGGGTTTGCGCCGGACGTAAAGCGCCCCCACGCCCTTCGGCCCGTAGGTCTTGTGCGACGCCAAACTCATCAAGTCGACCGGCAACACGCCCAGGTCCAGCGAAATCTTGCCAGTGGCTTGGGCTGCATCGACGTGGAAGATCACCCCATGCTCCCGGCACAAGGCGCCGATGGCGGCGATGTCCTGAATGACCCCGATCTCGTTGTTCACGGCCATCACCGACACCAGCAGCGTCGTCGGACGAATGGCCGCCTTGAGCGCCTCAAAATCGATGAGCCCATCGGGCTGCACATCGAGGTAGGTCACCTCGAAACCTCGGCGCTCCAGTTCCCGGCAGGTGTCGAGCACGGCTTTGTGCTCGGTCTTGACCGTGATCAGGTGGTTGCCGCGGCTTTTGTAGAACTCGGCCGCTCCTTTGATCGCCAGGTTGATGCTCTCGGTGGCGCCACTCGTCCAGACGATTTCTCGGGGGTCGGCATTGATCAAGGCCGCCACCTGTTCGCGCGCTTGTTCCACCGCGGCTTCCGCCTCCCATCCGTAGGCGTGGCTGCGGGAGGCCGGGTTGCCGAAATGCTCGCGCAACCAGGGAATCATGGCGTCCACCACGCGGGGGTCCACCGGGGTGGTGGCCCCGTAGTCCATGTAAATCGGAAGGTGCGGAGTCATGGTCATCGGTTCAAACAACAATCACTTGCTGAGCACATTGCCCAGCGCAAACACGGAATTCGGCCCGGTCACCCGGATGGGGCGCACCACCGGATTGGGCGAAATGGCACGCTTCAAGGGGGTGCCCTCCTCCAGCGTGAAACCCTTGGCCCTTTGCTCGTCCACCAAGTGGCGCAGGCTCACGCCATTCAAGAACACCAACATGTGGTCGTTCAATCGGGTCCACAGCTCGTGGGTCAGGCAACGACCGCTGTCGTCCCCCATGCAATTTTCCTTGCCCCCGCAGCCCGTGGCGTCCAGAGGCTCGTCCACGGCCAAGATCACGTCGGCCACGGTGATGTCCTCGGCGCGCCGTCCCAAGCTGTAACCGCCGCCTGGCCCCCGGGTGCTTTCCACCAGTTCAGCGCGTCGCAACTTGCCGAACAGTTGCTCGAGGTAGCTGAGTGAAATCTGCTGGCGCTGGCTGATGGCCGCCAAAGCCACAGGGCCGTTGTGCTCGCGCAGGGCGAGATCGAGCATGGCGGTGACAGCGAATCGGCCTTTGGTGGTCAGTCTCATGGTGCGCACTCCTGCGGCTGGTGGAACTTGGACTGGGCGAAACCGTTTCGCCGCTGCTCGAATCCACCGGGATAACCCGCGGAAAAGCCCGAGCAGTTTAGTCGCCTATGGGCTGCAGTTTTGTCCAAGACAAACAACCTTGCGCCAATCAGGGGTATAGAACCCTTCTGTGCCCAACACCGGCGTCCCTTCACACAGCGTCGCGTCCGCCCGCCCCAAACAGTTGCTCCTTCAGCGCCACCAGCTGATCTCGAAGCCGGGCCGCTTGTTCGAACTCCAAATTCCGAGCGTGTTCGAACATTTGCTTCTCCAACTGCTGGATCCGCTTGCTGGCCTCCTTCTCGCTCAAGCCCGCCAAGTCAGGCAGCGCCACACCTTGCTGAGCGTCGCGGCCCTTGTCGCTGACGACCCCATCGATCAGCTCCTTGATCCGTTTGGCCACCCCCTTCGGCGTGATGCCCTGCGCTTGGTTGTGGGCCAACTGCTTGGCGCGACGGCGCTCCGTCTCACCAATCGCCCGCCGCATGGAGTCGGTGACCCGATCGGCGTACAGCAAGGCGTGACCGTTCAAGTGGCGAGCCGCCCGCCCAATGGTCTGTATCAAGCTGCGCTCACTGCGCAAGAACCCTTCCTTGTCGGCGTCCAGGATGGCCACCAAGCTCACCTCAGGGATGTCCAGGCCCTCCCTCAAGAGGTTGATGCCCACGAGCACGTCGAAGGTGCCCAAGCGCAAATCCCGGATGATTTCGACGCGCTCGACGGTGTCCACGTCAGAGTGCAGGTAGCGAACCTTCACGCCGTTTTCGCCCAAGTAGTCGGTGAGCTGCTCGGCCATGCGCTTGGTCAGCACCGTGACCAGCACCCGCTCTTGCGCGTCCACCCGCAAACGGATCTCACCCAGCAGGTCATCGACCTGCGTCGTCGCCGGTCGGACCTCGACGACCGGATCGACCAAGCCGGTGGGACGAACCACCTGCTCTACCACCTGGCCTGACTGCCGCTTTTCGTAGTCGGCCGGCGTGGCGCTGACAAACACGGCCTGCCGCATCTTGCGCTCGAACTCTTCGAACTTGAGCGGCCGGTTGTCCAGCGCCGATGGCAAGCGAAACCCATACTCAACCAGGGTCGTTTTGCGAGCGCGGTCGCCGTTGTACATGCCCCCGAATTGGCCGATCAGCACGTGGCTTTCGTCGAGAAACATCAGCGCATCGCCCGGCAGGTAATCCACCAAGGTCGGCGGCGCCTCGCCCGGTGCCGACGCACTCAAGTGACGGGTGTAGTTCTCGATGCCCTTGCAATGACCGACCTCTTGCAGCATTTCCAGGTCGAACCGCGTGCGCTGCTCCAGTCGCTGGGCCTCGACCAACTTGCCGTCGCGCACGAACTCACCAACGCGCGTTCGAAGCTCTTCTTTGATGGTCTCGATGGCGGCCAACACCCGCTCGCGCGGCGTCACGTAATGGCTGCTGGGATAGACCGTGAAACGCGCCAGCTTTTGTCGCACGCCGCCCGTCAATGGGTCGAAGAGGGCCATGCTCTCGACCTCGTCGTCGAACAGTTCGATGCGCAAGGCCAACTCCGAGTGTTCGGCGGGAAACACATCGATGACATCCCCACGCACGCGAAAAGCACCGCGCGTGAACTCGATCTCATTGCGCGTGTATTGCATGCGCACCAACTGCGCGATGAGGTCGCGCTGCCCGATTGCGTCCCCAACCCGAAGCGTCATGACCATCTGGTGGTAATCGCTGGGGTTGCCGATGCCGTAGATGGCACTCACGCTGGCCACGATCACCACGTCACGACGCTCCAAGAGGCTCTTGGTGCAGCTCAATCGCAGCTGTTCAATTTGTTCGTTGATCGCGCTGTCCTTCTCAATGAACAGATCGCGCTGCGGAACGTAAGCCTCGGGCTGGTAGTAGTCGTAGTAGCTGACGAAGTACTCAACCGCATTTTTGGGGAAGAAGTCCCGAAACTCGCTGTACAGCTGGGCTGCAAGCGTTTTATTCGGCGCGAACACGATCGCCGGTCGACCCAGCCGCGCGATGACGTTGGCCATGGTGAACGTCTTGCCCGAGCCAGTCACGCCCAGCAAGGTCTGGTACGCCAGGCCGTCCTGCACACCCTCCACCAGCTGGGCGATCGCGGTGGGCTGATCGCCTGCCGGCGGAAAGGGTTGGAACAACTGGAACGGCGAGCCCTCGAAGGCCACGAACTCACCCTGCGGCGGGCTGTTTTCCAAAGCGGCTTCGGATTTGGCGGAGGCTGTCATCGGGTATTCCCTAGGCTCGCAGGGTCGGCCGCCTAGAATCGCAGCCCCATTCCCACGCAAAGCCTTCGAGCCTACCGCGCCATGTCCGTGTTTGCAGCCGTCACCCTCGCTCCGCGCGATCCGATCCTGGGCCTGAACGAACAGTTCAATGCGGACACGAGGGCCGACAAGGTCAACTTGGGCGTTGGCGTGTACACCGATGCTCAAGGCAAGTTGCCCCTGTTGGCCAGCGTGCAAGCCGCTGAAGCCCGCTTGGCAGCGAGCCCAGCGCCTCGCGGCTACCTGCCAATCGACGGTTTTGCCGCCTATGTCGCGGCGGCGCAAAAACAAGTATTCGGAACCCAAAGTGCCGCCCTCGCGGCCCGACGCGTGGCCAGTTTGCAAGCCCTTGGCGGCACAGGCGCGCTGAAGGTCGGCGCGGACTTTCTGCACCGACTGAACCCCAAGGCCACGGTGTGGATTTCGGACCCGAGCTGGGAAAACCACCGGGCCTTGTTCAGCAATGCCGGCTTTGAGGTGCAGACCTACGCCTATTACGACGCCCAAGGGCAAGGCATTGCCTTCAACGCCCTGTTGGCAGACCTCGGCCGCGCCAAAGCCGGCGACGTGGTGGTTTTGCACGCGTGCTGCCACAACCCCACCGGGTACGACCTGACGCAAGAGCAGTGGCAGGCCGTGATTGCCCTGCTCCAAGCGCGCGACCTGGTGCCCTTCATGGACATGGCCTACCAGGGCTTTGGCCAAGGGCTGGACGCCGATGCCTACGCCGTTCGCGCGCTGGACGCGGCTGGCATGAGCTTCGTGGTCGCCAGCAGTTTCAGCAAGAGCTTCAGCCTCTATGGTGAGCGCGTGGGCAGCTTGCACGTGGTGTCGCAAGACGCTGAAGAAGCCTCCCGCGTGCTGAGCCAAATCAAGGTGACGGCTCGCACCACCTACTCCAACCCTCCCACGCATGGCGCCAAGGTGGTGGCCACGGTGCTGGGCGATGACGCCCTGCGCGCGCAGTGGGAGCAGGAACTGGCCGGCATGCGCGATCGGATCGCGCAGATGCGCGCCGGCTTGCGCGAGGCCCTGGAAGCGGCCGGGGTGCGCCAGAACCTGGACTTCATCACTCGCCAACAAGGCATGTTCAGCTACTCGGGTCTGTCGGCCGCCCAAATGCAACGCCTGCGCACGGAGTTTGGGGTTTATGGTGTCGATTCGGGGCGTTTGTGCGTCGCGGCCCTGAACAGCGGTAACTTGCCACGCGTTGCCGCAGCCGTGGCGGCGGTTCTGCAAAGTTGACATTGCTGCGGCGCAGCATTTTTGTCAATTTGAGCGACACTGGGCCTCCTTAGCGGAGGCCTTTTTCATGCTGTACCAGCTCTACGAAACGCAACGCGCTTTGCTCAGTCCTTTCGCCGAGTTCTCGTCGGCGGCCGCACAGCTGTACACCAATCCGCTGTCGCCCTTCGCGCACGGCATGCTGGCTCCGCGCGTGGCGGCGGGACTGGATTTGATGCACCGCCTGGCGAAAGCCTACGAAAAGCCAGCCTTCGGCATCGAGACCGTCGACGTGGATGGCGTGCCGGTGGCCGTTCAGGAGCGTGTGGTCGTCGAAAAGCCCTTTTGCCGGCTGCTGCGTTTCAAGCGGTTCACCGACGACGCCGCGCAACTTGCCCGCATGAAAGACCAACCCACGGTCTTGGTGGTGGCGCCTCTGAGTGGGCACCACGCCACGCTTTTGCGCGACACGGTGCGACAACTCTTGCGCGACCACAAGGTCTACATCACCGACTGGACCGACGCACGCATGGTGCCCCTGGAGGTGGGTCCGTTTCATTTGGACGACTACGTGGCTTACGTGCGGGAATTCATCCAGCACATTGGCCCCAAGGTTCACGTGATCAGCGTTTGCCAGCCCACCGTCCCTGTGTTGGCCGCCGTCTCCTTGCAGGCGACAGACGGGCAAATCGTGCCACGCTCCATGACCATGATGGGCGGGCCGATCGATGCCCGAAAGAGCCCCACCGCGGTCAACAACTTGGCGATGAACAAGAGCTACAGCTGGTTCGAGAACAACGTCATCTACCGCGTACCCACGAACTTTCCTGGCGCAGGCCGCCCGGTTTATCCGGGGTTTTTGCAACACACCGGGTTCGTGGCCATGAACCCAGGGCGCCACCTCAGCAGCCATTACGACTACTTCTTGGACTTGGTCCGCGGCGACGACGAAGGCGCCGACAACCACCGAGAGTTCTACGACGAGTACAACGCCGTGCTGGACCTCCCGGCCGAGTACTACCTCGACACGATCCGCGTTGTCTTCCAAGACTTTGCCCTGGTGAACGGCACGTGGGACGTGGCCGGGCAGCGCGTGAGACCCCAGGACATCACCGGCTGCGGCTTGCTGACGGTGGAGGGCGAGTTGGACGACATCTCGGGGGCCGGTCAAACCGAAGCCGCCCATGAACTGTGTACCGGCATTCCCAAAGCGCACCAGAAGCACCTGACGGTACAGGGGGCTGGCCACTACGGCATCTTCAGCGGCAAGCGCTGGCGCAACATCGCTTATCCGGTGATCCGCGATTTCATCCAGGTGCACGACAAGGCGGCAAACCCACCGAGCAAAGCTCCCGCGCGAAAGCGCAAGGCGGCGTGACGCCGCAACAACGGGCGCTGGCGGACCAGATCGACGCGGCGCTTCCGCAAACGCAGTGCACCCGCTGCGGGGAGCCCGACTGCCGTCGCTACGCCGAAGCCATCGCCGTGGGGGCCGCCCCCATTAACCGTTGCCCGCCCGGCGGGCAAGCCGGTGTTGGTCGGCTGGCCCAGATCGTTCGACAACCGGAGCCGCTGCTGGACCCCGAATTTGGTATCGAGGCCGAACGCGCAGTGGCGGTCATCGACGAGTCTTGGTGCATCGGCTGCACCCTGTGCATCAAGGCCTGTCCGGTGGACGCGATATTTGGTGCGCCCAAGGCCATGCATGCGGTCATCGGGCCCGACTGCACCGGGTGTGAGCTGTGCCTTCCCGCCTGCCCCGTGGACTGCATTCGCATGGACACCGTGGAAAGCGGCCGCACCGGTTGGGACAATTGGTCCCAAAACGCCGCGGACCTTGCGCGCCAGCGCTACCTCGCGCGCGGCGATCGATTGGCGCGCGAGGCGGTTGAGCAGCAAGCGCGGCTCGAGGCCAAAGCCCGCCACAAGCTGGCCCACTTGGACGAAATGACCCTGGGGGCCGATGACGTCGACGAAAAGGCGCGCAAGCGCGCCGTGATCGAAGCCGCCTTGGCCCGTGCGCGCGCCAAAGCGCAGCGATGATGGCGGGATGAAGCCCGCCGCCATCGACGCCTTCTTCGCCACCCTACAAACGGCAAATCCGACCCCGGAAACGGAGTTGGTGTTCGCCAGTCGCTTCGAATTGCTGGCGGCCGTGCTGCTGTCCGCCCAGGCCACGGATGTGAGCGTCAACAAGGCCACCCGGGCCCTGTTTGCCGTCGCCCCCACCCCCGAGCGAATGCTGAAGTTGGGGGAGGCCGGCGTGATCGAGCACATCAAGACCATTGGCTTGTTTCGCAGCAAAGCCAAGCACCTGATCCAGGCCTGTCGCCTGCTCGTGGAGCGCCACCACGGCCAAGTGCCTCGCGACCGCGAGGCCCTGGAGGCCCTGCCAGGCGTGGGTCGAAAAACCGCCAACGTGGTGCTCAACGTGGCCTTCGGCGAGCCCACCATGGCCGTGGACACCCACATCTTCCGCGTGGCCAATCGCACGGGTCTTGCCCCAGGCAAGACCCCCCTGGCGGTGGAACAAGGCCTGCTGCGGCGAATCCCTGTGCGTTACCTGGAAGACGCCCACCATTGGCTCATCCTGCACGGGCGCTACGTCTGCCAAGCCCGAAAGCCGCTGTGCCATGCTTGTCAGGTTCGCACCCATTGCGACCACGGCCGACTCACGGCCATGCCCTCATGAAAACCCACCGCATCGAAGTCCAGAAGTTCAAAGCCGCCAGCAACTCAGGGCATGGCGACGTCACGTTCAAGGTGGACGCCATCGTTGCTTCACAAAGTCCACGCAGCGAGGACGAAGTGCCCAGCACCTTGCTGATCATGTCGGAGGCCAACGCGCGCGTGCTCATGGCCCTGCTGAAAACCCAACTTGCCGCCTTCGACGGGCGCAAGGCCCGGAGCCAACGATGAGCCACCTGCCGAAGTACGACCCCGCCTCTGACGTGCGACCGCTGAGCGACGACGAGTTGTCCGAGTTGGACGATGTGTTGGCGCAGTTGCCCAGCGACGCCGCCATGAACATCGAAGCCCTGGACGGGTACTGCACAGCGCTCTTGCTAGCCCCCCAGCCTTTGTCCACCTTGAACGCAGACGACTGGTTGCCGCTGGTCTGGGGAGGTGACGGCGAAGGCTTGGCTCCATTTGCCAGTGGTAAGCAGCGCAAACGGGTCGCCATGGGCGTGCTGCGCCACATCAGGCACCTGGACCATGTGCTTCACCACGACCCCGACGCGTGGGAGCCCATCTTCAGCGTGGCCGAAGCCGACGACGCGGAATGGGTGGATGCCGAGGACTGGTGCCTGGGATTCCTCAGTGCGGTGGACCTGGATGCCGAAGGCTGGGCTTTGCAATGCCGTGCGCCCGAAGGGCAGGCCACGCTCCAAGCCATCGCCGCACTGGCTGGCGAGGGTCCGGACGGACAGGACTTGTCCTTGGACACCCGGGATGCATTGGGTCGCGGCTTGCCAGAAGCCGTCCTGGGCCTGCGCCGTGGCTGAGACCGAACGGCTGTCCCTAGAATCCGGCTCCCTCCTCCCCGATTCGCGCCCTCATGGCCACGCTGTCCGACCTGCTGCACCGCGTTGAGCGCCTGCTGCTGCGCCACGATGAACTCGTGCGGACCAACACCTTGCTGACGGAGCAACTGGCCGCGGTGACCCAAGAACGCGACAGCCTCAAGTCGCGTTTGGCGGCGGCGCGCAACCGCATCGACACGCTGCTGGAGCGCATTCCCACCGAGGGCTCGGGGAGTCCATCGCCATGAAACAACTCGAAGTCAGCATCATGGGCCAAAGCTACCTGCTGGCCTGCCCGGCAGGTGGCGAGGCGGCCCTCACCAAGGCCGTGGCCAAGGTCGACGAAGAGATGTGCGCCATTCGAGACGCTGGCAAGGTGCGCGCGCGCGAGCGGATTGCCGTTCTGGCCGCTTTGAATTTGGCCTACCAACTCAGCAGCCAGCCCAGTGCGGCACCCAGCAGCGCAACGGCTGGCGCAGAACCGACCACCGACGGGGCCCTTCCCGACCTCGCCAACTTGGTAGCGCGACTTGACCAGGCCTTGGCCGCAGACGGCAACCTGCTCTGAGCGAGAATCCCGCTGTCCATCGCGTTCGCGCGGGCTTTTATTTCCTTGAACCGATGCTCTTATGAGCCTGGGCTTGGAACATGCTCGGTGGGCGTGATCGTCTCGCGTCAGACGAACCCGAAGCCTTGCTGACCTCGCCCCCCTGTACCCCTAGGGTTCAGGACTGCGGCCCGCGGTGCGCGGTGGACACCTCTTCTTCTCCGCCTCTCTCATGACGCAGCAGACCTGGCTGATGAAGTCGGAGCCCGATGAGGCCTCCATCGACGACCTTGCTCGCAGTGGGCGCCTGCCCTGGACGGGGGTGCGCAACTACCAAGCACGCAACTTCATGCGCGACGCGTTTCGGGTCGGCGATCGCGTGCTCTTCTATCACTCTTCGTGCGCCGAACCGGGCATCGCCGGGCTCGCCGAAGTTTGCAGCACACCCTACCCCGACCCCACCCAGTTCGACCCCACGAGCCCTTACTTCGATCCGAAGAGCAGGTCCGACGCGCCGCGCTGGATGCTGGTCGATGTGGCGTTCGTGGCCAAGACGCCGCTGCTCAGCCTGACAGCCCTGCGGGCAGCCCCCGACCTGGCCGACTTGACCGTGCTCCAGAAGGGCAGTCGCCTCTCCATCACCCCCGTGACGGCCGAGCAATGGCAGCGATTGGCGCCCAAGCTGGGGGTGTCGGCGTGAGCCTGGAATTGCTCCTGGCCTTGCTGGCGCTGGGCATCGCGACTGGATTCCTGGCGGGTCTCTTGGGCATCGGCGGGGGCATGTTGCTGGTGCCCTTCTTGACGGCACTGCTGCAAGCCAAAGGCGTGGCGGAAGCCCTCGCGGTGAAGATGGCCATCGCGACCTCGATGGCATGCATCGTGGCAACGGCCACGTCCAGCCTGCGGGCCCACCACCGGCGCGGTGCGGTGCGCTGGGACCTCGTTCGCGGCTTGGCCCCGGGTGTGGTGCTGGGCGGCCTGCTCTCGGGCGCAGGCCTGTTCGCCGTGCTCAAAGGCCAGGTGCTGGCCGGGGGTTTCGCCGCCTTCGTGGGCGTCTCCGCCTGGCAAATGTGGCGGGGTGCACAGCCCCGGCCAAGCCGCACGATGCCCGCATGGCCCGGTCAGGTGGCGGTCGGCGGGGGCATTGGACTGCTCAGCGGCTTGGTCGGCGCCGGTGGGGGATTCGCCTCCGTGCCCTTCATGGCCTGGTGCAACGTGCCCATTCACCAAGCGGTCGCCACCAGCGCGGCCCTCGGCCTGCCCATCGCGGCCGCCAGCACCCTCGGCTACGTCATCAGTGGTTGGAACTTGCCCGCTGCGTTGCCGGGTGCCTGGGGCTACCTCTACCTGCCGGCATTGGCCTGCCTCATGCCCGTGACCGTGATGATGGCCCCATGGGGCGCCAAGGCCGCTCACGCGCTTCCCATTGCCCAACTCAAGCGCGCGTTCGCGCTCGTGTTGGCGGCCTTGGCCGCTTACATGCTGACCAAGGCCCTCTGAGCGGAATCAGGTCAATGAAATGGCGGCCAAGGCCACTTGGTTGCATCCCCGCCGCTGCGCTTGTCGCAAGGCCTGTTCGCTGGCCTGCAACAACTCGCCTTGCGATGACGCGGTGTGGGGAAAACTGGCCACGCCCATGGACACGCTGAGCCCCAGGTCGCGCCCCTCGGCCGCGACGATTTGCTGCGCGCATTGACGGCGCAGGTGCTCCATGCGCGAGTGCGCCGTGGCAAGCCCCACCCCCGACAACAGAACGCCGAAGCACTCGTCGTCGATCTGACAGGCAGCGTCCATCGCCCGGGTGTTGGCCCGCAACAAACGGCCCAAAGCTTCCCGCTGGGCCGGCTGAATGTTCGGCGCTCCGCCATCGATGGCAATGAGAACCAGCGAGAACTCGCGGTGCTCCCGCGTGGACAGGTCGATTTCCCGCTGCAACACTTCGTCAAACAGGCGACGCTGTTGAAGCCCGGTGGCCTCGTCGCGCCCCGCCCCCTGCTGGGCCTGGCGACGCAACACCTCCATCTCGCCCTGGTGCTGCTCGATCTGCGTAAGCGCCTTCTGGAGTTGCGTTTCTCGCTGCCGCTCGTGGCTTCGGTCCCACCAAAGCGTCAGCAGGTGGCGCTCATCGAGCGCTTGGCGAACGAGGGTGAAATCGCGGCGGCGACCACTGAGTTCGATGCGGTGCTCGTTGGACTGGGCATGCCCCTGGCCCATCACCTGCAATTCCACCCGTCGCATGGCAGCGGCCTCGTCAGGGCGCATCAATTCGTTGTCGCTGGAACCGACCACGCTCGACTCCGAACGCTCGAACAAGCGATCCAGCCCCGGCGAGGCGTAGACGTACTGCCCGTTGCTCATCTGCTTGACGGACCACAGGACGCCGAGCGCCTCCATGGATTGGCCCATCAGACGCGCCACGCTGTCGCCGGTTTGCTGAGCAAACCAAGGGGCCGGGGTGTCGTCGGTCGGTGCGGGCATGTCGGAACGGTGGCGCAGGGCGAGGTGGTTGAAGTGTGGGCGGAAGGCCGCCCGAACGGGGCGCAGTCTCACCCCACGTTCTCGGGGTGGCTAGCATCGTCGCCCATTGTCCCGTGGGTTTCTGCCGCATTTGCCATGGTTTTCTGGTTCCGTCTGTGTTTTGTTCTGGTGTGGATGGGGGCCGCCGGGGCGTCGGCGTCTGAGTTGCGTTTGCGCCTCTTGGCCACCACCGACCTCCACATGCACCTGCTGGCGCACGACTACTACCAAGGCCGTACGACGGCGCAACACGGCTTCGCCCTGACCTTGGCCCTGATCGAACAAGCCCGGCGCGAAGCGCCCAATCATTTGCTGTTCGACAACGGTGACCTACTTCAGGGCAGCCCATTGGGCGATCAGGTGC
Source organism: Inhella crocodyli (assembly GCF_004004565.1). Lineage (GTDB taxonomy): Bacteria > Pseudomonadota > Gammaproteobacteria > Burkholderiales > Burkholderiaceae_C > Inhella > Inhella crocodyli. The sequence goes on from NZ_SACM01000001.1 coordinate 648,652, forward strand.
ATGCGCAGGGCGTAGGACAGGGGCATCCGGCGTACCGCTTGCTCAAGGCCGTGGGTTACGACGCCGCGAGCTTGGGCAATCACGAGTTCAACTACGGCCTGCCCTTTTTGCAGGCTGCGACCCAGGCGGCTGGCTTCCCCGTGCTGAGCGCCAACGTGGTTTGGCCTGACGGACGAGGCCCGGTGTTCCAAAGCAGTGCGCTTTTGAACCGGCAGTTCGTCGACGAACGCGGTCAGCCACACCACCTTCGCATTGGTGTCGTCGGGCTCACGCCGCCACAGATCATGGCCTGGGATCACCAACACCTGGCCGGACGCGTGGAGGCGCTCGACATGGTGAGCGTCGCCAGCGAGGAGGTTGCCAAGCTGAAGCGAGCGGGGGCGGATCTGGTCGTCCTGCTGGCCCACACCGGCATCGATGTGAGCGGCCGCAACGGTTTGGAGCATGCGGCACAGGCCTTGGCGCGCATCCCAGGCGTGGATGCCTTGGTCCTCGGCCACGCCCACGCGGAACTGCCCGGCCCGCACTACGCGGGCGTGGACGGCGTGGACGCCCAACGGGGCCTGATCCATGGACGTCCTGCCGTCATGCCCGGTCGTTGGGGCGACCACCTGGGCCTCATCGATTTGCGCCTCGAAAGGCGGACGCGTGGGCCGTGGCGCGTGGCCCAGGCCCAGGTGTCGTTGCGCCAGGTCAGTGGGGTGCCGCGGGAGTTGCCCGACGTGGGGGTGGCAGAGGCCCACCAAGCGACGGTCCTGCGCATGCGCGAGGAACTGGCTCAGACCACCTTGCCCCTGCACACCTACTTCGCCCAAGTGCAGGACAGCCTGGCGGTGAAGCTCGTGGCGCGGGCGCAGGCGTGGCACGCCCAATCCTTGCTGGCCGGCACAGCCTGGGCCACGTGGCCCCTGGTTTCCGCTTCGGCACCGTTCCGCGCGGGCGGACGCCAGGGCCCCAATGCCTACACCCACGTGCCACCCGGTCCGCTGACCCGCCAGCACGTGGCCGACCTGTACCCCTACCCGAACAGCCTGAAGGTCTTGAAGGTCACGGGCGCCGAACTCCGCGAATGGCTCGAGCGCAGCGCCGGACAGTTCGTCCAAATCGATCCTTCAGGACCTGACGCGCAGTCGGTGCTCGCCAACGACCACCCGTCCTACAACTTCGATGTGCTGGACGGTCTGGATTACGAAATCGACCTGACCCAACCCCGGCGCTACGACCCCCAAGGGGTGTTGGTGGCACCCAGCGCGCGACGCGTTCACAACTTGCGATGGCAAGGTCAGCCCGTGAGCGACGCGCAAGCGTTTTTGCTGGTCACCAACAGCTACCGGGCCACCGGCGGCGGTCAATTTCCAGGCACGGGGCCTGACCGGATTGTGTTGAACACCGAAGACGACCTGCGTGACGTGGTCGCGCGCTACTTGCAGCAACTCGGCACGGTTCGCCTCCCAGAGGAGTCGAATTGGCGCCTGCGCCCGGTTCCCGGCGTGCACCTGCAATTGCGATCTGCCGCCGTGGCACGCGAATGGGTCAAGGCACCTTGGCGCTGGGTGCGGGACGAACCCGGGGGATGGGCCCTGTACGAGATGCCTCCGGTGCCGTGACGCCTGGGCGGCGCCGGGCCTCAGGCGTAGATGTCCAACATCACGCCGGAGAGGCGCAATTGGGTTTGCAGCACACGCAGATTGGCCACGAATTGGTAAGCCGCAGTGCGTTGGGCCAGCAACTCACGCGCCAAGTCTGGGTCCTGCTGTTGCAGTTGCAATTCGCTGTTGGCGCCTTGGTTCAGCGGCGGGCGCTCGGTGGGATCGCTCGACATGAGTCGGCCCGATGCCGTGGCCAGGTTGTTGGCGGACGCACGCAAACGCTCCTGCGCCACAGCCAGGCCGGCCAACGCGGTGGAGAGTTCAACAGCCATGGGGCGATCCAACGAAAAGGGGCCAAACAGGCCCCCATTATTTCGTTTGCCGCCCTGGCTGACTAGCTGGAAGTGGCCTCGGCAGCCTGCTGAACCACAAAAATCCGCACGCAATCCCCGCCGGAGGCCTTCGCTTCGCCGCACGCCAGCGAGGCGGCGGCCAAGACCGCGTCCGGGGTTTCCAGGGTGGGATGGAGCAGCACCACGCCCACGCTGGCCTTGGTGCGCGCCCGGTGCAGGCCCCAACGCAGCCGGAATCCATGGACCGCGCTGCGGATCTTTTCGGCCACGATTTCGGCGTAGTGCTGGTCGCAATCGGGCAGCAAAACGGCGAACCGATCCTTCTCGATGCGGGCGACGGTGTCCGAGGCTCGAACCTTGGCCTGCAGCAACTGGCCAAGCCCGTAAAGGAAGTGATCGGCGGTTTCCGTGCCCATGCCACTCACGATCTCGCCGAAGTTGTCGAGATCGATCCAAAGCACCGACACCGGCTCGCTGCGCCGGCTGCCGACGTGGTCGGAAAGTCGCCGTTCAAACTCGCGGCGGTTGGAGAGTTCTGTCACGGGGTCGTGTTTCGCGGTCCAGGTCGGCGCGAGTCGCGCTGCGCGCGCCGCCGTCACGTCTTGGACGATCCACAGCGCCTCCCCGTCCACGCCGGCCCAATCGACCGGACTGGCCTGGATGCGGCCCCAAAAGCGGCTGCCATCGCGGCGCACCAACTCGAACTCGTCGTCCACGACCTGGCCGGCCTTGAAGCTGGTGCCAAGCCGTTCCAACCAGGTGTTGTGGCTGGGGTCACTGACAAAAACCGCCCGCGTCTCTGCGCCCTTCAAGTCATGGTCGTCCACATGCCCGAACAGGTGATTGAAGGATTCGCTGACCTCGACGAAGCGTTGCGCCGCGACAAAAGCCATCGCGATGGGGGCGCGTTGCATCAGGGCAGCGAAACGAGGGTCGTGGGCGCTCATGCGAACTCCTTCCAAGGAAGCTTGATCTTCCGCCATGGCAAGGTCGGGTCAAGCAAGGCAAATCCCTACGGGGCGATGGCTTCGGCCCAATCCACGAGGTCCGACAACAGGCCTTGCGCCCGCTCGTCGTCCTCGCGTTCGGCCTGCAGGGCGTCGATGCGGTCCAGGTACTGCGCCAGGCTGAGCCGCCCTGTCCCCCCACGGTTCAGGCGCTCTGCGCGCTCCAGGTCCCACTGTGCACGCTCGGCGTCGCTCAAGTGCTCGGGGTGATGTCGAGCGCGGTAGCGCCACAGCAGCGTGTCCAGTCTCGGGTCGTCGAAGCCCATGCGCCCGGCATGCACCCGCTCGGCCAAGGTCGCCGCGTCCAGTTGCCGGACCTGGTTCAACAGGCGTCGGTCGGCGTCCCCGACGAAACCCCCGTAGAGGTTGCTTTCGGGGTCGTCATCGGCACTTTCATGGGGAAGGAAGACGTCGGACCAGAGGCCGTCCAGTTGGCGGCCGCGATCGCGCAAGCACTCGGCGTGTCGCAACGCTCGCGCACGGTCGATGCCCCAGCGCTCGGCTTGGGCATCGCGCAGGGTGGCCAAGCTCGAGACCACGAACGGCGACTTGTTGACGTGGATGGTCTTGATCGGCAAGCGCGTGCTGCCTTCGGGCAAGTCCTCCTGCCGCACGAACAGGCGAGCGCGGATCGCCTCCGGGCGCAAATCGAAGAGTTCGGCAGGGTCGGCACTCAAGTCCCAAACGATGAGTTCGTTCTTGTTGCGCGGGTGCAGGCCCAAGGGCCACACCATGGCGATGCAGCCGCGATCCACGCCGTAGCGCCCCGACACGTGCAGCAAGGGCCGCGCTTCGTTGCCAATCTCGGCCCAAACGGCCTCCTTCTTGTGCAACTTGAACGCGAAGTCGAACAGCCGCGGATGGTGCTGGCGGATCAATCGCGCCAGGGCGACGGTGGCACGCACATCGCTCAAGGCATCGTGGGCCGCCTCGTGCTGCAACCCGTTCGCCTGGGTCAGGCGCTCCAGCTTGAAGCTCGTCTTGCCGTCGTCGCCGGTGGGCCATTGGATGCCCTCGGGGCGCAAGGCATGCGTGGCTCGAACGAGGTCCAACAGGTCCCAGCGGCCACACTGGTTCTGCCACTCCCGTGCGTAGGGGTCGATGAGATTGCGCCAGAACAAGTGGCGCGTGACCTCGTCGTCGAAGCGCAAGGTGTTGTAGCCCACGCCCACGGTGCCGGCATGGCCCAAGGCACGCTCAATGGCCGCGGCGAAGGCCGGCTCGGGCACGCCCAAGCGCGCACAGTCCTGGGGCAGGATGCCCGTGAGCAGGCAGGCCTCAGGGTCCGGCAGGGTGTCGCTGAGCGGCTGGCAATGCAGGTTGACCGGCTCGCCCACCTCGTTCAATTCGGCGTCGGTGCGGATACCTGCGAATTGCGCGGGGCGGTCGTGGCGGGGCGATCGCCCGAAGGTTTCGTAGTCGTGCCAAAAGAAGCTGTGCGCCATGGGCTCAGCATAATCGGCGGCCCCGCGTCCGGCCCTGACGGCGCCCCCATGAAAGCCTTGACTTGAACCCACTCCCCTTCTTGGCCCGGCACCGTCGCCTGTTGCTGTGGGGCCTGGTGGCACTGCCCCTGGTGCTGGCATTGACCGGGGGCCTGGTGGCCGCCGCTCTATGGCAGCAATTGCCCGCCTTGGACCGCCTGACCGACTACCAGCCCAAGGAACCGCTGCGCATCACGACGGCCGACGGTGTGCTGATCGGAGAGTTCGGCACCGAGCGGCGCCGCTTCGTGCCCTTGGCGGAGATCCCGAAGCCTTTGCAAGACGCGCTGTTGGCCGTGGAAGACACCGACTTCTGGCACCACGCCGGCTTGGACTACAGCGGCATCGTGCGGGCCTTGTGGCGCAACTTGACCCACAGCGGCCCCAAGCACGGGGCGTCGACGATCACACAACAACTGGCGCGCGACACCTACCTGACCAAGGAACAGAAGTGGACGCGCAAGGCGATCGAGGCCTTGTTGGCGGTCAAGATGGAGCGGGAGCTCAGCAAGGCGCAAATCCTGGAGATCTACATGAACCAGATCTTCATGGGGAACCGGGCCTACGGCTTCGCAGCAGCGGCCGAGCGCTACTTCGGCAAGGAGCTGGGCCAGCTCAACACCGCCGAGATGGCGCTCCTGGTCGGCCTGCCCAAAGACCCGGTGCGTTTGAACCCAGTCACCCACTTGGAGCGGGCCAAGCGGCGCCAAGCCGTGGTGCTCGACCGCTTGGCCGTGGTCGGCTTGATCACCCCCGCCCAAGCCACAGCAGCAAAGGCCGCGCCCTTGATCATCAAGCGCCCCAAGCGTTTGTCCAGCATCGCCGACCATGCGGCGGAAATGGTTCGGGCCGAGGTCGTGGCCCGTTTCGGTGAGGATGCGTATGCCCGAGGCCTGCAAGTCACCACCACCCTGCTGGCGGCCGAGCAAACGGCGGCACAGCAAGCCCTTCGCCGTGCCTTGTTCGACCTGGAGCGACGGCAGGCCTTTCGTGGTGCCGAGGGCCAGTTCGATGTGGGCGGGGGCGCCGAGCCCGACGAGGAAGGCCTTGACGCCGCCTTTGCCCGGCACCCCGACCTGGGGGAACTGCGCGCCGCCGTGGTGCTGCGGCTTGACAAGGGCCAAGCCGAGCTGGTGCTGAGCGATGGGACGAAGGTCCAGCTGGCGGGCGCTGCGCTGCGCCCTTTGCTGGGGTCTCCACCCGATGCCAAGCGGCGCGTGCAGCGCGGGTCGGTGGTGCGCCTGTTGGCGGTGGGCAAGGACTGGGCCGTCAGCCAAGCACCAGAGGCCGAAGGCGCCGTGGTGACCCTGGACCCTCAAACCGGGGCTGTGCGTGCCTTGGTCGGCGGCTTCGACTTCGCGCGCGCCCAGTTCAACAACGCCACCCAGGCCTACCGGCAGCCCGGCTCCTCGTTCAAGCCCTTCGTGTACTCCGCGGCGATCGAAGAAGGCGCCTGGGAAGGCACCGAGGTCAGCGACGAACCCATCGAGATTGGCGACTGGGCGCCCAAGAACTACGACGGCAAGTACGAAAGCAGCCTGACCCTGCGCCAGGCGCTGGCCCGCTCGAAGAACATGGTCACCATCCGCTTGCTCCAAGATTTGGGAGTGCCCCGGGTGCGGGCCTGGGTGGGGCAGTTCGGCCTGGAGCAAGCGAAGCAGCCGCAGAACCTGACCCTGGCCTTGGGGTCCGGCTCGGTCACCCCCCTGCAAATGGCCCAGGCTTACAGTGCCTTCGCCGCCGGCGGCAAGGTGCCACCGGTGCAACTGATCGAACGCGTGACCGACGCCCAAGGGCAGGTGCTCTGGCAAGCAACGCCTGGCGAGCCCAAGCAGGCCATCAGCGAGCGCAACGCGTTCATGACCGCGCAATTGTTGTCGGCCGTGATGCGGGAGGGCACAGGCGCGCGGGCCTCGGGCCTGCTGAACCGCTGGGACCTGTACGGCAAGACGGGCACCACCAACGACGCCATGGACGCTTGGTTCGTGGGCTTCCACAAATCTCGTGCCGGCGCCGTGTGGATCGGCTACCCCAACCCACGGTCGCTGGGCGAGCGGGAAACGGGCGGCGGATTGGCCCTCCCCGTTTGGGCAGCGACCATGGCCGCGGCCTTGAAGGGCGTGCCGCTGGCACCGCTGGAGCCCCCGCTAGAGGGCCTCGTGCAAGACGGCGCGCATTGGTTCTACGAAGAGTTTTCGGGCGAACAAGCCCTGAAACGCATCGGCCCTGCGCCGGCAGAAGCCGCCAGTGCCCCAGAGACGGAGCCTGCCTCTGCGCCGCCCTGAAGGGCTGCCCGGCGCCAGCTGCCGGGCCACGCCTAGACGGTGTTGAGGCGGGGTCGGACTTGCCTTACACCTCCGTGAAGGCCCCGATGCCCCTCACTGCGATTCAAGCGGCGGCGCGAAACGCAATGGCTGCCCCCGCCGTGCGAACGCTCACTGCTTGCGAACGATGACGCTGCCGATGGAGTAACCCGCCCCAAACGAACAGATCACGCCCAAATCGCCCGACTTCAAATCGGCCCGGTGCTCGTGGAAGGCGATGATGGAACCGGCCGAGGCGGTGTTGGCCCACTCGTCCAAGATGATCGGGGCCACGGCACTGCCGGCGTCGGCGCCCACCAACTTCTTGATCACGAACTGGTTCATGCCCTGGTTGGCTTGGTGCAACCAGAAACGGCCGACCGCCTGGGGCGCAAAGCCCAATTTGCCCAGGTGCGCCTCGATGTGGGCAGCGGCCAGGGGCACGACCTCCTTGAACACCTTGCGCCCCTCTTGGCGAAAGGTCTTGTCGCGCTCGGTCCAGTTGCTGTCTTCGCAACGGTTCATGAAGCCGAAGTTGTTGCGGATGTTGTTGCTGTACTGGGTGGCCAATTGGGTGCCCAGCACCGTCCAGCGCTCGGTCGACACAGCGGACTCTGCCGGCTCGATCAAGATGGCCGTGCACACGTCGCCGAAGATGAAGTGGCAGTCGCGGTCGCGCCATTCCAGGTGGGCGCTGGTGATTTCGGGGTTGACCACCAACGCGCACTGGGCCGACCCGCAGCGAACGGCATTGACGGCCTGCTCGATGGCAAAGGTGGCACTGGAACAGGCCACGTTCATGTCAAAGCCGTAGCCCTTGGCCCCCAGTGCGGCCTGGATTTCGCAGGCCATCGCGGGGTAGGCACGTTGCATGTTGGCGGCGGCGCAGTACACGGCGTCGATGTCGCTGGCGGCACGGCCGGCTTGCTCGCAGGCCTTTTTGGCGGCATCCACGGCCATCTCGGCCATCACGCTCCACTGGTCGTCGGCGCGAGCCGGGATGCGCGGGTACATGCGCATCGGGTCCAGCACGCCGGCCTTGTCCATCACATAGCGGTTCTTGATGCCAGAGGCCTTCTCGATGAACTCGACACTGCTGTGGGACAGGGCCTCCTGGCGGCCCGCGGCGATGTCCGCGGCGTGCTCGGCATTGAAGCGGTCGACGTAGGCGTTGAAGGCCTCGACCAACTCGGCGTTGCTGATCTGGTGCGGGGGCTGGTACAGGCCGGTGCCGGTGATGACGACGTCGCGCATGGCGCAGGCTCCTCGGGGGTGTTCTTGTTGGGGCCTCAGTGTAGTGAGGGCCCTCCCAGGGCCTCATGGATCGCGTCCTTCAGCTCGGCCCAGCTGTACTGGGCCTGGGCACCCAACAGACCCAGGCGGCCGAACACGGGCACCAGGCCGTAACGCGCCCACGTGGCGTCCACCGCGCCGCCGCAGGCCATGGCCTCGGCCAAAAGCTCGCCCGCCACCGTGGTGGGGGCCACGCCGTGGCCGCCGAAGGCTTGGGCAAACCACAGGCCGTCGCTCAGGCGGCCCAGTTGCGGCATCTGGTGGGCGGCGTAACTCATCAGGCCGCCCCACGCGAAGTCGATGCGGGCAGAAGCCAGTTGCGGGTAGACCTTGAGCAAGTCGGCCTTCAGCAACTGTGCGATGCGCTCAGGGTGGCGCTCCAGGATGGAGATGCGCCCGCCCCACAGCAAACGGCCGTCGGGCGGACGGCGGTAGTAGTCGAAGGCGAAGCGGTTGTCGTACACCGCCGCCGGGGTGCGCACGGGGTGGTCGGCCAGCGGCTCGGTGACCAGCACGTAGGTGGCGATGGGCAAGCGGGCGCGCTCCAAGCGCGGCAGCACGCGTTGCAGGTAACCACCGCCCGCGACCACCAACTGCGGCGCGCACAACCGCCCTTGCGGGGTGTGCAGCCGCCATTCGTTGCCCAAGCGCTCGACGCGCAGCACTGGGCTGTGCGGGTGCACCGCCCCGCCCTGCCCTGTCACGGCGCGGGCCAGGCCCTGGGCGTAGCGCAGGGGGTGGAAGTGGAAGGCGTCGCGCTCGACCAGGGCGCCGCCGTAGCGCTGGGTGGCAAGGCCCTCGCGCACTTCATCGGGGCCGATGGCGTCCCATTGCACGCCGAAGTGCTGGGCCATGAGCCGGGCTTGTCCAGCCATCGCCCGGCGCGAGCGGGCGGTGTCGAACCAATCGACCCACCAAGCGCCGCCTTCGACGCGATCGCAGTCGATGTCGAAACGCTCGATGCGTTGCCGAATCAGCGCGACGGCGTCGCGCGTCAGACCGTACAGGGTGCGGGCGGTCTCGGGGCCCCAATCGGCCAGCAATCGGGCCGGATCGCGGCTGTAGCCGCCGAACACGAAGCCCCCATTGCGCCCGCTGGCGCCATGGCCCACCGCGTGGGCCTCCAGCACCGCCACCTGGGCGATGCCCCGGTCTTGCAGACCACAGGCCACGGCCAGACCGGCCAAACCCGCGCCCAGCACAGCGACTTCGGCGTGCCGATCGCCCACCAAGGCTGGCAGGTCGGCTTGGGGGGCGGTGGCTTGGTAGTACGTGTTGTCGGGCAGCGGCATGGGGCCGCAGCCTACGTCAGGCCAAGGTCAAGCCCGCAGGGCTTGGGCCTCGCGGGCCAACTGCGTGATGCGCGCCCAATCGCCTGCGGCGATGGCATCCGGCGGCGTGAGCCAGGAGCCGCCGCACACGCGCACGTTGGGCAGGCTCAAAAACTCCGGTGCCGTCTTGAGCGAAATGCCGCCCGTGGGGCAAAACGCCACGTCGGGGAACGGGCCTGCCAGGCCCTTGAGCATGGCCACGCCACCCACGGCCGTGGCCGGGAACAACTTCAGAAACCGGTGACCGGCGTCGTTGGCCCGCATGACCTCGCTGGCGCTGGACACGCCGGGCAACAGGGGCAGCGCCACGTCCTGGCAAGCGGCACTCAGGCGCTCGGTGAAGCCTGGGCTGACACCGAACACGCAGCCGGCGTTCTTGGCGGCCACCGCATCCGCGGCGGTGCGCAGGGTGCCCGCGCCGAGCACGGCCTCGGGCACGGCCTTGGCAATCGCTTCCATCGCGGCCAGGGCCACCGGGGTGCGCAGGGTCACTTCCAGGACCTTGACGCCCCCAGCGACGAGGGCCTGGGCCAAAGGCACGGCGTCTTGCAGGCGTTCAATGACGATGACAGGGATCACGGGGCCATGGCTGGCCAGGGAGTCGAGGGTGCTCATGGGTTTCGGGGATGTCGGGGGTTCACAGCCAGGTGATGGCGCCTTCTTCGGCGGCGGAAACGAGGCGGCGCATGCCACCGAACAATTCGCGACCCAGGCCGTGCGCGTTGTCGGCCGCTTGGGCTTCTTCAATCTGAGCGCTCGGGCGCGAAGCCCAGTCGGTGGTGTCCACCAGGGCCGTCAGCGTCCCGGCCACCGCATCCAGGCGGATCAGGTCACCGTCGCGGACTTTGGCCAAGGGCCCGCCAGCCAGGGCCTCGGGGCTGACATGGATGGCGGCCGGCACCTTGCCGGAGGCGCCACTCATGCGGCCATCGGTCACCAGCGCGACCTTGAAGCCCTTGCCCTGCAACACGGCCAAGGGGGGCGTCAGCTTGTGCAACTCGGGCATGCCATTGGCCTTGGGGCCTTGGAAGCGAACGACCACCACCACATCGCGGTCGAGCTCGCCTGCCTTGAAGGCGGCTTGCATGGCCTCCTGCGAGGTGAAAACCCGGGCTGGGGCTTCGATCACATGGCGATCCTCCGGCACGGCGGACACCTTGATCACCGCGCGCCCCAGGTTGCCCGCCAGCAATCGCAGGCCCCCGGTGGGACTGAAGGGCTCGGCGGCGGTGCGGACGATGCTCGCGTCCACCGGCGACTTCGGCAGCTCACGCCAAACCAACTTCCCGCCTTCCATCCACGGCTCTTGGGTGTGGGCGCGCAGGCCGCCGGCCGCCATGGCCGGCACCTCGTGCATCAATCCGGCGTCCAACAACTCGCGGATCACAAAGCCAGGTCCGCCGGCGGCCTGGAACTGGTTCACGTCGGCCGTGCCATTGGGGTACACACGGGCCAACAAGGGCACGACGCCGGACAACTCGCTGAAGTCGGTCCAGTCGATCAGGACGCCGGCGGCGCGGGCCACGGCCACCCAATGGATCAGGTGGTTGGTGCTGCCACCGGTGGCCAGCAGGGCCGCCATGGCGTTGACGATGCAGCGCTCGTCCACCAACTTGCCGATCGGCTTGTCTCGCGCACTCAGCAGCAGGCGAACCGCTTCGTCGGTCAGAGCTTGGCGCAATCCCGCGTGGGGGTGCACGAAAGCGGCGCCGGGCACGTGCAAGCCCATCGCCTCCAAGAGCATTTGGTTGCTGTTGGCCGTGCCATAGAACGTGCAGGTGCCGGCGCCGTGGTACGCCGCCTCCTCGGCCTTGAGCAGCTCTTCCCGACCCACCTTGCCTTGTGCGTACAACTCGCGCACCTTGGCCTTGTCGCTGTTGGACAGGCCCGAACTCATGGGGCCGGCCGGCACGAACAGGGTCGGCAGGTGGCCGAAGTGCAGCGCCCCGATCAGGAGGCCGGGCACGATCTTGTCGCAAATGCCCAGCATCAACGCGGCATCAAAGACGTCGTGGGTCAGTGCCACGGCCGTGCCCATCGCGATGGTGTCGCGGCTGAAAAGGCTCAACTCCATGCCGGGCAGCCCTTGGGTCACCCCGTCGCACATGGCGGGAACCCCACCCGCCACCTGAACCGTCGCCCCGCAGCGGGCGGCCGCGGCGCGGATCTGCGCCGGGTAGGACTCGTAGGGCTGGTGGGCGCTCAACATGTCGTTGTAAGCGGTGACCACGCCCAAGTGCGGCACACGCTCGGCGACGATCTTCAGCTTGTCATGGGCGGGCATCGCGGCAAAGGCATGTGCCACGTTGGCGCAGCCCATGCGGTCGCTGCCCCGCTGCCGCTGCGACAGGCGATCGATCTGCGCCAAATAGGCAGTCCGCGTGGCCCGACTGCGCTCCACGATTCGCGCGGTAACGCGCTCCAGCACGGGATGCAAGGCGACGGGCTGAGACATGGATGTAACTCGCTACTCAAAAGTTAAGTAACTGTATTACATCGACCGGCGGGCCGCCAGCCCCTGCGGGGCTTTAGGTGGTCGGCGTGGGGCTGCTTTGGGCGCGCGCTCGGTCCAAGTCCGAAGCCGTGTCGATGTCCATCAACACGCCGGGGTCGTCGACCACCACCGGTTGAGCCGCGAAGCGCATCAGCAAACGCCGAGCGCCCTCGTCGCCTTGCAAGGCAATCAGTTCCGAATACAACTCAGAGGAAAACCCCACCGGATGGCCGCGCTGCCCCCGGTACTGCGCGAACACCACCGGATCCTGCGACAAGCTGGCGGCCACGGCCCGGATGGACGCTGGCTGCACCAGGGGCATGTCGCCCGGCAAGATCAACCAACCCGGCGCCGAGGCAGCGGCCGTCACGCCGGCCGCGATCGACCGCCCCATGCCATGGGGCCCATCCTCAGGCAACACGACCGTGTCACGGGCGGCCACGCTGCGACGCACCAGCGGTGCCAGTGCCGGCGTGCACACGACGATGACCCTTAGTTGCGTAGCCAATGCAGCGGCCAGCGTGCGCCCCAGCACCGTGCTGCCCCCAAGGGACTGCTCGAGCTTGTGGCCCGTGCCAGCAAAGCGCGACCCTTGGCCGGCTGCCAACACGATGACCACGGGATGCATGCTGACCACGAACGCCTCCTCGCCCGACGACCGGTCTCCTCCGGTCTTGTTGCACCGCAGAATGCGCCCGTGCCCGCCCTGGACCAATGGGGCCTTCCATTACGGAAAAACCTTCTTCGGAGACACCCGCATGAATTGGCTTTCTGACATGCGAAAAACCTACGACCGCGGCGAGTTGGAAGAGAGCGCGGCCGAATCGTTGCCCCTGCAGCAATTCCGCCAATGGTTCGACGAGGCCTTGGCCGCCAAGGTCCCCGAACCCAACGCCATGACCTTGGCCACCGTGGGCCCCGACGGTCAGCCCAGCACGCGAATCGTGCTGGTCAAGGACGTGGACGAACGGGGATTGGTTTGGTACACCAACTACGAAAGCCGCAAAGCCCAGGAGTTGGCGCAGAACCCGCATGCGGCGCTCCAGTTCCATTGGGTCAGCCTGGAGCGTGTGGTTCGCATCGAAGGCAAGGTCGAGCGGGTGAGCGCCGCCGAGAGTGACGCCTACTACGCCAGCCGCCCGCTGGACAGTCGCTTGGGCGCTTGGGCCAGCCCCCAGAGCCAGGTCATTGCCAACCGGGCGGTGCTGGTGGCCAACGCCGCCAAAGCCGCCGCACAACACGGGTTGAACCCGGCCCGTCCGCCCCACTGGGGCGGCTTTCGCTTGGTGCCAAACGCCTGGGAGTTCTGGGCAGGACGACCCAGCCGCTTGCACGATCGGTTGCGCTACCGCTGGATCGACGGTCAGTGGGTGCGAGAGCGACTCGCCCCCTGACTTGTGCTCAGGGGACCGGTTGCGCCTCGACCACCCGGTAAAACAGACCGTAAGGGTCGTCCTTCAGCACCGCCAACACGCCTTCGACAAGCACCGGCTCCAAGGTGTAGCGCACCGGGGTCAAGCTGCGAACTTCCACAAGGCCCTCGGGGCCGGCAGGCACGCAGAAATTGCAACTGGTGGGCACGCTCGACAGCAGGAAGTGCTTCTGACGATCGCCAGGCTCCAGCGGCATCATGAAACCCTGGATCTTGACCTTCTGCTGGTGCAGGGCCGCGATCTCGGTGGGGAACTGGGGCACCAGTTTCTTCTTCTCGACCTTGGTGGTCACCGAAGACAGCAGGCTCCAAGACAGCACACCCGCCTTCTCCTCCAACGGTTTGAACGGGCTCCGGGGGTCGTGGTAGCCGGGTCCCTGGCCAAAGGGCGAGGCCGCCCCGTTCGTGCGCGTTTGGGCGCCTGCGGTGACCACAACCAAGGCCAGGGCCAAGGCCCACCAGGGCTTAGTGCGCATGCTTCATCCCGCAGTACTTGCCAATGCCGAGGCCTTTGCAGCGGGCCTGCAAGGCCTTCAAGCACTCGGCCTCCGGCTTGCCCGATTCCAGGCAGCGCGCAGCCTCTTCGTGGGCTTGGGCCATCGCCCGGTGGCGTGCGATGTCTTCCTTGACATGCTCGTCCAGTTTGGGCTGCGCCCACGTAGGGGCCACCAGCCCCAAGACCAATGCAGCCCCGAAGGCCCGCAGTGCGTGTTTCATCGTCGATCCTTCAATGCCGTCAACGCGGCGCTTGCAACAACTGAGTGACATCGGTGCGCATCGCCCGCCAAGCCGGGCCGGCTGCAGCGACGAGGGCCAGAGCCACCCCCACCGGCCAGAACCACCACTCGGTGGGGCTCCAGAAGCCTGGATCCAAGGGTAGCGCCTGCCGCCCCGCCAACCAATGGGCCAGCAGCGCGAGGGCGCCATGGGCGGCTGCCAAGCCCAATGCCAGGGAAGCGGTAACGACCATCACCGCCTGTGCGGCCACCATCACGGCCAAACGCCAAGGGGCGGCCCCCATCAGGCGCATGAGGGCCAAATCGCCCTGGCGTTCGCGCACCAGGTTCAACTGTGTGATGAACAAGGACAACAGGCTGCTGAGCAAAAGCAGCGCCCCAAACCCTTGCAGCACTTCGCGCCCAGCGCCCACCATGCGCAGCAGGCGTGCGCTCTCCAGCGCAGGCGAGGCCGCCTGCAAACCGTCTTGCGCATTGATCCAGCGGGGCAGCATGGCCGCGGCCAAGGGGCTGCGGTAGCGCACCAAGGCCAGCGTCACTTCGCGGGCCTCGACCATCTCGGCGCGATCGCTGTCGTCCAGGGCGTGCATGTCTTCGTGCACCAGCCACACCGACGCCAGATCTGTCAGGGCCAAGCGATCGAGTGCGCTGCCGGTGGGCGCCAGCACGCCCACCACGATGTACGGATGGCTGTCATGGGCATGCCCACCCTCGCCAAGGCCGTGGCTTCCCGCAAAACGGTCGCCCACCTTCAGGCCTGTGGCACGTGCCACCTCGGCCCCCAGTACCGCCTCGAGCGGTGCTTGCCAAGGCCGCCCAGCGGCCAAGCGAGCACCGTACAAATCCAAGTACGAAGGCTCGCTGCCTACGATGCGCCAACCCTTGACGCTGTCACCCAAACTCAGGGGCCATACCTGGGCCACCAGGGGCTGCTGCCGAAGGGTTTCGATGGTGGACAGGGGGATGTTCCCCGTTGGCACGTCCAGGTGGAAAACCCCCGACAGCATGATCTGCATGGGGCTGCCCTTGGCCCCGACGACCAAGTCGATCCCGGCCAAGTCGCGCTGGACGCGTCGGTCCACCTGCTCACTGACCAACACGACAAACGCCACCGCTGCCCAGCCCAAGGCCAGCAGCAGCACGCTCAAGCCGGCAGCGGCGGGACGCGCCGCCAAGAAGCGCCAAGCCAGGCCCCAGAGCCTCATGAGCGCGCCCCCAGGGTGAGTGTCCGAAGTCGCGAGCCCATTTGCGTTCCCAGGTGGTCGACCACGCGTGCATCGTGGGTGGCCACCAAGAGACCCACCCCATGTTCCTGCACGATTTCACTCACCAAGGCCAACAAGCGGGCCGTGGCGTCGTCGTCCAAGCTGCTGGTGGGCTCGTCCAAAAGAAGCAGCTTCGGCGCCCGAACCAGTGCCCTTGCCAGGGCTGCCCGTTGTAACTGCCCCCCGCTGAGTTGCTCGGGCACGCGATCGAGCAACTCGCCGATGCCCAAGCGATCGGCCATGTGTTGGATTCGCTCAACCGGTGCGCGCTGGCCCGCCGCCACAAAAGGCAAAGCCAGGTTCAAGCGCAAGCTCAGGCCGTCACAGAGGTGCAGTCGCTGGGGCATGAGCCCCATCACTTGTCCGCGCCAGGCATCCCGCTGCGAAGTGGACATGGCCCCCAATTCGCGACCGGCCAGCCAGACCCGCCCAGCCGACGGGCGTCGCAACCCCGCCAGCAGGGCCAACAAGCTGCTCTTGCCGGCCCCAGAGGCACCCCGCAGCAGCAGGTGCTCGCCCACCGCCAGCGTCAGGTCGGGAAATGCGAGTTGAGGGCCGTCGCGGTAGGTCAGGGAAAGCCCTTGCCAAGCGATCGTGGCCTCCGACGACTCGGGATGGGTCACGGCTTCAACAACGACTGGAAGGTCCGCTGGAACTTGTCCACCTTGGGCGCCACCACGAACGCGCAATAGCCCGCATCCGGGTGGTTCTCAAAGTAGCGCTGGTGGTAAGCCTCGGCCGGGGTGTAGTTCGATCGGGGCAACAACTCCGTCACCACCCGCCCGCCCCAGGCCGCCTGGGCCTCGGCCAACACTTCGCGTGCCACCTCTTCTTGGGCAGCGGTGTGGGTGTAGATGCCGCTGCGGTACTGGCTGCCGACGTCGTTGCCCTGGCGGTTCAGGGTCGTCGGGTCGTGAACCGCGAAAAACACGCGCAGCAACTGTGACAGGTCGAGCGCCCGCGGGTCGAATTCCACCTGAACCACTTCAACGTGGCCGCTGTGCCCTGAACAAACCTGCTCGTAGTTCGGGTTTGGTGCGTGACCGTTGCAGTAACCGCTTTCCACCGCCAGCACGCCGCGAACCCGAAGGAACACCGCTTCCAGGCACCAGAAGCAGCCCCCGCCCAGGGTGATCGTTTCGGTCGATGGCGGTGGGGACGGGGCACGGACTTCCATAGTGCCCGGGAGCATAGCGTCGCCATCGGCAGCGCCGGCCATGGGTGCGAAGATGACCCGCGATGCGCGAGTTGTTTGTCCTTTTGATGCTGCCGCCGGCCGGGCCTCTGATCGTGGCGGTGGCGGGCTTTTTGGTGCTTCGCCGCTGGCGTGGCGGTCGATGGCTCGTGGGGCTGGCACTGGCCGCCGCGTGGGCCTTGAGCGCCGATGCGGTGGTGGAGCCCCTGGGTTGGGCTTGGTCTCGGGTGCCGCCCAGCGCAGAAATCCGCCAAAGCTTGGACCGATTGCATGGCGACCGCCACACCGTGGTCTTGGTCTTGGGGGGCGGCTTGGCCCGCGGCGCCCATGCCGACGGCGGCTACGACCTCCGGCTCGAGAGCGCCGAGCGCCTGCGACGCGGCGCCTGGTGGGCCCGACGGCTTGAGTTGCCGCTGGCTTTCACCGGGGGCCGTGCCCTGACTGCCGCGGCCGACCAGCCGACAGAAGCCGAACTCGCCGCCCAAGTGGCCCTTTCCGAGTTGGGTCGCCCCCTGGCCTGGGCCGAAGACCGTTCGGTCGACACCCGGGGCAACGCCCAGTTGAGTGCCGCATTGCTGCAAACCCACGGGGCGCGGCGGGTGGTGTTGGTCACCCACGCTCTGCACATGCCGCGGGCCCTGCGTGCCTTCCGAGAGGCGAATCCAGAGATCGAGTTTTTGGCGGCCCCCGTTGGGCGGGATCTCCAGGCCCCCAAGTTGCTCGAGAACTACTTGCCCAGCGTGACCGGCGTTCAAAGAGGGCGGTACCTGTTGTACGAGGTGGCCGGGTACGTGGCGGGCAAGTAGGGCACCACGCAGGCTTCTTGGGCCCCAAATAGCAACCCCGCCCCATCAGAACAACGGGGCGGGGGCTGGTGGCGAGCCACCGGTGGGGCTCTCGGGCCAATCGTCCGAGGGCTCCTGGCGCGCAAAGATTGCGCCATCGGGGTAGACCTCCGTGGAGGCCTTTGAAAGTTAGGCGACGTCGCGTCCAGCTTCAAGCGCAACGGACTAGGACTTGCCCTCTTGACCTCTGAACAGCTGCTCAAACAGGGCATCCGCCTTGGACTGCACGTGGGCCGGCATTGCGATGACCCGCCCCCACTCGCGCTGCGTTTCGCCCGCCCACTTGCTCGTTGCGTCCAGACCCATCTTTCCGCCCAAACCGCTCACGGGGGATGCGAAATCCAGGTAGTCGATGGGCGTTTGGTCCACGAGCACCGTGTCGCGCACCGGGTCCACCCGGGTCGTGATGGCCCAAATCACGTCCTGCCAGTCGCGGATGTTCACGTCCTCGTCCACCACGACGATGAACTTGGTGTACATGAACTGACGCAGGAAGCTCCACAGACCGAACATCAAGCGCTTGGCATGCCCGGCGTACGCCTTTCGGATGCTGATCACCGCCATGCGGTAGCTGCACCCTTCCGGCGGCAAGTAGAAGTCCACGATCTCGGGGTATTGCTTTTGCAGCAACGGCACAAAGACCTCGTTCAGCGCCATGCCCAGCACCGCCGGTTCGTCCGGTGGCTTCCCCGTGTAGGTCGAGTGGTAGAACGCGCCATGCCGCTGGGTCACTCGGGCCACTTCAAACACCGGGAACCACTCCTGCTCGTTGTAGTAGCCGGTGTGGTCTCCGAAAGGTCCCTCCAAGGCGTGCAGGTACCCATCCACTTCCTTGAGCGGCACCCCCATCTCACTCTCGCCCACGAACCCGGCGGGCGCCGGCGGGATGTGCCCCTCCAGCACCATTTCCGCCGTCGCTGGCACCTGAAGCATCAAGCCCGCCTCACCGACCGAGGTGTCCGCCACCTCGGTTCGTCCGCCACGCAGCAGGCCGGCGAACTGGTACTCGCTGAGCGAATCCGGCACCGGTGTGACGGCCCCCAGGGTGGTGGCCGGATCGGCGCCCAGCGCCACGGCCATCGGAAAGGCTTGTCCGGGATTCGCAAGGCGGAACGCCCGGAAATCCAGCGCGCCGCCGCGGTGGGCCAGCCAGCGCATGATCAGTCGACGAGGACCGATCAACTGCTGCCGGTAAATGCCCAAGTTCTGGCGCGTCCTGGGCGCCGGCACCGATTGCGGCCCTCGTGTGACCACCAAGCCCCAGGTCAACAGGGGGCCCGCATCGTCCGGCCAGCAATGCTGGATGGGCCAGCGGCTCAGGTCAACCTCCTGGCCTTCCAGGATCTCTTCCTGGCACGGTGGCCGGCGGTCAACGCTCGGTCGCATCTGCCACACCGATTTCACCAGCTCGAAAAGCCGCCCTGCGTCCTTGAGACCCTTGGGCGGCTCCGGCTCTTTGAGGGCGGCCAGCACGTGCCCCACCTGGCGCAGCGACGCCAAGTCGGTGGCCCCCATGCCGCGGGCCACTCGCCCCACTGTCCCGAACAGGTTCGCCAGCACGGGTCGATCGCCGGGTTGCGGGTTGGCGAACCACAAGGCCGGTCCTTGCGCACGCAGCACCCGATCGCTAAGGGCGGTCATTTCCAGGCGCGTGGCCACTGGATCCGTCACGCGACGGAGTTCACCGTCGCGCTCCAGAGCCGCCAGAAAGTCCCGCAGGTCCGTGTACTTCATAACCAATAGTTCTTTTAGTATTAACCAATAACCTTGACCGGTTATGACGAGCTTTGCAGAATCCGCGCCGGCCGAACAGCATCGGGTTTACCCGGGCTCAACCGCCATCCCGCCACTTCTGGAAGTTCATGCGTCCGACCCACTCACTCCGAACCAAGCTGCGCCAACTGGGCAGCGGATTCTCTGTGTTTGCCAAAGACGTGGGCCAAGGCCTGCTTCTCGTCAGCCACAACACCTTGGCCTTGCTGGGCCTGTTGTTGTTGAGCCTGTTGGTGGCCTTCACCAGCCAGCCGCAATGGCGGGAACGCGTTGAGCACCAAGCCTTCGCGTGGCTGGCGGAGCGGGCAAGCGCCCGCGCGGAGCGAGAAGGCGACAGCTTGGCGTTGGCCAGCGATCCGGACGCCGTGACACGGGCCACCTTCGCCGAAGCCGAAACGCTCAGCGCCCAACAGCGCCAAGTGGCCCAATGGCTCTCGCGCAAGTACAAGGTGGCCCCCGAAGCCATGAACCGCTTGGTCTTGGAAGCCTGGGAAGCGGGGCGTTTGGCACGGGTGGAGCCCACTTTGGTGCTGGCGGTGATGGCCGTGGAGTCGGGCTTCAACCCATTTGCGCAGAGCCCCGTTGGCGCGCAGGGCCTGATGCAGGTCATGACGCACGTGCACGACGACAAGTACGAAGCCTTCGGGGGTCAGCGAGCGGCCTTGGACCCGGTCACCAACTTGCGGGTTGGGGTGCAGGTGCTGCGCGAATGCATCCAGCGCGCGGGCGGTGTGGCCGAGGGGCTGCGCTACTACGTGGGGGCGGCCAACATGGCCGACGACGGTGGCTACGCGGCCAAGGTCCTCTTCGAAGCCGACCAACTGAAGGCGGTGCTGGCGGGCAAGCGACCGCCCATGGCCGCGCCTTCGGCGCCCACCGCCCTGCGCGAAGCCGTGGCCCCTGCCCCGAGTGCATCGGAGGCCGCCGACCACGTCGCTCTCTGGAAACCCTGAGTACACTGCCGCCGCTGCGCGACTGGCGATGAGGGGCTGAAGCCCCGAGGTGGACCACCACCGGGAAGCGCGGCCGGTCACGCCCTGTGGCCGCCTTGAGTCGTTCGCCTGGGCCACCTGCGTCGCATGCTCGACGGTGGCGGCGCGGGCTCATCCAGTACCGGAGCCCTTGTATGAGCACCCTCTCCCCCTTGGCCTTGCCCGAGTCGGACCCCGAGTTGTTCGCCGCGATCGCGGCGGAAACTCGGCGCCAAGAAGACCACATTGAGCTGATCGCCAGCGAAAACTACACCTCGCGCGCGGTGATGCAGGCGCAAGGCAGTCAGTTGACCAACAAGTACGCCGAGGGCTACCCCGGCAAGCGCTACTACGGCGGGTGTGAATACGTGGACGTGGCCGAGCAATTGGCGATCGACCGCTTGAAGCAACTGTTCGGAGCGAACTTCGCCAACGTGCAGCCCAACAGCGGCTCTCAAGCCAACCAAGCCGTGTTTTTGGCCTTGCTGCAACCCGGTGACACCATCTTGGGCATGAGCTTGGCCGAAGGCGGCCACTTGACGCACGGCATGTCGCTGAACATGAGCGGCAAGTGGTTCAAGGTCGTCAGCTATGGCCTGAATGCTCAAGAGGCGATCGACTACGACGCCATGGAGCGCTTGGCCCACGAGCACAAGCCCAAGATGATCATCGCGGGCGCTTCGGCTTACAGCCTGCACATCGACTTCGAGCGTTTTGCCAAGGTGGCCAAGGCCGTCGGCGCCTACTTGATGGTCGACATGGCCCACTACGCCGGCTTGATCGCGGCTGGGGTGTACCCGAGCCCGGTGCCCTATGCCGACGTGTGCACCAGCACCACGCACAAGAGCCTTCGTGGTCCGCGGGGTGGCGTCATCGTTTGCAACGACGAAACCATCGCCAAGAAGATCAACAGCGCCGTGTTCCCTGGCTTGCAAGGCGGTCCGTTGATGCACGTCATCGCGGGCAAGGCCGTGGCCTTCAAGGAGGCCCTGACGCCAGAGTTCAAGGCCTACCAGCAGCAGGTGGTGGCCAACGCGCAAGTGCTGGCCACGCGCCTGACCGAGCGCGGCTTGCGCATCATCAGCGGCGGCACGCAGAGCCACGTCATGCTGGTGGACCTGCGTCCCAAAGGCATCACCGGCAAGGACGCCGAGGCGGTGTTGGGCAGTGCGCACATGACCTGCAACAAGAACTCGATCCCGAACGACCCGGAAAAACCGATGGTCACGAGCGGCATCCGCCTTGGCACGCCAGCGCTGACCACCCGCGGCTTCAAGGAAGCCGAGACGCGCCTGACCGCCGACCTGATCGCCGACGTGTTGGACGCCCCCCGCGACGAGGCTGTGATCGCTCGCGTCCGAGCCCAGGTGGCGACCCTCACCCAGGCCTTCCCGGTCTACGGCTGACGAAACGACCCAGCATGCGCTGCCCCTTCTGCTCTCACGCCGAAACGCAGGTCGCGGAAACCCGCGAATCCGACGAAGGCGACGTGGTGCGGCGGCGGCGGCGCTGCCTGGGTTGCGACCGGCGCTTCACCACCTACGAGCGGGCCGAGATCGCCCTGCCCATGGTGATCAAGAAGGACGGGGCCCGCAGCGAGTTCGACATGACCAAACCCCGCGCCTCCATGATGTTGGCGCTGCGCAAGCGCCCCGTGAGCACCGAGCAGGTCGATGCAGCCCTGGAGCGCATCCAGGAACAGATCCTGGCGCAGAACGACCGGGAAGTGCCGAGCAGCCGTATCGGTGAGTTGGTGATGCGTGAACTGCGAAAGATCGACAAAGTCGCCTACGTTCGCTTTGCGTCGGTGTACCGAAGCTTTGAAGACATCGACGAGTTCCGAAAACTGATCAAGGACATCTGAGCGATCCACCACGAAAGGGGCCCACGGGCCCCTCGCTTTTTGGGGGGGATGGGCGAGGCGGTTTCCCCCTTTTGGGGGTCGCGACAAGCGAGGCGCCGATTTCTAGAGTGCGTGCATTCCGTCACGTGCTTCTGGAGGCCCCTCATGAACGCCACCCCCTCCCGTGGATTCACCGTGATCGAGGGCTTGGTTTGCCTGTCGATCGCCAGCCTGCTGACCGCGGTCGCGGTGCCCGCCAGCAGCGCGCTGATGCAACGCCACCGCGCGCAGGGGCAATCCAGCCAATTCGTGGCCCACTTTCACCAGGCCCGGATGCAATCCATCGGCAACGGAGCATCCCTCCACCTGCGCTTCTTTGAGCACAGCACGGGCACGGGTTACACCTTGCACCAGGGGAACCGAGATGCCTGCACCCTGACGCCACAAGGCCTGCCCGACTGCACCGATGGCGCGCAGCTGATCGCGACCGAGTGGCTGCCGGCGGAACGCGGTGTTCGCTTGCAAGCGAACGTCGCCCGGATGACCTTGAACCCCGGCACGATGACGGTGACGCCCACCGGCTCGGTGACCGTGCGCGACAGCTCGGGCACGGGGCACCAGCACACGGTCGCCATCACGGGCCGCATCCGCAGCGAGGTGCTGCGGTGAGGGCGCGAACCCGAGGCTTCAGCCTGATCGAAACCTTGGTGGGGGCTGCGTTGGTCGCCCTGCTGGCGGCCATGGGCTACCCCTCGTACGCCGAACAGGTTCAGTTGGCACGGCGTGCCGATGCCTGGGACGCACTGGCGCGCTTGGCCCTGGCGCAGGAGCGGCATCGCAGTCGGAACACCACGTTCGCCGATGACCTGGACGCTCTCGGGCAGCCGCCGCACTCGCCAGCCCAGCACTACCGAGTTCGCGTCAGCACCGCCGATGCCGAAGGCTACGTGCTCGAAGCCTGGCCCTCGCCGGGCTCGTCACAGACCGGCGACCTCCGTTGCCAACGCCTGCGCGTCACGGTCCAACGAGGCGTGCTGCAGCGTGCGTCCTACGACCGCCAAGGCCAGGACAGCACCCGACGGTGCTTCGTGTCATGACCCGCGCGTTGGGCATGACTTTGGTGGAGTTGTTGGTCGGTCTGGCCGTCGGACTCTTCCTGGTCGCTGGCGCGAGTGGCCTGATGGCCACACAACTGCAAGCGCAAAAGGGGCTCCACTTGGAGCTCCAGGTTCAACAGGAAATGCGGGCCATCGCCGCCCTCATGCGCCGCGAGTTGGGCGCCGCCGGGGCCTGGGGCCAACCCGATCATGGGGTGTGGGCGGCAGACCGGGGCAAGGGAAGGCCGAATCCGTTCGCCGACGTGGACTTTGACGCGGGCACGCAAACGCTGCGCTTCGCCGCCAGCCAGTCGGCCACCGACCCAGCCGTGCCGGAGGATGACCGGCTGGACGACGCCGATCTCAAAGCGTTCAGGCTTCGGGGAAGCACGCTGGAGTTCCGCACCGACGGTGGCCGCTTTCAGCCCCTGAACGATCCCAGCACGGTGGCCATCCGCCGCTTCGAAGTTCAGATTGAACGCGTCGAACGGTCGTTAGAGGCCCTGTGCCCGCAATCCTGCGATGGCTGGGGCGACTGCCCACCTCGCCTGCTCACCCGATCGCTGCGCGTGAGCCTGGACGCGGAAGCCAGCCAAGACGCGGGTGTTCAGCAGCGCTGGACGTGGCGCTATCGCCTCCCAGCCGACACCTTGAGCGGGAGCTGTCGACCATGAGAAGCCCTCATCACCATGGCATGAGCACCCTGTTCGTCGTGATCGCACTCTTTTTCGTCACGGCCCTGGCAGGTGCCTTTGCCAATCGACACCTGTTGACAGAGCTTCGCGTCGCCCGCCTGGTCGGTGACGACCGTCGCGCCCAGGTGGCGGCAGAGCAAGGCTTGGAGCGGGCGCTGACCTTGATGAACGGCGACAGCGTGGACGATGAATGCCAAGCCACTCCGAGTGGCCACCGATCGGCCATGGACCGCTGGATCCGCCCCCTCGATTCTGGGCACTTGGTGAGCCGCCGCGACGCTCAAGACGCCACGGTGCTGTTGTGCGACCGCGGCCCGACGGACGATTGGCGCTGCCGGTGTGCCGGCGACCAGGCCCCGGTGGGTCGTGCTGCCGAGGCCACCCCAAGCAGCTCGGTGCGGGTTGCCTTGCAGCCCGTGCCAAGCCAGCCGGGCCAGCTGTGGCTTGCGGCGCACGGCTGCGCCGAGGCCAGCGCCGGATGCGCGGCGCCAGCGCCCACCGCCGACGCTGCCCAGGGCCGGGGCAGCCAGCGTCGCATGCAAGTGGCCTTGCTGCCGGCGCTGCGTCAAGTCCCGAGCGCAGCCCTGGTGGCAGGTGGCGCGGTGGACCTGGGCGACGGCATGGCGGTGGTCAATACCGACGCCGCAACCGGCGGTGTCGCGCTGCGCAGCGGTGGCCGGCTGGCTGGCAGCGATGGTGCGCTGATTGGCCCCAACGGCGCACGGTCGGGAGAGCAAGTTTTGTCGCACGACACCGAGTTGGCGCAACTGCGGCCGCAAGAACTCCTGCGACGCCTTGTCGGCATGTCCCTCGACGCTTGGACGCGGCACCCCGCCCTGAGGGTGCTGCGATGCGAAGCACGCTGCGATGCCAGCAGCGTGGCGGCCGTGTTCAACCAGGGGGCGCGCTTCGTTTGGGTTGACGGGTCCCTGCGCGTGGACCGCGAGGTCCAATGGGGCGAGCCTGAGCGACCGCTGGCCCTGTTGGTGGGCGGGGATCTGGATTGGTCGGCGCCATCGCGCTGGCGGGGCGCCTTGCTGGTGGGCGGGGAGGCCCGCCTGTCGGGAGGAACGGGCCAAGCGCGCTTCGATGGCGGTGTGGTGGTCGGCGGTGGGGTGCGCGGTGACGCCAGCGTCCAAATCGTTCATCAGGCCAAGCTCCTGCGCTTGCTGCAGCACCAGGTCGGCAGCTTCGTGCGGGTGCCCGGGAGTTTGGGAGCCGCACCATGAACCGTTCACCCGTCCGTGGCACGTCCTTGGTGGAGGCCCTGATCGCGCTGGTGGTCATGGCGGTCGGGATGCTCGCAGCCTTGGGACTGCAAGCCCGGCTGCGCGGCCATGCCGACGAGGTTCGCCAAGGATTGGTGGCCCTCCAGCTGGCCCAGCAAACCCTGGACGACGCGCAAGCGGACTGGGCGCTGAACGACACCGGTCCGCCAAGTCCCCAGCACACCACCGTCGAACGCGAGGGCGCCCGTTTTGACGTGCGCAGGTCGGTCAGCGCCATCGGGACCTCAGGGTGGGCGCTTCAGGCCGAAGTGCGGTGGGACGGCCGCTCGGGCCCCGAGCAAGCGGTCCTGCAGCACGTGCTCAGTGCCGGTGGCCCCAGCCTATGGGCCGCCTTGGTGGAAGGGCCTCTGGGGGGATCACCGCAATGGGCGAGCCCCACAGGGCACGCAGGCATCCCCCCGCAAGCGCAGCGCTTGAGCCCCCAGCGGCTGTGGCTGCGGGCCAGCGCCACGGCCCGGTGGGGCTGGTTGATCGAATCCCACAGCGGCCGTGTCACGCACACCTGCGAATCGTCAGGCGAACCCGACCTGGCCCGCCTCGCCCAAGCCGATGCCGCCCTGTGCACGCCACAGTCGCAGCCGAGCGTTCTCGTCAGTGGACACGTGCGACTGTCCCGAGCCGGATCCGCCGACGAGGCCGACGACGAGGTCCCCGATCTGGGCGTTCAGCTGCACCTCACGAGCGAGCCCCATTTGAGCCCGCCGGTCTGCACCGTCCAGCGGAAACGCACGGTCGTCGACTACCAATGCGCTGTGCTGCTGCGCAGCCCCAGTCTCCAGGACCCTTCGGCTTACTGGAGCGGGCGCACCGATCTGACCGGACTGCCCTTCGGAGACGGGGGTTTTCGCGTCTGTCGGCACACCGGCGACCGCAACGGCAATGGCGAGATCGACAACGACGAGCACCCCGCCTCGTACCGACGGGTGCAAGCGTCGCTTCGCCATCAGCACTTCCTGCTCGTGCCCCATGCCCTGCCCTGCCCCAGGGGCGTGGTGGGGGCCGGCGACGCCTTGCGCCATACCGCCACCGAGCAGCACCAACCCTGAGCCAATCGCACCTGCCTAGACTGGCGGCATGTCGTCCGTCTTGAGCCCTCCCCTCGGCACCGTCCTCGCGCCCCGTGAGGCCATGCAACTGGCCCTGCGTTGGGCCGAGCAGGCCATCGGCCGTTCTGACCCCAATCCGCGCGTGGGCTGCGTGCTGCTGAACCCACAAGGCGGCTTTTTGTCCGCGGGCCACACCCAGGCCGCCGGCGACGCCCACGCCGAAGTCATGGCGCTGCGGCAGGCCCGTGCCCAGGGCATCGACCCCCGTGGCGCCACGGCCGTGGTCACGCTCGAGCCCTGCTCACACCACGGACGCACCCCACCCTGCTGCGACGCGCTGCTGAGCGCAGGAATCGCCCGCGTGATCGTGGCCCTCCAAGACCCCAATCCGCAGGTGGCGGGCCAGGGCCTGGCGCGATTGGCCGCGGCTGGCGTGCAAATCGACCTGGGGCTGATGGCCGATGAGGCCGAGGCCCTGAACGTCGGCTTCTGCCATCGCATGCGCACCGGGCGCCCTTGGGTGCGCTTGAAGTGGGCCGCAAGCCTGGACGGGCTCACGGCCCACCCCGACGGCAGCAGCCAATGGATCACGGGCCCCGAAGCCCGGCGCGATGGCCAGTGGTGGCGCCGCCGCGCGGGGGCCGTGCTCACCGGCGTGGGCACCGTGCTCGCCGACGACCCGCGTTTGGACGTGCGGGATTGGCCTTGCGCGCGACAACCTTTGCGCGTGGTCTTGGACACCCACGCCTCCACCCCGGCCACGGCCCGGGTGCTCCAACCACCGGGTGACGCCCTGCTCGTTCACGGCCCCGACACGAAGGGGACGCAGGCGCATTGGCAAGCGCCGCTGGGCACCGACGGACGCATCGACCTGGCGGCGGTGTTGGACGAATTGGGCCGGCGGGGCACCAACGAACTCCACGTGGAGGCCGGGACGCGACTGAACGGTGCTTGGCTTGGTGCCGACCTGGTCGACGAATTGCTGGTCTACGTCGCGCCCAAGTTGCTGGGACAAGGCCGTGGCGTCGCGCAAGTGCCCCGCGCCCTTCCCTTCGGCGACGCGCAACGCTGGCGCTGGTTGGACCTCACCCCCGTGGGCGAGGATGTGCGACTGAGACTGCGACGCCCCGGGTAATCCCCAACCTACAATCCCGCCCCTATGCCGATGTCCCCCGTGCCCGAATTGGTGGCCGACCTGGCCGCTGGCCGAATGGTCGTGCTGATTGACGACGAAGACCGCGAGAACGAGGGCGACCTGGTCCTGGCGGCCGATCACGTCACGCCCGAAGCGATCAACTTCATGGCCCGGTACGGCCGTGGCTTGATCTGCTTGACCTTGACCCGCGAACGCTGCGAGCGCCTGCAACTGCCGCCCATGGCCGTGCGCAATGGCACGCAACACGGCACGGCGTTCACCGTGTCCATCGAAGCCGCCACCGGGGTCACCACCGGCATCAGTGCCGCCGACCGCGCACGCACGGTGCAAGCGGCCGTGGCCCGCGACGCGCAAGCGAGCGATTTGGTGCAGCCCGGGCACATCTTTCCCTTGCAAGCCCAAGACGGTGGTGTGCTCATGCGCGCTGGCCACACCGAAGCTGGGTGCGACTTGGCGCGCATGGCCGGCTGCAGCCCCGCCGGGGTGATCTGCGAGATCATGAACGACGACGGCACCATGGCCCGCTTGCCGGACCTGGAGAAGTTTGCCGCCGAGCACGGCCTGAAGATCGGCACCATCGCCGACCTGATCGAGTACCGCAGCCGCAACGAAACGCTGATCGAGGTGCGCGGCGAACGAACCATGAGCACCCGCCATGGCGACTTCGAGGCCACGCTGTTTGCCGACCGCACCGGCGCCCAGCACCTGGCCTTGCGCCGTGGCAGCTGGAACGCCAGCGACACGGTCTTGGTCCGGGTGCATGAGCCCCTGTCGGTGTTCGACCTGCTTGACGCCAACGCCTGCGGCCACAGCTGGGGCTTGGACGAGGCCCTGGCCGCCTTGGCGGCCGCACCGGCAGGTGTCGCGGTGCTGCTGAACGTGGGCGATGCCGCAACCGACCTGCCGGCCCGTTTCGCTGGCGAGAGCCGCGGTGCCCCGCGCACCGGCAACATGGACCTGCGCACCTATGGCGTGGGCGCGCAAATCCTGAGGCACCTGGGCGTGCAGCGCATGGAGCTGCTGGGCAGCCCCCGGCGCATGCCCAGCATGGTGGGCTACAACCTCGAGGTGACAGGGTTCCGTCCCTTCGAACAGGCAGGAGCCAAGCATGCAGGGCGCTGAACTCGGCAGCGTCGCCGGCCTGGACGGCCGCGGCCTGCGCGTGGGCATCGTGCGCGCCCGCTTCAACGACGGCATCACCCGCGCGTTGCAAGAGGCCTGCGAAGCCGAACTGGCCCGTCTTGGCGCGTCCGTGGTGGCGCGGGTCGAGGTGGGTGGCGCCCTGGAAGTGCCACTGGCGTTGCAGGCCTTGGCCAAGCGCGGCGGCGTGCATGCCCTCGTCGCCCTGGGCTGCATCATCCGCGGCGAGACCTACCACTTCGAATTGGTGGCCAACGAAAGCGGAGCTGGCGTGACGCGCGTCGGCTTGGATGCCGAATTGCCCATCGCCAATGTCATCCTCACCGTCGAAAACGAGGCCCAAGCTTGGGCCCGCATCGACAAAGGCCGCGATGGTGCCCAAGTGGCCGTCGAAATGGCCCAACTGCTGAAGTTCCTGCGCACGGAGACGCCCTCTTGAACGCCCCCCGCACCTCCAACCGCTCCGCGCGCCGCCAATCCCGCCAAGTCGCCTTGCAGGGCCTGTACCAGTGGCTGCTTGGCGGTGACGACGCCGGCTCCATCGACGCCCACCTGCGCGAGCAGCCGGGCTACGCCAAGTGCGACCAAGGCCACTTGGACTTGCTGCTGCACGGCTGCATCCGCGAGGCCGCGGTGCTGGACGGCGTGCTGGCCGCCCACGTCGACCGCCCGACCAAAGAGCTGTCGCCCATCGAACACGCCATCTTGATGCTGGGCGCATTCGAACTGCAGCACTGCATCGACGTGCCCTACAAGGTCGTCATCAATGAAGGCGTGGAGCTGGCCAAGACCTTCGGTGGCACCGACGGGCACAAGTACGTGAACGGCGTGCTGGACCGCGTGGCCGCGCAACTGCGCCGGGTCGAGGTCGAGGCCGCTCGCAACGCCCCCCGCCCGGCGCGGACGTGAGCGACCCGGTCGCCTACCGCCTGCCGGTCCGCGTCTACTGGGAAGACACCGATGCCGGCGGCGTTGTGTACTACGCCAACTACCTGAGGTTTTTGGAGCGCGCCCGCTCCGATTGGCTGCGGACCCTCGGCATGAACCAAGAGGTCGAGCGTCACCGCAGTGGCCTTGTGTTCGTGGTGCATCACGTGGATGCCAGCTACCTCAAGCCCGCCCGACTGGACGACCTGCTGGAGGTGCGCGTGGGCGCGGCCGACGCCCGCAGCGCCAGCCTCACCTTCGTCCAAAGCATCTGGCGAGGCGACACCGAGTTGCTGCGCGCCCGCGTTCGCGTGGCCTGCGTGGACGCCGCGAACTTCAAGCCCCAGCGCCTGGATCCTGCCCTTTTGCAACGCCTGACCTCAGCCCCACTCGCCCGCTGAACCGCCCATGAACCAAGACCTGTCCATCTTCGCCCTGGTCGCCCAGGCCAGTCTCATCGTTCAACTGGTGATGGCCGCGCTGCTCATCGTGTCCGTGGCCAGTTGGAGCGTGATCTTCAGCAAGCTCTTTGGCCTGGCCAAAGTTCGCAAGGCCAACGACGCCTTCGAGCAAGATTTTTGGAGCGGCCGCAACCTCAACGAGCTGTACCAAGGCGTGAGCAACAAGGTGCCGGAAGCACCGCTGGCCCGCATCTTTGCCGCTGGCATGCGCGAGTTCTTGAAGCTGCGCGAGCGCCGCGTCACCGACACCGGCGCCATGCTGGACGGCGCCCGCCGCGCAATGCGCGCCAGCTACCAGCGCGAAGTGGACGCGCTGGAAAGCAACCTGTCGTTCTTGGCCTCCGTGGGCTCGGTGTCGCCGTACGTGGGCCTCTTTGGCACCGTGTGGGGGATCATGCACGCCTTCGTCGGCCTTTCGAACCTCACGCAGGTCACGCTGGCCACCGTGGCGCCGGGCATCGCCGAGGCCCTGGTCGCCACGGCCATCGGCCTGTTTGCCGCCATCCCGGCGGTGATTGCCTACAACCGATTTGCCCGCCAAATCGACCGCAGCGCCATCACCTTGGAGACCTTCATCGAGGAGTTCTCCAACATCCTGCAACGCAACGCCAGCCAGCCGGCGCAGGGGGCCTGAGATGCCAGGCGTCGTGGGCCGCGGCGGCCGCCGCCGCACGATCAACGAGATCAACATGGTCCCGTTCATCGACGTGATGCTGGTGCTGCTGATCATCTTCATGGTCAGCGCTCCGCTCATCACCACCGGCGTGGTGGACCTGCCCAGCGTGGGCAAAAGCAAGCAACAGCCGGAGAGCGTGCTGCAGGTCATCGTCAAGCAAGACGGCAGCTTGCAGTTCAAGCGCGACAACGGGGAGCCCCAGGACGTGACCCTGGCCCGCGTGGCCGAGGTGGTGAAGTCCGCGCAGGGCAACAGCAGCACGACGCCAGTCGTGATCCAGGCCGACCGCCAAGTGAAGTACGAGTCGGTGGTGCAAGTCATGGACAAGCTGCAGCAGGCCGGTGTGGCCCGGGTGGGCCTGGCCGTGCGCCAAGGCAAACCCGGCTGAGCGCTTGACCCATTCCTTGACGGCGATGCAGACCCTGCCCTGGCGCCCGCAGCACGATCCCGGCCTGGGCCGAGGCATCGGCTTGGCCCTGGGCGCCCATGCCCTGCTGCTCGTGGCCCTCAAATTTGGGCTGGATTGGCGCACCACCAACCACGAGCCCGCGTTCGAAGCCGAGTTGTGGTCGGCCGTGCCCCAGGCCGCCGCGCCCCGCGCGGTCGAGCCGCCTCCGCCGCCCCCAGAACCCGAAGTCCAAACGCGTCCAGCGCCGACGCCGGTGGAAGACCCCAGCGCGGCGCAACGCGACGCCGACATTCGCCTCGAACGCGAGCGCGAGCGCAAGGAGCGCGAAAAGGAACGCCTGCGGCTGGAGAAAGAACGGCAAGAGAAGCTGAAGGCCGACAAAGCCAAAGCCGACAAGCTCAAGGCCGAGAAACAGCGCGCCGAAGAGGCCAAGCTGGCCAAGGACAAGGCTGAGAAGGACCGCCTCGACAAGCAGCGCCAAGCCCAGCGCGACCAGCAGTTGGCCGAGGCGAAGCGCGAGCAGTTGCGGCAAGAGCAACTGCGCCGCATCCAAGGCATGGCGGGCGCCAGCGGCGGTGCCCAGGCCACGGGCACCGCCCTGCAAAGCAGCGGGCCGAGCGCCAGCTACGCCGGTCGGGTGATGGCCCGGGTGCGACCGAACATCCGCCCCCCTAAGGACTTCCCTCGTGAACTGGTGACCGACGTGTTGGTCCGCCTGGGGCCGGATGGCACGATCTTCTCGGCCACCGTGCGGCGCGGGAGTGGCAACGCAGAGTGGGACGAATGGGCCGTGCGCGCCGTGCTGGCCACGGCCAAGCTGCCCTTGGACACCGACGGCACCGTGCCGAAGGAAATGGTGATCGGGATCAGGCCGAACGAGTGAGTCGGCGCGGCCAGAGCGCGTCCAGGCTCAAGCGCCCCGGCCCCCAAAACCAGATCCCCAAGAGCAAGGCCCCCCACAACTGGTGCTGGGCCAAAGCGGCTGGGGCGACCTCGCTGAGGCTCAACACCGCCACGCCATTGAGCACGAACAAGCCCGCCGCGGCGAAGCGCCCGCCCAACCCCAGCAGCAGCAAGGCCGGCAGCAAGAGCTCCCCCCCGGTGCCCAGCACCGCCGCCACGTGGGGGTCCAACAGGGGGACGGCGTACTCGTCTTGGAACAGCGCCAAGGTCGAGTCCCAGTCGCGCACCTTGGTCAGGCCGGACAAGAAGAAGGCCTGCGCCACCACCCAACGCGCGCCCAGCATCAACACAGATTGCACGGCGCCCACCGCCAAAGCCCATCGCGCAGGCACCTGCGCTTGCATGCTGGGGCCATTGCCAGCGTCCGTGGCCAATCGAAACAAGGTGTGCAGCATGGGGGGCATGAAATGGCTCCTGAAAAATGAATCGCTGTCGCGCCTGGACCCTCCGGCCTTACAGCGAACGAGCCCCCAGCAGCCACTGCCGCTGCCAAGCCTCGGCCAACCACGCGCCCAAATCAAAACGGGGGTGCTGGGCCAAGACGGTCTCCAAGGCGTCGGCCAGGCTGGCACCCGACAACACGGCCGCCAGCCACGCCGCTCCGTCTGCGCTCGTCGTCGTCCAGCAGGGCTGCCAACCGGCCCGCCACACCACCACGTGAGGGCTGGGCAGCCCCGCCAGCGCAGCGCCGCCCTCCTGCGCCTGGAGCCAGGACGAGTCGTCCTCCAAGGTGGGCAGGTGCCAATACGCCAGGCCCGGGCTGAGTTGCAGCCGAACGTGCTCGGGCGGCTCGGCCTGAAGCACCTGCCAAAGCCCCGCGTCGGCCGGCTCCGGGTCCTGAAGGGTGCCTAGCCGATGCAGAGCCCAGTCCAGGCGCGCCAAATCCGCCCCCAAGGCCGGCAGGCCCGGCATGGCGGCCAAGTGCTCGGCCAGTGGCTCGCCCCAGGCGGCCGCATCGCCGCAGGTGGGCGGATGGGTCCGCGCAAAGTTCCAGGCCAAGCCCGCAAAGTCCTCGGACCCCAGCCACGCCAGCACCCGCGGGTACGCAGCGCCCAGGGCCCGGACGGCCAAGGCCTTGGCGTTCTCGCGGTACACGCGCAAGCCTTCGGCCACCGGCACACCCGGCAAAGCCCGCAGCCCTGGGCTGTCGCCCACGGGGCGCGGCCCCCAGATGGCGTGCAGCAGCGCGGCCTGTTGGCTCATGCGGCGGCCTCGGCAGCCCAAGACTGAGCTTGGGCGTCGGCCTCGGACGCCTGCGCCAGCAGCACCTCCAAGGCCGGCACCTCGGTGTCCCACTCCAGCAGGGCTGGAACGGCCCCCAGCTTGCGCAGGCTGTGCCGATGCAAGGCCCAAACCTCGTCGCGAACGGGGCTGCCGTGGTCGTCGATCGCCATGCCACGCACGTCGGCGTGGCCCGCCAAATGCAATTGCCCCACCGAGCCCGGCCGCAGGGCATCCACCCAGGCACAGGCGCTGGCCAAGGGGTCGGCGTCGGCCCGATTCTTGGCATTCACGATGAGGTTGTTCAGGTCCAGCAGCAATTGGCAGCCGGTCTGCGCCGTCAAGGCATTGAAGAACTCCGGCTCGGCCAGCGTGTCTTGCTCCCAGGCCAGGTAGGCGCTGAGGTTCTCGACCAAAATGGGCCGCCCAAGCCGGTCTTGCACCTGCTGAACGTGTTGAGACAGGCGAAGCAGGCTGGCGTCGTCGAAAGGGATGGGCAGCAGGTCAAGCCCATGCAAGCCGGGCACCCCGGCCCGGGCGAAGCACGCGTGGTCGGAGACACGAACCGGCTCCGTGCGCGCCACGAGGCCCGCCAAGCGATCCAGGTGCCAAGGGTCCAACCCAGCGGCCGACCCCAAACCCAAGCCCACACCATGCAGGCTGATCGGGTAGTGCTCCCGCGCGGCCATCAGCGTGGCCAAGGCCGCACCGCCGTCACCAAAAAAATTCTCGGAGTGCACCTCCAAGAAGGGCAGCACCGGCCGGCGCTCCAGCACCTCGCGGTAATGGGGGTGGCGCCAGCCGATGCCGCAGTGCATCACTTCTTCTTGATCTTGGCCTTGGCCTCGTCGGCCGACAGGCCCTTCATCGCGGAGCACTGTCCCTTGGGCACGTACTTCCACTCGTCAGGGGCGTTGTCGACCGTCGACTGACCGGCGCAGGAGTGCGTGCCCGACAGGTTGGCGCAGTCGTTTTGACCGGCTTTGGCGATGCCGTAGCACTTCTCTTTGGCCTTGTCTTGGGCCAAAGCCGGAGAGACCGAGAGGCCGAGGGCCAGGGCGGCCGAGACGGCGGCCAGAACGCGACGTTGCTGATCCATGAAAACTCCTTCGAGGTTGGTGAATGGGACGCCTGCCTGTCGGCCACGGAAGGCCGATCCTTACACTGCCGCGCAATTCTTTTGCGTCCGCCCCATGACCGACCTGGCCCCGGAACTCGAACGGCTGCGCCCGCAGTTGCTGAAGTTTGCCTTGCTGCAGCTGCGCAATCCCACGTGGGCCGAAGACGCCGTCAGCGAGACCCTGTTGGCGGCCTTGGAAAAGCCCCAGTCGTTCGGCGGCCGCAGCCAGCTCAAGAGCTGGCTGATCGGCATCTTGAAGCACAAATTGGTGGACCAGATCCGCCGGCAGACCAAGGAGATGTCGACCAGCTCGCCCGAAGACGAGGACGAAGGCTTGGAAGACCAGCTGTTTGGCCAGGACGGCCACTGGCGTAACGCCCCCCAAGACTGGGGCAACCCGGAGCAAAGCCTGCACCAGGTTGAGTTCTTTCGGGTGCTGGAAGCCTGCGTGGAGAACCTCCCGGGTCAACAGGGACGCCTCTTCATGATGCGCGAGTGGTTGGAATTGGAGACCGACGAAATCTGTAAGCAATTGACCATCACGCCGACCAACCTGTGGGTCATGCTGCACCGCGCCCGGCTCAAGCTGCGCGAGTGCCTGGAGGTTCGATGGTTCAGCGGGAGAAGCGCATGAAACGCGCCTGGGGCATGCGCAGCTGCCGACAAGCATCGGCCTTGATGGTGCGCCTGCAGGCCGAGCCCTTGGGCTGGCTCGATCGCTGGGCTTTGGCTTGGCACTTGCGGCTGTGCGACGGCTGCCGCCGCTTCAATGGGCAGATGCAGTTGATGAGCGCCGCCACGCAGCGATGGCGGCAATACAGCGAGCGCGACCTGGACGAATGACGCGCCGCACTCGGGAATCCTCTGAGTCGCGCGCGTGCGCTATTGCGCGTTTGACAGGCCAAGTGGCTGCCGCAAACGGCTAGCATGCCGCCATCGAAGCCGGCCCTGCCGGCATCACCCCAAGCGCTTGCCGCCCTGTCAAGGAGGACCCCGCCATGATTCGACCATTCGTCTTTGCGCTCGCCCTGGGCCTGTCGCTGAGCGCCTTTGCCAGTCCCAAGGTCATCAAGAAGATCCCGCCCGAGTTCCCGCCGGAAGCCGTTCGCAAAAACATCAGCAGCGGCGAGGTGAAGGCCAAACTGACCATCGGGGCCGACGGCAAGGTGACCAACGTCGAAATCGTGGACGCCAACCCCAAACGCGTGTTCGACAAGGCCACCATCGCCGCGCTGATGGAGTGGCGTTTCGACACCGGCGGCAAGGACGAGACCTTCGAAATCAAGCTCGTGTTTCGCAACGACGAGTGAACAGCGCCACCAGGACGGCCGCCATGCGTTGGGCGGCCCCTCGGTGGTCATTCGCAAAGCCCAAGCCCGCGGCCGCCATGGCGTCGCGGGCTTTGTTGTTTTGAAGCAAGGCCTGGGCCTCTCGCACGGCAGCCCCCAAATCGCTCACCCGCGTCGCAGCGCCCGCCGCCTCGGCCAACTCGGCGGCTTGGGCAAAGTTGAAGGTGTGCGGCCCCATCAGCAAGGGACAGCCGCAAGCGGCGGCCTCGATGAGGTTTTGGCCACCCAAAGGCTCGAAGCTGCCCCCTAGCAACGCGAGGTCGGCCAGGCCGTAGTACAGCGGCATCTCCCGCAGGCTGTCCCCCAACCACAACTCGGCCGACCGGTCCGGCCCGTCGCGCCAGCTTGAGCGCCGGCTCCAGGGACGGCCCGTGGCGGCCAGCAAGCGGGCCACCTCGTCGAAGCGCTGCGGGTGGCGGGGCACGACCAGCACGTGCCAGGGCCATGGGCCAGCAGGCAGGCTCAGGGCGTCCAAGGCCGTCAGCAGGGCCGCTTCTTCGCCCTCGCGACTCACGGCCAGCATCAGCACGGGCCGTTGGCAGGCGGCCTTCCAAGCCCGGCCCTGGGCCAGCACCTCGGGGGCCGGACTGAGGTCGAACTTCAGGTTGCCCACGGCCTGCGCCTGGGCGACGCCCATCCGACGCAGGCGCTCGGCGTCGCCCTCGGTTTGGGCCAAGGCCACGTGGATGCGTTGCGCGGCCGGCCGAAGCAGGGGCGCCAAGCGCTGCCCTCGGCGCAAGCTCCGCTCGCTGAGCCGGGCATTGGCCAACACGATGGGCAGCTGCGCCTCGGCCGCGGCGGCCTGCAAACTCGGCCAGACCTCGGTCTCCATCAGCACGCCCAAGCGCGGCTGCCAATGCCGCAGGAAGCGGCGAACCGCGCCGGGGGTGTCCAGCGGCAGCCACACCTGGGCATCGCCCTCCTGCAGCAACTCGCGGCCGGCCTCGCGCCCCGTGGCGGTGGTGTGAGTCAGCAGCAGGTGGAGGTGAGGCGCCTGCGCACGCAAGGCCGCCACCAGCGGCGCCGCGGCCCGGGTCTCGCCCAGGCTCACGGCGTGCAGCCAGAGCCAGCCGGCGCTTGCCGGAACGCGATAGCGCCCCAATCGCTCGGGCATCGCATCGCGGTAGCCCGGCTCTTGCCGACCGCGCCACCACCATCGCGCCAGGAGCAGCGGGGTGGCCAGGCGCATGGCCCAGCCCCACAGCGCCAGCGCCAGGCGCTCGCGCACGGTCAGTGCCCGGCTTGGAAGGTGATGTCGGGCTTGACGCGCTTGAGCTGCGTCAGCACTTCGTCTTGGATGCGGTCCAGCGCCTCTTGGGTGTGGCCCTCGAAGCGCAGCACCAGCACCGGCGTGGTGTTGGAGGCGCGAACGAGGCCGAAACCGTCGGCGTACTCCACGCGCAGGCCGTCGATGGTGACCACTTCCTTGGCGTTCGGGAACTGGGCCAGCTCCAGCAGCTTGGCCACCACGGCGTGGTGCTCGCCCTCGGCGCAGGGCACGTTCAGCTCGGGCGTGTTCACGCTGTCGGGCAGGCCGTTGAGCAGCTTGCTCGGGTCCTTTTCACGGCTCAGGATCTCCAGCATGCGGGCCGCCGTGTACATGGCATCGTCGAAGCCGTACCAGCGCTCGTTGAAGAAGATGTGGCCCGACAGTTCGCCCGCAATGGGCGCGCCGGTTTCCTTCAGCTTGGCCTTGGCCAGCGAGTGACCGGTCTTCCACATCAGCGGGCGGCCGCCGTGCTTTTTGATCCACGGCGCCAGGCGCTGCGTGCACTTGACGTCGTAAATGATCTGCGCGCCCTTGTTGCGCGACAGGATGTCCTTGACCAGCACCATCAGTTGACGGTCTGGCATGATGACCTTGCCGTCCTTGGTCACGATGCCCAGCCGATCGCCGTCGCCGTCGAAGGCCAAGCCCAGTTCCGCGTCGGTGGCGTGGACGATCTTCTTCAGGTCTTCGAGGTTTTCCAGCTTGCTGGGGTCCGGGTGGTGGTTTGGGAAGTCGCCGTCCACCTTGGAGTAGATGTCGATCACCTCGCAGCCCAGCGCGCGCAAGATGGCCGGTGCCGACGCGCCGGGGATGCCGTTGCCGCTGTCGACCACGACCTTCATCGGGCGGGCCAGCTTGCAGTCGCTGACGATGCGGGCCAGGTACTCGGCCTGGATGTCCATCTTGCCCAGGCGGCCCTTGCCCTTGGCGTAGTCCTCGGCCTGGATGCGGCGCAGCAGGCCTTGGATCTGTTCGCCGAACACGGCGGCGCCGTTCAGCACCATCTTGAACCCGTTGTAGTCCTTCGGGTTGTGGCTGCCGGTGACCATGATGCAGTTGTTGGCGCCGTGCTGGCCGCGCGTGGCGGCCACGTAGTAGGTCATGGGCGTGGTGACCATGCCGATGTCGACCACGTCGATGCCCGTGGCGCGCAGGCCCTTGGTGAGGGCCGCCACCATGGCCGGACCGCTCAGGCGCCCGTCGCGGCCCACGATCACCGCCTTCTGACCCAAGGCCTTGGCCTCGGTACCAAAGGCGCGGCCGATGTGCTCGGCCACGGATTCGTTCAGCGTCTTGCCGACGATGCCGCGGATGTCGTAGGCCTTGAAGATGGAGGCGTCAACTTGCATGGTGGTGAAGGAATGGGATCGGAAGGGGCGGGATTGTAGGAAGGGGGGGTTTCTTGGCGTTTCAGCGCCCCGGCTGTCGATTCGTCGAGGTTGGTCCCGAGGGGCCCTGTCCGCTGCCTAGACTGCCAGCATGACGGAATTCATTGCCACCCTGCGGCGAGCCCGCAAGGACTTTTTCAAGCTGCGCAAGCACCGTGACGTGCCGGCGTGGTCCATGTGGGTCATGACCTTCCTCGTCGCCATGGCCTGGGGAATCGGCATGCTGACGCTGGCCGGCTTTGCGGCGAAGCGCGGCGCCTCCACGGCTTGGTGGTTGGAACAGGCCCCGCCGTTCTTGGGCACCACGCTGGTCATCGGTGCGGTGTTCCACATCGTGTTCTCCTTGATCGAGCGACTCGCGCCGCAACGCTTCATCGACTGGACAAACGGCGAGCCCGGCGTGGGCGTCAGTGCCTTCTTCGCCGTCACGTCGATGGCCTGCGTGGCCGCGGGCCTGAGCTTGGCCTACGTCCTTCTGGGGGGCCTGCCGGGGATGGAGCGACTGGACTGGACTCCCGAGCGCAGTTGGTGGTCCGTGGTGACGGGGTCGGTGTTCTTCAGCGTGATCTGGGGGCTCTGGGCCTGGCAGGAATGGCACGAAGAGCAGCTCAAGCGCCAAACCAAGGAAGCCGAACTGCGCCTGCTGCAGGCCCAGATCGAACCGCACTTCCTGTTCAACACCCTGGCCAACGTGCGCAGCCTGATCGACTGCGACCCCAAGGAGGCCGGCGAGCTGCTGGACGCCTTCACCGACCACTTGCGCGCCAGCCTGACCACCATGCGTGCCGAATCGGTGACGCTCGACCAAGAGTTGGCCCTCGTGGGCCACTACCTCAAGCTGATGCAACTGCGCATGTGCGAGCGCCTCAGCTTCGGCATCGACGCCGACGAGGCGGCGCGCGCCGTGAGCCTGCCACCGCTGCTGCTGCAACCGCTGGTGGAAAACGCCATCCACCATGGGCTGGAATGCCAGGTAGAGCCCGGTCACGTTGAGGTCCATGCCCGCGTGCAAGATGGCGTGCTGCGCATCACCGTGACCGACGACGGCCTGGGCCTGGACGCGCCGAGAAACCGCAAGGGCAACGGCGTGGCCACGCAGAACATCCGCGAGCGCCTGAGCCGTCGTTATGGCTCTCGCGCCCGACTTCACCTCGAACCCGCGCAGCCCAAGGGCACGCGCGCCCTCCTTGAACTGCCCTTGACGCCATGACCCTGCGCGCCCTGATCGCCGACGACGAGCCCCATCTCGTTCGCCACCTGCAAACCCTGCTCGGCCAAGCCTGGCCCGAACTGACGCTGCTGCCTCCGGCACGCAACGGGCTCGAAGCGGCGGAACGCATCGCCACCGAACAGCCCGAGTTCGCCTTCCTCGACATCCAAATGCCCGGCCTCACCGGGCTTGAGGTGGCGCAAGGCATCGAAGGCCCGACGCGCGTGGTCTTCGTCACCGCGTACGACGAGTACGCCCTGCCTGCCTTCGAAGCGGCGGCGGTCGATTACCTGCTCAAGCCCTTGAAGCTGGAGCGATTGCAAAAGACCGTGGAGCGGCTCAAAGCGCAACTCGGCAGCGAAACCGACGCTTTGCCCCAAGCCGTGGCGGCGCTCGCGCCGGCGCGCCCGGCCCAAGCCCTGCGCTTCATCCGCGCCAGCAGCGGCGACCTCATGCACCAAGTGGACGTGCAGCAGGTCGTGTACTTCCACGCCGACGAGAAGTACACCGTGGTGCAAATGGCCGACGGCACCGAACACTTGATTCGCACGCCCATCGCCGAACTCGTGGCCCAACTCGACCCCGACCAGTTTTGGCAGGTGCACCGCGCCACCATCGTCAACCTGGCGCACCTTGCCGGCACAAGGCGCGACGAGGCGTCGCGCCTGTTCGTGCGCTTCAAAGGGATGGGCCGCGAATTGCCAGTCAGCCGGGCCTACGTGGCGCGCTTCAAGGCCATGTGATCACGCGGCCCTCGCCAAGGGGGTCCCCGGCATCAGCACCACCGGGTGCACCCCCCAACGCTGCGCAGCCCGCGCCAGCAGGCGGGATTCGCTGTCGCTGAGGTGTCCGTCGGCCTCCGCCACCTCGATGGCCGCCTGAAGCACCCGCTCGCGCAGGAGAGGGTCGTCCACCTCGTCCAGCACGCTGTCGAGCGTGCTGTCGTCCAGGTGGCAGGCGCGGCCCCACTGGCGGTTCTCGCTCGCCAACAGGTCCTCGCACAGCTGCTGCAGCAGCGCCTGCGCTCGGTCGGTGGGCAGGCCCAAGGCCCGGGCCATGCGGGTGGATTGCCAGGCCTCGACCTCGCGTGCATGGGCCACGCCATCGGCGATCAGGGTCAAGGCCACGAGCCGGGCGGCGGCTTCGGGGCTGTTCTTGGGGTAGGTACGCACCGATCACTCCCCAGCGCTGCTGAAGCCGAACAGGCTCAGGAGGCTCACGAACAGGTTGTAGACCGACAGAAAAAGGCCCACCGTGGCCATCACGTAGTTGGTCTCGCCACCCTGCACGATGCGGCTCGTTTCGAACAGGATCAAGCCAGCGGACAGCAAGGCCACCGCCGCCGACACCGCCAGGCTCAGCGCCGGGATCTCCAAAAAGAGCGCCGCCAGACCCGCCACGAGCGCGACGATCATGCCGATCATCAAGAAGCCGCCCATGAAGCTGAAGTCTTTGCGCGTCACCAGCACGAAGGCCGACAGGCCCAGGAAGGTCACGCCCGTGGTGCCCAAGGCCATGGCGATGCTCGCCGCCCCCCCTGGCAAACCAGCGACCGCGTTCAGCACCGGCCCCAATGTGTAGCCCATGAAGCCGGTGAGCGCGAACACCGCCGGCAAGGCCCAGCCGCTGTTTCGCAGTTTGTGCACGACAAAGAACAGGCAGAGCGTACCA
This sequence comes from Inhella crocodyli, assembly GCF_004004565.1. Taxonomy (GTDB): domain Bacteria; phylum Pseudomonadota; class Gammaproteobacteria; order Burkholderiales; family Burkholderiaceae_C; genus Inhella; species Inhella crocodyli. Next base: position 689,655 of record NZ_SACM01000001.1, read on the forward strand.
AGCAGGCTCACGATGGGGCCCGGGTGGCGCCAGTCAAAGGCCACACCGGCCGTGGCCACGGCGGCGGCCCAGCCGAGGGTCATGGCCAGAAGCGCATAGGTGTTGCGCAGCACCCGATGCGTGGCGATGTGCGCTGCGGAGGAGCGGCGCGCCGGGGCATTCCAATTCGGGGCCAAAGTGCGATCGTTCATGACGGACTCCTTCGAGTTCAAGGGTTCAAGGGGCGGCTTTGGATCAGTGCGCGTCGATCACAGCGCTGCGAGAGGGCAAGGCGAGCAGGTCGCCGCGTCGCATGCGGGGCAGCCGTGGCGAATCGGTGAGTCGCTCGTGCAGGCTGCTCACGTTGCGCACCAGGCGGGCCAGGGCCCGCTCGAAGGCGATGCGCCAGTCTTCGGCCACCTCGGTCAACACCAAGGCGTGGCCTTGTCGCGTGCGCAGCATCAGCCGGCAGCGCTTGTCCCGGCCGTTGCGCGGGCCGTTGTCATCGTCAAGGTTGACCTCGATGCGCTGGACCCAGAAGGCCAGGCGTCTCAGCGCGAAGCGCAGTCGCTCCCGGGTCAGGGGAAGCAAGGGCGAGGCGGCCGCGGTTCGGGTCTTGACGTCAATCTGCATGGTCCATCTCCAGAAGGAACGGGAAAACGCTGCGATCGTGCGCGCAGCAACCTTCAGAAAGAAGAAGATGCAGACTGATTGATGTTCAGTTTTAATCTGAGCCATGAACTACCACCACCTGCACTACTTCTGGGTCGTCGCCACCGAAGGCGGCATGGCACGGGCGGCAGAGCGCCTTGGCGTGGCGGTGCAAACCGTCTCGGCCCAGGTTCACCAGTTGGAACGCGCCTTGGGCGTGTCGCTCTTCAAGCCTGAAGGACGGGGCCTGACCCTGACCGAGGCGGGCCAGGTGGCCTTGGCACAGGCCCAGCAGATCTTTCAGTTGGGTGCCCAGCTGCCCGAGGCGGTGCGCGCGGCGGCGCAAGCGCCCACCCTGCGACTGGCCGTGGGACTGGCCGATGGCCTGCCCAAGCTGTTGGTGCACCAAGTGTTGTCGCCCGTCCTGGGCGTTAGCAACCTGCGTCTGCAGTGCTTCGAGGACAACCCCGACGATTTGCTGGCCGCCCTGGCCCTGCACCGATTGGACCTCGTGCTGGCCGACCGCCCTCCCGCGGCCAATCCCAACCTGCGCCTGTACACCCACCGCCTGGGAGGCTCCGGCATGGGTTGGTACGCGGCACCCGAGTTGCATGCCAAGGCCGCCTCCGATTTCCCCCGCTCAATGGCCGGCGTGCCGGTGCTGCTGCCCACGGCCCACGCCGCCGTGCGCACGCCCCTGGACCGCTGGTTCCAACGCCTGGACCTCCGCCCGCAGGTGGTGGGCGAGTTCCAAGACAGCGCCTTGCTCAAAACCTTCGGCGCCTCGGGCCTGGGGGTGTTCCCCGCCGTGGACGCGGTCCACGAGCACGTGGTCCAACGGTATGGCGTGTTGCGCGTGGGCGCCATCGAAGGGGTCGAGGAGCAGGTGTGGGCGATCGGGACCGAGAAACGCGTCCAGCACCCTTTGGTGGCCAAGCTCTTGGCAGGGACAGGTCCGAAAACCGCGTCTTGAGTGGCCGCGGGCCCAACACAATCGGCCCATGCCCTCAACGCCCCGCCCTTTGGACCCCGCCGCCTGCTACGCCGCCTTGCAAGCACGCGACGCCCGCTTCGACGGCCATTGGTTCACGGGCGTGACCAGCACCGGGGTGTACTGCCGGCCCATCTGCCGCGTTCGCACCCCAAAGGCCGAGAACTGCCGCTTCTTCCCCCACGCCGCCGCCGCCGAATCGGCCGGTTTCCGACCTTGTTTGAAGTGCCGGCCCGAACTGGCGCCGCGGTCGTTCTCGGTCATGGAGGCGTCCCGCTCCTTGGCCCATGCCGCCCGCGAGCGGCTCGATGCGGCCGCCCGGCACGGTGAGGGGCCCTCGCTGGAGGCGCTGGCGAAGGGTCTCGGGGTCACCGCCCGGCACCTGCGCCGCATCTTTGCCGACGCCTTCGGCGTTTCTCCCCTGGCCTACTTGCAGACGCAGCGCTTGCTGACCGCCAAGCAGTTGCTGACCGACACCCAACTGCCCCTGGCCAGCGTGGCCGCCCAGGCGGGCTTTGGCAGCACGCGCGCCTTCCAAGACGCCTGGTCCCAACAGTACCGCCTGGCCCCGCTGCAACTGCGCAAGCAGGCCGCGCAAACGGCGGCGCCGCCCCTCACGCTGAGCTATCGGCCCCCGTATGCCGTGCCCGAGCTGCTGTCCTTTCTGGCCGTTCGGGCCATCCCCGGCGTGGAAGACGTGGACCAGGCGCGGCGTCGGGTGCGCCGCACCGTGCGTGCCGGTACCACCGTGGGTCAGTTGGCCGTGGAGTTCGATGCCGACCTGCCGAGGGTGCGCCTCCACCTGTCCGACACCCTGTGGCCCCATGCCGCCGAGATTCAAGGCCGGGTGCGGCAGTGGCTGGACCTGGACGCCGACCCCGACGCCATCGCCCAGCGCCTGGCCGCCCTGCGGCCGACGCCAGGGCTGCGCCTGGCGGGCGGCGTCGACCGCTTCGAGCTGGCGGTGCGCGCGGTGCTGGGTCAGCAGGTGACCGTGGCCGCAGCGCGCACCGTGAGCCAACGCGTGGTGCAGGCCTGGGGCCAAGCCTTGCCCGATGCGCAAGGCCTGGGCGAGGGCCAGGCGTGGCTGTTCCCCACGCCCCAAGCCCTGGCCCATGCCAGCGTCGAGGCCGTGGCGGCGTGTGGCATGCCCCTGCGGCGGGCGCAATGCTTGGTGGGCCTGGCCCAAGCCTGGCCCGCGCTGCGGATGGCGCAGCCCACGCCGCACGACCCCGATGCGGCCGAGGCCGAATTGCAGCAACTGGCCGGCATCGGCCCCTGGACGGCGGCCTACATCCGCATGCGCGCCTGGCCCTGGCCCGACCGCTTCTTGCCCGGCGATGGGGTGCTGCGCCAGCAACTGGCCCTGGACCCTCACGACCCCACCGTCTTCGCCCCCTACCGCAGCTACGCCGTGCTGCAACTGTGGCAACGCGCCACGCTTGCGAAAGCCCCCTCATGAGCACCGCCCCCTTGTTGGCGCAGTTCCGCACCGAAACCCCCTATGGCCCCGTCCTCCTGGCCCGCACGGCCAAGGGCCTGGCGGGCCTGTGGAACGCCGGTCAGGCCCACCACCCACCGCCCTTGAGCGCGCCCGTAGCCAATCACCCCTGGTTTGACGCCGCACGACGTGCGCTGGACGCCTGGGCCACCTTGAAGGACGACCCCGTGCTGCCGCCTCTGGACCCGCAGGGCACCGCGTTCCAGCAGGCGGTCTGGGTGCGCCTGCTCGCCATCCCCCGCGGTGGGTTGACCAGCTATGGGGCCATCGCCCACGCCTTGGGCAAGCCGCAAGCCAGTCGGGCCGTGGGCGCCGCGGTGGGGCGCAATCCCATTGGCATCCTGGTGCCCTGCCATCGCGTGGTGGGCGCCCGTGGAGAGCTCACCGGCTACGCTGGGGGCCTGCCCCTCAAAACCCTGCTGCTGCAGCAAGAAGGCGTCTTGATCTGATGAAACCCGCCGACCTGGCTGAATTGCTGGCCTTGGCCGCCATTTGGGGCGCCTCCTTTTTGTTCATGCGCTGGGGGGCCCCAGAGTTCGGTGCGCTGTCCCTCGCCTGGCTGCGGGTGCTGCTGGCCTCGCTGGCGCTGCTGCCCTTGTTGGCGTGGCGGCAAGGCGGCGGCAGCCTGGCCTTGATGCGCCAGCACTGGCGGCCCCTGCTGCTGATGAGCTTTGCCAACTCCGCCCTGCCCTTCGCGTTGTTTGCCTACGCGGCCCTGCACCTGCCCGCGGGCCTGTCCAGCATCCTCAACGCGACCGTGCCCATGTGGGGCGCCTTGGTCGCCTGGGTCTGGTTGGGGCAGGCCCCCACCGCATGGCGCCTGCTGGGCCTGGCCGTGGGCTTCGGTGGGGTCGTGCTGCTGGTGTGGGCGAAAACGGGGCTGAGCGGCGATGCACGGTTTTGGGCGGTGCTGGCCTGCCTGCTGGCGACGCTGAACTACGCCGTCGCCGCCATGGCCACCAAGCGTTGGTTGGGCGATTTGCCCCCGTTGGCCGTGGCCACCGGCAGCCAACTGGGCGCGGCAGCGTGGTTGCTGGTGCCCGGTTGGTGGGCCTGGCCCGCCGTGATGCCCGGGCCGAGCGCCTGGGGCAGCTTGTTGGCGCTGGCCCTGCTGTGCACCGGGGTGGCGTACATCCTGTACTTCCGCCTCATGACCCGGGTGGGGCCCACGAATGCCATCACGGTCACCTTCTTGATCCCGGTGTTCGCCGTGATCTGGGGCGCGCTCTTCTTGGGCGAGCCCTTGACCTTGCCGATGCTGGGCGGCGGCCTGCTGGTGCTGGCGGGCACGGCCATGGCCTTGGGGCTGTGGCCGCGCCGCTCACCGACCTGAGGCGGGCGCCAGGGCCCGCACGCGGCCCCGGGCGGAAGACTCAATCCTGGGACAGCAACGCTCGCAGACCGGCTTCGTCCAGCACGGTCACGCCCAGTTCTCGGGCCTTGTCCAGTTTGCTGCCCGCGGCCTCACCGGCCACCACGTAGTGGGTCTTCTTGCTGACCGAGCCCGCCACCTTGCCCCCGGCGGCTTCGATCAGCGCAGCAGCTTCATCGCGGCTCAGGGTGGGCAGCGTGCCGGTCAGCACGAAGGTCTTGCCCGCCTGGGGCAACTCGCTCGCCGCGGCCGCCCCTGCGTGCTCCGGCCATGCGATGCCCACGGCCCGGAGTTGCTCCACGGCCTCGCGGTTCAAGGGGTTGGCGAAAAAGCTGTGCACCGAGTGCGCCACCACCGGCCCCACGTCGGGCACCTGCAGCAGGGCCGCCTCGTCGGCGGCCATCAGCGCGTCCAACTGGCCGAAGTGCTTGGCCAGGTCTTTTGCCGTGGTTTCGCCCACGTGGCGAATGCCGAGGCTGAACAAGAAGCGGGCCAGCGTCGTCTGCTTGCTGGCCTCCAGGTTCGCCAGCAGCTTTTGCGCACTCTTGTCGCCCATGCGCTCCAGCGCGGCCCAATGCACAAAGCCCAGGCGGTAAAGGTCGGGCAAGGTGCGCACCAAGTCGGCGTCCACCAACTGGTCCACCAGCTTGTCGCCCAGGCCTTCCACGTCCATGGCGCGCCGGCCGGCAAAGTGCAGCAGGGCTTGCTTGCGCTGGGCACCGCAGACCAAGCCGCCGGTGCAGCGGTGCTCCAGGCTGCCTGGGTCCCGCTCGACCGGGCTGCCGCAAACCGGGCAGGCCTTGGGCATGGCGAAGTTGGGCACGTAGTGCGCGCGAGCCCCTGGCATGCGCCCCACCACCTCGGGGATCACGTCGCCCGCCCGGCGCACGATGACCTGATCGCCCACGCGCACGCCCTTGCGGCGCAGCTCGAAGGCGTTGTGCAGGGTCGCATTGCTGACCGTGGTGCCGCCCACGAACACAGGCTCCAGTTTGGCCACGGGCGTGAGCTTGCCCGTGCGGCCCACCTGGATGTCGATGGCATTGAGCCGCGTGGCCTGCTCTTGGGCCGGGTACTTGTGCGCAACGGCCCAGCGGGGCTCGCGGGTCTTGAAACCCAGTTGCTGCTGCAGGTCGCGGTGGTTGACCTTGTAGACGATGCCGTCGATGTCAAAGGGCAAGGCGTCCCGCCGCGCAGCGATGGCCGCGTGGAAGGCGACCAAGCCCTCGGGGCCGTCAACCACGGTGCGGTCGGCGCAGACCGGCAGGCCCAGCGCGGCCAAGGCGTCCAGCAAGTTGGCGTGGGTGTCTGGCACCGCCCAGCCCTGCACCTCGCCCAAGCCATAGGCAAAGAAGCACAGCGGACGCTGCGCGGTGATCGCTGGGTCGAGTTGCCGCAAGGCACCCGCGGCGGTGTTGCGCGGGTTCACGAAGGTCTTTTCCCCGCGCTGCCGCTGCCGCTCGTTCAGGGCCTCGAAGGCGTCACGACGCATGTAGACCTCGCCCCGCACCTCCAAAACCGAGGGTTCGGCGCCGCGCAAGCGCAGCGGAATTTGCCCGATGGTGCGCACATTGGCCGTCACGTCCTCGCCGGTCTCGCCATCGCCGCGCGTGGCGGCCTGCACCAGCACCCCGTGCTCGTAGCGCAGGTTCAGGGCCAGCCCGTCGAACTTCAGTTCGGCGGCGTACTGCACAGGCGGATCGCTCGCCTCCAGTCCCAACTCACGGCGCACCCGGGCGTCGAAGGCCTCGGCCCCGGCCGGGCTGGTGTCGGTCTCGGTGTAGATCGACAGCATGGGCACGGCATGACGCACGGGCGCCAACTCGGACACCGGCGCAGCCCCCACGCGCTGCGTGGGGCTGTCGGGGGTGCGCAGGCCGGGATGGGCCTCCTCCAACGCGCGCAACTCGGTGAACAGGCGGTCGTACTCGGCGTCCGGGATCTCCGGGTCGTCCCGCACGTAGTAGCGGTGCGCGTGGTGCTGCAGGCTGCTGCGAAGCTGCGCCGCACGTGCGGCGGCGTCCGCCGAGGCGGGGGCCTCGTCGGGGAACAAGGGCAAAGACATGGGCAGGGTCAGCTGAACAGGCGACGGGCCGCGGGCGAGCCGGCCGCCAAGTCGCGCGAAGCGAGCAACTTGTACAGCCGGGCCAGGTCCTCGTGGATCGCGGCAAAGCCGTGAGGTCCCAAGGGATGGCCGTCGGCATCGACCACCTCGGCCTCGAGTTCTCGGCTCAAGCGCCGGGCCACCTCTTGCAGGGCGGCGAACGGCTCCAAGGCTTCCGGCGTTTGGGGCACGTCAAACACCAAGGTGACCTCCCGCAGCGCGACGGCCTCGCCTTCTTCCGCCAGTGCGGCGCGCGCGTCGAACTGCAGCGCCAGAAGGGGCGGCTCGCCGTCCTCCGCAGCGGCCAGCACGAGGCGACCCGGCAGGCCGCCGTGCACCAAGCCCTGCTTGCTCGCAGCCTGCGCGAGGAAGCCCAGGGTCCACGCCGCGCCCTTGGCGCGCAAGACCACGCTGAGCTGGGCGTCGTGTTGGCTGGCGAACTGGTCCAGCTCTCGGCCGCGGGCCACGGCCTCGCGCATGTCCGGGAAGTCCGCCATGGCCCCCACGCCATCGGCGAAGGCCTGGACCTTGTGCACCCATTCGCTGAACTCGATCTCCGTCAGGGCCCCGCTGCGGTTGGCCAACTGCAAGCCGGCCTGGAACTCGCCGTAGCGCTCGTCGGGGGCGGGCACTTCCCACTCGCCGGTCTCCGTGTTCAGGCCCTCGATGGCAAAGGGCTTGCTGCCGGCGCGCCGCGTGGGCGGCAGGTGCGCGATCGCAGCCTCGCCGGTGGTCGGGGCTTCCAGGTGCAGGGTGGCGATGACGTCGATCAGGGCGTCCAAGCGCGGCGAGGGCCGGCGCGGCGGGCGGGGCTTCTGAACGACCATGGGCTGCGTGTCCGCATGGGCCGTGGCCGTGAAGGCGGTGTCGCCGGCCGACAGCACGTCCAGCACCGAATCGAGCTTGGAGCTCGGCGGCACCGGCTGGCCGGCCGTGTCCAGCTCGGGCTCGGTGCGCGAACCGCGAACCGGCTCCGGGCGGCGGGGGTCGGCGCGGCGGGCCACCCACCAGCCGTGGATCAGCAGGGTCAGCAGCACGGCCCCGCCTGCGATCAACAGCGCCTCGGTCAGGGTGAAGGTGCGGTCCATCACGCGGCCTCGGCCATCGTCAGCGCGGCCTCCATGTCGACCGCCACCACGCGGCTCACGCCTTGTTCCTGCATCGTCACCCCGATCAGTTGCTGCGCCATTTCCATCGCGATCTTGTTGTGGGAGATGAACAGGAACTGCGTGCCCTTGCTCATCTCCGCCACGAGTTTCGCGTAACGCTCGGTGTTGGCGTCGTCCAGCGGCGCGTCCACCTCGTCCAGCAAGCAGAAAGGCGCCGGATTGAGTTGGAAGATGGCGAAGACGAGCGCGATGGCCGTCAGGGCCTTCTCGCCGCCGCTCAACAGGTGAATGCTGCTGTTCTTCTTGCCCGGTGGCTGTGCGATGACCTGCACGCCGGAGTCCAGGATTTCACCACCCGTCATCACCAGCTTGGCCTGGCCGCCGCCAAACAGCGCCGGGAACATGCGGCCGAACTGCTCGTTGACGCGCTCGAAGGTGCTCTGCAGCAGGTCGCGGGTTTCCAGGTCGATGCGGCGGATGGCGTCTTCCAAGGTCTTCATGGCGCTGGCCAGGTCGGCCATCTGGGCGTCCAAGAAGCCCTTGCGCTCGCGCGCACTGCCCAGCTCGTCCAGCGCAGCCAAGTTCACCGCCCCCAGGGCCTCGATCTCCTTCTGGATGCGGTCGATCTCGCCCTGCAACCCTTGCAAACGCACGCCCTCGGCCTCGATGCCGGCGGCCAAGGCCTCCAAGTCCACGTTGGCGGCCGTCAGTTGCTCCTGGAACTGTGCGCCCCCCAGCTGGGCGGCCTGCTCTTCCAACTGCAACTGCGTGATGCGGGTGCGCAGTGGCTCGAGCTCGCGCTCGACCCGCAGGCGCTGTTCGTCAAAGGCCTTCAGGCGCTGGCTGAGGTCTTCGTAGCGCAAGCGCACGTCGGTGAGCTTGGCCTCGGCCGCCACACGACCGTCGATGGCTTCTTGCAAGCCCGCCTGGGCGGCGCTGTCGTCCAGCTCGGCCAGCTCTTGGTCCAGGCGGGCCAGGGCGTCGTCGCCCCCACGGGCCTCTTGCTGGGCCGTCACCAGCCCGCGCTGCAATTCGGCCTGACGGGCCATCAGGGCCCGGGCCCCGAACTGTGCCTCCTGAGCGCGGCGCTCCAAGGTGCGCTGGGTGTCGCGCGCGTCGGCCAACTGCCGCTCGGCCTGGATCACGGCCTCCTCGAGGTCGGCGTGCGCTTGCTGGGTCTCGGCCAGTTGGATGTCGAGTTCCTCGAACCGCGCCTCGCCCGTGGCACGGCGCTCCAGCAGCTGTTCTTCCTGCGCGTCCAACTCGGCCAGTTCTTCCCGCAGCCGCGTGGCCTGGGCGTTGGCCGCGTCCAGCAACTGCGTGGCCCGGAGCAGCTCCACCTGCAGCTGGTGCGCTTGACCGCGCACCTGCTCGGCCTCGCGACGGGCTTGCGCCAACTGGGCGGCCACCTGGGCATGCGCTTGGTCGGCGCGTCCGGCCTGGGCGCGGGCTTCGTCGACCAACAGCTCTTGGGCGCGCTTCTCGCGCTCCAGGTTCTCGATCTCTTGCGCCCGGGCGAGCAAGCCTGCCTGCTCGCTGTCCGGCGCGTAGAAGCTGACCGCGTGCCGCGTCACGGCATGCCCGGCGCGGGTCACGATCAGCTCCCCGTGCTGCAACTGGGCGCGCTGCGCCATGGCCTGCGTCAGGTCGGGGGCCGTGTACACGCCGTCCAGCCAATCGGCCAGCAGGGCCTTCAGGCCTGGCGCATCGACCCTCAGCAGGCTCGCAAGTTCGGGCAGGCTGTGGTGCGTGGGCGTAGCCGTGGGCGCGCCTTCGCTGACCGAGTAGAAGGCCAAACGCGTGGGCGGCGCGTTGTGCTCGAAGGCGCGGACCAAATCCAGGCGGCTGACCTCCAAGGCCCCGAGGCGCTCGCGCAGGCAAGCCTCCAGCGCGTTCTCCCACCCAGCTTCGATGTGCAGGCGCTTCCACAGGCCCTGCAAATTGCCCAGGCCCTGCTCGGCCAACCAGGGGCCCAGCTTGCCTTCGGTTTGCACCTTCTCTTGCAGCGCGCGCAGCGCATCCAGGCGCGCGCTCAGCTGTGCCAGCTTGGCGCCCTCCCCCTGGGCCGCCTCGGCGAGTCGACGGCGCTCGGCCTCCAACTCGGGCTCGCGCTCGGCCAAGTCGGTCAGACGCCCCTGCGCGTCTTCGAAGATCGCGTCGGCCTCTGCCGAGCGCTCGCGCAAGGCGTCCACCGCGCTCAAGTCGGGCAGGTTGAGGCTGGCCTTCTGCGCGTCCAGCCGTTCCCGGCGCTGGCGCAAGCCGCGGGCTTGTTCGTCCAGCGCGCGGCTCTCGGCGGCCAGCACTTGAATCTGTTGCTGAACCTGTCCCACGGCCTGGCGCTGGCCATTGGCCTTGGCCTGTGCCGCGCGCAGGGCGTCTTCGAACTCGGGCAAGCGGGCGGCCTGCTCTTCCGCCTGTGCCGCCAACAGCCCCGTCTCTTCCTCGCCCAGCGCCATTTGCTCGGCCAGCCGCTCCAACTCGACCTGCGCCTGCAGGCCACGGTCGGCCCACAGCGCTTGCTGCGCCTTGATCTCGTCGCGCCGCGCTTGGGCGCGCTGGCGGCTGTCGATCACATAGCGGATCCGCTCCTCGAGGCGGCTCACAGCCAGCTGCGCTTGCGCGAAGGCCCCCTGCTCCGCGTGCAGCGCATCACCGGCTTGGTAGTGCTCGGCACGCACCGCCTCCAATTCGGCCTCGGTGTGGCGCAGCTGGGCGGTTTGGGCTTCCAGCGCGTTCAAGGCCTCGCGGCCCGCGGCTTGCACCCGGGCCAGCTCCTTGGCGGAATCCCGGCTCTTCAGGAACCAAAGCTGGTGCAGCCGTTTTTCACCCAGCGCTTGGAGGGTTCGGTACTGCCCGGCCACCTCGGCCTGGCGCTCGAGTCGCTCCAACTGACCGTCCAGCTCGCGCTGAATGTCCTCGACACGCGTCAGGTTCTCGCGCGTGTCCTTGAGGCGGTTTTCCGTCTCGCGACGGCGCTCTTTGTACTTGGAGACCCCGGCGGCCTCCTCCAAAAACAAGCGCAGCTCTTCGGGCTTGCTTTCGATGATGCGGCTGATGGTGCCCTGGCCGATGATGGCGTAGGCCCGCGGCCCCAGGCCCGTGCCCAGAAAGACGTCTTGCACGTCCTTGCGCCGCACCACCTGGTTGTTGATGTAGTAACTGCTGTTGCCCTCGCGGGTCAGCACGCGCTTGACGGCAATCTCGCTGAACTGGTTCCAGGCGCCGCCGGCGCGGGCCAGGCTGTTGTCGAACACCAACTCCACGCTGGCGCGGCTGGCCGGCTTGCGCGTGCTCGAGCCGTTGAAGATCACGTCCTGCATGGACTCGCCGCGCAACTCGCTGGCCTTGCTCTCGCCCAGTACCCAGCGCACGGCGTCCATGATGTTGGACTTGCCGCAGCCGTTGGGCCCGACCACGCCCACGCGCTGCCCCGGCAACTGGAACACCGTGGCGTCGGCGAAGGACTTGAAGCCCGAGAGCTTGATCGAATTCAGGCGCATGGCTGCCGGTCGAAACAAAGCCCGTTCTCTCTATGAAAACGGGCTTGAAATGGGGCGCGGATGATAGCATCGCGCCCCCTCCCGAACGCCCCCGCCGCCATGGCCACCACCAAGAAGAAGACCCCCCCGGCCAGCCAGCGCCAGAAGCCCACCAACCCGCCCAGCAAGCCGAGCAAAGAGCTGCAGGTGTTCCCGAACCCGGCGCCTCAACGCGATTACCTGCTGCAGTTCCAGGTGCCCGAGTTCACCTGCCACTGCCCGCTGACCGGCCAGCCGGACTTCGCCCACTTCACCATCGAGATGGTGGCCGACGAGTGGTGCGTCGAGCTCAAGAGCTTGAAGATGTACATGTGGAGCTACCGCGACGAGGGCGCGTTCCACGAGGCCGTGACGAACAAGATCCTGGACGACATCGTCAAGGTGACCAACCCGCGCTTCGCCCGCATCAAGGCCCGCTGGTACGTGCGCGGCGGCATCTACACGAACATCGTGGCCGAGCACCGCAAAAAGGGCTGGAAGCCGGCCACGCCGGTCGAGTTCCCCGCCTTCCCGATGGAATCGGGCTTGCTGGCCGGCGGATGAACCCCCGCCTCGCCCTCCTCCAGCCCTACCCCTTCGAGCGCCTGAAGGCCGAGCTGGCGGGCATCCAGCCGCCGGCGGGCCTGCGCGCCATCAGCCTGGGCATGGGCGAACCGCGCCACGACGCACCGCCCGAAGTGCTGGCGGCGCTGCGCAACAACCTGGGCGGCTTGTCGAACTACCCGGCCACCGCCGGCGGTGAGCCGCTGCGGCAGGCCATTGCGGCCTGGGTGCACCGGCGCTACGGGGTGGCCTTGAACGCGGCCACACAGCTGCTGCCCGTGAACGGCTCGCGCGAGGCGCTGTTCGCCATCGCGCAAACGGTGATGGACGCCAGCCAAGCCGGCGCCACCGTCGTGTGCCCCAACCCGTTCTACCAAATCTACGAGGGTGCGGCCCTGCTGGCCGGGGCGCAGGTCGCCTTCGCCAACAGCGACCCGGCACGCAACTTCGCGGTCGACTGGACGTCCATCGACGACGCCACCTGGGCGCGCACGCAGCTGCTGTACGTGTGCACGCCGGGCAACCCCAGCGGCGCGGTGATGCCCCTGGCCGAATGGGAGCGCTTGTTCGCCTTGAGCGACCGGCACGGCTTTGTCATCGCCGCCGATGAGTGCTACTCCGAGATCTACCTCGAGGACGAGCCCCCATTGGGCAGCCTGCAAGCGGCCCAGGCCCTGGGCCGAAGCGACTTCAAGAACCTGATCAGCTTCACCAGCCTGTCCAAGCGCAGCAGCGTGCCGGGCCTGCGCTCGGGTTTCGTCGCGGGCGACGCGGCGCTGATCAAGGCCTTCCTGCTCTACCGGACGTACCACGGCAGCGCCATGGGGCCGGCGGTGCAAGCCGCCAGCGTCGCCGCCTGGAACGACGAAGCCCACGTGGCCGCCAATCGGGCGCTGTACCAAGCCAAGTTCCAGGCCGTGCTGCCCTTGCTGCACGACGTGCTGGACGTGCAAGCCCCGGATGCGGGCTTCTACCTGTGGGCTGGCGTGCCTTCCCACGTGGAGGGGGGCTGCGACCTCGCCTTCGCGAAGGCCCTGCTCGCACAATGCAACGTTCACGTCTTGCCCGGCAGCCTGCTGGCCCGGGAAGCCCAAGGCGTGAACCCAGGACGCGGCCGCGTGCGGCTGGCCCTGGTGGCCGAACTGGCCGACTGCGTGGAAGCCGCGCAGCGCATCCGCAACCAATTGTTGAGTCCCGCATGACCGTCGAACTGCAATCCCTCCTCGAAGCCGCCTGGGAACGGCGCACCGAGTTCAGCCCGAAGAGCGCCCCGGCCGACGTGCGCGACGCCGTGAACCACGTGTTGGGCGAACTCGACGCCGGCCGCCTGCGCGTGGCCAGCCGCGAGGGCGTGGGCCAGTGGACGGTTCACCAGTGGATCAAGAAGGCCGTGTTGCTCAGCTTCCGCTTGAACGACAACGTGCCCCAGGGCAGCGGCCCGATGAGCTTCTACGACAAGGTGCCCACCAAGTTCGAAGGCTGGAGCGCCGAGCAGTTCGCCGCCAGTGGCGTGCGCGTGGTACCGCCGGCCGTCGCCCGCCGTGGCAGCTTCGTGGCCAAGAACGTGGTGCTGATGCCCTCGTACGTGAACATCGGCGCCTTTGTCGACGAAGGCGCCATGGTCGACACCTGGGCCACCGTGGGCAGCTGCGCGCAAATCGGCAAGAACGTGCACCTGAGCGGCGGCGTGGGCATCGGCGGGGTGCTGGAGCCCCTGCAGGCCAACCCCACCATCATCGAAGACCACTGCTTCATCGGGGCCCGCTCTGAAGTCGTGGAGGGCGTGATCGTCGAAGAACACTCCGTCATCTCGATGGGCGTGTACATCGGCCAAAGCACGCCGATCTTCGACCGGGAAACCGGCGAGATCACCTACGGCCGCGTGCCCGCCGGCTCGGTGGTCATCAGCGGCAGCCTGCCGCGCGATGGCGGTCGCTACAACCTGTACGCTGCGATCATCGTCAAGAAGGTCGACGCCCAAACCCGCGCCAAGACCTCGATCAACGAGTTGCTGCGCGCTTGAAGGAGGAACGATGAGCACTGGGAACATGGACCGCATCCTTCGGCTGATGGCCGAAAAGGGTGCCTCGGACTGCTACCTGTCGGCCAACAGCCCCGTGCTCATCAAGCTCAACGGCCAGGTCGTTCAGCTGTCCGACCAAGCCCTCAGCCCCACGCAGCCCCGGCAATTGGTGGCCGAGGTGCTGTCGCCGAAAGAGCTGGCCGAGTTGGACGAACACGGCGAGTTGAACCTCGCCATCAGCATCCCGAAGGTCGGCAGCTTTCGCCTGAGCGGCTTTCGCCAGCGCGGTTCGATCGCGGCGGTGTTTCGCCACATCGCGCACATCATTCCCGAGCTCAGCGACCTCAAGCTCCCGAGCATCTTGGGCGACCTGGTGCTGGAAAAGCGCGGCCTGGTGCTGATGGTGGGCGCCACCGGCACCGGCAAAAGCACGACCCTGGCGGCCATGCTGGAGAAGCGCAACAAGACCATGTCGGGCCACATCCTCACCATCGAGGACCCGATCGAGTACCTGTTCCAGAACAAGAAGTCGGTGGTCAACCAGCGCGAGGTCGGCCGCGACACCGCCACCTTGCAAGTCGCCCTCAAGAACGCCTTGCGGCAGGCGCCAGACGCCATCCTCATCGGGGAGATTCGCGACAAGGAGACCATGACGGCCGCGATCTCGTACGCGCTCTCGGGTCACTTGGTGCTGGCCACCTTGCACGGCAACAACAGCACGCATGCGCTGAACCGCATCTTGTCGTTCTACCCGCCGGAAGCGCGCCCTGCCCTGCTGGGCGACTTGTCGGCAGGTTTGAAGGCCATCATCAGCCAGCGCTTGGTTCGGGCCCAAACCGGCGGTCGCGTGCCGGTGGTGGAAGTTCTGCTGAACAGCAAGCTCATCAGCGAGTTGATCGAGCAAGGCGATTTCAACGGCGTCAAAGAGGCCATGGAGAAGTCCATGGCCGAAGGCTCGCAGACCTTCGAGGAGCACTTTGCCCAGTTGATCGAGTCGGGCGTCATCACCCGCGAAGAAGGCTTGGCGTTCGCCGACTCGCCCACCAACCTGCTGTGGCGCCTGCAGAACACCAATGCGCCCATCGATCGCGCCCCGGTGCAAACCGAAGACGCCCCCCCCGACCAGGCCACGTTCACCGAAATCACCCTGGAAATGACGCCGGAATGAGCGGCGTGCCCCGATGGCTCTGACCCTGATGCAAGCGGTGGATGCCGCTGCCACCCGCTTGGACGCCGCCGGCGTCGCCTTTGGACAAGGCACCACCAACGCGTTCGACGAAGCCGCCTGGCTGGTGCTGTGGCGCTTGCAACTGCCGGTGGACGCGCTGGACGACGAGGCCGATCGGCCCGTGACCCCCGACGAGCAGGCTGCGGTGGACGCCTTGATCGACACCCGGATTCGCACCCGGCAACCGGCGGCCTACCTGACGGGCGAAGCCTGGCTGCAAGGCGTGCCCTTTCACATCGACGCGCGCAGCATCGTGCCGCGCAGCTTCATCGCCGAACTGATTGCCGACGCCAGCATCGACCCGTGGCTGGGCGAGCACACCCAGCGCGTGCTCGACTTGTGCACGGGCAACGGTTCCCTGGCCGTGCTGGCGGCCATGGCCTGGCCCGAGTTGCGGGTGGTGGGCACCGACCTGAGTGAGGATGCGCTGGCCGTGGCTCGCCGCAACGTGGAGCGCCACGGCCTGAACGAACGCATCCAGCTGCTGCAGGGCGACGGCTTGGCGGCCAGCGACGGCGGTTTCGACTTGATCCTCTGCAATCCCCCCTACGTCAACGCCTCGTCCATGGCCAGCTTGCCGCCCGAGTTCCGCGCCGAGCCCGCGCTGGCCCTGGCCGGCGGCACCGACGGCATGGACTTCGTCCGCCGCTTGCTGGCCGAGGCCCCCCGTCGCCTGAACGACCGCGGCGTGCTGGTGCTGGAAATCGGCCACGAACGCGCGCATTTCGAGGCTGCCTTCCCCCACTTGGAGGCGGTGTGGTTGGAAACCAGCGCAGGCGCCGACCAGGTGCTGCTGCTGACGCGCGAGGCCTTGCTCGCATGATCCGTTTGGTGGGGGTGACGCTGCGCCGCGGCGTCAAAGAGGTGCTGGTCGACGCCAATGTCACGCTGCAGCCGGGCGAGCGCATTGGCCTGGTGGGCGCCAACGGAGCGGGCAAGTCCAGTTTGTTCTCGCTGCTGGCCGGAAGGCTGCAGGCCGACAAGGGCGAGGTGGAGATGCCGCCCACCTGGCGCTTGTCCGAGGTCGCTCAAAACCTGCCAGAGACCGAGCAAGGCGCCACCGAGTTCGTCTTGGAGGGCGACCTGACCTTGCTTCGCGCCCGCCACGCGCTTGCCGAAGCCGAAGCCAGCCACGATGGGCTGCGCATGGCCGAGGCCCACGCGATGCTGCAAGACGCTGGGGCTTTTGACGCCCGGGCGCGCGCCCAATCGCTCTTGCTGGGTTTGGGCTTTCAGAGCACCCAGTTGGACGCCCCGGTGAACAGCTTCTCCGGCGGTTGGCGCATGCGCTTGCAGTTGGCCCGCACGCTGATCAACCCGGCCGAGCTGATGCTGCTGGACGAACCCACCAACCACCTGGACCTGGATGCCTTGGTGTGGCTGGAAGGGTGGCTGGCCCGCTACCCAGGCACCCTCCTCGTGATCAGCCACGATCGCGAGTTCCTGGATGCCATCACCCGTGTGACCTTGCACTTGGATCGCGCGCAGCTCACCCGCTACGGGGGCAACTACACCGCCTTCGAGTCGATGCGCGCCGAGCGCCTGGAACAACAACAGGCGGCGTACGAGAAGCAACAGGACCGAATCGCCCACCTGCAGCACTTCATCGACCGATTCAAGGCCAAGGCCACCAAGGCCAAGCAGGCCCAGAGTCGCGTGAAAGCGCTCGAACGCATGGAGAAACTGGCGCCCATCTTGGCCGCGTCGGACTTCTCCTTCGAATTCCGCGAGCCCACCAACCTGCCCAACCCGATGCTGGCGTTTGACGAAATGGCGTGTGGCTACGGCAGCACCACGATCGTGCGCGGCGTGAACCGCACGGTGTTGGCCGGCCAACGGATCGGCATCCTCGGCGCCAACGGACAAGGCAAGTCGACGCTCGTCAAAACCATCGCCCGAGAGTTGCCCGTTCTGGACGGGCGGATGACCGAGGGCAAGGGACTGACCATCGGCTATTTCGCGCAACAGGAACTGGACGTGCTGCGCCCCGACGAGGGGCCGCTGGCGCACATGGTTCGTTTGGCCAAGGCCGTCAGCCCACAGGCGCGCGAGCAAGAACTGCGAGATTTCCTGGGGCAGTTCCGCTTCACGGGCGACATGGTGAACCAGTCGGTGGGCAGCCTCTCCGGGGGCGAAAAGGCCCGCTTGGTGCTGGCCATGCTCGTTTGGCAGCGGCCGAACCTGCTGCTCTTGGACGAACCGACCAACCACCTGGACCTGCAAACCCGTGAGGCCCTGTCCCTGGCCCTCAACGAGTTCGAAGGCACGGTACTGCTCGTCAGCCACGACCGCGCGCTTTTGCGCGAGGTGTGCGACGAGTTCTGGCTGGTGAGCCAAGGCGGCGTTGCGCCCTTCGACGGCGACCTGGACGACTACCAGCGCTGGCTGGCGGACAGCGCCAAGGAGGCGGCCCGGGCCTTGAAGGCCGCCGCGGCCGCGCCATCCAGCGCCCCGATGGCGCCGCCAGCGGCGGCGCCGACCATGGCTCGCGAAGACCGCAAGGCCGCGTCGCAGGCACGGGCTCGCTTGGCCGAACAGACCAAGCCTTTGCGGCGCGAGATCGACGGCATCGACCGAAAGCTGGGCGAGTTGGGGGCGGAGCGCGCCCGATTGGAAGCGGCCTTGGCCACCGGCACCCAAGCGGCGACGGCCATCGCCGACAGTGGCCGTCGGCTCAAGGCGATTGCCGACGAAGTGGACGCGCTGGAGATGCGCTGGCTGGAGGCCAGCGAGCAAATCGAAGCCATGACGGCGGCCGCGGGCCTTTGAGCCCACGCCGGGCGCCGCTCGGCGCGCCCAGCGATTGCCCCCAATCCCATCGGGGTGATTGCAGCATTTCAATTGCTCGCAATTTAATTGACATCTAGACTTCTGCCCATGACCCAACACCGCAGCGTCAAGGCCCCCGATCACGGCCAAGCCGAGTGGTTGCACTTGGACCGGCAACTGTGCTTCGCGCTGTACGCCAGTTCCTTGGCCATGACCAAGCTGTACAAGCCCCTGCTCAGCCCGCTTGGCCTGACCTACCCCCAATACTTGGTGTTGCTGGTGCTATGGGCGCAAGACGCGCAAAGCGTGAGCGCCGTCGGCGAGCAACTGGCCCTGGACTCGGGGACGCTCACGCCCCTGCTCAAGCGCATGGAACAAGCCGGGTGGATCACCCGCGATCGCGACCGGTCGGACGAACGCCGTGTCATCGTGCGCCTCACCGACCGCGGTCAAGGCCTTCGTGCCGACGCCGCCCACATTCCCAGGACCCTGGCCTGCGCCACCGCATGCTCTTTGGAAGAACTGCAGTCCCTCACCCAGCGCTTGCACCAGTTGCGCCAGCAATTGACCCAAGCGCCCCTCCCCGCCGTCGTCTCCGCCGGCAACCACTGAAAGGAAACCCATGGCCCTCGACAAAGTCCTCTACACCGCCCACGGCAAAGCCACTGGAGGCCGCGAAGGCACCGGCAGCAGCAGCGACGGCGCCTTGAACGTCAAACTCAGCACGCCCAAAGAACTCGGTGGCGCTGGCGGCGACGGCACGAACCCCGAGCAGTTGTTCGCCGTGGGCTACGCCGCTTGCTTCATCGGCGCCATGAAGGCCGTCGGCGGCAAGATGAAGATCGCCGTGCCTGCCGACGTGTCGATCGACAGCACCGTGGGCATCGGCCCCATCCCGGCTGGCTTCGGCATCCAAGTGGCCATGACGATCCACCTGCCGGGCATGGACCGCGCCGTGGCCGAGCAGTTGGTGGCAGCGGCGCACCAGGTGTGCCCCTACTCGAACGCCACGCGCGGCAACATCGACGTCACTTTGACGATCGCCTGAGGGCAGCAAGCTCAAGCATCAAGGCGGCCCCCCACGGGGCCGCCCTTTTTGGGAATCAATGGCCCTCGGCGCCGGCCAACCAAGCCCGCAGCCGCGCCGTGAGTTGGCGCACGACCCCTGGGGCGGCAGGCGCAGCCGTGTCGTCCGACAGCGCCTGCATCAAGGTCCGCTGATCACGGGCTTGGTACTGCGCCACCGCCTCGCTGAGTTCGTCCACCATGCTGGCCCGCTGGGCCATCAGGGGCAGCAACAACTGCCGATCGATCTCGTAGAGCACCGCAGGACACAAAGTTCGCACGGTGGCGCTGCGAGGATCCCCAGTGAACAAGCCCATTTCCCCGAACACCGAGCCCGGGCCCAACACATTGACCCGGGGGGCATCGGCGTCGCCCCCCAAGCGCACATCCAGGGTGCCCTCCGCGACCACGAACATCGACTCACCCGGTTCTCCCGCTCGAACCGCGATCGCGTCACCCGCCAAATTGCGAACGACGAGGCCGTCGGCCAAGCGCTCTCGCTCGGACGCGGACAAGGAACGCAGCAAAGGCACCTCACCCAAGACGAGCGCACGATGGTCGGCACGCTCGTGTTCTCGCAGGTTGGAGCCGGAGCCCGCTGCGGCCATCCCAGGAACCGCTGGCGGCACCGCCGGCCTCAGGCCCACCACGCGCAAGTGCCGGTGCATGCACGCCAACAGGGTGTGTCGGGCGGCCCCCTTGCCCCGCAAGCGCGGATCCAGCAAGTAAACCACCCGCCATGCCACCCCTTGGCCGTCCATGCGCCACATGCGCAGCTTGGGCGGCTTTTCGCCCGCCGTGGCGCCCAAGGCCCAAGCTTCGGTGGCTGCCGCCGTCAACACCCGTTCGGCTCGGCCCAAGGGGACGTCCCAATCCAGGGTGATGTCTTGCTCCTGCTCGCTGACCGGCGAAGGGTAGGACAGGTTCTCCACGATGGAGCCGGCGACCACGCTGTTGGGCACGCTGACCAAGTTGTCTTCAGGGGTCAGCAGTCGCGTGCTGCGCCAATTGATCTCGCGCACCGTGCCGGCAAAGGGATCGCGCTGACTCCGCACCCGCAACAAGATGAAGTCACCGAGGTCGAACGGCTTCTCGATGTTGAGCGCGATCCCTGAAAAGAAGTCGGCCAGGATGTTGCGCAGGGCCAACCCGAGCACGATGCCCAAGACACCGGTCGTGGCCAGCACCGCCGACACCGCCAAACCCCAAGTGCGACTGAGCACCACGGCCAGGGTCAGCACGAAGAGCAAGACCGCAACGAACTGGCGCAGCAGCCCGGGCGTGCGGACGCCGAGCCATTGGGGCACCCAGCGGTCCCACACCACCACATCCATCAGCCGGATGCTCAGCCAAACGCCGGCGAGCCAAGCGCCGGTCTCGGCCAGGCGCTGCCACAGTTCGGCGAGGGATCCCGCCGCAGGAGGGTGCCGCTGGAGGAGCGTGATCGCTGCCGCGAACGCGAGGACCCAACAGGCAGGCCACAGCAGGTGGGCGATGCGCAAAGGCCGCGGCGCGGCCAGGGAGTGTGTGTCTTTCAAAGTGGCGCGGATGGTAGGTCAGCCGCCGTCTTGCACCCGCGTCGTCAAGCCAACAACTGCAACAACAAGGCGACGCGCGCTTGGGGCCAGCTCATGGCCCCAGCGTTGGGCAATCCCCCCCCGCCCACCACCGGCCCGGCCGCGCACCGCGTGGCCCGCAGCACCGCGACCCCTCGCGCCTGTGCCTCCAGCAAGGCCAGTTCCAAGGCGCGACTCAGGGTGCCATTGCCCGTCCCAGCGGCCACCAGGCCGAGAGGTCGACCTTCCTGGCGGGCCAAGGCCTCCCACAAGGCCACCGCCGCCCCGTCTTCCCCGGCTGCGTTGCAAACCACGGCCACACGCGGCCAAGCCTCCGGGAACGCCGGCAATCGATGGACTCCCCAGCCCAGCGGCAAGGGCCAAGCTTGCAAGGCCCGCACAACGCCGTCCTCGAGCACTGCCACCACGCCATCGGGCGACTCGAAGGCATCGACCTGGTAACTGTGGACCTTGCGAACCCGGTCGCCCCGGTGCACGCGGCCCGCGAAGCACACGAGCACGCCCGACACCCCCGGCGTGTGGGCGAGGGTCACTGCATCCATCAAATTCTGGGGGCCGTCAGGACTCAAGCTGCTGGCAGGTCGCATGGCCGCCGTCAGGACCACCGGCTTGTTGCCCTGGAGGACGTGGTGCAGCAGGCAAGCGGTCTCTTCGAGCGTGTCGGTGCCATGCGTGATCACCACGCCAGCGATGCCCGGGTCGTCCATCGCGGCCTGCACCCGCAGCGCCAACCGCTGCCAGGTGCCGAAGTCCATGTCTTTGCTGTCGAGTTGAGCCAATTGCTCAAAGGCCAGAGGCAAAGCCCGCAATGGCGGCACGCCGTCGAGCAACTCTCCAATGCCCACGCTGCCGGCGGTGTAGCCCACATGGTCGGTGCTGCTGTCCGCGCGCCCAGCGATGGTGCCCCCGGTCCCAACGATCAAAACCTTTGTCACCGTGCTTGGCATGTGCTTTATCCTGTATAAAAATGCAGTATCTGGATGTCCATCCAGTTCGTCAGGAGCGTAACGCGTGAACCCCAGCTTGACCCCCCGCCAGCAGCAGATTTTCGACTTGGTTCGCCGCTCGATCGAACGCACCGGAACGCCACCCACGCGCGCCGAAATTGCGCAAACCCTGGGCTTCAAGTCCCCCAACGCAGCCGAGGAGCACCTGCAGGCCCTGGCCCGCAAAGGCGTCATCGAACTGGTGAGCGGCACATCGCGAGGCATCCGCCTCAAGGCAGACACCCTGCGTGCGATGCGCCGCAAGCCTGCTCACGCCGACCAACTGGACCTGCCGATACCCAGTTTGGCCCAACTGACCCTGCCCCTCATCGGCCGCGTCGCAGCTGGTTCGCCCATCTTGGCGCAGGAGCATGTCGAGCAGCAGTACGCCGTGAGTCCCAGCCTGTTCAGCGCCCAACCGGACTACCTGCTTCGCGTGCGAGGCCTGTCCATGCGGGACGCGGGCATCCTGGACGGCGATTTGCTGGCCGTGAAGCGCACGAGCGAGGCCCGCAATGGGCAAATCGTGGTGGCTCGCCTCGGCGACGAGGTGACGGTGAAACGATGGCAACGCCAGGGCGATGAGGCCTGGCTCCTGCCCGAGAACCCCGACTTTCAACCGATTCGGGTGCCGCACGAGGGTTTCAGCCTAGAAGGCCTCGCGGTTGGTTTGGTGCGCGGCGCCTTGAACGGCTGATTGGCACAACTCGGCGTCACGGGTTGGCGTCGAGATTCCTTGACGGCCGAGTGGCTTCGGCGGAACAAAGAAAAAGGGCCTGCTCGTTGAGCAGGCCCTTTCAAACTTTGGCGGAGTGGACGGGACTCGAACCCGCGACCCCCGGCGTGACAGGCCGGTATTCTAACCGACTGAACTACCACTCCGCGTCGGGGCTGCGTTCGCAACTTGCGTTGCCGGTGCTGCCAGACCAATCTAATTTTTGGCGTCCCCTAGGGGATTCGAACCCCTGTTACAACCGTGAAAGGGTCGTGTCCTAGGCCTCTAGACGAAGGGGACAAATCCTTCAACCTTGAACTGCGCGCCACCAGAAAATTGGTGGAGGTAAGCGGGATCGAACCGCTGACCTCTTGCATGCCATGCAAGCGCTCTCCCAGCTGAGCTATACCCCCTTGGTGAACCGCATCATCAACTGTCGTTGCTGCTGCGTTTCGCTTTAGGCGTCGCGCTGTTCAAGCGAGAAAGAGACTATAGCGCGAATCTCAAACAGATTGCAAGCGTTCCATCAAAATTTTTTGATTGAACAGTGCCAAGCATTGGTCGATCGCGGGCGTCTGGGACCTCCCGAAAGCCGCCACTCGCACGGGAATGGCCAACTGCGGCATCTTCAGCCCATGGGCGGCAAGCACCGATTTGAACGCCGCCGAGACGCCGGCGGGCGTCCATTCAGCCTCTTTCAACGCTGCGGCCAAGGCATGCACCGCAGGGCGCACCGCCTCCGTCAGGTGCTGGGCACGCTCGGCCTCGGGCACCTGCACGTCACCGTAGTAAGCCGCCAACCAATCGGCCAGTTGCTCCAGCGTGCTGCAGCGCTCCTTGAACAGGTCGCATTGCGCCGCCACAGGCGCCTCGCTGGGCACTTCCAAGCCCCGCGCGGCGAGGCGAGGCAACACCAGGGCCGCCAAGCGCTCGCCGGTGGCGGCCTTGAGGTACTGCGCGTTGACCCACTCCAGCTTCGCCGGGTCCCACTGGGCCGGGCTCTTGCTCAAGTGGGTGCCATCGAACCAAGCCACCAATTGGTCCCGACCGAAGATCTCGTCGTTCCCATGGCTCCAACCCAAGCGGGCCAGGTAGTTCAGCATGGCCTCGGGCAAGTACCCCGCCTCTTCGTAGGCCGTCACGCTGACCGCCCCCCGGCGCTTGGACAGCTTTTGCCCGTCGTCGCCCAGGATCACTGGCATGTGGCCGAACTGCGGCAGCGGCGCGCCCAGGGCATTGAACAGGTTGATTTGCCAGGGCGTGTTGTTGATGTGCTCGTCGCCGCGGAACACATGGCTGATCTTCATGTCCCAGTCGTCCACCACCACGGCGAAGTTGTAGGTGGGCACGCCGTCGGGTCGCACCAAGATCAAGTCGTCGATCTCGCGGTTCCCAATCCGGATCTCGCCCTTCACCAGGTCCTGCCAAACGACCTCCCCGTCCAGGGGGTTCTTGAAACGCACCACCGGCGACACGCCAGCAGGCGGCGAGGGCAGCACCTTGCCAGGCTCCGGGCGCCAGCGGCCGTCGTACCGCCGCTTCTCTCCGCGCGCCTCTTGCCCGGCCTTCATGGCCTCCAGTTCTTCCGGCGTTGCGTAGCAGCGGTAGGCCTTGCCCTCCGCGATCAACTGCTCCGCCACCGCCTGGTAGCGCTCGAGGCGCTGCATTTGGTAGACCGGCCCCTCGTCGTAGTCCAGGCCCAACCAATGCATCGAAGCGAGGATCTGATCGACCGAGTCCTGCGTCGAGCGGGCCACATCGGTGTCCTCGATGCGCAGCACGAACTGGCCACCGTGGTGACGCGCGTAGGCCCAAGAGTAAAGCGCGGTGCGCGCCGTGCCCAAGTGAAGGAATCCCGTCGGCGACGGGGCAATGCGGGTGCGAATCATGGGGTGAGCATCTGGGCCAGTTCGGCCTTGAGGTCGTCGATGTGTTCGAGGCCCACGGCCAGGCGGATCAGCCCCTGGCCAATCCCAGCCGCCTGTCGCTGCGGCTCGGTCAGGCGCCCGTGGGACGTGCTGGACGGGTGGGTGACGGTGGTCTTGGTATCGCCCAAGTTGGCGGTGATCGACAAGTACCGAGTCCGGTCGATGACCGCGAACGCGCGTGCGCGGTCGGCATCGGGGTCAAGACCAGCCCCCACGTCGAAGGACACCACGGCACCGCCCAAGCCCGACTGCTGCACCATGGCCAACGCGTGTTGGGGATGGTTGCCGAGCCCGGGGTAATGCACCCGGCGGACCGCAGGTTGCTCCAACAGCCACTGGGCGACTGCCAGGGCGTTGGCGCATTGCGCCTTCATGCGAATGTCCAAGGTCTCCAGCCCTTTCAACACGACCCAAGCGTTGAAGGGCGACAACGACATGCCTGCGCTGCGAAGCACCGGGGTCAAGGTCTTGTCAATCAAGGCTTGGGAAGCGCACAAGGCGCCGGCGATCACGCGCCCCTGCCCATCGAGGTACTTGGTGCCGGAGTGGATCACCACATCGGCACCCATGCTCAATGGGCGTTGTAACGCCGGCGTGGCGAAGCAGTTGTCCACCGCGAGCAAGGCCCCTGCGCCGTGGGCCAGGTCGGCCAAGGCCCGGATGTCGCAGACTTCGGTCAAGGGGTTGGTCGGCGATTCGGCCATCAGCAAGCGCGTGGTGGGCCGCAAGGCCGCTCGCCACTCGGCCACATCGGTCTGCGAAACGAAGGTCGACTCCACGCCGAACTTGCCCATCTCGCTCTGCAAGAGCTTGATGGTCGATCCGAACACGCTGCGCGAGCACACGACGTGATCGCCCGCCTTCAAGACCCCCATGCAAAGCAGCAAGATGGCGGCCATGCCGGAACTGGTGGCGATGCACGCTTCGGCGCCTTCCAGCGCCGCCAAGCGACGCTCCATCATCGTGACCGTGGGGTTGGAGAAGCGGCTGTAGACGTAGCCCTCCTCTTCCCCCGCGAACCGAGCCGCTGCGGTCGCGGCGTTGGGGTGGCAGAAGCTGCTGGTCAGCAGCAGGGCTTCACTGTTTTCGCCCCAAGGACTCGCGGGCAGGCCCTCGCGCACCGCCAGGGTGTCGCGGTGCAGGCCTTCGGGCAGATGACGCTGGCTCATTCCTTTTGCGACTGCAGCGCCAAACGGCCGCTGTCGGTCCCTTCATCGTCTTGGCTCTTGGGACGTTGCGCTTGCAGCGCGGCAATCTCGCCGTCGCCGATGTCCCCCGTGATGTAGCAGCCATCGAAGCAAGACGCTTCGAACCCATTGAGCGCAGGCTGCAAGGCAGCCACAACGCGCTTCATGGCGTCAACGTCTTGGTAGATCAGGGCGTCGGCGCCGATGTAGGCCCGGATCTCCTCGTTCGTCCGGCCGTGCGCGATCAACTCCTCCGAGGTGGGCATGTCGATGCCGTACACGTTCGGGAAGCGAACGGGCGGGGCGGCCGAGGCCATGTAGACCTTCACAGCGCCAGCCTCGCGCGCCATGGCCACGATCTCTTTCGAGGTGGTGCCGCGCACGATCGAGTCGTCCACCAGCAGCACGCGGCGGCCCTTGAACTCTTGCGCGATGGCGTTGAGCTTTTGGCGCACCGACTTCTTGCGCACGCCCTGCCCCGGCATGATGAAGGTGCGACCCACGTAGCGGTTCTTGACGAAGCCCTCGCGGTAGGGACGCCCGATGCGGTGCGCCAGTTGCATGGCCGACGGGCGGCTGCTCTCCGGGATGGGGATGACGACGTCGATTTCCTGCGGCGGGATGGTCGACAGCACGCGCTGTGCCAAGGTCTCGCCCATGTTCAGGCGTGCTTGGTAGACCGACACGCCGTCCATCACCGAATCGGGCCGGGCCAGGTACACGAACTCGAACATGCAAGGGTTTAGGGTCGGGGCTTCGGCGCACTGGCGGGTGTGCAGTTGCCCTTGGGTGTCGATGAACAGGGCCTCGCCCGGCGCCACGTCGCGCTCCAGTTTGAATCCCGTTCCTTCGAGCGTGACACTCTCGCTGGCCACCATCCACTCGCCGTCCTGCCCGCGCCCGAAGCACAAGGGCCGAATGCCATAGGGGTCGCGGAAGGCCAGCAAGCCGTGGCCGGCGATGAGGGCGATCACGGCGTAGGAGCCGCGCAGGCGTCGGTGCACCGCGCGCACCGCCTCGAAGATGGCGTCGTGCGTGAGCGGCAGGTCGCGGGCCACGGATTCCAACTCGTGGGCAACGACGTTGATCAGGACCTCGGTGTCGCTCTCGGTGTTGATGTGACGCCGGTCCAGCGCGAACAACTCCTCTCGCAGGCTGCTCGGGTTCGTCAGGTTGCCGTTGTGCACCAAGACCAGGCCGAAGGGCGCGTTGACGTAGAAGGGCTGGGCCTCTTCTTCACTGTGCGCGTTGCCTGCCGTGGGGTAGCGGACCTGTCCCAGGCCGATCTTGCCGGGCAGGCCGCGCATGTTCCGGGTGCGAAACACGTCGCGAACCATGCCTTTGGCCTTGTGCATGAAGCACTTGGTGCCGTCCATGGTCACGATGCCGGCCGCATCTTGACCACGGTGCTGCAGCAGCAGCAGCGCGTCGTACAACAGTTGATTGACGGGTTGGTGGGACAGCGCCCCCACGATGCCACACATGGCGTGTCTCCTCAGGTCGTTGGCGACTCGGCGGGCGCGGTTGGCGCCACCAAGCGGTGCAAATCGTTCGGTAGCAGCGGTGCCAGCCCTTGAAGGGTGGCGGCCAGCCAGGGGCGCAGAAGGGAGTCCTTCCACACCGAATGTTCTTTGAAGGGCGTCAATCCGACCAGCACCGCGGCGAGCAGGCAAAGCAGCCCCCCACGGAGCAAGCCGAAGCCGGCCCCCAGCAGGCGGTCGAACCCCTGCAGGGGCGTGGCATGCAACAGGACGCGAACCAGTCGGGCCACCAAGCCGCACAGCACCAGCACCAACAAGAAGGCCAAGACGATCGCCGCCAGGGATTGCCATCCGGCTTCGGCGCTGCGCTCGGGCAGCCACCCGGCCACGACCGGGGCCAACCAAGGCGCCGCGATGTAAGCGACCACCCAAGCGGCCAGCGACAAGGCCTCGAACACCAAGCCACGCCAGGCCCCAACCCCCACCGACACCAACACCACGGCCAGCAGCGCGAGGTCCGCCCAGGTCAGCAGGATGTCCTGCCCAGGGCTCATAGCGTCAAGACCTTGCCCGCCAAACCCACCGACTGGGCCGCTGCCGCGGCCTTGTCGGCCTCGGCCTTGGTCGCGAATGGGCCGAGCCGCACGCGAATGCGATCGCCTTCCTTGGTTTGGGCGACCTGTGCGTAGGTCTTCAGGCCTTTGCGTTCCAGGCGTTGACGGGCCTCTTGGGCCGACTTCTTGTCGGCGAAGGCGCCCACTTGCACGACGAAGCGGGCCTCGGCTGCGGCCTTGGCCGTCGCAGCCGAGGCACGGGAGGCGGGCGCAGCGGCGGCGGCTTCGGGTTCTGTAGAAGGCCCCTTCGTGACCTCCTCGGCAGCCGTCGCTGGTTCCACAACCGGCTCGGCCACCTGCGCTTGGGCCGCTTCCGGCAAGCTGGCTGGCAGGGCCGGCGCCGCGCTGGTCCGGGGGGCAGGCGCCGCGTCCTGGCTGGGGATCACGATGGGCAAGTCCATCGGAACGGGGCGAGGCTGGGTTTCGAACACCAGCGGGAAGGCGACGATGCCGATGCCCACCAAAACCGCCGCACCGATCAGGCGATGCCGCGCACGCTGCCGCAGCAGCTGGACCTGCTCGGCGTGGTCGGCTTGCGCCGCCTTGGCGCCCCGCTTTCGCGGGCTGGGAGAGTCACCGGGCGCCGACGACGCCGGCTCGCGCCGAAAAAAGGACAACAGGCCCATCGGGAACAGTCTGAAAGAGGGATTCGAGGGCGGGGCGTGGAATCACACCGCGCTGGTCGCGGCCCCTCCGGCGGCGCCGCGCAACCCGGCCATGACGCCCCCCACCGTGAAGAACGAACCGAAGACCACGATTCTATCGGCGGGCTCGCTCAGGGCCTTGGCAGCACACAGGGCCAGCCAGGGGTCGGCATGCTGACTGACCTGAACCTGCTGGGTCAGTTGGAGCGAGGGCCGCAAGGCCTCGAAACGGGCGGACAAGTCGGCCGCCGATGCCGCGCGCGGCGTGGGCAGGTTGCAGAAGTGCCAGTGGTCGACCCAGGGCGCGATCTTGGCGATGACCTCGTCCAGGGCTTTGTCGCCCATGGCCCCAAACACGGCATGCGTTCGGGGCGAGAAACCCATCTGGTCCAAGTTTTGCGCCAGGGTGGCCACCGCGTGCGGGTTGTGGGCCACGTCCAGCACCACGGCCGGCTGCCCCGGCAGCACCTGAAAGCGGCCGGGCAGCTCGACCATGGCCAGCCCGGATCGAACGGCTTGGGCGCTGACTGGCAAGCGGTCGCTCAGGGCCTCCAGCGCAGCCAAGACCCCTGCCGCGTTGAGCAATTGGTTGGCGCCCCGCAGTGCCGGGTAGGCCAAGCCAGCGAAGCGCTTGGTGCGACCTTGCCAGCGCCACTGCTGCCGGTCGCCGTCGAACGCGAAATCCCGGCCCGACAGCCGCAGGTCGGCCCCCACCCGGGCGGCTTCGGTCGCGATGCTGGCCGGCGGCAGGGGGTCGGAACAGACCGCTGGCTTGCCCGGCCGCAAGATGCCGGCCTTTTCCCGTCCGATGCTTTCCCGGTCCGGACCGAGGTACTCCATGTGGTCCAGGTCGATGCTGGTGATCACCGACACGTCGGGGTCGAAGGCATTGACCGCGTCCAGCCGCCCGCCCAAGCCCACCTCGAGAATGACCAGGTCCAAGGGCTCGTGCGCCAAGCGCCGCAAGATCGCCAAGGTGGTGAACTCGAAGTAGGTCAAGGCCAGGTCGCCCCGTGCCGCCTCCACCGCCTCGAAGTGCGGCAACAGCGACTCGGCGCTCACCGACTGGCCCCCGACGCGGCAGCGCTCTTCAAAGTCCATGAAATGCGGCTTGATGTACAGGCCGACGCGGTAGCCCGCCTGCAGGGCGATGCTCTCCAGCATGGCGCAAGTGCTGCCCTTGCCATTGGTACCAGCCACGGTGATCACGGGGGCCGAGAAACGAAGGCCCAAGGCATCGCGCAGGCGCTCGACCCGAGACAGGCCCATGTCGATGGTTTTGGGGTGCAGGCGCTCGCAGTGGGCGAGCCAATCGGACAAAGTTTTCATGGCGCAAAAAAGGCCAGGGGAACCCTGGCCTTGGTGGGTTGGGGGCGCAGGCGCTCAGGCCACCGCGTCGGCGCTTTGGCGCTGCAGCATGGCCAAGCTGCTGGCGATGGTGGCGCGCAGTTCGCGGCGGTCGACGATCAGGTCCACCGCGCCCTTTTCCATCAGGAACTCGGCGCGCTGGAAGCCCGGGGGCAGCTTCTCGCGGACGGTGTTCTCGATCACGCGGGGACCGGCGAAGCCAATCAGGGCCTTGGGCTCGGCGATGACGATGTCACCCACGAACGCGAAACTGGCCGACACGCCGCCCATGGTGGGGTCGGTCAGCACGCTCACGTAGGGCAACTTGGCGCGCGCCAACGCGCCCAGGGCGGCGTTGCACTTGGCCATTTGCATCAGGCTCAGCAGGCCTTCTTGCATCCGGGCGCCGCCGGTGGCGGTGAAGCAGATGAAGGGCGTCTTCTGCTCGACGGCGGTTTGCACGCCGCGGGCGAAACGCTCACCGACCACCGAGCCCATGGAACCGCCCATGAACTCGAACTCGAAGCAAGCCGCCACCACGGGCACGCTCATCACGGCGCCGCCCATCACCACGAGGGCGTCGGTTTCGCCGGTAGCTTCCAGCGCTTCTTGCAGGCGCTGCGGGTACTTCTTGCTGTCCTTGAATTTCAGGGCATCGACGGGCAGCACCTCTTGGCCGACCTCGTAGCGGCCTTCCCCGTCCAAGAACGCATTGAGGCGCGCACGGGCCCCGATGCGGTGGTGGTGGCTGCACTTGGGGCACACGTTTTGGTTCTGCTCCAAGTCCGCCTTGTAGAGCACGGTTTCGCAGCTGGGGCACTTGGTCCACAAGCCTTCCGGCACTTGGCGGCGATCGGCGGGATCGCTGTGCTGAATCTTGGGGGGCAGCAGTTTGTCGAGCCAACTCATCGTTCAGGTCTCCTGGCCATCAAGGGCCTTGCGGATGCCGGCGAGGAACTCGCGCAGCTCAAGCGCCGCATTATCCGGCCCGGCGCGCTCCACCAACTGAACCAGGGCGGAACCGATGACCACGGCGTCGGCCACTTGCGCCACGGCCTGGGCGCTGGCCGCATCGCGGATGCCGAAGCCCACGCCGATCGGAAGGCTCAGGTGCGCCCGCAGGCGCGGGAACACCTCGGCCACCGCGGCCACGTCCAGGTGGCCGGCGCCCGTCACGCCGCGCAGGCTGACGTAATAGACATAGCCGCTGGCCAACTGCGCCACCTGACGGATGCGCTCGTCGGACGAGGTGGGCGCCAACAAAAAGATGGGGTCCAAGCCTTCGGCCTTCATGGCCTGCGAGAACGGCGCGGCTTCCTCTGGCGGGTAATCCACCACCAGCACCCCGTCAACGCCCGCGGCCTTGGCTTGGCGCGCAAAGCTCGGCAGGCCCAGTCGCTCGATCGGGTTCGCGTAGCCCATCAGCACGACCGGCGTGCGGGTGTTGGTGGCGCGGAAGGCCTGAACCAGGGCCAGCACATCGACCATGCGGACCTTGTGCACCAAGGCGCGCTCGGCGGCGCGCTGGATCACCGGGCCGTCGGCCATGGGGTCGCTGAAGGGCACGCCCAGTTCGATCACGTCGGCCCCGCCCGCCACCAGGGCGTGCATCAGGTCCACGGTCAGGGTCGGGTGCGGATCGCCCGCGGTGATGTAGGGGATCAGCGCCTTGCGGCCTTGCGCCTTGAGCGCGCTCAAGGTGGTGGCGATGCGGCTCATTTCACGCTCCGCAGGAAGGTCACGCCCTTGGCCTCTTCGCCACGGCAGGAAGGCCGGCAGTAGAAGCTGCTGCCCGACAGGTCGGCCACGGTGCCGATGTCCTTGTCGCCGCGGCCGCTGAGGTTCACCAGCAGCACTTGGTCCTTGGCCATCGAGGGCGCGATCTTCATCGCGTGCGCCAAGGCGTGGCTGCTTTCCAGCGCCGGGATGATGCCCTCGGTGCGGCACAGGCGGTGGAAGGCGTCCAAGGCCTCGGCGTCGGTGGCACCCACGTACTCGGCGCGGCCGATGTCCTTCAAGTAGGCGTGCTCGGGGCCCACGCCGGGGTAATCCAGACCAGCGCTGATGGAGTGGGTTTCGATGATCTGCCCGCCTTCGTCTTGCAGCAGGTAGGTGCGGTTGCCGTGGAGCACGCCCGGGCTGCCGGCGCTGAGCGTGGCGGCGTGGTGGCCGGTGTCGATGCCGCGGCCGGCGGCTTCAACGCCGATCAAACGCACCCCCTCGTGCGGCACGTAGGGGTAGAAGATGCCCATGGCGTTGCTGCCGCCGCCGACGCAGGCGATGACGGCGTCCGGTTGGCGGCCGACCATGTCGGGCATCTGCACCAGGCATTCGTCGCCAATGACGCGCTGGAAATCGCGCACCAGCATGGGGTAAGGGTGTGGCCCGGCCACGGTGCCAATGATGTAGAAGGTGTTTTCGACGTTGGTGACCCAGTCGCGCATCGCTTCGTTGAGCGCGTCCTTCAAGGTCTTGCTGCCGCTTTCCACGGGCACGACGGTGGCGCCCAGCAACTGCATGCGGTAGACGTTGGGCGACTGCCGCTTGACGTCCTCGGCGCCCATGTACACCACGCACTCCAGGCCGTAGCGCGCGCACACGGTGGCGGTGGCCACGCCGTGCTGGCCGGCGCCGGTCTCGGCAATGATGCGCGGCTTGCCCATGCGGCGTGCCAGCAGCACCTGGCCGATCGTGTTGTTGACCTTGTGCGCGCCCGTGTGGTTCAGGTCTTCGCGCTTGAGGTAGATCTGCGCACCGCCCAGTTCACGGCTCAGTCGTTCGGCGTGGTAAATCGGGCTGGGACGACCAACGAAGTGGGCCAACTCCTTGCGGAACTCGGCCTGGAACTCGGCATCGTGCTGGTACTTGGCGTAGGCCTGCTCGAGTTCGTCGAGCGCATGCATCAAGGTCTCGGCGACAAAGCGGCCACCGTAGCTGGTGCCCGAGGGGGTCGGGCCAAAGTGCCCGCGCGCGTCGGGCTGGTCGTACTGCAACATGGAAAGGTCCCTTCAGAGGGCGGCGTCGGCGGCGCGAACGGCGGCGCAAAACGCGTGGATCAGGTCAGGGTCTTTGACCCCACGGGAGGATTCGACGCCCGAGGAGACGTCAACGGCCCAAGGCCGCACCTGCCGGATGCCATCGCCGACGTTGGCTGCATTCAACCCACCAGACAAAACGACCGGACGGGTTGCGTTTGGTGCGAGCAGTGACCAATCGAATACCTTTCCACCGCCCCCGTAGCCGTCCACCGGCGCGTCCAACAGCAGCGCCTGGGCCCGAGGGAACCGAGCGGCGCAGTCTACCAACTGGGTGTCGGGACCGACGGCCACGGCCCGCAGGTAGGGCCGCTGCCACCGCTCGCACGCCTCGGGCGACTCGTCGCCATGGAACTGGAGCAGCAGGCCGGGGATGGCCTCCAGTGCAGCCGCGATGTCGGCCTCGGCCGCATTGACGAACAAGCCCACGGGCGTGACGAAGGGCGGCAAGCGTTCGGCCAAGGCCACAGCCTGCGCCAAGGTCACGGCACGCACGCTGGGCGCGTAAAACACAAACCCAATCGCATCGGCACCGGCTTGCACCACCGCATCCACGGTGTCGGGCGTTCTCAGGCCGCAGATCTTGATGCGGGTTCGGGCGTTCATGGCAACCAGTCCATCGCGGGGGTGTGGGTGGGCAGTTGGCGCTCGGCGTCGTACTGCGGGCCCAGAAAGTAGAGCCCATCCGGCGCGAAGGTCGGCGCGGCCGCCGTGCGGTCGCGGCTGGCCAGAACCTCGCCCATCCAAACCGGGGGACGGCTGCCCTGCCCCACGGCAATCAGTCCGCCCATCAGGTTGCGGATCATGTGGTGGAGAAAGGCATTGGCCTCGAAGTCGAAGCGCCAGTAGGCGCCACGGCGGCGGATGTCGATGGCGGACAAGGTCTTGATCGGCGACAGGGCCTGGCAGCCGGCGGCGCGAAAGGCACTGAAGTCGTGTTCGCCAATCAACAGCGCTGCCGCATCTTGCATGGCCTGCAGTGCCAGCGGGCGGAACACCCAGCCCACGGCCTGAGCCTCCATGGCAGGTCGCACGGGCGACTCGAGCAGGACGTAGGCGTAGCGGCGGCGCCGGGCGTGGTTGCGGGCGTGGAAGTCGTCCCCCGGGAAGGCCGACCACTGCACGGCAATGTCCGGCGGCAAGTACCGGTTCACGCCACGGACCCATCCAAAAGCGTCGCGCTCCCGCGAGGTGTCGAAATGCACCACCTGGTTGAGGCCATGCACCCCGGCATCGGTGCGGCCAGCGCACAGCGTCTTGATGGGCTCGTCGGCAAACTGCGACAGCGCCCGTTCCACGTGGTCCTGAACGGTCTGGCCGTTGGGTTGGGACTGCCATCCCCAATAGGCCGTGCCACGGTAGGCGATGCCCAGGGCAATGCGGGTCATGCGTCGGTCGCCGAATGAAAAAGGGCGCCGCGAACGGCGCCCTGGTGGCGGTCCAGCGCCATCAGCGCAAGCTGTCGAGCAAGGCCTTGGCCTTCTCGTACAAGGGACCGCTGTCCACTTGGTTGATCAGCTCCTGCAACACGTCGCGAGCCCCTTCCACGTCGCCGATCTGGCGGAACTCCTCGGCCAGTTCCAGCTGGCGCGTGAGCGGATCGCCGTCGTCATTGGCCAGGTCCTGCACCGCGTCGATCAGGCTGTCGCCGCCCACCTTGGCACGCTGCTCGGCATTGTCCAGGGGCTGACCCATCGTGCTCGGCGACTCGGTGCTCGCCTCGAAGTCGAGGTCGTCGAGCTTGAAGTCGAGGGCATTGCCCTGGCTGGCGGCCGGCGCTGGCGCATCCAACTCCATCGGCATGGTCAGATCGGGGCCCTTGGCCGGCGCAGGAGCGGGCTCGGGCGCGCCGAGATCGAGGTCGAGGTCCAGGCTGCTGTCGGCCGCCAGCTCGGGCTGGTTGGCAAAGGTCTCGGTCGTGGCGCCAGCCAGCGCGGTCACGGCCGCCGGCAGGGTGCTGGCGTCCATGGGCTCGGGGCGCGGCGCTTCGTCGTCGAACATGGAGCGCGGGCCGCCGCCCGGCTGGTACAGCGGGTTCTCGGCGTCGATGCCGCGGCCCATCTCCTGGGCCTTCAGCCAGTCCTCGCCCTGCCCCTTGCTTTCGGCGTACAGCTGCAAGGCGAGTTGCTCGTAGCCCCGGACGTCGCGGCGCTTGGCATAGACCTCCAACAGCTTCAGTCGGATCGCCGTGCGCTCCGGCTGGCTGCGCAGCGCCTCTTTCAAGATCTCTTCGGCTTGCAGGTCGCGGCCGTAGGCCAAGTACACATCGGCCTCGGCCACGGGGTCGACGTCACCGTGCGCATCCAACTGGCTCAAGGAGTAGGACATCGACGAGACGCCGCTGGCGCCGTCGCGCGTGTCGACCCGCTGACCGCCCGTCACTCCGAAGAAGGAATCGGGTTGCAAACGGCTCTCGCCGAACATGGTCTCGCGGCCCTGGTCGAGCTTGGGCTTGCGCGTGGCACGCCAGCCTGCGAAGCCCAAGGCCCCCAGCAGACCGATGCCCAAAGCGGCGCCCACCGGCGTCTTGAGCCAGCCCATGACGCCATCGTCGGCTTCGGCCGCCGGGGCCGGGGCCGCCGGAATCGGCTTGGGCTTGCTCGCAGCCAACGGTGCCGATGCGACGGCACTGGCGGCTTTGGGCAGCGACGCCGGCAAGGCGATGGCCGATGCGGCCGCGGGCAGGGACGCCGCCGGGGCCCCGGGCTTGGCGGCCTCCGACAGCTTTTGCAGGTCTTGGACGTTGCGGGTCAGCGCGGCCACGCTGTCGGCCGGCTTCGACGCGGGAGCGGCCGGCGCTGGCGCCGGCGCGGACGCCACGGGCGCCGGCTTGCTCAGGGTCAAGCGGTCGCCCGTGGGGGCCGCGGGTTTGCTTTCTTGCACCTGGGCTTGCACGGCCCCTTTGGTGCTGCGCTCCGGCTCGGCGGGCAACTTGGGCGCCGCGCTCGCGAGGCCCTGGCGGGCGTTGTCGAAGTCGGCGCTGTGCGCCTTGACGACCTGGCGTGCCTCGGCCGCCGCGATGGACGCGGCCTCCGCGCCGGGCACCTTGAGACGGGCCCCCGCGCGCAGCAGGTTCATGTTGTTGTTCAGGAAGGCGTCTGGGTTGCCGCGGTACAGCGCCACGAGCATTTGGTCGAGCGAAACGCCGGGTTGCAGGTGGCGCGACGCGATGCGCGACAGGGACTCGCCCCCACGAACCACCACCGTGCCATCGGCCGGGGCTGCCGGGCGCGGCGCCGGTGCCGGTGCCGACGCGGGCGGTGAGGCTGCACGTTCAGCCTGCACAGGCGCAGAACGCGCCGCAGGTGCGGCCACCGGCGCCGCTGGCGCCGGTGGTGCCGAGACCACGGGGGCCACGGGCGCCGACTCGGGCGCGCGGGCCATGCGGTTGGGCGGGTCGAACAGCAGGGTGTATTCGCGCGTCAGGCGACCGCTGGACCAACTGATGTCCAAGACCACGTCGACGAAGGGCTCTTGCACCGCCCGATCGCTGGCCAAGCGCAGCACGCTGCGACCGTCGTTGCGCTTGATCAGTTGCACCTGGGTGCCCGACAGCACGGCGTTGTAGTCCAGGCCGTTGCTGCGATAGACATCCGGCGAGGCCACGCGCACCCGCAGGCTGGCGGCTTCCTCGGGGCTGAGGCTGGTGAGCTCGATCTCCGCCCGGAGGGTCTCCCCCAGGGCCGATTGCACGTTCAGTCGCCCCAGGCCCAGGGCATGGCTGGCGCCAGCCGACAGGGTCAGACTGGCCGCCAAAGCCAATTGCGACAACGAGAAGCGCGCGCGGCGCGAGAGATCTTGGTTCAAAGCGTCCCCCATCGCCCATGCCGGGAAACGACCCGGCTTCAGGCGAAATTGCAATGGCATCAAGCATATCCGCTGTACACCTGAGAAAACGCCTGCAAAGCTGGGCTTGCAGGCGTTCACCGACGGGGGTTTGCCCCAGGGTCCAGCGGGAGGGATCAGCGCTCGATCAGGATGCGCAGCATGCGGCGCAACGGCTCGGCCGCGCCCCACAGCAATTGGTCACCAATCGTGAACGCGCCCAGGTACTCGGGGCCCATGGCCAGCTTGCGCAGGCGGCCGACCGGGATGGTGAGCGTGCCGGTGATCGCCACGGGGGTCAGGTCGCGGATCGTGGCCTCGCGGGTGTTGGGCACCACCTTCACCCAGGCGTTGTCGGCGGCGATCATGGCCTCGATCTCGTCCAGCGGCACGTCCTTCTTGAGCTTGAAGGTCAGCGCTTGGCTGTGGCAGCGCATGGCCCCAATGCGGACGCAAAAGCCATCGACCGGGATCGCGTTGGCGCTTGACCCGAGGATCTTGTTGGTCTCGGCCATGCCCTTCCACTCTTCCTTGGACATGCCGTTGCCGAGGTCCTTGTCGATCCAAGGAATGAGCGAGCCGCCCAGCGGCACGCCAAAGTTGGCGGTTTCGGCCGCCGTCAGCGAGCGCTGCTTGTCAACGATGCGGCGGTCGATCTCGAGGATGGCGCTCTTGGGGTCGTCCAGCAGGGCCTTGACCTCGGCGTTCAGCGTGCCGTACTGCGTGAGCAGTTCGCGCATGTGCTGGGCGCCGCCACCGCTGGCCGCTTGGTAGGTTTGGGTGCTCATCCACTCGACCAAACCGGCCTTGTAGAGCGCGCCCACGCCCATGAGCATGCAACTGACCGTGCAGTTGCCGCCGATCCAGTTGTTGCCGCCCTGGGCCAGGGCTTGGTCGATCACCGGGCGGTTGACCGGGTCGAGCACGATGACAGCGTCGTCGGCCATGCGCAGGCTGCTGGCGGCGTCGATCCAGTGCCCCGTCCAACCGGCAGCGCGAAGCTTGGGGTACACCTCGTTGGTGTAGTCGCCGCCTTGGCAGGTGATGACGACGTCGCAGCGCTTGAGCTGCTCGATGTCGTGCGCATCCTGCAAGGTGGTTTCGTTCTTGGCTTGCGCCGGGGCTTTGCCGCCGGCGTTGCTGGTGCTGAAGAACAGGGGTTCGATCAGGTCGAAGTCTTTTTCGGCGGTCATCCGGTCCATCAGCACCGAACCCACCATCCCACGCCAGCCCACCAGGCCCACCAAGGTCGTCATCACCGCTCCAAAAACAAGAAAAACACGCCTAACGCATCAACCCAGCGCTTGGAGGACAGCGTCCCCCATCGCCTGGGTGCCCACCCGCTCACAGCCTTCGCTCCAGATGTCGCCGGTGCGCAGGCCTTGGGCCAGCACGGCCTGCACGGCCGCTTCGATGCGGTCGGCGGCCTCGCCCCAGCCCAGGGTGTAGCGGCACATCATCGCCGCACTCAAGATCGTGGCCAGCGGGTTGGCGATGCCCTTGCCCGCGATGTCGGGGGCGCTGCCGTGGCTGGGCTCGTACAGGCCCTTGTTGGCCTTGTCGAGCGAGGCCGAGGGCAGCATGCCGATGGAGCCGGTGAGCATGGCGGCCTCGTCGGACAGGATGTCGCCGAACAGGTTGCCGGTGACGATCACGTCGAAAGCCTTGGGCGCCTTCACGAGTTGCATGGCGGCGTTGTCCACGTACATGTGGTCCAGGGCCACGTCGGGGTACTGCTGGTGCACGTCGATCACCACGTCGCGCCAGAACTGCGAGGTTTCCAGCACATTGGCCTTGTCCACGCTGGTGACCTTGCCGCGGCGCTTGCGCGCCGCCTGGAAGGCCACGTGGGCGATGCGCTCGACTTCCGGACGGCTGTAGCGCATGGTGTCAAAAGCCTCGTCGGCCCCGGGGAAGTGCCCGTCCACGGCCGTGCGGCGGCCGCGCGGGGTGCCGAAGTAGATGTCGCCGGTCAACTCGCGCAGGATGAGGATGTCCAGCCCCGCCACCAGCTCGGGCTTGAGGCTGCTGGCGTGCGTCAGCTGCGGGTAGCACAGGGCCGGGCGCAGGTTGGCGAACAGGCCCAGGTGCTTGCGCAGGCCCAAGATCGCCTGCTCCGGACGCAGCGGGCGGTCGAGCTTGTCGTACTTCCAATCGCCCACGGCGCCGAAGAGCACGGCGTCGGCGCGCTGCGCCAGGGCCAGGGTGCTTTCGGGCAGCGGATGGCCGGCCGCCTCGTAGGCGGCACCGCCCACGGGGGCGGTTTCCAGGGCGATCGGCAGCTTCAGGGCCTTCAGGATCTTGACGGCCTCGGCCATGATTTCGGGGCCGATGCCGTCGCCGGGCAGCACGGCGATGAGTTTGGTGGCGCTCATGCGGTCAGTTCTCGCTTCAACCAGGGTTTGGCGGCCAGGCGCTTCGCTTGGAAGGCCTCGATGTCGGCCGCGTGCTGCAGGGTCAGGCCGATTTCGTCCAGGCCGTTGAGCAGGCAGTGCTTGCGGAAGGGCTCGACGTCAAAGGCGTGCTCAACGCCTTCGGGCGTCACCACCACCTGGCGCGCCAAGTCGATGGCCAGTTGGTAGCCCGGCGTGGCGTGCACAGCTTGGAACAAGGCGTCGACCACAGCCTCGGGCAAGACGATGGGCAGCAAGCCGTTCTTGAAGCAGTTGTTGAAGAAGATGTCGGCAAAGCTGGGCGCGATGACGGCGCGGATGCCGTACTGCTGAATGGCCCAGGGCGCGTGCTCGCGGCTGGAGCCACAGCCGAAGTTGGCGCGGGCGAGCATCACGCTGGCACCGGCGTAGCGCGGCTGGTTGAGCACGAACGCGGGGTTCGGCTTGCGGCTGGCCGGGTCTTGGCCGGGCTCGCCCTTGTCGAGGTAGCGCCACTCGTCGAACAGGTTGGGACCGAAGCCCGTGCGCTGGATCGACTTGAGGAACTGCTTGGGGATGATGGCGTCGGTGTCGACGTTCGCGCGGTCGATGGGAACGACCAGGCCCTGGTGCTGGGTGAAGGCTTGCATCACTTCTCCATGCCCAGGGCTCGGCCCTGGGCGGTTTACTTCTTGGCGGCTTCTTCGAGCTTCTCGCCGGCCTTCTTCACGTCCTTGCCAATGCCTTGCATGGTGTTGCAGGCGCTCAGGCTGACGAGGGCGAAGGCGGCGATGGCGGTGAGGATCAGGCGTTGCATGGTGGCGTCCGGTTCAAGGGAACAAGGAAGCCGCCATTGTCGTTAGGCGAGCTGGCGAACGTCGACGAAACGGCCTTTCATGGCCGCCGCCGCGGCCATGGCCGGGCTGACGAGGTGGGTGCGACCGCCAGCGCCCTGGCGCCCTTCGAAATTGCGGTTGCTGGTGCTGGCGCAACGCTCGCCCGGCTCCAAGCGGTCGGCATTCATGGCCAGGCACATCGAGCACCCGGGTTCGCGCCACTCAAAGCCGGCGGCCTTGAACACGCGGTCCAGGCCTTCGGCCTCGGCCTGCGCCTTCACCAGGCCCGAACCGGGCACCACGAGCGCCAGCTTGATGCCCTTGGCCACGCTGCCCCCGATGCGCTGCACCACGGCCGCGGCCTCGCGCAGGTCTTCGATGCGGCTGTTGGTGCAGGAGCCGATGAACACCTTGTCCGGCGCGATGGAGCCGATGCGCTGGTGCGGCTGCAGGCCCATGTAGCTGAGCGCGCGCTGTGTGGCGTCGCGCTTCACGGCGTCGGCCTCGCGCAAGGGGTCGGGGGTGAAGGCGTCGATGGGCAGGACCATCTCGGGACTGGTGCCCCAGCTGACTTGGGGCGCCACGGCGCTCGCGTCGATTTCGACGACCGCGTCGAAGTGCGCACCGTCGTCGCTGACCAGGGTGCGCCAATAGGCCTCGGCCTGGGCCCACTCGTCACCCTGCGGCGACAGGGGACGGTCCTTCAGGTAAGCGATCGTGGTGTCGTCCACGCCCACCAAGCCGGCACGGGCGCCGGCTTCGATGGCCATGTTGCACACGGTCATGCGGCCTTCCATGCTCAGGGCCTGGATGCCCTCGCCAGCGAACTCGATGGTGTAGCCCGTGCCGCCGGCCGTGCCGATCTTGCCGATGATGGCCAGCACCAGGTCCTTGGCCGTCACCCCCGGTTGCAAGCGGCCGTTGACCTGCACGCGCATGTTCTTGGCTTTTTTGGCCACCAGGCACTGCGTGGCCAGCACGTGCTCCACCTCGCTGGTGCCGATGCCATGGGCCAGGGCGGCAAAGGCGCCGTGCGTGGAGGTGTGGCTGTCGCCGCAAACCACGGTCATGCCCGGCAGCGTGGCGCCCTGCTCGGGGCCGATGACGTGCACGATGCCTTGGCGGCGGTCGTTCATCTTGAACTGACGGATGCCGTGCTTGTCGCAGTTGGCGTCCAGGGTGTCGACCTGCAGCTTGCTGATGGGGTCGGCGATGCCCGCGGCACGGTCGGTCGTGGGCACGTTGTGGTCGCTGACCGCCAAGTTGGCGGCCAAGCGCCAGACCTTGCGCCCGGCCAGGGCCAGGCCTTCGAACGCCTGCGGGCTGGTGACTTCGTGCACCAGGTGGCGGTCGATGTAGATCAGGGCGGTGCCGTCCGGCTCGGTTCGGACAACGTGCTCGTCCCAGAGCTTGTCGTACAGGGTCTTGGCGGTCATGCAGAAACGAAGGTGAATCAGGTCGAAGACGGGGCGCGGCGTTTGGACTTGGCCGCGGCCGGGACAGGGGCCGGCACGGGTTCGGGCTCGGCGGGAAGCAGCTTGGCCTGGGCTTGGGCCAACGCGGCCGCGGCCGCGGCCGCGGCCTGGGGCGGGCACAGCGCGTCCACAAAGCGCTGCACCACGGCCGACAGGCTTTGCTGGCGCGGCACGGCGACACGGTACTCGCGCGCGGCCCACGGTTCCTGCAGGCTGAGTTGTTGCACCGCGAAGACTTGCGCGAAGCGCTCGGCCGGGCCCTGCGGCAGCACGGCAACGCCCAAGCCGGCTTCCACCAACTGGGCGATGGCGTCGAAGCCGCGCACTTGCAGGCGGGCCTTGAGCGTCTTGCCCACCAGCGCCGCCTGTTCGCGCATCACCTCTTGGGCCGCGGCCCCGGCGTGCAGGCCGACGAGGTCGTACTCCAACAGGTCTGAGAAGCGAACGCTGCCGCGGTCGGCCAGCGGGTGCCCGCGGGGCACCAGCACCGACAAGCGGGCGAAGCGGTAGCTGCGGGTGTCCAGGCGGTTGTCCAGCACCGGCGGCGTGAAGATGCCCACGTCGGCCCGGCCCTCGGCCACCGCGGCTTGCACCTCGGCGCTGGTGAGGTCTTCGAGGCTGATGCGAATCTGCGGGTGGCGGTTGCTGAAGCTGGCCAAGTCGGCCGGCAGGCACTCGGCGATGGCACCCCCGTTGGCCACGATGCGCAAGTGGCCCTTGATGCCACGCGCGAACTCCACGACCTCGGACTCCATCGCGTGCAGGCTGGCCTGCAAGGTCCGGATGTGGCGCACCAAGGCCCGGCCGGCCTCGGTGGGCTCGACGCCCCGGGCGCGCCGCTCAAAAAGCTTGACGCCGAGGCGCAGTTCCAGGTCGGCCAATCGCTTGCTCGCGGCCGCCAGGGCCAGGTGTTCGGCCTTGGCGCCGGCCGTGATCGAGCGCGTGCGCTCGATGGCCAGCACGAGGTGGAGGGTGGTGAGGTCGAGGCGCATGACGTTCACTTTAAACCTTCGTGAGTTAGGTAGGCTTCGGCAGATTACCGCTGAATACTGCAAAAAACACGAAGGCTAAACCCTAAAAACTTGGGCCGCACTGCATCCAAATGGTGCGACGCTGCGGACACCCCTGCCAATGTCCCCTGCCGCCGTGCCGGGTCCCCAACCTCCCATTCTTTTGTTGGAGCTTTCATGTTGAAGACCGCG
The DNA here is from genome assembly GCF_004004565.1 of Inhella crocodyli. Lineage (GTDB taxonomy): Bacteria > Pseudomonadota > Gammaproteobacteria > Burkholderiales > Burkholderiaceae_C > Inhella > Inhella crocodyli. The sequence continues at coordinate 731,753 of NZ_SACM01000001.1, forward strand.
ATGCGCGCCCTGCCCCTCTCTGGGCTGGCTTTGGTGACGGCGCTGCTGCCCGGGTGGGTGGCGGCCGCCAACCTCTCGGTTCAGGTGCTGGACCGCGAGGGCAAGCCGCTGCGCGATGCCGTGGTCATCGCCGAATCCAGCCAGTCGGGCCCACGGCCAACGCCGCCCGCCGAGGTGACCGTGACGCAGGAGAAGATGAAGTTCATTCCCGCGGTCAGCGTGGTGCACCTGAGCACCAAGGTGCGCTTCACCAACCAAGACACTTGGGACCACCACGTCAAAGGCGGTGTCATCCAGACGGGCAACCGCTACGCCAAGCCCGACGAGGGCTATGCCTTTCGACTGGCGGGTCGCAAAAGCGACCGGGCACCGAGCAGTGCCACGCAGAGCTACACGGAAGTCGGCCCGCAACTGCTGGGCTGCCACCTGCACGGCAGCATGCAAGGGCACCTGTACGTGACCGATTCGCCCTGGTCGGGCGTGACCGACGCCGAGGGTCGCGTGGAGCTGAGCAACGTGCCTTACGGGCCGGCGCGGGTTCGCGTATGGCACCCCGACGAGCTGGTGCCCACGCCCGTTCAGGCCGTGGTGATGACCGACGCGCTGGGCCCGGTCAAGGTCGCGACCCAAATCCAAGCCCGCCGCAAGCGCAGCACCGAGCCCATGCCCCTGCCCGGCTACTGAGCCCTCGGCGCGCTGTCGGCCAGGGCCCGCACGCCGCGCACGGTGTTGCGGGTGTGGGCCCCCAAGTGGGCGAGCAATCGGGCCACGGCCTCTTGCATGGCCTCGCGCTGGGCTTGCAATTGGCGGCGCATGTCGGCGTCCAGATCGATCTGCCCCTCTTGGGCGCCGAAGTCGAAGGCCGGGTCCAGCACGTAGCGCGCTGGCGCGCCCACCACGATGGCCGCGTCGGTCGCCGGCCCGGCCGCATGGGCCTCCGCCGCCACGACCTCGCGCAGGTACTGATCGTGCCAAGCGGGGTAGCTGCCGTCGCGCGTCACGTCGCGCAAGGCACGCTCGTTGGCCGTGTCCTCGCCGGCTTGGGCGGCCGCCAGCAGGCGACGGGTTTGGAAGTTCTCCAGCACGAAGTGGCGGTTGCTCTGCAACACGACCAAGCCGGCCTTGCGGTCGGGCCAGCCGAGCTTGTCCAGCACGTTGGCCCACAGCATGCCCGGCAAGCGCTCACCGGGGGCCGCGCTGGCGTGGTACGGCTGGGTCAGGTCTTGCACGTAGTGCAGGGCCAAGCCGGTGAACCGCCAGCCCCAGTACGCATGGCCGGTGCGAAAGGCCAAGGCCGCCAGCGTCGTGTACTGGTGCACGCGCAACTGGGCGAAGCTGCGCGCAAAGGCGGGGGCCAGGGTGTTGAACACGGCCCCTTGGTGGAAAAAGCCCATGTGGAACGGCGCTTGGCTGCTGATCCGAATGGCCGGGTTGCCAAAGGGCTGCACCCCGAAGCCCAAGCCACCGCCGCCGGCGTTGTCGTCGAACAGGTCGATGTCGTAGCCGTAGTCGGGCTCGTCGCTGGCCGAGGCCAGCACCGCCAGCACCGGCACGGGCTGACCCGGTGCGACGGCGACGAAGCGCTGCGTGGCCCCCTTGCTCGGGGCCACGCTGGCCACGGCCTCGGGGGCCAGTGGGGGCCCATCGGCGGTGCGCTCGGGGTGGCGCGGATCGACCTGCACGAACAGCGCGAAGGCGGCTTGGGGCGACAGGCGCAGGGCGCGGGCGAAGGCGCTGCGGCGCTCGGCCTCGTCGGCTTCGGGCCGCCAAGCCCAACGCAGGCCCTCGGGCCGCGGGGTGTAGGCGCGGATGTGCGCCCGGGCCCAGGCCTCCTGCGCGTCGGTCAAGGCGGCGATGGCCGGGCCTTGGGCGCGCAAGAAGGCGTCCAGGGGCTCGGCCGGCACCGCCGGCGCCGAAGCAACCTCCGGCCAGGCCTCCAAGGCCCGGTAGCTCAACAGCGCGTGGTTGCCCCAGGCGTGCGCAAATGAGGCCAAGCCGGCCGCGCCACTCAAGAGGACGCCCATCAGGGCACGCTGCCAAGCCCGCATGCGTTGAGCGCTCCGTTCAGACGGGGGCCGGTGGCAGCCGGTCTTCGGCGGGCGTGTCCACCGGCTGGACTTCGGGCTCGCTCCCGGCCGCCGCCTGGTGGGCCTTGCGCTGCGCCTTGTCGGCTTTCTTCTGTTTCTTTTGCAGCTCGCGCTGGCGCTTTTCGAACGAGTAATTTGGTTTGGCCACGGGGCCTCCTGTCTTGGGGTTCAGGGGCCACCATACCCCTTGGGGTGGCGCGGCGGCGCCACAGCGTGTGTGCTGGGGTCAGCGCAGCGCGTCGCGAACCTCGGCGGGGGCTTGGACCAATTCGATCAGCACGCCCTCGCCGCCGATTGGGAACTGCTCGTTGCCTTTGGGGTGCACGAAGCAAATGTCATGGCCGGCCGCGCCGCGGCGGATCCCACCCGGCGCGAAGCGCAGGCCTTGGGCTTCGAGCCATTGCACGGCAGCGGGCAGGTCGTCCACCCACAGGCCCACGTGGTTCAGCGGCGTGGTGTGCACGGCCGGCTTCTTGTCGGGGTCCAGCGGCTGCATCAGGTCCACCTCGACCGCGTGCGCGCCCCGACCCAGCGTCAGGATGTCCTCGTCGACGTTTTCGCGCTCGCTCTGGAAGGTGCCGGTCACCGGCACGCCCAGCAAGTCGACCCACAAGGTCTTGAGGCGCTGCTTGTCCAAGCCGCCGATGGCGATTTGCTGCAGGCCGAGGATGCGAAAGGGACGGTCGCTCATGGCGGGCTCCAAGGGTTGTTCGAGAGGTCGAGGCGGCCCCAGAGCCACCCGGTTTTCATGCCGCTCAGGGTGGCCACGTTTTGGCCGTGGAACCAAGGCAGTTGCCCCACCGGTCCCATGAGGGCATCGCGCAGGGCGGGCAGCAGGCGCTGGTGGGACTGGAACATCGGCGTCAGCCAGCGGCTGGCCTGCCCGTAGTAGCGCAGGTGGGCGCGGCGGGCCTGGGCAAAGCGGGCCAGCAGCTCGGGCCAGGGCGCCTGCGGATGCGCGCGGCGGGTTTGCGCCAGCACCTGCGCATCGATCAAGGCCATGTTGGCCCCCTGCCCCAGCTGCGGGCTCATGCCATGCGCGGCGTCGCCGATGGCCAGCACCGCGCCACGGTGCGTCGGGTGCAAGCGCACGTCGGCGTAGCGCGCTGGCCGCAGTTGGTGGGCGTCGGTCAAGCCATCGAGCAAGGGCGACACCCAGGGGAGCAGCTCGACCAACGGGCGCTTCCAAGCCGCCAAGTCCAGCCGGTCCAGGTCGGGCATCTCGGCCAGGGGCAGGCTCCAGAACAGGTTGATGCCGGGCGCACTGCCGGCGTCGCTGCCCCAGGCGCGCCCCACGGGCATCAGGCCCAGCATCTGCCGCGCGCCGCGAAAACGCTGGCGCAGTTCGATGGCGGGAAAGCCAGTGGGTGCCGGCAGCACCGTCCACAAGGCCCCCCAAGGGAAGGGATCGGCCCGCACGCGGCCGTGCCCGGCCACCAGCTGAGACCGCAGGCGAGAAAAGCTGCCATCGGCCAAGAGCACGGCCTCGAAGCGGCCCAGGTCGGCCCCACCCTCGCCGTGAAGGCGCACGCCTTCGGGGGTGTCCGTCCAGCCCGTGACCGTGGCGCCGCAATGCCAGGGCACGCCCAGGGCCCGCAGGCGCTGCCACAGCAGGCCCATCAGCACACCGCGCTGCAAGCCCAGTCCGTAGGCCTCGGGGGCGAAGCGGCTGTAGCGAAGGTGGAGCACGGTGCGCCCGCTGGCGGTGTCCCCGTGCAGGCGGTCGAGCCGAGCGCCATGCGCCAAGGCCCCGTCCAACAGCCCCAGGTGCGCCAGCACCTGCTGCCCCGTGGGCTGCAGCAGCAAACCGGCCCCGATGGGCTGGGGGTCGGCCACCGTCTCGAAGACGGTGACCGGCACGCCCAACTGCGCCAGCCCGATGGCCGCCGCCGTGCCGGCGACGCCCGCGCCAACGACCGCGACGCTCAACGGGCGAAGCGCAAGATGGGCTGGTCGACGCTCAGGGACTCGCCCGGCTTGGCCAGCACCTCGGCCACGGTCACGTCCTGGGTGGCGAACAGCACGTTCTCCATCTTCATGGCCTCGATCACGGCCAAGCGCTCGCCCGCTTGCACCTTCTGGCCCACGGCCGCAGCCAGTTGGACCAGCAGGCCCGGCATGGGCGAGAGCAAGAAAGCGCTGGTGTCGGGCGGCGCCTTGTAGGGCATCAGGGCCTGCAGCTCGGCGTGGCGGGGGCGCAGCACGGTGATCTCGGCCGACTTGCCGTTGTGCTGCAAGCGGAACGCCAGCGGGTTCTTGGCCGTGCCGCGCTCGACCTGGGCCACGAAGGGCCGGCCGTTGACGCTGCCGCTCAGGCGCACGTCGATCAAGCGCGAGTGGCATTCGATGTCGTAGCCCTTGCCATCCACCTCGATGCGGGCCACGCCCGGCCGGCCGGCGATCTCGGTGACGCGCACGTGCTGGCGCAGGCTGTTGCCCTCGCCCAGGTGGGTGATGGCGACGGCCTTGTTGTCCAGCCCCACCTCGTGACCCGGCAGTTGGCCGCTGATGCCCACGGCCCGCTCGCGCGTTTTGCGGCGCACGAAGGCGGCCAGGGCCACCAGGAAGTCGGGGTCGTCGTGCGTCACCGACTCGGCCTTGAAGCCGCTGGGCCACTGGCGCGCGATGAAACCGGTGTCGAAGTTCCCCGACTGGAAGTCCGGGTGGGCCAGCAGGGCCGCTTGGAAGGGGATGTTGCTGGCGATGCCGCGGATGACGAAGCCGTTGAGCGCCCCGCGCATGCGGGCAATGGCGTCGGCGCGGTCCTTCCCGTGCACGATGAGCTTGGCGATCATCGAGTCGTAGTGCATCGGGATCTCGCCGCCTTCGAACACGCCGGTGTCCACGCGCACCCCCAGGCCGGCGCTGGGCTGGCCCTGCGCCAGGTCGGTGGGCGGCGGCTGGTAGCGCACCAGGCGACCGGTGCTGGGCAGGAAGTTGCGGAACGGGTCTTCGGCGTTGATGCGGCACTCGATGGCCCAGCCTTCGCGCTTCAGGTCCGACTGCTGCAGCGGCAGCTTCTCGCCCGCGGCGATGCGGATCATCCACTCCACCAAGTCCAGCCCGGTGATGCACTCGGTCACCGGGTGCTCCACCTGCAGGCGGGTGTTCATCTCCAAGAAGTAGAAGCCCTGGTCCTTGCCGACCACGAACTCGACCGTGCCCGCGCTTTGGTAGCCCACGGCTTGGGCCAGGGCCACGGCCTGCTCGCCCATGGCCTTGCGCGTGGCCTCGCTGATGAAGGGGGACGGGGCTTCTTCGATGACCTTTTGGTGGCGGCGCTGGATGGAGCACTCGCGCTCCCACAGGTACAGGGTGTGGCCGTGGCCGTCGGCCAGCACCTGGATCTCGATGTGCCGGGGCTGTTCGATGAACTTCTCCATGAACACCCGGTCGTCGCCGAAGCTCGCTGCGGCTTCGTTGCGGCAACTCACCAGGCCCTCGGCGCACTCCTTGTCGTTGTGCGCCACGCGCAGGCCCTTGCCGCCGCCGCCGGCGCTGGCCTTGAGCATGACGGGGTAGCCGATCTTCTGAGCGATGGCGACGGCCTCCTCGGCGCTGAGGATGGGCTCGTTGTGGCCGGGGATGGTGCTGACCCCGGCCTGCTGCGCCAGCTTCTTGGACGCGATCTTGTCGCCCATGGCGGCGATGGCGCCGTGCTTGGGTCCGATGAAGACCAGCCCCTCTTCCTCGACGCGGCGGGCGAAGTCTTCGTTCTCGCTCAGAAAGCCGTAACCCGGGTGGATGGCCTGCGCGCCGGTTTGCTTGGCGGCCGCGATGATCTTGTCGGCCATCAAATAGCTCTGGCGGCTGGGGGCCGGACCGATGCACACGGCCTCGTCGGCCAACTCCACGTGCCGCGCGCGGGCGTCGGCCTCGGAGTGAACGGCCACGGTGGCGATGCCCAGGCGTTTGGCGGTGGCGATGACGCGGCAGGCGATTTCACCCCGGTTGGCGATGAGGATCTTCTTAAACACGCTGGCCTCCCGGGGTGAACTCGCCTGCACCGCCGGCTTCGCCGTCGGTCATGCCATTTGTTGCTGGCGCAACCGCGCCTCCGGCGCGAACGCCACCGTTGGCGATGAGGATCTTTTTGAACATGGTCCTCTCCTTACAGCGGAATGTTCCCGTGCTTGCGCCACGGGTTGTCCAGCTTCTTGTCCTTCAGCATCTTCAAGCTGCGGCAGATGCGCTGGCGGGTTTCGTGGGGCTGGATGACGTCGTCGATGTAGCCACGCTCGGCCGCGACGAAGGGGTTGGCGAAGCGGGCCTTGTACTCGGCCTCTTTGGCCGCGAGCTTTTCGGGGTCGCCCTTGTCTTCGCGGAAGATGATTTCCACCGCGCCCTTGGCGCCCATCACGGCGATCTCGGCGTTGGGCCAGGCGAAGTTGACGTCGCCGCGCAGGTGCTTGGAGGCCATCACGTCGTAGGCACCGCCGTAGGCCTTGCGGGTGATGACGGTGATCTTCGGGACGGTGGCCTCGGCATAGGCGTAGAGCAGCTTGGCACCGTGCTTGATGATGCCGCCGTACTCCTGCGACGTGCCGGGCATGAAGCCGGGCACGTCGACAAAGGTCACCACCGGGATGTGGAAGGCGTCGCAGAAGCGCACGAAGCGCGCGGCCTTGATGCTGCTCTTGATGTCCAGGCAGCCCGCCAGCACCAGGGGCTGGTTGGCCACGATGCCCACGGTGCCGCCGTCCATGCGCGCGAAACCGGTGACGATGTTCTTGGCGTACTCGGGCTGCAGCTCGAAGAAGTCGCCGTCGTCCACCACCTTGGCGATCAGCTCCTTGATGTCGTAGGGCTGGTTCGGGTTGGCGGGCACCAGGGTGTCGAGCGACTCGTCCCGGCGCGTGGCCGGGTCGCCCGAGGGCCGCACCGGGGGCTTCTCACGGTTGCTGAGCGGCAGGTAGTTGAAGAAGCGGCGCAGCATCAGCAGCGCTTCCACGTCGTTGTCGAAGGCCAGGTCGGCCACGCCGCTCTTGGTGGTGTGCGTGCTGGCGCCCCCCAGTTCCTCGGCGGTCACTTCCTCGTGCGTGACGGTCTTCACCACCTCGGGGCCGGTGACGAACATGTAACTGCTGTCCTTCACCATGAAGATGAAGTCGGTGATCGCCGGGCTGTACACCGCGCCGCCGGCGCTGGGGCCCATGATCAGGCTGATCTGCGGGATGACACCGCTGGCCATCACGTTGCGCTGGAACACCTCGGCGTAGCCGCCCAAGGACGCCACGCCTTCTTGGATGCGCGCGCCGCCCGAGTCGTTCAAGCCGATCACCGGTGCCCCGACCTTCATGGCCTGGTCCATGACCTTGCAGATCTTCTCGGCGTGCGCCTCGCTCAGGGCGCCGCCGAACACGGTGAAGTCCTGGCTGTAGGCAAAGGCCAAGCGGCCGTTGATGGTGCCGTAGCCGGTGACCACGCCGTCGCCGGGGATGTGGTTGGCGTCCATGCCGAAGTCCACGCAGCGGTGCTGCACGAACATGTCCCACTCTTCGAAGCTGTCGTCGTCGAACAGCAGTTCCAGGCGCTCGCGGGCGGTGAGCTTGCCCTTTTTGTGCTGCGCGTCGATGCGCTTTTGGCCACCGCCCAAGCGCGCCGCGGCGCGCTTGTTCTCGAGCAGTTTTTGGATGTCATCCATGGGGGGTGTTCCTCAAAAACAGGGTCAACAGGTCGCGGGCGGCGGTGCTGGCGGCCAGTGTGCCGGCGCGCACCGCTTGCTCCAGCCCGGGTAAACGCGCCGCCACGGCGGCGTGGTCGTGGAAGGCCTGCTGCAGGCCAGCCTGGATGCGCTCGTGCAGCCAGGCGATGTCTTGTCGGTGCCGCCGCGCGTCGCGGTCCTGCGCCGCTTGCTGGCGCTGCACGGCCTGCCACACCTCGGCCACGCCCTGGCCGGTGAGGCTGCTGGCCTGCAGCACTTCCACCGGTGCCGACGCGCCATGCGCTTGGCCGTGCAGTCGCAAGCTGGACACGATGTGCACCTGCGCCCGCATGGCCGCGGCGGCATCGAGGTCGGCCTTGTGGATGACCACCAGGTCGGCCAACTCCATCACCCCGCGCTTGATGGCTTGGAGTTCGTCACCGGCATTGGGCAACTGCAGCAAGCAGAAGCAATCGGTCATGCCGGCCACCGCCACCTCGCTCTGGCCCACGCCCACGGTTTCGACGATCACCACGTCGTAGCCGGCGGCCTCGACGATGCGAATGAGTTCCCGCGTGTGGCTGGCCACGCCACCCAAGACGCCGCGGCTGGGGCTGGGGCGGATGAAGGCGGCCTCTTGCACCGACAGGCGCTCCATGCGCGTCTTGTCGCCCAAGATGGAGCCGCCCGACAGGCTGCTGCTGGGGTCCACGGCGAGCACGGCCACGCGGTGGCCTTGCTGGATCAGGTGCAGACCCAGGGCTTCGATGAAACTGCTCTTGCCGACCCCGGGCACGCCGCTCAGGCCCAAACGCACCGCGCCGCCGCTGTGCGGCAGGCAGGCGGTGAGCAGGGCATCGGCCTGGGCACGGTGGGCCGGCAGGCTGCTTTCCAGCAGGGTGATGGCCTTGGCCAGGGCGCGGCGGCCTGCCGGGCCGCCTTGGCGCAGGGCGTCCACGCTCATCGTGCGGGCTCCCAGCGGTAGCGGGTGTCGATGTCTTGCACGGCCAAAACCCTGAAACCGTGGCGTTGGTAAAAGCGGTTGGCGTCGCTGCCTTGCAAGGCTTCCAGTTCGACGGCCACGCCAGCGGCCGCGGCTTCGCTCTGCACGCTGTCCAGCGCCCACCGGCCCAGGCCTTGGCCCTGGTGCCCGGGGGCGATGTAGAGGTGCTGCACGTGCCAGGGGTCGCGCTCGCGGTGCACGGTCAGCAGGCCGACCCGTTCCCCAGCGACTTCGATCCACCGCATGGCGGCCGGATGGAACTGCCCGGCGAAGCGCTCGCGCGCCCGCGTCAAGTCGAATCGGCCCAGCGCCTCCAGCGAGGGTCGCATGGCGGCCACTCGCAAGGCCAGCAGGGCCTCGAAGTCCTCCGCCTGCACGGCGGCGAACGCCAAGCTCATGCGGCGCCCACGGCCTCGCGGATGTGCTTCAGCACGTCCCGCGCGCTGTCGGGGATGGGGGTGCCAGGGCCGTAAATGCCCTTCACGCCCTGGGCGTAGAGGAAGTCGTAGTCCTGCTGCGGGATCACGCCGCCCACGAACACGATGATGTCGTCGGCGCCCTGCTTCTTGAGCTCGGCAATGATGGCCGGCACCAGGGTCTTGTGGCCCGCGGCCAGGGTGGACACGCCCACGGCGTGCACGTCGTTTTCGATGGCCTGGCGGGCGCACTCCTCGGGCGTTTGGAACAGGGTGCCGATGTCCACGTCGAAGCCCAGGTCGGCAAAGGCCGTGGCCACCACCTTGGCGCCGCGGTCGTGCCCGTCTTGGCCCAGCTTGGCGATCATCACGCGCGGTCGGCGGCCGTGCTGGCCCTCAAAGCCGGCCACCTCGGCCTGCAAGGCCTGCCACTCGTCGGGCGCCGTGTAGGCGCCGGCGTACACGCCGCTCACCTTGTGGATGTCCGCGCGGTGGCGGCCGTAAACCGTTTCGAGTGCATCGCTCACCTCCCCCACCGTGCAGCGCACGCGCATGGCTTGAATCGACAGCGCCAGCAGGTTGCCCTCGCCCGAGCGGGCGGCCTCGGTCAGCGCGGCCAATGCGGCTTGCACCGCGGCGGCGTCGCGCGTAGCCTTGATCTGGGCCAGGCGCGCCACCTGCTGCTCGCGCACCTTGACGTTGTCGACCTCCAGCACGTCGACGGGGTCTTCCTTGGCCAGCTTGTACTTGTTGACGCCGACGATCACGTCGGCCCCGCTGTCGATGCGGGCCTGCTTCTGCGCCGCGCTGGCCTCGATCTGCAGCTTGGCCCAACCGCTGGCCACGGCCTGGGTCATGCCGCCTTGGCCTTCCACCTCTTCGATGATCGACCACGCCTTGTCGGCCAGCTCCTGCGTCAGCTTTTCCATCATGTAGCTGCCGGCCCAGGGGTCGACGACGCTGGTGATGTGCGTTTCCTCTTGCAGGATGAGCTGGGTGTTGCGGGCGATGCGGCTGGAAAACTCGGTCGGCAGCGCGATGGCCTCGTCGAAGCTGTTGGTGTGCAGGCTTTGCGTGCCGCCGAACACCGCCGCCATAGCTTCCACGGTCGTGCGAACGATGTTGTTGTACGGGTCTTGCGCCGTCAGGCTCCAGCCGCTGGTTTGGCAGTGGGTGCGCAGCATCAGGCTCTTCGGGTCCTTCGCCCCGAAGTCGCCCATGATCCGGCTCCACAGCAGGCGGGCCGCCCGCAGCTTGGCCACTTCCAAGTAGAAGTTCATGCCGATGGCGAAGAAGAAGCTCAGGCGGGGTGCAAACGCGTCCACCGCCAAGCCGCGCTTCATGGCCGTGCGCACGTACTCCATGCCGTCGGCCAGGGTGAAGGCAAGCTCCAGCGCCTGGTTGGCGCCGGCTTCTTGCATGTGATAGCCGCTGATCGAGATGCTGTTGAACTTCGGCATCTCGGCGGCGGTGTGGGCCATGATGTCCGCCACGATCCGCATGCTGGGCGCCGGCGGGTAGATGTAGGTGTTGCGGACCATGAACTCCTTGAGGATGTCGTTCTGGATGGTCCCGCTCAGCTTGGCGCTGGGCACGCCCTGCTCCTCCCCGGCCACCACGTAGGCCGCCAGCACCGGCAGCACGGCGCCGTTCATGGTCATGCTGACCGAGACCTGGTCCAGCGGGATGCCGTCGAACAAGATCTTCATGTCTTCGACCGAATCGATGGCCACGCCGGCCTTGCCGACATCGCCCACCACGCGCGGGTGGTCGCTGTCGTAGCCGCGGTGCGTGGCCAGGTCGAAGGCCACGCTCACGCCTTGGCCGCCGGCGGCCAGGGCCTGGCGGTAGAAGGCATTGCTCTCCTCGGCGGTGGAAAAGCCGGCGTACTGGCGGATGGTCCAGGGCCGCACGGCGTACATCGTGGCCTGGGGCCCGCGCAGAAACGGCGCGAAGCCAGGCAAGGTGTCGGCGTGGGGAAGCCCGGCCAGATCGGCCGCCGTGTACAGCGGCTTGACCCGCAAGCCCTCCGGGGTCACCCAAGTCAACGCGCCCACGTCCCCACCCGGGGCCGATTTGGCGGCCGCCTTCTCCCATTGGCTCAAGGTCGGGGCGGCGGTTTCAGCGGGTTTCTTGTCGGTCATGGTCGGCCTTGGGGCGGTCGGGCAAGGGATCGCGGCGACCCGCGTTCCCTGATGAGGGGACCCGCGAAGCGCCATTTGTTGTGCGGTGCATCATAGCGTCCGCGTTATTCATAATTATGAATTCAAAACTGACTACACTCTGACACCATCGGCCCACGATGCCAGGGCGCAGCGCCCATGCTGCGCCGGCCCTGGCCGCCTGTCCATCCGCCCTGCCCCCACCATGCCCGCCGCCCCACTCGCCCCGCGCGCCCTCTACCTGGAGGTGGCCGAGCACGTTCGCCAGCGGATCTTTGGGCGGCAGCTGGAGCCAGGCGCCTGGATCGACGAGCAAGCCCTGTGCGCCGAGCTCGGCATCAGCCGAACGCCCCTGCGCGAAGCCCTCAAGGTGCTGGCCGCCGAAGGCCTGGTGACCATGAAGGTGCGACGCGGCGCCTACGTGACCGAAATGAGCGAGCGCGACGTGCGCGAGGCCTATCAATTGCTGGCCCTCTTGGAGAGCGACGCCGCCGCCGAGCTGGCCGCGCGCGCCACCGAGGCCGAATTGGCAGAGCTGCAAGGCCTGCACGAGCAGCTAGAGCGCAGCGTGCACCAGCGCGACGCCTTCTTCGCCGCCAACGAGCGCTTCCACCTGCGCCTGTTGGAGCTGGAAGGCAACCGCTGGCGGCTGCACATGGTGACCGATTTGCGCCGGCTCATGAAGCTCAACCGGCACCACAGCCTGTTCCAGCAAGGGCGCCTGGCGGAATCCCTGGAAGAGCACCGCCAATTGATGGCCGCGCTCGCCCAACGCGACCCCGCGCGGGCCGCTCAAGTGGCCCGCCAGCACTTCGACAACGGCATACAGGCCGCGCGACCGGCGTCCTGAACGGCCCGGCGCAAAAACCCTGGCGCCTCGGCATTACGCCGCATTACGCCGGACTTCACCGCCCTGTTGTGCCGATTGGCCTTCGCCCCGCGACCTAGCATCCCTGCGAGGGACCTTGGGGGGCCCACGTCCGGGCAAACCCTCATACCGGTTTGACAAGGACGTGCCCGGGTGTGACAAACGCCCAAGGCCGAGCCTCAAGTTCCAGAAAAAGTAACCGAAAGCCCGAAGACGATGGCCCGTTGAAGGGGTGCGCATTCGCTTGTGCGCCTTCGCAGCAGCCCCGAAGAACGGCAACCCACACTGAACAAGTGAGCGCACCATGGCTTCTCTGATCTCCAGCCTGACCTCCGACCAAATCGCCGCCCTGTCAACGGTGACCTTGGCCCGGCTGACCAGCGACGACTGGGCGGCGTTCAACACGAATCAGATCCAGGCGCTGACCACCGACCAGGTGCGCAGCCTCAGCAGCCAGGCCTTCGGTTTCCTCAGCACCGAGCAGTTCGCGGCCTTCGAGACGCGGGACCTGCAGGTCATCAGCACGGCGGCCCTGTCGACGCTGAAGACCGACATGCTCAACGCCCTGAGCACCGACCAGATGGGCGCGCTGACCTCGGCGCAGGTCAAGGGCCTGACCACCGGGCAAATCGCCTCGCTGGTCTCCGACAACGTCAACGCCCTGACCACGGCGCAGTTCGCCAACCTCAGCACCACCCAGCTGGGCGCGCTGACCACCGACCAGGTGTCGGTGCTGGAGTCGGCCGACCTGGTGGCCATCGGCAGCACCGGCATCCGCGCCTTCAGCAGCGCGGCCGTGGGCGCCTTGTCCACCGACAACATCGCCGCGCTCAGCTCCACCCAGGCGGCCGTGCTCACCAGCACCCAGGCCAAGGGCCTGACCACCGACCAGATCGACGCCCTGGGCAGCGCCAACGTCGGCGTGCTGTCCACCGACCTGCTGCGCAGCCTGACCACGGCCCAGATCGCCGCCATGGACTCGGCGCAGTTCTCGGCCCTGAAGAGCTCGCAGGTGCAGGCCTTCAGCACCGCCCAGATCTCGGCCCTGCCCACCGACACCCTGAACGCCCTGGGCACGGCCCAGTTCAACGCCCTGTCCACCACCCAGGTGTCGGCCCTGACGACCGACCAACTGGCCAGTCTGGAAACCGACGACCTGCGCGCCTTGAGCACCAACGCGCTGCGCTCGCTGTCCAGCGCCCAGGTGGGCGCCCTGAGCACCGACGGCGTGGTGGCCTTGACCACCGCGCAAGCCGCGTCGATCACGTCCAACCAGGCCAAGGGCTTGAGCACCGACCAGCTCGGTGCGCTGCAAACCGACGACCTGCGCGCCCTCAGCACCGACACCCTGCGCTCGCTCAGCTCCAACCAGGTTGGCGCCCTCAGCACCGACAACATCGTGGCCTTGACCACGGGGCAGGCCGCGGCCCTGGCCTCGAACCAAGTGCAAGGCCTGAGCACCGACCAGACCGGCGCCCTGCAAACGGACGACCTGCGCGCCTTGGGCACCGCCACGCTGCGGGCCCTGAGCACCGACCAGCTGGGCGCCTTGGGCTCTGACCAGCTCGGCGCGCTGACCACGGTGCAGGTGCAAAACCTCACCACCCAGCAAGTCGCCGGCCTCGACACCGACGACCTCAACGCCTTCGGCACCGCCCAGTTCGCGGCCATGACCACCGGCCAGCTGACCGGCCTGACCACCGACCAGGTGGCCAGCCTGCAGACGGCCGACCTGGTGGCCATCGGCTCGGCGGGCCTGCGTGCCCTGAACTCGGCCCAAGTGGGGGCCCTGAGCACCGATGGCGTCGTGGCCCTCACAACAACGCAGGCGGCCAGCCTGACCACCGGGCAAGCGGCCGGCCTGACCACGGACCAAATGGCCGCCATGGCCACCGACGACCTGCGTGCCCTGTCGTCCGCGACCCTGCGCGCCCTCGACTCCGACCAACTGGGCGCCCTGACCAGCACGCAATTGGGGCAACTGACCACCGCCCAGATCCAGGCCTTGACCACCGGCCAGCTGGCAGGCTTGGCCACCGACGACCTGAATGCCCTGACCACCGGCCAGTTTGCCGCGCTGACCACCGCCCAACTGCGGTCGCTGACCACCGACCAGCTCGGCAGCCTCGAAACCGATGACCTGCGCGCTTTGGGCAGCGCCGGCCTGTCGGCCCTCACCTCGGCACAGATCGCAGCGCTGAGCACCGACGGCATCGTGGCCCTGACCACGCAGCAGGCCGCCAGCCTCAGCACGGCGCAAGCCGCTGGCCTGAGCACCGACCAGATGGTGGCCCTGGCCACCGACGACCTGCGCGTGCTGAACACCGCCACCCTGCGCGCCCTGACCACGGCGCAGCTGGACGCGATGGGCTCCGACCAGTTCGGCAACCTGACCAGCACCCAAGTCCAGTCGCTGACCACCCTGCAGGTGTCCAAGTTGGGCACCGACGACCTCAACGCGCTGACCAGCGCACAGTTCGGCCAGCTCACCAGCACGCAGGTGTCGGTGCTGACGACCGACCAGTTGGGCAGCCTGGAAACGGCCGATGTGGTGGGCCTGGGCACCCAAGGCCTGCGCACGCTCAGCTCGGCCCAGATGGGCGCGCTCAGCACCGACGGCATCGTCGCGCTGACCACCGCACAGGCGGCCGCCATCGGCTCCACGCAAGCCGCGGGGCTGACGACCGACCAAATGGGCGCGCTGGAAACCGACGACATCCAACGCCTGACCAGCGTGGCCCTGCGCCAACTCAGCACCGACCAGATCGGTGCCCTGAGCTCCGACCAGCTGGGTTCGCTGACCAGCAGCCAAGTCCAAGCGCTGACGACGGGCCAGATCTCGACCCTGGCCACCGACACCCTCAACGCCCTGGGCACGGCCCAGTTCGCGGCGCTGAGCACGACGCAAGTCCGCTCCCTCACCACCGAGCAGGTCTCGGGCCTGGAAACGGCCGACCTGCGCGCCTTGGGCAGCGCCGGCATCGCCACCTTCACCACGGGCCAGATCGCCGCCATCAACACCGATGGCATCCAGGCCATGACGACGGCGCAGTTCGCCGCGCTGGCCAGCGGCCAAGCCGCCGGCCTGACCACCGACCAGATCGTCGCCCTGCAAACCGACGACCTGCGGGCAATCGGCACGGCGACGGTGCGTGCCCTGAGCACGGCCCAGGTCGACGCCCTGGGCTCCGACCAGATGGCCGCCCTGACCAGCCAGCAGCTGCAGGGCTTGAGCACGGGCCAAGTGGCCGCGCTCTCGACCGATGACCTGAACGCGCTGACCACCGACCAGTTCGGGCAGCTGTTGACCTCGCAAGTGGCGGTGCTGACCACGACGCAGATGAGCGCCCTGGAGACCGCCGACGTGGTGGCCCTGGGCACCACGGGCGTTCGCGCGCTGAGCTCGGCCCAGCTCGGGGCCTTGAGCAGCGACAGCGTCGTGGCGCTCACCACCGCCCAAACCTCGGTGCTGACCACGGCCCAGGTGCAAGGCCTGAACACCGACCAGGTCGGCGTGATCGAAACGCTGGACGTCCGCAGCCTGACGACCGACGCGCTGCGCGCCCTGAGCACGGCGCAGTTGGACGCCTTGACGACCGACCAGTTCGCGCAGATGCGAACCAACCAGGTCCAAGCCCTGCGCACCAACCAGATCGCGGCCATCGGGACCGACGACCTGAATGCCTTGAGCACCGACCAGTTCGCCGCCATGACGACGGCCCAGGTGGCCGCGCTGACGACCAACCAGGTCTCCAGCCTGGAAACGGCCGACCTGGTCGCCGTTGGCGTCAATGGCGTGCGCGCCCTCGGCACCGGCCAGATCGGGGCCATCAGCACCGACGGCATCGTGGCCATGACCACGGCCCAGTTCGCCGCGCTGAGCAGCGCCCAGGTGGCCGGCTTGAGCACCGACCAGATCGCCAACCTGGAAACCGACGACCTGCGCGCCCTCAGCACCGACGCCCTGCGGGCCCTGAGCACCAACCAGATCGGCGCCCTGAGCACCGACCAACTGGCGCAGCTCACCACCAACCAGGTGCGCGCGCTGACCACGGCGCAACTGGCCTCGTTGGGCACGGACGACCTGAACGCGCTGGGCACGGACCAAGTGGCGGCCCTCACAACCAACCAGATCGTGGCACTGACCACGGATCAGGTTGCCAGTTTGGAAACCGCCGACTTGGTGGCCATCGGCAGCAGCGGCACCCGTGCGCTGACCACCGCCCAGTTCGCCGCGCTGAGCACCGACAGCATCGTGGCCCTGACCACGGCCCAAGCCGCGCAGATCACCTCGGCCCAGGCCGCGGCCCTGAGCACCGACCAGGTTGGCGCCCTGGCCACCGACGACTTCCGGGCCCTGAGCACGGCCGCCCTGTCGGGCTTCTCGTCGCGCAACATCGGCGCGCTGAGCACCGACAACATCGTGGCCCTGACCACGCTGCAGGCCAGCACGCTGACGACCGCCCAGGTCAAGGGCCTGAGCACCGACCAGATGGTGGCCCTGGCCACCGACGACCTGCGCGCCCTGAGCACGCAAGCCCTGACGACCCTGAGCACCGACCAGCTCAACGCCATGGGCACCGACCAGTTCGCGCAGATGACCAATGCGCAGGTCCAGAGCCTGACCACGGGCCAGGTCACCTCGCTGGAAACCGACGACCTGAACGCCTTCGGCACCGCCCAGTTCGCGGCGCTGCGCACGGGCCAGGTGTCGGCCTTCTCCACCGACCAGATCGCCAACCTGCAGACCAACGACATCGTCGCCCTGGGCTCGGCCGGCATCCGCGTGCTGACCACCGCGCAACTGGGCGCCATGAGCTCCGACCAGCTCGGCTCGCTGACCAGCCAGCAGGTGCAGGGCATGACCACGGGGCAGGTCTCGAGCCTCGCCACCGACACCCTCAACGCCCTGGGCACCACCCAGTTTGCGGCGATGAGCACGGCCCAGGTACGGGCCTTCACGACCGACCAGGTCAACAACCTGGAAACCAACGACCTGCGCGCCATCGGCAGCGCCGGCGTGGCGGCCTTCACCACCGCCCAGGTCGGCGCCATCAGCACCGACGGCATCCAGGCCATGACGACGGCGCAATTCGCCGCCATCGCTTCGGGCCAGGTTGCCGGCCTGACCACCGACCAGATCGCCGCCATCCAGACCGACGACGTTCAGGCCCTGGGCACCAGCAGCCTGCGCACCTTCAGCACGGCGCAGCTCGACGCGATGGGCTCCGACCAAATCGCCGCGCTCACCAGCCGCCAAGTGCAAGGCCTGGGCACCGGCCAGGTGGCCGCCCTGTCCACCGACGACCTGAACGCGCTGACCACCACCCAGTTCGGCCAGCTGCTGACCAGCCAGATCGCCGCGATGACCACCAACCAGGTGGGCAGCCTGGAGACGGCCGACGTCGTCGCCATCGGCAGCGCCGGCGTCAAGGCACTGAACTCCGGCCAGATCGGCGCCTTGAGCACCGACAACGTCGTGGCCCTCACCACCGCCCAGGCCGCGGTGCTCAACACCACCCAAGTCAAGGGCCTGACGACCGATCAGATCGGCGTGATCCAGACCGACGACCTGCGCGCCCTCAGCACCGAGGCCGTGCGTGGCATGAGCACCGACCAGCTCGGCGCCTTGAGCACCGACCAGATTTCCAGCCTGCGCACGCAGCAAACCCAGTCGCTGCTGACCAGCCAGGTCGCCTCGCTGAGCACCGACAACCTGAACGCGCTCAAGACCGAGCACTTCGCCACCCTGACCACCGGCCAGGTGGCCGCGCTGACGACGGGCCAAGTGAACAACCTGGAGACGACCGACGTCGTGGCCTTGGGCACCAACGGCGTCAAGGCGCTCAGCTCGGCGCAGATCGGTGCGCTGAACACCGACGGCGTGGTGGCGCTGACCACCGCCCAGGTCTCGGTCCTGAGCACGACGCAAGTCGCCGGCCTGACGACCGATCAGAACCCGGTGATCCAGACCGATGACGTGCGCGCCCTGAGCACCGCCGGCATCCGCAGCTTCACCACCGCCCAGCTCGATGCGCTGACCACCGACCAGCTGCGCAACATGACGACGGCCCAGGTGCAAGCGCTGAGCACGGCCCAGCTGGTGTCCCTGGGCACCGACGACCTGAACGCCTTCGGCACCGCCCAGTTTGCGGCGATGAGCACGCTGCAGTTGGCCTCGCTGACGACCGACCAGGTCGCCAGCCTGGAGACGGCCGACCTGGTGGCCATTGGCGCCAACGGCGTCAAGGCGTTGACCTCGGCCCAGTTCAAAGCGCTGAGCACCGACAACATCCAAGCCCTGACGACCGCGCAAGCCGCCGCGCTGACCACGCTGCAAACCAAGGCGATGACGACCGACCAGGTGGGCGCTTTGGAAACCGACGACCTGCGGGCCCTGAGCACCGCGGCCTTGTCGGGCCTGGGCTCCGACCAGATCGGCGCGCTCAGCACCGACAACATCGTGGCCCTGACCAGCCAGCAAGCGGCCTCGCTGAGCACGGCCCAGGTCAAGGGCCTGAGCACCGATCAGTTGGTGGCCCTGGCCACGGACGACCTGCGCGCCCTGAGCACGCAAGCCCTCCAGGCCCTGTCCACCGACCAACTCAACGCCATGGGCACCGCGCAGTTCGCGCAGCTCACCAACGCCCAGGTGCAGAGCCTGAGCACGGGCCAAGTGGCGTCGCTGGAAACGGACGATCTCAACGCCCTGAGCACGGCGCAGTTTGCGGCGCTGCGCACGGCCCAGATCGCCGTCTTGACCACCGACCAGATCGGCAGCCTGCAAAGCGATGACCTCGTCGCCCTGGGCTCGGCCGGCTTGCGCGCCTTGGGCAGCGACCAGGTTGGCGCCATCGGCACCGCCAACGTCCAGGCCATGACGAGCCAGCAATGGGGCTCGATCACCAGCACGCAGATTGCGGGCGTGACCACCGACCAACTTGGCGCCTTGGAGTCCAACGACCTGCGGGCCCTGGCCACGGCCACCCTGCGCGCGTTGACCTCCGACCAACTCGGCAGCCTGAGTTCGGCGCAGTTCCAGCAACTGCTCACCGCGCAATCGGCCAGCCTGGGCACCGGCCAGATCGCGGCCCTGGCCACGGACGACCTCAACGCCTTCGGCACCCAGCACTTCGCCAGCTTCACCAGCGCCCAGGTGGCCGCCCTGACCAGCGACCAACTCGGCAGCCTGGAGACCGACGACCTGCGCGCCCTGGGCAGCAACGGCATCCGCGCCCTCAGCTCGGCACAGATCGCCGCGCTGAGCACCGACGGCATCGTGGCCCTGACGACCGCACAAGCCACCACGCTGAGCTCCGCCCAGGTGGCCGGCCTGAGCACCGACCAGATGGTGGCCCTGGCCACCGACGACCTGCGGGCCTTGAGCACGCAGGCGCTGTCCAAGCTGACCACGGCCCAACTGGACGCCATGGGCTCTGACCAGTTCGGCGCGCTGGCCACCAACCAAAGCCGCGGCCTCACCACGGCGCAGCTGGCGGCCCTGAGCACCGACGACCTCAATGCCCTGGGCACCCAGCACTTCGCCACCTTCAGCACCGACCAAGTGGCTGCGCTGACGACCGACCAGGTCAACAACCTGCAAACGGCCGACGTGGCCGCCATCGGGGCCAACGGCATCCGCGCCTTCAGCTCCAAGCAAATCGGCGCCCTGAGCACCGACGGCATCGTGGCCCTGAGCACGGCGATGGCCGCCAACCTGAGCACCAGCCAAGTGGCCGGCCTCACCACCGACCAAATGGCCGCCTTTGCCACCGACGATCTGCGGGCCCTCGTGGCCGGCACGGTCCGCGCGCTGAGCACCGACCAGCTCAACGCGATGACCAGCGACCAGTGGGCGAACCTCACCACGACGCAAACCTCGTCGTTGACCACGGCCCAGATTCGTGGCCTGGAATCCGACGACCTGGTGGCGATGGGCACGGGCCAGTGGGCGTCGATGACCTCGGCCCAGTTGGCCGCGCTGACGACCGATCAAATCGGTTCGATGCAAAGCGCCGACATCGCCGCCATCGGCAGCAACGGCATCCGCGCGCTCGGGTCCGCCCAGATCGCGGCCATCAGCACCGATGGCATCGTGGCCCTGGGCACCCAGCAGTTCGCGGTGCTCACCAGCGCCCAAGCCGCCGGGTTGACGACCGACCAGCTCGACGCCATCGAAAGCGCCGACATGGCCGGCCTGTCCACCGCCGCGCTGCGTCAGCTGAGCACCGACCAGTTCACGGTGCTCGATTCGGCCCAAGTTTCGAAGCTGACGACAGCGCAAATCAGCGCGCTCACCTCGGCCCAGATCGGCACCCTGTCCACGGACGAGGTGGTGGCCCTGAGCACCGCACAAGTTCGTGCGTTGACCTCGGCCCAAATGCTGGGCATCACCACCGAGCAGTTGGCGGCCATGGCCACCGACGACGTCGCGGTGCTGACGACCGCCCAGTTCAAGGCCTTCGATTCGGCCGACTTCAGCGCCCTGACCAGCGACCAAGTGGCCGCGCTCAGCAGTGCCCAAGTGGTAGGCATCACCAGCGACCAAGTCGTGGGCATCAGCACCGACGCCATCGGCTCGCTGGGCACCGCCGCCTTGCGCGCCCTGGGCACCGCCGCCTTCGCGGCCCTGACCACCGACCAGATCGGCGCCCTGAGCACCGACCAGGTGGCCGCGCTCACCACCGGCCAGTTGGCCGCCATGAGCACTGCCCAGGTCGTGGCCCTGGAGACGGCCGACTTCGCCCTGCTGACCACGGGACAACTGCGGGCCTTCTCGTCGGCCCAGATCGGGGCCATCGAGACCGACGACTTGCGCACCCTGGGCACCGACGACATCGCCGCCTTCACCACGCTGCAGATCGACGGGCTGACCACCGACCAGATCCAGGCCTTCACGACCGACCAGGTCAAGGGCTTCGAGACGGCCGACCTGGGCAGCATGAACATGGACCAGGTGCTGGCCTTCACCTCCGACCAGACGGGGGCCATGAGCACGGCACAGATCAACGCCCTGTTCCTGGCCACGCCCATCATGCTGGACCTGGACGGCAACGGCATCCAAACCCTGTCGGCCAGCCAAGGGGTGAACTTCGACCTGAACGGCGACGGACAGAGCGCGAAGTGGGGCTGGGCGGCCGGCAACGACGGCTTCCTGGTGATGGACCGCAACAACGACGGCGTCATCAACGACGGCAAGGAACTCTTCGGCTCGGGCACCCGCTTGGCCGACGGCACCCGTGCCGCCGATGGCTTCGCCGCCATGGCCGCCGAAGACAGCAACCGCGACGGCAAGCTCGACGCCCAGGACGCCAACTGGAGCAAGCTGCAGGTCTGGGTGGACGGCGACCACGACGGCGTGACCGACGCCGGCGAGCTCAAGAACTTGGCCGAACTGGGCATCACCTCCTTCGACCTCAGCGCGGCCAAGGGCAGCGACGTGAACAACGGCAACTTCGTGGGCCTGGTCTCCAAGTTCACGAAGGACGACGGCAGCACCCACACGCTGGCCGACGTCTGGTTCGCCAAGGACACGACGCCACCTCCGGCCGACGAGGTGATCGCCGCCGCACCCACGGCGCTGACCCTGCCTGGCACGACGGCCACGCCGATGGGCAGCACGGATGGCGCGGTGAGCGACTTGGCCAGCCTGCGCCACGGTGGCCTCACGCCGAACTTGGTCTACAAGGGCGACGACGACGAGCGCTTCGTCCCGCCGATCATCTAAACCGATTGCGCGAACGCCGGCCCCAATGCGGCCGGCCCCGACCCCGCCACCTTCGGGTGCGCGGGGTCTTTTTTGTCCGCATCCCCGGGCTGCTTGGCGTTTTTCCGAGGCGACGTTCCCTGCCGCAGCGCCACACTCGGTCCATGCGCACCGGCGACGACGTCCCCACCCACACCGGGCATCCCCACCTGGGTCCAGGCGCCGTCGCTTGGGTCTTGACGCTGAGCCTGGTCGGGCTGGGCCTGGCGCTGGCCCTTCACGAGTCCGATTGGCAAGCCTGGCGGGCTTGGCAAGAGCGGCCGGTGGACTGGGAAGGCACGATGCAAAGGGCTGCCCAGGGGTTGGGCATCGATCGCGCCGTGGCCTGTGGTGTGGCGGTGTACCCGGGCGACGACGCGGCCCAGTCCCAGTGGGTGGCGGTGCGCCGTTGCGAGGACCACCAGGCCGAACGGGGGCAAGCGCACTGGTCGGTGCACGAGGTCCGGGGAGGCATCGACACCCACGGGTGGCGGCTCAAGATCCATGCCGCCGACGGTCGCCGGTGCCATGCCAGCCTGACGAACTTTTCCCCGTCACGCGCCGAGATCCGCGACGCCTTGGGTCGGCTCACCTGGCAGTGCGATCCACGCCAGGGCGACGGCGCTTAGGTGGGCTTGGGGCGGACTTGGGGCGGTGGTCAGCGCGGCCGGCGCGTGGCCTGGGCCAGCACGCTGGCGCTGAGCGCGTCGAACTGCTGCAGGTACTCGCCCGAGCCCGTGTCGCGCCAGGCCCGCTTGAGGGCCTCCATCGCGATCAACTGCTCGCGAAACGGGGACAGCATGCTGAACCAGGGCACGGCAAAGGGGCTGAGCGCGGCGACGCGGTAGTCGCCGCCCCAGCACAGCAGCGACGCAAAGCCCTCGCCCACGAAGACCTTGCGCTGCGCACCGCCGCCGTAGCTGGTGGCGGCGCTCAAGGCCTCGCGCATCGGGCCCTCGCCCTGCGCGATCAGCACCTCCACCCAGGCCAGCCACTGGCGCCAGAAGCGGGGGGTGGCCACCAGGTAGTTCGAGAACACGGCCACGCGGCTGTCCATGACCACCTTGTTCAGGTCCACCGGCACCCCGGCCTGCAAAAGCACCGATTGGGCCACGGCCAGGTAGCCGGGGTTGAAGGCCTCGCCGCCGTGGAAGACGCTGCGAAAGGCCATGTGCACGTCGGGCTGGGGCGAAAACAGGCAGACCTCGGCCTGCGGATGGGCCGCCGCGAAGGCGCGCACCTCGGCGGCGCCCAAGCCGGTCTTTTGCCGGAACTTGGGGCTGAAAAAGCCGTACAGCGCGCCCTCGTCCATCGGCTGGGCGCGCAGCCAGTGGGCGATGGGCCACAGCTCGTACCAATCGGGCCGGGGGTTGGCGCGGTTGTCCAGCAGGGTGAAGCCGGGCTCCATCGCGGCCGCGGTGGCCTCGCTGTAGCCGATGTGCAGCAGGTGCACGGGGCGGGGGCTAGCGCTCATGCCCAAGCGCGATGTCGCAACCGCGCACGACGTGTCCGTCCGAGCGCCGGGCCGCCCCAAGCCAACGCGCCCAGCGCCGCTGGCCAGTCGCACGGGCCGGCGGCGCCGTCCCCTCGGGGGACCGCCCCAGGCGAACCTTGGGCGAGGGGCTCATGTCAATCTCCCCATTTGGCGAAGTACTTGGGCAACTCGGCGCGCCAAGCGGCCGAGAAGTTGCCCGCGCTGGCGTGCGTCACGGCCAGGGGCCAGGTGCCCAGGCGCAGCCCGGCGGCGCGGGCGCTGCGGCAAAAGTCCAGGTCGTAGAGGTGGAACTGGAAGCGTGGGTCGAAGGCCACCCCCGTGGCGCGCAGGCGGTCCACGCGGGCGGCCAGCAGCAAGCCGTCCAACAGCTCGCAGTCGGCGGGCGCCGGGCCAAAACGGGTGACGTGGGCGTCGGCGCCGTGGGCCACGGTGCCGCTGAGCTGCTCGATCGCGTCCCAGGTGCCGCGGTCGTCGACAAAGCCCCAGCCGGGCTGCAGGGGCAGGCGCCGGCGGTTGCCCGCGATGCCGACCACGTCGTAGCGCTGCAGCGCCTCGGTCAGGCGGTCGACCACGTGGTAGTCGTCGAAGCCCACGTCGTCGTGCACGAAGACCACCAAGTCGTCGTCGGCGCACTGCGCCATGCCGGCGTTGTAGACCGCCGGCAGCCCTGCGCGGTTCTCGAAGGCCACGACGGCGCGCAGGCGGGCCTCGAACTGCAGGCGCTGCAGGCTGCGCCCGAGCAAGGTGCCGGCACCGAACTCGGCCGCCGTGGCCCGCGTGGCGCTGACGAGGACGACGCCCATGCTCAAGCCGGCCGCAGGCGGAACACGTACTGGATGGGGGTGGCGTCCTGCTGCGCCTGCGCCGGGTCCAGGCCGAAGGCACTGGCAAAGGCGCCCACCGCCGCCAGGGCTTGGGCCTGCTGCGGCGCGGGCACCTGGCGCGACACGCCGGCTTCGACCCGCCAGCCGGTGCTGGCGAACATCTCCAGCATGGTTTGGCGCGTGAACCAGCGGATGTGGGTGCGGTCCATCAGGCCTTGGTCTTCGTAGCGGAACTGGCCGCTGAGCAGGCGCCACTGCACGCTCCAGTGCTGGGCGTTGGGGATGCAAGTGACCAGGCTGCCGTCGGCGTCGATGCGCTCGCGGATGCGGCTGAGCATGCGCCAAGGGTCGCGCAGGTGCTCCAAGCAGTCGCCGAACACCCAGCAGTCGCTGGGGAACAGGTCGGCCAAGGCGGCATCGTCGAGCTGCTCCACGTCGGCGGCAAAGGCCCGCTGGCAATGGGCGGCGGCGCGCGCGGCGTAGTCGGGGTCGATGTCGATGCCCACGTAATGGCTGTCCGGGTGCTGGCTGCGCCAGGCGCGCGCCATGGCCCCGTTGGCACAACCGACCTCCACGATGCGGCGGCTGCCAGCCGGGATGTGGGCCAGCAGGTCGAGGTTGACGTTGTCGTGCGCAGGGGTTTGCTTCATGCCGTGGGCGCGAGAGGCCGAGGAGGCCGAACCATAGCCGTTCAATGCAGTCGGAGATCCCGAAAAAAGCCCGGGGGTCGGCCGCCAGCCGTTATCGTTCATCGCTGCCCGGTCAACGCCCCCACGAGGACATGAACGCTGTGATGCCCAACGCTCTCCGGTCCCGGCCCGCCCGCTGGCGCGCTTGCCGAGGCGTCGCCTTCGGCCTGGTGGCCCTGTGCGTCGCCGCGGCGGCGCAGGCCCGATGCAGCCGCCCGCTGCAGGCCCCGGTGGCGCCCATCGGCCTGGGGGTGACGGTGGACGCCGGCCAAGTGGGCGGCGTGTACCCTACGGTGCTGCGCGAGTGGGCGGTCCAGCAAGGCTGCGAGCTGCAATTCAGCCCGGTGCCGCGGGCCCGCCAAGAGCTGTTGCTCGAGAACGGCCACGCCGACCTGATGATCCCTGCCAGCCGCAGCAGCCGCCGCGACGCCTGGGGCGACTTCGTGCCGCTGCTGCAGGCCCGCCCGGCCGCCATCAGCCTGGGCGGCCGCCGGCTCTACCTGAGCGACCTGGACCAGGTGCTGGCCCGCAAGGAACTGCGGCTGGCGGTCGTGCGGGGCTTCGACTTTGGCGAGCGCTACCGCGAGGTGCTGGCGCAACTGCGGCAGGCCGGGCGCTTGGTGGAGGAGGTCGATGCCGTGGCCGTGGCCCGCGTGCTGCAGGCGGGCATGGCCGACCTGACGGTGATGACGCCCACCATCATGTGGGGCGCCTTGCAAGGCGACGATCGCATCAGCCCGCTCGCCGACCAGTTGCGCGTGGACGCGCTGCAGGACTTCGATTGGTCGGAAACGGGGGTCTACCTGTCGCGGCAAGCCCTGGCCGAGCCCGACCGACGCCACCTGATGCAGATGTTCCGCGACCCCCGCCTGTCGCAGCGCGTGTGGACCTTGACGGTCGAGGCCTACGCCGGCTTGCCGCTGGAGGGTTGGATGCGCCCGGTGCCGACCCCGCCGCTCAGCGCAGCAAAGCCGTCACGCCGCGGCCCATCGAGCCCATGACGGCCACGGCCTGCTGGGCGTCGTAGAGCGCGTTGATCTGGGCCACGCGCAGGCTGTAGTAATCGGCCTCCGCGCCCATCACGTCGAAGAGCGATCGACGCCCCAGTTGCTGCCACTGCTGCAGGGTGGCCGCGCGCAACTGCTGGCTGGCGCGCAGCAACTCGGCAATCCGCTTGGCGCGGTCCAGGCTGTTGCCGGCGGCCTCGTGGATTTCGGTGAGGCGCCAGGTCTTGGCGTCCAGGGCTTCGTCGCGCTGCGCGTTGGCGGCCTCGGCCCGGCGGCGGGCGGCGCTCAGTTGGGGCTCGTCGGTGGCGCGCCACAGCGGCACGGTGACCTGCACGCCGCCGATGTAGTCCACCCGCCGTCCGTTGCCCGCTGCGGCGTTGGCGCTGCCCAGCCAGCTCACCTGGGGCTTTTGTCCGGCGGCGGTGGCCTCGGCCAGGCGCTGCGCGGCCAGGGCCTGGGCGGTGGCGGCACCGACATCGGGGGCGGCCAACAGGTCTTTCTGCAGCAGGCCCAAATCGGGCAGTTGCGCCAGCACCGCCGAAAGGCTGCCCACCGGCGGCAGCGGATCGCCCACCAAGCGGCGCAGCCGCGTCTCGTTGCTCTTGAGCAGGTCCTGCGTGGTGGCCAGCGCCAACTCGGCCTGCTGCTGGTTCTTCTGCGCCTGCACCAGCTCGCTGGCGCGCCCCGGGTCGAGCTGGGTGATCGTCTGCAGGGCCTCGACCAAGCAGGCCATCTTGCGCACGTACTGGCCGTAGACCTGCGATTGCAGGCTGTAGCGGCTGCGGTCCAGGCTCAGGCTCACGGCCTGCAGGGCCACCTGCTCGGCGGCGTTGGCGCGGCCCGCGGCGGCGGCTTCGCCCAGTTGCCGGCGCCACTCGACCAATTGCTTCTGGCGGCCCCAATCCCACAGCGGCCCGCCGATCTGCAAGGCGGCGCGGGCTTCAACGCCGCTGGAGAGGTTCACGCCGTTCAAGTGGCTGCCGCCGTAGCCCCCGGTCAGGTTGAGCTGCATCTGGGGCAGGCTGGCGGCCTGGGCGTCGCGCAGGTCGTCCCGGGCCGCGGCCTCCAGCAGTTGCGCCACGTTGACGCTGCGGCTGCGCTGCACGGCGCTGTCGGCCACCTGGAGGAGGTAGGCGCGGGGGTCGCTCTGCGCCTGCACCGCCTGGGCCGGGTTGGCCGCACCCGCCGCAGCGGGGCGCAGGGCCTCGTCGTCGCCGCCGCAGCGCACGCCGCTCGGGGCGGCGGGGGCCACGGGCACCGCCGGTGGCGCCTTGGGCTTTTTCTTGGCCGCGCGCTGGGCGTGGGCGGGCCCCAGGGCCAGGCACAGGCTGAGCATCAACAACAAGGCACGCATGGCGACGGGTCCGGAGGACGGAAAGCGACAGGCGTTACTGCACCACGCCAAGCCCCCGGCCTGTGCGCCGAAAAACAGGGCTTTGCGCCCTCACCTCTCGCGCAGCGCTTCTTGGCTCTTGAGCATCGGCCGCAACAGCACGCTGAGCACCGAGCGCTGGCCGGTCTTGATCTCGACCGTGGCGGCCATGCCGGGGATCAGCGGGGCCGGCTCGCCCCGCACCGGCTTGAGGGTGTTGCGGTCGGCCACCACCAGCACGCGGTAGTAGCTCGCGTCGGGGTTTTTGTCCGGGTCGCCAAAGGCGTCGGGGCTGATGTAGTTGACCTTGGCGTGCAGACCGCCGTAGAGGCTGTAGTCGTAGCCCGAGAGCTTGACCTCGGCCGCTTGGTCGAGCGTGACGAAGCCCACGTCCTTGGGCTTGACCCGGGCCTCGACGATGACGCGCCCGCCGATGGGCGCGATCTCCATGATGGGCGCGCCCGAGGTGACCACGCCGCCGACGGTGTTGACCTTGATGCTCTTGACGACGCCCGCCACCGGGCTGGTGAGCGTGGTGCGCTTGAGCTGGTCTTGGCGAACGACCATCTGCTCTTCGATCACCGCCAGCTCGTTCTTGACCTTCACCAGTTCGGCGGCGGCATCTTGGCGAAAGCGGCTCAGCTGCTGGCTGCGGCTGGCCTGCAACTCGCTGACCTGGCGCGTCAGGCGCATGACCTCGACATTGCTCATCAGGCCCTGCTGGGCCATTTGGCGCGCCATCGCCAGCTCGCGCTCCACCAGGCCGATGGAGCGGCTCAAGCCCGCCAGGCCGTCGTCCAAGGCGCGGCGGCGGGCCTCGAAGCTCTCGCGCTCGGCCTGCTGGAAGCGTGGGCCCTCTTTCAGCTCGGGCGGGAAGCTCAGGGCCGTGCCGTTGGCCTCGGCGCTCAGCCGGGCGGCGGTGGCCATGAGCGCCAGGCGCCGCAAAGCGCCCTCGTTCTCGGCCGCCTCCACGCGGGTTGGGTCGAGGCGCACCAGCTCCTGGCCGGCGACGACTTGCTGGCCCTCGCGCACCAACAATTCGCCCAAGAGCCCCGGCTCCAGGCTGGCGATGACCTGTTCTTTGCCGTCGGGCACCAGGCGGCCTTCGGCGCGCGCCACCTCGTCGACCTGCGCCCAAGCGGCCCAGCCGATGAAGCAGACCACGAAGGCGATCATCAGGTAGAGCGCCCAGGTGGCCTTGGGCAGGGCCTCGGCCGTTTGCGCGGCCTGCAGGCTGCTCAGGTACTGGCGCTCGTCGCTCATACCGAGGGCGAGCGCTGCACGGGCTGCGACGCCGGGTGGATGCGAACCTTGGCCGCCTCGGCGGTTTCACCCGGCGCGGTTTGGCTCGGCTTGGCCCCGCTCAGCGCGGCCAGCACGGCGTCGCGCGCGCCGTCCATGACGATCTTGCCGTTGTCCACCACCACGATGCGCCCCACCAGCTCCAGCACCGCCGGGCGGTGGGTGACGACCACCAGCGTGCAGCCGCCGTTCTGGTGCAGGGCCTCGCGCAGTTGGCGCAAGAAAACGAGTTCGCTTTGTGCGTCCATGCTGCTGGTGGGCTCGTCCATCAGCAGCACCTGCGGCTGGTGCACCAGCGCCCGGGCCAAGGCCACCAGCTGGCGCTGACCGCCGCTGAGCAGGCCGCCCATCTCGCCCACGTGCAGGTCCCAGCCCTGCGGGTGGCTGGCCACCAAGCGGTCCAGGCCCGTCAGGCGGGCGACCTCCACCAGGCGGGCGGCGTCGATGTCGCCGCGGCCCATGGTGACGTTGTCGCGCAGCGTGCCGTGGAACAGGCGCGGCTCCTGGCCGACGAAGCCCATGCGGGCGCGGAACTCGGCGGGGTCGACCTGGCGCAAGTCGATGCCATCGAAGTCGACCTGGCCCTCGGTGGGCTGGTAGAGGCCGGCCAGCAGGCGCAGCACCGTGCTCTTGCCCGAGCCGATGCGGCCGAGCACGGCCACGCGCTCGCCCGGCTCGATGCGCAGGTTCACGCCCTTGAGCACCTTGGGGGGATTGCCCTGCACGCCGGGCGGCAGGGGGTAGCAAAAGCCAACCTCGTTGAGGCTCAGCCGGCCCTGGGCCTGCTGGATGGAAACGTAGGCCTTGGCCGCGTCGCGCTCCTGGGGGCGCTTCATCAGCCGGTCGATGTTGAGCATGGCGGCCCGCGCCCCTTGGTAGCGCGTGGCCAGGCTCACCAGGCTTGACAACGGCGCCAGGGCGCGACCGGCGAACATCACGGCCCCCACCAGGGCGCCGCTGCTCAGGAGCCCATCCTGGATCAGGTACACGCCCCACACCAGCATCACGATGGTCAGGCCCTGCTGCATCGTCATGGACAGGTTGCTGGCCAAGGCCGAGACGGCGCGCATGCGCAGGCTGTGCTCGGCGGCGATGGCACTGCTCATCTCGTAGCGACGCAGGAAGCGGCCCTGGGCGCCGGCGGTCTTGAGGTCTTCCAGGCCTTCCACGGCCTCCACCAAGGTGCCCTGCAAGTCGGCCTGCTCGGCCAGGTGCTTGCTGACGTTGCGCCGCACCCGCAGCTGCATGTAGACCGTCACGGCCAGGATGAGCGGCACGGCCAGGGCCAGGACCCAGCCCAGCTGCCCCGCGAGCACGAAGGTCATCGCGACGAACAGCAGCACGAAGGGCAAATCGGTCAGCACCGACAGCGAGGCCGAGGCGCAGAAGTCGCGCACCACCTCCACCTGCGCCAAGTAGTGCGCGTACGAGCCCGCGCTCTCCGGCCGGTGCTCCATGCGCACGCCCAGGGTGCGGCGGAACAACTCGGCGCCGATGAGCAGGTCGGCCTTGCGGCCGGCCAGGTCCAGCAGGTGGCTGCGCAGCTGGCGGGCGAACAGGTCGAAGGCCAGCGCGATGGCCGCGCCCACGGCCAGGGTCCACAGGGTGGTGGTGGCGTTGTGGGGGATGACCTTGTCGAAGATGACCGAGGTCACCAGGCCCGTCACCAAGAGCAACACGTTGGACAGCAAGGCCGCCAGCATCGAGGCCCGGTAGTAGGGCACGAAGCGCCGCAAGGTGCCCCAGAGCCAGTGCTTGGCCGGGTCGCTGCCGTCGGCGGCTTCGCTGCGGCTGCTGGCGCTTTCCTCCTTGGGCGTGGCCACCAGCACGAAGCCGCTGTAGGCCTGCTCCAGCTCGGCCGCCGTGGCGGCGGCCGGCTGGCCCATGGCCCCATCGGCATCCGGGAAAACGACCTGAAAGCGCTCGCTATCGGGGTCGCGCGCCACCAGCACGCAGGCGTCGCCCTCGCCCAGCAACAGGATGGCCGGCAGCAGCAAAGGGTTGATGTCGGCGATGCGCTTGGGCAACAGGCCGGCGTTGTAGCCGGCCTCGCGCAGCAAGCGCAGGGCCTGGTCCGGCATCACGCGGCCGTCCACCGGTTGGCCGGCGCGCAGGCTCTCGGGGCTGCGGGCCCGCCCGTGGTGGGCCGTCAGCCACGCGATGCACTGCAGCAGGGGATCGGTGCTGCCGCTGGGGCGCGGCGCGGCGGCCGGGGCCGGTGCGGCCGCCCCCTCGGCCCCGGTGCCCACCGCCGCGACCTGCAAGGGCGAACGGCCGCGCGGGGCGGCCGGTTCGTCGAAGAAGTCGGGGCGGTTGGCCATGGTGCGGGGCTCAGGCCTCGGGGTTCAGCGGCAGGCCGGCCCGGGCCTGGGTGGCCAGGCGCTCGAACACGCGCTCGATCTCGCGCACGATGGCCGGCACGTCGAACAGCGCGCTGTGCCGGCCATGCTCGGCCAGGTAGCGCTTGTACGAGGCAGACCGAGCCGGGTTGCGGCCGATCTGCACCGCCAGGCGCTCGTACTCGGCCAGGCTGGTGGCGATCAGGTCGGGCAGGCCCACGTGGGTGAGCAGGCTGCCGCACATGCGGCTGATGTAGCTCTGGCCGCTGAGCGTGAGGATGGGCGCGCCGGCCCACAGGCAATCGCTGGCGGTGGTGCCGGCGTTGTAGGGAAAGGTGTCCAGCACCAGGTCGGCCAGGGCGAAGCGCGCCAGGTAGTCGGCCGGCAGCACGCGCGGGGCAAACACCAAGCGCTCGGGCGCCACGCCGTGCGCTTGCGCGGCCGCGCGCAGGTTGGCCTCGGCCCAGCGGTTGTCGGCCAACAGCCAGAGCACCGAGCCCGGCACCTGGTGCAGCACGCGCATCCAGCAGGCCACCATCTCTTGGCTGTACTTGTGGTTGTTGTTGAAGCTGGCGAAGACGAAGGCGCCTTCGGGCAGTTGGTACTGCGCGCGGGTGGGCGGGGCGCCGATCTCGCGCTGGCGATCACTCACTTGGTAGCAGGTGTTGAGGTAGAGCGGCCGCTCGCTGCAGTAGCGCAGGTACTCGGGCTGCATGACGTAGCGGTCGGCCAGCATCCAATCCACCCCGGGCACGGCCGAGGTGGCGGGCAAGCCCAGGTAGCTGACCTGCACCGGCGCGGGCCGGTTCACGAGGATGTTGGGGCGGGCACCGCTGGTGAGCCCTTGCAGGTCCACCAGCACGTCGATGCCGGCCTTGGCGATGCGCTGGGCGGCCTCGTCGTCGCTGACGCCATGCAGGCTGTCCCAGTGCTCGAAGCTGCGCTTGATGCGCGCGCGCAGCGCCGTGCCGTCTTCGCGGCCCCAGTCGAAGGCGAAGAGCTCGAAGCGTTGCTTGTCGTGCAACTCGTACAACTCGGCGGTGAGCAGCCCCACGGCGTGCATGCACAGGTCGCCCGAGGCGTAACCGATGCGGATGCGCCCTTCGCGCCGCGCCGGTCCGTGCAGCCGGTGGTAAGGCTTGCCACTGGGCTTTTGCACCTTCTCGTGCACGAAGCGCTGGGCGGTGAGCAATTGCATGGCCGGTTCGTCGCTGGCCGAGAGCATGGCCAGCAACGAGGTGTGCACCCACAGCGCGTTCTCGCTGACCTCTCCGAAGGGCTGGTGCACCGGCCACTCGCACTGCTTCTGGCGGATGTGCACCCAGTGCTGGATGACGTCGCCCTGCCCCGGCTTGAGCAAGAGGCTGCGGTGCATCAGTGCCTCGGCCTCGTCGTAGCGCTTGAGCTGCTCCAGCAGGCGCGCTGAGTTGTTCATCGCGTGCAGTTGCAGGTCCAGGGCGTCGGCGCCGACGCAATCGAGCTGGGCGATGCCGTCGAACACCGCGCGCCACTGCGCCAAGGCCTCGTCGGGCTTGCCCTGGTGCTCCAACTGGTGCGCCAGGTTGAGCTGGGCCTGCGCGAAATCGGGCTTGACGGACAGCGCCCGCCGGTAAGCGGCTTCGGCCTTCGCGTGCTGGAACAGGCTGCCCAGCAAGGTGCCCCAATTGAACAGGGCCAGGGCCTGGTGCGGCGTGTCGGTCTTGGCGATCCAGGTCTCGTACAGCAGGGCCGCCAGGTCCAGGCGCCCCGCCGCTTGCCAGGCGTTGGCCTTGGCCATCAAGTCGCCCAGGGGCCACTGCCCCGAGGCGGCCAGGGCCAAGGAAGCCTGGGGCTCGGGCGGCTGGGCGGCGACGGGCTGGAGGGGGAGGACGTTGCTTGATGCGTTGCTGGATGGCATGGCGGAACCTGGGCGCAATCCCGGTCCTGTCGATGTTAGGCGCCGGGCCCCCACCCCGCCCGACGAATTGGCGGGCAAGCCCCTGGCATTTGCCAACATCTGCCGGCCCCGCGCCGCTTCGCCCAGCCTGCCCGCACCCGGGCAGGCCCCATGGGGAAGCCCCCAGGGGCGGCGGCA
Organism: Inhella crocodyli; assembly: GCF_004004565.1. Classification (GTDB taxonomy): domain Bacteria; phylum Pseudomonadota; class Gammaproteobacteria; order Burkholderiales; family Burkholderiaceae_C; genus Inhella; species Inhella crocodyli. The sequence continues at coordinate 764,780 of NZ_SACM01000001.1, forward strand.
CAATGCCCGCCGCCATGAACGTGATCATCCTCGACGACTACCAAGACGCCGTGCGCAAGCTGCGCTGCTCGGCCACGCTGGACGTCGAGGGCATCCAGGCCAAGGTGTTCACCAACACCGTCAAAGGCGTGGGCCAGCTGTCGGTGCGCCTGCGGGACGCCGAGGCCCTGGTGCTGATCCGCGAGCGCACCGCCTTTCCCCGGCTGCTGCTGGAGAAGCTGCCCCGCCTCAAGCTCATCGTCCAAACCGGCAAGGTCGGGCCCCACGTGGACGTGGAGGCCTGCACGCGCCTGGGCATCGCCGTGGCCGAAGGCGAAGGCTCCCCGACCGCGGCGGCCGAGCTGACCTGGGCGCTGACGCTGGCCGCCATGCGGCGGCTGCCGCAGTACATCGGCAACCTCAAGCACGGGGCCTGGCAGCAGTCGGGCCTCAAGGCGGCTTCGATGCCGCCCAACTTCGGCATCGGCATGGTGCTCAAGGGCAAGCGCCTGGGCGTGTGGGGCTACGGCCGCATCGGCCAACTGGTGGCCGGCTACGGCCGGGCTTTCGGCATGCAGGTGCAGGTCTGGGGCAGCGAAGCCTCCAGGCTCAAGGCCCTGGCCGATGGGCTCGAGGTGCCCGAGAGCCGCGAGGCCTTCTTCGCCAGCAGCGACGTGCTGACCCTGCACCTGCGTTTGAACGCCGCCACGCGGGGCCTCGTCACGCCCGAAGACCTGGCCTTGATGAAGCCCACGGCGCTGTTCGTCAACACCTCGCGGGCCGAATTGGTGGTGGAAAACGCCCTGGTCTCGGCCTTGAACCGCGGCCGGCCCGGCATGGCCGCGATCGACGTCTTCGAGAGCGAGCCCATCCTGCAAGGCCACCCCTTGCTGCGCCTGGAAAACGCGGTGTGCACGCCGCACATCGGCTACGTCGAGCAGGACAGCTACGAGAAGTACTTCGGCGAGGCCTTCCAGCACGTGGTCAATTTCGTGCGGGGCACGCCCAGCGGCCTGGTCAACCCCGAGGCCTTGCGCCACGCCCGATGAGGCCCCCGGCGTCGCCCTGGCACCTGGCCCGGGTCTGCAACCGGCTCGCCTTGCAAGGCTTTGGCGGCATCTTGGCCGTGGCCCGGCACGAGTTCGTGGAGCGCGAGCGTTGGCTGGACGACGACGAATTCTTGGCCCTGCTCGGCACGGCCCAGGTGCTGCCCGGCCCCAACGTCATCAACCTGGCCCTGATGCTGGGCGAGCAGTGCTTCGGCTGGCGCGGGGTGCTGGCCGTCTTGGGCGGGATGTTGCTGGTGCCCGGCCTGCTGGCGCTGGGCCTGATGGGCCTGGTGCTCGCCCAGGTGCACCGCCCCGAGGTGCAAGGCGCTTTGCGCGGCATGGGCGTGGTGGCCGCCGGCCTGCTGCTGGGCACCTGCTGGAAGCTCGTCGCCCCCCTGCGCCGCACGCCCCTGGGGGCCGCCTGGGGCTTCGGGCTGGCCCTGGGCGCCCTGGCCCTGAGCGCCTGGGCGCGCTGGCCGCTGGGCTGGGTGGTGCTGGGCGTGGGCGGCCTGGGCATGGCGCTGGCGTGGCGGCGTCTGCTGCCATGAGCCGGCTTCGGAAGGCAAGCCGGTGAGCGGCCTTGAGTTCTTGCACCTCAGTGCGCAGTTCGCGCTGCTGTCCCTGCTGTCGGTGGGCGGCGTCAGCGCCATCCTGGCCGACACCCACCGCCTGCTGGTGGTGGAGCGCCACGGGCTCAGCGACGCTGGCTTTGCCCAGGGCGTGGCCCTGGGGCAGGCCATGCCCGGCCCGAACATCCTGGTGGTGGCGGTGCTGGGCTGGATGGCCGCCGGCCCGCTGGGCCTCATCGCCTGCCTGGGCGGGATCTTGTTGCCCTCCACCCTGCTGGTCTGGCGCTTCAGCGCCTGGGCCCGCCAACACCACGACAGCCGCCTCCTGCGCGCCTTCCAGCTGGGCTGCGCCCCGCTGGTGCTGGGCCTGACCCTGGCCGGCTGCGTGGTGCTGGCCCGCCCGTACTTGAGCGAAGGCCGTTGGCTGGGCTTCGCCCTGCTGGCCGCTGTGGCCCTGGGCAGCGCGTGGCGCCCCAAGTGGCCACCGCTGGCGTGGCTGGCCGTGGGCGCCGCGGCCGGCGCGTTGGGCTGGGTCTGAGCCGAAGACTCAGCGCGTGCTGCGTTGGTAGACGTCGCCCAGCGGGTTCACGAGACTGCGGCGCCCTTCCGCCCAGCGCAAGGCCAAGCCCTTGGTGCTGCCCTTGACCGGGCACAGCAGGCTCACGCCCTTGGCGTCGGCTTGGTAGGTGCAGCGGGCGTAGACCCCTTTCGAGCTTCTCAGCACCGCTTTGCCCTGTCGCTCGAAGTCCATGAAGTCGTCGGTGTAGCCCGGCCGCTCGACGTCGTGCACCAACTGCCAGGTGCCCAACAGCGCGTCGGCTTGCGCCGCGGCGGTGCTGTGCAGGCCTGCGATGAACAGCCATGCGGCGCAAAGCCACGCGCGACGGCGCCCAAGCGGCCGCGCCGGCCTGGCCGTTGCAGGTGAAACAGGCATGCGACTCGCCATGGGCCACTCCCAACTGAACGCGGTGACTCACACCGCCCGGCGCTGAAACCAATTCCACCAAGCCCACCCAGGGCGGTACGATGCCTCGGCGACCCTCGGCAGGCGCGGCTCAGCGCCCAAGGCTTGGAGGTCCTGGGCCAAGGCGTCCATGCCCATGCGATGGGCGGCTTGCCAAGGGGTCAAGCCGTCCAACTCAGAGCCCAAGCAGGGGTCGGCGCCATGCGCCAACAGGCAACGCGCCGCGGGCTCTTGGCCAGCCAAGATGCTGGCCACCAGGGGCGTGGACAAAAACTCGGGGTGGGCGAAGTTGACGTCGACCCCGCGCTCGGCGTGGTGGCGCAGCAGCGTCAAGTCGCCGTCGCAGGCGGCCTGAAACAGTTCCTTCCAATCACCGCCGGACATGGCCAGGGCTCCGGCTCACTCCTTGGTGCCAAAGATCTTGTCGCCCGCGTCGCCCAGGCCCGGAATGATGTAGCCCTGGGCGTTGAGGTGGCTGTCGATGGCGGCCGTCCAGCAGCGCACGTCGGGGTGCGTTGCTTCCAGGGCCTTCACGCCTTCGGGCGCTGCCACCAGCACCAGCGCGCGGATGTCTTTGCAGCCGCGGGCTTTGAGCAGGTCGATCGTGGCAATCATGCTGCCGGCGGTGGCCAGCATGGGGTCGATGATGAGCGCGGTGCGCTCGTCCAACTGGCCCACGAAGCGGTCGAAGTAGTTCACCGGCTTGAGGGTTTCGTGGTCGCGCGCCAGGCCGACGACGCTGACCTTGGCGTTGGGCAGGATGTCGAGCACGCCGTCCAGCATGCCCAGCCCCGCGCGCAAGATGGGCACCACGGTGACCTTCTTGCCGGCGATTTGGTCCACGGCGGTGGGGCCGCTCCAGCATTCGATGGTGACCTTTTCGGTCGGGAAGTCGGCCGTGGCCTCGTAGGCCAGCAGGCGGGCCACCTCTTGGGTCAGTTCGCGGAACTTCTTGGTGGAAATGTCGGCCTCGCGCATGAGGCCGACCTTGTGCTTGACGAGCGGGTGCTTGACGTCGATGACGGGCATGGGGGTTCCTTCAGCCGCGCTGGCGCAGCGATTCGTACAGGCAAACGCCGGCCGCGACCGACACGTTGAGGCTTTCGACGGCGCCGCGCATGGGGATGCTCACCAGGCGGTCGCAGGTCTTGGCGGTGAGTTGGCGCAGGCCCTTGCCCTCGGCGCCCAGCACCCAGGCCACGGGGCCGGCCAGCTCGCCGGCCGGCAGTTGGTAGAGCGAGCCCTCGGCCTGGTCGGAGGTGCCGACGCACACGATGTCGCGCTCCTTCAACTCGCCCAAGGTGCGGGCCAGGTTCGTGACCATCAGGTAGGGCACGCTTTCGGCGGCGCCACTGGCCACCTTGGCCACGGTGGCATTCACGCCCACGGCGTGGTCGCGGGGAGCGAGCACCGCGTGCGCCCCGGCACCGTCGGCCACGCGCAGGCAGGCGCCCAGGTTGTGGGGGTCGGTGACGCCGTCCAGCACCAACAACAGCGGCTTCTCGCCGCGGGCCTGCACCTCGTCCAACAGGTCGTCCAGCGAGTGCTGGGGCTTCAGCGCCTCCACCCGGGCGACCACGCCTTGGTGGCGGTCGGTGCGGGCCAGGCGGTCGAGTTGCAGGGCTTCGGTCTCCACGACCTTGACGCCGGCCTCGGTGGCGCGGGCCAACAGGCTGCGCATGCGGTGGTCGCGGCGGCTGGGGTCGACCAGGATCGTTTCGATGCTGGTGGGGGCGATCTTGAGGCGGGCGCTCAGGGCGTGAAAGCCAAAGAGCACGGTACGGGGCTTGTCGGTCATGGCGTCATGCTACGTCCCGCCCCGCGATGGCCACCCGATTCCGGCCGGCGCGCTTGGCCTGGAGCAGTGCCCAATCGGCCGCGTGCAGCAGCGCTTCCAGGGTCGCGGTGTCGGGGCCGCGCTCGGCCACGCCCAGGCTCAGTCCCAGGGCGCCTCCCTCGGAGGCAGGCCGGGCCTGCGCCACCGCCCGCAGCCGCTCGGCCATGGCCGCCGCCTCGTCGGCGCCCAGCTCGGGCATCAGCACCACGAACTCGTCGCCGCCCCAGCGCACGGGCACGTCGGTGACCCGGCACTGCTCTTGGATTTGCCGCGCCAGCCAGCGCAGGCAGTCGTCCCCGGCCTGGTGCCCCAACTCGTCGTTGATGGCCTTGAAGCGGTCGACGTCGAGCACCAAGGCGCTGAGCGGGCGGTGGTGGCGCACCGAGAGGCGCCAGGCCAAGCTGGCACGCTCTTCGAAGGCCAGGCGGTTGGGCAGGCCCGTCAGCGCGTCGGTGCGGGCTTGCAGGCTGGCCTGCTGGCGCACCCGCTCGCGGTCTCGCACCTGGTGCGACAGGCCCAGGGCCAGCAGCGTGGCCTCCAGGGCCACGCCGACCTCCAGGGCATGGAAGCCGCTGACGGTGAAAGGCAGCAGGCCCCAGACCGACAGGGTGGTGACCACGGCCCCGCCCAAGCCAAACACGATGGCCGCCAGGTAGTAGTTGGCACTGACGTCTTGCCCCCGCGCCCGCAGGGCCACCATGCCCCCCAGCACCACGGGCACCGCCGTGGCCACCAAGGTGTAGGGGAAGGCGGCCAGCACGGCCGCTTCGTGCGCGCCGAACACGGCGCACAAGGGCACCGAAGCCAGGCCGACGACGGCAAAGCCCATCAGCCCCCGACTCAGTCGCGGTCGCGTCACGTCCAAGCCCAAGTAGCGCAGGCCGAAAACCATGCCGGCCGAGCCGAAGGTGGTCATCAGCACGAGGTTGACGTAGCGCTGCAAGTCCACCGCCTGCGGCCACAGGCCGAACCAGCCGTGCCCGGTGTAGCCCACGTTCAGGGCGATGAAGCTCAAGAGGTACACGGAGTAGGCCGAGTTGCTTTGCGCCCCCAGGCTGAGCCAGAGCAAGGCAAAGAACACCGCCAGCGCCCCGATGTAACCGTACAGCGCGCCATAGCCGTAGGCCGTGGCGCGCTTGGTGCGCACCAATTCGTCGCTGCTCCACAGGCGGGGGCTCAGCAGCAGCGGGTCGGGCGTGTCGACCCGCACCCACAGCTCGGTGCGCCCTGGCGCCAGCGTCACCGGCACCACCATCCCCAATCCCGGCTCCACGTACAAGGCCCCGGGCAGGTCGTCGCCCAGGCGGAACGCTTGGACGGACCCGCCGTGCACCACGTGCAAGGTGACGCGGTCCAGCCAGGACATGCCAATGCGGTAGTGCATGCCCAAGGCCGAGGCGCGCGGGTTGTGCGCTTCCACCCGCATCCAATGCGGACGCGCGCCCAAGCCCAGGCTGCCCCGCAAGCCCTCCCGGAAGGCGCCCGCACGCCATGCGGCCTGCGCCTCGGCCAAGGTCAGCGGCGCGCCGGTCTCGGCCATCAGCCAAGGCTCGCCCAAGCTCACGTCGGTCACGGGGGCCTCGTTGCGGGGCGCGTCGGCCCGCGCCGTGGCCACGCCGCAGGCCAAGGCCGCGGCCAGGGCCCAGGCGGCCAGCCGGATCAGGCCGAACGCCACAGCCACAAACCGCCCAACAAGGCGGCCAACAGCACCGGCTGGTGCAACAGGTAAAAGCTCAGCGGCCAGCGGCCCAAGGCCGCCAGCCCACGTGCCAGGCGCCCCAGGCCTCCTTCGGGCAGCGGGCCCTGCATGAGGCGCAGGCAGCGCGGGCTGCGCGCCGCCGCCAAACCCAGCAGCAGCGGCGCCACCCACGGCAGCACCGGCACGAAGTCTTCGGTGATGGGCTTGTGCGTCACCAGGCCCACCCAGTTCGTCCAGCGGCTGTCGAACACCGGGTGCTGCACCAGGGCCGGCAAGGCGACGGCCAGGGCCGCCACGCCCACCAGGGCCGGCGTGGGCAGGTGGGGGCCGGCCCAGCGCAGCACGGGCAGCAGCAGGGCAAAGGCGTGCAAGACCCCGAAGCTGATCCAGCTGTTCGGGAACATCCAACTGGACCCCACGCTCACCAGGCACGCCGCCCCGGCAATCTGCAACCAACGGCGCGCGAAACGCGGCCCGCTTTGCCCCGCCGCCAGGGCCAGTCCCTGAGACCACCCCGCCCAGAACAGGAAGCCACTCAAGATGAGGGTGCGCTGGGTGGTCCACAGCGCATCGACGTAGAAGTTGGCGTCGATGAGGCGGTAGTGCGCCAGGTCGAAGGCCAAGTGAAACGCCGCCATCCACACCATCCACGTGCCGCGCCACGCATCGAGGCGCGCATGCCGCATCTCCAAGGAGGGGGTTGGTGTTTGCATAGGCCGGGCGATTGTGCCGGCTCCAATAATCTGCGCGTGTCCGATCGACCGGCGGCCAACGCCGCCCTCTAGCGCACCATGCCCTTGACCGACCGTGCCCCCGCCTGGCGACGCTGGGCCCCCTGGCTCGCCCTGGCCACCGCCCTGCTGCTGGCCGCTTGCTGGCCGCCCCATGCCGTTGGCCGCGCCGACGCCAGCGCCCAAGCCCGCCCCGTCACGCCCCGCGGCCCGCTGGAGGCCGACGAGCAAAACAACGTCAACGTGTTCAAGCGCGTGTCGCCTTCGGTGGTGCACATCACCACCCTGCAGGCGCAACGCGATTTCTTTTCGCGGCGGGTGGCCGAGGTGCCCACCGGCACCGGCTCGGGCTTTGTGTGGGACGACAAAGGCCACATCGTCACGAACTTCCACGTGATCCAGGGCGCCGACCGGGCCAAGGTCACCCTGGCCGACCAGAGCGCCTACGACGCCCAGGTGGTCGGCGCCTTCCCCGACCGCGACCTGGCGGTGCTGCGCATCGACGCGCCGGCGGCCAAGCTGCCGGCCATCGGCATCGGCACCAGCCGCGAGTTGCAGGTGGGGCAGAAGGTGTACGCCATCGGCAACCCCTTCGGCCTGGACTTCACGCTCACCACCGGCATCGTGTCGGCGCTGAACCGGGAGATCGAATCGGTGACCCGCCGCAGCATCCGCGGCGCCATCCAAACCGACGCCGCGATCAACCCCGGCAACAGCGGCGGCCCCCTGCTCGATTCGGCCGGCCGCCTGATCGGCGTCAACACGAGCATCTACAGCCCCAGCGGCGCCAGCGCCGGCATCGGCTTCGCCATCCCGGTCGACGAGGTCAACCGCATCGTGCCGCGCCTGATCCGCGACGGTCGCTTCATCCGCCCGGCCTTGGGCATCGACGGCAGCGCCCTGGCAGCCAACAGCCAGTACAAGCTGCCCCGCGGCATCGCCGTCACGCGCATCGCCCCCGGCGGGCCGGCCGATCGTGCTGGCCTCAAGCCCTTCCAGCGGCGTCGCGACGGGGCGCTGGTGATCGGCGACGTGATCACCGCGATCAACGACGCCGCCGTGAGCGACTTCGACGACCTGCTCAACGAACTCGAAAAGCGCGCGCCGGGAGACACTGTGCGCCTGACCGTGTGGCGCGAAGGACGCAGCCTCACCTTGCCCGTCACCGTCGTGGCCTCGGAATGACCCTGTGACCCCTGCTTCGCTCTGGCCCTGGCAACTGCCGCCGCTGCTCGTCGCCCTGCTGGGCGCGGTGGCGGTGAGCCTGTCGGCCTGGCAGGCGCGCGACGAGGCCTTGAACCAGGCCCGACGCCAGGTGGAGCAGCAGGTGCAGGTGGCCAAGGCCAAGTTGGACCAGGCCGTTGAACAGAGCTTCAGCCCGACCCTGGGCCTGGCCACACTGATCCAAGACGACGGGCAGATGACGCAGGCCCGCTTCGACCGATTCACGCGCGACAGCATCACCGAACGCCAACGGCTGCGCAGCCTGGTCGTGGCGCCGAACGACGTGGCGCGTTTTGTGGCGCCGGTCGAGGGCAACGAGGCCGTGCTCAACCTCGACTACCGAAGCGTGCCCGCGCAGTACGCCCAGGTCGAGCGCGCCCGCACCTTGGGCACACCGCTGGTGGTGGGGCCGGTGCGCCTCGTCCAAGGCGGGCTGGGCATCATCCAGCGGCGCCCCGTCTTTTTGCGGCGCGAGGACGGAAGCCTGCGCTACTGGGGCGTGGTGTCGGCCGTGGTCGATCGCGATGCCTTGATGCGGCGCATGGGCTGGCCCCATGCCGAGCTGTCCATCGCCCTGTACGAACTGCAGGGCAACGGCGGCTTGGGCGGCCTGGTCGGCGGCGACGGCGGCCTGCACACCGACGACGTGGTGACGGCGGACACGCAACTCCCTGGGGCGCGTTGGCAGTTGCGAGCCCGGCCGGCCCAAGGATGGCCCGCTCACCTGCCCTGGCTGCACCCCCGCGTGCTTTTGCTGGCCCTGGGCAGCCTGTTGCTCACCGGCCTGACCACCCTGACCTCGCGCCAACGCCACCTGCTGGCCACGCGCCATGCCGAACTGGCGGCCGAGGCCAGCTTGCGCGCCCAAGCCCAGGCCGAAAGCGAGGCCCTGCGGGAGCGCTTCCAGTCCTTGGCGCGCATGGGTTCCGACTGGTTTTGGGAGCAGGACCGCGACCTGCGCCTGAGTCGCCTGCAACTGGGCAACGACCCGGCCCTGGCCTCGCTGCAACAGGCCCTGGGCTGTTTGCGCTGGGAGGCGCCTGGCGTGCAACCCGAGGCCGATTGGGAGGCTCACCGCCAACAATTGGCACGCCGCGAGCCCTTCCGCGACTTCGAATACCGGATGCGCGACCCCCGGGGCCACGAACGCGTCATTTCCGTGTCGGGCGAGCCGGTGTTCGATGCGCAGGGGCAGTTCCAAGGCTATCGCGGCGTCGGTCGTGACCTCACCGCCATGCGCCAGACCGAGCGCGCCCTGGCCCACATGCGCGACGAGTTGGGGCGCACCCGCGACCACCTGCAATCGCTGCTGGACTCGGCAACGGGCATTTCGGTCATCGCCACCGACTTGGACAACCGCATCACCGACTTCAGCCGGGGGGCCGAGCTGATGCTGGGCTACCGCGCGCGGGAGGTGCTGGGCAGCTCGCCCCACCGCTTCCACGACCCCGACGAGATGGCCGAGCGCGCCGCCGCCCTGACCCAGGCCAGCGGTGCCCCGGTGGCCCCGGGCGAGGTGTTCATGCACCCGCTGACCCGAAGGCAAGGAGAGAGCAGCACCTGGACCTACATCCGCTCCGACGGCCGCCGGGTGCCCGTGTCCCTGAGCCTGAGCGAGCTGCGCGATCGGCGCGGGCAGGTGGTGGGGCACCTGGGCGTTGCCATTGACCTCAGCCACCAAATCGGCACCCAACAGCAATTGGCCCGGACCGCCGAGCGTTTGCAAACGGTGATGGACAGCGCCGAGGGCGTGGCCATCGTTTGCCTCGACATTGAAGGCCGGGTGCAACTCTTCAACCGCGGCGCGGAACGGCTCTTGGGCTGCAGCGCCCAGCAGGCCATCGGTCGCTCGCCCCGCCGCTTTCACCTCGCCAGTGAAATTGACGCCGAGCGGCAACGGCTGGCGCAGGAACTGGGGCGGGAAGTGCCTTGGCACGAGGTCTTCGAGCGCCAGGCCGCGGGCTTGGACGGGGGAAACACCCGCTTGTGGACCTACGTGCGCGCCGACGATGGGACCCACCGGCGGGTCTCCCACACCTTCAGCCCGGTGCGCGACGCCAAGGGCCAGCTCACGGGCTACATGGCGGTGGCGCGGGACGTGAGCGAGCAGGTGGAAGCCGAAGAGCAATTGGTGCGCAGCACCGCCCGGCTGCAAGCGGTCTTGGACGCCGCCGACGAGATCGGCATCGTGTCCACCGACCTCCAGGGCCGCGTGATGCTGTTCAACCGTGGGGCCGAGCGCATGCTGGGCTACAGCGCCGACGAGATGGTCGGCGCCCTGCCCGACCGCCTGTACGACGCCGCGGCGTTCGGGCTGCGCTTGAAGGCGTGGAGCGACCGACTCGGTCGCCCGGTGTCGCCGAGCGAGGTCATGGCCCTGCAGGCCCGCGAACCGGGCGAACAGCGCACGCAGCTCTACACCCTGGTGGCGAAGTCGGGCACGCGACTGCGGGTGTCGGTGACTTTGTCCGAGATGCGCGACCACGCCGGCGCCTTGTTGGGTCACGTGGCGATCGCGCGCGACGTGACCGCGGCACTCAGCCACGAGGAAGCCTTGCGCGACACGCGCGACCGCCTCCAGAGCGTCTTGGACTCGGCACTCGACGTTGGCATCTTGGTGGTCAACCTGAAGGGCAAGATCGAGCTCTTCAACCGGGGGGCCGAGCGCCTGTTCGGCTACGCGCAGCACGAGGTCATCGGGCGCTCGACCTTGATGCTGCACGACCTGCCCGAGCTGCAGGCCAAGGCCGATGCGATGTCACAGGACTTGGGGCGCCGGGTGCACAAGGCCGAGGTTTTCACCTTGCCCCTGGCCGAGACCGGCGACAGCACCCTGACCCACTGGACCTTCGTGCGCAAGACGGGGGAGCGTTTGAACTGCGCGCTTCGCTTCAGCCGCATGGTGGACCGGGAAGGTCAGTTCCACGGCTACTTGGCCATCGTCATGGACACCTCGGCCCAGGTGCGGGCGCAGCGCGCGCTGGAGGAATTGAACGCGGAGTTGGAGCAGCGCGTGGCGCAGCGCACGCAAGACCTGGCGCGCGCCCACGACGACCTGGTGCGCAGCGACAAGCTCGCCGCCCTGGGCTCGATGGTGGCCGGGGTGGCCCACGAACTGAACACGCCCATCGGCACCAGCCTGACGGCGGCCAGCACCTTGGCCGACCGCTGCACCGAGATCCAGCGGGCCGTGGCCGCCAACGCCGTGCGTCGCTCCACCTTGGACGCCTTCTTGACCGACGTGCAGGCCGTGGGGCAGTTGTTGCTGCGCAGCCTGGGCAATGCCGCGGACCTGGTGCAGCATTTCAAGCAGCTGTCGGCCGACCAAACCAGCGAGCAGCGCCGCCATTTCGCGTTGGCCCAGGTCGTCGACGACGTGCTCTCGGTCACCCGTCCCCAACTGAAGCACAGCGGCATGCGCGTCGAGACCGATATCGAGCCCGAACTGTGGATGGACAGCTACCCCGGCGCTCTGGGCCGTGTGCTGACCAACCTGCTGATCAACGCCCAGCTGCACGCCTTCGACGGCCGGGACGACGGCCTGGTGACCCTGAAGGCGCGCCGCCTGCCCGGCAAGGACCGCCTGGAGCTGGTGGTGGCCGACGACGGCGTGGGCATGAGGGACGAGGTCAAGCGCCGCGCCTTCGACCCCTTCTTCACCACCAAGCTCGGCCAAGGCGGCACGGGCCTGGGCTTGAACATCGTGCACAACATCGCGACCGTCATCCTCGGCGGCAGCCTGCAACTGGACACCGCGCCCGGACAGGGCTCCCGCTTCGTCTTCGAGTTGCCGCTGCAGGCGCCACTGGATGGCGCCCACGGCGGCAACCTCACCGGCTACCGCGCCCCGGGCTGAGGCGGGCGCCCGTTCAGGCGCACCAGCGACGCGCGTTCACGAACATCTGCAACCAGGGCGAGGCCTCGCCCAGCGCCGCGCTGCCCGACCAGCTCATCTGCGCGTTGCGGAACACGCGCTCCGGGTGTGGCATCAGCGCCGTGAAGCGGCCGTCGGGCGTGGTCACCGAGGTCAGGCCCGCCGGGCTGCCGTTGGGGTTGGCCGGGTAGGCTTGCGTGGGCTGACCGTGGCCGTCGACGAAGCGCATGCTGCGCAACACGGCGGCTTCGTCGCCCTGCACCGAGAAGTCGGCCCGGCCCTCGCCGTGCGCCACGGCGATGGGCGCGCGGGTGCCCGCCATGCCGGTGAAGAAGATGGAGGGCGAGTCCAGCACCTCGACCATCGACAGGCGCGCCTCGAACTGCTCGCTCTCGTTGCGCACGAAGCGCGGCCAGGCGTTGGCGCCGGGGATCATCTCGGCCAGCGCCGCCAGCATCTGGCAGCCGTTGCACACGCCCAGCGCGAAAGTGTCGGGGCGGGCGAAGAAGGCCTCGAACTGGGCCTTCAGCACCGGGTTGAACAGGATGGATCGGGCCCAGCCCTCGCCGGCGCCCAGGGTGTCGCCGTAGCTGAACCCCCCGCAGGCCACGAAGCCGCGGAAGTCCTTCAAGTGCTGGCGCCCCGACTGCAGGTCGCTCATGTGCACGTCCACGGCCTCGAAGCCGGCCAGGGCCATGGCGTAGGCCATTTCCACGTGGCTGTTGACGCCCTGCTCGCGCAGGATGGCCACGCGCGGGCCGCGGCCGGCGGGCAGCACGGTGGGCAGGCTGGCGGTGTCGAACGGAACGTGGCGGTGCAGGCCTGGTGCGGTGGGGTCGATGGCGGCGGCGTGCTCGGCGGCGGCGCAGGCCGGGTTGTCGCGCAGGCGGGCGATCTGGTGGCTGACGGCATCCCAGCTGGCCAGGGCTTCGCCCAGGGCGATCTTGAAGGCGCACTTGGCGTCGGCCCACACGCTCAGGGCGGCGTCGGCGGTCGTCTTGCCCACGACGTGGGCGTGGGTCGACAGTCCGTGGGCGCGCAGCACGCCGATCGCGGCGTCGCGGTCGGCGGTGCGCACCTGCAGCACCACGCCGAGCTCTTCGTTGAACAGCGCACGCAGCAGCTGCTCGTGGCGGCGGCCGCTCACCTGCTGGGCCCAATTCTTGGCGTCGCCGTGGTCGCTCAGGCTGTCGCTGACGGCGGTGCTCGGCGTCATCGCGGCATCAAGGTTCAGTGCCACGCCCACGCGGCCGGCAAAGGCCATCTCGGCCACCGCGGCCCACAGGCCGCCGTCGCTGCGGTCGTGGTAGGCCAGCAGCTTGCCCTCGCTGCGCAGCGCGTTCACGGCGCTGAACAAGGCCTTGAGTTGGGCCGGCTCGTCCAAGTCGGGCACGGGGCCGCCGAACTGCTGGCTGACCTGCGCCACGATGGAGCCGCCCATGCGGCCCCGGCCTTGGCCCAGGTCGACCAGGATCAGGCTGGTGTCGCCCGCTTGCAGCTGCGGGGTGAGCGTGCCGCGCACGTCGTCCAGGCTGGCGAAGGCGCTGACGATCAGCGACACGGGGGCCGTGACTTGATTCCCGTCCCACTTCGTTCGCATCGACAGCGAATCCTTGCCCACCGGGATGCCAATGCCCAGCGCCGGGCACAGGTCCATGCCCACGGCCTTGACGGTGTCGTACAGCGCGGCGTCTTCGCCGGCTTCGCCGCAGGCCGCCATCCAGTTGGCGCTGAGCTTGACGCGGTCCAGGTTCACCGGCGCGGCCAGCAGGTTGGTCAGGCACTCGCCCACGGCCATGCGGCCCGACGCCGGCGCGTCCACGGCGGCGAGGGGCGACTTCTCGCCCATGCTCATGGCCTCGCCGGCCAAGCCGCGGAAGTCGGCCAGGGTCACGGCCACGTCGGCCACGGGCACCTGCCAGGGGCCGACCATCTGGTCGCGGTGCGTCAGGCCGCCCACGGTGCGGTCGCCAATGCTGATCAGGAAGCGCTTGCTGGCCACCGTGGGGTGGCGCAGCACGGCGTGGGCGGTGGCGGCCAGGTCGGTGATGGCCTCGGCGTCAAACCGGCCGGCGTCGCGCGCCACGCGCTTCACGTCGCGGGTCATCTTGGGCGGCTTGCCCAGCAGCACGTCCATCGGCATGTCGATGGGGGTGTCTTGGCCTTCGTCCACCAGCTGCAGCTGCGGCTCGGCGGTGGTCACGCCCACCACGGCAAAGGGGCTGCGCTCGCGCTCGCACAGGGCACGGAAGGCGTCGAGGCTCTCGGGCGCGATGGCCAGCACGTAGCGCTCTTGGCTCTCGTTGCACCAAATCTCTTTGGGGGCCAGGCCCGACTCTTCGAGCGGCACGGCGCGCAGGTCGAAGCGCGCCCCGCGGCCAGCGTCGTTCACCAGCTCGGGGAAGGCGTTGGAGATGCCGCCCGCGCCCACGTCGTGGATGGCCAGGATGGGGTTGTCGGCCCCCATGGCCCAACAGGCGGTGATGACCTCTTGCGCGCGGCGCTGGATTTCGGGGTTGCCGCGCTGCACCGAGTCAAAGTCCAGCTCGGCGCTGTTCACGCCGGCGGCCATGGAACTGGCCGCGCCACCGCCCATGCCGATGCGCATGCCGGGACCGCCCAGCTGCACCAGCAGGGTGCCGGGCGGGAACGGGATCTTCTTGGTGAGGTCGGCGCGGATTTGCCCCAAGCCGCCGGCGATCATGATGGGCTTGTGAAAGCCCCGCTGCACGCCGGCCACGGCCTGCTCGTAGGCGCGGAAGTAGCCCAGCAGGTTGGGCCGGCCGAACTCGTTGTTGAAGGCGGCGCCGCCGATGGGGCCGTCGATCATGATCTGCAGCGGGCTTGCGATGTGCGCCGGCTTGCTTTCGGGCGTCTCCCAGGGCTCGGCCAACCCCGGCAGGCGCAGGTGGCTGACGGTGAAGCCCGTCAGGCCCGCCTTGGGCTTGGCGCCGCGGCCGGTGGCGCCTTCGTCGCGGATCTCACCGCCGGCGCCCGTGGCCGCGCCGCTGAAGGGCGAGATGGCCGTGGGGTGGTTGTGCGTTTCCACCTTCATCAGCACCTGGGCCTGCTCGTCGGCGGCGCCGTACACCTGGCCGGCGCGCGGCAGCCAGCGCTCGATGGCGTGGCCGGTCATCACGGCGGCGTTGTCGGCGTAGGCGATGACGGTGTGCTGGGGGCTGAGCTTCTCGGTGTTGCGGATCATCCCGAACATCGACAGCGGCTGCGCCTCGCCGTCGATGACGAACTGGGCGTTGAAGATTTTGTGGCGGCAGTGCTCGCTGTTGGCCTGCGCGAACATCATCAGCTCAACGTCGCTGGGGTTGCGCTTCAGCTTGGTGCCGAAGGCGTCCAGCAGGTAGTCGATCTCGTCGCCGCTCAGGGCCAGGCCCCAGTCGGCGTTGGCGCGCTCCAGCGCCGCGCGGCCTTGGCCCAGCACGTCCACGCGCTCCAGGGGCTGCGCTTGCTTCTCGTCGAACAGGTGGCGGGCGTCGTCGCGCTGGCGCAGCACGCTCTCGGTCATGCGGTCGTGCAGCACGCCAGCGCAGGCCTGCCACTCCGCCTCGCTCAGGGGCTTAGCGCTGCCCAGCAAGGGCTTGTCCAGCACCAAGGTGTACTCGGTGACGCGCTCCACGTGTTGGATGGCAAAGCCACAGTTGTGCGCGATGTCGCTGGCCTTTGACGCCCAGGGGCTGAGCGTGCCCAGGCGCGGGGTGACGACCACCAAGGCGCCCTCGGCCTGGGGCGCGGCGGCGGGCCCGTAGGTCAGCAAGGCGGCGAGGCGTTCGTTCTGCGCCGCGTCCAGCGCCTGGGCGCTGCTCACCCAGTGCACGAAGCGGCCTTGGACGGCCTTGACGCGCGGCACCGCCGCCTGCAAGCGATTCAGCAAGGCCTTCGCGCGGAAGGCGGACAAGGCGTTGCCGCCCTCGAAACACTGCAGATGCTGGGAGCTGGCCATGGCGTGGAGCGCTAGAAATAGCACCGGCCACGCAAAGGCGGTGGCCGGCGGGGGTGGAGATGCGGGATTCTACTGAGCCGACTGGGGCGGACGCCTCAGGCGCCCTGCCCGGCCTTCATCTTGGCCACGGTGTCCTCGACCTCGGCCAGCACCTGCGACAGGTTGAAGCGGGTCAGTTGGCGCTGCTTCAGCACGCGCTCGCCCTGCACCCAGACGTCGCTGACGTGCTCGCGCGCCGCCACGTAGACCAATTGGGCGTCGGGGTGGTAGACCGGGCGGCACTCGGGGGCCGAGAGGTCGACGGCGATCACGTCGGCCAGCTTGCCCACCTCGATGGAGCCCAGGTCGGCCTCGCGGCCCAGGGCCTTGGCGCCGCCGATCGTGGCCATCTCCAGCGCGCGGCGGGCGTTGACCACCGTGGGCTGGCCGGTGCTGCCCTTGGCCAGCAGCGCGGCCTGGCGGATCTCTTCGAACATGTCCTGCCGGTTGTTGCTGGCCGCGCCGTCGGTGCCCAGGGCCACGTTGACGCCCGCGGCGTCCAGGTCGGCCACGCGGGCGATGCCGCTGGCCAGCTTCAGGTTGCTGCTGGCGTTGTGGGCGATGTGCACCTTGTTCTTGGCCAGCATGGCGATCTCGTCGTCGGTCAGGTGGACCATGTGCACGGCGATCATGCGTTCGTTCATCAGGCCCAGCTTTTCCAGGCGGGCCAGGGGGCGCACCCCGTGCTGCTGCACGCCGCCGTTGACCTCGTCCATCGTTTCGTGGATGTGGCAGTGCATGACCATGTCGTGCTGCTCGGACAGCTGGCGCAGCTTGACAAAGGTCTCGTCGCTGACCGTGTAGGGCGCGTGCGGGCTGCTGGTGAACTGCAGCAGCTTTTCGCCCTTGTACTTTTCGTAGGCCGCCACGCCCTTGGCGATGTAGTCGTCCGGCCCTGAGGCGTACCCCGTGGGGAAGTCGATCACGTTGATCGAGACCGCGGCGCGGATGCCGGCTTGCAAGGCGGCCTCCGCCATGGCCTCGGGGAAGAAGTACATGTCGTTCAGCGTGGTCACGCCCCCGCGCAGGGCCTCGGCGGCGCTGAACAGGCTGCCCAGGCGCGTCCACGCATGGCTGACCCACTGCTTTTCCAGCGGCCAGATGTGGTTGTTCAGCCAGTCCATCAGGCCCAGGTCGTCGGCCACGCCGCGCAGCAGGCTCATGGCGCTGTGGGTGTGGCTGTTGATCAGGCCGGGCATCAGCACGTGCTCGGGCAGCTCCACGCGGGTGGCGTTGGGGTGCAGCGCCATCAGGTCGGCGGCGGCGCCCACGGCGGCGATGCGCTCGCCCTCCAGCAGCACGGCCTGGCCGGTTTGCACCGGTTCACCGGTCTTCATCGTCAGCAGCCAACGGGGCAGCAGCAGGGTCGCGGTCATCGGGGGTCTCCTCAAAGAATCAGCAGGACTGCCAGGCCTGGAGGCACAGCAGGGTCAGGGTTTCGGCGTCGGTGTCGGTGGCCACCGCATGCGGCGGCAAGCCTTGCCATTCGGAATCGGTGGCCGAGGCCAGGTGCTGCCAGTCTTGCACGGTCTGGCCGTGGGCCAAGCCGCCTTCGACCACGCGAATGGGCCCGGTGCGCCATGTGAACGCTTCCGGCGCCAGCAGCGCGGCCACGGCGGTGGCGTCGTGCGCCACCAAGGCGTTCTCGCCATCGCGCGTGGCGTAGTAGCCGGCGTAGGGCTGGCTGGCAGCCCACAGCAGGCGCTGCGTGGCATTGCCCTCGGCCAAGGGCGCCAGGCGGTGGATAGGGATGCGCGTGCGCTGCGTGGCATCCAGGCCGATCACCCGGCACCGTGCCCAGGGCGCGGCCAGCACCTCGGCCGCTGCGCGGGGGTCGTTGTGGACGTTGGCCTCGGCGCAGGGGGTGACGTTGCCGGTGTAGCCATGGCCGCCAAAGGCCGCGCCCATCAGCGTGAGGCTGGCCACGCGCTGCGGCAGGCTGGGGTCTTGCCGCAGCGCCAGGGCGAGGTTGGTGAACGGACCCACGGCCACGAGGTGCAACGCGCCGGCGTGGGCGTGGCTGGCGGCCAGCAAGGCCTCGACCGCCGACACGGGATGGGCCGCACCGGCGGGCTCGGGCAGCTGCGCGGTGCAGCCGCTCATGCCATCGTTGCCGTGCACGGCCGCCGCAAAGCGAGGCTCGCCCACCAAGGGCCGCGCCGCGCCCGCATGCACGGGCAGTTCAGGGCGGCCGAACAGGGTCAGCAAGCGCAGCGCGTTGGCCGTGGTTTGCTCGACGCTGGCATTGCCAAACACGGTCGAAACGCCGAGCAGCTCGAACTCCGGCCGCGCCAGGATCAGCGCCAGCGCCAGCGCGTCGTCCACGCCCGGGTCGGTATCGAGCCAGAGCTTCATGCGCATGCCAGGGCGGCCTCCACCTCGGCACGGCGCGGCATGGCGTCTTGCACGCCGGTGCGCGACACCGCCAAGCCCGCGGCCGCCTGCGCGAAGCGCAGCGCCTGCGCGACGGGTTGCCCTTCGGCCAGGGCGGTGACCAAGGCGCCCACCAAGGTGTCGCCCGCGCCCACCGTGTCCACCGCCACCACGCGGGCGGCCGCGGCGCGCTGCACGCCTTCGGCGTCGGCCCAGACCAAGCCCTCGGCCCCCAAGGACACGAGCACCGCGCGCGGCCCCAGGGCCAGCAAGCCACGGGCGGCGTCCTCGGCACCGGCCACCGGCCCCGGCAACAGCGACTGGGCTTCGCCTTGGTTCACCACGAGGAGGTCGCACAGCGGCAAGAGGCCCAGCGACTCCGGCCGGTAGGGGGCTGCGTTCAGCAAGGTCTTCACGCCCAGGGTGCGCGCGCGCTCGAAGGCCCGGGCGATGGAGGCCAGCGGCAGCTCCTGCTGCGCCACGAGCCAGCGCAAGCCCGCCAGGGGCAGGCTCTCGACTTGATCGAGCGGCAGCGTTCCGTTCGAGCCGGCGACGGTGACGATCTGGTTCTCCCCGTCGGCCGCGCCCACCACGATCAAGGCCACGCCCGGCGCCTCGTCCGCGGGCTGCTGCACCGCGCGCACGTCCACGCCCTCGCCCGCCAGCTGGGCCACCAAGGCCGCGCCCTGCTCCAACTGCCCCACGCGGGCCGCCAGGGCCACGCGAGCGCCCAGGCGCGCGGCGGCCACCGCCTGGTTCGCCCCCTTGCCCCCCAAGCTGCTGGCAAAGCGCTGGCCACGCAGGGTCTCGCCGGGCACGGGCAGCCGCGGCGCGTGAACGATCAGGTCGCGGTTGACGCTGCCCAGCACGAGGACGTCGGTCGGCATGGAAACCTCCAATGAAAACGCCCCCGCGGGCGGGGGCGTCGGTCGGGCCGGTGGCCGATCAGCGTTGGCCGATGGGCTTGACGTCGCGCGAAGTGGCGCCGACGAAGAGCTGGCGCGGGCGGCCGATCTTGTACTCGGGGTCGCCGATCATCTCGTTCAGCTGGGCGATCCAGCCGACCGTGCGGGCCAGCGCGAAGATGGCGGTGAACAGCGGCACCGGGATGCCGATGGCGCGCTGCACGATGCCCGAGTAGAAGTCCACGTTCGGGTACAGCTTGCGGGCAACGAAGTACTCGTCTTCCAGCGCGATCTTCTCCAGCTCCATGGCCAGCTTGAACATCGGGTCGTTCTGCAGACCCAGCTCGCCCAGCACCTCGTGGCAGGTCTCGCGCATCAGCTTGGCGCGCGGGTCGTAGTTCTTGTAGACCCGGTGGCCGAAGCCCATCAGCTTGACGCCGCTGTTCTTGTCCTTGACCTGCTTGATGAACTCGCCGATCTTGGCCACGCCGCCTTGGTTCTGGATGTCGGCCAGCATGTTCAGGCAGGCCTCGTTGGCGCCCCCGTGCGCCGGGCCCCACAGGCAGGCCACGCCGGCCGCGATGGCCGCGAACGGGTTGGTGCCCGACGAGCCGCACAGGCGAACGGTCGAGGTCGACGCGTTTTGCTCGTGGTCGGCGTGCAAGGTGAAGATGCGGTCCATCGCGCGCACCAGCACGTCGTTGGGCTTGTAGTCCTCGCAGGGCGTGGCGAACATCATCCGCATGAAGTTCCCGGCGTAGCTCAGGTCGTTCTTCGGGTAGATGTAGGGCTGGCCGATCGTGTACTTGTAGGCCATGGCCACCAGCGTGGGCATCTTGGCGATCAGGCGGATCGCCGCGATCTCGCGGTGCTCGGGGTTATTGATGTCCGTGCTGTCGTGATAGAAGGCCGACAGGGCGCCCACCAAGCCCGTCATGACGGCCATCGGGTGGGCGTCACGGCGGAAGCCGCGCAGGAAGAACTGCATCTGCTCGTTGACCATCGTGTGGTGCATCACGCGGTCGTTGAAGGACGCCTTCTGGTCGGCGTTCGGCAGCTCTCCGTAGAGCAGCAGGTAGCAGGTTTCCAGGTAGTCGCAGTTCACCGCCAGCTGTTCGATGGGGTAGCCGCGGTACAGCAGCTCGCCCTTGTCGCCGTCGATGTAGGTGATGGTGCTGTTGCACGAGGCCGTGCTCAGGAAGCCCGGGTCGTAGGTGAACTTGCCGGTCTGGGCGTACAGCTTGCGGATGTCGATCACATCCGGGCCGATCGAGCCCTTGTAGATCGGCAGTTCCATGCTGGGGCTGCCATCGCTGAAGGCCAATGTGGCCTTGACGTCGGACGGGGTCATCGTGGGGCTCCTTGGGTTTGCGAAGAATTCTGCGGCGGTTGGCGCATCAGCGCCAGCAAGGCGTGCACATCGGGTTGATCCAGCTCACCTTCGGGCTCTTTGCGAGCCAGCAACAGGTCCAGCAGATCGTTGTCGCTCAGGTCCATCAGCCTCGTCAAGGCCGCGCCCTGCGCCAACGTGATTTGCTCCGCTTGTCGCTTGAAAAAACGCTCGATGAACAGGTCGTTCTCCAGCAAGCCGCGCCGGCAGCGCCAGTGCAGCTTGCTGAGCTCGCGTTCGTCGAGGTAGGTGGGCATCAGACGGCCCGGCGGACCATCAGCTCTTTGATCTTGCCGATGGCTTTGGTCGGGTTCAGGCCCTTCGGGCACACGTCCACGCAGTTCATGATGCTGTGGCAACGGAACAGGCGGTACGGGTCTTCCAGGTTGTCCAAGCGGCCGGCGGTGTCTTGGTCGCGGCTGTCGGCGATGAAGCGGTAAGCCTGCAGCAGGCCGGCCGGGCCGACGAACTTGTCCGGGTTCCACCAGAAGCTGGGGCAGCTGGTCGAGCAGCTGGCGCACAAGATGCACTCGTACAGGCCGTTGAGCTCGTCACGCTCTTCGGGCGACTGCAGGCGCTCCTTCTCGGGCGGGATGCTGTCGTTGACCAGGTAGGGCTTGATCGAGTTGTACTGCTTGAAGAACTGCGTCATGTCCACGATCAGGTCGCGAACCACGGGCAGGCCGGGCAGCGGCTTGAGCACGACCACCTCCGGCAAGGAGCGCATGTTGGTCAGGCAGGCCAGTCCGTTCTTGCCGTTGATGTTCATCGCGTCCGAGCCGCACACGCCCTCGCGGCAGCTGCGGCGGAAGCTGATGGTCGGGTCGACCGACTTCAGCTTCATGAGCGCGTCCAGCAGCATGCGCTCGCTGCCGTCGAGTTCGACCTCGACGGTCTGCATGTAAGGCTTGGCGTCCTTGTCCGGGTCGTAGCGGTAGATCTTGAAGGTGCGTTTCGTCATGACGGCGGCCTCAGAAGGTGCGGACCTTGGGCGGGATGGATTCGACGGTGAGCGGCTTGAGGTTCACCGGCTTGTAGGACAGGCTGTTGCTGGCGCTGTGCCACAGGGTGTGCTTCATCCAAACATCGTCGTTGCGACCGTTCGGGTGCTCCGGCGTGTCGCCGTAGTCGTTCACCGTGTGCGCACCGCGGCTCTCGTGGCGAGCGGCGGCCGACACCATGGTCGCCTGCGCGGCCTCGATCAGGTTCTCGACCTCCAAGGCCTCGATGCGCGCGGTGTTGAACACCTTGCTCTTGTCCTTCAGGCCGATGCGCTTCACGCGCTCGCGCAACTCGGCGATCTTCTGGACGCCCTGGTCCATGCTGGCCTGGGTGCGGAACACGCCGGCATGCTGCTGCATGCTGGTGCGCAGGTCGTTGGCCACGTCCTGGGCGTACTCGCCGTCGGTCGCGCTGTCCAAGCGGTCCAGGCGCGCCTGCGAAACCGCGGCCGCGTCGGCCGGCAGGTCTTGGTGCGACAGGCCGGCTTTGTGGGCGCCCACGATGTGGTTGCCCGCCGCACGACCGAACACCAACAGGTCCAGCAGGGAGTTCGTGCCCAGGCGGTTGGCGCCGTGCACGCTGACGCAAGCGCACTCGCCCACCGCGTAAAGGCCATTGACGATCTGCTGCGAGCCATCGGCCGCGGGCGCCACGACTTGGCCGTGGATGTTCGTCGGAATGCCCCCCATCTGGTAGTGGATGGTGGGCACGACCGGGATCGGCTCTTTGGTGATGTCGACGTTGGCGAAGTTGTGGCCGATCTCGAACACCGAGGGCAGGCGCTTCAGGATGGTCTCGCCACCCAGGTGCGTCATGTCGAGCTCGATGTAGTCCTTGTTCGGGCCGCAGCCACGGCCTTCTTTGATTTCCTGGTCCATGCAGCGGGACACGAAGTCGCGCGGGGCCAGGTCCTTCAAGGTCGGGGCGTAGCGCTCCATGAAGCGCTCGCCGTTGCAGTTGCGCAGGATCGCGCCCTCGCCCCGGCAGCCTTCGGTCAGCAGCACGCCCGCGCCGGCCACGCCGGTGGGGTGGAACTGCCAGAACTCCATGTCTTGCAGCGGGATGCCGGCACGCGCGGCCATGCCCAGGCCGTCGCCGGTGTTGATGAAGGCGTTGGTGCTGGCCGCGAAGATGCGCCCGGCGCCGCCGGTGGCCAGCAGCACGGTCTTGGCTTCCAGGATATGCAGCTCGCCGGTTTCCATTTCCAGCGCCGTCACGCCGACCACGTCGCCCGAGGCGTTGCGGATCAGGTCCAGCGCCATCCACTCGACGAAGAACTGCGTGCGCGCCTTCACGTTCTGCTGGTACAGCGTGTGCAGCATGGCGTGGCCGGTGCGGTCGGCGGCCGCGCAAGCGCGCTGCACCGGCTTCTCGCCGTAGTTGGCCGTGTGGCCACCGAACGGACGCTGGTAGATCGTGCCGTCGGCATTGCGGTCGAAGGGCATGCCGAAGTGCTCGAGCTCGTACACGACCTTGGGCGCTTCGCGGCACATGAACTCGATGGCGTCTTGGTCGCCGAGCCAGTCGGAGCCCTTGACGGTGTCGAAGAAGTGGTAGTGCCAGTTGTCTTCGCTCATGTTGCCCAGGCTGGCGCCGATGCCGCCCTGCGCGGCCACGGTGTGCGAGCGGGTGGGGAACACCTTGGACAGCACGGCCACGTTCAGGCCGGCCAGGGACAACTGCAGCGAGGCACGCATGCCCGAGCCGCCGGCGCCCACGATGACGACGTCAAATTTGCGTTTGGCGATGGCTGCCATTTGTCAGAGTCTCCAGAGCACTTGAACGGCCCAGCCGGTGCAAGCCACCAGCCAGACCAAGGTGAACACGTGCAGCACCAGGCGCACGCTCACGGGCTTCACGTAATCCATCCAGATGTCACGCACGCCCACCCAGGCGTGGTACGCCAAGGACAGGATCAACGTGAAGGTCAGGACCTTCATCCACTGCGCCGAAAAGATCGCGGCCCAGCGGTCGTAGCCCATAGCGTCCTTGGGCAACCATTCGATCAACCAATTGGGCAACAGGCTCAGCAACCAGCTACACCCCGCGGCACCAGGAGCACATTGGTTGGGTAGAAGCACCTGAACGAGTAGCGCGATGGTGAACAAGGCCATCAAGGCCCCCGTCACACGCTGGGCCAGCCAGTCCCGCAGGCCGTAGTGGGCGCCCGAAACGAGGCGTTTGCTTCCGTAAGTCGTCATGGTCAAGCTCCTCAGTACACGCCGAACAGCTTGGCGCCCAGCGCGGCCGTCAACAGCAGGCTGACCGTCATCACCGCGATGGCGCTGGACTTGCCCTGCTCCTTGCTCACGCTGTGCGTCGCGTCCATCCACAGGTGGCGCAGGCCGGCGCAGAAGTGGTGCAGGTAGCCCCAGATCAGGCCCAGCACGGTCAGCTTCACGAACCAAGCGGGCACGAACCCGATGCCCGCCACGAAGGCCGAGCGAAACACCTCGAACGAGATTTCGCTCGTCAGGCTCGTGTCGAACAGCCAGACCACGAAGGGCAACAGGATGAACAACAGCAGGCCGCTGATGCGGTGCAGGATGGACACGATGCCGGCCACCGGGAGGCGGTAGCTCGTCAAGTCCTTGAAAACATTGAGGTTGGTGTATTGGGGTCTGGTTTTCGTGTTCATGGGCGAGCCTCGATCGGGTCGGCGGGGACGTAATCGGCTGTAAACAACGGCCGCGGATTCTAGGCACGGGCCTTGCGCGAGCCTGACGCAGGCTTCGCAAAGACAGACTGGATCGCTGTGTGTAACCCGTAGGAACCCTGCCCTAAACTGCGCGCGATTCCCTTTCCACCCCCCTCCCCGGAGTTCCACCCATGAGCAAGAAACCCGTTCGCGTTGCCGTCACCGGCGCCGCCGGCCAAATTGGTTACGCCCTGCTGTTCCGCATCGCCTCGGGCGAAATGCTGGGCAAGGACCAGCCGGTGATCCTGCAACTGCTGGAAATCCCGGACGAGAAGGCCCAGAACGCCCTCAAGGGCGTGATGATGGAACTCGAAGATTGCGCCTTCCCCTTGCTGGCCGGCATGGAAGCCCACAGCGACCCGATGACGGCGTTCAAGGACACCGACTACGCCCTGCTGGTGGGCGCCCGCCCGCGCGGCCCCGGCATGGAGCGCGCCGACCTGCTGAGCGCCAACGCCGCCATCTTCACGGCTCAGGGCAAGGCCCTGAACGCTGTGGCCTCGCGCAACGTGAAGGTGCTGGTGGTGGGCAACCCCGCGAACACCAACGCCTACATCGCCATGAAGTCGGCCCCCGACCTGCCGGCCAAGAACTTCACCGCGATGCTGCGCCTGGACCACAACCGTGCCGCCAGCCAAATCGCCGCCAAGACCAGCAAGCCGGTGGGCGCCATCAAGAAGCTGACGGTGTGGGGCAACCACTCGCCGACCATGTACGCCGACTACCGCTTCGCCACCATCGAGGGTGCCGCGGTCAAGGACATGATCAACGACCAGGTCTGGAACAAGGACGTCTTCTTGCCCACCGTGGGCAAGCGGGGCGCCGCGATCATCGCGGCCCGTGGCCTGTCGTCGGCCGCGTCGGCCGCCAACGCCGCCATCGACCACATGCGCGACTGGGCCTTGGGCACCAACGGCGAGTGGGTCACCATGGGCATCCCGTCCCTGGGTGATTACGAGATCCCGAAGGAAGTCATGTACGGTTTCCCCGTCACCTGCGAGAACGGCGAGTACAAGGTCGTTCAAGGCCTCGAGATCGATGCCTTCAGCCGCGAGTGCATGACCAAGACCCTGAACGAACTGCTCGAAGAGAAGGCCGCCATCCAGCACCTGCTGTGATGCACGTCCGTCGATGACCTTCAGGGCCGGGCAACCGGCCCTTTTTCTTGGCCTGCCCATGCGCATCCACCCCCACGACGCCCTCAGCGACGCCCAAGACCCCCCGAGCCGCTGGCTGCCCCCGGTCGACCACTACTGCGGGGTCGAGAAGCTCATGCGCAAGAGCCTGGCACTGCAGGCCGAATGGCAAGGGCGCTTCGACGTCACCCTGGACTGCGAAGACGGGGCCGCCGTGGGCGCCGAAGCGGCCCATGTCGACCTCGTCGTGGACCTGCTCCGGGGCCCAACGGGCGGCCGCGTCGGCGTGCGCGTGCACCCCGTCGACCACCCGGCCTTCGAGATGGAGGTCCACCGTCTGGCGCACGAGGCCGGCGAGCGGCTGGCCTACCTGATGCTGCCCAAGATCGACAGCGCCGAGCAACTGCACCGGGGGGCGGTGCGCGTTCAGCAGGCCTGGCGGCAAGCCGGGCACGAGCAAGGCCCGCCCCTGCAGGCCTTGGTCGAAACCCACGGTGCGCTGCGCGAGGTGGACGCCTTGGCGGCCCACCCCGACATCGAGTCCTTGTCCTTCGGCTTGATGGACTTTGTCTCCGCCCACCGGGGCGCCATTCCGGCCGAGGCCATGGGGGTGCAGGGGCAGTTTCAGCACCCGCTCGTGCTGCGCGCCAAGCTGGCCATCAGCGCCGCGTGCCACGCGCACGGGAAGGTGCCCTCGCACTGCGTCGTCACCGAGCTCCAGGACTTGGCGCAGCTTCGCAACGCGGGCCGGCGCGCGGCGCGCGAGCTGGGCTACACGCGGATGTGGAGCATCCACCCTGCCCAGATCGAACCTTTGCTGGCGGCCTTGGCGCCCGACCCCAGCGAGCTTGACGAAGCCGCCGACATCCTCTGCGCGGCCCAAGACGCCGATTGGGCGCCCACGCGGCACCGCGACCGCCTGCACGACCGGGCCAGCTACCGCTACTACTGGCACCTGCTGAGCCAAGCCCACCGGCAACAGATCGCACTGCCTGCCGAGGCCGTGTTGCGCTTCTTCACACCGCCAACAGCCTGACACCGGTCCTCACCAAGCCCTACCGCCTGCCCGGAGCTGCGCGCGACAATGCGTGGCGACCCTCTTCTTGCCTTGAGCTGCCCATGCGCCTGATCCTCCCGCTCGCCCTCGCCGGCCTGGTGTCCACCGCCCTCCAAGCGCAGACCCACCCCACCCACCCCGAGCACCCCACGCTCAAGGCCTCGCCGACCCGCCCGCCGGTGAAGAAGGCCACCAAGCCCAGCGCCAAGCCCGCCGCCATGGCGCAACCCAGTGCCACCGAGGCCCCCACCGGTGCTGAGCCCGAAGCGCTGGACCCCGATCGCCTCGCGGTGGCCCCGCTGGTGCTCGTGGGCGAAGCCCGCTGCGAGCACGGCAAGACCGTGGACGTGAAGCCCCACCCGTCCCTGGCCGGTCGCTTCGTGCTGACGCACGGCAAAGAGGCCTACACCCTGACGCCCCAGCCGACCAACACCGGCGTGGTGCGCCTGGAGAACCCGCGCGCGGGCATCGTCTGGCTGCAAGTGCCGATCAAGTCCATGCTCATGGACGCCAAGCGCGGCCAGCGCATGGCCGACAGCTGCCTCCATGCCGAACAGGTCGCCGAGGTGGAAGCGATGAAGGCCCCAAAAACCCCGTGATTTCCCGGAAAAGCTCGGCTATACTCGCGGGCTTGCTAGCAAACCCCCGCAACGATTTGCGCCTTTGCGGCGGCTTGGCGACCCCGGCACTTCGGTCCGGACCCCAAGTGCCTGCGGCCCCAGCCACCCTGGCGTGAACACCGAGCGAACCTGGAACCTTACATGACCACCATCCGCGTCAAAGAGAACGAGCCGTTCGACGTCGCCCTGCGTCGTTTCAAGCGCACCATTGAAAAGCTGGGCCTGCTGACCGACTTGCGCGCCCGCGAGTTCTACGAAAAGCCGACCGCCGAGCGCAAGCGCAAGAAGGCCGCCGCCGTCAAGCGTCACTACAAGCGCGTGCGCAGCATGCAGCTGCCCAAGCGCATGTACTGATCCCCCGCGGGAATCAGCACCAGAAGGCCCGCCTCACCGCGGGCTTTTTTCATTCAGCCGCCACCCCATCCGACCATGAGCCTCAAAGACCGCATCACCGATGACATGAAAGCCGCCATGCGCGCCAAAGAGACCGAGCGTCTCGGCACGATCCGCATGCTCCTGGCCGCCATCAAGCAAAAGGAAGTGGACGAGCGGGTCGTGGTCGACGACGCCATGGCGGTGGCGATCGTGGACAAGCTCATCAAGCAGCGCAAAGACGCCATCGAGCAGTTCGGGGCGGCGGGCCGCCAAGACCTGGTGGACAAGGAGGCCGCCGAGTTGACCGTGCTGAGCGCCTACCTGCCGGAGCGCCTGTCGGCCGAGGCCTTGGACGCCGCCGTGGCCGACATCGTCAAGGCGCTGGGCGCCAGCGGGCCGGCCGACATGGGCAAGGTCATGGGCGCGGTCAAGGCGCAGTTGGCCGGCAAGGCCGACATGGGCATGGCCTCCGCGGCCGTCAAGAAGGCCCTGGCGGCCTGAACGGAGGGATCGCCATGCAACACCTGCCCGCCCATGCCCTGACGTCCGACGTGTGCGTCGCACCGCAACTCGGCCCGGAGCACATGGCCGCGGCCGCCGCGGCCGGCTTCAAGAGCGTGGTCAACAACCGGCCCGATTTCGAGCACGGCCCCGACCAGCCCACCAACGCGGCCATCGAAGCCGCGGCGCTGGCCGCCGGCCTGACCTACCGCTTCCTGCCCGTCAGCGGCGGCTGGCAAAGCCCTGAGCAGATCGCCGCGATGGCGGCCCTGTTGCAAGAACTGCCCCGCCCGCTGCTTATGTTCTGCCGTTCGGGCTCGCGCTCGGCCATGCTTTACCAGCAAGCGTCTGAGCACTGACGGGGTAAACGCCGCCTCCCGTCTAGAGGCCCGTCCCTAGAATTCCCCCAGAGCCTGCCACCTGCAGGGCAAAGGGTGAATTGCGGTGAAGTTCCTCGTGTTTGCGTCCCAAGCGATCGACCGCTTGGGGCTCCTCATCGGCCACGGCATTCGGTGGCTGATCTTGGCCTCGGTGCTGATCAGCGCCGGCAATGCGGTGATGCGAAAGGCGTTCGACATTGGGTCGAACGCGTTCCTCGAGGTTCAGTGGTACCTGTTCTCGGCCGTGTTCTTGCTCGGAGCCGGTTACGTGTTCCTTCGCAATGCGCACGTTCGCATCGACTTTCTGGCGGGCCGCCTCAGTGAACGCGCCCAGGCTGTCATCGACATCGTGGGGATCTTGGTCGTGGTGGCACCCTTGACGGTGCTGCTGGTGAACCTGTCTTGGCCCTTGTTCCACCAAGCCTGGGTGTCGGGCGAAATGAGCCAGAACGCGGGGGGGCTGATTCGCTGGCCCGTCTTGTTGCTCATGCCCTTGGGCTTTGGCCTGCTGCTCTTGCAGGCCGCGTCGGAGTTGATCAAACGCGTTGCGTTCTTGACTGGGCACCTGCCCCACGCCATCACCCCTGAAGTCAAGGCCGCAGAGGCCTCTGAGCAAGGGGCTTCGGCATGACGCTCTGGATTGCCCAAAACTTCGTGCCCCTGATGTTCCTGGGGCTGCTGTTGATGCTGCTCTCGGGATTCCCGGTCGCCTTCGGACTGGCGGCGACGGGCTTGGGCTTTGGTCTGCTCGGGATGGAACTCAGCAACCTGCACCCGGAGTTGCTGCACATTGGCAGCAGCTTGTTTCAGGCTCTGCCCCTGCGCGTGTTCGGCATCATGCAGAACGACACGCTGTTGGCCATCCCGTTCTTCACGCTGATGGGCATCATCTTGGAGCGGTCGGGCATGGCCGAAGACCTGCTCGAGACGGTGGGGCAAGTGTTCGGTCCGGTTCGTGGCGGACTGGCGATTGCGGTGATCTTGGTGGGCGCCTTGTTGGCCGCCACGACCGGTGTGGTCGCCGCAGCCGTCATCTCCATGGGCTTGATCTCGCTGCCCATCATGCTTCGTTACGGCTACAACCGAAGCATCGCGACGGGCACCATCACGGCGTCTGGCACCCTGGCACAGGCCATCCCTCCCAGCTTGGTGCTGATCGTCCTGGCCGACCAGTTGGGACGCTCGGTGGGCGACATGTACGCCGGCGCCCTGGTGCCTGGCTTGATGCTGGTCGGGCTGTACCTCCTCTTCATCGTGGCCGTTGCCGTCGTCAAGCCGGATTGGGTGCCGGCCTTGCCGTTGGAAGCGCGCATCTACAAAGAGTCAGACGGCAGTGGGGGCTACCGCTCTCTTGCGGCGTTGCTGGCCGTGTGCGCGCTGGCGGGTGTGGCCTGGCACCACCAGCACGACGCCATCCTCAATCCGATGCTCGAACGCAGCCTGCCTGCGCCAGAAGACGAGCGATTGATCATGTCGATGACCGTCGGCGCCGTCTTGGCCTGGGTGCTGGCCTTGGCCAACAAGTTCCTGCGTTTGAACTTGTTGTCGCGCTTGGCCCAGCAGGTGACCTTCGTGCTGATTCCGCCCTTGGTGCTGATCTTTTTGGTGCTGGGAACGATCTTTTTGGGCGTTGCCACGCCCACCGAAGGGGGTGCCATGGGGGCCGTGGGTGCGCTCATCATGGCGGGGGTCAAGCGACGCTTGAGCTTTGGCCTCTTGAATCAGGCCCTCGACAACACGGCCCGGCTCTCGTGCTTCGTGCTGTTCATCCTGATCGGCTCCACGGTGTTCAGCTTCACCTTCAATGCCGCCGAAGGTCACATTTGGGTCGAGCACCTGTTCGACAAACTGCCCGGCGGCGCGCTGGGCTTTCTGATCGTCGTGAACGTCCTGGTGTTTGTCCTCGGCATGTTCATCGACTTCTTCGAGATCGCCTTCATCGTGGTTCCCATCCTGGCGCCGGTTGCCGCCAGCGTGTTGCCCGCCATGGTGCCGGGCATGAGCCCCGACATGGTCATGATCTGGTTCGGGGTCATCTTGGCCATGAACCTGCAAACCTCCTTCCTGACCCCGCCCTTTGGCTTCGCGCTGTTTTACCTGCGCAGCGTGGCCCCGAACAAGGACTACACCGACCGCGTGACGGGCAAAACGATTCCGGCGGTGAGCACGGCGCAGATCTACAAGGGCTCGGTGGCCTTCATCGTGCTTCAGTTGATCATGGTCGCCGCCGTGATCGCGTGGCCGCAATTGGTGACGGGCAACATGTCCACGGTGGAAACGGTGGACGTGGACAAGGCCATGGAAGACATGGCCCCCAAGGACCCGGGCTTCGATGCCGCGCCGATCGACCCCATGGACGGCGCTTCCAGCCCCGAGGCCGCCGCCTCGGCAGCGCCTTAGCCCAAGCCAAGCGCCATGACAAAGGGCCCCGAGGGGCCCTTTGTTTTTGTTGGCGCGTCCGCGCTGACGGTTGGCAGCGCGGACACCGCCTCAAAGCGACGTGATCTTGCTCTGCATGTAGCGGTCGAAGATCGCTTCCGTGTAGCGGAACCAGCGGTTGCTTTCCTTGCGGAAGGCCGCGTAGTCCGTGTAGACCTTCTTCCAGTTCGGGTTCTTGGCCGAGATCTCGTCGTACAGCGCCATCGACTCCTTGAAGGCCAGGTCCATCACCGGGATGGGCATCTGAACCAGCTTGGTCTTGTTGGCCAGCAATTGCGTCAAGGCGGCGGGGTTGCGGGCGTCGTAGCGGGCCTGCATCTCGGTGTGCGCGTAGGCCGAAGCGGCATCGACCATGGCCTTGTACTCGGCCGGCAGGCCGTCGTAGGCCTTGGTGTTGATGTAGAGGTCGAGCTGCGGGCCGCCTTCCCACCAGCCGGGGTACATGTAGAACGGGGCCACCTTGAAGAAGCCCAGCTTCAAGTCGTCGTAGGGGCCCACCCACTCGGCGGCGTCGATCGTGCCCTTTTCCAGCGCGGCGTACACCTCACCTCCGGGGATGTTTTGCGGCACGCCGCCCATGCGCTCCAGCACCTTGCCCGAGAAGCCGCCGATGCGCATCTTCAGGCCCTTGATGTCGGCGACGGTCTTGATCTCTTTGCGGTACCAACCGCCCATTTGGGCGCCGGTGTTGCCCATGGGGAAGTGGATGATGTTGTAGTTCCGGTAGAACTCGCGCATCAGCTTCAGGCCATTGCCCTCGTACTGCCAGGCGGTCATTTGGCGGCTGTTCAGGCCAAAGGGAATCGCACAGCCCAAGGCGAAGGTCTCGTCCTTGCCGAAGTGGTAGTACGGCGCGGTATGCGCCATTTCGACGGTGCCGTTCTGCACGCCGTCGACCACGCCGAAGGGGGGCATGAGTTCGCCACCGGCGTGCACCGACACCTGGAACTTGCCTCCCGACATCTCGGCCAACTTCTTGGAGAAGACCTCGGCCGCGCCATAAATGGTGTCCAGGGCTTTCGGGAACGCAGAAGCCAAGCGCCACCGCAGCGTGGCCTGGGCATGCACGGCCGGGGCCACGCCCGCCGCCAAGACGCCGGCCAAACCGGCTTTCGACACAAACGAACGACGTTCCATCTCGCGGTCTCCATTGGGAAGTTGAGCCGCGCCGATTCTAGGGAGCCCCCTCTACGGGCCGAACCGGGAATGCCCTGTGCGCGACCGAGACACGCAGCGTGTCCAACTGCCGGTCAGGTGTTCAGTTGCCAGCCACTTTCATGCGCCGCACCAAGACCGACCCGACCGTCTTGGTGCCCGTCGTGTAGGCATCGGCGCCGATGGCGACGATGTCTTTGAACATCTGCGGCAGGTGCCCCGCGATGGTGATCTCTTCCACCGGATGCACGATCTCGCCGTTTTCGACCCAATAGCCGCTGGCCCCGCGGGAGTAATCGCCGGTGACGTAATTGACGCCCTGCCCCATCAACTCGGTGACGAACAGGCCGCGGTGCAAGCGCTTGAGCATCACCGCCAAGGTGTCGCCCGGCGCCGTCGCCCGGCTCTTCATGACGAGGTTGTGCGAGCCGCCGGCGTGACCGGTGGTCTTCATGCCCAACTTGCGCGCCGAGTAGCTCGACAGGAAGTAGCCCTGCAGCACGCCACCCTGCACCACGCTGCGGGCCCGTGTGCGCACGCCTTCGTCGTCGTAAGGCGCGCTGCCCTTGCCCCGGGGCACGAAGGGGTCCTCCTCGACGTCGATGTGGGAGGCCAAGATGGGCTGCCCCAGGCTGTCCAACAAGAAACTGGCCTTGCGGTAGAGCGCCCCGCCGCTCGTGGCTTGCACCAACGCACCCAGCAGGCCGGCGGCCAGCGTGCTTTCGAACAGCACCGGCACCTCCGCCGTGGCCACCTTGCGTGCCTTCAGGCGCGACAGCGCGCGCTCGGCGGCATAGCGGCCCACGGCCTCCGGCGTGGCCAAGTCGGCGGCGCATCGCTGGCTGCTGTACCAGGCGTCGCGCTGCATCCCGGCCCCGCGTCCGGCGATGGGAGCGACCGACAGCGAGTGGCGGCTGCTGGCATAGCCCCCGCGAAACCCTCGGCTGTTGCCAGCGAAGAAGTGCGACTGCTGGGCCGACACGCCCGCGCCTTCGCTGTTGGTGATCCGGCGGTCGGTCTGCAACGCCGCCGCCTCGCAGCGCAGGGCCAACTCGGCCGCCTGTTGGGCGTCGATGGCCCAGGGGTGGAACAGGTCCAGGTCGGGCACCGACTCGAGCATCAGGTCCTCAGCGTCGGGCAAGCCGGCGCAAGGATCCTCGGCGGTGTAGCGCGCGATGTCGTAGGCCGCCCGCACGGTGTCGCGCAGCGCCCGGTCGGAAAAATCGGAGGTGCTGGCGTGGCCGCGGCGTTGGCCCAGGTAGACGCTCACGCCCAAGCTCTTGTCGCGGTTGCGCTCCACGTTCTCCAGCTTGCCCATGCGGGCCGAGACCGACAAGCCGGCCCCCTCGCTGACCTCGGCCACCGCGTCGCTGGCGCCCTGCTCGCGGGCCAGGGCCAGCGTGCGCTCGACCAGGTCCTGGAACTCCTCACGGCTGTGCGCGAAACCGGCGGTGGCTTGGGTCATGAAATGGCTCGGGATCAAGGGGCGGTCATGATAATGAGCGCATGCCAAGACCCCGCCCCGCCAGCCCAGGCCCCAGCGACGACGACCTGGACGCCGTTTACGACCCCGGCGTCCCCAGCCGAACCCAGCAAAAGAAGGAAAGCGAAGCGCTCCAGGCCCTTGGGCTGGAGCTGCTGGCCCTGCCCGACAGCCGCCTGGACGCGATCGGCCTGCCCGACAACCTGCGCCAAGCGCTGCGCGACGGCAAAAAGATCACCGCCAACGGCGGCAAGCGCCGCCAGATGCAGTACATCGGCAAGCTCATGCGCCAGGTCGATGCCGAACCGCTGCGCGAAGCCGTGGCCGCCTTCAAGCTCGGCCACGCGCACGACCAGCTGCGCCTGCACGAGTTGGAGGCCACGCGCGAGGCCCTTCTGGCCGACGACCAAGCCTTGCAGGACTACATCGCCGCGCACCCGGGCGTGGACGTGCAGCAATTGCGCAGCCTGGTGCGCTCGGCGCGCAAGGACGCGGCCGCCCAGCCAGAGTCTCGCAGCGGGCGGGGCTACCGCGAGTTGTTCCAGTTTCTGAAGGCGCAGCCCTGATGGACGCGGTGCGCATCGGCCTGGTCTCGTGCTCCGACCGGGCCAGCAGCGGCGTGTACGCCGACCAAGGCCTGCCCAGCCTGCGGACCTGGCTGACCCAGGCCCTGCGCAATCCGGTGACCTTCGAAGAACGTCTGATCCCTGACGAGCGCAGCGCCATCGCTGCAACCCTGCGCTCGCTGGTGGACGAAGTGGCCTGCGACTTGGTGCTGACCACCGGCGGCACCGGGCCCGCTCCCCGCGATGTGACCCCCGATGCCACCCTGGACGTGGCAGACCGCGAAATGCCGGGCTTTGGGGAGCAGATGCGCCAAATCTCCCTGCGCTTCGTGCCCACGGCCATCTTGTCGCGGCAGGTGGCCGTCATCCGCGGGCGCGCTTTGATCTTGAACCTTCCGGGGCAACCCAAGGCCATCGCAGAAACCTTGGGCGGGCTGGAGGGCACCCCGGGCATCTTTGCCGCGGTGCCTTACTGCCTCGACCTTCTCGGCGGGCCCTACTTGGAAACCGACGCCACCGTCTGCAAGGCCTTTCGCCCGAAGTCGGCACTCCGTCCCCCGGCGGGCTGAGCCCCGGACCCCTTTCAGCGAGGCGGGGCGCTCGGGAGGTACTGCGGCGCCGTCACGCCCATGCTGACGTACAGGCTGGTGATGGCCTCGGCGCTGAGCTCGGCCGGGGTCACCCAGTCTTCCGGCACGAACAGCAACCCGCCGCCCACGGGCACCGGGGCCGTGGGCACCAACACAACGAGGCAGGGCCGCCCTGCCACCAAGACCGCTTCGGGTGCGCTTTGGAACCCGAGAACGGCACTGTGGGGCGCATCCCGCCCCCCGAAATGGCACCACACCGGGCGCATCGCCCGCGTGCTGGAGGGCGCCCGCGGCGACACCAGGTTGACGAAGCGCTGCGCCAAGTCGTAGACGCTGCGAACCAAGGGAATGCGTCTCACCAGCGCGTCCACCAGCCCCACCAAGCCGCGCTGCAATCCCAACTCGGTCAGCAGGCCCAGCACCAGGAGCACGGCCACGATGAGGGCCACCCCCAGCAAGTAGCCAAGCATCTCCGACTCCGAGACGCCCAGCCCAATGCGGCCCAGCCACTGGCCGAATGGGCTGGAAGGTCCGATCGACTGGCGCAGCAAGGCAAAGACCCAGGCGAACAAGGCCACGGTGGCGGCCAGGGGCAGTGCGGCCAGGGCGCCCGTGACCAACAGGCGGAGCAGGTGTCGAGGCACTCGGCGCATGGTCAGGACGGATCCACCAGCTTGGACAACTCTTCGGCGTTGAAGTGCTCAGCCTTTGCGGCGTCGGCAGGCAGGCAGTCCTTCTGGCCCTGCTGCAACTTCTGCAAGGCCCCCCACAGCAGGGCGATCTGGTGCTCGTGCCCCGCCGCCGAGTCGATCAAGCCCTTCATGGCCTGGGCCACGGGGTCATCGCCTTGGGTCACCGCGTAGGCGCTGAAGCCCATCTTGCTGGCCGCCGCCTCGCGGGCCTGCTCGGCACTGGCCTCGATGATGCGGGCCGGGTTGCCCACGGCCGTGGCGCCAGGGGGCACCGGCTTGGTGACCACCGCGCCCGACCCGATGCGCGCGCCCTCGC
This sequence comes from Inhella crocodyli, assembly GCF_004004565.1. Lineage (GTDB taxonomy): Bacteria > Pseudomonadota > Gammaproteobacteria > Burkholderiales > Burkholderiaceae_C > Inhella > Inhella crocodyli. The sequence continues at coordinate 800,381 of NZ_SACM01000001.1, forward strand.
CCACCGTGAAGCCGCCCAGGACGCAGGCGTTGGCACCCACCACGACGCCACGCGCCAGCGTGGGGTGGCGCTTGGCGCCTTTCACCAGGGTGGTGCCGCCCAAGGTCACGCCTTGGTAGATGGTCACGTCGTCGTGGATCTCGGCCATCTCGCCGATCACGACGCCCATGCCGTGGTCGATGAACACCCGGCGGCCGAACTGCGCGCCCGGGTGGATTTCGATGCCCGTCAGCCAACGCCCCAGGTGCGAGACGAAGCGCGCCAGCGTGGTGAAGCCGTGCTGCCACAACCAATGGGCGCGGCGGTGGACGATCAGGGCGTGCAAGCCGGGGTAGCACCAGAACACTTCCCAGGCGCTTCGCGCGGCAGGGTCGCGTTCCAGGATGCAGGCGATGTCTTCGCGCAGGCGGGCAAACAACATGGGAGGGGACTTTCCAGAGGGCGGGGAGTGTAGGGACGCGGGGAGAAGGCCCGCGTCAACACCGCTCTTTGGCTTTCTGGGCCTGCGCCTGCATCGCCCGGGCGATGCCGCGCAGGATGTGCACCTCTTCGGCCTGCAGTCCGGCCCGGTTGAACAACTGGTTCAGGCGCGGCATCAGCTTTTTGGGGGCGGCAGGGTCGAGGAAACCGACGTCCACCAAGGCCTGCTCCCAGTGCGTCAACAGGCCCTGCACCGCCTGGGCATCGGCTGGCGTGGGGTCGGGCGTGCGGGCCTGCACATGAAAGCCCCCCAGGGCTTGGCGCCATTCGTACGCCAAGAGCTGGACGGCTTGTGCCAGGTTCAGCGAGCCGTAGTCGGGGTGCGTCGGGATCGAGACCAAGGCATGGCAGCGGTAGACGTCTTCGTTGGCCATGCCAAAGCGTTCGCTGCCGAAGACGAAGCCCACCCCGGTGCCCGCCAGCGCCAGCTCCGGCATCAGCGCGCGCGGCGCGTGGCAGGGCGGGCCGAAGTCGCGCGGGGTCATGGCCGTGCCCACCACGGTGTGGATGCCGTCCAGGGCCTCGGCCAGGGTGCCCACCACGCGCGCCTGTTGCAGCACATCGGTGGCCCCGCTGGCAAAGGCCAGGGTCTCGGGCTGGGTGAGGACGTCGTCGAATCGGGGCTGGACCAGCACCAGGTCGTGGAAGCCCATGACCTTCATCGCCCGGGCGGTGGCCCCGACGTTGCCGGGGTGGCTGGTGCGGACGAGAACGAAGCGTGTGGTTTGCACGACGGGCGCCGGCGGCGATCTCAGTAGAATCCCGCAATTATCCCGGCCACCGCCGGATCCCCTTGCGGGACGCTCTTTTCCACCGCCAGCCCACCTTTTCTCCAGGAACACGCATGTCCTCTGCAGCCCTGCATCCCATGCTCAACGTGGCCATCAAGGCCGCCCGCACCGCCGGTTCGATCATCAACCGCGCATCTCTTGACCTGGACGTGCTGAAGGTGGGCTCCAAAGGCGTGAACGACTTCGTCACCGAAGTCGACCATGCGGCCGAGGCCGCCATCATCAAAACCCTGCTGGAGGCCTACCCCCAGCACGGCATCCTGGCCGAAGAGTCGGGCCGCGAGCACGGCAACTCGCAAAGCGAGTACCAGTGGATCATCGACCCGCTGGACGGCACCACGAACTTCATCCACGGCCTGCCCATTTATGCCGTGTCCATCGCCCTCGCCCACCGTGGGGTGGTGCAGCAGGCCGTCGTGTACGACCCCACCCGCAACGACCTGTACCACGCCAGCAAGGGCCGTGGCGCCTTTTTGAACGACCGCCGCCTGCGCGTGTCCAAGCGCACGCGCCTGGGCGATTCGCTGGTGGGCACGGGCTTTCCGTTCCGCAAGGGCGACAGCTTCAAGCGCTACCTCAAGCTCTTTGAGGACGTGATGATGCAAACGGCGGGCGTGCGCCGCCCGGGCGCGGCGAGCCTGGACCTGTGCTTTGTGGCCGCGGGCTACTACGACGCCTTCTTCGAGACCGGCCTGTCGCCCTGGGACGTGGCCGCAGGGTCGCTGATCGTGACCGAGGCCGGCGGCCTGGTGGGCAACTTCACCGGCGAGTCGGACTTCCTGCACCAGCGGGAGTTGCTGGCCGGCACGCCGAAGATCTACGCCCAGTTGGTGCCGATCTTGCAGCCTTACACGCGGGTGATCAGCCAAGACGACAAGCCCGCCGACGAGGCCTGAGCCGGTCGACGGTCCCAAGGTCAACAGGGCGCCGCGGCGCCCTGTTCCTTTTTGAGACGTGAAGCTCAGCGGAATTCGTTGATCTGCAGCACCGTCGTGCTGCCGCTGACCTCGTGGCCCACGATCAGCAAGGCCTTGCCGTTGGGCGATTTGGCCGCGGGAATGAGGTGCAGGCCTTCGGGCCCCCGGTCGCCGCCCAGGCCGTCGCGGGGGTTCAGGTAGTCCATGAGCACGGGCGACCGCGGATCCGTCACGTCGTACACCGCCACGCCGCCGACGCGCTCCAGGCCGATGAAGGCGAGGGTCTTGGCACCAAAGCGCCCCAGCACCACCCCCTCGGGCTCCGGACCCTTGCTGGGGCTGCGGCTGTCCAAGGTGTTGTTGTCGTGGCTGGCGTTGAAGTTGGCGTTGCCCAGGCTGCTGGTGAGGCGCTCCAGGTCCTCGCCCGAATCGAACACGCGCTCCACGTTCGCATTCCAAATGCTGAACGAGCGCGCGCCGAAGCTGTACAGCGCGGTGCACTGGCCCGTGGCGTTCTTGCCGTCGGTGCCCCCGTTCGGGGTGGCGGTGATGCGCAGGCGACCCAGGTTGCTGTCGAACAGGAGGTTGGCCGCGTTCGTGCCGAACACCGCCGGGTCCAGGCCGTTGCTGCAGTGCTGGCGCACGCGCGTTTCCTCGTTGAATCCAGGCCAGTCGGCGCGCGCGTCGCCCTCGTTGGCGGTGATGAAGTAAGTGTTGCCGCCCACGGTGTACGACGCGATGGCATCGGGCAGGTACAGGCCGCGCACCGGGTAGTTGGCGATTTTCAGCAGCGGCGTGCCACTGTTGGTGTTGGTGCCGCCGTCCTCGTCGCTGGCATCCAGCCCCATGCCGGGGAGGCTGTGGTCCTTCCAGCCCAAGGGTTTGATGTCGGTCACCGTGGCGGTGGCCACGTCGACGATGGCGATGGCGTTGTTTTCCTGCAGCGTGACGTAGGCCTTGGTGCCGTCGCCGTTGAAGGCGATGTACTCGGGCTCGAGGTCTTGCGCCACGCTGGCGCCCGGGCCGTATATGCGCACGCCCGCGGCGCGCAATTCGGCCGCGCGGGCGTTGAACGCGCGGAAATCGGCCGTGGCCCCCGTGGGCGCCGTGCCGCCGTTGACGGTGATCACGCTGATCGAACCCTCCGGGTCCACCGAGTCGGGCAGGCCGTAGCTGTTGGGCTCGCCCTCGTTGGCGGTCAGCACCTTCCTGCCATCGGGCGTGAACACGATCATGTCGGGCTGGGCGCCCACGCGCACGCTGCCCAGCAGGCGCAGGTCGGTGGCGCTGTAAAAGGCCACGGTCCCCGGGTTCGTCTTGGGGTTGGCCTCGATGGCCAGGGCCACGATGCCCTCGTGCACGGCCACGCTGTTGACCGCGGCACCGAAGGCGCTGACCGAGATCGTGCCCACCTTGCTGGGCGCGCCCGGGTTGGACAGGTCCAGAACGTCGACCGTGCCATTGGCCCCGTTGACCACGAACAGGCGCTTGCTGCCCGCGTCAAAAGCGGTGATCTCGGCCGCGCCCAGCGTCCCGCCCTCGAAACCCCCGATCTTGACCAACTTGACCGCTCGCGGCCCCAGGTCCTCGCTGGGGGTTTCAGAGCCGCCGCCGCAAGCCGCTAGCAGCGAGAGGGACAAACACAGGGGCAGCACTCGGAAAGTGCGAGGCAACAGGCGGTGGCGCATGGCAATGGCAATGGCGGATTCTGAAAACCCGCCATCGTGGCCTGCGCCGGTGACATGGGCGTGACAGGCCTTGGCGCGGCTCAAGCCATGAACAGCCGCGCGAAATCGGGGGCCGGCTGCGGCTTGCCAAAGAGCCACCCTTGCCCGTAGTCGCAATCCAGCATCTTCAAGAGCGCCGCCTGCTCGGCGGTCTCCACGCCCTCGGCCACCACGGTGAGCTTGAGGGCACGCGCCATCCCCGCGATGGCCCGCACCAGCGCATCGGCGTCGGCGTCCTTGCCGAGGTCACGAACGAAGGCGCGGTCGATCTTCAAGATGTCCACGGGAAAGCGGCGGAGGTAGGACAGGGACGAATACCCGGTGCCGAAGTCGTCGATGGCCAGGCGCAGGCCCAGGTCCTTCAGGCCGAACAGCAAGTCGCGCGTCAAGCCATCGCGGTCCAAGAGCACCGACTCCGTCACCTCCAGCACCAGGCTGCTCGCAGGCACGGCGCAGCGCTCGATCTCCGCAGCCACCTTTTGCACCAAGTTGCGGGCGCGGAACTGCCGCGCCGACAGGTTGGCCGCCAGGGTGAGTTGGGTGTGCCCGGCCGCATGCCAATCGCGCAGGGTCTCGCAGCACCGCGCCAGCACCCAGTCGCCGATGGGCTCGATCAAGCCGCTGTCTTCCGCCAAGGGGATGAAGCGGTCCGGCGGCACCGAGCCGAATTGCGGCGATTGCCAGCGCAGCAGGGCCTCCGCCCCCTTCAACTGCCCGCTGCTGAGCAGCATCTGGGGTTGGTAGTGCAGCGACAACTCGCCGCCCTCTTGCGCACGGCGCAGGCGGTTGATGAGCTGCACCCGCTCGCGCGATCGCTGGTTCATATCAGCGCGGAAGAACTGGTGGTGGCCGCGGCCCAATTCCTTCGACCGGTGCAAAGCCGTCTCGGCGTGCTGCAGCAGGGCCTCGGCGTTGTCGCCATCGTCAGGGCACACCGACAGCCCCAGGCTCGCGGTCAAGAAGATTTCCTGCTCATCCAAGGTGAAGGGCTGGTCGAAGGTGCCCAGCAGTTTGTTGGCCATGGCCTCGGTCTCGGCCTCGCTGGCCAAGCCGTCCAGCAGCACCCCAAACTGGTCGCCTGTGAGGCGCACGACCAGGTCCTTGCCGCGCAGCCGGCTCTGCAAACGCTGCGCGCAGGCGTTGAGCAAGGCATCGCCTGCGGCCATGCCAAAGGACTCGTTGACCAAGCGGAAGTGGTCGAGCCCGATGGCCCCCACCACCAGCTTCGCCCCTTCGCGGGGCGTGCGCGTCAGCGCTTCGGCCAAACGCTCACGCATCAACAGGCGGTTGGGCAGGCCGGTGGTGGCGTCAAAGTGCGCCAAGCGGTCGATGCGAGACGCTGCCTCTTTGCTCTCGGTGATGTCCAGCAGGGTGCCCATGCGCCGGAGAGGACAGGCAGGATCGCTGGGCTCGACGTGCAGCAGGTAGTGGCGGTCGCCCTCGGGGGAGGTGTAACGCAACTCCGTGTCCAAACCTTCCGGGGCGGCGCTGACTTTCGACAGCACGGCATCCAACTGTTGGCCCTGACCCGCATCCAGCACGGCCCGCAAGGCGTCCATGCTGCACTCGCCCCCATTTTGGGCACCGAACCAGCGACCGATCTCGGAGGACCAACGCAGGCGCGCCTCCGCCGGGTCCCACTCCCACCAACCGGCGTGGCTGGCCTGGCTGACGAGTTGCAGTTGTTGCGCCCGCCGGTGGCCCTCGGTCATCGCCTGACGCTGTTGACGCAGGTCCACGTCGATGCAGTACATCTCGGGCTCGCCCCAGCTGTTGCGCAACAGCACATGGCTTGAGAACACCGGCACTGGGCTGCCGTCCTTGCGCTGCAACTCCAACTCCCCGGCCGGTATGGCTTGGTCGTGTTCGACCCATGCGCTGTGCAGGCGAATCACCTCGGCGCGCATGGGCACCGGGATGATCAGCTCTTCGAGCAGGCGGCCCAAGGCCTCCTCCCGACGCCAGCCGTACAGGGCTTCGCTGGCCGCGTTCCAATAAATCACCCGGCGTTGGCGGTCGTAGCCCTGCACGGCCGTGGTCGGGGTTTGGTCAAACGCGTGGCGGAACCGCTGCTCGGCGTCGCGCCAGCTGTCCATGCGCTGGCCCTCGCCGGGCAAGTCGATCAAGGCCCCGGTCACCACGCCGCCTTCGGCCAAGCCGGAGAGGCGGGCCCAGGTGCCAGCAGCCGGGCCCTGCAAGAGCTTGAACCGGCGCTGAATCCGCCCCCCGCTGCTCACCGCCCCTTCCAAGGCCGAGCGGACCTGGGCCTGGTCGGCCGGGTCGATGGCGTCCAAGAAGTCCTGCAACTGGCACACCAAGGGCAGGCCCAGCGCGGCCGCCACGTCGGGATCGGACGTCCACAACCCACTGCCAGGTTGGAAACGCCAGCCACCGGCGAAGCCGCCGCCGGACCAAGTCGGCACCGCGGCCGCGGGGGTGAGCGGGGTCACTTTCAACATGGGCTCCCTGGCGCCGAGCAAGCGCGGTCACCCGCGGAAAAGCGCCTGAGGCCTTGTAACCATGGCAGAGCCGCTGGTCAAGCCTGAAACCGCTCGGAAACTGCATGGCACCGACGCCCTCCACCCGAAAGCGGGGTCGGTCGCCCCCTAAGATCCCGCGCCCCATGACGACCCCTTCCCCCACCGAGACGGCCGACCTGTCGGCCCACACCCCCTTGATGCAGCAGTACCTGCGCATCAAGGCCGAGCACCCGGATCTGCTCGTGTTCTTCCGCATGGGGGACTTCTACGAGCTGTTCTACGACGACGCCCGCAAGGCCAACGCCTTGCTGGACATCACGCTGACGGTGCGCGGCAGCAGCGGGGGCGAGCCCGTGGTCATGGCCGGGGTGCCCGTGGTGTCGCTCGAGGGTTATCTGTCCCGCCTGCTCAAGCTGGGCGAGTCGGTGGCCATCGCCGAGCAAGTGGGCGAGGTGGGCGCGGGCAAGGGCCCGGTCGAGCGCAAGGTGGTGCGCATCGTCACCCCCGGCACGGTCACCGACGCCGAGTTGCTGGCCGACAAGCAAGACGCCCCGCTGCTCGCCCTGCACGCGGGCGGTGGCCGCTTCGGCCTGGCCTGGGTCACCGTCAGCCAGGGCGAAATCGGCTTGCTGGAGTGCAGCGCCGCCGAGCTGCCGGGCTGGCTGGTGCGCCTGGGCCCGGCCGAGATCCTGGTGGCCCGCGACACCAGTGCCGTGGGGCAACCCGAGGCCCTGGCCGCCGTGCGCAGCGCCCTCACCCCCCGGCCCGTCTGGCAGTTCGAGCCCTCGCTGGGCGAGCGCAAGCTGTGCAGCCAGTTGGGCGTGGCCTCGCTGCAAGGCCTGAACGCGCAAGACCTGCCCCGTGCCCACGCCGCGGCAGGCGCGCTGCTGGCCTACCTGGAACACACCCAGGGCCGCGCCTTGGGGCACCTGCAGCGCCTGCAGGTGCTGCGCGCGACCGAGCTGATCGATCTGCCCCCCGCCACCCAGCGCAACCTGGAGCTCACGCTCACCCTGCGCGGCGAGCCCGAACCCACGCTGCTGAGTCTCTTGGACGTGTGCCGCACCGGCATGGGCAGCCGCATGCTGCGCCACTGGCTGCTGACGCCGGCGCGCGACCGCCGCCAGGCCGTGGGCCGCCAAGAAGCCATCGCCGTGCTGATCGAGGCCGGCTTCGGCCCCTTGCGCGACGCGCTGCGCCAGGTGTCCGACGTCGAGCGCGTGAGCAGCCGCGTGGCCCTGCGCCAAGTGCGGCCGCGCGAGCTCGCCGGGCTGCGCGACACCCTCACCGTGCTGCCGCAGCTGCAAGCCGCCGTGCCCCCGGCCGCGGCCTCGCCCCTGCTGGACGCGCTGCGCGCCGCCTGCCACGCGCCCCCGCAGGCCTTGGCCTTGCTGCAAAACGCGCTGGCCGAACAACCGGCCGTGTGGCTGCGCGACGGCGGCGTCATCCGCGACGGCTTCGACCCCGAGCTGGACGAGCTGCGCGCCATCAACGCCAACTGCGACGCCTTCTTGCTGGCGCTGGAGGCCCGCGAGCGGGAGCGCACCGGCATCCCGAACCTGCGCGTGCAGTTCAACAAGGTGCACGGCTTCTACATCGAGGTCACGCAGGGTCAAAAGGACAAGGTGCCCGACGACTACCAGCGCCGCCAAACGCTGAAGAACGCCGAGCGTTTCATCACGCCGGAGCTCAAGGCCTTCGAGGACAAGGCCCTGAGCGCCAGCGAGCGCGCCCTGGCCCGCGAGAAGGCGCTCTTCGAGCAGTTGCTGGACGCGCTGGGCGCCGAGGTGCCCGCGCTGGCCCACCTGGCCCGCGCCTTGGCCAGCCTGGATGCCCTGGCCGCGCTGGCCGACCGCGCCGCCACGCTCAACTGGTGCGCGCCGCAGTTCGTGGCCCACCCCTGCATCGACATCGTCGGTGGCCGCCACCCCGTGGTCGAAGCCCGACTGGCCGAGACCGTGGGCAAGGCCTTCCAGCCCAACGACTGCCGGCTCGACGCCAAGCGCCGCCTGCTCGTCATCACCGGCCCGAACATGGGCGGCAAGAGCACCTTCATGCGCCAGGTGGCGCTCATCGCGCTGCTGGCCAGCATGGGCAGCTTCGTGCCGGCGCAGAGCTGCCGCTTGGGGCCCTTGGACGCCATCCACACCCGCATCGGCGCCGCCGACGACCTGGCCAACGCGCAGTCCACCTTCATGCTGGAGATGACCGAGGCCGCGGCCATCTTGCACGCCGCGACCGAACAGTCCTTGGTGCTGATGGACGAAATCGGCCGCGGCACCAGCACCTTCGACGGCCTGGCCCTGGCCGGCGCCATCGCCAGCCATTTGCACGACCGCTGCGCCGCACTGACCCTCTTTGCCACGCACTACTTCGAGCTGACCGCCCTGCCCGAGCGCCACCCCAGCGCCCACAACGTGCACGTGTCGGCGGTGGAAAGCGGCGACACCATCGCCTTCCTGCACGAACTGCAGGCCGGCCCCGCCAGCCGCAGCTACGGCGTGCAGGTGGCGCGCCTGGCCGGCATGCCCAACCCTGTGCTGCGCCAAGCCCGTGCCGCACTCGAGGCCCTGGAAGCCCACAAGGCGGGGGGCGAGGCGCAGGTGGACCTGTTCGCCCCCCCACCGGCGGCCGCGGAACCCGAGCCCGAGCACCCCGCCGTGCAGGCCTTGCAAGCGCTGGACGTCGACGCCTGCTCACCGCGCGAGGCCCTGGAACAGCTGTACCGCTTGAAGGGGCTGGCGCGATGAGCGCGGGCACCCTGGTTTTCTCCCACGCCAACAGCTACCCCGCCGGCTGCTACCGCCTGTTGTTCAAGGTCTGGCGCGACGCCGGCTACACCGTCCACGCTCTGCCCAAGCTGGGCCACGACCCGCGCTTCCCGGTGACCAGCAACTGGCCGCATTTGGTGGACCAGTTGGAGGCCTTCGTGGCCGACACCGTGCAGCCGTCCGGGCCGATCGACTTCGTCGGTCACTCGCTGGGCGGTGTGCTCAGTTTGATGCTGGCCGCGCGCCGGCCCGAATGGGCGGCGCGCGTGGTGCAACTCGACTCGCCCTTCATTCGCGGTTGGCGCCGCGAACTGCTGCGTTGGGGCAAGCTGACCGGGCTGGCTTGGCGCGTGCCGCCGGCCAGCATTGCGCGGCAGCGGCGCGACCACTGGCCGGACCGCAACGCCGTGGAGAAGCATTTCGGCAGCAAGCCCCTGTTCCAGGCCTGGGACCCGCGCGTGCTGGCCGACTACATCGATTGCGGCTTCGAGCCCGACCCCGTGCGCGGCGGCCTGCGCCTGGCCTTCCACCGGGAGGTCGAGACCCGCATCTACGCCGGGCTGCCGCACACCCTGCCCCACGTGGCCCGGCGCTTGAAGGCGCCGGTGGGTTTCATCGCGGGCACGCGCAGCGCCGAAATGCGCCAGGGCGGGCTGGAGGCCACGCGCCGCTTCATCGGGCCGGCGCGCTACCGGGAAATCGAAGGCTCGCACCTGTTTCCCTTCGAGCGACCGGAGACCACCGCCCAGGCGGTGCTGGCCTTGCTGCAGGACCTCGGGTAAACCCGGCCGATATACTCCGGCTTTCCTCTTGAGCGTTTCTGGCCGCATCGGCCCCCCAAGGGGGTGCGGCGCGTGGGAACGCCCTGCACACAATGACCAAATACGTCTTCGTCACCGGCGGTGTCGTGTCCTCTCTGGGCAAGGGCATTGCGGCCGCCTCGCTCGCGGCCCTGCTCGAATCCCGCGGTTTGAAGGTCACGCTGATCAAGCTGGACCCCTACATCAACGTCGACCCGGGCACGATGAGCCCGTTCCAGCACGGCGAGGTCTTCGTGACCGACGACGGCGCGGAAACCGACCTGGACCTGGGCCACTACGAACGCTTCATCACCACGCGGATGAAGCAGGCCAACAACTTCACCACCGGCAAGATCTACCAGTCGGTGCTGGAGAAGGAACGCCGGGGCGATTACCTCGGCAAGACCGTGCAGGTCATCCCGCACATCACGAACGAGATCCAAGAGTTCGTGAAGCGCGGCGCCGGCGTGGGCACGCCCGATGAAGTCGAAGTCGCCATCGTCGAAATCGGCGGCACGGTGGGCGACATCGAGTCCCTGCCCTTCCTCGAAGCCGTGCGCCAGATGAGCCTGAAGATGGGCCCGCACAACACGGCCTTCGTGCACCTGACCTACGTGCCTTGGATCGCCGCCGCCGGCGAACTGAAGACCAAGCCCACCCAACACACGGTGCAGAAGCTGCGCGAAATCGGCATCCAGCCCGACGCGCTCATCTGCCGCGCCGACCGCCGCATCCCCGACGACGAGCGCGAAAAGATTTCCCTGTTCACCAACGTGCCCGAGTACGGCGTGATCAGCATGTGGGACGTGAACACCATCTACAAGGTGCCCCGCGTGCTGCACGAACAGGGCCTGGACCAGATGATCTGCACCAAGCTGCAGCTCAGCACCAAGTCCACCGACCTCAAGCGCTGGGACACCCTGGTGCACGAGGTGGAGAACCCGCAAACCGAAGTGCGCATCGCCATGTGCGGCAAGTACACCGACCTGTCGGACTCGTACAAGTCGCTCAACGAGGCCCTGCGTCATGCGGGCATCCACAACCACGCCCGCGTGGTCATCGACTACGTCGACGCCGAAGAAATCGAAGCCGGCAAGCTCGACAGCCTGAAGAACGCCGACGCCATCCTGGTGCCCGGCGGCTTTGGCAAGCGCGGTGTGGAAGGCAAGATCATCGCGGCCCAGTACGCCCGCGAGCACAAGGTGCCCTACCTCGGCATCTGCCTGGGCATGCAAGTGGCCACCATCGAGTACGCCCGCCACGTGGCCGGCCTCGAGGGCGCCAACAGCTCCGAGATGGACCCCGATGCGCCGCACAAGGTCATCGCCCTGATCGACGAGTGGCAGGACGCCGACGGCAGCATCCAGAAGCGCGACGCCAACTCCGACCTGGGCGGCACGATGCGCTTGGGCTCGCAAAGCAGCGACGTCAAGCCCGGCACCATCGCCCACGCCATCTACGGCCCGGTGGTGACCGAGCGCCACCGCCACCGCTTTGAAGCCAACGAGCAGTACCTGGACCAGCTCCAAAAGGCCGGCTTGGTCATCAGCGCCATCACCCAGCGCGAGAAGCTCACGGAAATCGTCGAGCTGCCGCAGGCCGTGCACCCCTGGTACGTAGGCGTTCAGTTCCACCCCGAGTTCAAGAGCACGCCGTGGGACGGCCACCCGCTGTTCATCGCGTACGTGAAGGCCGCGCTGCAGCACAAGCAGACCAACGCTCAGGCCCAAGCCCAATGAGCACGCCCGCCTACGCCGTCATCGCCAGCAAGGTCAGCGACCCCGAAACCTTCAAGGCCTACATGGCCTCCACCCCGGCCACGGTGGCCGCCCACGGCGGCGAGTACGTGGTGCGCGGTGGCGCCATGGAGGTGGTCGAGGGCGATTGGCACCCGGCCCGCCTGGTGGTGCTGCGCTTCCCCTCGATGGAGGCCGCCAAGGCCTGGTACTTCGGCGAGGGCTACACCGCCTCGCGCGCCCTTCGCCAAGGGGCGACCGAGTATTTCAACGTCACGCTGGTCGAGGGCTACTCCCCCACGTGAACCCGGTTTGACCCGAAGTTACCGAGGGGTACCCCTCTAAACTTCCGTGCAGTTTTTCTTGCTTCCTAAGGACATCCCCCATGAGCGCCATTGTTGACATCGTCGGCCGCGAGATCCTCGACAGCCGCGGCAACCCCACCGTTGAATGCGACGTGCTGCTGGAAAGCGGCACCCTGGGCCGCGCCGCTGTGCCGAGCGGCGCCAGCACGGGCAGCCGCGAGGCCATCGAACTGCGCGACGGCGACAAGGGCCGCTACCTGGGCAAGGGCGTGCTGAAGGCGGTGGAGTTCATCAACACCGAAATCAGCGAAGCCGTGATGGGCCTGGACGCCTCGGAGCAGGCCTTCCTGGACAAGACCCTGATCGACCTCGACGGCACCGACAACAAGAGCCGCCTGGGCGCCAACGCCATGCTGGCCGTGTCGATGGCCGTGGCCCGCGCCGCCGCTGAAGAAGCCGGCCTGCCGCTGTACCGCTACTTCGGCGGCATGAACGGCTGCCAACTGCCCGTGCCGATGATGAACGTCGTAAACGGCGGCGCGCACGCCAACAACAACCTCGACCTGCAAGAGCTGATGATCGTTCCCGTGGGCGCCAGCAGCTTCCGCGAGGCCCTGCGCTGGGGCGCCGAGACCTTCCACGCCCTGAAGAAGATCCTGCACGACAAGCACATGAGCACCGCCGTGGGCGACGAAGGCGGCTTTGCCCCGAACGTCGACAACCACGAGGCCGCCATCCAGATGATCCTGCAGGCCATCGAGGCCGCCGGCTACACCCCGGGCACGCAAATCGCGCTGGCACTGGACTGCGCCGCCAGCGAGTTCTACAAGGACGGTGTCTACGTGCTGGAAGGCGAAGGCGGCATCAAGCTCAGCGCCGCCCAGTGGACCGACATGCTGGCCACCTGGGTCGACAAGTACCCCATCATTTCCATCGAAGACGGCATGGCCGAAGGCGACTGGGACGGCTGGAAGCTGCTGACCGATCGCTTGGGCAAGAAGGTGCAAATCGTCGGTGACGACCTGTTCGTCACCAACACCAAGATCCTGAAGGAAGGCATCGAAAAGGGCATCGCCAACTCGATCCTCATCAAGATCAACCAGATCGGCACCCTGACCGAAACCTTCGCCGCCATCGAGATGGCCAAGCGCGCCGGCTACACCGCCGTCATCAGCCACCGCTCGGGCGAGACCGAAGACAACACCATCGCCGACATCGCCGTGGGCACCAATGCCGGTCAAATCAAGACCGGCTCGCTGTCGCGCTCTGACCGCATGGCCAAGTACAACCAGCTGCTGCGCATCGAGGAAGACCTCGGCGACGTGGCCGTGTACCCCGGGCGCGCGGCCTTCTACAACCTGCGCTGAAGGAAGCGACCTTGCGCGGCATGGCGGTCCTGCTGGGCCTGGCCCTCTTGGGGGTTCAGGGCCAGATGTGGTTTGGCAAGCAGTCGGCCTCGCACGTGGCCGAACTGCGCCAGGCCCTGGCCGCGCAAGAGTCGAAAAACCAGGCCACGCGCCAGCAGCTGGTGCGCCTGCGCGCCGAGCTCAAGGACCTGCGCGAAGGCCTGGAGATGGTCGAAGAAAAGGCCCGGGGCGAGCTGGGCATGGTCAAGCCGGACGAGATCTACGTCCGCCTGAAGTAGCCGCGCCTTGATCGAGCTCGCCTTTTTGCCCGCCTTCACGGCCTGGGGCAGCCCCGTCACGTGGCTGGAGATCGTGGCCTTCGCGCTCTCGGTGGCCATGGTCATCGGCAACCAGCGCCAATGGCTCGTGGCCTGGCCGCTGGCCATTGCCTCGTCGGCCCTTTACGGGCTGCTCTTTTGGCACGGTCAGTTGTACGGCGAAGCCAGCCTGCAGCTTTTCTTCATCGCCTTGGCGGCCTGGGGCTGGTGGCAATGGGCCCGAGGCCAGGCTGGACAGGCGCTGCCCGTGCAGCGCATGGACCGCCGCGGCTGGATCGCCAGCCTGGGCGCCACGGCCGTGAGCTGGCCGCTGCTGGGGGCCTTTCTCGACCACGCCACCGACTCCCCCTTGCCCTACTGGGACGCCCTGCCCACCGTGGCCAGCGTGGTGGCGACGGTGCAGTTGGGGCGCAAGTTCATCGAGAACTGGCCGTTCTGGATCGCCATCAACGCCGTCTCGGTGGCCCTGTTTGCCATCAAGGCCTACTGGCTCACCGTGCTGCTGTACGCCGCCTTCATCCCCCTGGCCGCCTGGGGCTGGCGCCTGTGGGCGCGCGAGTTGAAGGCCGCCGCGTGAGCCTCGTTGTCGCCCTGCTGGGCGCCGAGTGCACCGGCAAAAGCAGCCTCACCCAGGCCTTGGGCGAACGCCTGCGCGACCTGCCGGCCGCCACCGTGCCCGAGCACCTGCGCGATTGGTGCCTGGCCCATGGCCGCACCCCGCGCCAGCACGAGCAAGCCCACATCGCCGCGGAGCAGCAACGCCAAATCGACGCCGCTGCAGCCCAGGCCCCGGTGGTCATCGCCGACACCACGGCTTTGATGACGGCGCTCTACAGCGAGCACTATTTCGCCGACCGCAGCCTGATGCCCGCCGCGCTGCAGCGCCACCGCGCTGTGTCCCTGACCTTGCTGTGCGACCCCGATGGCATCGCCTGGCAAGCCGACGGCTGGCTGCGCGACGGCGAGGCCACGCGCCACCGCACGCACCGCGCGCTGCAAGACCTCCTGCTGGCCCAGGGCCTGCCGCACGAGCCCCTGCGCGGCACGCTCGACCAGCGCGTGGCCCAGGCGGAGGCTTGGATTCGTGACCGATTGCGCCGCGACCTGCCCGTCTGAACGCCAAAATGGCGGGCTGCCCTTGGAGAGCCCATGTTTCGCCGTTCCCTGTCCTTGATCGCCCCCCTGGCCGCCGCCCTGTTCGCGGGCTGCGCCACGCCCCCCCCGGCGGCCACGCCCGAGCCGCTCAAGGTGCAGGTCCTGGCCATCAACGACTTCCACGGCAACCTGCTGCCCCCGGCCCCGTTCCGCCTGCAAGACCCGGCCGACCCGAAAAAGTCCATCCAGGTGCCCGTCGGCGGCTCCGAGGCCTTGGCCACCGCGGTGAAGGCCTTGCGCGCCAACAAGCCGCACCACGTGTTCGTGGCCGCTGGCGACCTGATCGGTGCCACTCCCCTGCTGTCGGCCCTTTTCTTTGACGAGCCCACGCTCGAGTCCCTCACGGCCATGGGCTTGCACCTGTCGGCCGTTGGCAACCACGAGTTCGACCTAGGCAGCGCCGAACTGCTGCGTCGCCAACGCGGCGGCTGCCACCCGACCGAAGGCTGCCGTGGCAACCCCAACTTCAAGGGCGCCGGCTTCCAGTACCTGGCGGCCAGCACCGTCGACGTGGCCACGGGCGAGACCTTGTTGCCGGCCTACCAAATTCGCCACTTTGACGGCGTGCCCGTCGGCTTCATCGGCCTGAGCCTGGAGGGCACGCCCGGTTTGGTGATGCCCAGTGCCGTGACGGGCCTGCGCTTCGAGGACGAGGTGCAGACCATCAACCGCTGGACGAAGGTGCTGCAAGCCCAGGGCGTCGAGGCCATCGTCGTCATGATCCACGAGGGCGGCTACCCCACCGGCAGCTACAACGGCTGCGAAGGCATGTCGGGGCCCATCCTGGAGATCGTCAAGGGCATGAGCCCGGCCGTGGACGTGGTCATCACGGGCCACACGCACCGGGCCTACAACTGCGTCATCGACGGCCGCCGTGTCACCAGTGGCGACAAGTACGGCTCGATGATCACCGACATCGAACTGCAGATCGACCGCCGCACCCGCGACGTGGTGGGCACCCAGGCCACCAACGTGCTGGTGCGCCTGGACACCTTTGCCAAAGACCCCGAGCAAACCGCGCTGTTGGCGGGGTACATCGCCAAGGCCAAGCCCCTGACCGAGCGCGAGGTGGGCCGCTTGGCGGGCGACGTGCCGGCAGCCAGCCGCGAGGATGGCAATTCCCCCATGGGCCTGCTGTTGGCCGACGCCCAACTGGCCGCCACGCGCGCCGAGGGCGCCGAACTGGCCCTGATGAACAGCTGCGGCATCCGCGCCGGCCTGAGCCTGGAGGCCACCAAGGGCGTGATCCGTTTCTCCGACCTGTTCACTGCTCAGCCCTTCAGCAACGTGCTGATCACCATGACCCTGAGCGGCCAAGAGCTGCTGGACCTGTTGCAAGCCCAGTGGCGCGACGGCAAGTCCTGCAGCCGCCTGCAAGCCTCCGACTCCCTGCGCTACCAGTGGTCCAGCCAGCGCCCCGCCGACCAGCGCGTGCTGCCCGAATCGGTCACCGTCAACGGCCAGCCCTTGGTGCTGACGCGCGATTACCGCGTCACCGTCAACAACTTCATGGCCGAAGGCGGCGACGGCTTCGTCGGCCTCAAGAAGGGCCGCGACCGTCGCACTGGCCCCACCGACACCGAGGCCCTGGAGCAGTACGTCAAGGCCCTGGGCCAGGTGCGCGCACCGGCCCTGGACCGCGCCCGCCGCGTCGACTAAAGGGGCCGCGCCCCTCAGTGCAACTCGGCCGGGGGCGGCGCCACGCCGCCCTCGGTTTGGAACAGCTGCGCACAGTCCACCGCGTCAAAGCGGTAGGGCGCGCCGCAGAAGTTGCAGGCAATCTCCACGTCGCCGCGCTCCAGCAGGATGCTGTCCACCTCCTCGCGCCCCAGGCCCACCAGCATCCGGCCCACGCGCTCGCGCGAGCAGGTGCAACGGAAGGTCGGCTCCGCCGGGTCAAACCGGCGCAGGGGCTCCTCCCAGAAGAGGCGGTGCAAAAGCTGGTCCAGCGGCAGGCTCAGCAGCTCTTCGGGCTTGACCGTGCCCACCTTCATGGCGATGCGCGGAAAGGCGTCTTCCAACTCCAGCGCCCGCTCGGCGCCGTAGCGCCCTTCGAGGTTGCCCTCGCCCTCCAGCGGCATGCGCTGGATCAGCATCCCGGCCGCCCCGTCGGCATTGGCCGCCAGCACGATCTTGGTGTCGAGCTGCTCGCTCATCTTCATGTAGTGCTCCACCGCCTGCTCCAGGCGGTTGAAGCGGCGGGCCTCGGCGTCGTTCAGCGGCACCACGCCCTGGTAGGGCTGCACGCCCGCCGGGCGGTCGCTCGGGTCCAGGGTGATGGCGCAGCGCCCACCGCCGTGCACGTTGAGCAGGTCGGCCAAGTCGGCGCCGCGCGGCACCGGGCCCACGACGTTGGCGGTGGCGCGGTAGCTGAGGTCGGTGCGCGCCTCCGCCACGGCCAGCTTCACCGGCCCGTCGCCCGCCATTTGCAAGATCAAGGTGCCATCGAACTTCAGGTTGCCCTGCAGCAGCAAGGCACAGGCGCTCATCTCGCCCAGCAGATTCATCACCTCGGGCGGCAAGGCGGTTTCGCGGCGCGACAACAGGGTCTGCCAGCTGTCAGTCAGGCGCACGACCATGCCGCGAACCGGCAGGCCTTCGAACAAGAATTTTTGGAAGTCGCTCATCGAATTTCACTCATCTCGGCGGCATAGCGCTCGCCGTTGCGGGCGTAGTGGGCGGCGCTCAGGCGCAGGCGGGCGCTTTCTTCCTCGCTCAGCTCGCGCAGCAGCTTGGCCGGGCTGCCCACGATCAGGCTGCGCGGAGGGAAGACCTTGCCCTCCGTCACCAGCGCACCCGCCCCCACGAGGCTGCCGGCCCCGATCTGCGCGCCGTTCATCACCACCGCCTGGATGCCGATCAAGCTGCCCTCGCCCACCGTGCAGCCGTGCACCATGGCCTGGTGGCCGATGGTCACGTCGTCGCCGATGGTGAGCGGAAAGCCGTCGTCGGCGTGCAGCACCGCGCAGTCTTGCACGTTCACCCGGTCGCCCAGGGTCAGCGTGCTGCTGTCGCCACGCAGCACGGCGCCGAACCACACCGAGCAGCGCTCGCCCAGGCTCACCCGCCCCACCACGGTGGCCGAGGGGGCCACCCAGGCGCTGTCGGGAACGGTGGGCACGTGCTCGCCCAATCGGTAAACGCTCATGGCAGCCGCCTTCGTGCAGAAAAGCCCGCAAGGATAATCGGCCCCCATGCCGCTGGACCTCCGCCCTCACGCCTTGACCCTGCTGATGGCGCGAGATCCGCAGGCCAAGGCCGACGAGGCCCGCGCGCTGTGGGCCGCCTGGCAAGCCGGCGAAGCCCTGCTCGACGCCGCGGCCTCGCTGCCCGAACCCAGCGCCTTGCCCGGCCGCCCCGAGCGCCCGGTGCTCACCACCACCCTCACCGCACGCTCGCGCTCGCCCCACACGGTGGAAGGCCGCGCCGCGCTGCTGCACGCCATCGCCCACATCGAGTTCAACGCCATCAACCTGGCGCTGGACGCCGTGTGGCGCTTCCCCGGCCTGCCCGAGGACTTCTACGCCGACTGGTTGCGCGTGGCCGCTGAGGAGGCTCTGCACTTCGGCCTGCTGCGCGAGCACCTGCACACCCTGGGGCACGACTACGGCGACTTCGACGCCCACGACGGCCTGTGGCAGATGTGCAGCGCCACGGCGCACGACTTCCGCGCCCGCATGGCCCTGGTGCCGCGCACGCTCGAAGCCCGCGGGCTGGACGCCACGCCGCCGCTGCAAAAGAAGCTGGCGGCCGCGGGCGATGCACGCGCCGTGGCGATCCTGGACGTCATCCTCCGCGACGAGGTCGGCCACGTGGCCATTGGCAACCGCTGGTACCGCTGGGCCTGCGAGCGCGACGGCGTCGACCCCGAGACCGACTTCCCCGCCTTGTGCGCGCACTACCGCGCGCCCCGGCCCCGCAAGCCGCTGAACCTGGGCGCCCGCGCCCTGGCCGGCTTCACCGACCAAGAGCTGGCCCGCATCGAAGCGCAGGCCCTTTGACCGATTTCGCATGAACCGCCTCCAAGCCAACCTGCTGCTCACCGCCATCGCCATCGTCTGGGCCTCGGCCTTCGTCGCCCAGGCCGAAGGCATGAAGACCCTCGGCCCGGTGGCCTTCACCGGCGTGCGCTTCTTGCTGGGCGCGCTGGTGGTGCTGCCCTTGGCGATCTGGGAATGGCGCCGCCGCCCCAGCCTGGCGCTGCCGCCCCTGGCCACGCGCCAATGGCTGCCGGTCAGCCTGGGCCTGGGCGTGCTCATGGGCCTGGGCGCGGTGATGCAGCAAATCGGCATCGTCAGCACCACCGTCACCAACGCTGGCTTCCTCACGGCGCTGTACGTGCCCCTGGTGCCCATCTTCTCCATGCTGCTGCTGCGCGAGCCCCCGCACTGGAGCGTGTGGCCCGGCGGCCTGGCCTGCCTGGTGGGCGCCTTCCTGCTCAGCGGCGCGCACGACCTGGTGCTGCAGCCGGGCGACGCCTGGGTCATCGCCTCGGCCATCCCCTGGGCGCTGCACGTGCTGTTCATCGGCCGCGTGGCCGACCGCCTGGCCGCCCCCTTCTTGGTGGCCTGCGCGCAATTCGCGGCCGTGGGCGTGCTCAACCTGCTGTGGGCCTTCGCGTTCGAGCCCTTCACCTGGGCGCAGGTGCAGGCCTGCGCCGGCCCCATCGCCTACACCGGCCTCGTCAGCGTGGGCCTGGCCTTCACCGCCCAAGTGGTGGCCCAGCGCTACGCCGAAGCGGCCGATGCCGCCATCATCCTCAGCAGCGAAACCGTGTTCGCCGCTCTCTTTGGCGCCTGGCTGTTGGGCGAGCGACTGGACGGCCAAGGCCTGCTGGGCTGCGCCCTCATCCTGGGCGCGCTGCTGGCCGTGCAACTGCTGCCCCTGCTGCACCGCCGCTTCGTGCAGCGCACAGCATGACGCAAGCCCACGCGCCCTGGCGCAGCTACCTGCTGCTGGCTGCCAGCATGACCCTGGTGGGCAGCTACGTCGGCCTGTCCAAGGCCCTGGTGGCCGTGTTCCCCGTGTTCGTGCTGGCGGGGCTGCGCTTCGGCATTGCCGCGCTGGCCATGCTCAGTTGGACGCCCAAGCCCGCCGACGAGCCCTCGCTGGACACCAGCGACCGCCGCGTGCTGTTCCTGGGCAGCTTCCTCGGCAACTTCCTGTTCTCGGTGTGCATGCTCTTTGGCGTGCAGGCCACCTCGGCCCTGGCCGCGGGCGTGGTCATGGCCGGCATTCCGGCCACGGTGGCGCTGCTGTCCTGGGCTTTCTTGGGCGAGCGCCTCAACGCCCGGCTGTGGATGGCCATCGGCTGCGCCGGGCTGGGCATCGGCCTGCTGGCCTTTGCCCGCCACGCCCCCGGCGGCACGCCCGCGCCTTGGTGGGGCTACGCCCTGCTGGTGGGCGCCGTGGTGTGCGAGGCCGCCTACGTCGTGGTGGGCAAGCGCCTGTCCACCAAACTCGGCCCCAAACGCATCAGCGCCCTCATCAACCTTTGGGGCCTGGCCTTGGTCGCACCTTTGGCGATCTGGCAGTGGCCGCAGTTCCAGGCCCAGGCCGCCAGCGCGGGCGATTGGGTGATGCTGGTCTTCTACTCGCTCGCCGCCAGCATGGGCGCGGTGTGGCTTTGGATGCGCGGCCTGCACGGCGTGCCCGCCCAGCAGGCGGGGGTGTTCACCGTCATGCTGCCCCTGGCTGCCGCGGCGGTGGGCATCGGCTGGCTGGGCGAAACCGCCACGGTGCAGCACGGTGTGGCGCTGGTGCTGGCCTTGGTGGGCGTGTACCTGGCCACGCGGCCCGTTAGCTCAAGCTCGGCCTGAGGGCAGAATCCGCGCCCTTCCCCGCACTCCCACCGCCCCGCGCCCGCCCCGTGTTCAAAGCCCTCACCGCCTACCACCTGCCCCGCGACGCGCAGCCCGACCCCAACAAGCTGGATGCCCAGCTGGCCGCCCTGCCCTTCACGCCCTGCGGGCCGACGCAGCCGCTGAGCCTGGGCTTCGTGCCGCCGCGTGGCCACGCGCACGGGCCGCTGGCGGAGTTCGTGCCGGGCGGTCACGTGATGATCAAGCTGCAGTTCGAGCAGCGCCTGCTGCCGGGCTCGGTGGTGCGCGAGCGGGTGGACGAGCTGGCGCAGAAGATGGAGCAAGAAACCGGCCGCAAGGCGGGCGCCAAGCGCCGCCGCGAGCTGAAGGACGAGGCCCTGCTGGACCTGCTGCCGCAGGCCTTCACGCGGCAAACGTCGATGCGGGTGTGGATCGCCCCGGCGCTGGAGCTGCTCGTCATCGACAGCACCAGCACGGCGCGCCTGGACGCCGCCCTCTCGGCCCTGACCAAGGCCGTGCCCGGCCTGGCGCCGCAACCGCTGCAAACGGCGGAAAGCCCGGGCGCTTGCATGCGCGCCTGGCTGCTGGACGGCGTGGCGCCGCAGGGATTTGGCATCGGCCGCGATGCCGAGCTGCGCAGCGCCGACGTGGCCGCCGCCACCGTGCGCTACACGCGCCACGGCCTGGAAGGCCCCGACGTGCAGCAGCACCTGACGGCCGGCAAGCAGGTGCGCAAGCTGGCGCTGAACTGGAAAGACCGCCTGGACTTCGTGCTGACCGACACCCTGCAGCTGACGCGGCTGAAGGTGGACGACGGCGCTTTCGAACAAGACGGCCTGAAGGACAGCGAGCAAGACCCCTTCGACGCCGACGCCCTGCTGCTGACCAGCGAGCTGGGCGAGCTGCTGCCCGCGCTGTTCGAGGGCCTGGGCGGCCGCGTGGACGGGCTGGGCGTGGCGACGGCCCCCGCGGCCGACTCCGCCCCGACCGCCTCCGCCCCGACGGGCGCTGGCGAGCCGGCGCCTTGGGACTGAGCCTGGGAATCTAGGCCGTCACCGAGCCCAAGCGGGCCGAGGTGGCCAGCGCTTGAACCTGCCGCGGCGGCAAGCCCTTGAGCTTGTGGTCGCTCCACACCTGGCGCCATCGACGCGCCCCCGGCGTGCCGTTCCACAGGCCCAGCGCGTGGCGCATGGCCACGGCCCAGGGCGTGCCGCGGGCCCACAGGGCCTCGAGGTGGGCGATCCAGGCGTCCTCCACGGCCTCGCGCGTCAGGCCGTTCGGGGCCTCGCCGAAGAAGCGCTCGTCCCAATCGGCCATGGACCAGGGCTCGTGGTACGCGTGGCGGCCGACCATGACGCCGTCCACGTGCGCAAGCTGCTCGGCGATGGTGGCTTCGTCCTTGATGCCGCCGTTGATGGCAATGGTGAGCTGCGGGAACTCGCGCTTGAGCCGGTGCACGATCTCGTAGCGCAGCGGCGGGATCTCGCGGTTGTCCTTGGGGCTCAGGCCGTCCAGCCAAGCATTGCGGGCGTGAACGATGAAGACGCTGCAGCCGGCCTCGGCCACGGTGGCGACGAAGTCGCGCACGAAGTCGTAGCTCTCGATGCGGTCGATGCCGATGCGGTGCTTGACGGTGACCGGCAGCGCGGTGGCGTCGCGCATGGCCTTGACGCAGTCGGCCACCAGCGCGGCCTCGCCCATCAGGCAGGCACCGAAGGCGCCGCGCTGCACGCGGGGGCTGGGGCAGCCGCAGTTGAGGTTGACCTCGTCGTAGCCCCAGCGCTCGGCCAGCCGGGCACACGCGGCCAAATCGGCCGGCTCGCTGCCGCCCAGCTGCAAGGCCACGGGGTGCTCGACGGCATCGAAGTCCAAGTGCCGGGGCTGGTCGCCATGAATCAGCGCGCCCGTGGTCACCATCTCGGTGTACAGCAGGGTGCGGCGGGTGAGCAGGCGGTGGAAGACGCGGCAGTGCCGGTCGGTCCAGTCCATCATGGGCGCGACGGACAGGCGCCAGGGCGAGAAATCAGCGGGCATGGGCCGCGGATTATCGAGGGAGGTCCTTCAGCAGCGGGTGCAGCAGGGCCACGGGCAGGGCGTAGGTGATGCCCGTGGGCTGGCTCAAGGCCGACTCGCGCGTGCCGCGGGCCAGCACCATGTTGATGACGCCCACCACCTGGCCGCTGGCCACGTCGAACACCGGCCCGCCGCTGTTGCCGGGGTAGGCGGTGGCGTCCAACTGAAAGATGTCCATCGGCCCGTCGCGCAGCGCGCGCACCGCCCGGGGCGACAGGCCCTGCCCCGACGACTGCGGCAGCACCAAGCCCGTGATGGACGACAGCAGCGCCCGGTGGGTGACGTGGGCAAAACCCAAGGCGCCGCCGATGGGGAAGCCGATGAAGGCGAGCTCGCTGCCCTCCCGGGGTGGCGGCCCTTCGGCCAAGGTCAAGGCGGGCAAGGCGGGGCCGCCCTCCAGGCGCAGCACGGCCAGGTCGCGCTCGCGCGCCACGGTCAGCACGCGGGCCGGCCGGGCCTCCCACTGCCGCTCGCCGCGCCAGGCTTGCACCTGCACAACGCGCCCTTCGGCTGGGATGCTGGGATCGGGCAGCACGTGCGCGTTGGTGACGACGGTCCACCCATCGCCCACCACAAAGCCCGTGCCCGAGAAGCGAAAGCGCGGCGCGTCGGTTTCGCGGTAGGTGCCCACGAGCACCACCGAGGGCTTGGCGCGGGCCACCAGGTCGGGCAGGGACTGCCCCATGGCGCCCAGCGGCAGCGTGGACAGCGCGCACCACCCCGCCCCCACCAGGGCCGCGCGCCGGCTGAGCCGGCGGGATGCAGGGCGATCAATACGCATGGACTTCGGCGGCGGTGAAGCCGCTTTCCAGGGCCGCCACGCAGCGGCGCCACACGGCATCGGGCTCGATGAGGCGGCAGCCGAGCAGGTGCTGCTCGCCGTCGAAGCCCACCTCGCGAACGACCTCGAAGCGGCCGTGCGATTCTTCCAACTCACCCAAGCTCACAACGGCATCGCCCACGGCCCCGGGCCGCAGCGGTGTTTTGCTGCGAACCTGGAAGCCGCCGAGCGACAACTCCACCACCTGGGCGGGCAGCGCCTCGGTCAGGCCATGCAGGCGCAATTCCGCCGGGCACAGCATGGAGTGGCGGGCGTGGCGCCGCAGGGCGTGCATGGCCGGCACCTCGCCGCCCTCGAGCATCGGCAGCACGGCACGGTACTCCGCCAGTTGGTAGATGGACCACAAGAGCGCCTTCTTGCGTTCGTCCAGCCCCGCCAGCGCCTGGGTGCGCTGGTTGAAAAAATGGTCCAAGAGCGCCGGCGTCATGACCGCATCGTTCGTGGTGCGGTAGCGGCGCGTGGGCCATTGGATGTTGGGCAGGTCGCGCACGATGAAGTAGTCGTGCAAGTTCTTGCGGTCGTCCTTGCCACCGTAAACGCGAGCAAGCCGTTGGTCCACGCCACGCAGGTCCAGGGTGGCGCCCACGGCCGGCGCGCCGTTGGCAAAGTCGTAGGCGTCCACGTTCTGGGCGCTGAGGCGGCGGAACAGCAGCAGGGCCTCGTACATCTCGATGCGGTCGGGGTTGACCGCAATGACCAAGTGCCGCGTGTCGAAGTACCGCACGCAGTACTCGTACATGAACTTCATCAGCGGGAACAGGATCGCGCCACCGGTTTTGCGGAAGTCGGGGTGCACGGCCAGGGCCGAAATCTCCGCGATCTGCCCCGTTTGCGAGCGCACGCCAGAGAGGTCGAACACCGACTGCATCGGGAAGCCGAACACCCCGTCGCGGATCATGGAGATGGTGCCTACCACCCGCCCCTCCCACTTGGCGCACAAGGTGGTGGTGGTGGGCAGCGCGTGGTAGATCGTGGCCCGCAAGCCCGACGGGTGCGGCTTCATGAAGCCCGCGGCGACGTAGGCGTCGTGCAGGATCTTGAAGCAGGCCTCCAACTCTTCCCGGGTTTCGGCGACCTTGAGCAGCAGCCGCGAGTCCGGCGCCGGGTCGCAATCGACCATGCGCCGGTACAGCGCAAAACGCTGCCCCTGGGGCATGAGCGCCAACCCTTTGCGCAGCAGCGTGTGAACTTGCTTGCGCAGCGACGAACGTCGGGGTGGGCTCATGGCGCTCCGTTCAGAGCTGCTTCAACAAGGCCTGCACTTCGGTTTGATCGGGGTAACGCGGTCCCAGTTGGGCCACGGCCTCCAACTCGATCTTGGCCTTCTCTTTTTGGTTGGCCGCGATGTAGCGCTTGGCCAGGGCCACGCGACGCGCCGGGTTGTTGCCGTCCAACTCCACCGCACGGCGCTGCTTCTCGATGGCTTCGTCGTGCTTCCCTTCGGCCGACAAGATCTCCGACAGGGTGTCCAAGAAGGCGCCGGCCTGCGGACGAAGTCCCACGGCCTTGCGGGCCAGGGCCTCGGCGTCCTTGAGTTGGTTGGTGCGCAGCAGCGCCCAGGCGAGGTTGTTCATCACCACCACGTCATTGGGCGAGGACTTCAAAATGAACTCGTAGCGGCTGCGGGCTTCGGCCCAGTCCGAGCGCGCCAAGGCAGAGTCCGCCAGGTAGGCCACGAACAGCAAGTCGCCGGGGTTGTCCTTGATCCACTTCTGCGCGAAAGCCTGGGCCTCGGCCGCCTTGCCCGCGCTCAGCAGCGC
Source organism: Inhella crocodyli (assembly GCF_004004565.1). Lineage (GTDB taxonomy): Bacteria > Pseudomonadota > Gammaproteobacteria > Burkholderiales > Burkholderiaceae_C > Inhella > Inhella crocodyli. Next base: position 825,723 of record NZ_SACM01000001.1, read on the forward strand.
CCGGTGGGCCTTGCTGGGCAAGCCCGGCACCTGGACCTTCTGCGCCAGGCCCTGCTGGTAGGCCGCGGCCGCGGCCGCCCAGTTGCCTTGCTTGGCCTCGAGGTCGCCCTCGAACACGGTGGCCAGACCTTGGGTGCTCTTCTCTTGCTGCATCTCCTTGACGAGCTTGCGCGCGGCCGCCGGGTTGCCCAACTCCAACTCCAGCGCCATGACGTGACGCAGGGCCGGCAGGAAGTCGGGCTTCAAGGCCAAGGCCTTGCGAGCGTTGCCCAGCGCTTGGCGGTAGTTCTTGCGGGCAATGTCCACCTCGGCCAAGCGCACGAGGGCTTCGGGCGAACGGGGGCGCAGCGCCACCAAGTCGCTCATCGACTTGTGCGCCTGTCCGTGGTCGCCACGGGCCAGTTGCAAAGCCCCCAGCAACTCCAGCACCTCGCCGTCGTTGGGCAGGGCCGCCACCGCCTCTTGCGCAGCCGACAGGGCGCGGTCGGTGTCACCGGAGGCTTGCAGCACGCGCACGAGGGCCGTGCGCACGCGGGCCACCTTGGGGAACTGCTGCACCAATTGCTGGGCCGACTTGACCAGGTCCTCGGGTTTGTCGCCGGCCAACTGGCGGGCCTGCAACCATGCCAATTGCGGCACAGGATCGGAGGCATCGGCCTTGGCCACTGCGGCGAACCGTGCCACGGCATCGGCCGCACGGTTGGTGGCGAAGTCCTGGCGCGCCAGGGCCACGGCGGCCGCCATGTTCTTGGGGTCGCGCTTCAGAGATTCTTGCCACTGGGCCAGGGCCTTGTCCGTCGCCCCTTGAGCCAGAAAGACCTGGGCCCGCATGTTGGTGGTATCGGCCTTGCCCGGGGTCTTTTTCTCCAGGGCGTCCAGGGCCGTCAAGGCGCCCGCGTGGTCACCCTTGCGAATGAGGCTGCCGATCAAGGCCACGTCGGCCACGGGGCTCTCGAACTGGGTGGCCAAGTCGCGCAACTGGTCCAAACCTTGCGCCTCGTTGCCCCCCGCCACACGGCCCAGCGCCACCATGGTGCGGCTGCGGGCATCGTTGGGATCGAGCTCGGCCGCACGGGCGTACATCGCCTGCGCTTTGTCGGTCTGGCCCAACTGGCTGTGGGCGTCGCCGGCCACGGCGAACACCTGGGACACGCGCATGCCCGGATCGTCCAGCAGCGGCTCCAACGTGCGCAGCGCCTTGGTCGGGTCGGCCATGCGCAATTGCGTGGCGGCCAACAACAGCCTCACGCGCCCGGTGTCTCCCGGCAGGTTCAAGATCTTGCTCAGGTGGGACTCGGCCACCAGGTCTTCCCCGCGCTGGAAGGCGATCTGTCCGGCCAAGAAGAGCACCCGCGGGTCGTCGCGGGTCACTTTCAACAGTTGCTCGACGTGCGATTTCGCTTCGTCGAGCTTGCCGTCGCCCATCGCCAAGTAGGCCGCGTAGTAACGGACGGTGGTGTTGTCGCCGAACTGCTTGCGCGCGGCCTCGATGCGCTTCTTGGCTTCGTCGTTGTCCTTGACCGCCACCAGGTGACCGATGAGGGCCTGCGTAGCCGCCAAGTCCCGGGGCGCGACCTCAACGGCTTTCTCGAAAGCGGCCCGGCCGGCCTTGCCGTCACCCTTGCCCAGGGTCAGCAGGTCGCCCTTGAGGCGCCAGGCCTCGCCGGAGGTGGGCGCGGACTGGATCACGGATTCGACCAGGGCCAGGGCGTCGTCAACACGCCGTTCGGCACCGGCCATGCGGGCCAACACCAACGTGGCACCCGGGTGCTTGGGCACCAGACGCAGGGCCTCGTCCACCGCCGCGCGCGCCTCCACCGGCTTGTTCGTGGCGTTGTAGGCCTGCGCCATGACCACCTGCAGTTCGGCCTGCGCCTTCGGGTCGCTGAGTTGGCGGGTGGCGAACTGCTGCAGCACCTCCCGCGGCTTGCGCGTTTGCAGCATGGCCCGCGCTTCGGCCGGCGCGACGCGGTTGGGGTCGAACTGGGCCTCGTTGGCCTTGGCGAACTCCAAGAGCGCCCCCACGGGGTCGCCGCTGTTGAGCAGGGTTTCGCCCAGCATGAAGCGGATTTCGCCGTTGCCAGGCTCTTGCGTCAGGGCGTTCTTGAGGTGAATTTGTGCGGCCTTCAGGTCGTCCTTCGCCACCGCCTGCTTCGCCGCAGCCAGCAATTCTTCAGGGCTCTTTTGACCGCAGGCAGCAAGGCCCACGCACAGAGCCACCGCCAGCAAACCTTGAGTCCATCCACGGTTCGTCATCAACACTCCCTTGGCCACCATCGCGCCCCTCAGGGCTTGATCTGCAGCTTGTTCAACAAATCATAGAGCGTGGGTCGGCTCACCCCGAGCAGCTCGGCCGCCCGGACGATGTTCCCGTCCACCCTCGACAGCGCGGTGATCACCGCAGCGCGTTCGGCCCTTTCTCGCGCCTCGCGCAGGTCCAAAACGGCGTCGCCCGATTCCGCATCGGCCGACAGGCCCAAGTCGTCGGCGGTGATGCGTTCCCCATCGGCCATGATGGTGGCGCGCTTCATCACGTTTTGCAGTTCACGCACGTTGCCCGGCCAGCTGTGCTGCTCAAGCACCCGGATGGCGTCGTCGCCCAAGGTCAGCCCCTTGCGACGCTGATCGGCCGCGAACCGCCGAACGAACGCGTGCGCCAACAACACTGCGTCACCTTGCCGTTCCCGCAGCGGCGGGATGTCGACCACGATCTCCGCCAACCGGTAGTACAGGTCCTCTCGGAAACGGCCCTCGGCGATGAGCTGCTTGATGTTTTGGTGAGTTGCCCCGACGACGCGGACGTCGACCGCGATCTCTTGCCGCCCGCCCAATCGCTCGATGGAGCGCTCCTGCAAGAAGCGCAGCAGCTTGGCCTGCAAAGACATGGGCAAATCGCCGATTTCGTCCAGCATCAGGGTGCCGCCGTGGGCCAGTTCGATCTTGCCCGGGGTGGACTTCACCGCTCCGGTGAAGGCGCCCTTCTCGTACCCGAACAGTTCGCTTTCCAGCAGGTTCTCGGGAATGGCGGCGCAGTTGATGGCCACGAAACGGCCCGAGCGACCAGCGGCTTCGTGCAGGCCTTGGGCCAGCACCTCTTTGCCGGTGCCGCTTTCTCCCAGCAACAGCACGGTGGCATCGGCACGGGCCACCTTCTCGATGGTGCGGCAAATGCGCTGCATCCCGGGGTCGCGCGTCAGCAGCTGACCGAGCGCGTTGCCGCCCTGGGTGGCCAACCGGCGGTTCTCGTCCTGCAACTCGCGAAGCCGCATCGCGCGCTCAACGCACAAGGCCAAGACGTCGGCATCGACCGGCTTGGCCAGGAAGTCATAGGCGCCCAAGCGAATGGCCCGCAAGGCATTGCTTTGGTCGTTTTGGCCGGTGAGAACGATGACCTTGACGTAGGGGTCGATCTCGAGCAACTGCTCCAAGAGCCGGAAGCCTTCGGTGGTGCCGTCCTGGTCAGGCGGCAAGCCCAGGTCCATGGTCACCACGGGCGTGGGGCTGCGCCGGAACTGAAGCACCGCATTCGTCGCGTCGGCCGCGGTCAAAGACTCGAACCGATCGAGCGACCACTTGAGCTGCCGCTGGAGGGCCAAATCGTCCTCGACGATCAACAGGCTTGGGCTGCGCGAATCCGCCATGCGAAAGAGATCAGGTAGGGGTTTGGGAATGGAACAAGGGCAGCAAGAAGGTGAGCGTCGTGCCACGTCCAGGCGCGCTGTTCACTTCCACCTTGCCGCCGAGCTCACGAACATACTGCATGCTCTCAAAGGCACCGATGCCCATGCCATGGGCCTTCGTGCTCTGGAAGGGCTTAAAGAGGCGGTCCCGCACGAACTCCTCGCTCATGCCGATGCCTTCGTCCACGACCTCGACACGGGCGTAGGAGCCGACGGCGTCGATGCGCAAGTGCACCACCTGTTCGTCTTGGCTGGCGTCCAAAGCATTCTGGACAGCGTGACCGACGACTCGCTCGATGCGCTCCTCCACACCCCGGGTCTCGACCCCCTCTTGGGCTTGCACCTCTACGTGGCGCCCGCGTTGGCGGGCTGCCGTCTGCAAACGCTCGGCGATGGCCGCCAAGCGAACGCCGCTGGAAAGGCCCGTAGGACGTGCCCCCTCGCGCAGTTGAAGCATCAACTGGCGCATCTTCTCCACGGCGTGATTGACGGTGTCGTTCATGTCGCGCCGGAACTCGGGGTTGTCGCCGTGACGCTCGGCGTTCTTCATCATCAACGACAGTTGCGTCACGATGTTCTTCAGGTCGTGCACGACGAAGGCCGACATCCGGTTGAAGGCCTCGAATTTCTGGGCTTCCAGCAACTGCTCGCTGGCCTGCAGCATGGCCAGCCCCCCTGCTGCCTGCGAGGCCGCCGTCTTGAGCAGGTCGCGGACCTCCCAGTCCAAGGCCAGGGGTGTTCGCGGCTGCGCCAGCACGACGGCGCCATGCAAGCGACCGGCCACCACCAAGGGAATCAACAACCAAGCTTGTGGGTCCTCGAGCAACCAGTCGGGCGGTGGTAGGCCGTCGGCAGCTTGTCCCTGGCGCCAAGCGTTGAGGTCGGTGATCCACAAGCGATCGGCCAGGTCCACCAAGCAACCGTCGACGGGCAATCGGCGATCCCGACGTTCGAAGTTCCAGGCAGACACCTGTGACAAAACGCCATCTTCGCTTCGCCGGAGCCACAAGCCACCTGCCGGGCTTTCCACCAACGCAGCCAAGGAGCGCACCACGGTTTCGCCCATGCGATCCGGCGCCTCGGACGACCCCAGCGCCGCGGTGAAGCGCAGCCACTCGTCGCGGTAGTCGTAGCGATATCGGAAAAAGCTTTTGCTGACCCACACCCGCAGCCGCGCCCGAACCGCGCCAGAAAAAACAACCACTGCGAGGCCCAAGATCCCGGCCACCAGCAGCAGCACTTGCAGCGCCGGCCCCCAGTCACCGCCCGAATAGCGCACCCAGTAGCCCAGACCCGCGACCAACAACAGGTAAGCCCCGCTGAAGAGCAAGGTCGCCGAGTGGAAGACCACGGTGCGCGAGACTTGAAGCGACGCCATCAACGCAGCGCCACGCCCAAGCCCCAAGGCCAAAAGCGGCAAACCCAGCGCCGCCACCATCGGCCGCAGTTGCATGGTTTGCCAGTCCTGCCGGCGCAGCAACATGGCCTCGGCAAACACGTACACATCGAAGGCAAAGCCCACGGCCAATCCCAGGCACACCGGCTTGGCGTTCCACCGCTGGTCGCCACCCGCATTGCGGTAAAGCTGCTCGACCAAGATCAGGCCAGCGATCGCCAAGGCCAAACCCGACGTGGCCCGCACCACGCTTTCCACATCTCGCGACCAGGCACCATGGGCTGCGCTGAGCAAACCGAGCATCGCCATGCCGGCGAACAAGAGCACCGGCAAGACAAACCCCGGCCACTCGCGCCGCCGGCCATTGATACCAAGCAGCACCAAGAGCCAGCCCATCCACGCCAATTGCCGCAAGCCGTCGAACCAAGTTTGGGGCGCATCCAGGGGCCACAGAGGTCGGAACGACAAGGCGGCCGACAGCACCGCCCAGACCAAGCTGGCCCCTGTGGCCATCACCAGCCACGTGTGGGGCAATCGCGAACTCGCACCGGCCCACATGCCACGGCGCTGCACCGCCCAAGCCAACACCGAGGCGTAGGCCAGGGCCGCCAACACGGCCAGCGTCAGGTCCAAACTCATGGTTCAGGCAGTTGGAAACAAAAACCCGGGCAGTGCCCGGGCCTTGCGCGACGCGCCGAAGCGTCGAAACTCAGCGCGCACCGCGCCCCGTCAAAACAACGGCCACGGTCTCGATCAGGACCAAGATGTCCAAAAACAGGCTGTGGTTCTTGACGTAATACAAGTCGTACTGGAGCTTGGCCGCGGCATCTTCCTCGGTCGCACCGTAGTCGTACTTGACTTGCGCCCAGCCGGTGACCCCAGGCTTCACGCTGTGGCGAACGGCGAAGTACGGGATCTTCTGGACCAGCTGCTCCACGAAGAAGGCCCGCTCGGGTCGCGGTCCCACGAGGCTCATGTCGCCACGCAAGACGTTGAACAGTTGGGGCAACTCGTCGATGCGCGTGCGACGGATGAACTTGCCCACGCGGGTGACGCGGTCGTCGTTCTTCGTGGCCCAGACCGGCTTGCCATCCTTCTCGGCATCGGTGCGCATGCTGCGGAACTTGGTCACCATGAAGGGCTGGCTGTTGAGCCCCACACGCTCTTGACGGTAGAACACCGGCCCGCGCGACTCCAGACGCACGGCGACGGCGGCCAAGACCATGATGGGCGCGGTCACCAACAGCAGCATGGCCGAACAAACGATGTCGAACGCGCGCTTGATGGCCGAGCGCAGCGCCGTCTGGTTGAAGCCGTCGCCAAACACCAACCAACCGGCGTTGACGTGCTTCAGGCTGATCTGGTGCAGGTTCTTTTCGAAGTGGGTGGCCAGGTCCACCACCCGAATGCCGACCACTTTGCAATCCAAGAGTTCGCGCAAGGGCGTGTTGCCACCGCGGCGCTCCGACAGGGCCACCACGATCTCGTCCGCCCCCAAGCGCAAGGCGGTTTCGCTCAGGCTGTCGGCGGTCGACACCAAGTCCTTCTCGTCCACGGCCACTTCCGTGTCAGAACCGCGGTAAAAGCCGATGATCTGCGCCATCGGGTCAGATTCACGCAGGCTTTGGGCAACGTCCAAGGCGGCGGGACCCGCCCCCAGGACCAGCACGCGGCTGCGGCCGCGAGCCGGGTCGGCGACATGCGATGCGTAGGCCCGGTGCAACACCACCGCCGCCACCGCCGCCATGGCGGCAAAGGAGGCCCACGGCGCTTCGGCTTGGCCCATCGGAACCAAGTGAAGCACGGCGTAGGTGATGGGCAAAGCGAAAAGCAGGGCCACGATGCCGCGGGCGCAAACTTGCGTCAAGCTGCGCTTGGGCGCTGGCTGGTAAAGGCCCGTGGCGCTGTTGACCACGAACATGACACCGGCCAACGACAAACCTTGCGCTGCCGCGACCGGCAGGGACAGCGGATCGCTGCCGCCCATGGTCATCACCGTCAAGATCAACACGGCAACGATCAAACCAACGTCGAAGGCCACCTGCGTGACCGAACGCTTCTGCAAGTAATGGTTGAACACGCGGACCATGGAAACCTCAGGGGGGGGCTGGCTGAGCGGCCAACGGGTCGGTTGGCACGCCTCTTGAGCGGTGCCGGGATGATGCCCGCCACCCCATGGGTTGAAAGCCCCCCGTTTGGGGGTCGAAAACCGGACGCATGGGACGTGCGAGTGCCGCGCTGTGACGCATCTCACGGCCCGAACGCCTGACCCCCTGGACCGGGGGTGCCTCTGCACAGCACACCGCGCTCCAAGCAGGAACAAAAAAGGGACTCGCACAGCGAGTCCCTTGGATCGAGCGAGGCAAGTGCAGGCCGAGGGCCTGCCCTGCATCAACGAATCACAGCCAACTCGGCGCGCTCGCCGCCCTTGTAGGTGTAGAGGGTCAGGGCGCCATTCTTGATGTCGCCCTTGTCGTCGAAGGAAATGACGCCGGTCACCCCCTTGTACCCAGCCGTCTTGGCCAAAACCGGCAGGTACTTGGACGGCTCGGGCGAACCGGCCTTTTCCATTGCGGCGGCCATCACCATGGTGGCGTCGTAGACGTAGGGGGCGTAAACCTGCACTTCCAGGTTGTTCTTGGCCTTGAAGCGCGCCTTGAAGTCGTCCAAGCCCTTCTTGGCCGCACCTTCCACGCCGCCGGCTTCGGCGCAATACACCTGGTCGTCGGACATGGCGCCTGCCGCCAAGCCCGGCAGCCCGGCCGTGCAAATGCCGTCGCCGCCCACCAACTTGGCCTTGATGCCCAGCGCCTTCATCTGGCGCAGCATCGGGCCGGCCACGGCGTCCATGCCGCCGAAGAACACCACATCGGGGTTCTTGGCCTTCAGGCTGGTCAGGATGGCGGTGAAGTCCGTGGCCTTGTCGTTCGTGAACTCACGGCCAACCGTCTTGCCGCCCGCGGCCTTGACGCCCTTCTCGAACTCATCGGCCACGCCTTGGCCATAAGCGGTGCGGTCGTCGATCACCACGATCGACTTGCCCTTCAGCTTCTGCACGGCGTACTTGCCCAAGGTGCCCCCCAGATGCACGTCATCGGCCACCACGCGGAAGGTGGTCTTGAAGCCCTGGCGGGTGAACTTCGGGTTGGTGGCGGAGGGACTGATTTGCGGAACGCCAGCGTCGCTGTAGACCTTGGCGGCAGGAATCGAGGTGCCCGAGTTCAGATGGCCGATCACGCCATGGACCTTGGAGTCCACCAGCTTTTGGGCGGCCGCCGTGCCCTGCTTCGGATCGCCAGCGTCGTCTTCGGCGAACAGCTTGAACACCGCGACCTTGCCGCCGATCTTGATCTTCTTGGCGTTCAGATCGTCGATGGCCATGCGGGCCCCGAGCTCGTTGTCCTTGCCCAAGTGCGCAATGCCACCGCTGGTGGGGCCCACGTGGCCGATGCGGACTTCGACGGTCTCCTGCGCCATGGCGACGCCACCAAAGGCCACCAGGCCGGCCACCACGATGCTGTTCAACTTGACTTGCATGCCATCACTCCAGAAAGTTGGATCAATTGTTCGGCGCTGTGGCGGGTGCCACGACCGAGGCGCCGCAGACCATAGCGCAATTCCGCAAGGCGCCGATTGGGGCTAGCCCGGGTCGAAAACGGCGATTCAACGATCCGGTTGACCGGCTTGGGTCGCGTCGCCGCGCATCGCGATCAAAGCCGCCACACGGGGCAGCAAGGCATCCAGCAATTGCTGCTCGAAATGCGGTCGCAATTCCCCCACCACGTCCTGGACCAAGCCCGGCAACGCACCCAACACTGCCGCCTGTTGTGCGGGACTCAAGCCCTCTGACGCGACAACGTCGGTCAGCACCGGCAGGTCGATCGAAACAGGGTTCATGCCCCCTCCCGCGAGTGAATCACCTCACAGCCCATCTTCTGATAGAGGCGATAGCGCTGCCGTCCTCGTTGCGCGGCAGCTTCATCGGCCGGCACGCAATCCACCACACCGGCAAATGCCATCAGTTCGGGGTGGATCTCACTGCCAAGGTTGAGCCAATGCGTCCCTGGCGGCGGGGAGCCAATCGACGCTTCGGTGTGGTGCAACTGAATGCGACTGCGCCGACGAACGTGCGAAGGCGCATCCGGCGCCGCCAAGGGCAGAAAACCCTGCGGATCTGCAGCACACACATGGTGCAAGAGTCGCGCAGACTGGGCATGGTCCACCGTCACCCAAAGGGACAAGCCTTTGGCATGGGCCTTGCGCAGCGCGCGCAAGGCCCACCCTAGGGGGTCGGACACACCGCTGATCAGGCGGACTTCCACGGCCCGTGTCAGCGCACTTGGGCCAACAAGAAGTGCGTGAGCAGCCCCACCGGACGACCCGTGGCGCCTTTGGCCGCGCCGCCCTTCCAAGCGGTACCGGCGATGTCAAGGTGGGCCCAGCGGTACTTGCGCGCGAAACGCTGCAAGAACTTGGCCGCCGTGATCGAGCCCCCCGCACGAGGGCCGACGTTGGCCATGTCGGCAAAGTGCGTCTTCAGCGCGTCGTCGTACTCCTCGTCCAAGGGCATGCGCCAGCACGGGTCCAGCGCCGACTCGCCGGCTTGGCTCAGCGCCTGGGCGAGTTCGTCGTCACTCGCGTACATGCCACTGCGCACGCCACCCAGGGCGATGACACACGCGCCCGTCAGCGTGGCCACGTCCACCACCATGGCGGGCTTGAAGCGCTCCGCATACGTGAGGGCATCGCACAGGATCAGTCGACCCTCGGCGTCGGTGTTCAAGATCTCGATGGTCTGACCGGACATCGAGGTCACCACATCCCCCGGCTTGACGGCACGGCCGCTGGGCATGTTTTCGCACGCCGGGATCAGGGCCACCACGTTCAACTTGGGCTTCAACTCGCCGACGGCGCGCATCGCACCGAGCACGCTCGCGGCACCGCCCATGTCGTACTTCATCTCGTCCATTTCGGCGCCGGGCTTGAGCGAGATCCCGCCGGTGTCGAATGTGATGCCCTTGCCAACGAGCACGACCGGAGCTTGCGTCTTGGGCGCACCGTCATAGCGCAACACGATGAAGCGCAAGGCTTCGTCGGAACCTTGGGCCACCGCCAAAAACGAGCCCATCCCGAGCCGCTCGACCGCACGACGGTCCAGCACCTCAACCTTCATGCCGTGGCTTCGCGCCAACTGCTTGGCCTGATCGGCCAGATGGGTCGGCGTGCAGTGGTTGCCCGGGCGGTTTGCCAGTTCCTTGGCCAAACCGATGCCCGCGGCCAAGGCCTCACCCTGCGCCAGCCCAGCGCGGGCCGCCTTGAGGTCGGCCTTGTCCACCAAGAGGCTGGCCTTGGCAACACGCGCCTCTTTCGGGGCGCTCGGCTTGGTCAGTTGGTACAAGTACTCGGCGTCGGCCAAGCTCAAGACCGCCTGTTCCACCAACGACGACGCCAACGAACCGAAGCCCACGAAGGCCACCGCCACCTGCGTCACTTGCCGGCCCTTGACCTGCGCCAGGGCGGCATTCAAAGCCGCCTTGCCGGCCTTGGTGCCCGTGCCGCCCGAGGCGGCCAAAACCAAGCGCGGCGCCTTGACCCCGGCCACGTGGTGCAGCAGCACCGCCTTGCCGGCCTTGTGCTCAAAGTCGCCCAACTTCACCGCGGCCTTGACGGCGGCAGCGACTGCAGGGTCCAACTGGGTCGGCAAATGCTCGCCCGCGATCACCACCAGCAGGGCGTCGGCGGCGGCCGAGGCGAGCTTGTCGATCGAAAGCGCTTGAATACGTGCGTCCATAATTCCTGGGCTGAATAAAGCTGAAGCATGTTATTGGATACCACTTTTCGCAAAGACCTCTCTCGGGGGTTCGGCGTCACCCTCGTCGTGCTGGTGACGATCGTGGTCACGGTCATGCTCATCAAAACCCTGGGGCAGGCCGCGGGGGGCCGGGTGGCGGCCCAAGACGTCGTGATGCTGTTGGGCTTTGCCGCCCTCAGTCAGTTGCCTTTGGTGCTGACCTTGTCCCTCTTCATCGCCGTCGTCTCCACGCTGTCGCGCATGTACCGCGACTCCGAGATGGCCGTGTGGCAGGCTTGCGGTGTGCCGGTGCGGCGCTTGACCCAGCCGCTGCTGAAGGTCGCCTTGCCCGTGGTCGCCGTCATTGGCGTGTTGGTGATGGTGGCTTGGCCTTGGGGGAACGCGCAGTCACAACAGTTGCGCGACCGCTACGAAAAGCGAAGTGACCTGTCTCGGGTTGCGCCGGGGCAGTTCCAAGCGTCGCGGGACGGCAGCAAGGTCTTCTTCATCGAGCGGGATTCCGACTTGGCGGGCGTGGGGCGCAACGTGTTCATCCTCAGCCAACAAGGACCTCGCGAGTCGGTGACCACGGCCGCCACGGGCCAAATCGTTTGGGACGAGGGCGACCGCTACCTCGTGCTGCAGCAGGGCCAGCGCAATGAAAGCGATGCCGCCGGGCGCACTGGCACGCTCGCCCGCTTCGACCAATACCGGGTGCTGGCCGACCGCCAGACGGCGCGCAACTTGGATGAATTGCCCCCCAAGGCCATGGACACCATGGCCCTGACGCAATCGACGCAAGCCCGGCACCGGGCTGAGTTGGTTTGGAGGGCCGGCATGGTGATCGGCGCCCTCAACCTGGCCCTGCTGGGACTGGGCTTGGCGGCCACCAACCCGCGGCGGCCCAACAGTTGGGGGCTGCTGCTGGCCCTGCTGGTGTTCGTGGTCTATTACAACTTGATCAACCTGTCGCAAAGCTGGGTGGGCCGGGGCAAACTCGACGCCCTGGAGGCCATGGCCATCGTCCACGGCGCCGCATTCGCGGTGGCCTTGCTCTTACTGACTTGGCGAGACGAGTCGATCCGGTTTGTTCCGCCGTGGCGCCGGAGGATCGCGTGAAAACCGTCCGACGCTTGCTCTACCGTGACGTCGTGGTCACGGTCATGTTCGTGGCGCTGGCGTTCATGGCGCTGTTCTTCTTCATCGGCTTCGTGGAAGAGTTGGAGCGCTTGCGCCAAGGCGCTGGGCCCGCGCGCGCGGCGGCCCTGGCGCTGCTGGACTTGCCAGGGCAGTTCTACGAGGTCTTCCCGATTGCGGTGCTGATCGGCACGATCATTTCTCTGGCGCGCATGGCGCAATCCAGCGAGTTCACGATTCTCCGAACCGGTGGCCTCGGGCCGGGCCGCGCGCTGGGCCTGCTGAGCCTCCTGGCCGCAGGGTTTGCGGTGCTCACGTTTGTGGCGGGCGATTGGCTGGCGCCGGCGGCCGATCAATGGGGCCAGCGCTTGCGTGCCAGCGGCAACCAGGGCCTCCTTCAGCAAGCCGGTGGCGCGTGGCTGAAGGACCGCCAGCCCCAAAGCGACGGCACCGAGCGGCTCTACACCGTGAGCGTGGCAGGCGCCAGCTTGGATGGGCAATTGGAGCGGGTCCGCGTGTTTGCCTTCGACGACCAAAACCGGCTCTTGGAGCGCTGGGAGGCGCCGAAGGCGCTGGTCGATGGCAACGGGGCTTGGGTGCTCTTGGACGTTCGGCGCCTGCGCTGGCCCAATGCCATCCAAACGCCAGACGTACTGGAGGAGCACCTGCCCCTGCTGAATTGGCAAAGCCGCTTGACGCGCAGCGTGGTGTCGGCGGCACTGCTCAAGGCGAGCGACATGTCAACGGCCGAACTGTTCACGTACACCCGCCACCTGTCGGCGCAAGAGCAATCGGCGCAACGCTACGAGATTCAGTTCTGGCGCAAGGCCTTGTACCCCTTGGCATGTTTCGTGATGGTGGCCCTGGCCCTCCCGTTCGCGTACCTCCACGCCCGCGCCGGTGGCATCAGTGCCAAGGTCTTTGGCGGCATCATGCTGGGCATCAGCTTCGTGCTGTTGAACAACTTGGCAGGCCACGTGGGCTTGCTCAAGAACTGGACCCCCTGGGCGGTGGCCGCCGCCCCGAGCCTTTTGTACTTGGCCTTGTCCATGAGCGCCTTCACCTGGCTGGTACGTTACCGATGAGCCGCGCCCTGATCCTGCTGGCGCACGGGGCGCGCAACCCGGCCTGGGCCGCGCCGTTCGAGGCCGTCGTCGAGCGCATTCGCGCCGTGCAGCCAGCCTTGACCGTGCGTCTCGCGTTTTTGGAGTTGATGCCCCCTGACTTGACGACGGTGCTCCACGAACTGGCGGAAGCCGGGACGACCGACATCGAAGTGATGCCGATGTTTTTGGGTGGCGCCGGCCACGTGCTGCGGGACGTGCCCCCCATCTTGGAGGCTGTGCAAGCCGAACGGGACCTTCGCATCCACATGCACCCCGCGCTCGGCCAGTGGGCCGGCATGGTGGAGGCGATGGCGGCAGTCTGCTTGTCCGTGCTTCAGGGACCACGCCCATGAACCTGCAGCAGTTTCGCTACGTGGCCGAGGCTGCCCGCCGCGGGTTGAACTTGACCGAAACCGCCAAGGCCTTGCACACGTCGCAGCCGGGGGTGTCCAAGGCCATCCTGGAGTTGGAAGAAGAACTGGGCATCGACATCTTCTCCCGCCACGGCAAGCGCCTGCGGCGCATCACCGACCCGGGTCAGCAAGTGCTCAAGAGCATCGACCTGATCCTGCGCGAGGTGGCCAATCTGAAACGGATCGGCGAAGAGTTTTCCCGCCAAGACTCGGGTCAGTTGTCCATCGCCACCACACATACCCAAGCCCGCTACGTGCTGCCGGGCCCGTTGGCGCAACTTCGAAAACAGTTTCCCAAGCTGCAAGTCAGCTTGCACCAGGGCAACCCGAAGCAGGTCGCGCAGATGGTGCTGGAAGAGGCCGCCGTGATTGGGCTGGCCACCGAATCGCTGGACGAGTTCGAAGACTTGGTGTCGCTGCCCTGGTACGAGTGGCAGCACGTGGCGGTGATGCCCATCGACCACCTGCTGGCGTCCTCGGAATCCCTGACGCTTGCCCAGTTGGCCGAGCACCCTTTGATCAGCTACCACCCCGCCTTCACGGGACGAACACGCATCGACCGGGCGTTTGCCGCTCGGCAACTGGTCCCCAACGTGGTCTTGGAGGCCATCGACGCCGACGTCATCAAGACGTACGTGCGCGCGGGCTTCGGCGTGGGCCTTGTGGCTGAAATGGCCGTGCGCGACGAGGGCTTGACGCCCGACCTGGTTGCCCGGCCCGTGGGCCACCTTTTCGGCCAGAACGTGGCCCGCGTCGCATTCAAACGAGGCGTTTACCTGCGCAACCACGTGCTGGCCTTCGCCAGCTTGCTGTCCGACCGACTCAGCGCACCTCTGCTGCAGCGCGCCTTGGGGGGCGGCACCGTGAACTACGAGCTCTGACCCCACTCACGCGCCAGAACCTGGCGCAGGCGGGGTGGACGATGGGAAGGTCGACGTATCGGTCGGGGCCCACACAGGCTCTGTCACCCGCTTGTTCAACGAGAGGGCCTCGCGGGCTGCCACCTCGGCCACGCGCATCAAACCTTGCAGTTGGGTCAGGTCGATCTCGGGCATTTGGTGTCTCAAGTAGAGGTTGCCCCGCTGCGTCAGCATGACAAAGGGGTGCCCCGCCGGCACAAGGTCCTGGCTCGCCAGCGACAGCACATCGGTCAGGGCGCCTGCAAGCCATTCCTGGATCATCTCTGGAGACGCCCCCAAAGCACCAAAGCGCTGCTTGACCACCTTGCCCGACCACTGCTCCAAGCGCGGGAACATCACCAGCCAGCGCATTTCCTCGGGCGTGTCGGTGTCGATTCGCGTCTGCAGGGTGTCCGTGTAGGCCTCGAACACTTGGCCTTCCAGTCGGTCCATCAAGCTGCGCTCGATGACCATGACCTGCAGGTCGGATTTCAGCTTCAGGTCCCACCGCATGCGCAGTTCAGCGCCCTGCACGTAGTCGCGCTGAGGCGGGCCCCACTCGATGAGCAGGGGCCCCAAGTGGTTCTGTGGCTCCACGATGCTGCAGCCGTCGCCAGCCTCGTCGTCTTCCAGCGTGAACTGGGCCCCGCGCTTGGCGGCCCAGTCGGCCACCGGTTTCCACTGCGAAGCGCTGGTCCGCAGCTTCATCCAATGCTTGACCTGTTTGAGTACCATGAGGTTGCAACGCCATCGGAGACCGAGATGATCGAAGTCTATTCGTGGGGCACCCCCAATGGGCACAAAGTGCACATCATGTTGGAGGAGTGCGGCTTGCCCTACCGCGTGCACCCCGTGGACATCGGACGCGGCGAACAGTTCGACCCAGCCTTCCTGCGCATCAGCCCGAACAACAAGATTCCGGCCATCGTGGATCCGGAAGGCCCCGATGGACAACCGCTGTCCCTGTTTGAGTCTGGGGCCATCCTGCTGTACCTAGCCGGCAAGACGGGGCGCTTCTTGCCCGACTCCGTTCCCGACAAGTACGAGGTGCTGCAGTGGCTGATGTTCCAGGTGGGGAGCATCGGCCCCATGCTTGGGCAGGCCCACCACTTCCGGATGTACGCCACGGAGAAGTTGCCTTACGCCATCGATCGTTACAGCAACGAAGCCAAGCGCCTGTACGGGGTGATGAACAAGCGCCTGGGGCACAGCCCCTACCTGGGCGGCAAGGCCTACAGCATCGCGGACATGGCGGTGTGGCCCTGGCTGCGCAGTTGGCGGCAACAGGGCGTCGACATGAACGACTACCCGCACCTCAAAGGCTGGTTCGATGAACTCGACAAGCGACCCGCCGTGCAGCGCGGGGTGCATGTGTTGTCCGACCAGTGGCGAGGCCTCACCGACGAGCGCGCCCGGCAAGCGCTCTTCGGCGCCGAGCAGTACGCGCGCAAGTAGCCGAAGCGGTTGGCCCGGCGGGAGGGACTCGAACCCCCGACCTGCGGCTTAGAAGGCCGCTGCTCTATCCAGTTGAGCTACCGCCAGCCGAGCTAACTCAGGGCCCCATCCAAGCAGCCCTGAGTCATTGTGGCGCCACTTAGGCGAGTGCGACGTTCAAGATGGCGTTGCCGATGCCCATCAAGGCGGCACCAGCGATCAGACCGGCGCAAATCGGCTCCAGTCCGTCGACCCAGATTCGGTGTCCCTTGGTGCCTGCCGTCTTGTGCTTGCGGCCCATGAACCAGAACAACAGTGCACCCACCCACATGGTGAAGGTGTACTCGGGCGGCAGCACCACACCCAGACCAATGGCCACGGCCGAGATGCCAAACTTGCCCTTGAATTTGACCCGGAGCAGTTCAATCACGATGGCCGCGATGGCAGCCGCGATCATGCTGATGAGTGCCGATGCCGGCAGCTTGGACAGTCCGTTGGCGATCAGGTCGGCCACGCCCTTCCATTGCAAGGCGGCCGGCATCGCGAACTGGTCGGTGAAGATGGTCGCGGTGCTGCGCAGGCCTTGACTGTCGGCTGGCAAGAAGAGCAAGAAGAACAGAGGCACGCAGCACGCGATGCCGGCAACATTGCCAATCACATGGCCGATGGCTTGGTGACGAGGCTTGCCGCCGAGCATGTAGCCCGGCTTGATGTCCGACAACAAGTGCGCCGTGTTGCTGGCGATTTCCGAGGTCATCGCGGCCGGTAGCAGGTTGCTGGCCGGGTTGGCGCGGTCGATGGCCCCCATCGTGAACTGCGTGATCTTGGCCATCGAGCCCGTGGGCACCCAAGAGGTCAGGGCCACGGAGTTGGTGCCAATGATCGTCAAAACGAAGATCAGCGGCAGCGACACCAAGGCGATCCAGAAGGGGACGCCGAAGAAGGCATGGGTCACCCATGCGCCGAGCAAACTGGTCACCGGTACGCCGATGTAGCTCACCCAAAGCGGCACTTCGATGTGCTTGAGCACATCGACACCATCGGCGGATTTCTTGGCCCCGCGCTTGAAGATGCCCTTGAAGATTTCCGGCTTGGCAATCAAGCCGACCAGCGCCCCCACCACCATCATGGTGACACCCCACCAGAGCGACCATTGGTTGACGATTTCAGAGCGATTGATGGGGATCACGGTACCGTCGGCTGCCGTTCGCGGCACGATGTCTCCCAGTTGGATCATCAAAGGCGCCAGCACCCCAAAGTTGATGACGGCGCCGATCAGGCAGCTCGTTGCCACGGCAATGCCCATCAAGCCGCCGACGCCAATCATGGCAACGTCCAGCGTCAAACGCAGACCCAACTGACGAACGTCGGTACCCAAGATGGTGGGGATCAGACCATCGGCCTTGGCGGCCCAAATGTAGTAGTACTCGTCCAGTCGCTCGCGGAAGTGCCACACCTGCTTGACTCCGGCCCACTGGTCCAACATCAGCACCTTGAACTGAATCAGCTTCATCCAACCCGTGCTGACCAGCGCTTGGTAGACAGCCGCCCCACCCGCAACGTAGCCGAGCAGCCGTGCCTTGAACATGCCCTCGCCAGCGTTGCCGTTGTAGAGCGAATCAAGCACCACGCCGCAAGCGCGCCCTTCAGGGAATGGGGCTTGGTCGTCGTTGATGAACTTGCGCTTCAACGGGAAGGCCAGCATCACGCCGATCAGCGACACCACAAACAGCCAAATCATCAACTGCCACCAGGGAATGATGACGCCCGTGACCACCATCACTGCCGCCAAGCTGGAGTACAGCGGGCTGACGACGTAACCCGAAGCTGTGGCAATGGACTGCGTGCAGTTGTTTTCCAGGATGGTGAAGTCCTTGACCACGCCACTGTTGGCCAGGGCCCGGAACAGCGCGAAGGCCAGGATCACAGAGGTCAAGCCGACCCCCACGCCAATGCCAGTCTTGGCACCGATGTACAGACCGGTGGCCGACAGAACGCCCCCCAGCAAGAATCCGGTCAAGGCCGAGCGCAAGGTGAGTTGCGCCATGTCGCCTCGGTAAACGTTCTCCAACCACCAGCGGTCTTTCTGCTCGCGGGTCCAGGTGGCGACTTGTTCGTCGGTCAGGTTCAAGAGGGCCATGCCATCCTCGTACTGGGGTAAACGCTGATATTTCTGGGCCCTGAAATGCAAAACGAGGACCTTGTGGGTCCTCGCGCAGGGGCCGAAACGGCAAGTTCAACGGTGAATTGGTCGGGGCGAGAGGATTCGAACCTCCGACCCTCTGCTCCCAAAGCAGATGCGCTACCAGACTGCGCTACACCCCGACAACCAAGCCCGCCATTCTAGTCGGCCTCGTGCACCCGACCATCGGCGCTGATGAAGGCTCCCCGAACAAGCTCGCCGGGCTGCATGGCCGCCACCGCGGCGAGGTAGGTCTTCATCTGCACCAAGTACGCGGGCTGCCGCAAGGGCTGCAGGTTCAGCTTGTAGTCCAAAACCCACCAAGTGGCCGGTCGACCGCCTTGCGCCGGAAGCTTCACCAACCGGTCCAGCCGAAGGTCCTTGCCTTCGTGCACCACGGCCACCTCGTTGCCCGACCACGCGAGGGGCTCGGCACCCAGGAAGGCGCGCGCGTGCGGGCTGTCCAGCACGGCATCGGTGGCGCGCGCCAGCGCCATCGCCCCTGCGCCGTCCAAGGCATACATCTGGCTGGCGGCAGCGCACCACGCGGCGCGCTCATCGCGCGCACCGGGGCGTGTGGCCCACTCCAGAACCCGGTGCCAAGCCTCGCCGAGCGTGGCCGCGCGAGGGTCTGCGGCCTCGTCGGTCACGACAGGCTCAGGGCGAGGCGCAGCATGCCATTCGGGCAGTCGCCAGACCGTTGTCGCCACGGGCGCCTGTGGCGATACAAGACGCGCCGCCGGGTCCGGTTGGGGCCAACTGGGTGCCTGGTCCATGCCCAACAACTGCCACCAGCTGGTGGCGTTGGCGCTGCGCGACCACCGGGTTCGGCTGACGATCAAGCGATGGCGCGCCCGGGTCAAGGCCACGTACAAGCCATTGAGTTCCTCGCGCTTCCGCTGTTCACGCTCGTCGTCCATCAAGCCTTGCAGCAGCGGCGGCGGCCTCGCCTCGCTGGCGACGAAGGCCACCCGTCGGGGCTTCGCGCTGTCGACGGGCCAATCGATCAGCAGGGTTTGCGATTGCGCCTTGGGCGGTGGGGCATCGGCGTCCAGCAAGACAACGGTGTCGGCTTCCAGGCCCTTGGCGCCATGCACGGTCAGCAGGCGCACCCCTCGCCCGCCCAATGGCGGCTGCCAGAGGGGGTCTCGCTCTCGCAGGGCACGGACAAAACCGTACAGGCTCCAGAAGCGCCCGGCTTGGAGGTTCAGCGCAAGGGTCAAAAGGGCCTGCACCGCCGCCCACTGCGATTCGGCTTGGCTGGCCGGCAGGCACGCGGCCAACCGAGCCTCCACATCGGCCTCCCGAACAATGCCGACAAGGGCCTCGAACGGCGGTGCATCTCGCCACGTTGTCCGCCAGGCGCACCAGAGTTGGGCCGCTCGCGCCAAGGCCGGCGAGCCGGCCTCGTCCAGCGTCACCAGGGTGTCGGACCACGCCCGTCCTTCGGCCGCGTCGCACAGGGTCAGCAAATCTTCACTGGTCACGCCGAAGATCGCGCTGCGCAGTGCACAGGCCAAGGCCAAGTCATGGTCGGGTGAGGCCAATGCGTCCAAAACGCTCACCAAGTCCCGCACGATGGGCACTTCGAGCAAAGGCTGCTCCTCATTGGCCTCGGTGGGGATGCCACGCAATCGCAGGGCCTCGGCCAACAGCAACAGACCGCTTCGTTTGCGGGCCAGCACCATCAGCGACGAGGGCGATGCCCCCTCCTCGACCAACAGGCGCGTGACCGCGGCGGCCACCCGCTCGGCCTCGGGCTGCCGCCGGGCGAGTTCGGGCTCGCGGCGGGCCTGCGTCAGGCTCGGTCGCCAACCCTCTTCCGCCGCCCCTTCACCGCCGCCTGCCGCTGGGGCATCCGGTTCGTCCAGGGCCCAGACGCCGGCCCAGGTGGGTTGCTCCTCAGGCCCGGTGTGGGCGCGAAAGCCGCGGTAGGCCTGTGCCGCACTCAAGCGCGCAAAGCAACGATTCACCGTCTCCCGGACGGCGGGGCCATTGCGGCGCGTGTGGTCGCAGTCCAGCAAATGCCCTTGAAGGCCCTGCGCGACGAAGCGTTGGGCCTCCAGAAAGACCCTCGGCTCGGCGCGCCGGAAGCGGTAAATGCTTTGTTTGGGATCGCCCACCAAGAACACCGAAGGGGCGCTGGCCCCCGCTCCGCTGTAACTGGACAGCCAACCCGACAGCGCCTGCCATTGCAAGGGACTGGTGTCTTGGAACTCGTCCACCAGCAGCAGGCGCACGTGCACATCCAATCGCTGCTGCAACCAAGCTGCGGCATCGTCCTGGGCTAGCAAGGCACAGGCCCCCTGCTCCAAGTCGCTCATGTCCACGAGGCCACGCTCGCGCTTCAAGTCGGCCCAGGCCCGCAAAAGCGCACCAGCGAGTCGGCCAACGGCCAGGTGGTCCCGCCGCGCCGCCTGCTGACGCCGCGCGGCTTGAATCAAGGCCAATTGCTCCACCAGGCTGCTCAGCCCTTCGACCTCGCCCAGCTTTCGGGGCTCGCGCTTCTCCGTGAAGAGCGCTCGCCAGACGGCCTCAAAGCGCTCGACCGGGTCGCTCAGCGCCAGGGCCTGCTCCAGGGCCGTGGCGGCATCCCTCGCCTTCTTCCCGGCCGATTGCCCCAGGGTCCGCGCCATGCAGGTCAGTTGTGTGTGCAAGGCTTGCACCAGTTCGGCGCCATCGTCCTCGGCCCGCAATCCCTCCGGAGCAGGCACCGCTTCCCAAAGCGAAGGGCCTGCGCGCTCGATCTCCACGCGCTTTCCCCAGGCGGCCAAGAGCCATTCATCCAACGCGCGGCGACCATGCCGTGCAGCGACCCCCAGGTAATCGGCCTGCAGGCCGGGATCGGCGCTCAACGCGGCATGCAGGCGCCGCCACAGCGGCCGCGCCAAGCTGTTTTCGTCGTCGAGCAACTGCAACTCGGGCGACAGACCGAGTTCGACCAGCGTGGAGGCCGGCGCCGACCGCAACAACTGGGCGAACCACGCATGAAAGGTCAAGATCGCCACGCCCTGCGGTGCCTGGCGCAAGCGATCGGCCAGCCCGGGCAGCAATGCCGCCTGCACCTGCGCGATGTCACTGGACACGCCGCGGTCGATCAAGGCCTGCACACGTTGGACTTCGCCGGCGGCGGACAACTCGTCCACCAGTACCCCCAGCCGATCTCGCATTTCGGCCGCGGCCTTGCGCGTGAACGTGATGGCCACGATCTGCTCAGGCGGCACGCCGTCGAGCAGCGCCCGCAGCAGCCGCGACACGAGCATCCAAGTCTTGCCCGCACCCGCACAGGCCTCGACGACCACCGAGCGCGATGGGTCGCAAGCCAGTCGGTAGAACTCGGCCGCGGGCACGACCCGACCGTCCGCTCGGTAGGCCAAGCCGCTCATGCCGAACTCCAATCGTCTTTCCGGCACACCCCACGTGCCGCGCAGTGCTCGCAGGCCACGCCCTCGCCCAGCGCTCGCAGGGGCTCGCCAGCGTGCAGCTGACGCAGGTCCTCGGCCAAGCCATCGACAAGCTCACGTGCGGCCTGCGGGGTGTCGGGGCAGGCCAGGGCTTGCAAGCTGCGCGTCTTCGAGTCCACGGCCAAGTAGGCGGCGTCTTGCACCGGGTCCCCCAAGTGAGCCAAGAGGGCGGCATAGAACGGCAGCTGGGGGTCGGTCTCGACGCGCGCCTTCAAGCTGCTGGCTGACCCCGTTTTGAAGTCCAGCAGTTGAGTGCTTCCATCAGCCAGCACGTCGACCCGGTCGGCCCGTCCGATCCAAATCACCGAAGAAAGCAGCGGGTCTTCGGCCCACACGGGCCCTTCAAGCTGTCGCTCGACGGCCTCTACCCGGCGTCCCGCTTTCGCCTCGGCCGGCCACCACGACAGGTAGGCCGGTCCCCATCGCTGCAACAGCGCCAGGAAGGGCCACACCTCTTGTGCTGGCACTCCTTCGCGCTCCAGCACTTGGCGACAGGCCGCGTCCCAGTGCACCACCGGGTCGCCCAACTCGTGCGCGACCTGCAGCACGGCGTGCAGCCAACGCCCCCAGTCTCGTGGATCGGGGTCACGATCGATCTCATCCGCCTCGCCCAGCCCCAAGCGAACGCGGGCAAAGAATTGGTAGGGGCAATCGCGAAGGGCTGCCACTTGGCTGGCCGACCAGCGCTTGGGCAACCAGCCAGGCAGCGCCACCTGCGCGCGCGACGCCGACGCGGCGGTGGTTGCGACAGGCCGCCGCGCCTCTTCCGCATCGACCCAGGGGCTGGCGAACGCGGCGCGCATGCGCTGAAGTGGCGGCGCCCAGTCCAATGGCACGCCATCGCCGTGTCGCGCGTGCACGCAAACCACTTGGGGGAGTCGCGCCAGCTGCTGCAAGGCCGCCCACTGCTGCGCCTGAGCCGCTGGCAGGTTGGGCAAGTCCAACTCGGCGGCCGTGCTCTGCCGAAGCAGGGCAGGTGCAACCCGACCCAGCGACCAACGCCCCACATCCACACCGGCCAAGACGGTCGCGGCGAATGGGCGCAGTGCTGCCCGGTTCAAGGGGGTGATGACAACGTGGGGCGCCCCAAGGTCTTCGCTGGTCGGCGTGGCATCCTGAAGGGACTCGTCCACCCAGTCCAACCATTCAGCAGCGTCCAACACCTGGTCCATCAGGCCCTCGGCCGCGCTGCCCGGCCAAGGGGAGCGACTGAGCCAGAGGGTTTCCTTGCAGGCCCGCCAAGTCGCTTGATCATGGGCCGTCCAGCGGGACTCCTCGAGTGCGAGACAAGCCGCCAGCATCTGCCGCAGGCCCAGCAGCCACTGCTGCAAGGGCCGCCGCGCTCCACCGGCTCGCAGGGGCTGGGTCACCTCCAACAAGCGGCGCCATGCTTGTGCTGGCGCCCTGGCGGGGACCGATTCGCCCCAGCGCTTGACCCGCTGCCGTCGCGCCCAGGCTTCCAGAGGGGAAACGCCCTCCAGCCCGACCGGTGCCAACGGGCTCTTGGCCCAGGCCAGCAAATCGTCCATGTTGCCCAGCAAAGCTGCGCGAACGGCATGCCGCAGTGCCGCCGCGGGCCCGGTGGTGGCCAAGCTGCCCCCCGTTTCGTCCTGCACCTGCACGCCATGGGGCAACAGCAGCGCCTTGACCTGGCGCATCAGCGCGCGGTCGGTGGCCGGCATCAGCACCGGCCGCACGTCCTGCGCCAGAAGGCGAAGCACCTGCCCGGCCGCAGCCGCTGGCAGGCTGCCCGCCTCGTCCACCTCATGCACACGCCATGGGCTCGCCACCTGCAAGCCCCCAGGCCCGGCCACCTCGAGCCGCAACGCCGGCACCAGCGCTTCGCTCAGAACCGCTCGCGCCAAATGATCCGGCCGGCCCGACTCCAACAAGATCCACGCGCTCGCCTGGTGCTCGAACAGAACGTCTGTGGCTGGCGGCCCGATGTGCTGCGCCCATTCCAGGGCGATCCGAAGCAATTCAGATTCCAACCCGACCGAGACCTCGCGCCGCCAGACCTGCGCGACCCGCAGCCAATACGCCGACCGACCTTGAGGCCCGAGTGATGCAGCGGCCGACTGCAGGGCTTGGGTCAGTTCCAACAACTGGCTGGCATGCAAACGGTCCGCACGCGGATCCTCGCTGCCCAGGCCGCTGCCTCGCAGTCGCGACAGGGCCTGCAACAGGTCCAGCGCCCCTTCGCCAATCAACTCGCCAGGGCGTGCCAACCTGGGGGGGCCGAGCCCCGCGGCCAAGCTGCGGGTGGTTTCCAACCGTGGCAGCCAGGGCCCCAGGGCGGCAAACGCACGGCGTGCGATGGCGAGGTGCTGGGCGAACGGCAACAAGACCACGGCATCGCGCATCGCCACGCTGTGGCGCAACAACCACGCCTGCACCTGCTGGGCGAATTGCTGCCAGAACCCATCAACCGTTGCCCTGCCCTCCCACGCCACCACGCCGTGCTCGACGCGCTCTCCTTGCCCCATGTGTGCGATCCACCCCTTGTGTAAGAATCATTCTGCCCTCACGTGTGGGGCCCAACCTGTCAGCCAAGGTGGCGTCGATGACCCCGCTTGGCCCCACCCCCCGCAAGGAATGCCTCATGAGCAGCGAGTTGATCAAGCATGTGTCGGACGCCAGTTTTGACGCCGACGTCTTGAAGTCCAGCACCCCGGTGCTGGTGGATTACTGGGCCGAGTGGTGCGGCCCGTGCAAGATGATCGCCCCGATCCTGGACGAAGTGGCCAGCGCCACCCAGGGCAAACTGCAAATCGCCAAGATGAACGTGGACGAGAACCGCGAGGTGCCCGCCAAGTTCGGCATCCGCGGCATCCCGACCTTGATGCTGTTCAAGGACGGACAACTCGCGGCGACCAAGGTCGGCGCCTTGTCCAAGGCGCAGTTGCAACAGTTCCTCGACGCCAACCTGTAAACTGCGCGTCCGCTGGGTTCCGGTTCTCGGAACCCAGCATCCCGGCCCGCCATGCCTCGGCGATTCCCGGCCCTCTTCCCCACCCAGCCTTCAGTCCAGTGCCACGCACCCAACCGGGTGCCCTTCGCTGGAGCCAGCTGACACCCCATGCACCTTTCCGAACTCAAAGCCCTGCACGTTTCCGCCCTCATCCAGATGGGCGAGGAGCTGGAGATCGAGAACGTCAGCCGCCTGCGCAAGCAAGAGCTGATGTTTGCCATCATGAAGAAGCGCGCCAAAGCCGGCGAGCAGGTCTTCGGCGATGGCGTGCTGGAGGTGCTGCCCGATGGCTTCGGCTTCTTGCGCTCGCCCGACACCAGCTACATGGCGAGCACGGACGACATCTACCTGAGCCCCAGCCAAGTGCGGCGCTTCAACCTGCACACCGGCGACATGGTCGAAGGCGAAGTGCGCGTGCCCAAGGACGGCGAGCGCTACTTCGCGCTGGTCAAGGTGGACCGCGTGAACGGGCTCTCCCCCGAGGAGAGCAAGGCCAAGATCATGTTCGAGAACTTGACCCCGCTGTTCCCCACGGAACAGTTCAAGCTCGAGCGCGAGAACTTCAAGGGCGACGGCAACATCATCGGCCGGATCGTCGACCTGATCGCTCCCATCGGCAAAGGCCAGCGCGCCCTGCTCGTCGCGCAGCCCAAGACGGGCAAGACGATGATGATGCAGCAGTTGGCACACGCCATCACGGCCAACCACCCTGACGCCCACCTCATCGTGCTGCTGGTGGACGAGCGCCCCGAGGAAGTGACCGAGATGCTGCGCACCGTGCGCGGCGAGGTGATCAGCTCCACCTTCGACGAACCTGCCGCCCGCCATGTCCAGGTCGCCGAGATGGTGATCGAGCGCGCCAAACGCTTGGTGGAACTCAAGAAGGACGTGGTCATCCTGCTGGACTCGATCACGCGCCTGGCCCGGGCCTACAACAACGTGCTGCCCAGTTCGGGCAAGGTGCTGACCGGCGGTGTCGACGCCAACGCACTTCAGCGTCCCAAACGCTTCTTCGGCGCGGCGCGCAACGTGGAGGAAGGCGGTTCGCTGACCATCATCGGCACCGCGCTGATCGACACCGGCTCCAAGATGGACGAGGTGATCTACGAGGAATTCAAGGGCACCGGCAACTGCGAAATCCACCTGGATCGCCGCATGGCCGAAAAGCGCGTCTACCCCTCGATCTTGATCAACCGCAGCGGCACGCGCCGTGAAGAGCTCCTGTTGAAGCCGGAGATCCTCCAGAAGAGCTGGATCTTGCGCAAGCTGCTCTATCCGATGGATGAGATTGAGGCGATGGAGTTCCTCATCGAAAAGATGAAGGCCACGAAGAACAACCACGACTTCTTCGACCTGATGCGAAAAGGCGGCTAACACCTGCGGCCTGCGTTATACTCGCAGGCTTTTCGCGCATTGCGCACTCAAACCCAAGGCAAGTGCGACGCCCAACCGAGGAAGTCGCGGCTACCGACGTCACGCAGAGGTTCTCATGAAAGACGGCATCCACCCGAACTACCGCGAAGTCTGCTTCGTGGACCTGTCCAACGGCTTCAAGTTCGTCACCCGCTCGACGGTGCAGACGAAAGAAACTATCAAGATGGAAGATGGTCGCGAGCTGCCGCTCATGAAGCTGGAAACCACCAGCGAAACCCACCCGTTCTACACGGGCACGCAAAAGAGCGTCGACAACCTGGGCGGCCGCGTCGAGAAGTTCCGCAACAAGTTCGCGCACCTCAAGAAGTAATCGCCGGTCCCACCGACCCGGGTTTCTTCCCCCCAAAAGAGCAGCCTGCGGGCTGCTTTTTTGTTGCCATCATCCACCCTTGATGAACCGCCCCACTCCTGCCCTCGTCAGCGAAGCCGGTGCCCGCCCCCTGTCGCGCTGGGTGCTTTGGGTCTTGTGCCTGTGCTACCTGTTGCCCGGTCAGTGGCTGCGGGACGCCTGGCGGCACGCCGACCTGACCGCCTATGGCTACATGGCGTCGCTAGCGCGCGGCGACAGTGCTTGGCTCAAGCCCACCTTGGCCGGCGTTGGACCGGAGGACGGGGCCCTGCTGCCCTACTGGCTCGGAGCGATGGCCATCCGCCTGTTCGCCTTCGCCGACCCGGTGCTGGCGTCTCGTTTGCCGTTCGTGCTGGCCTTGGCAGGTGTGTTGGCCTTGGTCTGGTATGCCGCATTCCACCTTGCCCGCACCGAGTCGGCGCAACCCGCACCGTTCGCGTTTGGCGGGGAGGCGGATACCGTGTCCTATGCGCGGGCCATGGCCGATGCGGCCGTGTTGGCGCTGTTGGCCACTTTGGGCCTCCTGCAAATGGGGCACGAGGCCACTGGCGATGTCGTGCAGTTGCTGGGGGTCAGCCTCTGGACCTACGCCTTGGCAAGCGCCCCGTACCGTGGACGGCGTGCACAAGCCCTCATGGTCCTGGCACTCGCCGGGCTCGCGCTGTCTGGGGCGCCCATGCTCGCGCAATTGCTTGGCCTGGGCGGTCTTGTCGTGTGTCAGTTTTCAAGGTTCGAAGGCGCCCGCCGTCTTCGCTGGGGCTTGCTCACCGGCATGCTTCTCGGTGGCGCACTGGCCAGCATGATTGGGGCCTGGGGGTGGCGACTGCACAGCATGTCCTGGCCCCAGGTCGACAGTTGGACGCGACAACTGGCTTGGTTCACCTGGCCGACCTTGCCTCTGGCCATCTGGACGCTGTGGCGCTGGCGTGCGTTCCTGGGCAGCCGGCACGTGGCCGTGCCCTTGACGCAGTGGCTGGTGTGTTTGGGGGCTGCGTTGGCCATGGGCGGCAGCGACCGCGCCTTGCTCTTGACGCTTCCCGCACTGGCGGTGCTCGCCGCATTTGCCTTGCCCACGCTGCGCCGCAGTTGGAGTGGCATGGTCGATTGGTTCTCGCTCTTCTTCTTCAGTGTGGGCGCCCTGTTCATCTGGGCCTACTACTTGGCCCTCCAAACCGCATGGCCCCCGCGACTGGCCGCCAACCTCCAGCGCTTGGCGCCGGACCTGGCGGTGCGCTTCGAGCCCCTGATGCTGCTCATGGCCCTGCTCGCCACCGGCGCATGGGTGGCCCTCGTGCGCTGGCGCAGCAGCCGACAGCGCGCCGCGCTTTGGCGCACCCTCGCCCTCCCGGCAGGGGGGGTGGTGTTGGCTTGGGTGCTGGTGATGACGCTGTGGTTGCAGCCTTTGAACTTGGGGCGCTCCAACACCACTTTGGTTCAGCGCCTGCAAGCGCACATCCCGGCCACGGCCCAATGCGTGGCGGCGCACGGAACTCCCCGCTCCTTGTGGGCCAGCCTAGAGACGCAGGGCGCGTGGACCGTCAAGGTGTCACCAGAGGCGGCGCTCGTGTGCGACTGGATGGTTCAGGTCTTGCCAAGGGATGCCGCCCCGCAGACGCCTCCGGGTTGGTCGGTGGCCGGCGCCGTGGAGCGCCCGACCGAACGCGATGCCAGGTACTGGGTGCTGGCCAAGCGGCCGGTGTCAGCGCTCGCGGCCGAAAAGCGCCAAGGGCGCGGGGGCTGATTCCTCCCCCAGCATGAGCTGTGCGGGTTCAGCGCCACCCCGAACCCGCAGCGCCGGCCAGACCAAGCTGAAGACCGACCCGACACCGACTTCGCTCTCGACCCGCAGCTCGCCACCGTGGCGTTGGCACACGTGCTTGACGATCGACAAGCCCAAGCCAGTTCCCCCCGTGGCCCTGGAACGGCTGCCATCCACGCGGTAGAAGCGCTCGGTCAAACGCGGCAAGTGCTCGGCCGCGATGCCGCTGCCGGTGTCGGTCACGTGCAGGGCGACGCCCCCATCGGGCAGTTGCTCCACGCCAAGGGCGATCTGCCCCCGCTCGGCCGTGTACCGAACGGCATTGCTGAGCAAGTTCGTGAGGGCGCTGTGCATCTCCGACTCGATGCCCGCCAATTCCAAGCCCGTGGGGCCAGGCCAATGGAGTTGGTGCCGACCGGCGGAGAGACCGACCACCTCGCTGATCACCAAGCCGATCAACTCGTCCAACGAAAACCAGGTGTCTGGGCTCGGCCTCGGACTGCCTTCCAAGCGCGCCAGGGTCAGCAGGTCGTCGACCAGGGCTTGCATCCGCATGGACTGCTGCCGCATCAGCTCCAGCACCCGATCCCGCTCCGCCCCGTCCAAGCGCAAGGTCGTCAGGCTTTCCACGAAGCCACTGAGCGCCGCCAACGGGGTTCGGATTTCGTGCGACACATTGGCCACGAAGTCGCGGCGCATGGCATCGTTCCGCTCGCGCTCGCTCACATCTTGGCTGAGCAGCAGCATGGCCCCCTCGCCATAAGTGCGCAGCATCACAGCGATGCTACGGCCGTCGTGCAGGGCCAGCGTCACGGCCTGCTGGGTGTTGCGCGACTGCAAGTGCTGCACAAAGGCCGGATGCCGAATCAGGTTCGTGATGCGCTGCTGCAAGTCGCGCTGCGGGTGAAGTTGGAAGTGCAGCCCTGCCTGGGCGTTGAGCCACGCGATCTGCTCATTGGCATCCAACAACAACACGCCGTTGGGCGAGGCCTCGATGGCCTGAAGGAATTCCGCCAACCGCGACTGCTCGCGTTTGAGCTCCCGACGGTTAGTTTCGACCAAACGCTCAATGCGGTAAGTCAGATCGCCCCAAGCCCCTTCTTCGGCCGGTGGTGCCAGGGACCGGGGCGATCGCAGCCAAGCGAGCAAGCGCTGGGTTCGCCAAGCGTCCAGGGCACCCAGCCCCAAGGCCACGAGCAGCGCCGTGGCGATGGCCACGAGCACGCCGTGGTCGTTGACCCATGGCAGGCTGATGGCCACCGCAACGGCACCCACGACAACCCCCAAAACCGCCAGGGCACGGAACCAGCGCGATCGCGTCACCCCGCCCTCCCCGCGATCAACGCAGCGTGGCGGCCAGGCGCTCGGCGCAGGCGCGTGCGCGCCCAGCGTCTTGGGCCTCCACCATCACCCGCACCAAGGGCTCTGTGCCCGAGGCACGGATCAGCACCCGACCGGTTCGCCCCAATTCGGCTTCAACCGCTGCCTGCTCCGCTTGCAAGGCGGTGTTGCCTTTCCAGTCTTGCCCCGCCTGCAAACGAACATTGATCAGCGTTTGCGGGAAAAGTTGAACGTCGGCCAGCAACTCCGCCAGGCTGCGCCCGCTGCGGACCACGGCCTGCAACACGAGCAAGGCGCTCACCATGCCGTCGCCCGTGGTGTGCTTGTCCAGGGCGAGCAAGTGACCCGAGCCCTCTCCCCCCAACTGCCACCCGCGAGCCACCAACTCTTCGAGCACGTAGCGATCGCCCACCTTGGCCCGCACGAAACCCACGCCCGCGCGCTGCAGCGCCAACTCCACCGCCATGTTGGTCATCAGCGTGCCCACTGCGCCGGGCACAGGCGCCCCGGATTGCAAGCGGTCTTGAACCAAGAGGTAAAGCAGTTCGTCCCCGTTAAACAGGCGCCCCTCGGCATCGACCATTTGCAGGCGGTCGGCGTCGCCGTCGAGAGCGACCCCATAGTGAGCCCCGTGCTCGCGCACGGCGGCCTGGAGTGCGGCGGGCTCCGTGGCGCCGAAACCCGCATTGATGTTGAAACCGTCCGGGCTGCAGCCGATGGGCACCACTTCGGCGCCGAGTTCGTGGAGCACATCGGGCGCCACGTGGTAAGCCGCACCATGGGCGGCGTCCACCACCACCTTCAAGCCCTTGAGGCTCAGATCGGCGCCAAAGCAGGCCTTGCAAAACTCGATGTAGCGACCGCGCGCGTCGGCCAGTTTGCGCGCCTTGCCCAACTCGCGACTGCCCGCCCACTGGGGCGGCGTCTCCAGCGCAGCCTCCACCTCCAACTCCCAGGCATCGGGCAGCTTTTCGCCCTTGGCCGAAAAGAACTTGATGCCGTTGTCCTCGAAGGGATTGTGCGAAGCACTGATGACCACCCCCAGGTCCAGACGAAGGGTGCGGGTCAAGTAAGCAACCCCAGGGGTGGGAAGCGGCCCCGTCAGCAGCACGTTGGCCCCCACGGACACGAGCCCGGCCTCCATGGCCGACTCCAGCATGTAGCCCGAAATGCGGGTGTCTTTGCCAATGAGCACCGTGGGCTGACGCCCACCCCCGTGGCGACGCAACACTTGCCCAACGGCTTGTCCCAAACGCATCGCGAAATCCGCCGTGATGGGCGGTTGGCCCACGGTGCCGCGGATGCCATCGGTGCCGAAATACTGTCGCTTGCTCATGGTCTGCGATCCAACTTGATTTGTTCTGTTTTCATTGTCCAGCAGCCCGCCACACACGCAGGGCATCAACCGTGGGGGCCACATCGTGCACACGCAACACATGGGCACCTTGCTGTGCCGCCAGCAAGGCCGCCGTCACGCTGGCCGCCAGCCGTTCGCCTACACCACGACCCGTGATCCACCCCAAGGTGGACTTGCGCGACCAACCGACCAGCACCGGGTGGCCCAACAAGGCCAACGCGGGCAAGCACTGCGAGAGCCGTAGGTTCTGCGCTGCGGACTTGGCAAATCCCAGGCCCGGGTCCAAGGCGATTCGGGCGGCAGCCGTCCCGGCACGCTGAAGGGCATTCGCCCGCCCCGCCAAATAGCCCTTCACCTCCTCCACCACGTCGGCGTACTGGGTCAACGACTGCATGGAAGCGGGGTCACCGCGCATGTGCATCAAGCACACCCCCGCCTGGGGATGCTGCGCCAAAACCGCTTCGGCGCCAGGCGCCGTCAGCGCATGGATGTCGTTGATGACGTCCGCTCCCAGATCCAAGGCTTGCTGCATCACTTGCGGTTTGCAGGTGTCGATAGAAATGGGCACCCCCAGAGACAGCGCCCCAGTCAACACCGGCTCCAAGCGCCGCCACTCCTCGTCGGCGGGCACGCGTGGCGCGCCGGGACGGCTGGACTCGGCGCCCAGGTCCAGCATGAGCGCCCCCTCCCGCAGCAACTGCTCGCAATGCCGAAGCGCCGCCCGCGGCGAGTCGCACACCCCCCCGTCCGAGAAGGAGTCTGGGGTGAGGTTCACGATGCCCATCACCACAGGTTGGCGAAGGTCAATGCGAAAGCGGGTGGTGTCCCAATGCATGTTGGTTCTGCAATGAACGAAGGGCCCCGGAGGGCCCTTTCGTGAGCACGGAGGACAGTGCGGTCAAACGGCAGCGGCGTTGGCGGTTCCCGCTTCGGCCACCGCAGTGCCGCCGCCACCATTAGGGCTGTCCGACGGACTGCTGCCGGACTCCTTCGGCGCCCTGGGCGGCCGCCCCTGCATGATGTCGTCAATCTGGTCGCCGTCGATGGTTTCCCATTCCAGCAGGGCCTTGGCCATCGCATGCATCTTGTCGCTGTGCTCCTCGATCAAACGACGCGCAACCGCGTACTGCTCGTCAATGATGCGGCGCACTTCGGCATCCACCTTGCGCATCGTTTCCTCGGAGATGTTCTTGGTCTGCGTGACCGAGCGCCCCAAAAACACCTCGCCCTCGTTCTCGGCGTAGACCATGGGCCCCAAGCTGTCCGTCATGCCGTAGCGCATGACCATGTCCCGAGCGATGGCCGTGGCGCGCTCGAAGTCGTTGCTGGCGCCCGTGGTCATTTGCCCCATGAACACCTCCTCGGCGATGCGGCCACCGAACAGCATGGACAAGGTGCTGAGCATGCGGATCTTGTCCGTGCTGTAGCGATCCTTTTCGGGCAAGGAGACGGTCACCCCCAACGCCCGGCCTCGCGGAATGATCGTCACCTTGTGCACCGGATCGAGCTTGGGCAGCAGCCGTCCGATCAGGGCGTGGCCGGCTTCGTGGTACGCCGTGTTGCGGCGCTCTTCTTCGTCCATCACCATCGAGCGGCGTTCGGCGCCCATCAAGATCTTGTCCTTGGCGCGCTCGAAGTCGATCATCTCCACGATGCGGGCGCTGCGACGGGCGGCAAACAAGGCAGCCTCGTTGACCAAATTGGCCAAGTCCGCGCCTGAGAACCCAGGGGTGCCGCGCGCAATGATTTCCGCCTTCACGTCCCCGCCCAACGGCACCTTTCGCATGTGCACGTTGAGGATTTGCTCGCGGCCGCGGATGTCGGGCAGGGTCACGTAGACCTGGCGGTCAAAACGCCCTGGACGCAGCAAAGCCGGGTCCAAGATATCGGGCCGGTTGGTGGCCGCCATCACGATCACGCCCAGGTTCGTTTCGAACCCGTCCATTTCGACGAGCATCTGGTTCAGCGTTTGCTCGCGCTCGTCGTTGCCACCCCCAAGCCCGGCACCGCGGTGACGGCCGACCGCATCGATCTCGTCGATGAAGATGATGCAGGGCGCGTTCTTCTTGGCCTGCTCGAACATGTCGCGCACGCGGGCCGCGCCAACGCCGACGAACATCTCGACGAAGTCCGAGCCCGAAATCGTGAAGAAGGGCACCTTGGCCTCCCCCGCGATCGCTTTGGCCAACAAGGTCTTGCCGGTGCCCGGAGGGCCCACCAACAGCACGCCGCGAGGGATGCGGCCGCCCAGCTTCTGGAACTTCTGCGGGTCCTTGAGGAAGTCAACCAGTTCCTTGACCTCTTCCTTGGCCTCGTCACAACCCGCCACGTCGGCGAAGGTCGTGCTGTTGTTGTTCTCGTCCAGCATGCGGGCCTTGCTCTTGCCGAAGCTGAAGGCTCCGCCTTTGCCGCCGCCCTGCATTTGGCGCATGTAGTAAATCCAAATGCCGATCAGCAGCAGCATGGGGCCCCAGCTGATCAGGATCGTCATCAAGAGCGACTGCTCTTCGCGCTGCTTGACCTCGAACTGAACCCCATTGCGGATCAAATCGCCGGTCAGGCCACGGTCCAACACCGACCCGATCGTCCGCACCGTCGTCCCGTCCGACTTCTTGGCCGTGATTTCGATGTTGCCCGGCCCCTCTTGGATCTGGACGCTGGCGATCTCTCGCGCGTTGACCTGCTTCAGGAAATCGGAATACCCGATGGTGTCGGCCCTCGCGGCCGCCTTGTTGAACTGGTTGAAGACCATGAACAGCGCCAACAAGAGCACCGCCCAAACCGCGACCTTCGAGAACCACTGGTTATTCACTGTTCATTCCTTCCAGGCTCCGGCCCAGGGTGATGGCCAGAGAGATGCGGCCGATTCTAGGGAGTTCAAGGTGCGAGCTTGCCGCCGAGGCGCAATCGCCGGCCCACCAAGAAGGTTTCCGCCGACCGGTCGCGGCTGGCCTTGGGCTTGATCGGCTTCACCACATGGAAATGCTGTTGGAACAGCTTGACCAGTTGGCTGTAACCACTGCCATGGAACACCTTGCAAACCAGGGTCCCCTCGGGCTTGAGGTGCTGCCCGCAGAACTCGATCGCCAATTCGATCAAATGCTCGATGCGGGCGGCGTCGGCCGATTCGATGCCCGACAGGTTGGGGGCCATGTCAGAGACCACCACGTCCACGGCCGCGCCAGCCAGGGCCTCGGCCAGTTGATCGGCGACGTTCTGCTCGCGAAAGTCGCCTTGGATGAAATGCACGCCCTCGATCGCCTCGAAAGGCAGCAGGTCCAAGGCCAAGATGCGCCCGTCCAACTCGCCCACCGCGGCCCCCCCAACGCCCGCCACCTTCGGCGCAAACTTGCGGCGCAGGTACTGGCTCCAGGCTCCTGGCGCGGCGCCGAGGTCCACCACCACCTGGCCCGGCTTGATCAGCCTCAGTTCCTCGTCGATTTCCTTCAGCTTGTAAGCCGCGCGAGACCGATAGCCCTCGCGTTGGGCCAACTTGACGTAGGGGTCGTTGATGTGGTCGTTCAACCACGCCTTGTTGACCTTCTTGCTCTTGGTTTGAACCTTCATGCCCCAACGATAATCCCGCAATGACTGCATTGACCCTGAACAGCGCCCAGCGGCGCGATTTGCGTGCCCAGGCGCACCACCTGGACCCCGTCGTGATGATCGGGGGCGACGGTTTGACGGCCGCCGTGATCAAAGAGACCGATGCGGCACTGAAGGCCCACGGACTGATCAAGGTGCGCGCCATGGTGGAAGACCGCGCAGCCCGCGAAGCGGCCTTCGTTCAGCTGTGCCACGACCTCGACGCGGCCCCCGTGCAGCACATCGGCAAACTTTTCGTCATCTGGCGTCCCATGCCGGAAAAGGTCAAAACCGAACGGGACGACGCAAAACCCGGTCCGCGCATCGTGAAGGTGGTGACGGCGGCGAAGAGTGCCAACCGGCGCCCCCAGGTCAAGAAGGTGCGCCTCTTGGGCAACGAGCGGGTCACGCCTGGCGGCCTGATCAAGCGCGCGAAGCCTTCCCGGCCGAAGAGTCACAAGAAGTAATCGAGGCCCACGCCAAGGCCGCAACGACCAAAGCCTTGGCGCCAAAACAGGCCAGCGACGCCGCATGGAGCAGGGCGAAGCTGGCGCTGGCTTGGCCCGACTTGGCTTGGGCCATCCAAGGCTGCAGTGCGTCGTAGCCCAAGACGGCCAGGAACACTGCGGCGGCCGGCAGCGTCAAAAACCGGTTGAACACCACCCGGCCCTCGTGCTGCTGTCGTTGCCGGCGTTGCTCCACCAAGAGCAGCAGCACCCCGAGCAGCATGCTCACCCGGGCATCCATCCAGAACAGCCTGCCCACGTAGGCTCCAGCCTCGGTCCGGGCCAAAGTGGCGAACGCATTCGGCGCGGCCATCAATGCCACGCACAGAAGCTGGCCCAACCACGCAGCGGCCAGCAGGGCTCGGGCCTTATTCGTAGCGCACCTCGACGATTTCGTAAGCGCGAACGCCGCCGGGCGCTTGCACCTCGGCCACGTCACCGGCCTCTTTGCCGATCAGGGCGCGCGCGATGGGCGAACTGATGGAAATCTTGCCTTCTTTCAGGTCGGCCTCGTCGTCGCCGACGATTTGATAGGTGACCTCTTTGCCGTCGCTCTCGTCCGAGAGGTCCACGGTGGCGCCGAACACCACCCGCCCACCGGCGTCCAGGGTCTTGGGGTCGATGATTTGGGCGGCCGACAGTTTGCCCTCGACCTCTTGGATGCGGCCTTCGATGAAGCCCTGCTTGTCTTTGGCGGCGTCGTACTCGGCGTTCTCGCTCAAATCACCCTGGGCGCGGGCCTCGGCGATCGCTTGGATGACCGCCGGACGTTCGACGTGCTTCAGGCGCTGCAACTCTTCGCGCAGCTTTTCTGCGCCGCGGACGGTCAAAGGGATCTTGTTGCTCATGGTGCTCGGGTCAAAAACAAGCCGCCGCCCTGGCAAGCCGGGGCGGCGGCGTTCATCAAAGTAGGGCTGGAGTTTAGGTCAGCTCGGCATGCAACTCTTGCAGAGAGCGCACCAGGAGCCCATCTTGGTGCTTCATGCCTTCGACCGCGGCCTCACAGCCGGCCATGGTCGTGTAGTAGGTAACCCGGTTGGCCAGCGCCGCCTGACGGATGTAGCGGCTGTCGGCAATGGCCGTGCGAGTCTCGTCCACGGTGGTGAACACCAGATGGATGTCACCGCCCTTGATCGAGTCCACGATGTTCGGGCGCCCCTCTTTGATCTTGTTGATGGAGCGAACGGGCACGCCCACTGCCTCGATGGCCGCTGCTGTGCCCCGCGTGGCGATGATCCCGAAACCCAGGGCGTGCAAGTCCCGGGCCAATGCCACGGCACGGGCCTTGTCGCCGTTCTTCACGGTGATCAGCACATTGCCCGAGCGCGGCAGACGCGAACCTGCCCCAATTTGGCTCTTGAGCATGGCCTCCCCGAAGGTCTTGGCCGCGCCCATCACCTCACCGGTCGAGCGCATCTCGGGGCTCAAGATGGGGTCCACGCCGGGGAACTTGTTGAAGGGGAACACCGCTTCTTTGACGCTGAAGTAGGGCGGCGTGACCTCTCGCGGCACCTCGCCACCCAGGCCTTTCTGGTCCTTCAACTTCACGCCGGCCATGCAACGGGCGGCGATCTTGGCCAGTTGCTGGCCCGTGGCCTTGCTGACAAAGGGCACGGTGCGCGACGCACGTGGATTGACCTCCAGCACATAGACCGTGCAAGCATCCAGCCCGGCGGTAACGTCGCCTTGCACAGCAAACTGCACGTTCATCAGGCCCACGACCTTCAAGGCCTTGGCCATCGCAGCGGTTTGGCGGCGCAATTCGTCCTTCAAAGCCTCGCTCAAGGTGTAGGGCGGCAGCGAGCAGGCCGAATCACCGCTGTGGATGCCCGCCGCCTCGATGTGCTCCATGATCCCGCCGATCAGCACATCCTCGCCGTCGCTGATGCAGTCCACGTCGACTTCGACCGCGTCCTCCAAGAAGCGGTCGAGCAGCACGGGCGACTTGTCGGACACGCGCACCGCCTCACGCATGTAGCGCTCCAAGTCCTTGTCGCCGTGCACGATCTCCATCGCCCGGCCGCCCAACACGTAGCTGGGGCGCACGACCAGCGGGTAACCGATCTCGTTGGCCAGTTGCAGCGCAGCGTCTTCGGTCCGAGCGGTGCGATTGGGCGGCTGCTTCAAGCCCAGCGCATGCAAGAGCTGCTGGAAGCGCTCGCGGTCTTCGGCCACGTCAATGCTGTCGGGAGTCGTGCCAATGATGGGCACGCCGGCACGCTCCAAGTCGAGCGCCAGCTTCAGCGGCGTCTGTCCGCCGTACTGCACGATCACCCCGACCGGCTTTTCCTTGTCGACGATCTCCAGCACGTCTTCCAGCGTCACCGGTTCGAAGTAGAGGCGGTCGCTGGTGTCGTAGTCGGTCGACACGGTTTCCGGGTTGCAGTTGACCATGATGGTCTCGTACCCGTCTTCGCGCATGGCCATGGCGGCATGCACGCAGCAGTAGTCGAACTCGATGCCCTGGCCGATGCGGTTCGGCCCGCCACCGAGCACCATGATCTTCTTCTTGTCGGTGGGCTCGGCCTCGCACTCCTCGTCGTAGGTCGAGTAGAGGTAGGCCGTCTCCGTTGCGAACTCAGCCGCACAGGTGTCCACCCGCTTGTACACGGGACGAACGTTCAGTGCGTGGCGCTGGGCGCGCACCGCGTGCTGGTTGGTCCCCAGCAGCGCGGCCAAGCGCTTGTCGCTAAAGCCCATTTGCTTGTACGCGCGCAGTTCGGCCGCATCCAAGCTGACCAAGGTGCGTCCCTGCAAGCGCTGCTCGGCCTCGATGATCTCGGCGATCTCGCGCAAGAACCACGGGTCGATGGCGGTCTCGCGCTGGACTTCGTCGAACGGGATGCCCACTCGGAAGGCGTCCGCCAGGTAAAGGATGCGATCGGGCCGGGCTTCGCCGATCTGCTCCAGAATTTCGTCGCGGTCGCTGCTCTTGGGCGTCAGGCCGTCGATGCCCGTCTCCAGGCCACGCAGGGCCTTCTGGAAGCTCTCTTGGAAGCTGCGGCCCATGGCCATCACCTCGCCCACCGACTTCATTTGCGTCGTCAAACGCGAGTCGGCCATTGGGAACTTTTCGAAGGCGAAGCGCGGGATCTTGGTGACGACGTAGTCGATGCTGGGCTCAAACGACGCCGGGGTCGCGCCGCCCGTGATGTCGTTCTTCAGCTCGTCCAAGGTGTAGCCCACCGACAACTTGGCGGCGATCTTGGCGATCGGGAAGCCGGTGGCCTTGGAGGCCAAGGCCGATGAGCGCGACACGCGCGGGTTCATTTCGATGACGATCATGCGGCCGTTGGCCGGATTGATCGAGAACTGCACGTTGGAGCCGCCGGTGTCCACGCCAATTTCACGAAGGATGGCGATGGAGGCATTGCGCAGGCGCTGGTACTCCTTGTCGGTCAGCGTTTGCGCCGGGGCCACCGTGATGGAGTCGCCCGTGTGGATGCCCATCGGGTCCAGGTTCTCGATCGAGCACACGATGATGCAGTTGTCGGCGCGGTCGCGCACAACTTCCATCTCGTACTCCTTCCAGCCCAGCAAGCTCTCTTCGATCAGCAACTCGTTGGTGGGCGAAAGGTCCAAGCCGCGCTTGCAGATCTCTTCAAACTCTTCCGGGTTGTAGGCGATGCCGCCACCGCTGCCGCCCAGGGTGAAGCTGGGGCGGATCACCATGGGGAAGCCACTGCCGCCGATCTCCGCTTGGATGCGCCGTTGCACGGCCCAAGCCTCTTCCAGCGAGTGCGCGATGCCGCTCTTGGCCGAGTCCAGGCCGATCTTGGTCATCGCGTCCTTGAACTTGCTGCGGTCTTCGGCCTTCTCGATGGCGTGCTCGTTGGCGCCGATCATCTCAACGCCGTACTTGGCCAACACGCCTTCGCGGTGCAGGTCCAGCGCGCAATTCAGGGCCGTCTGGCCCCCCATCGTGGGAAGCACAGCGTCTGGGCGCTCTTTGGCGATGATCTTCTCCACCACCTGCCAGGTGATGGGCTCGATGTAGGTTGCATCGGCCGTCTCCGGGTCGGTCATGATCGTTGCCGGATTGCTGTTGACCAGGATGACGCGATAACCCTCTTCCCGCAGTGCCTTGCAGGCCTGGGCGCCGGAGTAGTCGAACTCGCAGGCCTGGCCGATGACGATGGGGCCAGCGCCGATGATCAGGATGCTTTTGAGGTCTTGGCGCTTAGGCATTCTTCTTGTTCTCCATCAGGGCAACGAAACGATCGAACAGGGTGCCGATGTCATGCGGCCCCGGGCTGGCTTCGGGGTGGCCCTGGAAGCTGAAAGCGGGTTGGTCCGTGCGGGCGATGCCCTGCAGGCTGCCGTCGAAGAGGCTGACGTGGGTGGCGCGGAGCGTGGCCGGCAGGGTGTCGGCATCTACCGCAAAACCGTGGTTCTGGCTGGTGATGCTGACGCGACCAGTGTCCAGGTCCTTGACGGGATGGTTGCCCCCATGATGACCGAACTTCATCTTGTACGTCTTGGCCCCACTGGCCAGCGCCAGAATCTGGTGCCCCAGACAAATACCGAACGTAGGGATGCCCCGCTCGACCAAGGTTTGCGTGGCCGCGATCGCGTAATCACAGGGTTCGGGGTCGCCGGGGCCGTTGGACAAAAACACACCGTCCGGCGCGAGTTCCAACACCCGGGAGGCAGGCGTTTGCGCCGGCACCACCGTCACGCGGCAACCGCGAGAAGTCAGCATCCGCAGGATGTTGCGCTTGACGCCAAAGTCATAGGCCACCACGTGGAAAGGCCGTTGCGCGGGGCGCGTGAACCCCTCGCCCAAGGCCCACTCCCCCTCGATCCACTCGGCCTCGTCGGCGCGGCTGACCACCTTGGCCAAGTCCTGGCCCGCCATGCTGGGCGCTGACTGCGCGGCAGAGAGGGCGTCGGCCCAGTCCGACTCGCTCACCGCCCGCCCCGGCTCCAAGGCCACGATGCAGGCATTCTGTGCCCCGGTGCGGCGCAAGATGCGCGTCAGGCGTCGGGTATCGATGCCAGCGATGCCCACGCAGCCCTCGTCCACCAGGTAGTCCTGCAAGCGCCGTTGGCTGCGGAAGTTGCTGGGGTTGGCCGGCACCTGCCGCACCACCAAGCCCGCGGCGTGAATGTGGGGGGACTCCAGGTCCTCGTCCGTGACGCCGTAGTTGCCGATGTGCGGGTACGTCAGGGTGACGATTTGGCGGCAGTAACTGGGGTCGGTCAGGATCTCCTGGTACCCGGTCAAGGCCGTGTTGAACACCAACTCACCGACCGTCCGGCCAGTGGCGCCAATGGCGTGGCCGAGGAATCGTGAACCGTCAGCGAGCACCAGCAGCGCAGCGCCGGTGGAAGGGTTGGGCAATGACAAAAGGCGGCTCCGTTGTGAGCGCGCCCCGCCTGCCTCAATTCATGCGGCCTCTGCTGGGGATTCGAAGGAGTGTGGGTTCGAGGCGCGCTGGTTCAGGGTAAACCTTAGGAGTATAGCCGGACCGCCATTTCGCCCGCGGCGCAGCCAAGGCCCTTGAATTGGGAAGGCTTCGACCCATGTGCCACCAGTTCCTAAAATCAATGTTGTTTCCATTTCTATCAGGAGCCTTCCCGATGAATCAACCGCTGCAAGGCCATTTCGGCAACTACGTCGCCAGCGCGCAAGAGCGCAATCGCGTGCTGCGCAACACGTACGCGCTGCTCGCCGTGTCGCTCTTGCCCACCGTTGCTGGGGCTTGGCTGGGGGTGACCACCGGCCTCTTGGCCAACATGGGCGTTGGTTTGTCCCTGGTCTTGTTCTTGGGCGTCTCATTCGGACTAATGTGGGCCATCGAGAAAAACAAGAACCGCGCAGCTGGCGTTTACTTGCTGCTGGGCTTCACGTTCTTCATGGGCTTGATGCTGTCGCGGCTGGTGGGCCGGGTGCTGGGCTTCTCCAACGGCGGCACGCTGATCGGCGTCGCGTTTGGTGGCACTGCGGCCGTGTTCTGCACGATGGCCATGTTGGCGGCGGTGATCAAGCGGGACCTGTCCAACATGGGCAAGTTCCTGACCGTTGGCGCGGTGATCCTGCTCGTCGCGGTCGTGGCCAATGTCTTCCTGGCGTCCAGCGCAT
Source organism: Inhella crocodyli (assembly GCF_004004565.1). Lineage (GTDB taxonomy): Bacteria > Pseudomonadota > Gammaproteobacteria > Burkholderiales > Burkholderiaceae_C > Inhella > Inhella crocodyli. Next base: position 866,612 of record NZ_SACM01000001.1, read on the forward strand.
TGATGCTGACGATCCTGGTGGCCATGCTGGGGTTGTTCAGTGCGTTCCTGTTGTACGACCTCAAGCGCATCATGGACGGCGGAGAGACCAATTACGTCACCGCCACGCTGGCCGTCTACTTGGACCTGTTCAACATCTTCCAAAGCCTGCTGTCGTTGCTGGGTGTGTTCGGCGGAGACCGCGAGTAAGTCTTCCCGCAAATGCAAACAAAAGGGGGCTGTCGAGCCCCCTTTTTTATGGCCGGTCGAAGACCGCGATGCTTTCCGTGTGCGCGGTGTGCGGGAACATGTTGACCACACCAGCGGCACTCAATCGGTAGCCTGCCAAATGGACCAACACACCAGCGTCTCTCGCAAGCGTGGCTGGATTGCAGCTGACATACACGATGCGCTCGGGCGGTTGCCACCCCGGCGCCAAGCTGGGGTCTGCCACCGCGTCGGCCACCGCCTTGGCCAGGGCAAATGCCCCCTCCCTCGGCGGATCCACCAACCATCGCCGAGCTGACCCATACTTCACGAAGTCGAGGGGGGCCAACTCGAATAGATTTCGGGCCTCGAACGCCACGTTGTCGATGCCGTTGAACCGGGCGTTCTCTCGCGAACGCGCCACCAACGTGTCACTGCCTTCGATGCCCAGCACCTGACTCGCTTGACGCGCCAGTGGCAGGGTGAAGTTGCCCAAACCACAAAACCAGTCGATGACCCGCTCGTCCGGTTGGACGGCCAACAAGCGCAAGGCACGCTCCACCAGCAGCCGGTTGATGTCGTGGTTCACCTGCGTGAAGTCCGTGGGACGGAACGGCATCGTCACGCCAAACTCGGGCAAGCGGTACGCCAAGATTGGCCCACCTGCATCGAGCAAACGCACGGTCTCCGGCCCCTTGGGCTGCAACCACCATTGAACATCGTGCTGTTTCGCGAACGCCCGCAAGAGTTCGATGTCAGGTGCTGACAAGGGCTCTAGGTGGCGAAGCACCAAGGCGGTGACGTCATCGCCCATGGCCAATTCAATCTGCGGCAACCGCTCCCGGGCCTCCATCCGCCCGATCAGGTCCCTCAGGGGCATCAACATGGCACTGACCTTGGGCGGGAGCACGGCACAGGTTTCCATGTCAGCCACGTAGCGGCTCTTGCGCTCGTGAAAGCCGATCAACACAACGCCCTTTTTCGCCACGTAGCGCACGGACAAGCGAGCGCGCTTTCGGTAGCCCCAAGGCGCCCCCTCCATGGGGCGAAGCACCCGGTCGGGCACGACCTTGGCCAAATGCTTGAGGTTGTCTTCGAGCGCGCGTTGCTTCACCGCCACCTGGGCACTGGGGTGCAAATGCTGCATCTTGCAGCCCCCACAAGCGCCCGTGTGAAGGCCGAAGTGAGGGCAAGTTGGCCGCACGCGCTGGCTGCTTTCTTTCCGCAGGGCCAGCAAGGTTCCTTGCTCCCAGTTGTTCTTACGCCTGCCGATCTGAACCTGTGCCTGCTCACCGGGCAGCGCGCCGTCGATGAAAACCACTTTGCCATCGGCGCGGTGGGCCACGCCTTGCGCCTCCAGGTCGATGGACTCGACCGTCAACCATTCGTCTTGGGATGTCATCCCCAGATTAGAACAAGGCATCGCGTCGGACGCCCTGCTGAAGCAGGTTGCGACGCAACTTCTCCAAGGCTTCCAACTGAATCTGACGCACACGCTCTCGGGTCAACTGAAGCTCTTGCGCCAGGGCGTCCAAGGTCTGGGGCTCAACGCGTCCCAATCCATAACGCCCTCTCAACACGGCCTTTTCACGGCCGCTGAGTCCCGCCAAGCCCGAATTCAACAGGGCCTCCGCTTCGTGACGCAAGCGCTCGGCCTCCGGACCCGGTACACCGACATCCGCGACATCGACCACCAACGCGTCACCGCCAGAGTCCGCCGGCGCATCCAAGGAGGTGGGCGCCTCCATGTAGGTCAACAACTCCTCAACCTCCCCCAGGGGACGCTTCAGGACGGCGGCAATGTCTGCGGTCCGAATGGATCCCTCCGGAGCATGTGGCAAGGCCTCCAGCGCACGTCTGGCGCGCAACACCTGGTTCAACTCTTGGACAACGTGAACAGGAAGCCGCACCAAACGCGCCTGGTGCATCAGTGCACGCTCCATCGCCTGGCGGATCCACCAACTGGCGTAAGTCGAGAAGCGAAAACCTCGCTCGGGCTCAAACTTGTCGATCGCGTGCATCAAGCCCAGGTTGCCCTCCTCGATGAGGTCGGACAGCGGCAAGCCCCGCCCCATGTAGGTCTTGGCCACGGAAACGACCAAGCGCAGGTTGTGCTCGATCATGCGCTGTCGCGCAGGGAAGTCGCCAGCGCGCGCCAGGGAGGCGGTCGCGAACTCCTCTTCGGGCGAGAACAAGCGAGTTCCCCGGATGTCTCGCAAGTAATGCTGCAAAACGTTCGCGCCGCCACCCGACCCGCCCACCTTGGCGGCAGGAGACCGAGGATCCTCGTCCAAACCTTCGCGATCCAGGGAGGACGGTGAGCGCTTCATCGCAGCACGAGCCTCCCCACAAGCCCTAGCGCGGCGGCAAAAGGCGAGCGGGATCCACCGGCTTGCCTTTGCGCCGGATTTCGAAGTGCAACTTCACGGCGTCGGTGTCGCTGCTGCCCATGTCGGCGATGTGCTGCCCCTTCTTGACGACCTGGTCTTCCTTGACCAGCAAGGTTTGGTTGTGCGCGTAAGCGCTCAGGTAAACGTCGTTGTGTTTCAGGATCACCATGTTGCCGTAGCCGCGCAAGCCCGCCCCGGCGTACATCACCCGGCCATCTGCGGCCGCATAGACCGGATCACCTGCCTTTCCGGCAATGGCCAAGCCCTTGACATTGCGCGCTTCATCAAAAGGCGCACTCACTGAGCCATTGGCAGGCCAAGCCCAATTCAGATCACCCTCACCCACAACAACGCTCGCGGAGGTCGACGACGGGCCTGCCGTAGCGGGGGCCGATGTCGCAGGGACTGAAGCGGTCACCACTGGGGCCTTGACGTCTCCCCGCGGCTCCAAAGGCCGCGGCGTCGACGGGGTGGGTGGTGCGACCGGTCGCGTGGTCGCCAACTCTGAGGAGGACGGTGCGGTGACACGCAACACCTGCCCAACTTCGATCAGATTGGGATTGTCCAGCCCGTTCCACCGCGCCAAGTCTCGCCAACTCTGGCCTTGGTCCAACGCGATGCGGATCAGGGTGTCACCAGGCTTCACGGTGTAGAACCCTGGCCGGGCGACTTCGGCCACAACCGGCTTGCCTTCCGGCTGAGTCGAGGGCAACGTTACCGGGCTCGCGGGTGCGCTGCTTCGGTCCTCCACGGGTGCGCGGTGGGGCTTCATGGGGGCGCACGCCGCGACCCCCAAAACCAAGCCGACGGCACCGATGCGTCGACCCAGATCAACAGAACGTTCAAAGGCTTTGGAGAGCATCACACAGCAATCATTGGCAGGTCGCAACGCGGTGCCACTCGAGGGTCAAATGACGCCAGATTTTAGAGGGACGAACAAGACACCCTCTTGCGTGGTACGACGCCACTCGCTGCGACCCGCGATGACCTCATGGTCGACGATCGTCAGCAACTGGCCTGACCCGCCATGCTGAGTGGGCGCGACCAAACGCCCCCCCGGGGCCAACAGCTGCAGCCAAGCCTGCGGAATCTCTTCACCTCCAGCTGCAGACACGATGCTGTCGAAGGGGCCTCCCCATACCGGAACCCCTTGGCCGTCAGCGTGCCAGAGCACCGGTGAACGACGCCAGCTCAGCTCGGATCGCAAAGACTGCAGCTTCAGCTTGGCGCCTTCGTGGAGCGCCTGAATCCGCTCCACGCTGGTCACGTCTGTTGCCAAACAGGCCAACAATGCCGCCTGGTAGCCACACCCTGTGCCAATCTCAAGCACCCTGCCGAGATGGCCCAAATGGCGGGCCTGTTGTCCCTGGCGCAGCAGGCTCAACATCCGAGCCACCACCGACGGTTTGGAAATCGTTTGTCCGTGACCAATCGGCAACGCCGTGTCCTCGTAAGCCTGGGGCGCCAAGGCACTGTCGACAAACCGATGGCGAGGCACGCGATCCATCGCACTCAACACCACCTCGTCGAAACCGCCGCCACGCCGAAGCCGAGACACCATGCGCGCACGCACTCCCGGTGAGTCCAACCCTATGCCACTCGGAGCCACCAAGCGTGCCGCATCGGCCACGGCCTGGTCCAGCAAGCGCTGGGGACGCAAGACCCGGCTCATGCCAGGCGCCGTCGCCAGTGATCCAACTGCGCGTGGTGCGTCAGGTCGATCTGCAGGGGGGTGATGGACACCTGGTTCTGCGAGATTGCATAGAAGTCGGTGCCCTCGCCCGCTTCCCGCACATCGCCCGGGGGACCGATCCAGTAAATGGTTTCGCCGCGGGGATTGACCTGTGAGTAAGACGCCGAGTTGGCATGTCGCCGCCCCAGTCGAGTGACCACCCGAGGCAGGCGCTCCGCGTGAGGATGGTTGGGAATGTTGACGTTCAACAAGAAGGCCTCGTCCAACGGGCCTGCGAGCACCTGCTCCACGATGCTCCTCGCCGTGCGAGCGGCTGCATCCAGTTCTCGCCAATCCCGTTCCGCTTGCGAAAACGCGATGGCAGGGATACCGAACAGATAGCCCTCCGTCGCAGCCGCCACGGTGCCGGAGTAGATCGTGTCGTCGCCCATGTTGGCGCCGTTGTTGATCCCGCTCAACACCAAATCGGGTCGCCAGTCCTTCAGCAGGGCCGTCAGGGCCAAGTGCACGCTGTCTGAAGGCGTCCCGTTGACAAACCGAAACCCATTGGCCGCACGATGCACGTTCAATGGGCGATGAAGCGAGAGCGAATTGGACGTGCCACTGGCGTTCTGCTCAGGCGCGACCACCTCGATCTCTCCTAGACCCTGGCAAGCCTCCACCAAGGCTGCCAAGCCAGGCGCCAAATAGCCGTCGTCGTTTGCAATCAGGATTCGCATCGGCAGATTGTAGGAACCCGCGCAGCCCGCCTTGACCTCGTTCGCAGCGACACTCTCGACCACAGGTTGCCCCCGGGGTCGGGGGGCGATCCATGCGATTCGCTTGGTTAGCATCAACCGATCAAAGCAAGGTCCTCATGTCGGTCAAAGTTCTTATCCTGGAAGACAACCCTGTTGCACGAAGCTTTCTGTGCAAGGTCGTTCGCGAAAGCTTCAGCGACGCGTTGCAGATCGTTGAAGCAGCCGATCTCGAGAGTGCTCGCCGGGAGGTTCAAGTCCATGGGATGGACCCGCTCAATGGCATCAAGTTGATGTTGGTGGACCTAGAACTGCCCGACGGCAATGGCATGGACCTGCTGAGCGATTTGATGGGCACACCACCCCTCAAAGTCGTCACGACGCTCTACTCTGACGACGAGCACCTTTTTCCAGCGCTGCAGTGCGGGGCCGATGGGTACTTGCTCAAAGAAGATCGCTTCGAAGTGTTGGTCGAAGAGTTGCAGCGCATCGTCCGCGGACAGCCTCCCCTATCGCCCGCCATCGCCCGTCGACTGCTGGGGCACTTCCGACCGGCCCACGCCGATACTGCGCCGTCAGGCTTGCATTCGAATTTCGGTGCGCTCGGCGGAAACGGCCCCAACTCCCGTCCGGTGCCCTTGGACCCGACAAGCGGAGAAACGGCGCGCTTGTCGCCTCGCGAGAACGAGGTGCTCACTTACCTGAGCAAGGGCTTCACGATCAAGGAAATCGCCAATTTGATGGGCATCAAGTGGTACACGGTCAACGACCACATCAAGTCGATCTACAAGAAGTTGAACGTGTCGAGCCGGGCAGAAGCGGCGGTGCTCGCCAGCAAACAAGGCTTGGTGTAAACCGGTAATGCCGAACAACAAAAAAGGCGCCAAAGGCGCCTTTTTTTGTGGATCTCGTTGGGGTGGCTGACGGGACTCGAACCCGCGACAACAGGAATCACAATCCTGGACTCTACCAACTGAGCTACAGCCACCACCGAAGCCTGCCAGTATAGCAAGCATTTCAGGATCTCAAGGCGTCGAAGCCGCCTTTGCAGGGGCCTTGACCTTGACCGAAGTCTTCACGCTGCGCTTCAAGGCCTCCACGTACGCTTCGCCCTCGGCCTGCAACCAGTTCTGGGCGACCAAGCGGGCCATGTCTTGGCTGCTCATCACGCCTTCCTTAGGCTTGCCTACCGCCGACAGGCGAACGACCCAGTACCCCGCGCGGCCCGCATCTTGTCCAAAAGTGTTGGGCAACTTACTTGCGTCGGCGCGCAAAACCGCCTCCAACACCTCGCGAGGGAGACCTTCGGGCTGCGCACGAGACACCCACTTGGGTTCGCCAAGTCCCGCGTCGCTTGCATCCTTCAAGCGCTTCTCCCCCTCCGCCTTGGCCAAGGCAGCTGCACGCTGCTGCACCAACTCCGCGCGCATCATCGGGCTCACCGTTTCAAGCGGCGGCGCCGCGGCAGGACGGTGCGTCACCACGCGCGCCGAAACCAACTGGTTGGGCGCCGTCTCGATGGCCTCCGTGTTGTGCTTCGCCCGCACGGCATCGGGAGCGAACACCGCCTCCAACAGCTTGGGAGAAGCCCACACGCCGGTCGTGCCCATGGCAGGTTGGCGGGCAACCGTTGCAGTCTGGATGCTGAGACCGAGTTTCTCCGCGGCAGGCTTCAGCGAGGTGGCCTGTTCAAAAACCAAGTTGGTGAACTGCTCGCTCAAGGCTTGCATTTGCTTGCGTGCCGATGCCGACCGCAACTCTTCCTCCAGTTCCACCTTGACCTCATCGAAGGCACGTACTGCGCCGCCTCGCGTTTCTCGCGCCAAGATCAGGTGGAACCCATCGTCGGTCTGCACTATCGGACTGACTTCACCGTCCTTGAGTGCAAAGGCCGCTTCGTCGAACGCCTTGGGAAAGGCACCTTTGGCATTGAAGCCCAGGTCGCCGCCCTGGGCCTTGGACGCCTCGTCGTCGGAGTACTGACGCGCCAAGTCGGCAAAGCGCTGAGGCGACTTCACGATCTCAGCCCGCCATCCTTCAAGCTTGTCGCGCGCGGCCTTTTCGCCGGCCGCCCCTGCCTTGGCGTCAACACGCAGCAGGATGTGCGCGAAACGCCGCTCTTCGGGCGCCGCGTATTTGCTCTTGTTTGCCTCGTAGGCTTGGCGGAGTTCGGCATCACTCACCGAGACTTTTGCTTTCAGGGCGTTGGCGTCCAACACCAGGTACTCCACGTCCGCCGACTCCGGCCGAAGCCAACGCTTTTGCGTGTCGGCCTGTTTGTAGTACGCGGCGACATCTTCGTCGCTGACTTGCACTTGGGCGGCGAAGCCGTCCGCCACGAACTTTTGCCAACGCACCTCACGCTGCTGTAGCAACGCCACATGGGCCAAGTCGCCCAGCTTGGTGCCACCTTGCTCGGGGGCCGCCGGCACCGAGACAGGCGCGAGGATCTGCCGCATTTGGATGTCCTTGCGCAGCAATTGCACGAACCCTTGCTCGGTCAATCCCTGCGCCGCCAGGATGGCAGTGTTGAGCTTGCCATCGGGCGTCCGGTACGACGAAGACAACTGCGGATCGCGATCGAACATGGCCTTGACCCGCGCATCGTCCACCACCAGCAATTGCCCCGTCGCCGCGGCGGCCAGTGCACGTTGGTCCACCAGCGATTGCAGCGAGCGCATCTTGCCCTCGTCCGAATCCAAAACCTTGGGATCGACGCGCGGATCACGCTCGCGCTGCCGTTCGGTGAACTTGCGATGCTCGGCGTCCCACTCGGCTTGCGTGATGCCGTGACCGTCCACCGACGCCACCGACGCTCCGGATGCCTCCATGAAGCTGCTGTACCCGGTGGGAGCCACGAAAGCCACCACCAGCAAGGAAAGCAGCCCCCCCATCAGCCAACGGGTGTTGGCACGCACAAACTCAAACATGCAAGTTCCTCAGATCCACCAGCACATGCCGGTGGCGACAACAAAAAGGCGAACTGACGTTCGCCTTTGGACCGATTAGGAATTTTAGGTGGCCTTGGTCAACCGGCCGAATGGTGGGTGCTAACGGGCTCGAACCGCTGACCTACGCCTTGTAAGGGCGCCGCTCTACCAACTGAGCTAAGCACCCAGGGCTTCAGTTGAGCGCGTCCTTCAAACCTTTGCCCGGCTTGAACTTCGGCGACTTGCTGGCCTTGATCTTCATCGGTTCTTTGGTCTTGGGGTTCAGGCCGGTGCGGGCCTTGCGCTTGACCACACTGAAGCTGCCGAAGCCCAGCAGCGACACGGTGCCGTTCTTCTTCAGCGTCGTGCGCACGCCACCGACGAACGCTTCCAGGGCGCGCTGGGCGGCCGCCTTGGAAATGTCAGCTTGCTTGGCAATGTGTTCAATCATTTCGGTCTTGTTCACGGCGATTCCTCTCTTGTTGGGCACCCGGCCTGGCCGATCGCGGCAGGCGGAAGGGCGCGAATTCTAGGCGCCGTCTTGAGCGATCAGGGCAGGCACAAACGCTGACCCGATCGCCACATCAGCGCGCCCGGGCTCGAATCTCTGGCAGGGCCTTGCGCAAGTAGTACACCATCGACCACACCGTCAACACGACGGCACCGGCCAACAGCCAAAGGCCCCAGGCTCGGGTGGGGATGACGCCGAACAACAGGCCGTCGTACAGCAAAAAGGGGATGGCAACCATCTGCGCAGTTGTCTTCAGTTTGCCCACCATGTGAACCGCCACACTGGCCGATGCGCCCAACTGGGCCATCCATTCGCGAAGGGCACTGATGGCGATTTCGCGCCCGATGATCACGAGCGCGAACAAGGCGCCAAGGCTGCCCAATCGCCCCTGCTCCAACAGCACCAGCAGGGAGGCACACACCAGGAACTTGTCGGCCACAGGATCCAAGAAAGCACCGAACGCGGAAGACTGGTTCAGCCGGCGAGCCAAATAGCCATCCAGCCAATCCGTCAGTGCCACGGCAACGAACAGGACCGTTGCCATCAGGTTTTTGACGTCGGGCCCCAAGGGCAGGTGGAAGACCCCCGCGATCAGCGGAATGGCCACGATCCTGGCCCAGGTCAACAGCGTGGGGATGGTGAAGAACATGTTCGAGATTGTGCGCGCGCCTTACTGCAGACCTCGCGGCTTGAAACGACGGGCCTCGTCGAACAAGAACGTTTCAACAAACATTCTGGGTTCCGGCATTCGGGACAGGTCCCCGTATGGGGCGCCGCGGTGGACCGCTGCAATGGCCAACTGCACGGTGTCTTTGGCTTGTCGCGGTTCGCGGAGCACGGTGATGCGACGCACCGTGCCGTCGGCATGCAAGTCCACGCGCAGCACAGGTACGGCGAGGAGGATGTCGGGCGGCTTGCCCAAGTACACCCGATCGGCATTTTGCTCGGCCAGGCGCTGTGCCGCGTAGCGCTCCAACGCCTGTTGGCTGCGCAATGCCGGCGCGGGCGCCACTCCCAGAGACGAGGGGGGCGCGGATGACGCCCCTGGCCGAGGGGCCGCGGGTGCAGGCGGCGCACTGACGGGCGCAGGACCGCTGCACCCGACCAATGCGAGTGCGACCGTTAGGCACGCCAATGCGCACTTCACGACCCGTCCCGGTTTGAATTCAACGAAACGCACGGTAAATCTCCTGCGCCAAGTCTTTGGAGATGCCTTTCACGCTGCTCAGTTCCTCCACGCTGGCCGCCGCCACCCCTTTCAAGCCGCCAAAGCGCTGCATCAAAGCAGCACGCTTGCGTGGGCCGATCCCAGGCAGATCCTCCAAACGAGAGCTTTGCAGCCGCGCACTGGCCCGCCTTGCCCTCATCCCTGTGATCGCAAAGCGGTGGGCCTCATCGCGGATCTCCGCCACCAGCATCAGGGCCGCAGAGGTGGCCCCGAGGCTGAGCTTGGGACGCCCGTCGGCGAAGACCAACTCTTCCAAGCCCACTTTGCGCCCCTCTCCCTTCTCGACGCCCACCAAGCGCGAGGCATCCGCCCCCAAACTCTCAAAAACCTCGGCAGCGACCCCCACTTGGCCCTTGCCGCCGTCGATCAGCACGACGTCAGGCCACCGCGCGCCGTCTCCCTGCTCTGCCAAGCGACCATAGCGGCGCAACAAGACCTGACGCATCGCGGCATAGTCATCGCCTCCCGTGATGCCCTCGATGTTGTAGCGACGGTACTGGCTGCTTTGCATGGCGTGCTGCTCGAAGACCACGCACGATGCCACGGTGGCCTCGCCGGCCGTGTGACTGATGTCGAAGCACTCGATCCGCAATCGCCCCAAGTCCTGCTCCGCATCCCACCCCAGCGCATCGGCCAGAGCCCGGGTTCTTGCTTGTTGCGAGCCCTCCTCGGCCAACAAGCGCCCAAGGGCCAACTCCGCCCCTTGGATGCACAAGTCCAACCAGATGCGCCGCTGTCCTCGAGGCTGGTCTTGCACCGTCACCCGGCGGCCTGTGGGGGCGGCCAAGAGTGCGACGAGGTCATCTTCAACGGCGTGACTCACCAACACCAGCGGTGGCGGACTCACCTCCCCGCCGTAGTGCTGCGCCATGAAGGCCTCGAGCACCTGCTGAGCCACCTCTTGCGCCGGTCGTTCGGGGTCACCTGTGGCGTCCTCGACATGGCTCGGGAAGAAGGCCCGGTCTCCCAGGTGCCGGCCTCCCCGCACCATCGCCAAGTTGACGCAAGCGCGACCGCCTTTGACCCGAACGGCCAATACGTCGACGTCGCGTTCGCCACCGGTGGCGCTGCTGGCCTCCACCACCTGCTGCTGAAGCACCTGCGACAACGCAGCAATCTGGTCTCGCAAATCGGCAGCCTTCTCGAACTCCAAGGCCTCGGCATGGGCCAGCATCCGACCCTGCAGCCCCTGCAGCACCTCGTCCGTTTGACCCCGGAGGAACGACTCGGCCTGCGCCACATCGGCCGAGTAGGCCTCCGGCTGGATCAAACCCACGCAAGGCGCCGTGCAGCGTCGGATCTGGTGCAAGAGGCACGGACGGGAACGGTGATTGAAGACCGCGTCTTCGCAAGTTCGCAGCTTGAACACCCGCTGGACCAACTCGATGGTCTGTCGGACCGCCCCACCATTGGGGTAGGGGCCAAAGTACCGCCCCTTCTTGTCAACCCCACCCCGGTAGTAGCTCACTCTTGGGAACCGATGTGGGGAGAGGCGCAAATAGGGGTAGCTCTTGTCGTCCCGGAACAGGATATTGAAGCGCGGATTGAGCTGCTTGATGAGCGTGTTCTCAAGGAGCAGGGCTTCGGCTTCGGTCCGAACGACGGTGGTTTCCAAGCGCGCGATGCGGGCAACCATCATGCCGATGCGCGTGCCTCCGTGGTCCCGTTGGAAATAGCTCGACACCCGCCGCTTGAGCATCTTGGCCTTGCCGACGTACAGGATCTGATCCTTGGCGTCGAAATATCGGTACACCCCTGGCAATTGAGGCAAGGCAGCCACCTCAACCAGCAGTCGTTCCCGGACGGTACTGGCTTGCGCCTCCAAGCCTGCCACGGCGGCCGCCTCTTGCTCGGCCGCGGCTTGCCGCAGGTCGGCCCAGGCCTTGAGAGCCTGCTCCCCCACTTGGTCAGCCTGCTCCGATCGGCACGACGGGTCGCGCTGGGCTTCGGGGTCAGATGGCGACGTGCTATTTGATTGGGCAGTGGGCATGTCGTTCATTGTGCGGGGGCGTCTGAATAATGCCGCGATGGACTGCACGTACAGCTTGCAATGGGATGTGTTCTGTCGAGTGATCGACAACCACGGGGATTTGGGCGTTTGCCTGAGGTTGGCTCGACACCTGGATGCCCGTGGAGAGCGCGTGCGCTTGTGGATCGATGACCCCGCGGCCTTGAAATGGATGGCCGCGAACGACCGCGAACGGTCTTGGGCACACGCCTGGCCCGGCATCGAATGGCACCCGCCAACGCCTCATCAAGTCGTGGTGGAGGCGTTTGGATGCCACTTGCCCGAGTCCGTTGAAGCTTCGCTCGCGGTAGCCCCGCCAAAGGCATGGATCAACCTGGAGTACCTGAGTGCAGAACCCTGGGTCGAACGCACCCATGGACTGCCTTCGCCGGTCATGAGCGGGCCCGCCAAGGGGCTTCGCAAACGCTTCTGCTACCCAGGGTTTGGTCCGAAGACGGGAGGCCTGTTGACATCCATGGTCGGTGGGGCGGAGCTCGATTCACCGCGCTCCACCCCCATCCCGTCCGGCGACACGGATGCACCGGGGAGCCGACAAGTCAGCTTGTTTTGCTACCCGCACGCCCCCATCGGGGCGCTGTTTCACCGGCTCGCCGATCGTCCGACCCAGGTTTGGGTGACCGGCGGCGACGCCTCACAAAGGGCGGCGCTTGCAGCGTGGGAAACCCTGGACGAAGCGCAACGCCGTCGCATCCGCTTGACCCCCTTGCCATGGCTGGACCAGCACGGCTACGACGCATTGCTGCAAAGGTGCGACCTGAACGTAGTGCGCGGCGAGGACTCCTTCGTTCGCGCACAGTGGGCCGGGAAGCCTTGGCTGTGGCACATCTACCGGCAGGACGACGGCAGCCACGGCCCCAAGCTGGAGGCGTTCCTGGACCGGTGGCTGGAGGGCGTACCGTCCACAGAGAGCGCGCGATGGAGAGCCACCTGGCGCGCCTGGAATGGGCTGTCAGCACCGGAGCAGTTGGCCCTCAATCGCGACGACGGCCTAGAGCAGGACGGAGCCTCGCACGCCCTGAAATGGCGACAACAACTGGCCGGATGGCCCGACCTGGCCGCCACGCTCATGACGTGGGCGCGGGAGAACCCCTAGAGACCCGCGAGCATTGGCTATAATTGAGGGCTTTGCGCCTGCGACGCCCGAAACACTTTCGGGAACCGACCGCCGCCAGCGCCCTCCAACCGAAGGCAACCCCCATGAAAATCGCCCAGGAAATCCGCGCCGGCAACGTCATCATGCAAGGCAAGGACCCGATGGTCGTGCTGAAGACCGAATACAGCCGTGGCGGCCGCAACGCCGCCACGGTGCGCATGAAGCTCAAGAGCCTGCTGAACAACTCGGGCACCGAAGTGGTGTTCAAGGCCGACGACAAGATGGACCAGATCATCCTGGACAAGAAGGAGTGCACTTACTCCTACTTTGCCGATCCGATGTACGTCTGCATGGACTCCGAGTACAACCAGTACGAAGTGGAAGCCGAGAACATGGGCGATGCCATCAACTACTTGCAAGACGGCATGGAGTTGGAAGTGGTGTTCTACGACGGCAAAGCCATCAGCGTGGAACTGCCCACCAGCGTGGTGCGCGAAGTCACGTGGACGGAACCCGCCGTCAAGGGCGACACGTCGGGCAAAGTCCTGAAGCCGGCCAAGATTGCCACGGGCTTCGAGATCATGGTGCCCATTTTTGTGGCCCAGGGCGATAACATCGAAATCGACACCCGCACCAACGAATACCGCAAGCGGGTCTGACCGCAGCGTCGGCCGCGTCATGAGGGGCGCCCCACCAGGGGCGCCCCTTTTTGTTTTTCGAAGCGAACGGTTCCTTGGAACCAGCAGACAAGAAAAAGCCCCGCCGAGGCGGGGCTAGCAGGGAACCTGGGGTTCGCCGATTACTTCTTGACGGAGCGGGTGCCAACGACCTCGATTTCCACGCGACGGTTCTTCGCGCGACCTTCCTTGGTGCTGTTGTCGGCGACCGGACTCTTCTCGCCCTTGCCTTCCGTGTACACGCGGTTCACGTCGATGCCCTTGCTCACCAAGTAGGCCTTGACGGCCTCGGAGCGGCGAGCCGACAGTTTCTGGTTGTACTCGTCCGAACCCACGCTGTCGGTGTGACCCACAGCGATGATCACTTCCAGCGTGATGGCGCCCATCTTGCTGGTCAGATCGTCCAGCTTTGCCTTGCCTTCGGGCTTGAGAACGGCCTTGTCGAAGTCAAAGAAGGCGTCGGCCGCAAAGTTGACCTTTTCCACGGTCGGCTTCGGCGGAGGCGGGGGCGGCTGAACGGGCTTCGGCGGCGCAGGCGGCGCAACCGGCGGGGCCACGGGCTTCGGGGCCTCGGGCGGCTTCGGCTTCAGGGCGCCATCGCAATCCACGGCCGCAGTCGCGGGAGTCCAGTAGTTGTCGCGCCAGCAGTACTCGTTGGTGCCGTTTTTCCAAACGGTGCCGTCGGTGGCACGCCAGTTGTCGCCGCCAACCTTCACTTGCGCGACAGCCGCGGTCGTGGCCAGGGATGCCAGAACCAGCATCGAAGCCAAACGGGTCAGTTTCTTCATATTTCTCCTCTCAAGGACGCCGCAGTTGCCTGCGCAATGATGGGTCTGCAAAAACCTCAAGGGATGCCCAAGCGCAGGCGGGCTTCCGTTGACGGGAAGATTCTGGCATGGGGCTTTCCACCGATGCATTGTGCGGTTGCCCCGTGACGTGGGGAGGTCCATGTTGCAAGGGCACGACACGGAGCGACCCATAGAATCTCGCGCTCGTTTCTCGACCCGTCCGCGCGATTCATCACGCGCCTCCCAGGCCTGTTGCCCAACCGCATGACCTCGTCCCAGTTCGCCAAAGAAACCCTGCCCATCAGCCTCGAGGAGGAAATGCGGCGCTCTTACCTCGATTACGCCATGAGCGTGATCGTGGGCCGCGCACTGCCCGACGCGCGAGACGGCCTCAAGCCCGTTCACCGTCGCGTGCTGTTCGCGATGCACGAACTGAACAACGACTGGAACCGACCTTACAAGAAGTCGGCCCGCATCGTGGGTGACGTGATCGGTAAGTACCACCCCCACGGCGACAGTGCGGTGTACGACACCATCGTGCGCATGGCGCAGGATTTCAGCTTGCGGCACATGCTGGTGGACGGGCAAGGCAACTTCGGCTCGGTCGACGGCGACAACGCGGCTGCCATGCGTTACACGGAGATTCGTCTCTCCAAGATTGCGCACGAAATGCTCGCCGATATCGACAAGGAAACAGTTGATTTCGGCCCCAATTACGACGGCTCTGAAAAGGAGCCCCTGGTTTTGCCCACCCGACTGCCCAATTTGTTGGTCAACGGTTCGTCGGGTATCGCGGTGGGCATGGCCACGAACATTCCGCCGCACAACCTCAACGAGGTGGTGGACGCTTGTTTGCATCTGCTGCGCCACCCGGACGCCAGCATCGATGACTTGATGGCCTTCATCCCTGCTCCGGACTTTCCGACCGCGGGCATCATTTACGGGCTGGAGGGCGTGCGCGAGGGGTACCGCACCGGTCGAGGCCGTGTCGTCATGCGCGCGAAATGCCATTTCGAGGACATCGACCGCGGTCAGCGTCAAGCGATCATCGTTGACGAGATCCCCTACCAGGTCAACAAGAAGACGCTGCTGGAACGCATCGCCGAGTTGGTGCATGAGAAAAAGCTGGAGGGCATCAGCCACATCCAGGACGAGTCCGACAAATCGGGGATGCGCGTCGTCATCGAACTGAAGCGCGGTGAAGTGCCCGAAGTGGTGCTGAACAACCTCTACAAGCAGACCCAGCTCCAAGACAGCTTCGGCATCAACATGGTGGCGCTCATCGATGGGCAGCCCAAGTTGTGCAACTTGCTGGACCTGATTTCCGTGTTCCTAGAGCACCGGCGTGAGGTGGTCACCCGTCGCACGGTTTTCGAGTTGCGCAAGGCGCGCGAGCGGGGCCACGTGCTGGAGGGTTTGGCCGTCGCACTGGCGAACATCGACGAGTTCATCCAAATCATCAAAAACTCGCCGACGCCGCCGATTGCCAAAGCCGAGTTGATGACCCGGAGTTGGGACAGCAGTTTGGTCCGCGAGATGCTCTCGCGCGCCGAAGGGGCGAACCCTGGTGGGGCCGCGGCTTACCGCCCGGACGGGCTTGAAGCCCACTTTGGATTGCAGGCCGATGGGCTGTACCGCCTGAGCGAGACGCAAGCCAACGAGATCTTGCAGATGCGCCTGCAGCGCCTGACGGGCTTGGAGCAGGACAAGATCGTCGGCGAGTACAAGGACGTGATGGCGCAGATCGCCGATCTGCTGGACATCTTGGCCCGACCGGAACGCGTCACGACCATCATCTCCGATGAGCTCGGGGCGCTGCGCCAAGAATTCGGCCAGACGAAGCTGGGGGCTCGCCGCAGCCAGATTGAGCGCAATGCGCAGGAACTGGGCACGGAGGACCTGATCACGCCGACCGACATGGTGGTGACACTGAGTCACACCGGTTACATCAAGAGCCAAGCCTTGGCCGAGTACCGCGCCCAACGGCGTGGCGGGCGGGGGAAGCAGGCCGCCGCCACCAAAGAAGACGACTGGATCGATCAACTCTTCATCGCGAACACGCACGACTGGATCCTGTGCTTCAGCAACCGGGGACGGGTGTACTGGCTCAAGGTGTGGGAAGTGCCGCAAGGCAGCCGCAACTCGCGCGGGCGCCCCATCGTGAACATGTTCCCGTTGCAGCCGGAAGAAAAGATCACGGTGGTCCTGCCGCTGACGGGCGAGTTCCGCACCTTCCCTGAAGACCACTACATCTTCATGTGCACGGGCATGGGAACGGTCAAGAAGACCGCCCTGAACGAATTCAGCAACCCGCGCAAGGCCGGCATCATTGCCGTGGACTTGGACGAAGGCGATGTGCTGATCGGCGCGGCGCTCACCGACGGGCGCCATGACGTGATGCTGTTCAGCGATGGCGGCAAGGCGGTTCGCTTTGACGAGGACGACGTTCGCGCCATGGGCCGCCAAGCGCGTGGCGTGAGGGGCATGCAGTTGGAGGAAGGGCAGCGCGTCATCGCCATGCTGGTGGCCGAAGACGAAACCCAAAGCGTGTTGACCGCCACCGAGAACGGCTACGGCAAGCGCACGAACATTGCGGAGTACACCCGCCATGGCCGGGGTACCAAGGGCATGATCGCCATCCAGCAAAGCGAGCGCAATGGCCGCGTGGTGGGCGCCACCCTGGTGCGCCCGGCCGACGAGATCATGCTGATCACCGATACCGGCGTGCTGGTTCGGACGCGGGTCGCCGAGATCCGCGAGTTGGGCCGTGCCACGCAGGGCGTGACCCTCATCGCCTTGGACGATGGCGCCAAGCTCAGCGGCTTGCAGCGCATCGCAGAAAACGACGCCGGTGCCGAGCCCGAAGTCACCGACGAAAGCACCGAATGAAGTCACTGAAGCTGGCCCTGGCCTCGACCCTGCTGTTTTCCGCTGGCTGGGCCTTGGCCCAAGGCGCTGACGCCGAAAAGAAGGCCTTGGTTGCCAAGATCGTCAAGCTGCAGCAACCGGCCATGGAGCAGTTTGCGCTGGGCCTGGTGCAGGGACCGATGCAGCAGATGCTGCGCAGCGCCGAGCAGGTGGTCATGGCCCGGGTCCCCGCCGAGAAGCGCGAAGCCACGGGCAACGCGATGGTTGCGGAAGCCCAAGCCGCCCTCAGAGAGTTGGAGCCGAGTTTGAAGGCCAGCGGGGCCAAGCACGCCGCCCAGACCTACGGCGCGGCCTTGGAAGCCAAGTTCAGCGCTTCGGAACTGAAAGAGATCTTGCAGGTCTTGGAGTCGCCCACCATGCGGCGCTTCTCGCAGATGGGGCCGGAATTGAACCAGTCGATGGCGCAGGCCATCGCCAAAGACACCAAGGGCAATGTTGAGTCGCGCTTGAAGGCCTTGGACCAAAAGCTGGTGCAGTTGGTCAACGCCGCCCTGCCCGCACCCAACGCCCCCAGCCCCAAGCAACCCTGACCGCCCACCCGATGCCGCAGCGCCGTCCGTACAACTTCTCAGCGGGCCCTGCGGCCCTTCCCCTGCCCGTGCTGGAGCGCGCTGCCGCCGAAATGTGCGATTGGCGAGGCAGCGGCATGGGCGTGATGGAAATGAGCCATCGCGGCGCCGAGTTCGCCGAAATCATGGCGAGCACGGAGCGGGACCTCCGGGCGCTGGCGCAGGTGCCCGACGATTTCGCCGTGCTCTTCATGCAGGGCGGCGCCTTGGCCGAGAACGCCATCGTGCCGTTGAACTTGGCCCGCCGGGGCCGTGTGGACGTGGGCATCAGCGGGAGTTGGTCGGCGAAGAGTGCGCAGGAGGCGGCCAAGTACGCGCAGGTGTCTGCGGCGTTTGACACCCGCGGCGAGGGCCATCTCTCGGTACCAGATCCGTCGACATGGCGCCTGCAAGACGACGCCGACTACCTGCACCTGTGCAGCAACGAAACCATCGACGGGGTCGAGTTCCAGGTCCTGCCGGACCTTGCCGCCATGGGCTACCGGGCCCCCTTGGTGGTGGATTGCTCGTCCAATCAACTCTCGCGCCCGTTCGATTGGTCCCGCATTGGGCTGGCCTTTGGCGGCGCCCAAAAGAACATCGGACCTGCGGGGCTGACGCTGGTCTACGTCCGACGCAGCCTTTTGGGCGAGGCCCACGCCTTGTGCCCCAGCGCATTCGAGTTCTCGCGGGTGGCGCGCGAAGGTTCGATGTTCAACACGCCGCCAACGTACGCCATTTACATGGCGGGGCTCGTGTTCGAGTGGGCCCTGCAGTTCGAGTACGCCGGACTGCGCGGTCTGGCCGCCATCGAACGGCACAACCTCGACAAAGCGCAATTGCTTTATGGGGCCATCGACGGCTCGGGGCTGTACAGCAACCGCGTCGCCGCCGCCGCGCGTTCGCGCATGAACGTCCCCTTCTTCCTGCGCCGCGAAGAACTGACGG
This sequence comes from Inhella crocodyli, assembly GCF_004004565.1. GTDB lineage: Bacteria > Pseudomonadota > Gammaproteobacteria > Burkholderiales > Burkholderiaceae_C > Inhella > Inhella crocodyli. The sequence continues at coordinate 885,297 of NZ_SACM01000001.1, forward strand.
GTATCTTCCTGACCGAAGCCAAGGCCGCCGGACTGCTCCAGCTGAAGGGCCACAAGAGCAAGGGTGGCTTGCGCGCCTCGCTCTACAACGCCATGCCATTGGCAGGGGTCGAAGCCTTGGTGGGATTCATGAAGGACTTCGAACACCGCCATGGCTGACCCCCTCGCCCCGCAAGACGACGCCGCGCTATTGGCCCTGCGCACAAAAATCGACGCCCTGGATCGGGAACTGCTGGCCATGCTCAACCGGCGGGCGGGGTATGCCCAAGAGGTCGGTGAGATCAAGCGACGCCAAGGCGCCATCGTGTTCCGTCCCGAGCGAGAGGCAGCGGTCATCGCCGGCCTGAAGTCGGTCAACACGGGCCCCCTGCTGAGCGACAACATCGCCCCGATTTGGCGCGAGATCATGAGCGCTTGCCGGGCCCTGGAAACGCCCACGCGGGTCGCCTTCTTGGGGCCCGCGGGCACCTTCAGCGAACAAGCAGCGCTGGGCTACTTCGGCAGCAGCATCGTGCGCGTGCCCTGCGCCAGCATCGACGAAGTGTTTCGCGTCACCAGCGCGGGGGCCGCCGACTTCGGCTTGGTGCCCGTCGAGAACTCCACCGAAGGCGGCGTGGCGCGCACGCTGGACCTGTTGTTGAGCACCCCGTTGTTCATCATCGGCGAGACCAGCTTGTTCGTGCGGCACAACCTGCTTCGGGCCCAAGATTCCATGGACGGCATCCAGGCCGTGTGCGCGCATCCCCAGGCCCTGGCGCAGTGCCACGCTTGGCTGTCCACGCACCTGCCACACGCCGAACGGCGACCGGTGGCGAGCAACGCCGAGGGCGCCCGGATGGCGGCGCAGGACACCAGTCTGGCGGCCATCGCCAGCACCCGTGCCGGTAGCGAATACGGCTTGCACGTGGTTGCACCTGCCATCCAGGACGACGCTCACAATCGCACCCGGTTCGCGGTGCTGACCCAGCCCGACAAGCACCCCAGCCCGCGCGCCAGCGGCCGGGACTGCACCAGCTTGGTCGTGTCCGTCCGCAACCGTCCTGGTGCATTGCACGACCTCGTGGTGCCCTTGAAGGAACATGGGGTCTCCATGACGCGGTTCGAGTCGCGGCCCGCGCGATCGGGTGGCCAGTGGGAGTACTACTTCTACATCGACCTGCAAGGGCACCCCGACGAGCCCCACGTGGCGCAAGCGCTGCAGGCGCTGCGGGACTGCTGCGCGTTTTTCAAAGTTTTGGGCACGTATCCTCTGGACACGCATTGACCCGCCACCCAACTCTGCCCATGGCCCGCCTGACCCGTCCGCAATTCCAACAACTCGGCATCATTGGCTGCGGGCTGATTGGCGGGTCGTTCGCGCTGGCCATGAAGCGAGCGGGCCTCGTCAAGCGGGTCGTGGGCTACAGCAAGTCGCCCTCGACGACTGAGTTGGCCAAGAAGATGGGGGTGATCGACGTGGCCGCGGAGTCCGCCCTGTTGGCCGTGTCGGGATCGGACATCGTGCTCATCGCCGTGCCCGTGGCCGCCACCGAGGCGACCCTTCGCGCGATTCGCCACCTGGTCGCTCCTGGGGTCCTGTTCATGGACGTGGGCTCCACCAAGGCCGATGTCGCACTGGCCGCACAGCGTGTGCTGGGCGACTTGGCCGCCAACTTCGTGCCCGTGCACCCCATTGCCGGCAAGGAGCACTCGGGCGTGCAGCACGCCGATGCCCTGCTCTTCCAAGGCAAGCAGGTGGTGTTGACCCCCTTGCCCGACAACGACCATGCCTTGGTCCAGCGGGCGGCAGCCACCTGGGCGGCGCTGGGCTGCAAGGTGCTGCGCATGACGCCGGAGAACCACGACGCCGCCTACGCCGCCGTGAGCCACCTGCCGCACTTGCTCGCGTTCGCCTACATGCAGGGCATCATGCGCCAGCCCTCGGGCCGCGAGTACATGGAACTGGCGGGTTCGGGCTTCCGAGACTTCACCCGCATCGCCGGCAGCGACCCCGCCATCTGGCGCGACATCTTGCTGGCCAACCGCGAGGAGGTGCTGCACCAGGCGCAGCGCTTCCGCATGTCGCTCGACCGCCTGGAGGGCCTATTGCAGACCCAAGACGCCCCGGCCCTGGAGGCCTTGCTCAAGCCGATCAGCGCCACGCGCAACACCTGGACCCCAGTCTTCACCAACGTGGACGACGGCGAGCCCAGTTCCAAGTTCTGATGTTCAACATTCCCTTTCTCGACCTCCCGCCCCTGCGGGCGGCCCTCGGCACGGTCACGCTGCCCGGCTCGAAGAGCATTTCCAACCGCATCTTGCTGATGGCGGCCTTGGCCGAAGGCCGGACCGAGATCCATGGCCTGCTGGCAGCCGACGACACCCAGGTCATGCTCGAGTCGCTGCGCACGCTGGGCGTGCAATGGACGCGAGACGGCGACACCGTCACGGTCGATGGCATGGGCGGGCGCGTCCCGCAGGCGCAGGCCGATCTCTTTTTGGGCAACGCAGGCACGGCCATGCGCCCCCTCGCGGCTGCACTTGCGCTGATGGCCGCCCGGTACGGCGGCGACTACCAATTGCGGGGCGTGCCCCGCATGCACGAGCGGCCGATTCGCGACCTCGTGGACGCCCTGCGTGGCCTGGGTTGCCAGGTCGACTGTTTGGCGCAAGCCGGCTACCCCCCCTTGCGCCTCACAGGACCCAGTTCCCTGCACTTGGACACCCCGGTCCGCGTGCGGGGCGACGTGTCCAGTCAGTTCCTGACCGCGCTGCTGATGGCCCTGCCTCTGGTGGCCCAGCGCGACGTGGTGGTCGAGGTGGAAGGAGAGTTGATCTCCAAGCCCTACATCGACATCACCCTGGCCCTGCTGGGGCGTTTCGGCGTGCGGGTGCAGCGGGACGGCTGGCAACGGTTCACCATCCCGGCAGGCAGTCGCTTGCAGTCGCCGGGGCGCATTCACGTCGAAGGCGATGCCTCAGCGGCCTCGTACTTCATCGCCTTGGGGGCCTTGGCGGCCTTGGGGGAGCCCCTTCGCATCGAGGGCGTGGGCAGCGATGCGCTGCAGGGCGATGTTCGATTTGCCGATGCCGCTGCGGCGATGGGGGCCGACATCCGCCTGGAGCCCAACGCGCTGCTGGTGCAACGCGGCCGCTGGCCCTTGCGCGGCATCGAGTGGGACTGCATCGCAATTCCCGACGCCGCCATGACCCTGGCGGTCATGGCCTTGTTTGCCGATGGCCCCAGCAAGCTGACCGGCATCGGCAGTTGGCGCGTCAAAGAGACCGATCGCATTGCCGCCATGGCGACCGAACTTCGCAAACTCGGGGCGACGGTCGACGAGGGGCCGGACTGGATTCGCGTGGAGCCCCTGCGCGAGTGGCGACCGGCGAGCATCCGCACGTACGACGACCATCGCATGGCCATGTGCTTCTCGCTGGCCGCGTTGAACCCTTTGGGAGGACACGGGGCTGCGCCGGTCCGCATCGAAGACCCGGCCTGTGTCGCCAAGACCTACCCCGACTACTTCGAAACCTTCTTCGGTTTGGTGCAAGCCGATGCCGCCGACGTGCCCGTCATCTGCATCGACGGGCCTACGGCCTCAGGCAAAGGCACCTTGGCCGACGAATTGGCCCAAGCCTTGGGGTTTTGGGTGCTGGACTCTGGCGCGCTCTACCGCGCCACGGCCTGGGCGGCCTTGCAAGCGGGCTTGGACCTGAACGACGAGGCAGCCGTGGCCCCCCTGGCCGCCACGCTGCCCTTGCGCTTCGCCGGCGGTCAGGTGTACTTGGGCGAGGAAAACGTCACCGAGGCGCTGCGCCAAGAAGCGGTTGGTTTGGGCGCTTCCACGGTCGCGGCGCTGCCAGCGGTCCGACAAGCGCTGCACGCCCTGCAACTCGGCTTCCGCCGGGTCCCAGGGCTGGTGGCCGATGGGCGCGACATGGGAACGGCGATCTTTCCCGACGCCCCCCTCAAGGTGTTCCTGACCGCCAGCGCCGCCCAACGCGCGCAGCGGCGCCACAAGCAATTGATTTTCAAGGGCGTTTCGGCTAATATCGAGGGCTTGCTCGCCGACCTTGAGGCGCGAGACCTGCGGGACAAAACCCGCAGTGCCTCCCCCTTGAAGCCAGCGCAAGACGCTCGATTGCTCGACAACTCGGACCTGACCATCGAAGCCTCGGTGGACCAGGTGCTGGCTTGGTGGGCCGATCAGCGGCCGTTCTGAGTTTTTTCGTTCCCGGGTCGCGGCGCTTGCCACGGCCCTTTCGCAGCCCGTTGCAACCCAGCGGGTTCGACCAACCCTCAGGCGCCTCCCGCCTGTGCAACCACCCCGGTGGCTCGGTGCACCGTCACTGTGTCGGCCGGACTTGAAAGTCATCCATGAACCAAACCCAAACCGCCGCCGCGGTCGATTCCTTTGCCGCGATGTTCGAAGAGTCGCTGCAGCGCGCCAACATGCGCTCTGGCGAAGTCGTTTCGGCCGAAGTCGTTCGCATCGAACACAACTTCGTGGTGGTCAACGCCGGCCTCAAGAGCGAAGCCTACGTGCCGCTCGAAGAGTTCAAGAACGACCAAGGCGAACTCGAAGTCCAAGTGGGCGACTTCGTGTCCGTGGCCGTGGACGCCGTTGAAAACGGCTATGGCGACACGATCCTGAGCCGCGACAAGGCCAAGCGTTTGGCCTCGTGGCTGAGCCTGGAAACCGCCCTGGAGTCGGGCGACTTCGTCACCGGCACGGTCAGCGGCAAGGTCAAGGGCGGCCTGACGGTCATGGTCAATGGCATCCGCGCCTTCCTGCCGGGTTCGCTGATCGACACCCGCCCGGTCAAGGACTTGTCCCCGTTCGAGGGCAAGACCATGGAATTCAAGGTCATCAAGCTGGACCGCAAGCGCAACAACGTCGTGCTGTCGCGCCGTGCCGTGGTCGAGGCCTCGATGGGTGAAGAGCGCGCCAAGTTGCTCGAGACCCTGTCCGAAGGCGCCATCGTCAATGGCGTGGTCAAGAACATCACCGAGTACGGCGCGTTCGTGGACCTGGGCGGCATCGACGGCCTGCTGCACATCACCGACATGGCCTGGCGCCGTGTCCGCCACCCGAGCGAAGTGGTGACGGTGGGTCAAGAACTGACCGCCAAGGTCCTGAAGTTCGACGCCGAGAAGAACCGCGTCTCGCTGGGCCTGAAGCAACTGGGCGACGACCCCTGGATGGGCGTGGCCCGCCGCTACCCGAACAGCACCCGCCTGTTCGGCAAGGTCACGAACATCGCCGACTACGGCGCGTTCGTCGAGATCGAACCCGGCATCGAAGGCCTGGTGCACGTCTCCGAGATGGACTGGACCAACAAGAACGTCGCTCCCGCCAAGGTCGTCACCTTGGGCCAGGAAGTCGAAGTCATGGTCCTGGAAATCGACGAAGACAAGCGCCGCATCAGCCTGGGCATGAAGCAGTGCCGCGCCAACCCGTGGGAAGAGTTCGCCGAGAACTTCAAGCGCGGCGACAAGGTCAAGGGCCCGATCAAGTCGATCACCGACTTCGGCATCTTCATCGGCCTGGCCGCTGGCATCGATGGCTTGGTGCACCTGAGCGACCTGTCTTGGAACGAAACCGGCGAAGCCGCCGTGCGCAACTTCAAGAAGGGCCAAGAAGTCGAGGCCATCGTGTTGGCCGTGGACGTCGAGCGCGAGCGCATCTCGCTGGGCATCAAGCAGATGGACAGCGACCCGTTCACCAACTACACCTCGGTGAACGACCGTGGCGCCACCGTGACCGGCAAGGTCAAGACCGTGGACCCGCGTGGCGCTGAGATCGAGTTGGCCGACGAAATCATCGGCTACCTGCCCGCCAGCGAAATCAGCCGCGACCGCGTCGAAGACGCTCGCAACGTGCTGAAGGAAGGCGACGAAGTCACCGTGTTGGTCATCAACATCGACCGCAAGTCGCGCTCGATCAAGTTGTCCATCAAGGCCAAGGACGACGCCGACTCCCAAGAAGCCATGAAGGCCCTGTCGGCCACGTCCGAGCGTGAAAACGCCGGCACCACCAGCCTGGGCGCCCTGCTGCGCGCCAAGCTGGACAAGGGCGGCAACTAAGCACGCCTCGCCCCCCCTCGGCCCAGGCCGGGGGGCGCTATCCTGCAAGGCCCGCTGTCGCCTCCGGCAGCGGGCCTTTTTCTTCCGACGCCCGCCATGACCCGCTCTGACCTCGTCACCCTGCTCACCGAGCGATTCCCGCAGATCCCACAACGCGACATCGAGTTCGCCGTGAAGACCCTGCTGGACGCGATGAGCGACGCCCTGGCGCGGGGCCACCGGATCGAAATTCGCGGCTTCGGCAGCTTCAGCGTAAGCCGTCGCCCGCCGCGCATGGGCCGCAACCCGCGCACCGGCGAACAGGTGCCCATCCCAGAAAAGCGCGTGCCGCACTTCAAGGCCGGCAAGGCGCTGCGCGAGGCCGTTGAGCACCTGGGCCAAACCAGCCCCAGCGCCGACTGACGGCGCGCCGCCGAGAATGCGGCCATGCGCTTGCTGACCTGGCTCGTTCGGGCCTTTCTTTTCTTCACCCTGTTCGCCTTTGCGCTGAACAACCTGCAGGACGTGACCGTCCACTGGTTCTTCGGCCACCAATGGCAGAGCCCGCTGGTGATCGTCGTCTTGGCGGCCTTCGGCCTGGGGGCGGCCTTCGGCATCTTGGCCATGGTGCCCGCCTGGTGGCGCCACCGTCGGCGCGCCCGGCAACAGGTCAGTGCCGTGAGCCCCGACGCACCCGCGACGCCCTCTCCCCCTTCGGTGATCCGCGATGGCCTTTGACCTTCGCTGGCTGCTGCTCATCATCCCGGCCGCCTTCGCCCTGGGCTGGCTGGCCTCCCGCTTGGACTTGCGACAGGCCAAGCGCGACCCGCGCGACGCACCGCAGAGCTACTTCAAGGGCCTGAACCTGCTGCTCAACGAGCAGCACGACAAGGCCATCGACGCGTTCATCGAAGCGGTGCAGCACGATCCCGATACGGCAGAACTGCACTTCGCGCTGGGCAACCTGTTCCGCCGGCGCGGCGAGACCGAGCGCGCCGTTCGCGTGCACGAGCACTTGCTGGCCCGGGGCGACTTGCCCGCGGCCGAGCGCGCACGCGCCCAACACGCCTTGGCCCAGGACTTTTTCAAGGCCGGCTTGTTCGACCGCGCGGAAGCCGCCTACCGGGCGCTGGCCGGCACGGCCTACGCCCTCGAATCCGAGCTGGCCTTGCTCAGCCTGTACGAGCGAAGCCGCGACTGGGCCCGCGCCGCCGAAGTGGCGGCGTCGCTGGAAACGCGCGGTGCCGGCAGCTTCGCGACGCGCCGGGCGCAGTACCTGTGCGAGTTGGCCCTAGCCGCCAAGAGCAGCGGCAATGCAGAACAAGCGCACGCCCTGCTGAACCAAGCCACCGACTTGGCACCGGGCCATGCCCGGGCCCGGGTGCTGGCCGGTCAGTGGGCCCTTCAAGCCGGTGATGCGCCGGCGGCGATGGCCGCGTTTGAGGCCCTGCTCGTCGCCAACCCACAGGCCTTCAACTTGGTGGCGCAGGACTACGCCCAGGCGGCCGAAGCGGCCGGGCGCCAGGACGACGCCATCGCCGCCCTGCAGGCCCGCTACGCCCAAGAACCCGCCCTCGCGCTGCTGTTGGCATGGAACCGCCTGCAGCCCGAGCACGCCGCCGAGCGCCTTTCTGCGCACCTGCAGCGCGTGCCCTCGCTCAACGCGGCGCGCCAACTGCTGGCCTTGCAGGGCGAGCCCGTGGCGCCGGGCGTGATGAAGGCCATCGACGTGGCCGCCAAGCCCTTGCTGCGCCACCGCTGCGCGGCCTGTGGATTCGAAGCCGCGCACTATTTCTGGCAATGCCCGGGCTGCCTGAGCTGGGACAGCTTCCCACCCCGCCCCGTGGAGGAACTTTGATGACCGACAAGACTGGCGACCGCTTCGTCATTTGCATGAAGTGGGGCACCAAGTACGGCCCCGAGTACGTGAACCGCCTCTACGGCATGGTCAAGCGCCACCTGACGGGGCCCTTCCGCTTCGTGTGCTTCACCGACGATGTGAAAGGGGTGCGCTCGGAGGTCGAGTGCTTCCCACTGCCCGAACTCCAACTGCAAGCGAGCCATTTCGACGGCGGCTGGCGCAAGCTCAACAGCTACCAGGCCGACCTCTACGGCCTGAAGGGCCAGGCCTTGTTCTTGGACCTGGACGTGGTCATCGTGGACGACATCACGCCCTTCTTCGAGTTCCCGGGCGAGTTCCCGATCATCAAGGACTGGAAGCGCCCTTGGCGCGTGACCGGCAACTCGTCGGTCTACCGCTTCACCCTGGGCGCCCACGTTGACATGCTGGACCACTTCGTGGCCCACCAGGCCGAGGTGCGCCGCAAGCACCGCAACGAGCAGGAGTACCTGAGCCACTACCTGCACGACCAGGGCAAGTTGGTGTACTGGCCCAAAGAGTGGTGCGCCAGCTTCAAGTACCAATGCCTGCCGCGCTGGCCGTTCAGCTTCTGGCAAGAGGCCACCATTCCGCCCGGCTGCCGCATCGTGATCTTCCACGGCGAAGTGAACCCCCCAGACGCCATCGCCGGCCGGCGCAACAAGGCCCTGAGCGGCATGAAGCCCACACCGTGGGTGGCCCAGCACTGGACCGAGTGAGCCCGACACCGCAACGTCGCCCGCCGCCCATCGCAGGCGCTGCGCTTCGCTGACCGAACGCGACCATGGTTTTTTCGTCCCACGCCTTTTTGGTGTTCATGCTCGTGCTGCTGGCCGTGTACGCCGGCGTCGCGCGCTGGGCGCCGCGGCACGCCAAGCTCACGCTGGTGCTGGCCTCGCTGCTGTTCTACGGCTGGACGATGCCGGTGTTCCTGGTGCTGCTGGGCCTGTCGCTGGCGTTCAACTACGCCGTGTCGATGGGCTTGGACGGCCCCGGCCAAAACCCGCGCAAGCGCTGGCTGCTGTGGATCGGTGTGGGCACGAACCTGTCCCTCATCGCGTACTACAAGTACTTCAACCTGCTGCTGTCCGGCCTGAACGCCCTGGGCGGGCTGTCGCTGCCGATGCAGGACATCCTGTTGCCCATTGGCATCTCCTTCTTCACCTTCCAGCAGATTGCTTACTTGGTGGACGTGGCCGAGGGCAAAACGACGCGGGCCTCGGTGCTGGACTACGTGTTCATCATCGTGTTCTTCCCGCACCTGATCGCCGGCCCCGTGGTGCTGCAAGAGCACCTGCTGCCCCAGGTGCGCGAGAAGACCGACAAGGCCGCGTGGTCGCTGAAGGCCGACCACGTTGCGCTGGGGCTGGCCTTGTTCTCGATGGGCCTGTTCAAAAAGACCGTGCTGGCCGACAACGTCGGCCGCTACGCCGACTTCCTGTTCAGCGCGGCGCACCGCGGCGAGGCCATCGGCACCCTGGACGCCTGGATGGGCACCATCGCCTACAGCTTCCAGATCTACTTCGACTTCAGCGGCTACTCGGACATGGCGGTGGGCCTGGCCTTCCTGTTCGGCTTGCGGCTGCCGATGAACTTCTTCTCGCCCTACAAGGCGCACAACATCATCGAGTTCTGGCGGCGCTGGCACATCTCGCTGTCCAGCTTCTTGCGCGACTACCTTTACATCCGCCTGGGCGGCAGCCGGCACGGCTTCCCGCGCACCATGGCGGCCCTGATGGCCACCATGCTGCTGGGCGGCCTGTGGCACGGCGCGGGCCTGCAGTACCTGGTGTGGGGGGGCTTGCACGGCCTGTACCTCGTGGCCAACCACACCTGGCGCCGGGTCACGGGTGCCACCGACGCGCCCCTGCCCTGGTGGCGCCACGCCTTGGGCGTGCTGCTGACTTACGCGGCGGTCTGCGTGGCCTGGGTCTACTTCCGCGCCGCCGACGTGAGCGAGGCCAACCGCATCGTGGCCGCGATGTTCGGCTTCGGCGCGCCCGAGTCGTTCACGCCCACGTCGCGCGGCATCGTCACCTTCGTGTGGGTGTACTTCTTGATCGCTTGGTTCGCGCCCAACACGGTGCAGTTGTTCGCCCGGCACGACATGTTCCTGCCCAGCCGCGCCCTGCAGCGCGTGGTGGACGCCTCGAAGCAAGGCCTGGGTTACGCCTTCACGCGCCGTTGGGCCTTGGCCACCGCCCTGACCTTCACGGTCGGCTGGTTCGCCATCAGCAACCTCAGCCCCTTCCTCTACTTCCAGTTCTGAGCGGATGAGCGCCGACGTCATGCAGACCCCCGCCCGTCACCTGCGCTGGATCCTGGCCCTGGCCGCCGTGTGCTGGACGGTGGCCATCACCATCAACGCCACGGCCTTCTTCGTCATCGCCGCGCCCGAGAACCAGCGCGTGCTGCAGAACAACGTGGGGTGGGAGCGCACCTACAAGCCCATGATCCACGACCGCTTGAAGCCCGAAGTGGCGGTGTTTGGGGCTTCGTGGGCGCGGGATGCGTTCGACTTTGAGGAAACGACGCAGATCTTGGGCCGTCCCTTCTTCAACCACGCCGTGTCCGGCGGGCAGGCCTACGAGAACCGTCGGTTCCTGCAATCGGCGTTGACCGGGGGCCGGCTGCAAGCGGTGATGCTCAACGTCGACAGCTTTTTGCGGCGCAGCAACCAACTGCAGTTCCAGTACGGCTTCAACGAGGGCTTGCTGAACGTCGACCCCGCGGGCCACACCAACTCCGGCGTGCAGGCCCAGCGCTTTTTTGCCGCCACGCTCTCGGGCGCGGCCATTGGCAACAACCTGTCGGCCCTGGGCATCCTGCGCCAGTTCCGCGGCGGCAAGCCCAAAAGCGAGCTGCTGCGCGCCTACGACCGCCACGACTTCGCCGCCCGCGCCGAGCGCGTGGCCCTGTGGCGCCGCAGCGTGCTGGAAGGCGCCCCCACGGGCGAGGGGCAGCCGGCCCCCTTCTCGCAGGCCGATTTCGACCGCGCCAGCGAGGAACTGGGGCGGGCGGTGGACATCGCCTGCCAAGCCGGGGTTCGGGTCGTCGCGTATTGGACGCCGTCGCACGCGGCGATCGTCGACCGCGCCATCGACCAAACCGAGCTCAAGACCGCGGTGTGGCGCCTGCTGGCCGCGCGCGAGAGTCGTTGCCCCGGGGGCCTGGCCCTGCACGACTTCAACTACCCCAACCTGGTGTCGCTGGAGGCCGTGCTGGACGGCGCGCCCCAAGGCCGCTACTTCCGCACCGACGGCCACCCCCGCCCCACGGTGGGCGAGTTGATGAGCAGCGTGATGTTCCAGCGGCCCGGCCCGGGCGCCGGCCTGCAGGACTTTGGCAACGCCAACCTCTTGAGCCTGAGTGAGGCCGACGCCCGCGCCTGGACCGCCCGGCGCGAGGCCCGCTGGCGTGGCACCTGGACCGACGAGGACCGCGCGCAACTGCGCGCCGACCTGGGGCACACGCAAACCCACGGCGCCCCGGGTCGATAGACTCCCGGGCTGACGTTTTGACCAGGACCTGACCATGGCCGCCGACACCCTCCGCCTCGACGCCTTTGCCGCCACCCCCTTGGTGCGCGAGCCGTTTGAACACCTGGTCGTGAAGGACTTTGTGCAGCGCGAGGCGCTCGACGGCGCCCGCCGCGACTTTCCGGCCGTGCCCAGCGCCGGCTCGCACCCGCCCGCGGGCTTGAAGATCGAAGGCGCCTTCAAGCGGCTGATCGACGACATCCACAGCGACGACTTCCGCCGGGCCATCGAGCAAAAGTTCAACATCGACCTGAGCGGCCGTCCCTTGATGTACACGGTGCGTGGCCACTGCCGCGCCCGTGACGGCCAGATCCACACCGACACCAAGACCAAGATCATCACGGTCCTGCTGTACCTGAACGACGACCACTGGAACAGCGCGACCGGCCGCCTGCGCCTGCTGCGCGATGGGCAAAACCTCGAGAACTACTTCGACGAGGTCGAGCCCGCTGGAGGCACGCTCTTGGTGTTCAAGCGCAGCGACAACAGCTGGCACGGCCACCACAGCTACGAAGGCCCGCGCCGCGCGCTGCAGTTCAACTGGGTGACCGACCAATCGGTCGTGGACCGCGAGCAAAACCGCCACGGCGTGTCGGCCTTCTTCAAGAAGCTGCTGGGCCGCGACACGATGACGATGTGAGCGCGGTGAGCCTCCCACCGCCCCCGCTCCCCGTTCGCTACATCAACCTCGACCGCGATGCCGAGCGGCGTGCGCGCCTGGACGCCGAGATCGCGCGCCTGGGCCTGCCGGGCGAGCGCTTTCCCGGCGTGCTGTGGACGGCCTTGCCGCAGGCCGAGCAAGACGCGCTCTACAGCCCCGCCCTCAACGCCCGGCAGTTCCACAAGCCCCTGGTGAACGGCGAGAAGGGCTGCTACGCCAGCCACATCGCCCTGTGGCGCTGGCTGCTGCACTCCCCCCACCCGGCCGTGGTGGTGTTGGAAGACGACGTGCGGCTGAAGGACGACTTCGCCGCCGTGTGCGCCGCCATCGCGGCCTTGCCTGCCGGCTGGGACATGGTCAAGCTCATCGGCCGCGCCGAATTGGGCAAGACCGAAAAACTGCGCAGCGAAGCGCCCCTGTGCCCCGGCTACCAGCTGGTGCAGTACCGCCGCATCCCCAGCCTCACGGCCGGCTACGTGCTCAGCCGCCAAGGGGCCCAGAAGCTGCTGGCCACGCGCGTCCCCTTTGGGCGCCCCATCGACGTGGACTTGCGCCATTGGTGGGAAAGCCAGCACTTGGTGATGCGCGGCGTCAGCCCCGCGGCCATCGAACTGGACGACACCAGCTTCGACAGCAGCATCGGCGCCAAGGTGGCCGAGCGCAGCCTGGCCGACAAGTGGCGCAAGGCCCGTCACAAGCTCCTCTACACGCTGGGCAACGCCTGGCACGCCCCGCGATGAGCGCAGCCCAACGCCCCTTGGTCTTGGTGTCTTGGCACGGCGCTCAAGCCCCCCTGCCCTGCCTGCACCTGGACGCCGCCGCCCAGTTCGACTGGGTGCTGTTCGACTACACCGGCACGCAAACGCCCGGCGAGCGCGAGGTGGCCGGCTTGCCGGTGACCGTGCTGTCCGAGCCCACCGAGTGCAAGGGCGACATCTTCCAGGCCCTGTGCCGCTGGCTGCACGACACGGCCCGATGCCCCGAGTACGTCGGCCTGATCGACGACGACGTGTGGGTGGGGGTGAGCGACCTGAACCGGGCGCTGCACCTGGCCCGCTGCGAACAGCTGGACGTCTTCTCGCCCACGCTGATGCACGACAGCCACTACACGCACCGCTGGATGCTGACGCAGCCCCACCGCCTGTTCCGGCCCGTGGATTGGGTCGAGGTCATGATGCCCTTCTACCGCGGGGACCTGTTCTTGGCGGCGCGCGAGCACCTGGCCGGCAACGTTTCCAGCTGGGGCCTGGACAAGTACCTGTGGCCCACGCTGCAGCAGCTGCGCGGCCAAACGCGCACCGCCCTGATCGACGCCGTGACGGCGAGCCACCGCCGGCCGATCACCAGCGGCAACAGGACCTACCGCACGGGCCGCACGGCCTTTGACGAACTGCAGGCCATGCGCGCGCTGAGCCTGGACCTGCTGCAGGCGCAACGCCCGGAGCTGGTGGGCAGCGACTGGTACCGCCGCATCTTTCAGCAGCGCCACGTTCGCACGCGCTGGCAGCAGCTTTGCGCCGGGCTGGGCCGGCCGCTGCGGCGCTGGCTCGATCAAAGCACCTGAGCCCACAGGGGCATGCGCTCCAGCGCAGCATGGCGGCCTCAGGAGACCTGCCATGCGCCCCACCCCCCTTGCCGTGTTGACCGCCGCCCTCGGCACCCTCGCCTCACCCGCCCACGCCATCGAGGAGCCGCGCTTCGAAACCGTGCTGCAGCAAGGCGCCTTTGAGGTGCGGCGCTACGCGCCCTACATGGTGGCCGAGGTGCGCGTCGGGGGCGACTTCGAGCAGGCGGGCAACCGCGCCTTCCGCCAGCTCGCCAACTACATCTTCGGCGGCAACCAGGGCCGGCAAGAGATGGCCATGACCGCGCCCGTCATCCAGGCCCCGGCCGCCCCCGTGCCCATGGCGATGACGGCCCCGGTGACCCAAACGGCGAGCGAGGGGGGCTGGCGCGTGCAGTTCGTGCTGCCGTCCCACATCAACGCCGCCAACGCCCCCGTGCCCAACAACCCGCAGGTCACGGTGCGCGAGGAGCCCGCCCGCACCCTGGCGGTCATTCGCTACAGCGGCATGTGGACGGCCGCCAACTACGCCGAGCACGTGGCCTTGTTGAAGGCCAACGCCGAGAAAGCAGGCATCCCGCTGCAGGGCGAGCCGGTGCTGTCCCGCTTCAACGGCCCCTTCACCCTGCCCTTCTTGCGGCGCAACGAGGTCTGGATGGAAGTGGCGGCCGGGGCCGGCCTGGCGCGCTAAGCCGGCGTCACAGACCAACCACGCGGCGCAGCAGGGCGTCGTAGCGGCTTCGCATCAGCGGCAGGCCGTGCGCGTGCAGGGCTTGCCCGCGGGCCGCGTGGCCCAGCTGCTCGCACAGGGCCGGGTTGCTCAGCAGGCGCTGCAAGGCAGCGGCCATCAAGGGCGGGTCTTCGGGCGGCACCAGCAGCCCGGTGCGCTCGTGCTCCAGCACGCCCTCCACGCCCGGCACCAAGGTGGCGACGCAGGCGCACCCGGCCGCCATGGCCTCCACGAGGGCCAAGGGCATGCCCTCCCAGCGGGTGCTGAGCACGAACACCCGGTTGGCCATCAGCAGCTCGGCCACCTTGGGCTCGTAGCCCAAGAACTTCACCTGCTCCTGCAGGCCCAAGCGCTCGGCCAGGCCTTGGGCGGCGCGCTGGTAGCTGGCCTTGCCGCTGCCCGCCAGGTACAGGGTGGGGCGGAGTTGGTGCTCGTCGCGCAACAGGGCCAGGGCCCGGATCAGGGTCAGGTGGTCCTTTTGCCGCGCGAAGCGGGCGCTCATGACGATGTCCGGCGCCCGCGTGCCCATGGGATGGGCCGCCGCCCGCTCGAACTTGCCCAGGTCCACGCCGTTGGGAATGGCCTGGGTGATGGCCGACGGGCTGCCCAGGCGCAGCAGGGTCTGCGCCACGCCCTCGCTCACGCCCACGACGGCGTCGGTGTGGGCGTCGAGCTTGCGCTTTTGCCACAGGCGCCAGCGCGTGTAACGCTCGCGCGAGTTGTGTTCGATGTGCACCCGGTGGGGCACCCCGGCCCACAGCGAGGCCCAGCGGCCCAGCAGGTGCTCGGGGAAGCCGTGCGCCACCATCACCTCGGGCAGGAAGCGCCGGCACAGGCGGAACAAGGCCCACAGCGTGGCGAAATGGCTCCAGCCGGGGACCACCTCGACGGCGATGCCGCTTTCGACCAGCTTGTTCACCCGCTCGGCGTCGGTGGTGCGCTTGCGGCGCAGCACCAACAGGGGCTCGAACTCGCTGCCTTGGGCCTGGGCGCGGGCCAGGTCGATGGCCACCTGCGTGGCGCCCGAAAAACCGCCCGTGACGAAATGGATGACGCGGATGCGCTGCGAAGTCATCGAACCAGTTTAGGAGCGTCGAGAATCCGCGCCAGCCATGAGCAACGCCCGCCCCGACCCCATTCCGTTGAAACCGACCGCCTTGCGGGTGTTGAATTTTGTAAAGCCCCACCGGCGCGGTCTGGTCGCCGCCGTGGGCGCGTACGTGCTGGCGGCCTGCACCGAGCCCTTGATCCCGAAGCTGTTGAAGGTGGCGCTGGACGAAGGCTTTGCCAAGGAAGCGCCCTTCCCACTGTGGTGGGTGCCGGTGGTGCTGATCGGCCTGTTCTTGCTGCGCGGGGTGTTCAGCTTTTTGGGCCAGTACCTGCTGCACTGGACCATCGGCCGCACGGTGTACGACCTGCGTCGCGCGCTGCTGGACGCGCTGCTGCGCGCCGACGCCAAGGTCTACACGCAAATGAGCGGCGGTGCGGCCGTGACCAAGGTGGTGGGCGACCCGCAGCAAAGCATCCATTTGTTGGGCACCGCCTGCATCACGGTGCTGCGCGACGGGCTGCCGGCCGTCGCCATGCTGGGCTACCTGCTGTACATCAACTGGAAGCTCACCCTGCTCACCTTGGTGACCCTGCCGGTGATGAGCTGGGTGCTGAAGAAGGTCAACCGCCGCGTGCGCCAAACCGGCAGCCGGGCTTACGACGCGCAAATCCACCTGTCGGGCGTGGTCGACGACATCGCCCGTGCCTGGAAGCTGGTGCGCAGCTTCAACGCCGCGCCCTTCGAGCGCGAACGCTTCGCGCAGGCCGCGGCGGCGGTGCGCAGCAACGCGCTCAAGCAAACCGCGGCCAACGCGCTGGCGCAGCCCCTGTCGCAGATGGTGGCCTCGGTGGGCATCTCGGTCATCGTCAGCATGGCCCTGTTCCAGGGCCGGGCCACGGGGGCCACACCGGGCGAGTTCGTCGAGTTCGTGGGCGGCCTGCTGCTCTTGATGAGCCGCGCCCGCCACCTGGCCGAGGTGGCCCAGCCCATCACCAACGGCCTGATCGTGGCGCGCGGCTGCATGGACCTGCTCGACACCCCGGCCGAGGCCGACCCCGGCCGCCAGGTGCTGGAGCGCGCCCGCGGCGACTTGGCGCTGGAGAACCTGCAGCTGACCTACCCCGGCGCCGCGGCGCCGGCCCTGAACGGCCTGAGCCTGACCGTGCGCGCCGGCGAAACCGTGGCCCTGGTGGGCCCTTCGGGCGCGGGCAAGAGCACGGTGATCCACCTGCTGCAGGGCTTTGCCGAGCCGCAGGGGGGGCGCTTCACGCTGGACGGCGTCGACGCCGCCACCCTGACCCGCGCCAGCCTGCGCACGCAGTTCGCCGTGGTCAGCCAGGACATCGTGCTGTTCGACGACAGCGTGCTGGCCAACGTGGCCTACGCGCAAGCGCCCGACGTGGCCCGCGCCGAGGCCGCGCTGAAGGACGCCGCGCTGTGGGACTTCGTGCAGACCCTGCCCCAAGGCCTGCACACGCGCATCGGCAACAACGGCAGCACGCTCAGCGGTGGCCAGCGCCAGCGCCTGGCCATCGCCCGCGCGCTGTACCGCGACGCACCGATTTGGATCTTCGACGAAGCCACCTCGGCGCTGGACACGGAAAGCGAGCGGGCCGTGCAGGACGCCTTGGCGCGCCAGCAAGGCCACAAGACCCTGATCTTGATCGCCCACCGCCTGAGCACCGTGCGCCACGCCGACTGCATCCACGTGCTGCAGGCCGGCCGCGTGGTGGAAAGCGGCACGCACGCGGAGCTGCTGGCCCAAGGCGGCGCCTACGCGGCCTTGGTGAGCCTGGGCGACGAGGGCTGAGCCCGTCCCTCAGCCGCTGACGGCTTCGCCCTCCGGCACCAGCAGGCCCTGGCGCCGCAGCCGCGCCCAAACGGGCTCGCGCTTGGCGTCGCTCCAACCGAAGAAGCGCATCACGTCCTGCCGGCGGGCCAAGGTGTCGGTCATGCCCAAGGTGATCAGCTCGGCCGTGTAGCCGCGCACGAACAGCAGGTAGCTGGCCAAGGCGCTGCCGGTGGCCGCCTTGCCCTGGCCTTGGACGCCCACGGCGCCGAGCAGCGTGCGGATGGCCGGTGGCAGCTCGTGCTGGTGCAAGCCAGCCAGGTCGTCGAGGCGCCGGCTGGGGCTGATCACCAGCACGTCCACCGGCTTCAGGGGCGTGGCGGCCAGGGCCTCCGGCGACAGCAGGCTCAGGGTCTTGTTGATGCGCTGCAGCCGCTCCACGTCCACGGCCAGCGCGTCCAAGAAGATGTTGGACAGCGCGTGCCCGGCGATCTGCGCCATGCTGGGGTGGCCGACCAAGGGCTGCCTCGGCTCGGCCTGACCGGCCTCCTGCATGCGCCCGGCGCCAATGACCAGCACGCGCTGCGCGCCCAAGTGGATGGCCGGGCTGATGGGCGCGCTTTGCCGCATGGAGCCGTCGCCCAGCCATTCCAATCGGCCGTCGACCTCGAGCTCTTGCGCCGGGAAGATGAAGGGGATGGCGCTCGATGCCATCAAATGCTTCACCGTCAGCGAGGCGGGCACGGCCAAGCGCTGGCTGCGCAGCCAGGGCGCGACCGGCTCGCGCGATTGGTAGAAGGTCACGTGCTGCCCGGAGCTGTAGCTCGAGCCGCTGATCGCCAAGGCGTCCAGATGGCCCTGCGCCAGCACCTGCGGCAGGCGCGCCAGCGGCACCGCCTTTGCCAGCAGTTCGGCCAAAGGGGCGTTGTCCAACAGGCTGCTGGGGCGCGTTTTGCGCCAGCGTCGGATGGCCCAGCCCAGGCTCATCATGGTCATCCACTGCGTGCCGGTGCGGATGGCGTCGAAGGCCTCCGAGCGGTACACATCGGCCACCTTGATGGTGGACCAGAGGCCGACCAAGGCGTCCACGGCGGCGTCGAAGCGGTCGGCCTGCGAGGCCAGGCAGGCCGCGTTGATCGCGCCGGCCGAGGTGCCGGCAATGACGTGGAAAGGATTGCCCGTGACGCCGCTGTCGCGCCGGATCTGCGCGATGGCCAGCAGCACGCCCACTTGGTAGGCGGCACGGGCGCCGCCGCCGGTCAAGATAAGGCCGGTGCGCGGCGGCAAAGCGGGGGTGGGTATCACCCCCCGAGGCTACGCCAAGCCGGGCCTAGCGGTACACCCACTGGGCGCCCACGCCACGGTCGCGCAGGTCGGCCAGGGCGGCGTCGCTGGGCCAGTGCAGCGAGGCCGCGCCGAGTTCGGCCACCGCCTGCACGCCCGCCAGCCGCAGGGGCCAGCGGATGGGCAGGCCGCGCTGCAGGGTCTCGCCGTCCTCCGTTTCGACCCGCTGCGGTGGGTGGCGGGCCACCCAGTCTTTGACCAACTGCACCTGCTGGCTGCTGGGCCGCGGCAGGTCGATCTCCAGCGCCTTGGCGTAGCGGCTGCGAACGCCTGCCAGGTCCCAGACCTGGGTGCCTTGCGCGCGCAGGCCGCCGCTGAAGCGGTCGTTGCGCACGTTGGCCTGCACGAAGACGAGGTTGTCCTCGGTCAGCAGGGCCTTGTGGGCCTCGTACAGCTCGTCGTTCAGCACCACCTCCAGGGCCTCGCTGCCGTCGTCGAGCTTGAAGATGCACACGCGGCCGCGCTGACCGTTGATGACGCGCAAATCGCCCACGATGCCGGCCAGCAGTTGCGGCTCGCGGCTGTCGGCCACCTCGCTGAGCTGCTTGGGCTGCAGGCGGCGCACCTCGGCGGCGTGCTCGTCGAACAGGTGGCCGCTCAAGTAGAAGCCAATGGCGGCCTTCTCCAGCGTCAGGCGCTCGCGCACGCCCCAGGGCTTGCACTCCAAGAGCTCGGGCTCGCTCGCGGGCGCGTCGGCAAAGTCGAACAGCCCGCCTTGGGCGGCGTTCGCTTCGAGCTGCTCGGCATGCTGGAAGGCCAGGCCGACCGATTCGAGCACGCGCTCGCGGTAGGGGTGCAGACGGTCGAAGGCGCCGGCCTTGACCAGGGCCTCGACCACGCGCTTGTTGACCGCGCGGCGGTCCACGCGGGCGGCGAAGTCAAACAGGCTCTTAAAGGGGCCGCCCTCGGCGCGGGCCCGCTCGATGGCCTCGATCGCCCCCTGCCCCGTGCCCTTGATGGCGCCCAAGCCGTAGTTGATGAGCTTCTTGGTGGCCCCACCGCCGGTCGCGCCGGCCGCCCCCACGGCGCCCATGGGCACGAACTTCAACACGCTGCGGTTCACGCAAGGGGCCAGGAAATCGATGCCGAACTGCTTGGCATCGGCCAACAGGATCTTGAGCTTGTCCGTGTTGTCCGATTCGATCGTCATGTTGGCCGCGAAGAACTCGGCCGTGTGGTGCACCTTGATGTAGGCCGTGTGGTACGCCAACAGGGAGTAGGCGGCGGCGTGCGACTTGTTGAAGCCGTAGCCGGCGAACTTCTCCATCAAGTCGAAGACCTCGTCGGCCTTCTCTTGGTCGATGCCCTTTTCGGCCGCCCCTTTGCGGAAGATCTGGCGGTGCTCGGCCATCTCTTCCGCCTTCTTCTTGCCCATGGCCCGGCGCAACAGGTCGGCGCCGCCGAGGGAGTAGCCCCCCATCAGCTGCGCGGCCTGCATCACCTGCTCTTGGTACACGAAGATGCCGTAGGTCTCGGCCAGCACCTGGCCCAGCAGCGGGTGCGGGTACTCGATCTTTTCCTTGCCGTTCTTGCGCGCGCAAAACGAGGGGATGTTCTCCAGCGGACCGGGGCGGAACATGGCGTTCAGCGCGATCAGGTCCTCCAGGCGCGTGGGCTTGGCTTCCTTCAGCATGCGCTGCATGCCGGTCGATTCAAACTGGAACACGGCCTCGGTTTTGCCGTCGGCGAACAGCTTGTAGGTCTTCGCGTCGTTCAGCGGCAGGTGCTCGTAGGCGAAGTCCGGGCGCAGCGGCGTGATGTACTGCTTGGCCAACTCCAAGATGGTGAGCGTGGCCAGGCCCAAGAAGTCGAACTTGACGAGGCCGATGGCCTCGACGTCGTCCTTGTCGTACTGGCTCACGGCCGAGTCGCTGCCCGGCTGCTGGTAGAGCGGGCAGAAGTCGGTGATCTTGCCCGGCGCGATGAGCACGCCGCCGGCGTGCATGCCGATGTTGCGCGTCAGGCCCTCCACCTGCGTGGCCAAGGCCAACAAGGTGGCCACCTCTTCTTCGTTCTTTTCGCGCTCCACCAACTCGGGCGCTTCCAAACGGGCGTAGATGACCCCGCCATCGGGCTTGTCGGGCACGGGCGCCAGGGTCACCGTCTTGCCCGGGGGCGCGGGCACCAGCTTGGCGATGCCGTCCACGTGCCCGTAGCTCATGCCCAGCACCCGGCCCACGTCGCGCAGCGCGGCCTTGGCGGCCATGGTGCCGAAGGTGGCAATCTGGCTCACGGCGTCGCGGCCGTACTTGTCCTTGACGTAGTCGATCACCCGGTCGCGGTTGCCCTGGCAGAAGTCGATGTCGAAGTCGGGCATCGACACGCGCTCGGGGTTCAGGAAGCGCTCGAACAGCAGGTTGTAGGCCAGGGGATCGAGGTCGGTGATGCCCAGCGCGTAGGCCACCAGCGAGCCGGCGCCCGAGCCCCGGCCGGGGCCGACCGGGCAGCCGTTGTTCTTGGCCCAGTTGATGAAGTCGGCCACGATCAAGAAGTAGCCCGGGAACTTCATCTTGACGATGGTGTTCAGCTCGAACTCCAGGCGCTCGACGTAGCGCGGCCGCGCCGCGTCGCGCTCGGCCTCTTTGGGGAACAGGTAGGCCAAGCGGGTTTCCAGGCCCTCGAAGCTGAGCTGCCGGAAGTAGTCGTCGGCCGGCATGGGCGTGCCGTCGGCCAGCAGCGGCGTGGGGAAGTTGGGCAGTTGCGGCTTGCCCAGCACCAGGGTGAGGCTGCAGCGCGCCGCGATGACCAGGGTGTTGGCCAGCGCCGAAGGCAGGTCGGCGAAGCGCGCGGCCATCTCGGCCTGGGTTTTGAAGTGCTGGTCGGGCGTGAAGCGCTTGACGCGCCTGGGGTTGTCCAAGGTTTCGCCCTCGGCCACGCAGACGCGGGCTTCGTGGGCATCGAACTCGTCGGCCGACAGGAACTGGATGGGATGGGTGGCCACCACCGGCAGCCCCAGCTTGGCCGCCAAGCTGCAGCTGGCGCGCACCAGGCGTTCGTTGCGAGCGCCGTCCACGCGCTGCAGTTCCACGTACAGGCGGCCCGGGAAGGCCTGCGCCAGCTCTTGCGCGACGGCCTCGGCCTTGGCCGGGTCGTGCGCGGCCATGCCCAAGGGACCCTGGGCGAAACCGGTCAGGCAGATCAGTCCCTCGCCCAGCTCGTGCAGCCACTCGCGCTTCAAGCAGGCCTGGTTGCGGATCACGTTGCGCAACCACGCGCGGCTCAAGAGCTCGCACAGGTTCAGGTAGCCGCGCGTGCTTTGCACGAGCAAGAGCAGGCGCTGGGGCGGTGGCACCTGGGCGCCGGGCAGGGCCGCGCCCTCGGGCTCCAGCCAGCAATCGGCGCCGATGACGGGCTTGACGCCTTTCTTTCGCGCGGCCTTGTAGAACTTGACGGCCCCGAAGAGGTTGCCCAGGTCGGAAATGCCCATGGCCACCTGGCCATCCTTGGCCGCGGCCTTGACGGCCTCGTCCACCCGCACGATGCCGTCCACCACGGCGAATTCGGAATGCAGGCGCAGGTGGCAGAAGGCGGGGGGCAAGGCGGTCGCGGACGTCGTCATCCGGCCATTGTCGCGGGCGACCTCACTGGGCCGCTCCAGGACAGGGCACGCGCGTCAGCGGGAAGTGCACGACGCGCCAGCGGCCATCGGGCCGCAGTCCCTCGATGCGCGCCGCCACCTGCTGCGGGCCGCGCAGGGCGTACACCACGCGGTGGGGAAAGTCGTGCCGGCGGTTCTCGAAAACCCACAGCTCGGGACCGGCCTCGATGGCCTCGAAGCTCGCGCCGGCCTGCCACTTGGGCTTGGCGCTGAACACCAGGCGCCCGTCGTCGCGCTGCTCGATGAGCATGTGCTCGAAGAACACCGTGCGGCCGCCCTTCACCGTGCGGGACTGGCCCAGCATCGTGCCGCCGGCCGCCGGCGTCCACTGCTCGCCGCTGCCCGGCTCGTCGCCCTCGGCCCGCCAGCACCCGGCCAGGGCCGAGGGCAGCGGGGCGGGTTGGGCGAGCGTGCCAACGGGCGTGCCCGGCGGCGGCACGTCGGGACCCGGCTGGGCCCAGGTCGGGGCGCTGGCGGTCAGCAACCCGAGCCAGCCACGCAAGATGAAAGGGTTCATGGTTCGGTGGGAGGGGCGTCGGGCCCGATGCTCGCATCCTGTGCAGGGGGTGCCCCTTCGGGCGTGTGCCAATAGCGGCGCCGCTGCAACCGCCAGCAGCCTTCGGCGCTGGGCGCCCCAGACGCCGACCGCCATTCGTAAGCGCCGCACTCGGCGCTCGTGAGCAGGGGCACGCCGGCCGCGTGGTAGCGCTGTTGGACCGACAAGGCGGGATGCCCATGGCGGTTGCGGTAACCGCTTTGGGCCAAGGCCCATTGCGGCGCCACGGCCGCGAGCCACTCGGGGCTGGACGAGGTGGCGCTGCCATGGTGCGGGGCCAGCAGCAGCTCGGCCCGCAGGCTGCCCGCCGGGCTGCGGGCCACCAGGGCCCGCTCCTGCGCCGCCGGCAGGTCGGCCGGCAACAGGGCCGCACGTCCGGCCGCGTCTCGCACGTGGAGCACGCAAGAGATGGCGTTGTCCGCGCCCTCGGCCCCGGGCAGTGGGTGCAGCCAGCGCAGTTGCACCCCGTCCCAGTCCCAACGCTCGCCGGCCTGGCAAGGCCGGGCGCGGGCCGCCAGCGGATGGCCCGGTGGCAGGCTGCCGACGACCGCCCCCACCGGCAGACCGCGTGCCACGCTCAGCGCCCCGCCGCTGTGGTCGCTGTCGGCGTGGCTGACGACCAGGGCATCCAGGCGCGACACGCCTTGGGCGCGCAGCACCGGCAGCACCCAGCGCGCACCGGCGTCCTGCCCGGCGGCGCCCCAGCCTGGCCCCGCGTCCAGCAGCAGGTCGTGGCGGGCCGTTTGCAGCCACACCGCGCTGCCCTGCCCCACGTCGAGCACCAGCAAACGGAAGGCCCCCGGCGGCGGACGGGCCGGGCTCCAGCACAGCAGCGGCACCCAGCTCAGCAGGCCGGCCAAGCGCCAAGCCCGCGGCAGGCGCCACAGGGCCACGGCGGTGCCGACCACGGCCAGGGCCGCAACGGCGTTCGGCGCCTGCGCCGGGGCCCACACCGCGCCGGGCCAGCCCACCATCGCCTGCATCAAGGCCCACAGGGCGTCGATCAGCCAGCCCGCCCCATGCCAGGCCCAAGGCAGGGCCACGCCCACCAAGGCCAGCGGCACCAGGGCCAAGGACACCAGGGGCACGGCCACGAGGTTGCTCACCAAGCCGACCAAGGACACCTGGCCAAAGAACAGCAGGGACAAGGGCAGCAGGCCGAAGGTGATCCAGGCTTGGGTTCGCACCAGCTCGTGCACGGCCTGCCGCCACCGCGGGCCCGATTCGCCCGGCAGGCTGCCGCCGTTCATGAGCACCGCCACGGCCACGAAGCTGAGCCAGAAGCCGGGCTGCACCAAGGCCCAGGGGTCGGCCGCGCCCACCACGGCCCCGGCCAACAAGAGCGCCAGGGGCCAGGGCCACAGGCGGCCCATAGAGGCCAACAGGGCCAGCACCGCCAGCAGGCCCACGGTGCGCTGCGCCGGCACGCCCCAGCCGGCCAGCAGGGCATAGCCCCAGGCGGCGAGCAAGCCCAACCAGCGGGCGGCGGACGGGGCCGGCCACTGCAGGCCCCATTGCGGCCAACGCCGCCACAGGCCCCGCACGGCCCAGCCCATGAGCCAGGCAAAGCCCGTGATGTGCAGCCCGCTGATGGCGAAGAGGTGCACCACCCCGGCGTCGCGCAGCAAGGCCCAGTCGGCCGCGGGCAAGCCCGCCTGGTCGCCCAGCACCAAGCCGGCCAGCACCGCCCGGTGGCGGGGCTCGGCCACCTGGCCGTAGATGGCATCGCGCAGGCGTTCGCGCAGGGCGTGCAGGTCGTGCCAGGGCGCCTCGACCAGGCGCTCGCCGGTGCGCACGCTGCCCTGGGCCCGCACGCCACGCTCGAGCAGCCACAACTCGGTGTCGGGCAAGCCCGGGTTCTGGGGCAGGTGCACGCGCTTGAGGCGCACCACCAGGCGCCAGCGCTCGCCCGCGCGCGGCGCCTGCCAGCGGTCGCGCCCCTCGGACCAAGTGAGCGACACGCCGCGGGGCACGGGCACCTGGGCGTCGCCGTGGGCGTCGTGGGCCCAGCCGGTCGAGCGCAGCGGCAAGCGCCAGCCGCTCGCCCCGCCCCAGCCGGGCAAGGCGGTGGGCAGGCCGTCGACCTCGGCCTCCATCACCAGGTCCCGGCCCTCCCAGGCCGGGTCCAGGCGCTGGTCCAAGCGCCACTGCGCTTGCGCGCTGGCCCAGGCCACGCCCAGGCAGAAGAGCCCCAGCACGGCGCCGCCCAGGCCGACGGAGCGGCCCCGGCCCGATCGGGCCCCGACGAGGCCAAGGCCCAGGGCCACCAAACCGGCACCGCCCCAGGCCTGCGCCTCGGGCAGCACGGCCAGGTGCTGCACCAGCGCCAGGCCCAGCATCCAGGCCGCCAGCCCCCATCCCCAAGGCCAGGGCGAGGCCAGGGGCGGCGACGGGGCGGGGGCTGGGGGCGTCACCCGGCCGATTGTTGCGGCCGCTACGATGCCGCCCCTTCCCCTGAACAAGGAGTGGCCATGAGCGCTGCCGCCATCCAACAACGCCTGACCGACCTCGGCATCACCTTGCCCGCCGTGGCCGTGCCCGCCGCCGCCTACGTGCCCTTTGTGCAGACCGGCAACCTCGTGTTCGTCTCCGGCCACATCGCCAAGCAGCCCAATGGCGAACCGTGGACCGGTCAGCTCGGCCTGAACATGGACACCGCGACCGGCCAGCAGGCCGCCCGCGCCATCGCCATCGACCTGATGGGCACCCTGCAAGCCGCCTGCGGCGGCGACCTGGGCCGCGTCAAGCGCATCGTCAAGCTGATGAGCCTGGTCAACAGCACACCGACCTTCACCGAGCAGCACCTGGTGACCAACGGCGCCAGCGAGCTGTTCCAGGCCGTGTTTGGCGCCGAGGTGGGCTCGCACGCCCGCTCGGCCTTTGGCGTGGCGCAGATCCCGCGCGGCGCCTGTGTCGAAATCGAACTGATTGCCGAACTGTCGTGATCAGCGAAGGATTCCTGCGACACGGCCCCCGCCTGCTGGTGCTGGTGGGCCTGATGGGCTTGGCGGCGGTCGGCATCGCGCTGACGGCCCAGTACCAGTACGGGGTCAAGCCCTGCCCCTGGTGCATCTTGCAGCGGGCCATCGTCTTGACCCTCGCGGCCCTGGCGCTGCTGGGCGGGGCCCTGGCCTGGGGCTTGAAGAAGGCGGGGCGCGCCACGGCGTCCCAAATGCTGGCCCGGGGCATGGCGGTGCCGGTGATCGTGCTGGCCCTGGCCGGCCTGGTGGCCGCCACCTACCAAAACGCCGTGGCCTCCGACAGCGCCAGCTGCGCCATGACGGTGGCCGACCGGATCATCACCCAGCTCGGCCTGGAAGAGCTGTGGCCCAAGATGTTCATGATCACGGCCAACTGCGCCGAGGCCCACGCCTACCGGCTGCTGAGCCTGCCCTACGAGGTCTGGAGCGGCCTGCTGTTCGCCGCCTCGCTGGCCGCCGCCCTGATCGTGCTGCTGCGGGCCAGCAAGGCCTGAAACGCTAGACCGGCCGGGCCCACACGGGCCCGCCGTCGTCGATGCGCACGTGGCGCCAGTCGGCGAAGCCCGCCGCGCGCAGCACCGCCAGCAACTCGGTCGCCTGATCGGCCGGCCGCCCCAACGCGGCCTGGGTCTCGGGCGACAGCAAGGCGCCGTGGATGGTCTGCCGCGGCAGCAGCGGCCCCAGGTGCGAGCTGAAGGCCGGGCCCAAACGCTCCGCCACGCCGGCACCGGCCAGTGGGGCGAAGTGCCGCACCAGCCCGTGCCAGAAGGGGCTGTGGCCCTGCGCATCGCGCCAACCGGGCAGTTCCACCAGCAGCAGCGCACCTTCCGGCCGCAGGGCGCGCACGGTGGCCAGGGCGTACTCGACCAGTGCCGGCCACAGCGCCGGGTCGCCGCCGAAGCCGCTCAACTCGGCCTCGCCGGTCGCGTCGTGCCCCAGTTGCAGGGTGCGCTGCACCTGGTAGAGGCCCAGCTCCGGCGCCGCGTGGACCACCCGCCCGAGGTGGAAGTGGTAACGGGGCCGGCTCAGGCCCAGTGCCGGCTGCAGGTGCACCCAGGCGTGTCGGTTGCCCTCGTCCGCCCACCACCACTGGCCGCCCGGCTCTTCTTGGGCCTGCGCGCCGAGCGGCGCCTGCGTCATGGGACGAAATTGAACGCTCATGCCTCTCGCTCCAGGGGCGTGGCCCAGCCGCGCCCTTGCCAGGCCGCCGGCGCTTGCCGCGTCAGCACGCGGGCCTCGAAGCCCTCGCGCTCGGCGTTGCAGGCCAGCCAGGTGCCGGCCCCCATTTGCGACAGCGGCAGGGCCGCGCGCACGCTGGCCAGGGCGTGCAAGCGCCCTTCGGTGGTCGGACCGCCGTCGAAGATGTCGACGTAGGTCTCGGCGTCGCAGCCTTCGTCTTGCAGGATCTCGAACGGCAACTCGCCGTCGGGGTGCAACTGGCCGATCGCGCTTTGCGCGGCCTCGGGCAAGAGCGGCACGTAAATGGGCGAGGTCGGCATGAGCTCGGCGATGAAGGCCTTGCTGCGGCCGCCGGCCACGGCCTCGGCCTGCGGGTAGTCCATGGCAAAGAAGCGCCGGCCCACGGCCTCCCAAAAGGGGCTGCGCCCGTCGGGCTCCAAGAGGCCCGGGTGCTCGGCCACGATGCGGTCGGAGAAGCGATCGGCGAACTGCCGGATGAACAGCAGCCGGGCCCGCGACAGCAGTTGCGGCGCGGCCCCCGCGGCCCAGGCGGGCTCGATGTAGAACGAGGTCAGCAAGGTGGTGCCCGTCAGGTCGTGCCCGAGGTGCAGGGTGTGGGTGCGCTGCGTCAGGCCCAGGGCCGCGCTGCTGGCCACAACGAACTCGTTGCGGTAGCTGTAGAAGCGCGAGCCGTAGCCGGCCCGGGCGGTGACGCCGCTGCAGCCCACGAGCCGCCCGGAAGCCTCGTCCTGCAGCACGAAGAGGTAGCGCTCTTCGCCGCTGGCCTCGTCGTCTTCGGTGGCGAAGGCCTGCAAGGAATGCTCGATGCGTTCGGCCAGCCAGGCCGGGTCGTGCCGCAAGGAACCGATGCCTGGGCTGGCGGCGGCGGCCATGCGCAGCAAGCCGCTCAGGTCCTCGCGTTGAACGGGACGGAAAAGAAGGGTCATGTCGGAACTCATGCGGCGCGCGCCTCGCGCGGGTGGCCGGTGCCGCCGCCGGCGGCCGGCTGGCGTTGCTCGCGCAAGCCCGCCAGCTCGCGGGCCCGCTCTTCGCGCGGGGTGCAGCCAAATGCCGCCTTGTAGGCGTTGGAGAAATGCGGCCCGCTGGAAAAACCGCAGGCCAGGCCAACCTGCAAGATGGACTGGCCCGTGCGTTGCAGCAGCTCGCGGCTGCGGTTCAGGCGCAGGGCCAGGTAGTGGCGGCTGGGCAGCGCGTCCAGGTGCTGCTTGAACAGGCGTTCGAGCTGGCGACGCGACAGGCCCACGAGCCGCGCCACGTCGTCGGTGGGCAGGGGCTCGGCCAGGTTGGACTGCATCAGGGTCAGGGCCTCGGCCAGCTTGGGCGGCATCAGCGCGTGGCCCTGGGACTCGCCGAGCACGCGCTCGTCGCGCGCCCGCAGGGTCGACAGGCCGAGCTTGCCGCCCAGTTGCCGCGCCAAGGCCTCGCCGTGCTCGCGCGCCAGCCAGCCCAGCAGCAGGTCGGGCAGGGCCAAGGGCCGTGCACAACTGAGCACCGGCCGGGGCGGCAGTTCGATCTCGTACAGGCCCTGGCCCCACACGACCTCGGGGTGCAACTGCTGCAGGTGGCTGGCCAGCCAGTCCACGCCGCAGGCCCGCCGTCCATTCAATTGGCCGGCCGCCGCCCACCACAGCACGCCGCCTTCGACCGCGCCGAGCAGCGCCCCGCGCTGGGCGGCCCGCTGCAACTGCGAGGGCAAGGTGCTCAGCGCCTCGGTGCTGGCCAGCGGGCGCCACGGCGCCAGCACCCACACCTGGGCCCACTCGCGGTTGGGGTCGAAGCCCCCCTCCCCCGCGACACCCGCAGCGCACAAGCGGGGCCGGAAGCGCGGTTCGGGCAACAAGGCATTGGCCCCCTCGAGCAGCTCCACCAAGAGCTGCGCGGCCAGGCGCGAGGCGCCCGGCAGCAGGAGGAGGGCCACGTCTTGCATGCGTTCCCTGCTTACTTCAGCCCGCCCGACAAGAAGGCCTTGAGCCGGTCGGATTGCGGGTTCAGCAAGATGTCTTTGGGGTGGCCCTGCTCGATGACCTTGCCCTGGTGCAAGAACATCGTGTGGTTGGACACCTCGCGGGCAAAGCCCATCTCGTGGGTGACCACGATCATGGTGCGGCCCTCGGCGGCCAGGTCTTTCATGACCTTGAGCACCTCGCCCACCAACTCGGGGTCGAGCGCCGAGGTCGGCTCGTCGAACAGCATCAGCTCGGGCTCGACGGCCAACGCCCGGGCGATGGCCACGCGCTGCTGTTCGCCGCCCGAGAGCTGCGCCGGGTACACGTCCTTGCGGTGGGCCACGCCCACGCGGGCCAACAAGGCCTCGGCCTTCTCCAGGGCCTGGGCCTTGGGCACGCCCAGCACGTGCACCGGCGCTTCGATGACGTTCTCCAGCACGGTGCGGTGGGACCACAGGTTGAAGTTTTGGAACACCATGGCCAAGCGCGCGCGCCAGCGCTGCAGCTGCTTGGCGTCGGCGGCCTTGAGGCTGCCATCGCGATCGGGCACGAGCTTGAGCTCCTCGTTGCCCAACTGAAGGCGGCCTTGGTGCGGTTGCTCCAGCAGGTTGAGGCAGCGCAAGAAGGTGCTCTTGCCGCTGCCGCTGGAGCCGATCAAGGTGATCACGTCGCCCGGTTTGGCCGACAGGGACACCCCCTTGAGCACCTCGCGCTCGCCGTACTTCTTGTGCAGGTCGTCAACGATCAGGCTTTGCATGGCAGGCACGGGTCCTCAGGGTTCGGGGGCGAATCAGGCGCTCAGCAACTTGCCCTTTCGCTTGGCGTCGAACCCGGCCACACGGGCCACCTTTTGGCCAGCCTGGGCCCAGCGCTGTTGCTCACGGGCGTAGAACAACCCGTCCACGGGGCTGTTCAGAATCGAGGATTCTCCGCTCACCGGGTCGATCACTTCGACCACCGTTTGCCCGGCCTTCACCTCGGCCCCGAGTTCGGCGTGGTAGACCAACACCCCGGCGTGCGGCGTGTTCAGGGGCATCGATCCCGCCAGCGGGCGCAGGCTGGTGTCGTACGGCTCGGCAGCGCCCAACCCCCCCGTCACGAAGCCCTGCGTGGCCAGAAACTGCAGCAGGCCCTGGGCATCTTGGGCAGCCAGCTCGTGGGTCACGTCGGCTTCGCCGCGCAGTTCCACCGTGGCCCCGTAACAAGCCAACGCCACAGGCTGCCCTGGCAGCAGGGCTTGCAGCTTGGGCCAGACCATGGAGCACGACTCGTCGAAGGGGAAGTCACCGCTTTCATCGGCCAGCAGGGCCAGCGGCGCCTGCAGCGCGCAGCCCAGGCGCTGCGTGATCTCCGTGTGGTGGGGCGTGGAGTACAGGTGCATGACGGCCTGGTTGTCGCAGTGCAGGTCCAAGACGATGTCGGCATCGATGGCCAGGTCCATCAGCGTGTGGCGCAGCGACTGCAATTCCGTCTCCACGGTGCGCTCGGCCAAGGCGGCGTGCAAGGCGGCACGCAGCAGGCGGGTGTTGGTGGCGGCGTCCTCGGTCAAGCGCACGCGCGAGGCCGCGTCGGCGGCCAGGTCGGGGTAGTGGCGGTTGAAGTTGTGCCCGCTGTTGATCTCGAAGCGCCCTTGGTGGCGCCCCCAAATGTGCTGCGACAGGCCGATGGGGTTGCAAGCGGGCACGAGCACGATTTCGTGCGCCAGCTGGCCCGCCGCCTCCAGCGCCGTCAAGCGCTGGCGCAGGTGGTGCCCCACCAGCAAGGGGGGGATCTCGTCGGCGTGCAGCGCGCACTGCAAAAGGGCGCGGCGCCCCGTGTCGGTCGGACCGAAATGAAGGCTGGGGAAGGAGCGGACGGTGCCGCTGGGACTGCCCAGCAGGGTGTGCGTTTGGATGCGCATGGGGTCAGGGGGCAGGAGCTGCGGTCAGGGGCTGGTAGAGCGGATTGCGCAAGCGCACGGGGGTGATGTCCATGTAGACGCGAAGGACCGTGTAGTCCTCGCCGCCCCAGGCACCGGTGAAATAGCCGAAGGTACCCGGGCCTTTGTACAAGCGGAACTCGAAGCCCAAGTCGGGCAGGAAGTCGTCCACCGAGGGCGAGCCTCGGTCGGCGCCCAGGCGGCCCTCCGTGCGCTCGATCTCGGTGGCCGAACCGCCCTGGGCGGCGGCGCCGCCGCGCAGCCCGAGCAAGGCGCGCCCGTTGAAGGCCAGGCCGCGCAGTTCGGCGTCGGGGCTGTCCACCAGTTGGGCCATGGCATTGGCGATGGTGTTGTCGCCGAGCATGTCGGGGTAAAAGCTGGCCCGCTGGAAGAAGGGCTTGAACTGCGGCGAGCTCGGGTCGATGGGGCCCGTGCGCTTGTCGGCGGCGGGCGTGGTCACCCCCGTGGCCAGGTCGTGCCGGTCGCCGCGGTCCAAGAAGCTGAGCTGCGCGCCCTGCACGTTGAAGGCCCCAAGCTTCGGGTTGTGCCGCGCTTGGCTCAGATCCACCAGCAGCGCGCCGCGCGCGCCAATGACCTCGATGTGCGTGCCGCGGATCAAGGCGGCGCTGTTCTCCTCGACGCCCAGGCCCCAGCGGTAGCCCTTGGCCTGCATCACCGGCACGATGCGGCCGATGCGGCCGCGCTTCAAGAAGTGCTGGTCGATGAACAGGTCAGGGCCCACGAAGCCCAGGCCGCGGTCGATCTCCAGGCCCTCGCGCAGGCGACCTTTGAGGACCGACAGCGCGTCCTGTGCGTCGCGGAACATCCATTCGCTCATGATGGCCGCACCGGCGCTGGTGCCCGCCACCACGCCGCCCTGGGCCAGCACCTGGCGCACCGCCTGCAGCACCGCCGTGGGGCGGCCGCCCGGCTGCAGGGTGCTGGTGATCAGCTCTTGCGCGCCCCCGGTGAAGAACACGCCCTGCATGCCGGCCACCTTGGCGGCCAAGGCGGGCTCGTCGCGCAAGGCCTGCCAGTCGACCCCCTTCCACTTCGGCGACAGGGGAATGACCTCGGCGACGGCCCCCGCCTGATTCAAGGCCTGCGCCGTGCGTGCGCCGCTGCGCTCGGGGTTGTCGCTGGCCGTGGCCAACACGGCGAACTTGGCGCCTGGCCCACCGGCCTCCTGCACGAGGCGCGACCACACCGGGGCGTTGTCGACCTTGAGCGCCCCTCCGATGGCCACCACCACGCCCGGCTTGCGGGGCGCCGTGTCTTGGGCCAGGGCGGCGTTCGACACCGTGGCTGCGAGGGCAAAACCAATCAACACGCGATTCAGTGGCATGGGCAAAACCAAGAAAGGGGCCGGCGGCCCGATGGGCTCGACCTGGAAAGAGCGCGGATTCTGGAACGCCAGCCGCCAAGGGCGTCAGCGGGGCCACCCGCAAGGCCAGCGCCGCGTGCAACTGCGTGTCGCCTCCAAGCAAACACTGCGGCCAAAGCGCCGCGCCTCTTGCGCCTCAGCGACACCGATTTGCCAACAAGCGACTCCTGCTCCAGAACCCGCTCCAGCCTCGCTTCCCAAAATTTCTAGAGTCCAGCCCGTCACCTCCACTGCTGGACCCTTGCCATGCATTTGCCCCCTACTCCCCGCCTGAGCCGCCTGGCCCAGGCCAGCCTTTTGGCGCTGAGCTCCTTGGCTGGCGCCGCTTCCCTGGCGCAAGACGCCCAGCCGCAACAGCTCGACCGTGTGGAAGTCACGGGCTCTAGCATCAAACGAATCGACGGCGAAACGCCGTTGCCGGTGCTGGTCGTGAAGCGGGCCGACATCGACAAGGCTGGCGTCACCACCGCAGCAGAACTGTTGCAACAACTGACGGCCAACGTGGGTGGCCTGACGGACGGGGCCAGCATCAGCGACACCGCCGGCAACCAGCGCGGCTTCAACGGCGCCAACCTGCGCGGCCTGGGCGTGTCCAGCACTTTGGTGTTGCTGAACGGCCGCCGGCTGGCCAACTTCGCGTCGCCCGGCGACAACGCCGGCGTCGACTTGAACAACATCCCCTCCGGCGCGATCGAGCGGGTGGAAGTGCTGAAAGACGGCGCATCGGCCATCTACGGCACCGACGCCATGGGTGGCGTCATCAACTTCATCACCCGCAAGGACTACCGCGGCGTTGACTTCAAGGCTTACACCTTGGCCACGCACGAGGGCGGCGCCGGCAAGCGCGCGTTCTCGGCGTCTGCTGGTTTTGGCGATCTGCGCACCGACCGCGCCAATGCCTACTTTGCGGTCGACCTGCAGAAGTTGGGGGCTCTGAACTCCAACCAGCGCGACTTCATCCAGGAGTACGACCTGGCCAAGCGCCTGCCGCAACAGTTGTCCAGCAACACCTTCCCCGCCAACATCGACCTGAGCACGTCGCAGCGCAACACGCTGAACAACTTCGTGTTGGCCAACCCCACGACGGCGCTGAAGGGTTCAAACCCCGATGGCACCTGGGCTGCGCGTCGCGTCAACCTGGACAAGGCCAGTTGCACTGGCGGCTTGAACCCGAACTCCCGCGCTCCGACGGGCCCGGGTGGCGTGGAAGGCTGCTCCTACAACTACATGGGCGACGCCGAGATCTACCCGGCCTCCGAGAAGTTCTCCCTGGTGGGCCGCGCCACCGGTCAACTGAGCGACGACCACCAAGTGTTCGTTGAAGCCTTGTTGAACAAGACCTCGACCGACTACGCCGCTTCGCCCGCCACCGTGCGCTTCCGCACCAGCTCGGGGATCGCCCTGCCCGCCTCGTTGCAGGCCGTCACCGGCATCACCTCGCCGGTGGACTTCCGCTTCCGCTTGACCGACGCAGGCAAGCGCACCAGCCGCGTGGACAGCGAAGCCACGCGCTTGGTCGCCGGCCTGACGGGCACCTGGGGCGACTGGGACTACAACACCGCCTTGAACCACAGCGTGAACAAGGCCACCGACACCAACTTGTCGGGCTGGGTGTCGTTCAGCCGCCTGGAGTCCGGCATCCGTCAAGGCCTCTACAACCCCTTCGTCCCCAGCAGCAATGGCGCTGCGGGCCGTGCCTTCATGGATTCCATCCGCCTGGACGGCGCCGCTCGCGTGGCGGAAGGCAGCTCGACCAGCTGGGATGGCAAGCTGACCCGCAGCGTTGCCGAATTGGCCGGTGGCGAGGCCATCCTGGCGCTGGGCGCCGAACTGCGACGCGAAAAAACCGAGTTCGCCGCCAGCAGCGTGCTGAAAGCCAACGACGTCAACGGCGATCGCAACAGCTCGGGGGCGCTCTTGGCCGACACCTCGCACAGCCGCGATGTGGGGGGATTCTTTGCTGAGTTGAACGCGCCCTTCACCAAATCCCTGGAAGGCCAGTTCGCCATCCGCCACGACCGCTACGACGGTGTGTTCGACGCCGCCACGGGCAAGACTTCACCCAAGCTCAGCACCACGAACCCCAAGGTGGGCCTGAGTTTCCGTCCGATGAAGGAGCTGCTGGCCCGCGCCAGCTATGGCACGGGCTTCCGTGCGCCTTCCGTGTCTGAAATGTTCCGTCCGCTGCGCGCCGGCATCACGGCCAGTTTCGTGAAGGATCCGGTCTCGGGCGAAGTGGCTCAGATGCCGATCGACCGCGCGTCCAACCCCGACCTGCAGCCCGAAAAGTCCAAGCAAGCCAGCCTGGGTGTGGTGTTCGAACCCAACCGCAACTTCAGCGGCGCGGTGGATTTCTGGTCCATCCGCAAGACCGACATCATTTCGGAAATTGGCGAAGAGACCATCTTCACGAACCCGATTTACTACAACAACCCGGCCATCGTGGTCCGCTTCTCGGATGGCTTCGTCAACTACGTCAACGTCAAGAAGGAGAACCGCGGCAAGCTGAACACCTCCGGCGTGGACGTGTCGGTCACCTGGCGCGGCGACAGCACCTCGCTGGGTCGCTTTGGCGCCAGCATCAATGGCACCTTGGTCACCGAGTACAAGTTCAACACCGACCCCCGCTCACCGCTGGTGGACGGTTTGGGCAAGTTCCGCGATGACAAGGCTGTGCAGCGCTGGCGCCACAAGTTGAACGTCGACTGGGACTTCGGCGACGTCGGTTTGACCCTGGGCAACACCTACCTGTCGGGCTACCGCGACCAAAACGTGGACGGCCTGTCTGCGCCGGAATGGAGCAACCGCGACGTCAAGGCCTATTCGCTGTGGGACCTCACGGGCAGCTACCGACTCAACCAGCACCTGCGCCTGCGCGCTGGCGTGTTGAACCTGTTCAACACCGCCCCGCCGTTCACCAACCAGTCGCGCTACTTCCAGGTCACTTGGGATCCGACTTACGGCGACCCCCGCGGCCGTTCGTACTTCATCAGCCTGAACTACGCCATCAAGTGAGCGAAGACTGACCCAACAAAAAGCCCCGCCGGCTCGCACCGGCGGGGCTTCTTTCTGCCAGCTGCGGGTTACAGCGAATCGCCCTTGGGGCGACGCTCGTGGCGCAAGTTGTCCGCCACCTCTTCCCGGCTCATGACCTTGATGCCATCCACACGGCCGTTGACTTTGTGAGCAATGCGCGAGCCGGTCAGGACCAGCTTCTCCGTGGGCTGCGCCTCAGCGTCGGCAGGGTTGGGAGGGGGCAATGCGCAAGCGCTCAGAGCGGCCAACACGGCCAGCGCGGCAAGAGATCGAATCATGGGCTTCTCCAAGTTCAGCGTGTTCCTTCACGCGAAGGCCTGAGTGTCACGCACGGGGCTTGCACACGACGCATCACCTCGGGTTTGCCCCAGGGATGCCTCACTCAGGCCAGGAACCCCGCCTGCCGCCAGGGCGCCTCGCCCGACCACCCCGACGCCAAGGCCGCGCGAACCCGGGCCTCGGCCGCCGGATCGTGCAGGCCCTGGCGCTCGCACCAGGCCGCGTCGAAGTAGCTGTCGCGGTAGCGCTCGCCGCTGTCGCACAACAAGGTGACGATGGCCCCGCCCTGCCCCTGCGCCACCAATTGCCGCGCACAGGCCAGGGACGCCAGCAGGTTGGTGCCGGTGCTGGGCCCGACACGGCGCCCCAGGCGCTCGGACAGCACGCGCATCGCCGCCACGCTCCAGGTGTCGGGCACCTTGACCATGGCGTCGATCACGTCCGGCAGGAACGAGGCCTCGACGCGCGGCCGCCCGATGCCTTCGATGCGCGAGCCGCAGTCCAAGGTCAGGCCACGGTCGCGGCTCAGGTAGTGATCGAAAAAGACCGATCGCTCGGCGTCGGCCCCGCACACGCGCGTGGCGTGGCGGCCGTAGCGCACGTAGCGCCCCAGGGTGGCCAAGGTGCCGCCCGTTCCGGCGCTGCACACCAGCCAAGCGGGCACCGGGTGCCGCTCGCGCGCCATCTGGTGAAAGATGGACTCGGCGATGTTGTTGTTGCCCCGCCAGTCGGTGGCCCGCTCGGCGTAGGTGAACTGGTCCAGGTAGTGGCCGCCGCCCTCGCGCGCCAAACGCGCGGCCTCCGCGTACACCTGGGTCGGGTCGTCGACCAAGTGGCAGCGCCCGCCTTGGAACTCGATGGCCTGGCGCTTGGCCTCGCTCACCGTGGCCGGCATCACGGCGATGAAGGGCAGGCCCAGCAAGCGCGCGAAATAGGCCTCGCTCACGGCGGTGGAGCCGCTGGAGCTTTCCACCACGGGCGCGCCCTCTTTCAGCCAGCCGTTGCACAGCGCGTAGAGGAACAGCGAGCGCGCCAGACGGTGCTTGAGGCTGCCGCTGGGGTGGATGGACTCGTCCTTGAAGTACAGGTCCACGCCCGGGAAGCCGGGCAAGGGCAACGGGATCAGGTGCGTGTCGGCGCTGCGTTGGAAGTCGGCCTCGATCTGCCGCACGCATTCGGCCACCCAGCTGCGGCTGCCACCGGTTTGGCTCATTCGGTCCACCCCTGGGCGGCCATCAGGCGCGCCACCTGGGCCTTCAGCGCGTCCACGTCGGCGCGCAGCGCCGCCAGCTCGTCACTGGCCGGGGCCGCAGCCGGCGCCTCGGCGCTCACCGGCCCGGCGATCAGCGTGGCCCAACGGGCCTCGCGCGCCCCCGGCGCCTTGGGCAGCTTCACCGCCAAGGGCGGCGTGCGCTCGGCCAGCTCGTCCAAGAAACCTTCGACCGACGAGATGTCCACGAAGCGGTGAAGTCGCTCGGTGTTCAGCCGCAGTTCGGCCGCCGTTTGTGGCCCGCGCAGCAGCAGCACGGCCAACAGGGCCTCGGCCTGACCCGGCACGCCGTACACGCGCTTGAGGTTGTGCTCGAAGCGCGTGACGCGCGCGCCGCTCACCTCGAACACCAGGTTCAGGTCCTTGAGCTCGTTCAGCGCGGCCAGCACCTCGGCCTCGCTCAAGGCCATCACGGGGTCGCGCGCCGTCTTCTGGTTGCAGCCTTGGGTCAGGGCATTGAGCGACAGCGGGTAGGTGTCGGGCACCGTGTGCTGCTTTTCCACCAGCACGGCCAGCACGCGGCCTTCGGTGGCGGTCAGGTCTCGCAGGCTCACGCGCTCAAACTCCGAATCCGTCGTCGGCCTGGACGATGGCGCCGTTGATGAAATGGCTCTCGTTGGCGCACAGCATCAGCAGGGTCGTGTCCAAGTCTTGCGGCTGGCCCACGCGCTTGCGCGGCAGCATCTCGATCAGCTTCTTGCCGTGCTCGGTGCCCCAGTGGTGGTGGTTGATCTCGGTGTCGATGTAGCCGGGACAAATGGCGTTCACGTTGATGCCGTACTTGCCGAACTCCAGCGCCATGGCGCGCGTCATGTGCACCACACCGGCCTTGCTCATGGCGTAGATGCCGATCTGGCTCAGCACGCGCAGGCCCGCCATGCTGGCGATGTTGACGATGCGCCCGCCGGTGAAACTGCCGGGCGCTGCGCCCTTGGCGCGGGCCAGCATGCGCTTGGCCACCTCTTGCGCCACGAAAAACGCGCCGCGCAGGTTCGTGTTCATCACGAAGTCCCAGTCCTCGGCCGACACGTCGACGATGCGCTGGCTGGTGGACACGCCGCTGTTGTTGATCAGGATGTCGATCGTGCCCATCTCGGTTTCGGCATGGGCCACCGCCGACTTGATGGACGCCAGGTCGGTCACGTCCAAGGTCACCACGTGGGCGTCGCCGCCGCTGGCCTCGATCTCCGCGCGCAGGGTCTTGAGCTTTTCCACCCGGCGGCCGGCCAGCACCACGGCAGCGCCGGCCGTGGCCAGGGTTTTGGCGAACTGGGCGCCCAGGCCGCTGGACGCGCCGGTGACGAAGGCCACGCGGCCGGACAAATCGATGGCGTAACTCATGGGGTTCCTGCGATTCAAAAACAGTGATGCAGGTCACGTTACCAGCCCAGCACCCCCGGGTTCTCCCGGGGCATTCCTGGGGGTTCGGCTCTACAAAAAAGCACGATCGTTCGTTTTTTTCCGTGCCTCCCTAGAATCCGCGCCCATCCCAGCACCGCCCCCTGAAGGCCACGCCATGACGAACGAAGAGATCCTTGCCCAATTCGGTCCGCGCGAATCGATGGAGTACGACGTCGTCGTCGTGGGCGGCGGCCCGGCCGGCTTGGCCACGGCCATCCGCTTGAAGCAGTTGAATGCCGACCTGAGCGTGGTCGTGCTGGAGAAGGGGTCCGAGGCCGGCGCCCACATCCTGTCGGGGGCCGTGATGGACCCACGCGCCATCACCGAACTCTTCCCCAATTGGAAGGAACTCGGCGCCCCGCTGAACCAGCCGGTCAGCGGCGACGACATCCTCTTCCTGAGCGAGACCGGCGCCACCCGCACGCCCGACTTCTTGGTGCCGCGCAACTTCCACAACGACGGCTGCTACGTGGTCAGCCTGTCCAACGTGGTCAAGTGGATGGCCCAGCAGGCGGAGAGCCTGGGCGTCGAGGTCTTCGCCGGCTTCGCCGCCGCCGAGGTGCTGTTCGACGAGCAAGGCCGCGTCAAGGGCGTGGCCACCGGCAACATGGGCGTGAAGAAGGATGGCGAGCCGGGCGACGACTTCCAACTCGGCATGGAACTGCACGGCAAGTACACCGTGTTCGCCGAAGGCGCCCGCGGCCACCTGGGCAAGCAGCTCTTGGCCAAGTACCGCCTGACCGAAGGCAAGGACGTGCAGACCTTTGCCATCGGCATCAAGGAGCTGTGGGAAGTGCCGGCCGACAAGGCCCAGCCGGGCAAGGTGGTGCACACCGCCGGCTGGCCGATGACCGACGACACTTTCGGCGGCGGCTTCCTCTACCACCTGGACGGCAACCAGGTGACCCTGGGCTTCGTGATCGGCCTGGACTACCAGAACCCGCACATGAGCCCTTTCGAAGAGATGCAGCGCTGGAAAGCCCACCCGGCCATCCGCGCCCACCTCGAAGGCGGCAAGCGCATCGGCTACGGCGCACGCGCCATCAACAACGGCACGCCGCAGGCCCTGCCCAAGACCGTGTTCCCCGGCGGCGCGCTGGTGGGCTGCGACGCCGGCTACCTGAACGCCGCCCGCATCAAAGGCAGCCACGCCGCTATCAAGAGCGGCATGCTGGTGGCCGAAGCGGCCGCCTCCGCCCTGGCCTCCGGTCGCGCACAGGACGAATTGGTCGAGTACCCCGCCGCCTTCGAGAAGAGCTGGCTGTTTGAAGAACTGCAGCAAACCCGCAACTTCAAGCTCTGGTTCAAGAAGGGCAAGACCGTGGGCCAGCTGATGACCGGCATCGAGCAGTGGCTGCTGCCCAAGCTCGGCGTGCAAAGCCCGCCCTGGACCCTGCACAACCACAAGGCCGACCACCAGGCCTTGAAGCCGGCCTCCGCCTGCGCGCCGATCGCCTACCCCAAGCCCGACGGCAAGATCACCTTCGACCGCCTGTCCTCGGTGTTCATCTCCAACACCAACCACGCCGAAGACCAGCCGGCGCACCTGACGCTCAAGGACGCCAGCGTTCCCGTGGCCACCAACTTGGCGACCTACGCCGGCCCGGAAAGCCGCTACTGCCCGGCTGGCGTGTACGAGTTCGTGAAGAACGACGACGGCAGCGACCGCCTGCTGATCAACGCGCAGAACTGCGTGCACTGCAAGACCTGCGACATCAAGGACCCGACGCAGAACATCGTCTGGGTCACGCCCGAAGGCAGCGGCGGCCCCAATTACGTGGGCATGTAAGCCCCCTCGCGCCCCTTGCTCAGGCCCGCCCCGTGCGGGCCTGTTGCTTGGCGCCATCCCCGTCGATGCCCTAGGCTGTGCGCCATGCCCCACCGACCTCGACCGACGGCCCGTTCCCCCTTGCCCTTCGGCCTATTGGCCCTGTGTGCGGCACTCGGCGTCGGCAGCCCTCAAGCCATGACGCCCCACCCACCCAACACCTTCGCGCTGAGCTGCCAGGTCCAAGCCCGGGTGCTGGCGCCCGCGCACATCGAGCTGCACTTCCGCTTGCGCAACGACGGGCCCCAGGCGGTGCAACTGCTGCGCTGGGGCTCGCCGTTCGAGGGCGCCTGGTTCGCGCCCTTCGTTCGCGTGCAAGGTGCCCAGGGCGAGCTGCCCTACCGGGGCGCCAAGATGAAGCGCGGCGACCCCGCCCCCGACGACTACCTCGCGCTGCGGCCGGGTCAAACGGCCGAAGCCCTTGTTCGGCTGGAGGAGGCCTTCGACTGGTCGGCGGCGGGGCGCGAGTTGCAAGTCAGTGCCCAGTGGCGTTGGCACGACGCGCAGGTGGCCGGCCGAAGCACGACCCCGCGCACCCGAGACCGGCACCAAGGCCTGGACCAGGCCTGCGGCAGCCTGCGCATCTCACTCTGAGACGCAGGCCCTGCAGGCTTCGACTAGCGCGAAGCGGGGGTTGCCCCACTCGGGTCTTGCCCCAGCGAGGTTTGCCCCGACTGCGCCAGCTTGCGCACTTTTTCACAATTTGAGGCCTCGACACCCCCTCTGCGGACCGCCTCATGAACCTGCGCCTCCCCCTGCTCGCCGCCGCCATCGCCCTGAGTGGCGCCGTGGCCCACGCCGCCCCCGCCCGATGCCTTGACGTGCGCCTGAGCGCCCCCAGCCCTGTGCTGCGGGGCGACGTGGACGTGACGGTGCAAGTGGCCGTCACCAACACCTGCCGCCAACCGGTGCACGCCTTGAGCTGGCAGCTGCCGTCCGACGACATGGAGGAGCCCCTGTTCGCCATCACCCGCGACGGGCAACGCGTGGCCTACCGCGGCCCGCTGGTGAAGCGCGCCCAGCCCGGGGCGGCCGACCACGTGAAGATCGCCGCAGGCCAAACCCTGAACTACAGCGTGGAGCTGACCGGCTCGTACGACCTCAGCCAGAACGGCCGTTACGCCATCCAGTACGCCGCACGCGGCCACCGCGGTTCGTCGGCCGAAGCCATGGCCTCGGACGCCATGTACCTGTGGCTGGAAGGCCGCAGTGCCAAGCTGGGCGCCAGCGCCACGGCCCTGCCCAGCGCCGTGACGCCCGCAGCCGCCGGCCTGAGCTACACCGGCCGCTGCACGGCCTCGCAGATCACCCAACTGCAAAGCGCCGTGACCGCGGCCACCAACTACAGCACCAGCTCGGCCGCCTACTTGTCAGGGATCAGCAGCGGCACGCCGCGCTACACCACCTGGTTCGGCACCTACAGCGCGGCCAACCGCGCCACGGCCCTGGACCACTTCCAAAAAGCCGCCAGCGCCTTCCAAACCCAGGCACTGACCCTGGACTGCAGCTGCAAGAAGAAAGGCACCTTCGCCTACGTCTACCCCGACCAGCCGTACAAGATTTATGTGTGCGGCGCCTTCTGGACGGCCCCGATGACGGGCACCGACAGCAAGGGCGGCACCCTGGTGCACGAGATGATGCACTTCACCGTCATCGCCGGCACCGACGACTGGGCCTATGGCCAAACCAATGCCAAGGCGCTGGCCATCAGCGACCCGATCAAGGCGCTGAACAACTCCGACAACCACGAGTACTTCGCGGAAAACACCCCGTTCCAGAACTGAGGCAGGGGCCTTGGCCCATCGCCTGCGCCACCTTCGGGTGGCGCTTTTTTTTGGCTTGCGGGTCAAACCACCACGGGCTCGGGCTCCAACTGCACCCCGAAGCGCGCGAACACCGAGGCCTGGATGGCCTGCGCCAGGGTCAGCACCTCACCCCCGCGGGCCTCGCCCCGGTTGACCAGCACCAAGGCCTGCTTCTCGTACACGCCCGCGCCGCCCACGCTCTTGCCCTTCCAGCCGCAGGCGTCGATCAGCCAACCCGCCGCCAGCTTGCAGCGACCGTCGTCCAGCGGGTAATGCACGATGTGCGGCTCGCGGGCGATGACCGCACGGCAGGCCTCGGCGGTGACGATGGGGTTCTTGAAGAAGCTGCCGGCGTTGCCGATCACCGCCGGATCGGGCAGCTTGGCGCGGCGAATGGCCATCACCCAATCGGCCACTTGGGCCGGCGTGGGTTGGGCGATGCCCGCGGCCTCTTGGGCGCGCTGCAGGTCCAGGTAGC
Organism: Inhella crocodyli; assembly: GCF_004004565.1. Taxonomy (GTDB): domain Bacteria; phylum Pseudomonadota; class Gammaproteobacteria; order Burkholderiales; family Burkholderiaceae_C; genus Inhella; species Inhella crocodyli. The sequence goes on from NZ_SACM01000001.1 coordinate 927,582, forward strand.
CCAATTCGGGCACCCAGCGCTTGGGGCAGCGGAAGCGAACGCGCAAGATGACGCTGCGGCCAGCCAGGTGCTGCTTGAACACGCTGTCGCGGTAGCCGAAGTGGCAGGCCGCCTTGTCCAGGCTCACCAGCCGACCGCTCATCAGGTCCAAGGTGTCCAGGCACTCGAAGCGGTCTTTGAGCTCCACCCCATAGGCCCCGATGTTTTGCACCGGCGCCGCGCCCACCGTCCCGGGGATGAGGGCCAGGTTCTCCAGGCCACCCACGCCTTGCTCCAGGCTCCACATCACCAGGTCATGCCAGCGCTCGCCGGCGCCGGCCTCGACGATCCAGTCGTCGCCAGCGTCGAGGAGCCGGCGTCCGGGGACCTCCACCTTGAGCACCAGCGGCTGCAGGTCGCGCGTCAAGACGAGGTTGGAGCCGCCCCCCAAGATGAACTTGCTGGCCCGGCCCCAGTCGGGGTGGTTCACCACCCAGCGCAGGTCGGCCTCCGAGCGAATTCGCACCAAGCGGCGCGCCTTGGCCGGCAGGCCAAAGCTGTTGTAGGGGCGCAGGTCGACGTCGCTCTCGACGACGGGCGGGGCAAAGGGGGACTCCATCGCGGAGAATTCTCCCTGCCTTTTCTCGACACCACCGACACCATGCCCAGCTTTGACGCCGTCCTCGAACCCAACCTCGTTGAAATCCGCCATGGGGTGGAAAACGCCGCCAAGGAAGTCGGCACGCGATTCGACTTCAAGGGCACGGGGGCCAAGGTCGAGTTGAAGGGCAAGGACAAGGACACCAGCATCGAGATGACCGGCGACTCCGACTTTCAACTCGACCAGTTGGAAGCCGTGCTGCTGGACAAGATGACCAAGCGCAAGGTCGAGATCACCTACTTCGACCGCAGCGGCAAGCTCGAAAAGCTGGGCGGCGACAAGGTTCGCAAGACCTGGACGGTGCGCAACGGCATCCCCAGCGACCTGGCCAAGAAAATCGTCGCCAAGATCAAGGACAGCAAGCTCAAGGTCCAGGCCAGCATCCAGGGCGATGCCGTGCGCGTCACCGGCAAAGACAAGGACATCCTGCAAGCAACGATCGCGCTGCTTCGCAAAGAGATCGACGACACGCCGCTGACCTTCGACAACTTCCGCGACTGATGAACGCCGCGGCGCTGCTCCTGGCCCTGGTGCTGCACAGCTCAGCGGCCCTGGCGGCGCCGAGCGTCAGCCTCAATGGCAGCCTGGGGCCGTCCACCGCCCTGCTGGTCATCGACGGTCAGGTGCGGCCGGTCAAGGTGGGCGAACGCGCCGGCGGCGTCAAGTTGCTGGCCTTGAGCCCGGGCGGGGCCGACATCGAGGTGGACGGGCGGCGCTACTCCTTGGCCTTGGGCGCCACGCCGGTGGCCCTGGGGGCAGGCAGCGCGGGCGCAGGGGCGTCGCGCGTGGTGCTGTTTGCGGGCAGCGGCGGCCACTTCGTGACCGATGGCAGCGTCAATGGGCTGCCCGTGCGCTTCATGGTCGATACGGGCGCCACCCTCGTGTCCTTGAGCGAATCCGACGCCGCCCGGCTCGGGATCAACTTCCGCAACGGCCGGCGTGTGCCTTTCAACACCGCCAACGGCGTGGTCGCGGCGCACATCGTCAGCCTGAACAAGGTCAAGGTGGGCGACGTCGAGGTGTTTGGGGTCGACGCTGCCATCGTGCCCGCCGCACTGCCGGTGGCCTTGCTGGGCAACAGCTTCCTGAACCGCTTCCAAATGCGGCGGGAGAACGACACGCTGACCCTCGAACGAAGGCCCTGATGGCACGGGGCCAGCGCCTAACATCGCCGCCCTTGCCCTCGACCCCTTCACCATGACCCGACTCCGCGCCCTCAGTGCCGCCATCCTTCTGGGCTGCGCGCTGGCCACCCCCGTCGTGGCCCAAGACGCCCGCAAGGCCAGCCAGTTTTACGAAGACGCGCTCAAGCGCTACCAGGGCAAAGACCTGGACGGCGCCACCATCCAGCTCAAAAACGCCCTGCTGGCCGACCGCAAGATGCTGGCGGCCCACCTGCTGCTGGGCAAGGTGGCCTTGGAAAACTCCAACCCCGGCGCCGCCGAGGCCGCCCTGGGGGAGGCCTTGCAACTCGGCGCCAGCCCCAGCGAGGTGGTGGCCCTGCTGGCGCAGGCCATGATGATGCAGGGCAAGCAGCCCAGCATGCTGGCCGACGAGCGCCTGCAACCCGCGGGCCTGCCACCCGGGGCCCAGGCCGATCTGCTGCTGGCCCGCGCGGCCGCCCAGTCGGACCTGGGGGACGTCCGTGCGGCCCTGGCCTCCATTGAAGGGGCTCGCCGCCTCACGCCCGAGCGCGCCGACAGTTGGCTCGTGGAAGTGCCTTTGCGCATCCGGGCCCAGGCCTGGCCCGAAGCCCGCCACGCGGCCGATCAAGCGCTGCGATTGGCGCCCCAGTCGGTCGAAGCGCTCTACCTGCGCGCCTCGGTGCTGCACGCCCAAGGGGACCTGAAGGGCGCCTTTGAAGGCTACCGGCAGGCGCTGGCGCGGGAGCCCCAGCACCTCGAAGCACTGGTGGCCTTCGTCGGCTTGGCCATCGACACCGACCAGATCGACGCGGCGCGCGAGCAGGTCGCGGTGTTGCAACGGGTTCACCCCCGCGACCCCCGCGGCGCCTACCTTCGGGCCTTGTTGGCGGCGCGCGATGGCCAGAAGGACGTGGCCAATGCGGCCTTGCGCAGCGTGGTCGAGCTCATCGACCCGGTGCCCATCGACCGCATCCGCTTCCGCCCCCAGCTCTTGTTGCTGGCCGCCATGTCGCATTACGCGCTGGAGCAGCCGGACAAGGCCAAGCCCTACCTGGAGTACGTCGTCCGCCAGCAGCCAAAGAGCCCGGTGGTCAAACTGCTGGCGCAGGTGCTGTTCGACGGTGGACAGATCGAGAACGGCATCCAGGTGTTGGAGGCCTACCTGCGCCACCAACCGCAGGACAGCCAGGCCCTGGCCTTGATGGCCATCGGCCACACGGCCGCAGGGCGGCACGCCAAGTCCATGGCCCTGATGCAGCAGGCACTGGCCGCCCGGGACAGCGCCGACCTGCGCGGTGCCTTGGGCCTGTCCCTGTTCCGCTCCGGCCAATTGGGGGGCGCACAGAGCCAGCTGGAAGCCGCCTACAAGAAGGACCCCAAGAACCCGCGCCACGCCCAAGCGCTGGCGATGCTGTACCTGCGACAAGGCCAAGGCAAGGCCGCCGTCGCCGTGGCCCAAACCCTGGCCCAGACCGACGCCAGCCAACCCAGCTTCCAACACCTGTTGGGCATGGCCTTGGCCGCCGCAGGCGATGCCAAAGGCGCTCGGCAAGCGTTCGAGGCCGCGCTGAAGCTCGACCCCAGGGCCTTGGAGCCCCAGGTGAGCTTGGCCCGCCTCGAGGCGCAAAGCGGCCAACTCGACGCCGCCCAGCGGCGTTTGCAAGCCTTGCACGACAAGAACGAAAGTGCCGTCGAACCGCTGATGGAACTGGCCCGGGTGGCCCAGTTGCGACGCCAGCCGGAAGAGGCTGCGCGCTGGTTGGAGCGCGCCGCCGCGGTGGCACCGCAACGGGACGTTCGTGCCAGCTTCGCCCTGGTGGACGTGCTCCTCAACCAACGCCAAACCGCGCGCGCGGTGACGGCCGCCAACCAACTCGTGGCCCGGGTGCCCGAGGACCCAGCCGCCCTGCAGGCGCAGGCCTTGGCGCTGTTGGCCTCGGGCGACGCCAAGGCCGCGCGCCCAGTCTTGGTCAATGCCGCCCGCCGGCAGGCACCCGACGCGGTGCTGCTCACGGAAATTGCGTCTCTGCAACTGCGCGCCGACGACACGGCCGGGGCGGCTTACACCTTGGAAAAGGTCTTCCAGGTGCAGCGCGAGCACCCGCCCGCCCTGTTGTTGATGGCCTCGATCGACCTGCGCAATGGGCAACTGGACAAGGCCGAGGGGCGCCTGAAGCAGTTGCTGGCCTTGCGCGGCAAGTCGGCGGCCACGCACCTGCTGGCGGCCGACGTCGCGATGGCACGCCGCGACCCGGCCAAGGCCCTGGCGGCGCTGCGCAAAGCCCACGAGGTGCAACCTGGCACGGGCACCGTCATGCGCCTCTTCATCCACCAGGTCCAGCACGGGTCGGCCCCAGCGGCCATCGGCCTGGCCGAATCCTGGTTGGCCAAGAACCCCCAGGACGCGGCCGTTCGCGAAGCCCTGGCCAACCAATGGGCCTCGATGTCGCAATGGGGTCCCGCCAAAGCCCAGTACGAGCGCTTGCTCCAGAGCCAGCCGCGCAACGCCACCCTGTTGAACCACTACGCCAACGTGCTTCTCGGCCTGAAGGACCTGAAGGCGGCGCAGGCGGCCGCCGAGCGCGCACGGCAAGCCCAGCCGGAGCAGCCAATGGTCCTCGACACCCTCGGCTGGATCTACCACCAACAAGGCCAGTCGGAGAAGGCGCTGGGCCTGCTGCGCGACGCCCGCCTGCGTGCGCCCGACCACGCCGAGATCCGCTTCCACTTGGCCACCGTGCTGGCCAAGCTCGGCCGTCGTGCGGAGGCCAAGGCCGAGATCGACGCGGCGCTGAGCAATCCGACCGGTTTGGAGAGCCTCGAGGCGGCCCGGGCCCTGGCCGCCTCCCTCAAGTGAGGGGCGCCGGGCCTGTCGCGAAACATTACAGTGACGGCGCAAACTTGAATATTCAGATTCAACTTTGAGAATCAAAGCGCCTGTTTTTCATCCAGATCGGATTTCAGGCACGGAATCTGCATAAGTCACCGCATCAGTTTTCGCCCGAGACGGAATCCACCATGAAGAAACTCCACGCTTTTGCCCTTTGCGCCTTGGTCGTGTCGACGGGCAGCGCCATGGCGGCCACCAACTGGAGCCTGGGGAGCAGCTACACCAACACCGTGGGCGAATGCAACCGCGGCAACACGACGTCCAACGCGTCGGAGCTCTACATCAACGGGTCCGGCTCCGACATGGCCCGCCTGGCCAACGGCAACACCTGTCGCATCCAGGGGCGCGACGCGGTCACGGGCAACCTGACGCCCGTCGGCGGCGACAACGTGATGGTGTCAGCCTGGTCGACGACCAAGCAATTCGACAACGGTGTCACGAATTGGGAAGACGCCAAGCTCAAGGGCTGGCTGGGCTCGGGCTTCGGCGTGACCAACCGCGATGCCGGGACCGCGAACACCGACGACCAAAACGAAGGCAGCTCGCCCGAGCACGCGGTGGACAACAACCAACGCATCGATGGCGTCCTGTACACCTTCACGAAGAACATGGCCCTGCAGAGCCTGCGTTTGGGCTGGAGCAGCACGGACAGCGATTTGGCCGTGTTCCGTTTCGCCGGCACGGGCGTGCCCCCACAACTGGCCTTCACCAGCGCCGGCGGCCTGATCTCGGCGGGCTGGGAGCACGTGGGCAACTATGCCGACGTCGGCACCAGCTCGACCCTCTGCCTGGCCGGCAAAAACGCCGACAACAGCTGCAAGACGAGCGCAGCCGCTTCCAGCTGGTGGCTGGTCACCGCTTACAACCCGACCTACGCCAAGGGTCCTGCAAACTCTGCATTGACCGCAGGCAACGACTACTTCAAGCTGCTGACGGTGTCGGGCGACATCAAGGTCTCGGAGCCTGCCGCGCTGGCCCTGGCCGGCTTCGGCCTGTTCGGCGTCTTGGCCACCCGCCGCAAGCGCGCCGCTGCCGCCGCCTGACCGACCTTTCGGTCCTTGCGCACAAGCCGCCTTCGGGCGGCTTGTTTGCTTTTTCAGTCCCGAAACACCGCAACCAGCGGTGCCTGCCCCACCGCCACCCGACCTCGGTACATGCCCTCGGAGTTGAAGGGCATGGCCCACCGCCCCTGGGCATCCAGCGCGATCAATCCCCCCGTGCCGCCAAGGCCCGTGACGTCTTGGTGGATGGCCTGTTCGGCCGCCTCTTGGAGTACCAAGCCGCCCCAGCGCATGCGCGCCGCGACCGCATGGGCCACCGCCGCACGGATGAACACCTCGCCTTGCCCCGTGCACGACACGGCAACGCGCTCGTCCGCCCAGGTCCCTGCGCCCAACAGTGGGGAGTCGCCCACGCGGCCGGGCCACTTGCCCGTCATGCCTCCCGTGCTCGTGGCCGCCGCCAGCCGCCCCTGGGCATCCAGGGCGACCGCCCCCACGGTGCCCATCTTGCTTCGCTCGTCCAAGGGGCCTGTGCCGCTTGTCAAGACCCCGTCGTGATCCAGGCTGGGCACACCGCTGCGCGCCCCATGCCATGCCTGCCACTGGGCCTCGCGCTCGGCCGTCCGAAAGTGGTCATTGGGCACCGCCGCCTGACCGGCACGGTGGGCAAAGGCATCGGCTTCGGCCCCGATCAAGAGCACCGGCGCCGCCTCGGCCTCAAGCAGGGCGCGCGCGGCATGCACCGGGTGCGGGGTGTGTCGCAAGCCGGCCAATGCGCCGGCCCGCCGCGTGGCACCGCATGCCACTGCAGCATCAAGCTCGTGCTCGCCGCGGGCCGTCAAGACGGCCCCGCGTCCTGCGTTGAACAGCGGCTCGTCCTCGAGGTCGCCCACCGCTTGGCACACCAGGTCCAGCGCCGAGGCCCCGCGCCGCAAGGCCTGCTCGCCCCGCGCCAGCACCTTTGCAAGGGCCCGCTCGTAGCGAGTCAGGGCGGTGGCATCGGGGCCCTGCGGGCGCCGCACCGTGCCCGCGCCGCCGTGAATCAACAAAGTGGGGGTGACCATAATCGCCGCCATGCGAGTTTTTCGGGGCTTCCATCATCGTGCCAAGGCCGCGGCCTGCGCGCTCACCATCGGCACCTTCGATGGCGTCCACCGCGGCCACCAGGCGATGCTGGCCTTGCTGCGCTCCGAGGCCCAGCACCGGGGCCTGCCCGCCTGCGTGCTGACCTTCGAGCCGCACCCTCGCGATTACTTCGCCGCCCGGGCCGGGCAGACCGCCTCGGCCCCTGCGCGCATCGCGGGCCTGCGGGACAAGCTGCTGGAGTTGGCACGCTGCGGCATCGACCAAACCGTCGTGCTGCCTTTCAATGCCACTTTGGCTGCGCTCAGCCCGCGCGACTTCGTGCAACAGGTCTTGGTGCAAGGCCTGGGGGCCCGCTACGTGTTGGTGGGCGACGATTTCCGCTTCGGCGCCAAGCGACAGGGCGACTACGCCAGCCTGGATGCCATGGGGCGCGAAGGCGGCTTCGACGTCGCGCGGATGATGAGTTACGAGGTGCACGGCCTGCGCGTCAGCTCCAGCGCAGTGCGCGAGGCCCTGGGCCGAGGCGATTTGGCCCAAGCGCAGTCACTGTTGGGCCGCCCCTACGCACTGTCAGGCCACGTGCTGCACGGACAAAAGCTGGGCCGAACGCTGGGCAGCGGCTTTCGCACCTTGAACCTGCGCGTGGCCTCCCGCAAACCCGCCGCCCAGGGCATCTTCGTGGTGCGCACGCACGGCCTGGGGCCCGATGCACTGCCCGGCGTGGCCTCGCTGGGCTGCCGCCCCACCGTCGACGACAGCGGTCGCATGCTGCTGGAAGTCCACTGCCTGGCGTGGCCCGAAGGCCTCGGCGTGGAGGGGGGCTACGGTAAACTCGTGCGCGTGGAACTGCTGCACAAACTTCGCGACGAAGCCCGCTACGACGGGCTCGATGCGTTGACGGCGGCCATCGAGGCCGACGTGGCCGCCGCGCGAGGCTGGTTTGCCTCGCATGCCGCCGAACGCCGCCAAACCACCCGCGATCGAATTTGAGGGCCCGCCGCGTCCTGCGGCCACCGATCCGCCCTCCCCTGCTTCCTTTTTGACTGCGCCTTGCCGCAGCGCCCAGCCATGAGCACCACCCCGGACACCCGCACCACGCTCAACCTGCCGGACACCGCCTTCCCGATGCGCGGTGACCTGCCCAAGCGCGAGCCGGGCTGGATTGCCCAATGGCAGCAGCAGGGCCGTTACGAAGGCCTGCGTGCGGCCCGCCAAGGCGCGCCCAAGTTCGTGCTGCACGACGGCCCGCCCTACGCCAACGGCGCCATCCACATCGGCCACGCCGTGAACAAGGTGCTGAAGGACATGGTCGTGAAGAGCCGGCAGTTGGCGGGCTTCGACGCGGCCTACATCCCCGGCTGGGATTGCCACGGCCTGCCGATCGAAAACGCCATCGAGAAACAGTTCGGGCGCAACCTCAGCCGCGACGACATGCAGGCCAAGAGCCGCGCCTATGCCACCGAGCAAATCGCCATCCAGCGCGCCGGCTTCGAGCGCTTGGGCGTGCTCGGCGACTGGAACCACCGCTACGCGACGATGGACCCGAAGAACGAGGCCACGCAGATCCGCGTGTTCAAGCGCGTGATGCAGCGCGGCTTCGTCTATCGCGGCCTCAAGCCCGTGTACTGGTGCTTCGACTGCGGCTCCTCCCTGGCCGAATTCGAGATCGAGTACGCCGACAAGCAGAGCGACACCCTGGACGTGGCCTTCCCCTGCGCCGAACCGGCCAAGCTGGCCGCGGCCTTCGGCCTGGGCTCCCTGGACTTCGAGGTCAGCGCCGTCATCTGGACGACGACGGCCTGGACCCTGCCCGCCAACCAGGCGCTGAACCTGGGCCCGCAAATTCCCTATGCCTTGGTGAAGACCTCCCAAGGCGGCTTCGTCGTGGCACAGGCGCGCGTGGACGACTGCCTGAAGCGCTGGGGCTTGGAAGGTGACGTCATCGCCACTTGCCTGGGCCAAGCCTTGGACGGCGTGCGCTTCGAGCACCCGCTGGCGCGAACCCACGAGGGCTACCGCCGCACGGCCCCGGTCTACTTGGCCGACTACGCCACCGACACCGACGGCACGGGCTTGGTGCACAGCGCCCCGGCCTATGGTCTGGACGACTTCTTCTCGTGCATGGCCCATGGCATGCGGCACGACGAGATCCTGAACCCGGTGCAAGGCAATGGCGTGTACGCCGCCGACCTGCCGCTGTTCGGCGGCCTGCACATCTGGAAGGCCGTGCCCGTCATCCTGGACGTGCTCAAGGGCGCAGGCCGCCTGTTGAACACCACGCGCATCACGCACAGCTACCCGCATTGCTGGCGCCACAAGACGCCGGTGATCTACCGTGCGGCCTCGCAGTGGTTCGTCCGCATGGACGCGGCGGGCCCAGGCACCGAAGGCGTGTTCGCCAGCGAAGCCCCGGCCGAGAGTCTGCGCGAGCTGGCCCTGAAGGCCATCGACGCCACCGCCTTCTACCCCGAGAACGGCCGCACCCGCCTGCGGGACATGATCGCCAACCGGCCCGACTGGTGCATCAGCCGCCAGCGCGCTTGGGGCGTGCCGCTGCCGCTGTTCCTGCACAAGGAAACGGGCGAGCTGCACCCCAACACCCTGGCGCTGTTGGACCGGGCTGCCGACGTGGTCGAGGCCGGCGGCGTGGAAGCCTGGAGCCGCCTGAGCAGCACCGACGTGCTGGGCGCAGAGGGCGAGCAGTACACCAAGTGCACCGACATCCTGGAGGTGTGGTTCGACTCCGGCTCGACCTTCGAGCACGTGCTCAAGGGCAGCCACGCGGGCGCGGCGCACGCCGAAGGCCCGGAGGCCGACCTGTACCTGGAAGGCCACGACCAGCACCGCGGCTGGTTCCACTCGGCCCTGTTGCTGGGCGCCGCCCTGCACGGCCGCGCCCCCTACAAGGGCCTGCTGACCCACGGCTTCACCGTGGACGGCCAGGGCAAGAAGATGAGCAAGTCGCTCGGCAACACCCTGGCGCCGCAGGTGGTGGCCGACAAGATGGGCGCCGAGATCATCCGCCTGTGGGTGGCCTCGACCGATTACAGCGGCGACCTGGCCATCGACGACAAGATCCTGGCCCGCGTGGTGGACGGTTACCGCCGCATCCGCAACACGCTGCGCTTCTTGCTGGCCAACGTGAGCGACTTCAACCCCGCGACCGACGCCGTTCCCGCCGATCTGCTGTTCGAAGCCGACCGCTACGCCCTGGCCCGCGCGAGCAGCCTGCAAGACGAAATCCGCGCGCACTACGACGTCTACGAGTTCCACCCGGTGGTGGCCAAGCTGCAGGTCTACTGCTCGGAAGACCTGGGCGCCTTCTACTTGGACGTGCTCAAAGACCGGCTGTACACCACGGCGCCGAAGAGCCTGGCCCGCCGCTCCGCACAAACCGCGCTGTGGCAGATCACGCACGCCATGCTGCGTTGGATGGCGCCCTTCTTGAGCTTCACCGCCGAAGAGGCCTGGCCCTTGTTCGCCCAGGCCGGCCAGCCGGGGGTGGAGGGCAGCGGCCGCAGCGTGTTCGAAGAGGCCTTCTGGACCTTCGTCGGCGCCGACGCCGCGTTGACGCCGAAGTGGGAACGCCTGCTGGCCCTGCGGGCCGAGGTCAACAAGGCCCTGGAGGCCCTGCGCGGCCAGGGAGGCATCGGCGCTTCGCTGCAGGCCGAGCTGACCCTGACCCTGCCCGCCGACGACCTGGCCTTGGCGCGGTCCTTGGGCGAGGACCTGAAGTTCGTCTTCATCGTCAGCAAGGTCACGCTGATCGCCGGTGAGGCCGTGGGCATCGCCGTGGCCGCGAGCCAAGCGCCCAAGTGCGAGCGCTGCTGGCACTACCGCGACGACGTGGGCCGCAACCCGGCCCACCCCGGTCTGTGCGGGCGCTGCGACGACAACCTGCACGGCGCCGGTGAAACCCGGGCCTTTGCCTGATGGCCGCCGCCAAGCCCTGGTGGCGCTGGCTGGTCATCGCCGCAGTCATCGCGGTGCTCGACCAGTACACCAAGACCTTGATTCTGGGCGCCTTCCAACTGCACGAAGGGAAGGTGGTCACCTCCTTCTTCAACCTCGTGCGGGCGCACAACCCCGGCGCGGCCTTCAGCTTCTTGGCGGGTGCCGGCGGCTGGCAGCGCTGGTTCTTCACAGGGCTGGCGCTGGTGGCCACCGTGGTCATCACCTGGATGCTGCGCAAGCACAGCGAACAAACCCTGTTCGCCACCGCCCTGACGCTGATCTTGGGCGGCGCGGTGGGCAACGTGGTGGACCGCCTGATCCACGGCTACGTGGTGGACTTTTTGCAGTTCCATTGGCACGGTGCCGCCTTCCCCAGCTTCAACCTGGCCGACAGCGCGATCACGCTCGGCGCGGTGCTGCTGATCGTGGACGAATTGCGCCGCGTCAAGGGCGCGCGCTGAGGCCGTCACGAAGGGTCACATGCTAGGCTGATGGCCTAGATGTTGAGCCCCGACGCGACCCCTTCCGAGAACGACGCCGCGCTGGCGGCTTGGCGGCACGGCGCGCTGCTGATGGCCTGGGTCGAGCCGCAAGACGGTCGCCTGCTGCGGGCCAACCCTGCGCTGCAAGAGTGGTTGGGGAAAGACGGCGCGGGCGACTTGGCGCACCTGCTGGGTCACGCCGACATGGCCCTCGAGGTGTGGGCCCACCTGCGTGCCGGGCGCGATTGGCACACCCGGCTCAAGCTCAGCAACGCCACCGGCAGCCGCTGGTTCCAGGTGTCCCTGCGGCAGCCCCCGGGCGAAGGCCTGGCCTTGCTCACGGCCCTGCCCGTTCGCGCGCCCGATGAAGAGATGGCCGAGAGCCAATCGGCCTTGGTCTCGCACCTCAGCCACGAATTGCGCACGCCCTTGACGGGGGTGATCAGCCTGACCGAACTGGTGCTGAGCAGCACCTTGGGCGACCGGCAGCGCAAGCTGCTGGAGATGTCGCTGCAAAGCGGCCGCAACCTGCTCGAGCTCATCAACCACACGCTGGACTTGGCCAAGGTGGACGCCGGGGCCATGAAGCTCGACGTGCGCGCCTTCGCCTTGCACGACTGCCTGCGCGACGCCCTGCAACCCTTGCTGGCCGCCGCCCATGCCAAAGGCGTCCAGTTGCAAGCCCGGGTGCAACCGGGGGTGCCCAACGAGCTGGTGGGCGACGCGCTGCGGCTGCGCCAAGTGCTCGGCAACCTGGTGGGCAACGCGCTGAAGTTCACCGCCAAGGGCCAGGTGCGCGTGGACGTCAGCCGCGCGCACCACACCGGGCCCAAGCTGCGCCTGCGCTTCGCCATCACCGACACCGGTCTGGGCATGACGCCGGCGCAGGTGCAGCAGCTGTTCGCGCCCTTCGCGCAGGCCGACGCCAGCATCGCCCGCCGCTTCGGCGGCACCGGCCTGGGGCTGATGATTTCTCAGCGCTTGGTGGGCCTGATGGGGGGCGGTCGCATCGAGGTGGAGAGCAGCCCGGGGGTCGGCTCCTGCTTCAGCTTCGAAGTGGACTGCCAGCGGGGCGGCCCAGCGGCCTGAGCGGCCGGCCGCCGATCAGCCCGTCGGCGTGGCGTTGGCGCGCCAACGCTGAAGTTTGGGGTTCACCACGGGCACGGTCAGCATCGTGCTGGTCACGGCCATCAACAGCAGGGCCGTGAAGGTGGCGCTGGTGATGACGCCTTTGTCCAGCAAGATGTTGGCAAAGATGATTTCGATCAGGGCCTTGGTCTGCAGCAGCCAGCCCACCATGCTGGCCTCGCCCTTCGGCCAGCCCAGCACCCGGCCGGCGAACTGAACGCCCAAGAGCTTGCCGCTGACCGAGGCCAGCAACAGCCAGCCGGCCACCAAAAACACCGCCGCCCCACCGACGCCCCAGCTGGTGCGCAGGCCGGTGCTGAGAAAGAAGACGGGCATCATGACCAAGAGCACGATGCGGCGCATGGCGTCGAGTTGCTCGCGCTCGAACCAATCGGCGTCGATGATGACGCCGGCCAGGAAGGCGCCGACCATGTAGTGCAGGCCGCACCAATCGGCGCCCAGCGCGCAGGCCACCAGCCAGATCAGGGCCAGGTACCAACGGTCGCTGGACGGCACCCGCTGCATCAAGCGGCGGAACAGCAGGCCCAGGACCACGAAGGCCAGCAAGAAGGCCGCCTGGCGGCCCACCCGCTGCCAATCCAAGAGCACGATGGCCAGGACGCTCCAGATGGCGATGTCGTCCAGGCTCGCGTAGCGCAAGATGCGTTGGCCCAGGGGCGTGCCCAAGATGCCCATCTTCTCCATGAGCAGCACCAAGATGGGCAAGGCGGTCACGGCACAGCCCATCCCCACCCCCAACACGAACTGCCAGTCCTGGGCCTTGGCCCCGATCCATCCTTCGAACGGCAGAAGGCAGGCCGCCGCCACGCAGCCAAAGACCAAGGGGGTGAGCAGCGCAAAGCCCGCGGTGACCCCGCTCTCGCGCCGCGCTTGCCACGCGTCCTTGAGGTTCAGTTCGATGCCCGCCAGCATGATGAACAGGCTGACCGCCCACCAGGCCACCCCGTTGAGCGACTGCACCACCGCCGGGGTGAACACGAACTCGTAGTAGGCCGGAAAGGCCGCCCCCAACACGCCCGGCCCCAGCAGCACCCCGGCCACGATCTGCACCACCACCAAGGGGGCGAAGTACTCGGTGCGACCCAAGCGCCAAACGAGGTAAGGCACGCTCAAGATGATGAGCATGGCGACGAGGAAGATCTCGGTCGTGTTCATGGCGCGGAAGAAGAAATGAAAGTGCCCCCGAAGGGGCACCTTGAACGGGCGGCGCGGATTCTGTCAGCCCGGCAGGCCCAGCAGGGCGAAAGACCCTCGGCCGCTGGCGGCCGTGATCAAGCCCAGCACGCGACCGGGCTCGGGGCCGATCTGGTCCCAGGTGAAGCGCCAGGTCCAGTTGCTGCCGCCCAGGGTGCCGGGGGTGTTCATGCGGGTCTCGCTCCCCAGGCCCAGCACGTCCTGCAAGGGGAAGATCGCCAGGTTGGCCACGGAGTTGCTGGCCGCGCGGATCATGGCCCAGTGCACGTCGTGGTCGCCACAGGCCAAGTAGGCGCCGGCAAAGGCCCGCTCGCGGGGCTTGGCGTTGTGCCACCAGCCCTTGGCGGTGTCGTTGTCGTGGGTGCCGGTGTAGACCACGCACTCGCGCACGTAGGTTTGCGGCAGGAACTCGTGGTCGCCTTCGGCGCCGAAGGCGAACTGCAGGATCTTCATGCCGGGGTAGCCACAGGCATCGCGCAGCTCGATCACGTCGGGCGTGATCAGGCCCAAGTCTTCGGCAATGATGGGCAAGTCGCCCAGTTCGGCGGCAATGGCGTCGAACAGGCCTTTGCCTGGGCCCTTGACCCACTCGCCTTCCATGGCGGTGGGGCAACTGGCCGGGATCTCGTAGTAGCCGGCAAAGCCGCGGAAGTGGTCGATGCGGAAGACATCGGCCTGGGCCAAGGCCCGGCGCACGCGGTCGGTCCACCACTTGTAGCCGCTGCGCTTCATCTTGTCCCAGCGGTACAGCGGGTTGCCCCAGCGCTGGCCCTGGGGCCCCAGGTCGTCCGGCGGCACGCCGGCCACCACGGTGGGCTGGAAGTTGTCGTCCAGGTAGTAGTACTCGGGCGCGGCCCAGCAATCGGCGCTGTGGTGGGCGATGAAGATGGGCAGGTCGCCCACCAAGTGGATGCCCTTGGCGTTGGCCGCTTGCTTGACGGCGGCGAGCTGCGTGTCGAACTGCCATTGCACGAAGACCCAGAAGGCGATCTCCGCGGCGTGCTCCTTGCGGGCCTTGGTCAGCGCCGCCTTCTTGCGGCCGCGCAGCTCCGGCGCCCAGTCCCACCAGCAAGCACCACGGTGGGCGGATTCCAAGGCCATGAAGAGGCTGTAGTCGTCCAACCAATAGGCCTCTTGCGCCGCCCAGGCGGCCAGCGCCTCGCGCTGGGCCTCGGTGGCCCGCGCTTCAAAGCCGGCGAAGGCCGCGCGCAGCTGCTGCAAGCGCCAGGGCACCACCTTGGCAAAGTCCACGCGCTGGTCGCTGAAGCCACCGGGGGCCGGGGCTGCCAACCAACCGGCCTCCACCAGGGGCTCCAGGGCCACCATCAAGGGCGAGCCGGCAAAGGCCGACACCGACTGGTAGGGCGAGTCGCCCGGCCCGATGGGCGTGGTGGGCAGCCATTGCCACAGGGTCTGGCCGGCACTGGCCAGCCAATCGATGAAGTGAAAGGCCGAGGGGCCGAGGTCACCGATGCCGAAGGGGCCGGGCAGCGAGGTGGGGTGCAGCAGCACGCCGCTGGCGCGTTGGTTCAGGTCCATGTCAGGTTTCGGGGTTGGAGTTCTTGAGGAGGACGAGGCTGTGCGCCGGCACGATCAGGGGCGCGCCCGCCGGCAGATCACCGGGCGGCAGCACGCCGCTGGAGTCGAGCAGCAGGGCCCAAGGGCCGTGCACCAGCGTGAACGGGGTGCTGTCGGGCTCGGGGTTGAACAGCATGAGCAATCGCGGCCGGCTCTTGGCGCCGGTGTGCATCCAGCAGGCAAAGGCCTTTTGCGAGTCCGTGTGCCAGTCGTGGCCTTGCATCTCGCTGCCGGCGGGCGTCAGCCAGTGCACCGTGGCCTGCTTGGCGCCCTCGGCCATGCCGATGAACCAGCGCGGGTGGCGCAACAAGGGCTCCTGGGCCCGCAGGGCGAAGCAGCGGGCCACAAAGTCGGCCAAGTCCGGCGGAGCCTGCAACCAGTCGAGCCAGGTGGTGGCGTTGTCCTGGCAGTAGGCGTTGTTGTTGCCCTCTTGGCTGTTGGCCAGCTCGTCGCCGGCGTTGAGCATGGGCGTGCCCTGGCTGAAGGCCAAGGTGGCGAGCATGGCGCGGCGCACGCGTTCGCGGCGCTGCAAGATGAGCGGGTCGTCGGTGGGACCTTCCACGCCGAAGTTGGCCGCCAGTTCGCCATCGCGCCCGTCGCGGTTGTCCTCGCCGTTGGCGTGGTTGTGCTTGCGGGCGTAGCTGACCAGGTCGTTGAGCGTGAAGCCGTCGTGGCAGGCCACGAAGTTGACGCTGGCGGTGGGCAGGCGGTGGCCGTGGTGGAAGACGTCGCTGGAGCCGGTGAGCCGGCGCGCGAACTCGCCGCGGCTGGCGCCAGCGCCGAGCCAGTAGCTGCGCACGGCGTCGCGGTACTTGTCGTTCCACTCCAAGAAGCGGCCGGGGAAGTGGCCCACCTGGTAGCCGTTGGGGCCGGCGTCCCAGGGCTCGGCGATGAGGTGCACACCGGCCAGCACCGGGTCTTGGCGCAGGGCCGTGAAGAAAGCCGCGTGCGAGTTGTAGCCGCGCTCGTTGCGCCCCAGCACGGGCGCCAAGTCGAAGCGGAAGCCGTCCACGCCCATCTCTTGCACCCAGAAGCGCAGAGAGTCCAGCACGAACTGCGCCACGCGGGGGTGCGCGCAGTTCAGGGTGTTGCCGCAGCCGGTGAGGTTCTCGCTGCGGCTGCGGTCGTCGGCCTGCAGGTGGTACCAGCTGGCGTTGTCCAGGCCACGGAAGCTCAGCGTGGGGCCGAACTCATTGCCCTCGGGCGTGTGGTTGTAGACCACGTCGAGCAGCACCTCGATGCCCGCCTCGTGCAGCGCATGGACCATGGCGCGGAACTCGTCGCGCACGGCGCTGGGGTCTTTGGCCTGGGCCAAGCGCGGGTCGGGCGCGAAGAAGCCCAGGCTGTTGTAGCCCCAGTAGTTGTGCAGGCCCTTTTCGGCCAGGTGCGGCTCGTCGATCGTGTAGTGGATCGGGAGCAACTCCACCGCCGTGACGCCCAGCTTCTTGAGGTGCGCGACCGCCGCTGGGTGCGCCATGCCGGCGTAAGTGCCGCGCAGGGCCTTGGGCACCTCGGGGTGCTGCATGGTGAAGCCCTTGACGTGCACCTCGTAGACCACCAAGGCGTCGGTGGCGTGGTGGGGGGCGTTGTCACGCGGGTTGGGGCCGGTGAAGGGCGTGGGCACGCGTGCCTTGAGGGCGTGCGGGGCGTTGTCGCGGGCGTCAAAGCTGCGCGGTCCCTCCGGGTCGCCCACGCAGTAGCCGTGGTGCTCGGCGCGCCAACCGAATCGGCCGACGATCTCTTGCGCCCAGGGGTCGAGCAGCAGCTTCTTGGCGTTGAAGCGGTGACCCCGCTCCGGGTCGTAAGGGCCGTGGGCCCGCAGCCCGTACACCAGGCCAGGACCGACCCCGGGCAAATGGCCGTGCCAAATGCCGTCCTCGGGCCCGTGCAGCGCATAGCGACGCAACTCGCGCTGGCCCTCGGTGTCGAACACGCAGACCTCGATGGCGTGCGCGTGCTCACTGAACACGGCGAAGTTGACCCCACCATCGCGCGCACTCGCGCCCAGGGGCGTCACGCGGCCGGGCCGCATCTCATTGGGCAAACCAGTGAAGGGCGTGGACATGGCGCAGCGCTCCGACTCAGGCAGGGACCAGGAACACCGTGGCCAGCGGCGGCAAGGTCAAGGCCAGGCTGTGGCTGCGCCCATGCGCGGCAAGCGCTTGCACGGCCAGCGCCTGCGGCCCATTGCCCACGTTGCTGCCGCCGTAATGCTCGCTGTCGCTGTTGAGCACCTCGCGCCACGCGCCGTGCGTGGACGGCACGCCCAGGCGGTAGCCGTGGCGGGGCACGGGGGTGAGGTTGCACACCACCAGCACGCTGCCGCCCTGGCCGTCGTGGCGCAGCCAGGCGTAAACGCTGCTTTCTTCGTCGTGGCTGGCCACCCACTCGAAGCCCTGGGCCTCGCAGTCCAGGCGGTGCAAGGCCGGCGTGCCGCGGTACAGGGCGTTCAGGTCGCCCACCCAGCGGCGCACGCCGGCGTGGCGCGCGTCGTCGAGTTGGTGCCAGGGCAAACCGACGTCGTGGTTCCACTCGCCGCGCTGGCCCCACTCCTGGCCCATGAACAGCAACTTCTTGCCCGGGTGGCCCCACATGAAGCCGAGGTAGGCGCGCGTGTTGGCGAACTTCTGCCACTCGTCGCCCGGCATCTTGTCGAAGAGGCTGCCCTTGCCGTGCACCACTTCGTCGTGGCTGATGGGCAGCATGAAGTTTTCGCTGAAGGCGTACACCAGCCCGAAGGTCATCTGGTGGTGGTGGTAGCGGCGGTGGATGGGGTCTTCGTGGATGTAGCGCAGGGTGTCGTTCATCCACCCCATGTTCCACTTGAAGTGGAAGCCCAAGCCGCCCAGGTAGGTGGGCTGGCTCACGCCGGGGAAGGAGGTGCTTTCCTCGGCCACGGTGATGGCGCCCGGCGCTTCCCGGCCCAGCACCTCGTTCACGTGCTGCAGCAGCGCGATGGCTTCGAGGTTCTCACGACCGCCGTGGTGGTTGGGCACCCACTCGCCGCTGGGGCGCGAGTAGTCGCGGTAGAGCATGCTGGCCACGGCGTCGACGCGCAGGCCGTCCACGCCCCAGCGCTCCACCCAGTACAGCGCACTGCTGGCCAAGAAGCTGCGCACCTCGCTCCGCCCGAAGTTGTAGATGAGGGTGTTCCAGTCGCGGTGGAAGCCCTCTTTCGGGTCTTGGTACTCGTACAGCGCCGTGCCGTCAAAGCGCGCCATGCCGAAGCCGTCGGTCGGGAAGTGCGCCGGCACCCAGTCCAGCAACAGGCCCAGGCCGTGGTCGTGGCAGGCCTGGACGAAGACCTCGAACTGCTCGGGCGGGCCGAAGCGGCGGCTGGGCGCGAACAGGCCCAGGGTTTGGTAGCCCCAGCTCCCATCGAAAGGGTGCTCGCTGATGGGCAGCAACTCGAGGTGCGTGAAGCCCAAGCCGGCCACGTAGGCGGGCAAGGTGTTGGCCAGTTCTTCCCAGGTGGGGAAACCGCCATCGCGTCCTTTGCGCCACGAGGCCGGGTGGCACTCGTACACGCTGATGGGCGCGTCGCGGCGGTTGGCCTCGGCGCGGCCGGGCGGCAGGCGGCGCTTGGGCGGCAGTGGCGCCACCACGCTCGCGGTTTCGGGCCGCAGCTCGGTCGAGCGCGCGTAAGGGTCGGCCTTGAGCGGCTGCAGGTGGCCGTCGGCCCCGATGAGCTCGTACTTGTAGAAGTCGCCCGCTTGCGCGTGGGGCACGAACAGCTCCCACACGCCCACGTCGTGGCGCAGGCGCATGGCGTGGCGCCGGCCGTCCCAGGCGTTGAAGCTGCCGACCACCGACACGCGGCGCGCGTTGGGTGCCCACACGGCAAAGCGCACGCCGGCCACGTCGCCATGGGTCACCGGCTGGCTGCCCAGGATCTCGAAGGCGCGCGCCTCGTTGCCGTCTCGCAGTCGGCGGATCTCGTCGTCGCTGAGCTGCGGCCCGAACGCGTAGGCGTCGGCGTACTCGCCCTCGCCCCCGGCCGCCCACTGAATCTTCAGCCGGTAGTCCACACGGGCCTTGCCCGGCAAGCGGCCCTCGAACAGACCGTCGCCGCGCGCCGTCAAGGGGGCCACCACCTGGCCGCCGACCACCGCCGACACGGCGGCCGCCTGCGGGTTCAGCACCCGAAGCCAAAGGGCGCCGGCCGCGTCGGTGTGGAGGCCCAACACGGCGAAAGGATCGCCATGCCGGGCTTCGACCAAGGCCTGCGCCACATCGGCTTCGAGCATGTTCACCCCAAGGAGTTCAAGGACCAGACGCGTTCGACGTACTCGGCGATGGTGCGGTCCGACGAGAACCAGCCCATGCCGGCCACGTTGCGGATCGCGCGCTCGCTCCAGGCCGCACTTTGCCGGAACAAAGCGTCCACGCGGCTTTGGGCGGCCACGTAGTCGGCGAAATCGGCCATCAGCATGTAGCCGTCGCGGTGCGTCAGGTTGTCGACGATGGCGCGGTAGCGCTCGGGGTCGCCGCTGCTGAAGGTGCCGTTGCCGATGGCGTCCATCACCGCCTTGAGCTGGCGGTTCTCTTCGATGTAGAGCTTGGGGTCGTAGCCGAGCTGCTTCATCTTCTGCACGCCCTCGGCGCGCAGGCCAAAGACGAACATGTTCAGCACGCCCATGGCCTCGGCCATTTCGATGTTGGCGCCGTCCCAAGTGCCGATCGTGATGGCCCCGTTCAGGGCGAACTTCATGTTGCCCGTGCCGCTGGCCTCGGTGCCGGCGGTGGAAATCTGCTCGCTCAGGTCGGCCGCCGGGATGATGGTCTCGGCCAGGCTCACGCCGTAGTTGGGCAGGTAGACGAGCTTGAGCTTGTCGCCCACGCGCGGGTCGCTGTTGACCACGCGGGCCACGTCGTGCGCCAGCTGGATGATCAGCTTGGCCATGTGGTACGCCGAGGCCGCCTTGCCGGCAATGACCACGGTGCGCGGCACCCAGTCCAGGCCGTCCGGCGCCTTGTTCGGGCTGGCCAAGATGGCCTGGTAGCGGGCGATGACGTGCAGGATGTTGAGCAGCTGGCGCTTGTACTCGTGGATGCGCTTGATCTGCACGTCGAACAGGCTGGCGGGGTTCACCACCGTGCCCAGCTGGGTGCGAATCAGCGCGGCGAGCTTTTCCTTGTTCTCGCGCTTCACGGCCTGGAAGGCGCGCTGCAGTTCGGCGTCGCCGGCCAGCTTGCCCACCTTGCTCAGGTCGGCGAGGTTCTTGCGCCAGCCACGGCCGATCTCGGCGTCCAGCAGGTTGCTCAGGCCGGGGTTGGCCTGGGCCAGCCAGCGGCGCGGCGTCACGCCGTTGGTGACGTTGTGGAAGCGATCGGGGTACAGGCACGCGTAGTCGGCAAAGATGGTTTGCACGCACAGGTCGCTGTGCAGCTTGGCCACGCCGTTGACGCGGTGCGAGGCCACGATGCTGAGCGCGGCCATGCGCACGCGGCGCTCGTTGCCGCCATGCTCGCTGCCCTCGTCGATGATCGACACGCGGCGCAACAAGGCGGTGTCGCCCGGGGCCTTGGCCTTCACCTCTTCCAGGAAGTGGTGGTTGATCTCGTAAATGATTTCGAGGTGGCGCGGCAGCAGGGCCTCGAACATGCGCACGGGCCAGGTTTCCAGGGCCTCGGGCATCAGGGTGTGGTTGGTGTAGCTCACCGCTTGGCGAGTGATCTTCCAGGCGGCGTCCCAGCTCAGGGCGTGCTCGTCCACCAGCAGGCGCATCAGCTCGGCCGGGGCCAGCGCGGGGTGCGTGTCGTTCAGGTGGATGGCGTTGAGCTTGCCCAGGTTCAGCAGCGTGCCGTACTCGCGCAGGTGGCGGGCGATCAGGTCTTGCAGCGAGGCGCTGACCAAGAAGGCCTCTTGCTTCAGGCGCAGCTCGCGGCCGGCCTCGGTGCTGTCGTCGGGGTACAGCACCCAGTTCAAGGCGTCGGCGGCCACGCGGTGGCGGCTGGCCTCGATGTAGTCGCCGCGGCAGAAGGCCTGGAAGTCGATCGGGTTGGCGCTGCTGGCGTGCCACTGGCGCAGGGTGCTCACGCGCTCGCTGTGGTGCGCCGGCACGATGAAGTCGTAGGCCTGGGCCATGATGACCTCGCCGCCGACCCAGCGGCGACCGCCGGCGTGACCGGCGTTGGACGAGTCGCTGACCACGCGGCCGCCGAAGCGCACCGGGTAGCGGCGCTCGGGGCGGATGATTTCCCAGGGCGCGCCCATGCGCATCCAGTCGTCGGGGCTCTCCACTTGGCGGCCGCCGTCGATGCCCTGGGCGAACATGCCGTACTGGTAGCGCAGGCCGTAGCCGAAGCTGGGCAGGCCGAGCTCGGCGAACGAATCCAAGAAGCAGGCCGCCAAGCGGCCCAGGCCACCGTTGCCCAGCGCCGCGTCGGGCTCGCGCTCGATCACGTCGCCCAAGGCCACGCCGCCGGCGTGCTGGTCCAAGGCCTCTTGCATGACCTTGTCCAGGCCCAGGGCCGCCAGGGCATTGCCCAGGGCGCGGCCCATCAGGAACTCCATCGACAGGTAGTGCACGCGACGCACCGGGGCGGCCTCGCCGCGCTGGTTGTCTTGCTGCTGGGTGCTGACCCAGCGCTCGTTCAGCAGGTCGCGGCAGGCGTGCGCGGCGGCGCGCAGGATGGCCTCCTTGCTGGGCGTGCCCGGGGCTTGCGAGAGTTCTCGGGCCAGCGCGGTCTTGAAGGCCGACTGCAGACTGGCGCGGGTGCGGGTGCGTTCGGTGGCGGACATGCTGGTGCGGCCCTTCGAGGTGGAAACGGGGGTGGTGTCGGCGAGACGGCTCATCGTTGTGTAGGAAAGCTACCGCCTTTGACAAGGCGAACAACCTTCTCCGGATGGGGCTCGCACGCACAGGGCGCACAAGCCGGTCGCAAGAATGCCGCACTTGGGTTGCGCGCGCCACCGGCGCGGCGCCTGGGCACCCCGCCGGCGCACGCCAAGGGCGACGCCTGGCCGAAAGTATCCCCCAGGTCCGCCTCCGTTTGTAGTTTGACTACATAGGGCATCCCCTAGGTTTACCCTAAGTTATTGATTTTTCAACGATTGCCGCCCAGGGCCTGCGGGTTGGGCTCTGTTGTGAAACTACATGCGGCTCGGTATATTGCGCCGCATCCCGAAGGTGCGCCCGAACGAGGCGACCTCAACACAGCTCCCGGAGTTCCCATGGCCAACGTTCAATTCAAGGGCGTGCAAAAGGCGTACGGCGACGTGCGCATCCTGCACGGCATCGACCTCGAGATCCGCGACGGCGAGTTCATGGTCTTTGTCGGCCCCTCGGGCTGTGGCAAGTCCACCCTGCTGCGCACCATCGCCGGCCTGGAAGACATCACCGGCGGCGAGCTGCGCATCGGCGGGCGGCTGGTGAACGACGTGCCCCCCGCGGAGCGCGGCATCGCCATGGTGTTCCAGAGCTACGCGCTCTACCCGCACATGAACCTGTACGACAACATGGCGTTCGGGTTGAAGCTGGCCAAGGTGCCCAAGGACGAGATCGACCGCGCGGTGATGCACGCCGCCAAGATCCTGCACATCGACCACCTGCTGCAGCGCAAGCCCAAGGACCTGTCGGGCGGCCAGCGCCAGCGCGTGGCCATCGGCCGCGCCATCGTGCGCAAGCCCGAGGTGTTCTTGTTCGACGAGCCCTTGTCCAACCTGGATGCGGCCTTGCGCGTGCGCATGCGCTACGAGTTCGCCAAGTTGCACGAAGACCTGAAGACCACCATGGTCTACGTCACCCACGACCAGGTGGAGGCCATGACCTTGGCCGACCGCATCGTGGTGCTCAGCGCCGGCAAGATCGAGCAGGTGGGCAGCCCGCTGGAGCTGTACGAGCACCCTGACAACCTCTTCGTGGCCGGCTTCATCGGCAGCCCGAAGATGAACTTCATCGAGGCCGAAGTGGTGCGCGGCACCGAGCGCATGGCCCTGGTGAAGCTGGCCAATGGCGCCCAGATCGACGTGCACGTGGACGCCAGCCGTGCCCGCGTGGGCGACAAGGTCACCCTGGGCGTGCGCCCGGAGCACTTCGTGCTGGGCGGCAGCGACAACCTGCTCAAGGCCACGGTCACCTTCGTCGAAAACCTCGGCGGCGCGACCTTCGCCTACTGCGCCTTCCCCGGCGTGGAAGATGCCTTGACCTGCGAGTTCGACGGCCGCGCTCGCGTGCGCTCGGGCGACGACCTGAGCCTGCACATCCCGCCCGATGCGGGCTACCTGTTCGATGCCGAGGGCCGCGCCTTCCACCGCCTGGCCCCCACGCCGCAAGCCAAGCGCCCGCAGGAGGCGGCATGAGCCGTTTGAACCGGGCGTTGGCGCTGGCCCTCAGCGCCGCGCTGCTGGCGCCGGGTGCGCAAGCACAAAGCAACCTGAAGCTGCTGGTGTGGATCAACGGCGACAAGGGCTACAACGGCCTGCAGCGCGTGGGCGACGCCTTCGAGCGCCAGACCGGCGTGAAGGTCGAGGTGCAGCACCCCGAGGGCGCGCCCGAAAAGTTCCAGCAGGCCGTCGGTGCGGGCAAGGGCCCCGACATCTTTTGCTGGCCGCACGACCGCGTGGGCGAGTGGGCCAAGGCCGGTCTCATCGTGCCGGTGCGGCCGAACAAGGCCATACGCGACGAGATCGAACCCAGCGCCTGGGACGCCTTCCGCTACCGCGGCAAGGTGTGGGGCTACCCCATCGCGATCGAGGCCAACGGCCTGATCTACAACAAAGACCTGGTGCGCACGCCGCCCGCCACCTTCGACGACGTGCGGGTCATCGATGCGGAGCTGAGCCGCCAAGGCAAGAAGGCCATCTTGTGGGACTTCAACAAAAGCTTCTTCACCTGGCCCATGTTGGCCGGCGCCGGTGGCTTCGTGTTCGGGAAGGACAAGACCGGTGAGTACGACCCGCTGCAGGTGGGCGTGAACACCCCAGGGGCCGTCAAAGCCGGTGAGGTGCTGAAGGGCCTCATCGACGACAAGGTCATGCCCAAGGGCGCGCGCTACGCCGAAATGGAGGCCGGTTTCGCCCGCGGCACGGTGGCCATGATGGTCAGCGGCCCCTGGGCCTGGGACAACGCCCGCCGGGCCAAGATCAACTTCGGCGTGGCCCCCATCCCCGCGGTGGTGGCTGGCCAACCCAGCCAACCCTTCGTGGGCGTTCTGGGCTGCATGGTCAGCGCGCCGAGCAAGCTCAAGGACATCGCCCGCGAGTTCTTGGAGAACCACCTGCTGCGCCCCGAGCAGCTCAAGGTCGTCAATGCCGACGTGCCGCTGGGCGTGCCGGCCAACAAGGCGTTTTACGCCGAGCTGTCGACCGACCCCAACATCCGCGCCACCATGGAAAACGCCCGCCTGGGGCGCCCGGTGCCCAACATTCCCGAGGTGGGCCGCTTTTGGACGGCCATGGACGCCGCGCTCGAAGCCATCACCAACGGGCTGCAATCGCCCCAAGACGCCTTGGACGGCGCCAGCGCCCGCATGAAGGTGACCCGATGAACGCCGCCGTGACCCTGCCCCCGCGCACCGAGGGCGTGACCCCCTGGGTGAAGTGGCCCCTGACGGCCGGCCTGGCCGTCGCCTGCCTGTACCTGGTGTTCGCCATCATCGCCACGGGCCAGTACCTGTGGGGCGTCGGCGCCTTGGTGCTGTTCGCCGCCGCCTTCTACGTCTACCTGGGCAAGATCAGCTTCGCCTACCGCTACCTGTTCCCCGGCATCGCCGGCATGTTGCTGTTCGTGGCCTTTCCGCTGGTCTACACCTTCCAGCTGGGCTTCACGAATTACTCGTCCAGCAACCTGCTGACCGAGGAGCGCTCGCGCCAGTACTTGCTGGACCAAACCGAGTTCGACGAGGCCGACGCCCTGGGCTACAGCCTGCACGCCGATGGCAAGGAGTTCCGCGTGGTGCTGCGCCAGGGTGGCGACGCGCTATGGGTCTCGGGGCCCTTGGCCCTGCGCAGCGGCAAGACGCCGCCGGTGGTGACCTTGCAAACGCCTTCGCAGGCCAGCTTCGCGATCCAGTCGCCGCTGACCCTGCGCGAGCTCATCGAACACCGCAACGTGCTGCAGCAACTCAAGCTGCAAGTGCCGGGCGGCCCAGAACTGCACTACGCCGGTCTGCGGGAATTCGCGCCCATCAAGCGCTTGTGGACGGCCAACCCCGACGGCTCGGTGACCGAAGTGGCGAGCGGCACGATCTACGCGCCGAACCGAGACACCGGCTTCTTCACCAACGCCGACGGCGTGCAGTTGCAGCCGGGCTTCAAGGTCTTTGTGGGCTGGAAAAACTACGCCCGCATGTTCGGCGACGCCGACTTCCGCGGCCCCTTCATGGCCATCTTCGTGTGGACGGTGGTCTTCGCCGGCCTCACGGTGCTGTTCTCCCTGGCCGTGGGCATGAGCCTGGCCGTGCTGCTGAACTGGGAAGGCCTGCGCTTCCGCACCACCTACCGCACCTTGCTGTTCCTGCCTTACGCGGTGCCCGGCTTCATCAGCATCTTGGTGTTCAAGGGCCTGTTCAACCAGAACTTTGGCGAGATCAACGCCATCCTGGACGCGCTCTTCGACATCAAGCCCGCGTGGTTCGCCGACCCGTTCTTGGCCAAGGTGATGATCCTCATCGTCAACACCTGGCTGGGCTACCCGTACATCATGATTCTGTGCGCCGGCTTGCTGAAGGCCATCCCGGCCGACCTGTACGAGGCCAGCGCGCTGGCCGGTGCCGGACCGCTGACGAACTTCTTCAAGATCACGATCCCGCAGATCATCAAACCGCTCACGCCGCTGCTGATCTCGGCCTTCGCCTTCAACTTCAACAACTTCGTGCTGATCGCGCTGCTCACCGACGGGCGGCCCGACTTCCTCAACACCAAGTTGCCGGCGGGGCAGACGGACATCCTGGTCAGCTACACCTACCGCATCGCCTTCCGCGATTCGGGGCAGGACTTCGGCTTGGCCGCGGCCATCAGCACGCTGATCTTCATCTTGGTCGCGCTGCTGTCGATCGCCAACCTGCGCCTGACCAAGTCCAACGATTCGGGAGCCCGCTGATGGCCATCGTTCAAGGCAAGAACCAAAAGTGGCGCACCTTCTTCGCCCACGCGGTGCTGTGGGTGCTGATCGCGCTGACCATCTTCCCGCTGCTGGCCGTGGTGTCCATCAGCCTGCGCCCCGGCAACTTCGCCACCGGCAGCCTGATCCCCACCGAGATCAGCCTGGAGCACTGGAAGTTGGCGCTGGGCTTCAGCTACCAGGGGCCCGACGGCTCGCTGGTGGAGCCGCCCTTCCCCGTGCTGCTGTGGCTGTGGAACTCGATCAAGGTGGCCACCATCTCGGCCTTCCTGATCGTGGCCATTTCCACCACCGCGGCCTACGCCTTCGCGCGCCTGCGCTTTCCCTTCAAGGCCAGCCTGCTCAACAGCATGCTGCTGCTGCAGATGTTCCCGGTGGTGCTGGCCCTGGTGGCCATCTTTGCCATCTTCGAAACCATCGGCGCTTACATCCCCTGGCTGGGCGTGGAAACGCACGCGGGCTTGATCGTGGCCTACCTGGGCGGCGTGGCCACCCACATTTGGACGATCAAGGGCTACTTCGAAACCATCCCGGTGGAGATCGAAGAGAACGCCAAGGTGGACGGTGCCACGCACTGGCAGGCCTTCCGCCACGTGCTGCTGCCCATGGCCGTGCCCATCCTCGTGGTGGTCTTCGTGCTGGCCTTCATCGGCACCATCATCGACTACCCCGTGGCCAGCGTGCTGCTGCGCGAGGAAAGCAACCTGACGCTCGCCGTCGGCACCAAGTACTACCTGAACGACCAGCGCTTCCTGTGGGGCGACTTCGCCGCCGCGGCGGTGCTGTCGGGCCTGCCCATCACCCTGGTGTTCTTGGCCGCGCAGCGGTGGATCGTCTCGGGCTTGACGGCCGGGGGCGTGAAGGGCTGACGCCCTGCCTCTCGCCGCCCACCAAAGGATCGCGATGAAAACCTTGCTGGGGCTCGCTGGCACTTTGACCGCCTTTGCAATCGGTTCCATCCAAGCGGCACCGCTCACCGCGACCGAGTCGGCCGAGCGCGATCGCTTTGCCGCGCGCGAGCATGACTGGCGCAATGGCGCGGTGGTTTACCAAATCATCGTGGACCGCTTCGCGCCCAGCCGCGACCTGGACGCCAAGCGTGCGCTTTACCCCGCACCAAAGACCCTGCGCCCCTGGTCCGAAACCTCCAAGCCCGGCCCCTACCTGGAGGACCAGAAGCTCAGCGCGCACGAACTGGACTTCTGGGGCGGCGACCTGCCCAGCGCCACCGCCAAGTTGGACCACGTGCAGGGCCTTGGTGCTCAGGTGCTCTACCTGAATCCCATCCACCTGGCCCACACCAACCACAAGTACGACGCCTTCGACTTCCAGGCCATCAGCCCCGAGTACGGCACACGCGCCGACTTCAAGGCATTGGCCGCCGAAGCCCACCGGCGCGGCATGAAGGTGGTGCTGGACGGCGTCTTCAACCACATGGGACGCAACGCGCCCAAGTTCCAGGACGCACTGGCCAACCCACAAAGCCGCTGGCGCGACTGGTTCGCCATCGGCCCGCAGTACCGCGGCGGCGCGAGGGTGTGGACGGCCTTCCAGAACCTGCCCGAGTTGAACCTCGAGAACCTCGCCGTGCGAAAGCACCTGTGGCTGGACCGCGATTCGGTGGTGCGCGGGTACCTGCGCGACGGGGCCGACGGCTGGCGCCTGGACACCGCCTTCGAACTGGGCCACGCCTACCTGCGCGAGTTGACCGACGCCGCCCACCGCGAGAAGCCGGGCTCCCTGGTGGTGGGCGAGATCGTCAACCACCCTGCCGCCTGGCTGAAGTCCATCGACGCCGTCATGAACTTCACCCTGCGCGACCTGCTGCTGGGTCTGGTCCGTGGCGAAATGGAACCGGCCATGGCCTCGCGCCTGATGGCCCGGCTGGTGGACGACGCGGGGGTCGAGCCTCTGCTCAAGTCCTGGGTCGTCATCGACAACCACGACATCCCGCGCATCGCCACGCAACTGCCCGACCTGCCGCAGCGCCGCTTGGCGCAGGCCCTGCAGTTCACCCTCCCCGGCGCACCCAACCTGTACTACGGCGTGGAGGTGGGCATGACCGGTGGCGCCGACCCCGAGAACCGGGGCCCCATGCGTTGGGACCTCGTGCGCGACGACCACCCGGAGATGGTGTGGACGAAACAGCTCGTGGCGCTGCGCCAACAGCACCGCGCGCTGCGCATTGGCGACTACCGCGCCATCGACGCGCAACGCCTGTTCGCCTTCGAGCGCCACACCGACCGCGCGCTGGAAACGCGCATCGTCGTGGCCAACCCCAGCGACCAGCCCGTGCGCGAGCGCCTGCTGGTGCGGAACGCCCACTTGATGGACGACACGCCCATGGTGGACGTACTCGGCCTCGTGCCCGATTCGGTGGTCGCCGGGTTCGGTCCCGGTTTCGTCACCGTGGACGTGCCCCCGCGCGGCGTGCTGGTGCTGGCGCCACGCCCCAAAGACCTGGGCGGCTACAGCCGCTACAAACGCGTGCCTTAAGAGGTTCCCATGAAACTCGCCCCGCTGTTCGCTTTGACTCTGCTGATGGGAGCCGCCATGGTTCACGCCGCCGACCCCGCTAACCGCTACGACGCCGAACTCAAGGGTCGTTTTGAAGCCCGCGAGAAGGACTGGCGCAACGGTGCCATCGTCTACCAGGTGTTGCCCGACCGCTTCGCGCCCGCGGCCAACCTGGAGGCCAAGCGCCACCTGTACCCCGCGCCCAAGGTCCTGCGCAGCTGGGACGAAACCCCCAAGCGCGGCACCTACGTGGAAAGCGCCAAGCTGTGGAGCCACGAGATCGAGTTCTGGGGCGGCGACCTGCAAAGCCTGCGCGCCAAGCTGGACCACGTGCAAGGCCTGGGCGCCGACGTGCTCTACCTCAACCCCATCCACCTGGCCTACACGAACCACAAGTACGACGCCTTCGACTACAACGCCGTGAGCCCCGAGTTCGGCACGCGCGCCGACGTCAAGGCCTTGGCGAAGGACGTGCACGCACGCGGCATGAAGCTGGTGCTGGACGGCGTGTTCAACCACATGGGCCGCAACTCGCCCAAATTCAAAGACGCCGAGGCCAACCCCAAGAGCCCCTGGCGCGACTGGTTCTACTTCGGCCCCCCGTACCCGGGCGGCGCGCGCTCCTGGTGGCTGGCCGAGAACCTGCCCGAGATCAACTTGGAGAACCCCGCCGTGCGCGACCACGTGTACGCCGGCAAAGACTCGGTGGTGCGCAGCTACTTGCGCGACGGCGTGGACGGCTGGCGCCTGGACGTGGCCGTGGACATCGGCTTCGAGCACCTGCACGGACTCACGCGGGCAGCGCACGCCGAGAAGCCCGGCTCGCTGGTGGTGGGCGAGATCGCCAACTACCCCAAGGAGTGGTTCCCGGCGGTGGACGGCGTCATGAACTTCACCCTGCGAGCCCTCGTGTTGCGCCTAGTGGAGCAAAAGATCGAGCCGCAACACGCCGCGCGCATGATCGACCGCATGGTGCGCGAGTCCGGCATCGAACCCATGCTCAAGAGCTGGCTCATGCTGGACAACCACGACGAGCAGCGCATCGCCACCCGCGTGCCCGACGAGGCCCAGCGCCGCCTCGCCCAGGTGCTGCAGTTCACCCTGCCCGGCGCCCCCAACGTCTACTACGGCAGCGAAGTGGGCATGACAGGCGGTGGCGACCCCGAGATGCGCGCCCCCATGCGCTGGGACTGGGTGCGCGACGACAACCCCACCCTGCGCTGGACGAAGCAATTGATCCAGCTGCGCAAGCAACACCGCGCCCTGCGCGTGGGCGATTTCCGGCTCGTCGAAAGCAACCGGCTGTTCGCCTTCGAGCGCCACACCGACCGCGCCGCCGACACCGTGGTGGTGGTGATGAACCCCACGTCGCAGACGGTGCGCGAAACCGTGATGGTGGCCAACGCCAAGTTGATGAACAACTGGATGCTCGTCGACCAACTCGGCGGCGGGCCCAAGCAAATGATCGTCACCGGCCTGCTGGACCTCGAACTGCCGCCCGGCGCCTTCCGCGTCTACGTGCCCGAGCTCAGCCCCGGTGGCGGCTACAGCGCCTACAAGCGCGTGCAGTGATGAAACTTTGGACCCTGGGCCTGGCCCTCGCCCTCAGCGCCGCGGGCGCCTCGGCCCATGCCGCCTGCACCAAGGCCCCGCTCAAGGGCCGCGACGCTTACGTGCGCGGCAGCTTGAACGGCTGGGCCGCCGACGAAGCCTGGCGCATGGCCTGGCGCTGCGACCACTACGAGCTCATCGCCTCGCCCAAGGGCGAGCACCAGTTCAAGCTGGCCGACGACGACTGGAGCGCCGACGCCGACTGGGGCGCCGAACCCGGCGCCCGCGCCCGCCCGGTGCGCCCCGAGGGCAACGCCTTGTTCCCGCGCGGCGCGCCGCTCGAGGCCCATTTCGACGGCACGCCCAAGCGCTTCGAGCTGCGCTTCGCCCAAGGTCTGACCCAACCCAAGTTCCGCATGAGCGACTGCCAAGCCAAGCCGCCCCTGGGCGACACCCAGCTCTACCTGCGCGGCACCATGAACAACTGGGCCGCGCTGGACGATTACGCCTTCCGTTGGCACTGCGACGCCTACGTGCTCAATGTCGACCTCAAGAACCGCCACGACTTCAAGATCGGCGACGCCGCTTGGGGCAAGCCCAGCATCGTGGCCGCCAACGCCGCTGGCGAGGCGGCCACCGAGGCCCAGGGCGGCAACGGCAACTTCCAGCGCAGCTTCCAAGGCGAGCACACGCTGACCCTGCGCTTCGACGCCCAAGGCCGCCCCTCGCTTGCCATCGGCCCCAAGACCTTCAGCGACGGCAGCGACAGCAAGATCACCGATGCGACGGCGCTCGCCGTGCGCTACGACTCGCGCGCCAGCGAGCACAAGGAGCCCTTCGGCGCGCAGCCCGTGGGCACCACCTTCCAGTTCCGCGTGTGGGCCGACGTGCCCGGCCTCAAGGCCGTCACCTTGGTGGTGGAGCGTCGCGAACTGGTGGGCAACCAAGAGAAGCTCGAGTACCACCCGCTGGCCCGCGTGGCCATGACGCCGCACTCGCACGGCATGGGCACGCGCTTCGAGGGCAGCTACCGCTTCGATGCCATTGGCGTCTACGGCTACTGGTTCGAGGTGGAAACCGCGCATGGCCGCTACGCGCTGCAGAACAACAAGGACAGCGTCTACTGGACCCGCGAGAAAGGCTCGATGGGCCCGGCCGTCATCGAGGCTCTGCCGGAGAGCACCAAGCGCATCCGCCGCTACCGCCAAACCGTGCACCTGCCGCAGTTGCGCGTGCCCGACTGGGCCAGCGACCTCGTCTACTACTACGTCTTCCCCGAGCGCTTCCGCAACGGCGACAAGACCAACGACCCTCAACCCGGTCGCGACAAGTACCAAGACCACAGCGTGGAGCGCCACGCCAAGTGGCTGGAGCGCCCTTACCGGCCCGGCGACGGCGACAACGCGGGCGACGGCGTCTACAACAACGACTTCTTCGGCGGCGACTTAGCCGGCCTGATCGACAAGCTCGACGACATCCGGGCCCTGGGCGCCAACGCGCTCTACCTGACCCCGGTGTTCCGCGCGGCCAGCAACCACAAGTACGACACGGGCGACTACCTGCAGATCGACCCTGGCTTTGGCAGCAACGCCGACTTCGAGCGCCTGACCCGCGAGGCCGCCAACCGCGGCATGCGCGTCATCCCCGACACCTCGCTCAACCACGTGGGCTCCGACTCGCCCTACTTCGACCGCTTCGGCAACTTTGGTGGCAAGACGGGGGCCTTCGCCAACGGCAAGCCCAACCCGAAGAGCCCCTACTTCGACTGGTTCAAGTTCGACCTGAGCAAGACCGACCCCAACCAGCAGTACCAAGGCTGGGTGGGCGTGGGCGACCTGCCCGAGCTCGACAAGAGCAGCGAGAGCTGGCGCCGCTTCGCCTACAAGGACGACAACAGCGTCACCCGCACCTGGCTGCGCCGGGGCGCGGCCGGCTGGCGCATGGACGTCGCCCCCTGGGTGCCCGACGACTTCTGGCGAGAGTGGTCCGCCGTGGTGAAGCAGGAGAACCCCCAGGCCCTGACCGTGGCCGAAACCTGGTTCGACGCCAGCAAGTACTTCCTCGGCGACACCTTCGACTCGACGATGAATTACATCTTCCGCAACGCGGTGCTCGACTTTGCGGCGGGCGGCAAGGCCTCGTCGGTGTACCAAAGCCTGGAACTCACGCGCGAGTCCTACCCGGCGCCCATGCTTCAGGCCAGCATGAGCCTGCTGAGCACGCACGACCAAGCGCGCGCGCTGCACGCCTTCGGCATTGCGAACGACCCCCACACCGACCCCAAGGTCGACCCGGCCAAGCTGGCCGAGGCCAAGCAGCGCCTGCGCCTGGCCGTGCTCTTTCAGATGAGCTTCCCCGGCGCACCCACCGTCTACTACGGCGACGAGGTCGGCGTGGGCGGCGGCGACGACCCCTTCAACCGCGCCACCTACCCCTGGGCCGACGAAGGCGGTCAGCCCGACCTGGCCTTGCGCGCCGAGTTCCAGCGCCTCATCGCCATGCGCCACGCCCACCCGGTGCTGCGCCGCGGCACGCTGGAAGCCCCCCTGCACCTGGACGACCACGTCGTCGCGTTCCAACGCAGCTTGGGCACCACCCAGGCCTTGGTGCTGCTGAACAACGACCGCAAGCCCCGCACGCTGCGCCTGGTCCTGCCCGCCGGTCAACGCTGGAACGACGCCTTGGCACCCGGCGTGAGCGTCACGGTCAACGCGCAGAGCGAGCTGGCAATCACGGTGCCGCCGCTGTTCGGCCGCGTGCTGATCCACAGCGCGCCATGACCCCAACTCCCATCGGCCAGACCGGCCTGCAGGTCACGCGCGTCGGCTTCGGCGCCATGCACTTCGACGGCCTGGACGACGAGGCCGCCGTGGGGCGCTTGCTCAACGGTGCGCTCGACCTGGGCATCAACTTGATCGACACCGCCCGCGGCTACGGCCGCAGCGAAGAACGCATCGGCCGCCACCTGGCGCACCGCCGGCACGAGTTCGTCCTCAGCACCAAGTTCGGCTACGGCGTCGACGGCGTCCCCGACTGGACCTACCCCTGCATCATGCAAGGCGTGGAGCGCGCCTTGCGCCTGATGCGCACCGAGGTCATCGACATCGGCCACCTGCACAGTTGCCCCCTGCCCGTGCTGCAGCGCGGCGAAGTGACCGAGGCCCTGGCCGACTGCGTGCGCGCCGGCAAACTGCGCGTGGCCGCCTACAGCGGCGAGAACGCCGAGCTGGCCCACGCCCTGGCCGACGACCGCTTCGCCAGCGTGCAGTGCAGCCTCAGCTTGGTGGACCAAGCCAACGCGCCACAGGTGGCGGCCACGGCCAAGGGCGTGCTCGTCAAGCGCGCGCTGGGCGGCCGCGCTTGGGCGCAGGCGCAGCGCCCCGAGGACTTCTGCGAGGGCCAGTACTGGGACCGCTGGCAGGCTTTGGGCTTGGCCCACGGCCTGCCCGACCTGGGTCTGTCCTGGCCCGACCTGGCCCTGCGCTGGGCCGCGCACCGGCCCGGCGTGGCCAGCGTGCTGGTGGGCAGCCAGCGGCTGGAGAACCTGTCGGCCGCCGTGGCCACCGTGGCGCAAGGCCCCTTGCCGGCCGAGGTGCTGGCTGCGGTGGACGCCGCTTGGACGCGCGTCGGCCGCGATTGGCCGGGCCTGGTTTGACACGCCAAGGCCGGTTCACCCGGCCCTAGGCCGGCTCGGCCCGGTGGCAGACCGCCTCCAGGTTGTGTCCATCCGGGCCGATCACGAAGGCCGCGTAGTAGTTCGGGTGGTAGCGCGGGCGCAAACCCGGCGGCCCGTTGTCTTGGGCCCCCGCGGCCAACGCTGCGGCATAGAAGGCATCGACCTCGGCCCGGGTTTCGGCCACGAAGGCGATGTGCAGGGGCACCGGTCGTTCTGTGGCCTGGTAGAGGCACAGCGAGGCGTCTTGGCGGCCGCACAGCTCCACGCCGTAATTGGGCTCGCCCTCACCCCCCACCGCCACGCCCAGGGGCGCCAGGGCCTGGGCGAAAAAGGCCTTGCTGGCGGCGTAATCGCTGACACCGAACTTCACGTGGTCGAACATGAAAAGCCTCGCTGGGGATGCGACTTCACAAGGGCACGAAGTCGATGCCCTGCTGCTTCAATTCTTCCAGCACCAGCGCCCGCCACGGGCCACTCGGTGACCAAACACGGGCCACCGCCTCGTAGGCCTCGGCTGGGTCCGCCTGCAGCGCCCGCACGCGGTGCAAGAAAACCATGGTCGAGGCCCGCATGTTCACCTGGCAGTGGACCAGCACCTTCTGGTCCTGAAGGCGCCGCAGGGCCGCCGACACGGCCGCCGCATGGGCCGCCGTGGGCGCTGCGAACGGCACCGGGAGGTGCACGAACTCGATGCCCTGCCGACGCAGCAGCGCCTCCTCCTCGGGCACCGCGTCGGGCACGGTGCTGGGGGCCA
The DNA here is from genome assembly GCF_004004565.1 of Inhella crocodyli. GTDB lineage: Bacteria > Pseudomonadota > Gammaproteobacteria > Burkholderiales > Burkholderiaceae_C > Inhella > Inhella crocodyli. The sequence goes on from NZ_SACM01000001.1 coordinate 962,265, forward strand.
GGTAAATCACGGCTTGGAAGCCCAAGCCGCCCAAGCCGGCCAGGGTTTGGCGAGTCGGCTGGCCCGCAGTGACCAAGCGCGGTCCGATCTCGACCACGTTGGGTGCGTCCAGGCCCACCGCCCGCGCGGGGTCCAAGCCCAGCATGGCGCCCACACCCACCCAGAGCGTGCTGCGGCGCCTCATCGCTCTTGAACGCCCTTGCCCGCCAACATGCGTTCGCGAAAGCCCAACACGCGCGCCACGCGGGTCTCGGGCTTCTTGGCGGCGTTGATGCGCAGCACGTAGCCGCGCTGCCGGCCCGGCGTCAGCGCGTCGAACGCCGCGCGCCATTCGGCATCGGCCGCCAGCGCCTCGGCCAGTTCCTCGGGCAGCACCAGGGCCGTGGCCTCTTTCGGCGGCAAGCGCCCGGCTTCGGCATGGCCCATGGCCTCGCGCAAGCAGGCCCGCACCGCGTCGGCGCGCTCGGCCACCTGCAACGCGCAGGTGAAGCGCAGGGCGTCGGCGTGCTGCGTGGCCGGGCCTTGCCGCTCCAAGAGCCCGCCCGCGTTGCTCAGCAACGCGGCATGGAAGAAGCTGAGTCGAAAGTCCTGCCGGAAGGCGCCCAAGATCGCCACGTTGCGCCCCGCGTGCCGGTAGCAAGGGTGGCCCCACTTGGCGACTTCTTGCAGCCCCTCGCCCAGGCACAGCGCCCGCAAGGCTTGCAGGCCCTCGGCCCAGTGGCGGGTGCTGCAGTCGGGCGTGGCAAAGCGTTCGCAGCGGCCGCAACCCTGCGCGAAGTAGTCGTCCACGGCGGTGATCACGCGCGCAGCACCTTCGCCAAGGGCTTGCCCTTGGCCAATTCGTCCACCATCTTGTCCAGCTGCCGGATCAGCCGCATCAGCGGGTCGTCCACCGCCTCCACCCGCACGCCGCAAACCACCCCAGTCACGCGCTCGCGCTGGGGGTTCAACGCGGGCGCCTGGTCGAAGAAGTCCTGCACCGAGGTCTGGGCCGCCAGCACCGCCTGCAAACCGGCGTCGTCGTAGCCGGTGAGCCAGGCGATCACTTGGTCCAATTCGGCACGCGTTCGGCCCTTGCGCTCGAGCTTGTTCAGGTACGCGGGGTACACCGCCGCGAAGGGCATGGCGAAGAGGCGGTGGGGGGCCATGCTCAGCTCAGCGCGGCCCCACGCCCAGGTACCGCTCGGGGTCGAAGTCCGCCAGGTCGATCTTGCCGAAGTCCTTGGGGGGACGGTGACGCTGGACTTGCGCCTTCTCGGACTCCGCGGCGTGGAACGATCGCTCTTCGACCGCGACCAGTTGCCACGCCCGGTCGATGCGCGAGTAGGCGAAACGGGCCGAGGTGGACCAGCGCCAAGCGCTGCCGCCGTGGTGCGCCACCGTGAAACCCTGGCGCTGCAGCGTGAGCCCCGCGAAGGGGTCGCCCAACGCGCCGCCACAGGCGCGGCACAGCACCACCTTGTCGCTGTGCTGGGCGACCTGCAAAGTGCCGTTGGGGCCGCGCACCAGCAGCGTCAAGCGCCGGGGGCCGTCGCCGTCGTCGCCGGGGGCCTCTGTCACCAGCAAGGCATCCGGTCGGCCGTCGCCATTCAGATCGCCCGCTTCGTGCGCGACCACCTGGGCCCCGTGGGGCACGAAGGGACGCAACTCGGCCGGCACCGAAGGCCCGGCAGCCGCGGCCGAGGGACCGAGCAGGGACGCGACCCAAAGCCAGCTGGCACAACGCGCAAGGACCATGAGCGAGAAATCAAGAAGGCGAGGTGACGGGTCGCGCGCGAGGCCCCCCCCCCGCCGCGGGACAAGCGGTGGGCGCTCAACGCACCTCGGCCGCCACGGGTTTGGTTTTCCACATCTGCACCCCGCGTTGCACGAACTCGGGCATCAGCTTGTCGCGCTGCAGGCGGTACATCGCGCGGGTCAGCGCACCGCGCAACTCGGGCGTGTTGCAGGCGCTGCGGTGCGAGAGCGTGACGTACAGGCGCTCTTGGGCCACCGGCGGCGCCAAGGCCTTGAGGCCTTGAATCCCCAGGCTGGCGACGTAGGCCTCGGCCGGGCTGTCCTCGTAGAGCAGGAAGTCGCCGCGGCCGAGCTCCAGCATCTTCAAGGCCTGCTCCAGCGACGCCACGCGGGTCATCTGCAGCTTCTCCTTCATGAAGCGGTCGAACTCCTCGCCGAAGCTGTTGTTCACCACGGTGAGCCCGCTGCGGCCCTGCAAGTCGGCCCATTTGCTGTAACGCAGCGGTTTGGCCTCTCGCACCAGCACCACGGAGCGGGTCTCGCGGAACGGTGGGTACACATAGTCCATGTACTCGGTGCGCGGCAAGGTGAAAAACGCCCCGGCGATGAGGTCGATGCGCCCGGCGCGCGCCTCTTCCTGCACGCGACTCCAAGGGCCGACGTAGCGAACCTCGATGGGCAGGTTGATCTCGCGCGACAGCCATTGCATCAGTTCGGCATTGGCCCCGACCAACTCGTCCTCGTCGCTCGCATTGCGCCACAGGTAGGGCGGGTACTGGGGGTTGCCCGAGGCAATGAGCCGGGTGCAGGTCGCGCTCGAGTGCGCGGCCTGGACCCCCAAGACCAACAAGCCACCAAGGGCCATCGCGAGCAAGGCGCGCGCTGTTCGCATGAATTCGCAGGAGGAGTGAGAACTTTTGTCAGTATGGACCGCCAGTGTGACCCTTGACTCCCCAGCGAAACCCTTGGTGCAAGGGCCTTGTCGCACGCCGATGCACCCAACAGAGGCACCCGATCCGCACCGTGTGCTTCAGCGGGTCCCCAATCGGGCCGACAAGGGCGGCACATGGCGTTCGCCACCCGCCAGGCGCTGGTCGTGGGCATGGTCGGCATGCACCCGCAAGCGCCAATGCCGACGCTGGTGGGCACGGGCCAACGCGGCCACCAACTCGGCAAAGGTCCAACCCTCGGCCGCATTGCTGTCCACGTGATGAACGCCCGGCTGGACCAGCAGCTGCAACAGGGCCTCGGCCGTGTCGGCCATGTAGCTGCACGCCGGCTTCCAGGCGCGGCTCGCGGCCACTTCGCCCTGCGTGCGCTGCCACTCGTCCAGGGTGGCCAGCATGTTGTTGCCCCGCGCCTCGGGGTCGATCTGCCAGCCAATGCGCACGATGCTGGCGCTGGGGTGGGCGGCCGCCACGGCGTCCTCGGTGGCGACCTTCCCACGGCCGTAGTCGTCCACCGCGTTGCGGGCATCGCCCACGGCATGGGGGCCATTGGGCTCGTGGTGGAACACCATGGCGGTGCTGGTCATCACGAAAGGCAAGTGCCGCCGAGCAGCCCAGGCGGCCAGTTCTGCCGATGCCTGGGCGTTGGCCATGGCGAGGTGCGCGATGCCATCAGGACGCTGTGCATCCAAGTAGCGCGCGGCGGCGGGTGGCCCCAGGGAACGCAGGAGGCGGTGGTCCAGGCCCAGCACGCGGTGCCCCCGCGCCCGCGCCGCGCGCGCCAGCACCGGGGCCAAGGTGCCGCTCAGGCCGGTGATCAGCAGGCGCATCGGCGCGTGGTCACGTCGCCGCGACTCAGGCGAGATGTCGTGCGAGGAACTTCTCGACGCGCGTCCAGAAGTCGAGCTTGGTCTCCAGCCAGTACCAACCGTGGCCCTCGTGGTCGTAGAGCACGAATTCCACGTTGTCGTTGTGCGCCTTCAGGGCATCGCGCATTCGCTCACCGTGCTGCCGTGGCACTCGTTCGTCGTACTGCCCGTAGGCCATCAACACCGGCGCCTTGATGCGGTGCGCTTGGCGAAGTGGCGAAGTGGCCTGGAAGCGGGCTGCGTCGGCCTTGGGGTCGCCGATGAGGCGGGCGGCCCCGAAGCGCTTGAAGACGGGGCTGATGTCGCTCCAACTGGCGGTGATCAAGAGATCGAGGTCGGTGACGCCCACCATGTTGACCGCGCAGCGGTAAAGGTCGGGATCGTTCACCAGGCCCATCATGGCCGCGTAGCCGCCGTAACTGGCACCCAGGATGGCGATGCGCTTGGGGTCGGCGTAGCCCTGGGCGATGGCCCAGCGCGCGCCGTCGGCCAGGTCGTTTTGCATGGCCAAGCCCCATTGCTGCCAGCCGGCCTGGAGGTGGTCTTGGCCAAAGCCATCGGAGCCGCGGAACTCAGGCTGCAACACGGCGTAGCCGCGGCTGGCCAGGAACTGCACCTCGGCGTCCCAGCGCCACGAAGTCCCACGCACGAAGGGACCGCCGTGCACCCACACGATCAGGGGCGCGGGCTTCTTGGCATCGTGGCCCTTGGGCAAGGTCAAGTAGGCCGGGATGGAGCGCCCATCGCGCGCCGTGTAACGGACAAAGTCCACCGTGCCCATCAGGGCGGGGTCCAAGTCCGGCCGGCTGGCGCCCAAGGCGGTGAGCTTGCCGGTTTCGCGGTGGTAGGCGTAGGCCCGGCCGACGACGCGGTCGGAATACGACCACACCACCACCCAGGGAGAGTCGCCCCGCTCGGGCACTTGGAGCAGGTTCGTGGTGGCCGGCAACTTCTGGTCCACCGCGTCTTGCAGCGCCTTGTGCGCCGGGCTGAACCACACCGAGGTCCGGGCATCGGCCGTCAGGTCCAGGCCCACCAGTCGGTCGTTGTGCCATTTCAGTGCCGCATCCAGGTCAAAGCCTTGCACGGCAATCACCGGCTTGGGGGCGAACTGGTTGGACTGAGGGTCGAGCAGGTAAAGGCCCAGGGTGTCGCGGCCTTGCCGCGCCGCCACGTACAGCCCGCCATCGGGCGCGCGGCCTTTGAGCTTGAGCGCATCGGGGCCAAATCGGTCCCACTGGCGCAGTTCGCGCCACGCCGATCCCGCCGCCCCTTCGCGCACCAACAGCCGCGCCTTGTCGTCCTTCTCGGTCACCACGGCGACGGGCAGACCGGCCGCGTCCAACACGTAGTCGGTGCTCCAGGCCGGCAACTCCAACTCCACATCGGCGCCCGTGCGCGTGTTCAGGCGCTTGAGCTCCAGAAAGCTGGCTTGGCGTTCGTCTTTGACCGACTCGGTGATGACGTCATCGCTCTGCCCCACGCGCTCGGACGACAGGCGGCGCCAGTAAACGCCCAGGCGCTTGAAGTTGTCGCCGTTGGCATCGACAGCAAACACCAGCGGTGCGCGGTCTTGGTTGCGGTCGTCTTTGCGCTCGCTGTGGCCCACCAGCACCAGACGGCGGTCGTTGAGCCAACGCGCCCAACCGATGTCGTAGTGCTCCACATAGGCCACCGGGGTGATCTTGAGCGTGGCCAACTCCAGCACGACGGCACGCCGTTCCTTGCCATCGCCACCCACGGTCAGCGCCACATGGGTGCCGCTGGGGTTGAGCGTGGCCCAGCTCAGCCGGTGGGGCTTGAAAAAGTCGGCCAGGGGGATGTCTTGGGGCGACTTGGGCCGCGCCGAAACGATCGACAGGGGCAAGGCGCTGGCAGCCAGGGCCAGGGCGGTTTGACGGCGGTTGAGCTTCATGGGGAGGTCTCGGGGTTCAACGGGCCGAGGCGCAGTGCTCGGCAATGAAGGCTTCGTGGGTGGGCATGAAGTCGGCGCACTTGCGCATGACCTGGGCCACGTTGTCCAGGTAGGCCTGGATGTCGGGTTCGGGCACCACGTCCACCAAAGGCTGGTAGCCGCGGGCGCGCAGGTTTTGGCCGTGCATCACTTGCAACCAGCCGACCTCGGCGAAGAGCTCGTTGCCGTCCCGCACGATGCGCCCGTGCGCCTCATACAAGGCCATGCGGGCCTTGAGCGTGGCAGGCACCTCCATGGTTTGGCAGTGCTGCCAGAACGGGCTGTCGGTGCGCTGGTTCACGTGGTAGTGCAACACGATGAAGTCGCGAATGCGCTCCCACTCCCAGCGGGCTTGGCGGTTGAACTCGTCCACGTCGGGGGCCGACATGGCCTTGTTGGGGAAGAAGTCGAGCAGGCGCTGGATGCCGGTTTGGATGAGGTGGATGGAGGTGGACTCCAATGGCTCCATGAAGCCGCAGGCCAGGCCCAAGGCCACGACGTTGCCGTTCCATGCCTTCTTGCGCATGCCCGTCTTGAACTTGATGGGACGCGGGTCGGCCAAGGGCTCGCCGTCCAGGTTCTTCAGCAGGATGGCGGTGGCTTCGTCGTCGCTCATGTACTGGCTGCAATACACGTGGCCGTTGCCAATGCGGTGTTGAAGCGGGATGCGCCACTGCCAGCCAGCCCGGTGCGCCGTAGAGCGCGTGTAGGGCAGCAGGCGCGGTGCGTTGCTGCAAGGCACAGCCAAGGCACGATCACAGGGCAGCAGGTGCGTCCAGTCGTCGTAGCCGGTCTTCAGGGCTTCTTCGATGAGCAGGCCCCGGAAGCCCGAGCAGTCGACGAACAGGTCGGCCGCCACACGTTCACCACTCTGAAGGCGCAGGGCGTGAACCAAGCCATCGGCCTGCTCCACCTCCACGATCTTGCCCTCGACACGCTGAACGCCCCAGGCTTCGGCTTTTTGGCGCAGGTACTGGGCGTACAGGCTCGCATCGAAGTGAAAGGCGTAATGGATGTCGGCCAGCGGCGAACCTTCCAAATCGGGCCGTGGGCGCATGAACTTGTTGTCGTAGGCAGCCAAGCGACTCAGCGCGTAGTCGCCCAGGTCTTTGGCCTTTCCTGCTTGGTACTGCTTTTGCCAGTACTGATCGAAAGGCACCGCCCACAGGTCGGGACCCAGTCGGCCAAAGCCATGCATGTAGCGGTCACCAACCCGACCCCAGTTCACGAACTCGATGCCGAGCTTGATGGTGCCGTGGGTAGCGCGCAGGAATTCGTCTTCGTCGATCTCCAGCACCTGATTGAAGCGCCGGATCATGGGGATGGTGGCTTCCCCCACACCCACGGTACCGATCTCTTCGGACTCGACCAATCGGATTTGCACCTTGCCGCGCAAGGTTTTGGCCAGCGCTGCAGCGGCCATCCAACCGGCGGTGCCGCCACCGCAGATGACGAGGGACTGAAGGGGTTCTTGGGGTTGCATGAAGCGCCCGTAGGGAGAAGATTCAGGTGGTTCGCGAGCGTGCCACAACCGGGCAAGGAGCTCTCACCCAAGCATGAAAAACCCCCGCCGAGTTTTCACTGGGCGGGGGTCAGAAGGAAAGTCCTGGGCTCGAGCGCAGGACTCATCCAGCCATCACAGCTTGTAGTTCACACCCAGCAGGTACGACTTGCCGTACTTGGTGTTTTCCACTTCGTTCGACGGGGTGTCGCGATAGCGGATGAACTTGGCGTCGCCCAGGTTGTAGCCCTGCAGCAGGACCGACAGACCCTTCAGAGGACCACTCTGGAACTCGTAGCCGATCTGAGCATCGGTGACGGACTCGCCCTTGATGTAGGTCAGGCGGCGGTCGCCGGTGAAGTCGGACACCTCACCCACGAAGTCGGAGCGATAACGCTGGCCCACGCGGATCTGGAAGCCCGAGCGCTCGTAATAGATCTGAACGCTGGCCACGTCCTTGGACAAGCCAGGCAGCGGAATGGTGCCGGTGTTGATGTCCGTGGACGAGACGCCCGAGGTCGACAGATTGATCGAGCTGCTGGTGCTGGAGTACGACGCTTGCACGCCGAAGCCCGACAGCGGCTTCCACACCATTTCCAGCGGCATCGAGGCCGACAGTTCGATGCCCTTGATGTCGCCACCCGAACCGTTGACCGGCAAGTTCAAGATGCCGACGTTGCCCCGAGGAGGCTTGGGCGTGCTGGCGGTGACGTAGGGCGTGTAGTCAAACGAAACGTCCTTGCGCAGGATGTAGGTGCGAAGGTCCTTGTAGAACGCAGCAGCGCTCACGTAGGCCTTGGTGCCCCAGAACTTTTCGTAGGACAAGTCGAACGCGTTGGCGCGGAACGGCTTGAGGGCCGGGTTGCCCGCGCCACCCGAGAAGATCGGGTTCAGCGTGTTGGTCGTCGGGTCGATGTAGCTCTGGTTGATGCCGAAGCCCAGGCTGGCGCGCATGTCGTTCAGCGTGGGACGGGCCATCACACGGGCCAAGCCCAAACGCAGCGACTGGTCGTTGCCCAAGTCCAGCACGAAGTTGGCGCTGGGCAAGATGTCGTGGTAGTTCGCGCCGCCAATGTTCGGACGGACCGCGCAGACGTCGCCAGGGCAGGCCGAGCCGTCCACGTTGAACGCGGTGCTGTCTTGCTTGGTGTTGATGAACTGAAGGCCGGCGTTGCCGCGCAGGGGCATGCCCAGCACCTCGGTGTCCAGGTTGGCCTTGGTGTACAGCGTGGTGGCCTTTTCCTTGACGGTCCAGTCCTTGTTGGCGATGTCAGACACCAGCTTGCTGGCCACGGTGTAGATCGGGCCGACCGAACCGCGCGGGTCCCAGCTCACCACGGGGATGCCGCTGATGTTGATGGTCGAAGCGCCAGGGATGGCAGCCACGGCATACGGATCGGTGCCGTTGATGACCAAACGGCCTTCGACGTAAGCACGGTCCTTCATGCGGCGGGACTCGTTGACACCGACTTCGACGCTGCTGAAGAACAGACCTTCGGGCAGGTCACGGGCCACCGAGAAGCGCAGGGCCTTCAGGTCGTCTTCCACGTGCGGCAGCTTGGAGTAGCCAGCCTGCGGCGTGGCGGCGCCACCGCCCCAGCCCATCACGTCGGTCAGGCCGATGCTGCTGGCGCTGCCGTAGTTGACGCCGGTCGTGAACTTGGCGCTGTTGACGTTGCTGCCGTCAAAGCCGGTCCAACTGATGGTGTTGTTGCTGCCGGTCAGGCCAGGGCCTGCCAAGCCAGCGGTCGTTTCCATGATGCCGCCGGTGCGGCGCGCGTTCGAAGCGCTCAGGTCCAACACCGCCGTGTAAACGTCGCCCGTCCACTTTTGGTTCAGGCCCAACGAGCGCATTTCGTCCAGCGTCGACTCGGTGTCGTTGCGGACCACGCCCTTGAAATTGTTGAAGGTGCCTGCCGAGGCGATCCCGCCCGCGACCGTGGCCGTGGTCAGCGTGCCACCCGGGTCATAGCCACCAGCGCTCGAGAAGCCCACCGGGGCTTGGAAGCCCTTGGTCTTCTTGTCCTTGTCGAATTTGGAGAAGAACAGGTCGGCCGAGGCTTCGTAGCTCTTGCTCGGCTTGAACTGAAGGGTCGCAACCGAGGCAGTGCGGGTCTGGACGGTTTGGTCCAGCCAGCTGTTGAAGCCGCCCGGGGTCTTCACCTTGCCAGCACCGAAATCAGTGTCCGCCACGCCCCAGCCTTCAAAGCGCGAGGTTTGCGCACCGTCTTCGGTGAACCGGGCCCAGCCCAGGGCCACGCCCAGAGTGCGATCAAAGAATTGGTCGACGTAGAAGGCGCTCAAGCGACGGCCGTCGCCTTCGCGGTCCTTGCCCAAGCCCACGCCGGTTTGCTGCTCGCGCACGTTGAAGGCGAGCTGGCGGGTCTTGAAGTTCAGGGGACGAACGGTTTGCAGGTCCACCGTGCCCGACAGGCCTTGGCCGATCAGGGCGCCATCGGGCGTCTTGTAGATCAGCACCGAGCTCAGCAGCTCCGAGGGGTACTGGTCGAATTCCACGCCACGGCTGTCGCCGGTGGTGACTTGCTCGCGGCCGTTCAACAAGGCGGTGGCGAAGTCAGGCGCCATGCCGCGAATGCTGATCTGCTGGGCACGGCCAGCGGTGCGCTGGGCGGTCACGCCAGGCAGGCGAGCGATCGACTCGGCCACCGAGGCGTCAGGCAGCTTGCCGATGTCTTCCGCCGAGATGGCTTCAACGATGCTGTCCTTGTTCTTTTTGACCGAGATGGCGTCCTCGATACCCTTGCGGATACCAGTGACCACCACGGTGTCGAGCTGCTGCTGTGCCTGCACGGCGCCTGCGGCCAGCAGGGCCACGAGGCACCCTGCGGTGACGGCGTTGACGCGGAACAGGTCGCGTCCGCTGCGGGAACTCTTCATGCTTGGAACTCCTAGGCTGTGGATGACGACAGTCGGTCGGCCCGGCCCACCCAGGCCAACCGATGTCACGGGGTTAGCGAGAAAGATTCTGTACTAAAACTAGATTCGACTCCACGGGCGAAACCAAGCCTTTACCCTGTGTTTGGCCTGGGTTTCGTCGTCAAATCACGACAAATAGCGGGTAATCCCTCAGGGTAAATACCCGGATGCCGCGCCGACATTTCGCCGCGACGATGCCGTTCGGTAGCAAAACTACATCTCATCGCATGCCGTCCTCGTCCAGATATCCCCGCGCCATGAGCGCCCTGCGTGCGCTGGCCGCGCTCGGCGCCGCTGTCCTGCTGGGGCCCGTGCAAGCGACCGATTGCCCCGCCCCCGCGCCGCGCCCCTCGCCCGATTGGCGGGACCAGGTCGTCTACTTTGTGATGACCGACCGCTTCGACGACGGCAACCCCGGCAACAACGACCAAGGCGCGGGCGAGTTCAACCCCAAGGACAACCGCTTTTTCAGCGGCGGCGACTTCCAAGGCCTGATGCGCCGCCTGGACTACATCCAGGGCTTGGGCGCCACCACGCTGTGGATCACGCCACCCGTGCGCAACCAGTGGTGGGACGGCGGCAGCGCCGGCTACCACGGGTACTGGGCCAGCCACCTCAAGGAGGTGGACCCGCACCTGGGCACCTTGGGCGACTACCGCTGCCTGGCCGGCGCGCTGCACGCCCGCGGCATGCACCTGATCCAGGACGTGGTGCCCAACCACATGGGCAACTACTTCTCGTACACGCCGGGCGCCTGGCGGCGGGATCGGCCTGCGGCCGGTTGGCAGCCCAACCTGGGCAGCCTGCCGGAAGTGCGCCCGCGCCAAGCGCCCTTCGACCAGAACGACCCGCGCGACCCGGCCCAGGCGGCCGCCAACATCTACCACTGGACCCCCAACATCGAGAACTACGCCGACCCCGAGCAGGAGCACGGCTGGCAGATGTCCGGCTTGGACGACCTGAACACCGAAAACCCGGTCGTGCGGCGCGCGCTGCGCGACAGCTACGCCTTCTGGCTGCGCGAGGTCGGCGTGGACGCCCTGCGGGTGGACACGGCCTTCTACATCCCACCCTCGTTCTTTGAGGATTGGCTGCACAGCCAGGACCCCAGCGCGCCTGGCCTCGCCCGCGTGGCCCGCCAAATGGGCCGGCAGGACCTGCTCGTCTTCGGCGAGGCCTTCGGCATCGACAAGCCGTTTCAAACCGCGCAGATGCGGCGCATCCAGGCCTACCAAACTCCAGGCCGCATGAATGGCATGCTGAACTTCCCGCTGTACGGCAGCCTGCAGGCGGTGTTCGCCCAGGGCCGGCCCACGGCGGAGTTGGCGCACCGGGTCCAGGCCCTGGCGCAGGTGTTCGGGGCGCGACAGCACCGCATGCCAACCTTCATCGACAACCACGACGTCGACCGTTTCCTGGCCGGTGGCACGCCCGAGGCTTTGGACCAGTCCCTGCTGGCGCTGTTCACGCTGCCCGGCATCCCCACGATTTACTACGGCACCGAGCAGGGCTTCACCGAGCCCCGCGCGGCGATGTTCGCCGCCGGCTACGGCAGCGGCGGTCGCGATCGCTTCGACACCGCCTCGCCGACCTACCGCCTGTTGGCCCGCCTAGCGGCGCTGCGACAGGAAGAGCGCGCCTTCAGCCGGGGCACGCCTACGCTGCTGCGCGCCAGCGCGGCAGGCCCTGGCGTGCTGGCCTGGCGCACCGAGCACGAAAGCCGCCGCTTGTTGGTGGTGTTCAACACCTCGCCCCAGCCGCAATGGGTGGACCGCCTGCCCGTCCACCGTGGCGCGGCCGCGCTGCGTCCGCGCTTCGCGCTGCACGGCCAGCCTTCGCCCCTGCACACGGACGCGCAGGGCCAGGTCAACCTCGTGCTGCCCCCCCGCAGCGGACAGGTGTGGGTCATCGAGCCCAGCGCAACGGCCCGCCCCTCGGGCAACCCCACGCCCGCGCTGGCGAGCCTGGCACCACCGCCCCCGGCGGCGGGCGGCACCCTGCGCTTGCGCGGCCGCGTCCCCGCGGGCCACGAGGCCGAGCTGGTGGCCGACGGCGACCTGGCCCATGCCCTGCCCCTGGCGCCCGACGCCAACAGCCACTGGGAGGCGGCCTGGCCGACCGACAACTGGCTCGACCCGACGGTGACCCACCGCCTGAGCCTGCGGCACCGCGCCGATGCCGACTCGCCCTGGCTCGCCGCCCCGCCCCGCGAGGTGAAGGTGTCGCCCGCATGGCGCACCTGGGCCCGCGTCAGCGACCCCCTGGGCGACGACCATGGCCCGAACGGGCACTACCTGTACCCGACCGACCCCAGCTGGGGCCCGGCCCGACAGATGGACCTGCGCGGCCTAAAGGTCGAGGTCACCGGCCAGGCCCTGCGCCTGACCGTGCAGACCCGGCAACTGACCACCAGCTGGAACCCGGCCAATGGCTTCGACCACGTGGCCTTCACCCTGTTCCTGGAGCTGCCGGGCCAGGACGGGGGCATCCAGGCCATGCCCTTGCAGGGCGGCGAGTTGCCCGAGGGCATGCGCTGGCACCGTCGCTTGCGCGTGCACGGATGGTCCAACGCGCTGTTCAGCGCCGATGGCGCGGGCCCGGAGTCCGAAGGCCGGCCGCACACGCCCGGCGCCACCTTGGAAACCCGCCCGGACCAAAACGCCCTGGTCATCACCCTGCCCGCCGCCGCCCTGCCCCCAGGCACCGTGCTGGATGGCGCGCGCCTGTACCTCAGCACCTGGGACTGGGACGGGGGCTACCGCGAACTGGCCGAACAGCCCGGCACGCACACGCCGGGCGGCCGCCGCAGCGCCCAAGACCCGCGCTGGATGGACGCCATCGGCCCCATCACCTTGCGCAAGCCCTGAAACGACGCGGGCCCGCACATGGCGGGCCCGATCGCGGCAGCGCAAAGTGGGTCAGCGCAATTGCGTCAGCGCCTGGGCGGCCCCGTCCAGCGCGACCAGGGTGTCCGTGATCACGGGGGTGGCGATGGGCTTCAAGAAGTCCGCGAAGCGACCTTTGGCCTCGAAGCGCTGGCGGAAGGCCGAGCGCGCGAAGCGATCGCCCAAGCGCGGCACGATGCCGCCGCCGATGTAGAGGCCCCCACGCGCACCAAAGGTCAGCGCCACCGAGCCGGCGAAGCCCCCCAGCATGGCGCAGAAGGTGTCCAAGGTGCGGCCCGCCAAGGCGTCGTCGTCGGCCAACGCGCGCTCGACGATCCATTTGCCATCCACACCGGGCACGGCCCGCTGGCCCTGCACCTGCGCCACGGCGCGGTACAGCACTGGCAGCCCAATGCCCGACAAAAAGCGCTCGGCCGACACGTGCGGGAACTCCTGGCGCGCGGCCGCCAACAAGGCCGACTCGAAATCGTCGGCCGGGGCTAGGGTCGCGTGCCCGCCCTCGCCCGGCAAGGCCATCCAGCCGCGGGCGCCGTTGGGCATCAGGCCGGCCACGCCCAAGCCTGTGCCCGGGCCGACCACGGCCATGGGCGCCTGCGGCGGCGTGCTGGGCCCGCCCAGCACCTGCTCGGGCCGGAGCCGGGGCAAGGACAGGGCCAAGGCCTCGAAATCGTTGAGCACCACCAAGGTGCGCAAGCGCAACTGCTGCGCCAACTCGCGCTGCGAAAAACTCCACGCGCTGTTGGTGAAACGCACCGAATCCCCGGTCACGGCGGTGGCCACGGCCAGCGCCGCGCTCGCCGGCTGCTCGCCGGCGGCGATCAGCCCAGACACGGCCAAGCCACTGAGGTAGGCGCGCGCGGCATCCACCAGCTGGGGGTGCTCGGCGACCGCCAGGGTGCGCACATGCTGCGGCACTTGGCCCGGGCCAGACATCCACGCGAAGCGCGCGTTGCTGCCCCCGACATCGGCCAAGAGCCAGGGGAAGGGGGCAGATTCAGACGCCAGCGTGGGCGCGGGTTGGGTTTCGACCATGGCGGCTCGACCCTCGTGAGGCCGGGCAAAACGTAGCAATCACAGGACGGTAGCAAAACTACAAAGCCTCGGCAATGGCATTTGCACCCAGTTTCAGATGGGATCGCCCCTGCCGAATCGCCCCAGCTTGGTGCGAGCGCGCCCCAAGCCCGCGCTCAAGTGCTTGATCCACCGTCAGCCGACGCCGACGGCGTCCGCCGTTTTCGCCGTCGAGCCCGTCGGCTTGTGGCCCGTCACCAAGATCCGAGCATGTAGTTCGCCTACATCTCCAGCGCCGACCGGCGTTCTCGCATACCCCCAAAGGGCGCACGAGCCCGCCCCGAGATAATGCCGGCCTTGTACTTGGACAACACCCCTCGCTGTACTTGGGTATGGCGTGGGAGGGACACGCGATGAGCTTTGAGCGCCCCCGCCTGCTGGCCGACATCGGCGGCACCTTCGCCCGCTTTGCCGTGGAGCAAGAGCCTGGGGTCTTCGCCCACGCGCAGTCCTTGCGCTGCGCCGACCACCCCGACTTCCACGCCGCCGTGCGCGCTTACTTGGATGCGCTCCCCGGCGCCGCCTCGGCAGGCCTGGACGAGCGGGTGGCCCATGCCTGCGTCGCCATCGCCAACCCGGTGGAAGGCGACCAGGTGCGCATGACGAACTACCACTGGCAGTTCAGCATCGAAGAGATGCGCCAGCGCCTGGGCTTGGAAACCCTGGTGGTGGTGAACGACTTCACCGCCCTGGCCCAGGCCTTGCCGCGCTTGCGCCAGGACGAGCGCCAGCAGATTGGCGGCGGTCAGGCGGCACCGCAGCACGTGATTGGCCTGCTGGGCTCGGGCTCGGGCTTGGGCGTGTCGGGCCTCATCCCGGCCGGCGACGGCTGGATCGCACTGGGCACCGAAGGCGGCCACACCAGCTTCAGCCCGCGCGACGAGCGCGAGATTGCCATCCTGCGCCACGCCTGGCGCGAGTACTCGCACGTGTCCTTCGAGCGCCTGCTGTCGGGCCCGGGCCTGTCGCTGATTCACCGCGCGCTGGCCGAACTGCACGGCATCTCGGCGCCGACGCGACAAGCGCCCGAGATCACCCAGGCCGCCTTGGACGGTAGCGACGCCCTGGCGGTGGAAACCGTGGACGTGTTTTGCGCGCTGCTGGGCACGGCCGCGGGCAACCTGGCGGTGACGCTGGGCGCCCTGGGCGGGGTGTTCGTGGGCGGCGGCATCGTGCCCCGTCTCGGGCCCTTGTTCGAACGCTCGCCCTTCCGCCGCCGCTTCGAAGAGCGCGGTCGCTTCAGCGACTACGTGGCCGCCATTCCCACCTTCGTCATCACCGCCGAGCAGGCCACCTTCAAAGGCGCCTCGGCCATTCTGGAAAGCCAGCTGCGCAAGCTGCAGGCCAGCCCCGGCGCGGCCATCTTGGGCCAGATCCGCCGTGCCAAGCCCCAGTTGACGCCCGCCGAGCAGCGCGTGGCCGAGCAGGTGCTGGCGCGCCCGCGCGCCGTGCTGTCGGACCCGATCGCCGAGATTGCCAAGGCCGCGGGGGTGAGCCAGCCCACGGTCATCCGCTTTTGCCGCAGCCTGGGCTGCGAGGGCCTGAGCGATTTCAAACTGCGCCTGGCCTCGGGCCTCACCGGCACCGTGCCCGTCACCCACACCAAGGTGAACGAAGACGACAGCATGGTCGAGCTCGGCGCCAAAGTGCTGGGCAACACCGCCAGCGCCATCTTGCAGGTGCGCAGCCAGCTCAACCGAGAAACCATCGACCGCGCCACGGACCTGTTGATGCAGGCCAAGCGCATCGAGTGCTTCGCCGCCGGCCATTACGGCGTGGTGGCCCAAGACGCCCAGTTCAAGTTCTTGCGCTTTGGCGTGCCGTCCAGCGCCTACACCGAGCCCCGCCTGGCCCAGCTGGCCAGCCAAGTGCTGGGCCCCGGCGACGTGGCGCTGATCGTGTCCAGCGCCGGCAAGCTGCCCGAGCTCTTGGACGTGGCCGAGCAGGCCCGCTCGCGCGGGGCCAAGGTGGTGGCCATCACCGCCAGCCAAAGCCCCTTGGTGCGCAAGGCTGACGTCGCGCTCTTGGTGGACCACCAAGAAGACGTGGCCACCCACCTGCCCATGGTGGGCCGGATCCTGCACCTGCTGGTCATCGACATCCTCGCGGTGGGCCTGGCCATGCGCCGCGGCACGATGGAGCGCGAGGTGCTGGAGGCGCTGGACGAGCGCGTGTCGCCCGCGGTGCGCGCCGCGCGGGGCGCTGCACCCGGCGTCAGCTTGGCCTCGCCCGCGGCCACGCTGGCCGCGCTGACCTCGCACAGCCGCTGAACCGGCTGGGGACGATGCTGGGACACCACTGCGCCCTGGGCTCCCTCTGGCGCTGGGGCGCCTGCCTGCTGGCCTGGGCGCTCGTGGGCACGGGGACGGTGCGGGCCGAGGACGGCCCCGATTCGACCTGGACCCTTCGCCTGTGCGCCAATGCGGCACTGGGCCAGCCCGCCGACAACAACGGCGCCGCCTACGACTTGATGCGGCGGGTGCAAGGCCTGTGGCCGGGCTTGAAGTTGCAGGTGACGCCGCTGCCGTGGGCGCGCTGCCTGCAAGACGCCGAGCAGGGGCGTTTTGACGGCGTGCTGTCCGCCTCTTGGACCGCCGAGCGGGCCGCGCAATTGGTCTACCCCATGGCCCAGGGCGAGGTGGACGACAGCAAGCGCCTGTTTCGGCTGGGCTACGTGCTGCTGCGCCCGAAAGGGGGCACGGCCGCCTGGGACGGCGAGGCCTTCACGGGCACGGGGGCCCGCGCCGGCCAGGCCCTGGGGGCGGAGCGGGGCTACTCCATCGTGGCCTTCGCCCGGGCGCGCGGCGCCACGGTGGAGGATCGTTTCCCGCATTCGGGCACCCTGCTCGAGGCCTTGAAGCTGGGCCGGATCGCGGGCGCCCTGCTGGCGCAAGAGCACGCGGCCACCTTGCTGACCGACCCGGAGTGGGCCAAGGCCTACGAAATCTCTGGCCCCATCTTGCAGTCCAAGGCCTACCACGTGCCCGTCAGCCAGGCCCTGTGGAAGGCCGAACCGGCCCGCGTGGCCCGCCTGTGGGCCACGATCGACAAGGCGCGACAAACGCCGGGGTTCAAGCAGCACTACTCGCTGGCCCTCAGCGGGGGTCAGCGCAAAGACTTGATGCCCTGATCCAGGGCCTGCCATTCGGCCTCGCTCAGCCGGCCGGTGGCGGCCGCCAGGGGCAAGAGGGCGTGGATCAAGGCGAGGTACAGCGCGCGGTCGCTGCGGGCCAAAGGCCCCGCCCGCGCCGACAAGGCCGCGTCGTGGGCCGCCAGCACGCCCAGGTCCGCCCGGGCCACCGGCCCGGACAGGGCCCCCACGACCCCGCGCTCCCGCGCCGCGCGCAGGGTTCCCTCGGCCAAGGGCAGCAGCGCCTTCAACGCCTCCTCGGGCGCCACCCCCAGGGCCTCGCTGCCCAACCGGGCGGCCAAATCCAGGGGGGCCAACAAACCGCTGGCCGCGGCGTTGGCGGCGGCGTGGTAGCCGGCGCGCAGGGCCCCGTTCAGGGCCAGGGGCTCGGCCCCCAGGCGACGGGCCAAATCGGCCAAGGCGCGGCCCACCTCGCCTTCGGCCTCGATGCCCACGCGGATGCCCTGCCACGCCGTGCGCGCGGCATCGAGCGGCGGCAGCGGATCGGCCAACAACTGCAGCGGGTGGAAGCCCGCGACACGGGCCCCGGCCTCGCGCGCCGCGCACAGCGCCGACAACGGCGTGGCGCCGCTGAGGTGCAAGGCCACGTGATGGGCTTGCCACGGCAAGCTGGCGCACAAGGGGGCGATGGCCTCATCCCGCACCGCCAGCACCACCCAGTCGGCACGGGCCAGCACCTCGGCCGGCGTGCAGGCCTGCAGGCCCCAACGGTGGGCCAAGGCCGCGGCCCGGGCGGGCTCCCGCGCCCCCAGCGCCACGGGCGGCTCGCCCAAGGCGGTCAACGCGCCACCCAGGTGGGCGGCGGCGCGTCCGGCGCCGATCAGCCCGAGCTTCAAAATGCCGCGATGCCGGTTTGCGCCCGGCCGAGGATCAAGGCGTGGATGTCGTGCGTGCCCTCGTAGGTGTTCACCACCTCCAGGTTCACCAGGTGTCGCGCCACGCCGAACTCGTCGCTGATGCCGTTGCCGCCCAGCATGTCGCGCGCCGTGCGGGCGATGTCCAGCGCCTTGCCGCAGCTGTTGCGCTTCATGATGGACGTGATTTCCACCGCGGCCGTCCCCTCGTCCTTCATGCGCCCCAGGCGCAGGCAGCCCTGCAGGGCCAGCGTGATCTCGGTTTGCATGTCGGCCAGCTTCTTTTGGATGAGTTGGTTCGCCGCCAAGGGCTTGCCGAACTGCTGGCGGTCCAGCACGTACTGCCGCGCGGTGTGCCAGCAGGCCTCCGCCGCGCCCATCACGCCCCAGGCGATGCCATAGCGCGCGCTGTTCAAGCAGGTGAAGGGCCCTTTGAGCCCGCGGACCTCGGGGAAGGCGTTTTCCTCCGGGCAGAAGACGCGGTCCATCACGATTTCGCCGGTGATGCTCGCGCGCAGGCCGACCTTGCCGTGGATGGCCGGGGCCGACAGGCCCTGCCAGCCCTTTTCCAGCACGAAGCCGCGGATCTGGCCGCCGTCGTCCTTGGCCCAAACCACGAACACGTCGGCGATCGGGGAGTTGGTGATCCACATCTTCGAGCCGGTCAGCTCGTAGCCGCCGCTCACTTGGCGAGCGCGGGTGACCATGGAGCCGGGATCCGAGCCGTGGTTGGGCTCGGTCAGGCCGAAGCAACCGATCCATTCGCCCGTGGCCAGCTTGGGCAGGTACCTCTGCTTCGTGGCCTCGTTCCCGAACTCGAAGATCGGCACCATCACCAGGGAGGACTGCACGCTCATCATCGAGCGGTAGCCCGAATCGACGCGCTCGACCTCGCGGGCGATGACGCCGTAGCTGACGTAGTTCAGCCCCGCGCCGCCGTACTCGGTGGGGATGACCGGACCGAGCAAGCCCAACTCCCCCATCTCGCGAAAGATGCCGGCATCGGTCTTTTCGTGGCGAAAGGCTTCGAGCACGCGGGGCGCCAGGCGCTCTTGGCAATAGGCGGCCGCGGCATCGCGCACCATGCGTTCGTCGTCGCTGAGTTGGGCGTTCAACAGCAGCGGGTCGTCCCAGTGGAAAGCGGCGCGATCGGTCACGGTGGGAGCTCCGTCAAGAAAAGGATGCCCCCAGTATTCCGGCTCACCCGATTCGTGTCCAATTCGAACATCGACTTCGACGATACGCGATGCCTATTGATCCAGCCCCCCGTGCGATGGAGTTCCGCCACCTGCGCTGCTTTGCCGCCCTGGCCGAGGAACTGCACTTCGGCCGCGCGGCCCAGCGCTTGGCCATGTCGCAACCCCCGTTGTCCGTGGCCATCCAGCAACTGGAGGCGAGCGTGGGCGCCCGCTTGTTCGAGCGCGACAGCAAGGGCGTGCGCCTGACGGCCGCGGGCCAGGCGTTCCGCGCCAGCGCCTTGGCGCTGTTGGAGGGCGCCGACCAAGCCTGCGTGCGTGCCCGCGAGGTGCAAGCCGGCGAGGTCGGGCGCCTGCGCCTGGGCTTCGTGGGCTCGGCCTTGCAGCGCGGCCTGGCGGCGTGGCTGCAGGCCTTCCAGGCCCGACACCCGCGCGTGCAGGTGGTGGTCGTGGAGTTGAACTCGCAGGACCAGATCGACGCCCTGCTGCGCGAGGAGCTCGACCTGGCCCTGCTGCACACCGACCGCCTGCCGCCCGCCCTCGCCTGCCAGCCGCTGTACGCCGAGCCCTTCTTGGCCTGCCTGCCCCAGGGCCACCCGGAGGCCCGCCGCCGCCGGGTGCCGCTGGCGGCCCTGGCCGATCAGCCCTTCATCCTGTTCTCCCGCAAGGGCTCGCCCGATTACCACGCGCGCATCGTCGACATCTGCCGCCAGCACGGCTTCACCCCCCGGCTGCAACACGAGGGGCGGCACTGGTTGTCGGTCGTGTCGCTCGTGGCCCAAGGGCTGGGCGTGTCCATCGTGCCGGCGGCGTTCGAGCGCGCCGGCATCCAGGGCGCGGTGTTTCGCCCCTTGGCCGAGACGCCGGAGCCCTCGGCCGTGTTCGCCGCGTGGCGGCGCGACGGCGACCCTGGCCTGCGAACGCAGTTCCTGGCGGCGCGCCCGGCCTCATCTGTATGAAACAACCGACACCACGCCCCCACAACCCCCGCTAAGGTGCGCGCCCATGCCCACGCCTCGCCTTTGGGACCTGTCTCCCCCCGTTTCTGCCGCGTCGCCCATCTTTCCGGGCGACCAGCCTTTTGCCCTGCAGTGGACGGCGCGCATCGGCCCGGACTGCCCGGTCAACTTGAGTGCCGTGACGACCAGCCCGCACGTGGGCGCCCACGCCGACGCGCCCCTGCACTACGCCCACGGCGCCCCGGCCATCGACGAGGTCGACCTGGCGCCTTACCTCGGTCCCTGCCGGGTGATCCACGCCATCGACGTGGGCCCGCTCATCCGCCCCGAGCACCTGGCCCACGCCGCGCAGAACCTGCCACCGCGCGTGCTGGTGCGCACCGCCCGCCAGGCCGACCGCCAATGGCGCGACGACTTCAGCGCCTACGCGCCCGACACCCTGGCCTGGTTGGCCGCACAAGGGGTGCGCTTGGTGGGCATCGACACCGCCAGCGTCGACCCAGCGACCAGCAAATCGCTGGACGCCCATCAGCAACTGCGTCAGCATGACCTGCGCGTCCTGGAGAACCTCGTGCTCGACGAGGTGCCCGAGGGCGACTACGAACTCATCGCCCTGCCCTTGAAGTGGGTGGGTGCCTGCGCCAGCCCCGTGCGCGCCATCCTCCGGAGCCTGCCATGAACCGCCAAGACGCCGAACTGCTCGACGCCCAAGACCCCTTGGCGCCCCTGCGCGCCTTTTTCAGCCTGCCCGAAGGCGTGGTCTACCTGGACGGCAACTCCTTGGGCGCCCTGCCCAAGGCCACTCCCGAGCACATCCGCCGCACGGTGGAGCAGGAATGGGGCCACGACCTCATCGCCAGTTGGAACACCGCCGGTTGGATCGACGCGCCACGCCGCTTGGGCGACCGCATCGCCCCCTGGATCGGCGCGCGCTCGGGCGAGGTGCTGGTCGCCGACTCCACCTCGGTCAACCTGTACAAGGTGATGCACGCCGCGCTGCAACTGCAGCAGGGGCAACGCAAGGTGGTGGTCAGCGAGCGCAGCAACTTCCCCACCGACAACTACATCGCCCAGAGCGTGGTGCGCGCCCACGGCGGTGAACTGGTGCTGGTGGACACGCCCGAAGACATCCCGGCGCTGCTGGACGATCGCTGCGCCGTGCTGATGCTCACCCACGTCAACTACCGCACTGGCCGCATGCACGACATGGCCCTGCTCACCCGCTGGGCCCAGCAAGCGGGGGCCCTGGCCGTGTGGGACCTGGCGCACAGCGCCGGCGCCGTGCCCGTGGACCTGCTGGGCAGTGCGGCCGACTTTGCCGTGGGCTGCAGCTACAAGTACCTGAACGGCGGCCCCGGAGCCCCAGCCTTCGTGTGGGCGCACCCGCGCCACCAAGGCCAGGTGTGGCAGCCCCTGACGGGCTGGCTGGGCCATGCCGCGCCCTTCGCCTTCACGCCCGACTACCGCCCCGCGCCCGGCATCCAGCAGTACCAGTGCGGCACGCCGCCCATCGTGGCCATGGCGGCCCTGGAGTCCGCCTTGGACGTGTTCGACACCGCACAGCAACTCGGCGGCATGGCCGCCATTCGGGCCAAGTCGGTCGCGCTGACCGAAGCCTTCATCGCCGCGGTGGACGCCGAACTGCCTGGGGTGCAGGTCCAGTCGCCCCGCGCCAGCGCCCAGCGCGGCAGCCAGGTGTCCTTGTCGGTGCCCAGCGATGTGGATGCCTACGCCGTGGTGCAGGCCCTCATTGCTCGCGGCGTGGTGGGCGACTTCCGAGACGGCGATCCCCCGCTGCTGCGTTTCGGGTTCACCCCGCTGTACACCCGCCACACCGACGTCGTGGACGCCGTGAGCGCCCTCAAAGACGTGCTGTCCAGCGGCGACTGGCGCGCGCCCGGCTTCCAGCGCAAAGGCAAGGTGACCTGATGGGCTGCCCGATCGACCACGGCAAGGCGCCGCAAGCCGAACCCCACGGCGACCACCACGGCGCCCAGTTGGACTTCAGCCGCGACATGAGCTATGGCGACTACCTGCAGCTCGACGCCATCCTGGCCGCGCAGAAGCCGCTGTCGCCGGCGCACGACGAGATGCTCTTCATCGTGCAGCACCAGACCAGCGAGCTCTGGATGAAGCTGGCCCTGCACGAGCTGGTGGCCGCCCGCCAGCACGTGGCCGAAGACCGCCTGCCCCAGGCCTTCAAGATGCTGGCCCGGGTCAGCAAGATTTTCGAGCAGCTGGTGCACGCCTGGGACGTGCTGGCCACCATGACGCCGCCCGAGTACAGCGCCGTGCGGCCCTACCTGTCCAACAGCAGCGGCTTCCAGAGCCACCAGTACCGGCAGATCGAGTTCCTGCTGGGCAACAAGAACGCCGCCATGCTGAGGCCCCACGCCCATCACCCCGAGCGCCTCGCCGCCGTGCAAGCCGCGTTCGAAACCCCCAGCCTGTACGACGAGGCCCTGCGCCTGGCATCGCGCCGCGGCATCCCGCTGCCCGCCGAGGTGCTGGACCGCGACTGGACCCAGCCCTACGCCGCCCACCCTGCGGTGATGGCCCTGTGGCAGCAGGTCTACCGCACCCCCGAGCAGCACTGGGACCTGTACCAGCTGGCCGAAGAGTTCGTCGACCTGGAAGACGCGTTCCGACTCTGGCGCTTCCGCCACGTCACCACCGTGGAGCGCGTCATCGGCTTCAAGCGCGGCACCGGCGGCACAGCCGGCGTCAGCTACCTGCGCAAGATGCTCGACGTCGTGCTGTTCCCGGAACTCTGGACGGTTCGCACCGAGTTGTGAATCGCCCCTGACTTTCGCTCGCCGCCCAGCGCGCCGGACAATGCGCGCCTCACCGATCACCGGCTGACGACCATGGACACCCGCACCCACCCCGCCCGCGCCCGCGTGGCCGCCCTGCAAGCCGAACTGCGCCGCCTGAACCTGCATGGCTTCGCCGTGCCGTCGGCCGACCCGCACCTCAGCGAGTACCTGCCCGAGCGCTGGCAAGCGCGCCAGTGGCTCAGCGGCTTCACCGGTTCGGCCGGCTTTCTGGCGATCACGCAGGACGCCTGCGCCGTCTTCGCCGACAGCCGCTACTGGGAGCAGGCGGAGCACGAACTGGCCGGCAGCGGCATCGAGTTGGTCAAGGTCATGAAGGCTGGGCTGGACGAGCCCCTGGCTTGGCTGCTGGCCCGCGTGCAAGCCGGCCAGCGCATCGGCGCCGACGCGCAGGTGCTGGCGCTCTCACAAGCCCAGCAGATGGCCGCGGCCGCCACCAAGGCCGGCGTGGCCTTCGTCAGCGAGCACGACCCGCTGGACGCGGCCTGGCCCGAGCGCCCTGGCCTGCCCGCCCGCCCCGTGGTGGCCCACGCCGCGCCGCACGCCACGCAAAGCCGCGCCGCCAAGCTGGCCGCCGTGCGCCAAGCCCTGGCCGCCAAGGGCGCCACGCACCACCTCGTCAGCAGCCTGGACGACGTGGCTTGGCTGCTGAACCTGCGCGGGCGCGACGTGCCCTACAACCCCGTGTTCGTCGCCCACCTGCTCATCGCCCCTGAGCGCGCCACGCTGTTCGTCAGCGAAGGTCAAATCGACGACCACCTGGCCCAAGCCCTGGCGGCCGACGGCGTGCAGCTCGCGCCCTACGCCCAAGCCCACCGCGCGCTGGGCGAGGTCTCGCCCCAGGCCACCGTCTGGCTGGACCCCAAGCGCGTGACCCTGGGCCTGCGCCAAGCCTTGCCCGCGAGCGCCACGGTGGTGGAGGCCATCAACCCCAGCACCCTGGCCAAGAGCCGCAAGAGCGACGCCGACGCCCGCCACGTGCGCGAGGCCATGGCCCAAGACGGCGCCGCCATGTGCGCCTTCTACGCCGCCTTCGAAGCCGCCGTGGCCCGCGGCGATCGCCTCACCGAACTGAGCGTGGACGAGATGCTGAGCGCCGAGCGCGCCAAGCGCCCCGGCTTCGTCAGCCTGTCGTTCAGCACCATCGCCGGCTGGCGCGCCAACGGCGCCTTGCCGCACTACCGCGCCACCGACGACAGCCACGCCGTGATCCAAGGCCCTGGCCTGCTCCTGATCGACAGCGGCGGCCAGTACTTGGGCGGCACCACCGACATCACCCGCGTCTGGGCGTTGGGCGAAGTCAGCGCCCAAGAGAAGGCCGACTACACCCGCGTGCTCAAGGGCACGCTGGCGCTGTCGCGCACCGTGTTCCCCCGCGGCACGCTCAGCCCCATGCTCGACGCCATCGCCCGCGCGCCCCTGTGGGCCGCCGGCCTGGACTACGGCCACGGCACCGGCCACGGCGTGGGCTACTTCATGAACGTGCACGAAGGCCCCCAGAGCATCTCCAAGGCCATCCCCGACGCCACCATGGCCATGGAGCCCGGGATGATCACCAGCATCGAGCCGGGTCTGTACCGACCGGGTCAGTGGGGCGTGCGCATCGAAAACCTGGTGCTCAACGTGCCCCTCAGCACGCCAGAAAACGGCGCCTTTGGCGAGATGCTGGCCTTCGAGACGCTCACCCTGTGCCCGATCGACACCCGTCCGATCGACCGCAGCCTGCTCGACGCCAGCGAAATCACTTGGCTGAACGGCTACCACGCCACCGTGCGCGAACGCCTGCTGCCCTTGGTGGACGGCGCGGCGCGCGACTGGCTGCTGGCGCGCACTGCCCCCTTCTGAGCTTCAGACCGGCGGCTTGGGCTTCGGCCCGCCCGCCAGCCAGGCGCGCACCTCGGCCGCGCGGCTGTGCTGCGGCGTCAGCGCCAAGTAGCGCTGGTAGGCGACCTCGGCCAGGGCCTCGTCGCCCATCAGCAGACGGGCGTCGCCCAGGTTGAGCCAGGCCAGCGCCCGGGCCGGGTCGGCGTCCACCGCCTGCTCGAACCAAGGCACGGCCTTGGCCGCCTGACCCTGCTTGTAGAAAAGAAAGCCCAGGTTGTTGGCGGCCAGCGAGAACCTTGGTTGCAGCGACAGCGCCTGCAAGAAGGCCGCCTCGGCCTCGGCGTAACGCCGTTCGCGGTACAGCTGCAGGCCTCGGTCGTTGGCGCGCTGGGCCGCTTGTCGCGGGCTCAAGGCAGGCGCTTCGGCTGGGGTGCTCAGGGCCTGCGGTTTGCCATCCAGCCCGGCCACGGCCACCTCCACGGCCGAAGCCGCGCCAGCGGCCGGCGCGCTGCGCAAACGGTCCACCTTTTGTGCCAAGGCACTGGCCTGCGCGTCCAACTGGCGGCTGTCGCCCGACAGCGTTTGCTCGGCCGCGTCGGGCGCGCGCAGCGCGAACACGAACTCGCCTCCCTGCGAGCCCGGCAGGCTGCCAAAGGCCGGCGTTTGCTGGGCAATGGCCGCCACCGCCGGCGCCACGTAGGCGGCCAGCTCGGTGCCGGTGATCAGGCCGTCGCCGTTCAGGTCGCCCTTGCCGCCCAAGGCCTGCAGCAGCGTCCACGTGAACACCGAATGCCCCCCGGGGCCATCGTCGGCCACCTGCTGGTCGGCGCCACCGGCGGTCATCATCTGGCGCGCCACGCGCCGGGCGTTGTCGCGCACGAAGTTTTGGCTCGCCGCGTTGCCGCCGGCCCGCGTCAGCCCCAAGCCGGAGTAGCAGGCGTCGATCACCAAGAGCGCGTGCTTGGCGCTGATGGCCTCGGCCACCTCCTGCAACTGGGGCATGGAAATGGCGCCGGCTTGCAGGTCGTCGGGACCGGCATCCACCGGCACGATGTAGCCGACCTCGCGCCCGCTGGGCAAGCGCCGCGTGCTGCCATGGCCGGCAAAGAACACGAACACCCGGTCGTCGCGCTGCACGCGCTTGGCATCGGCCAGGCGCTGGTTGAGCGCCCGGAGGATCGCGGCGCGCGTGGCCTGTCCGTCCAACAACAGCTCCACGTTCTCCGCCTTGAATCCGAACTGCTGCTTCAGCGTGTCGGCCACGGCCTGCGCGTCGCGCTTGGCGTGCGCCAGCTTGGGCCACTGCGCGTAGTCGTCGATGCCAATCACCAGCGCATGGCTGTCGCGGTAGCCGCTGTTGCCGCTCAGGGCCGGCGCCTGCGTCGCCGGGTCGCTGACCACGAACTGCCCGCCCTGCCACCGCGCGAAACGCCAACCGTCGGCCTGCAGCTGCTCCAGCACCAGGGGCAAGGCCTCGACGGTGCGCGCGTGGATGTCGTGGAACAGCACGATGCCCCGCTGGCGTTTGTTCAGCTCGGCCAGCACGCGCGCGGCGATGCTTTTGGGGATGGGATCGGCCCAGTCGAGGGAGTCGACGTTCCACATCATCGAGCGAAGCTTCAGCGCCTCCACCGCCGACAAGCCGGCCTCGGTGCGCGCGCCGTAGGGAAAACGGAACAGGGCATCGCCCTGGCGGCCAGCGGCGGTGAGCAAGGCCTCGGTGGCGGCCGCTTCTTGCCGCACCTTGGGCGGCTCGAACTTCGACATCAGGCCATGGCTGAAGCTGTGGTTGGCCAGTTGATGGCCCGCGGCCAGCACGCGTTGCGCGACCTTCAAGCCTGGCCCCGGACTGACCTTGCCCTCGGCGTCCACCTTGCCCAGGTTCTGCCCCAACTGGAAGAACACGGCCGGCGCCTGGTGGCGCTGCAGGATCTCCAGAATTTGGTCCGTGTACCGCCCGTGCGGCCCGTCGTCAAAGCTGAGCAACAGCGTCTTGGGCGGCAACTGCGCGCCGAACAGCTCGCGCTCAGGGGCGGGGCCACGCAGAGCGGGGGCGCTGCCCCCCGGCAAGGGCGCCAGCACCTCGAGTGCCAGCAAGGCAGCCGGGTCGCGAAGCAACTGCTCGCGCGGGTACAGCGCGCGAAGCTTGGCCACGTAGTCGTCCCACCGCTCACGCTTCAGCTCGATCCCGCGCGTCTCGAGCCGGCCCATCACTGCACCCAACTCGGCGGCGTAGGTTTGCTCCACCTCGGCCAGGGCCGTCAGGTCGTCTTGGATGCGCTTGGCGCGCTGGATGCCGGTGAGCTGCTGCGAGCCGCGCTGCTCTTGGGCCAGGTGTTGCAGCAGTTCCTTGAAGGCCAGGCGGTCGGCGTCGAACCACGTGGGCTCCGACTCGATGCGGGTGAGCAAGGCGTCCAAGGCCACTTCGGACCCGGGCCGAAGCACGGCTTCGGCCAATTGCTGTTGCAGGCCCCGCTGTTGGTGGAACCATTGCAAGCCGATGGCCTGCGCTTGGAGGCGTTGGGCCTCGTTGTCCTCGCGCAAGTCGGCCATCAACACGAGCACCTTGCGGTGCAGCGCCAACAGGGCATCGGCTTGCTGCACCACCGTCGCCTCCGTCACTTGGGGCAGCGGAGCGGTCGTTGGGGCCTCGGCGCGCTGACACCCCCCCAGGCTCAGGACGATGACCAGGGCCAAGGCGGGCGTGCGGCGCCAACACCGCGCCATCGAGCAAAGGATTCGCATGCGCGCCATTGTGGTCGCGCATGCGCGATGGAACAGGTTCAGACCCGCTGCGACAAGCCAGTTCGGCACATGACCACGTCGTGGCCGCGTTGGATGGCGAAACGCAAGGCCTCTTTCGGGCAACTCCAAAGGTAGCCACCACCCACCTGATCGTCGCGGAAGACCTCCACGCGCTTGCCACTGGACTGCTGTTTCGTCACCACCACGGCCGCTTGGAACAGCGATCCCACGCCGCGTTCGATCGCTCCGGCGTAAATGCGGTAGTCGCCGGAGTCCACCTCTTGAAATTTCATGCCTGCCTGCATCGAGTAAATCGGTGCAGGCATCGTGCCCACAGTGGGGCACCGGCACCATCCGACGAACAGGCCCCCCCAAAAGGGGGAAAGGCCGAAGGCGAGCCTACAAAGCACAACGCCGACCCCGTTGGGGGTCGGCGTTGACTCAGAACGTGCGTTCTGGCGGAGAGGGGGGGATTCGAACCCCCGGTACGGGGATACCGTACGCCTGATTTCGAGTCAGGTACATTCAACCACTCTGCCACCTCTCCTGAAAGCGGCGAAGCCCGGCAGTATATCAGGCCTTCAGCACCTTGAGCCCGCCCAGGTAGGGCTGCAATGCAACGGGCACCGTGATGCTCCCGTCGGCCTGTTGGTGGTTTTCCAGCACCGCCACCAAGGCGCGCCCCACCGCCAAACCCGAGCCGTTCAGCGTGTGCACCAGTTCGTTCTTGCCCTGCGCGTTCTTGAAGCGCGTTTGCATGCGCCGTGCTTGGAAGGCCTCGCAGTTGGAGCACGAGCTGATTTCACGGTAGGTGTTCTGGGCCGGCAGCCACACTTCCAAGTCGTAGGTCTTGGCCGCGCCAAACCCCATGTCGCCGGTGCACAGGGCCACCACGCGGTACGGCAGTTCCAACTTCTGCAGGATGGCTTCGGCGTGACCGACCATGGCCTCGAGCGCCGCGTTGCTCTGCTCAGGGTGCACGATTTGCACCATCTCGACTTTGTCGAATTGGTGCTGGCGGATCATGCCGCGCGTGTCGCGCCCCGCCGAACCGGCTTCCGAGCGGAAGCACGGGCTGTGGGCGGTGAGCTTGATGGGCAGTTGCGAAGCGTCCAGCACCTGCTCGCGCACGCTGTTGGTCAGTGAAATCTCGCTGGTCGAGATCAGGTACTGCTCGCTGGCCGCGGTATCGCCCCCGCGCAGCACCCAGAACATGTCTTCTTTGAACTTCGGCAACTGCCCCGTGCCCTCCAGGACCTCGCGGTTGACGATGTAGGGCGAGTAGCACTCGGTGTAGCCGTGCTCCAGGGTCTGGACGTCCAACATGAACTGCGCCAACGCACGGTGCAAGCGGGCCACAGGTCCGCGCAGGAAGCTGAAGCGGGAGCCACTCAGTTTGGCACCGGTCTCGAAGTCCAGGCCCAAGGGCTCGCCCAAGTCCACGTGGTCCTTGGGCGTGAAGTCGAAGGCGCGCGGCGTGCCCCAGCGACGCACTTCCACATTGCCGGCCTCGTCGGCACCCAGGGGCACATCGGCCTGCGGCAAGTTGGGCAGGTGCATGAGCAATTCGTGCATCTCGGCCTGCAGGGCATCGAGGCGCTCGGCGCTGGCTTTCAAGGCGTCACCGATGCCGCCCACCTCGGCCATCAAGGCCGAGGCGTCTTCGCCCTTGCCTTTGGCCATGCCGATCGCCTTGGAGAGGCTGTTGCGACGGGCCTGCAAGTCTTCGGTCGCCGTTTGCAGTTGCTTGCGCTCGGCTTCCAGTGCCTGGAAGCGCGTGACGTCCAAGAAGGGCTGCGGCGTTTTGCGCGCTTGCAGGCGCTGAAGCACGCCGTCCAGGTCGCGGCGCAAGAGGGTGATGTCAAGCATGGAATCTCGAAGGCATAAAGGGTTAATAGACCAAGTGAATTCGACGGGACACCCTCGTCAAGATCGCGTCGTCACCAACTCGGCCATGGACTTGTCGCCCAGTCCAAGGGGCAAGGGGAACCGGATGTGCTCTTCCACACCCGCCATCTTGCGCACGCTGGTGGCCCCCATCTCCCGGAGTCGGGCGATCACGGCCTCCACCAGCACCTCTGGCGCGGACGCGCCCGCCGTCAGTCCAACACGGGGGCGCCCTTCGAACCATGCCGCTTCCAATTGCCCGGCATCGTCCACCATGTAGGCGGGGGTGCCCAAACGCTCGGCCAGTTCACGAAGGCGGTTGCTGTTGCTGCTGGTGGGGCTGCCCACGACCACCACGATGTCGACCTGAGGTGCCAAGACTTTGATGGCGTCTTGGCGGTTCTGGGTGGCGTAGCAAATGTCCTGCTGCTTGGGTTCGCGCACCTGGGGGAAGCGTCGGCGGACGGCCGCCAGGATGTCGGCCGCATCGTCCACGCTGAGGGTCGTTTGTGTCACCACGGCCAACTTCTCACTTTGCCGCAGTTGCACCCGGTCGACGTCGACCACGTCCTCGACCAAGTGAATGCCCTCGCTCAACTGTCCCATGGTGCCTTCCACCTCGGGATGGCCTTTGTGGCCGATCATGATGAACTCGTAGCCCTCTTTGGCGAGCTTGGCGACCTCGACGTGCACCTTCGTCACGAGCGGACAGGTGGCGTCAAAGACCTGGAAGCCGCGCGCTTCGGCCTCGCGACGCACTGCCTGACTGACCCCGTGCGCGCTGAACACCAAGGTCGCTCCAGCGGGCACGTCACTCAACTCCTCGATGAAGATCGCCCCTTTGGCCTTGAGATCGTTCACCACGTACGTGTTGTGCACGATCTCGTGTCGCACATAGATGGGCGCACCGAACTTGGTCAGCGCGCGCTCGACGATTTCGATGGCCCGATCCACGCCGGCACAAAAACCTCGGGGCTCAGCCAGCACCACCTCTTGCGTGATTGGCGTCATCGCAGCACCCCGATCACTTGCACCTCGAAGCGCAGCGGCACGCCCGCCAAAGGGTGGTTGAAGTCGAACAGCACCCAGTCCGGCCCCACCTCGGCCACGCGGCCGGCAAAGTGCTCGCCGCCGGTGGGCGTGGGGAACGTGATGACATCACCGACCGTGTATCGCTCGTCCGGATCCCCGTGTTCGTCCAGCAAGCGGCGGCTGACCCGCTGCAGGAGTTCGGGGTTGTGCGCCCCGAAGGTGGCATCCGCAGGGAGGTCAAATCCCTCACGCGCCCCTTCCGGCAGCCCGATCAGGCACGCCTCCAGCGCGGGCGACAACGCCCCCGTGCCCAAGGTCAAGGTGGCCGGCTGTTGGTCAAACGTGTCGACCAGGGCATCGCCATCGGGCCCGCTGAGGCGGTAGTGCAAGGTCAGGAAATCGCCGGCGGCGACAAGTCGGTCGGTCATGGTCGGCGCGGGCAAGCCCACGTCACACAGGGACAAAGGGGGGCGATTCTAGAATTTCTCCATGTCCATGGCCGACCTTCCTCCCAGCAGCCGTCCCAGAGAAAAGCTGTTGGAGCGGGGCCCTGAATCGCTGAGCGACGCCGAACTGCTGGCCTTGCTGCTGCGGACGGGCGTGGCAGGCACCGGCGTTTTGCAACTTGCCGACTCGCTCTTGCAGCGTTTCGGCGGCATCTCAGGCTTGCTGCAACAAGACGCCAGCGCCTTGCAATCGGTCAAAGGCTTGGGACCGGCCAAGCGGGCCGAACTGGCCGCGGTGCTGGAGTTGGCCCGCCGTGCGATAGAGCAACCGATGGCCGAGCGTCCCGTCCTGAACGACCCGGGGTCGGTGCAACGCCTGCTTCGGCTGCGATTGGCGCACAAGCCCCACGAAGTGTTTGCGGTGCTCTTCCTGGACGCACAACTGCGCTTGATCGCTTTGGAAGAGTTGTTCCGGGGCAGCCTGACCCACACCGCGGTCCACCCCCGGGAGGTGGTCGTGCGGGCCCTGGCCCTGCACGCCCACGCCGTGGTGTTGGCGCACAACCACCCCAGCGGCGTGTGCGAGCCCAGTGGGGACGACCGCCGGCTGACCGAGCGACTGGCGGCTGCCCTCCACCTGGTGGACGTTCGCGTGCTTGACCACGTGGTGGTTGGGCAGGGAACGTGCCGATCGTTGGCCGAGATGGGGTGGATCTGATGGCCAGCCCCCCCCTCAAAGGCCTGGACAGCCTGGCCTCGGTCCAGCGCGTGCTGCGCGAACGCCGCGCCGCCCAAGAGGCCGCCGAAGCCGCGGAAC
Organism: Inhella crocodyli; assembly: GCF_004004565.1. GTDB lineage: Bacteria > Pseudomonadota > Gammaproteobacteria > Burkholderiales > Burkholderiaceae_C > Inhella > Inhella crocodyli. The sequence continues at coordinate 993,932 of NZ_SACM01000001.1, forward strand.
GCGAACGGTTGGCGCGGCTGGCCCGAGAGCGCAACCTGTTCGCACAAACGGTCGGGGCCGTGCATGCCATGCCGGACCGTGGCCTGGCCCAAGTGCCTCGGCCACGCCCCACGCCAGAGCCGCGCAGTCGCGAGCGCGACGAGCAAGCCGTTCTGGCGCAAGCACTGAGCGACGACTTTGACGTTGACTCCTTGCTGGAGACCGACGAAGACCTGTCCTTCCGACGACCGGCCTTGCCGCCGCAAGTGCTGACCAAGCTGCGGCGCGGGCAATGGAGCATCCAGGCCCAGCTGGATCTGCACGGCCTGCGCAGCGACGAAGCGCGCGAAACCCTCGCGGCTTTTTTGCAGGACTGCCAGCTGCGAGGCAAGCGCTGCGTGCGCGTCGTCCACGGCAAAGGCCACGGCTCGCCGGGCAAGGAGGGCGTCCTGCGCGTCAAGGTGCGGCGTTGGCTGGTCCAGCGCGACGAGGTGCTGGCCTTCGTCCAAGCCACGCCGGTCCAGGGCGGCGCTGGCGCGCTGGTGGTGCTCCTGCAGGGCTGAGTCAGGCCCCAGCTCGGTTGCGCATCCAGTCGGCCGTGCCGGCGAAGGACTCGGCCAATCGCACCCGCAAGGGGTCGGGCACCGCGACGGCCACCATGGCTTCACCCATGCACGCCAGCCAGTCGTCGCGCTCGCGAATGCCGATCGGAAACGGCAGGTGTCGCGCTCTCAGCCGAGGATGGCCGAAGCGCTCGATGTAATGGTCGGGGCCCCCCAGCCACCCGCAAAGAAACCAGAACAGCTTGTCGCGAGACCCGTCCAGATCGGTGGGGTGCAAGGCCCGCAGGTGCGCGTACTGGGGCTCCAAATCCATCAGGTCGTAGAAGGCGTCGACAAGGCCGCGCACGGCCCCTTCCCCTCCCAAGGCCTCGAACGGCGAAATCGGCGCCGCCTCAGACACCGACGATCGTCTGGGCCAAGTGCTTGAGGCCCAATGCCGCGTTGCTGCCTGGATTCAGTTCGAGCAACAGCTGCCGCTTCAACACCGCTTGCCGCACCGCCTGATCGTTGGGGATCTCCCCCCACAAATCCAGCCGGAAAGCGCCCTGGGCCGGCGCAAAGCGCGCCAGCACCGCCTGCAACTGACCGCACACCACCTTGCCCTCGCCGGGCCGGTTGGCCTGGTTCAACACCAAGCCCACGCTCTTGCGCTGCTGGGTCGTGGCCAGCACCTTGATCGTGGCGTAAGCGTCGGTGAGCGAGGTGGGTTCGGGCGTGGCCACCACCAACACGTCGGCCGCCAAGCTGACGGCATAGAGCACCACGTCAGAGATGCCAGCCCCGGTGTCGATCAGCACCCAGTCAAAGCGAGGCTTGACCTGCTCGATGATGGCCAACAACTTCTCGCGCACGTCGGGTGTCAGGCGGGAGTACTCGACCATGCCTGAGCCGGCCAGCAGCACGGAGAACCCCCCCGGCGCCGGCAGGATGGCCTGCTCCAAGGTGCACTTCTCCGTGAACACATCGTGCAAGGTCAGCTTGGGATGGAGGTTCAGCACCACGTCCAGGTTGGCCAGACCGAGGTCCGCATCCAGCACCAAAACGCGGTGACCGCGCGCCGCCAAGGCTGCCGCCAAATTGGCCGTGACGAAGGTCTTGCCGACCCCGCCCTTGCCACTGGTCACGGCCAGCGTGCGGGCGGTCATGGCGCCTCCTGGGGAATGATGGCAAAGAGCATCGATTTCTCGTCGGCGGTGACCACCGATTCGGTCTGGGGCTCGAAGCAAGCCCGGTTGCGTCCCTCCGCCTTGGCGCGGTAAAGCTGCCGGTCGGCGCGCTCCACCCAGAGCAAGGGGCTGGACCGCACCCACTGCGGCGCAAAGGCCCCCCCGAGGCTGACGGTCACGCGCAAGCGTTCGGTCAGCGAAATGGCCACCGACGCGGCCTCGACTTCCGCGCGGATGCGTTCGGCCACGGTCGGCCCGAAACTCGGGGGGCAATTCGGCAGCACCACGCCAAACTCTTCCCCGCCAATGCGAGCCACGGTGTCCATGGGCCGCACCGCGCCGGCGATGGCCGCCGCGACCGCTTTGATGACCTCGTCGCCGCTGGCATGACCATGGGTGTCGTTGACGCGCTTGAAGTGATCGATGTCCAAGACCAACAACAGCGCCGGCTCACCCGCACGTGCCACGCGGTCGATTTCGCGCTCCAAGACCATCTCGAAGCTGCGACGGTTGGCCAGCCCGGTGAGGGGGTCGCGGTTGGAAAGGTCGGCCAAGGCGTCAATGACCCCCTGCAACCACAAGACGCTGTAAGGCTCAGCATCGGGCAACAGGGCACCCGCTTGCTCCAGCAACTGCAAGGCGGGCTCCAACTGGAGCTGGCGCAGTTCGGGCAGCGATCGAGAGGCGTCGGCCATCAATTGGGGCAGGCTATGGGTTCGATCCAGTCTAGCAGTGGGGGCTACAGCCGCTGACCCCCGTGTCGATACTAGGGCGTCGGGTGCAAGTGCGCTCCCACAATCAGTTAGCAATTTCGCCGTCTGTCCGGACCGTTTCATCCCATGGCCGCTTCTGTCGATCAGGAATTCACCTTCGCCAAGAGCGACTTCGAACGGGTGCGCAAGCTGATCTATGGCCACGCCGGCATCAGCTTGCACGAGGGCAAGCAGGCCATGGTGTACAGCCGCCTGTCGCGCCGGCTCCGTGAAACCGGGCACAGCAGCTTCCAGCAGTACCTGGACGACCTCGAGCGCAGTAGCGGCCCCCAGGCCGACAAGGAATGGCAAGAGTTCGTCAATTGCCTGACGACCAACCTCACCTCGTTTTTTCGCGAGGAGCACCACTTCCACGCCCTCGCCGATGAACTCAAAGGTTGGGGCAGCAAGCCACTGCGCATCTGGTGCTGCGCGGCCTCCACGGGCGAAGAGCCTTACTCGCTTGCCATCACTTGCCACGAAGCCATTGGCAACCTGAACAACGTGCAGTTGGTGTGCTCCGACATCGACACCAATGTCTTGGCCACCGCCCGCCGCGGGGTGTACGACGCCGAGGCCCGAGGGCTCTCCCCCCAGCGTTTGCGGAACTATTTCATGCGGGGAACGGGTGCCAATGCCGGTCGGATTCGGTTCAAACCCGAACTCACGCGCAACATCGACTTCCGGGTGGTCAACCTCATGCACACCCAGTGGCAATTGGGCGAACCCTTTCACATGGTGTTCTGCCGCAACGTGATGATTTACTTCGATGCCCCGACCCAACGCAAAGTGCTGGAACGCATTCACAAGGTGATGGCACCGCATTCCCTGCTGTTCGTCGGGCACTCGGAGAACTTCACCGAAGCCAAGGACTTGTTCCGTCTAAGGGGCAAGACGATTTACGAGAAGGTCTGAAAGCCCAAGCATGAGCAGCCTCCCTTCATCGAGCGCCGCCAGCACCATGCTGGGCGGCGGCGCGGCGGCCACCGCCTGGGTGAACCGCCTCAAGGCGCAGCCCCGCAAGAGTGGCGAGGCCTCGTTCTTCTTTTATGACTCCCACTTCAAGGCGGCGGCGGTCAAGGTGCTGCCGGGTGAGTACTTCGTGGACACCGAGGACGTCCTGATCCAAACCACCCTGGGTTCGTGCATCGCCGCGTGCTTGTGGGATCGGGTGGCGATGGTGGGCGGCTTGAACCACTTCATGCTGCCGGAAGGCAACGGCGAGTCGGGCCGTTACGGACTGTTCGCCATGGAACTCTTGATCAACGAGATGCTCAAGCGTGGCGCCAACAAGGGCCGCATGGAAGCCAAAGTGTTCGGCGGGGGCGCCGTCATCAGCGGCATGAGCAGCATCAACGTGGGGGAGCGCAACACCAACTTCGTGCTCGACTTCCTGAAGACCGAGCGCATTCCGGTCGTGAGCAAAGACGTGCTGGACGTGTACCCGCGCAAGGTGTGCTTTTTGCCGAAGAGCGGCAAGGCCATGGTCAAGCGCTTGGCAGCCGCCAACGACGCCCTGCTGGCCCAAGACCGCACGGCCGTCCAGAAGGTCGCCCCGGTGGCAACCAGCGGCGGTTCGATCGACCTGTTCTGAGAGACATTTGGTATGGCGAAGACGCGCGTGGTGGTCGTGGACGACTCGGCACTGGTTCGGTCCATCCTCACCGAGATCATCAACAAGCAGCCGGACATGGAATGCATCGGCGCCGCCAGCGATCCGCTGGTGGCCCGCGAAATGATCCGCAACCTGAACCCCGACGTCATCACCCTCGACGTCGAAATGCCCCGCATGGACGGCATCGACTTTTTGTCGCGGCTGATGCGTTTGCGGCCCATGCCGGTGGTGATGGTCAGCACGTTGACCGAACGTGGCGCGGAGGTCACGCTGAAGGCCTTGGAGTTGGGCGCGGTGGACTTCGTGGCCAAGCCCAAGATTGGTGTGGCCGACGGCATCCGCCAACTGGCATCGGACATCACCGACAAGATTCGCATTGCCGCACGGGCACATGTGCGCCGCGTGGCGGCGGCACCAGCGCCCGGTGCGCCGGCAGCCGTCGCGCCAGCTCCGGTGGCCAATGTGGGCCGACTGTCCACCGAGAAGATCATCTTCATCGGGGCCAGCACCGGCGGCACGGAAGCCACGAAAGACGTGCTCGTCAACCTGCCCGCCGATTGCCCGGCCGTGTGCATCACCCAGCACATGCCACCTGGGTTCACGACCAGCTACGCCCAGCGACTGGACAGCCTGTGCAAGATCCGGGTCTCCGAGGCTCGCGATGGCGAGCGCATCTTGCCGGGCCACGGGTACCTGGCGCCGGGGGGCAAGCAGTTCAGCGTGGAGCGCTCGGGCGCCAACTACATCGCTCGCGTCGTCGATGGCGAACCCGTGAACCGTCACCGCCCTTCGGTGGAGGTCTTGTTTTTGTCGGCCGCCCGGGTGGTGGGACCCAACGCGCTGGGCATCATGCTCACGGGCATGGGCGCCGACGGGGCGGCCGCGATGAAGGTGATGCGCGACGCCGGCAGCTACAACCTCGTGCAAGACGAGGCCTCGTGCGTCGTTTTCGGCATGCCCCGCGAAGCCATCAATGCGGGGGCCGCGCACGAGGTCCTGCCCCTCAAGGACATTGCGCCAAAGTTGCTGGAGCGGCTGCGGGCCTCGGGCGGCTCGATGACGCGGGTTTGAAGGACTGCGTCAGCGGCTTGGCGAGGAGGGCAAGAACAAAGCCTGGAGGTCGTTCAAGAAATCGAAGCCGCGGGCCGTGGGCTGCAGGCGCGCGGGGTCGTCCTCCAGCAAGCCTTGTGCAACGCCCAATTCGCGGGCACGCGCCAAGGCCGACAAGGGCAAGCCCGTTCGCTCGGTGAACAGCGTCAAAGGCACCCCTGCCGACAGTCGCAACGCGTTCATGGCGAACTCGAACGGCAGATCGGCGCGAGCGACTTCGTGCTCGTTGCTGACCGCTTGACCCAGCGGAGCCTCCTGGAGGTACCGGCGCGGTTCGCGCCAGCGCACTTGCCGCAGGATTCGATGCGGAAAGCTGATCTTGCTGTGGGCCCCAGCCCCGATGCCGAGGTAGTCACCGAACTCCCAGTAGTTGGTGTTGTGCACGCATCGGTGCCCTGGCCGCGCGTGGGCCGACACTTCATAGCGCTCCCACCCTTGAGCCCGGGTGCGCGACGCAATCAAATCCAGCATGTCGCTGGCCAAGTCGGCATCGGGCACGTTCGGGGGCTCCACCGCGAACCTGGTGTTGGGCTCCAAGGTCAGGTGGTACAGGGACACGTGAGGCGCTTGCAGCCTCTCCAACTCGTCCAGCTCGGCGGCCAACTCGTCCAGGGTCTGGTCGGGCAAGGCGTACATCAGGTCCAGGTTGAAGGTGTCGAAAGCAGCCCGAGCCTCCTCCACAGCGGCTCGCGCCTGTGCCGCATCGTGGACACGACCCAGCCGGTGCAGCTTGGCGTCGTTGAAGCTTTGCACGCCAACGCTGAGACGGGTCACGCCCGCTTCACGGTAGCCGCGAAACCGATCGATCTCAAAGGTGCCGGGGTTGGCTTCCAGGGTGATCTCGCAGCCGGGTTCGAGCGGCACGCGAGCCCGCAGGTCGCTCAGCAACTGCGCGATGTGCCGCGGCGTGAACAAGCTGGGCGTGCCTCCGCCGATGAACACCGACACCACAGGACGGCCCCACACCAGCGGCAAGGCCGCCTCCAGGTCGCTGCACAGCGCTTCCAAGTAGGTCTGCGCCTGCTCGTCGCTCAGCCCTTGCGCACTTTCGTGCGAGTTGAAGTCGCAGTACGGGCACTTGCGCAAACACCAGGGCAGGTGCACGTACACGGCGAGCGGCGGCAGGGCCGCCAACTGCAAGGTGCCCGGGCGCATCCAATGCCGGGCCTTGTCCAAGCCGTTCAATCCCAGCCCCACGTGCCCCGCAGTTGCGACAGCAACACCGACATCGCCTGCGCACGGTGGCTGTGCGCTTGCTTCTCTTGGGCGCTCCAAGCGGCCACACTTCGATCGCTGCCCAGCGGCTGCACGATGGGGTCGTAGCCGAAACCGCCCTCTCCTTGGGGCGCCTTCAACACCACCAAAGGCCAACGGCCCAGCGCCACCAGCGGCTCCGGGTCGTTGGCGCTGCGAACCGCCACCAGGGCGCACACGAATCGTGCGTGGCGATTCTCGATCGCTGCCATGCGACGCAACAGCTCGGCGTTGTTGGCAGCGTCCCCTTGCCCGGCACCGGCATCTCGCGCAAACCGAGCACTGCGCACGCCCGGCAGTCCGCCCAAGGCATCGACGCTCAACCCCGAGTCGTCGGCCAAGGCGGGCAAGCCCGAGACCTGGGCGGCGTGGCGGGCTTTGGCCAAGGCGTTTTCAACGAAGGTGAGGTGCGGCTCTTCGGCTTCCGGAATGTCGAGGGTGCCTTGGGGAATCAACGCGATGCCCAATGGCTGCAACAAGTCCTGCAACTCCACCAACTTCTTGGCGTTGTTGGAGGCCAAGACCAAACGTCGCGTCATGCCGCCAGCGCCTGCCCTTGCAGCGCAACCAACTCACTCACGCCCTTGCTGGCCAGGTCCAGCAAGCCATTCAGTTGCTCGCGGGCGAAGGGATCCCCTTCGGCCGTTCCTTGCACTTCCACAAACCCACCGCGGCCGGTCATCACGACGTTCATGTCGGTGTCGCAGCTGGAGTCTTCGGTGTAGGCCAGATCCAGCATCGGAAAGCCCCCCACGATGCCCACCGACACGGCCGCCACCGCATCCCGCAAGGGCCAGGCCTTGAGCAGTCCCTTGGCTTGCAGCCAGGAGCATGCGTCGTGCGCCGCGACGTAAGCCCCGGTGATGGCCGCGGTGCGCGTTCCGCCATCCGCCTGCAGCACATCGCAGTCCAGGCTGATGGTGCGCTCTCCCAAGGCCTCCAAGTCAAACACCGCACGCAAAGATCGACCGATCAAGCGTTGGATCTCCTGAGTCCGACCGCTTTGCTTGCCCTTGGCGGCCTCGCGGTCGCTGCGGGTGTGGGTGGCGCGCGGCAACATGCCGTACTCGGCCGTGACCCAACCGCCCCCCGAACCCCGGCGGTGCGGTGGCACCCGCTCTTCCACCGAAGCGGTGCACAACACCTGTGTGTCTCCGAAACAAACAAGCACCGAACCTTCCGCATGGCGCGTGTATTTACGAATGAGGCGAATGGGGCGCAACTGATCGGCACGGCGGCCATCGGCACGCAGCGCCTGCTGCAAATCTGACATCTCAACCCTTCTTTTGAGCGCGACGAATCGTCTCGTTGATCTCTTCGACGGCCCGCTCGATTTCGGCGTCGTCCAAGGCCTCGCGACGCTCCATCTGCTCCAGCATCTGCTGTTGGATGGTGGTCGCGAAGGCCGACTCGTGCAGGCTCCGGGTCGACAGGTGTTCGACCGACTCCACCGGGTCGTCCTCGCCCTCCCACTCCAGCGCCAAGACGGTCACGTTGTCCGACTTGGGGCCGCCGGCCCGCAGCGCCGACTCCACCAAATCGGGCACGGTGTCCGGCAACGGGCGACCGGTGAGTTGCGTGGTGATGAAGCCATCGTCCAAGACCCCCCACAGCCCGTCGGAACACAACAAGATCCGATCTCGGATTTGCAAGGCGATCGGTCCTTGCGTGTCGATCATGGGCCGACCTGGGCTGCCCAGGCAGGTGAACAACACATTGCGGTTCACCTTGCCTTCCACGGCCTTGCCCAGCGCCTCTTGCAACTCTGAGTACGAATGGTCTCGCGTTCGGGCGAACAAGGCCCCCTCACGCACAAGGTACAGGCGCGAGTCCCCGCAGTGAACCCAATACGCGGCGCCGCTTTGCACGATGCAGGCCACGACGGTGGTGCGGGGCGTGTCGGAAAGGTTGCGCTCTTTGGCGTAGGCCAGCAGTTGATGGTGCGCCGCCATCACCCCTTCCCGAAGGAACACCAGCGGGTCTGCGATTCGGGGTTTGGCCGAAACCTGGAACAACGAGGCCAGGGTTTGCAAGGCAATCTGGGCGGCCATTTCGCCCTCAGGGTGACCGCCCATGCCATCGGCCAGCGCAAAGAGCACCGCGTCGCGCGTGTAGCAGTAGCCCATGCGGTCTTCGTTCTTCTCGCGGCCGCCTTTGCGACTGACCTGGAAGATCCCAAACTTCATGCCTTGGCCCCGGTCTTGAGGTTCTCCAACTGCATCTTGAGGCGCTCACTGAAGCTGAGCTTCGTGTAGCGCCGCTCGGTTTCGCGCGCCAACTCCTTCTGCAGCGCGAACACGGATTGCGGCCGCGCCAAAGGGTCGAGGGACATGCACCACTCCGCCACCTCGATAAGGTTGTCCGAGTACACATTGCGCAGGCGCGACAGGCTGAGGCTGAGGCGGTCCTTCTCTTGCCGCTGGGGGGCGTCGTTGGGCGGATAGCCCTGCATGCACGCGTAGATGCAAGCGCCGATCGCGTAGATGTCCGTCCAGGGGCCCAGCGAACCGTCCCGGCGGTACATCTCCGGCGCTGCGAAGCCCGGCGTGTACATCGGACGAATGAAGTTGCCCTCTTTGGACAGCACTTCACGCGCCGCCCCGAAGTCCAGCATCACGGCACGGTTGTCGTTGGTGATGAAGATATTGGCGGGCTTGATGTCCAAGTGCAGCATCTTGTGCTGATGCACGATGCGCAAGCCCTTCAAAATCTCGTCGAACAGCGAACGAATCGTGGATTCGCGAAACACCTTGTCGCGTTTCAAATCGCGCGCCGTCACGATGAAATCCTGCAAGGTATCGCCCTGCAGGTAATTCATCACCATGTAAACGGTTTCGTTCTCTCGAAGAAAATTCAGCACCGAGACGACGCTCGCGTGCGAAATTTGGGCCAAAGAGCGCCCTTCTTCGAAAAAGCTACGCAACCCGAGGCGGTACAGCGGCAGCTTGTCGGGCTTGATGCGCGGCACCAACTCGCCCGGCGAGCGCTCGGCCAACGACGACGGCAGATACTCCTTGATGGCCACCAAGTGGTGCTCAGGGTCTTCCGCCAAATACACCACCCCGAAGCCACCGGCCGCGAGTTTCTTGATGATCTGGTAGCCGCCCACCACGGTGCCGGCGGGCAACGGAGCCGGTTTCGGCTTTGACATAATCGGCGTTGCCTGTTTTCTGAAAGCCAGACAGATTTATGCCAGTCTACAGCATGACCGGGTATGCCAACGTGTTGCGGCAACCGGGTGCAAACCAGGGGGCCGGGGGCGCCCAACTCGGGATCGAACTGCGCAGTGTGAACGGGCGCTTCCTGGACCTGAGCCTTCGCCTGCCCGAGGAATGCAGGCACCTCGAAGGCAGCCTGCGGGAGCGCGTGAGTGCCCACTTGCGCCGTGGCAAGGTCGAGTTGCGTTTGGCGTGGCAGGCCGGCGACGAAGCCGAGTGGCCAGAGATCTCGCCCAGCGCCCTGGCCCGCCTGGCCACCATGCAACACCAGGTGCAAGCGGCCCTCCCCGAGGCTCGCTCTTTATCCGTGCAAGAGGCCTTGGGGTGGTGCAAGCAAGCGCGCGCGCAAGCGCCGGCCGGCGACGAGGCCTGGATGGCTTTGGTGGAAGCCGGTCTGCAGGCACTGCTCGAAGCCCGCGCCCGGGAGGGCGAACGGCTCGCAGCCATCCTGCTGGACCGGGTTGCCGCGTTGCGAGCGCTCGCGAACCGCGCCGAGCCCTTGGTTCCCGCCGTCGTCGCACGGCAGCAGCAGCGCTTCCTGGAACGCTGGCAAGAGGCTTTGACCAGCGCGGGCGGCAACGTGAGCCCCGAGGCCGCCCAAGAACGTGCCCTGACCGAAGCCACCAGCCAAGCCATCCGCCTCGACGTGGCGGAAGAACTGGCGCGCTTGCGCACCCACCTTGACGAGATCGAGCGCCAGCTTCGCCGCGGCGGCGAGTTGGGCAAGCGGCTGGACTTCTTGATCCAGGAGCTGCACCGCGAAGCCAACACCTTGGGCAGCAAGTCGGCCGCCCTCGAACTGACCGAAATCGCCGTGGACATGAAGGTGGCGATCGAGCAGATGCGCGAGCAAGTTCAGAACATCGAGTGAGTCCCCCCATGGAAAGTCCAGGCAATCTGTTCGTCGTCGCCGCCCCCAGCGGGACTGGCAAGTCCAGCCTTGTGAAGGCCCTGTTGGAGTTGGACGCCAAGCTGGCGGTATCGGTGTCCCACACCTCGCGCGCGCCGCGCGGGCAAGAGCAACACGGTCGCGAGTACTGGTTCGTCAATGCCGACGAGTTCCGGGAGATGGTGGCGGACGACGCTTTCTTGGAGTGGGCCGAAGTGCATGGCAACCTGTACGGCACTTCCAAAGCCGCCATCCAGTCGCGCATCGACCAGGGCGAAGACATCGTGCTGGAGATCGATTACCAAGGGGCCATGCAAGTCAAGCAGCTGTTCCCCCAGGCGGTGCTGATCTTCATCCTGCCGCCCAGCTGGGAGGAATTGCGCCAACGGCTGGTGCGCCGGGGCGACACGGAAGCGGCCGTCATCGAGGCCCGCATGGCCAACGCGCGCAGCGAGGTGGCGCAGGCCAAGCACTTCGACTACGTGGTGATCAACGCCCTGTTCGAGACGGCGCTCTTCGACCTGAAGGCCATCGTGCACGCGGCTCGTCTAAAATACGCAGCTCAGGTTCGGCACCGAAGCACGGTGTTTCAAGCCCTGAACCTCCTCTGACTCTTAGAACGAAGCACGCCATGGCCCGCATCACCGTTGAAGATTGCCTGGAAAAGATCCCCAACCGCTTCCAACTGGTTCTGGCCGCCACCTACCGTGCGCGCATGCTGAGCCAAGGTCACAGCGCCAAGATCGACAGCAAGAACAAGCCCGGCGTCACCGCCCTGCGCGAAATCGCCGCCGGCGAAGTGGGGCTGGAAATGCTCCGCCGCGTGCCTGTCTAAGGCAAGCACTCCAGCGATTCAGGGCTCCTTCGGGAGCCCTTTGTTTTGGCTGCGCTAAATTCGGCGCATGCTGAAGTCTCTTGCCGCCGTCAAATGGCCGGGCGTCCGTCCACCCAAAACGGTCGAGGCGGCCAATGCGGCCTCGTTCGATGCGTTGGCACCGGCCTTGCAGTACCTGAGCAAGGGCGATGTAAAGCGTGTCCTCGAGGCCTTCCGCTTTGCGGACCAAGCCCACTTGGGCCAGTTCCGGGCCAGCGGTCAGCCCTACATCACGCACCCCCTGGCGGTGGCCAACATCTGTGCCGGTTGGCGGCTGGATGCCCAAGCCATCATGGCGGCGTTGATGCACGACACCATGGAGGACTGCGGCGTCACCAAATCCGAGTTGGTGGAGCGCTTTGAAGCGCCGACCGCCGAGTTGGTCGACGGCTTGACCAAACTGGACAAGCTGCAGTTCTCGACCAAAGAGGAATCTCAGGCCGAGAGTTTTCGCAAGATGCTTTTGGCCATGGCGCGCGACGTGCGGGTCATCCTGATCAAGTTGGCCGACCGCTTGCACAACATGCGGACGATGGAGGGCATGGCGCCGAACAAGCAGCGCCGCATCGCCGGAGAAACGCTGGACATCTACGCTCCCATCGCCCACCGCCTGGGACTGAACCAGACCTACCGCGAGCTGCAAGAGCTTTCGTTCCGCTACCAGAACCCATGGCGGCACGCCGCGCTGTCGAAAGCCATTGAACGCGCACGGGGCAACCGCCGCGACTTGGTGCAGCGCATCGAAACCGATGTGCAGCGCGCGTTCAACGAAGCCAGCTTGCCCGTTCAGATCAGTGGCCGAGAGAAGACGCTGTATTCGATCTACAAAAAGATGCGGGAGAAGCACCTGAGCTTCGCGCAGGTGAGCGACATCTTTGGCTTCCGCATCGTGGTTGATGAGTTGCCACAGTGCTACCTGTCCCTTGGCGTCCTCCACCAGCTGTACAAGCCCCAACCCGGCCGTTTCAAGGACTACATCGCCATCCCCAAGCCCAATGGCTACCAATCCCTGCACACCACGCTGGTGAGCCCGCTGGGAACGGCTGTCGAGTTCCAGATTCGCACCGAGGCCATGCACCGGGTGGCCGAGCAAGGGGTGGCCGCCCATTGGCTCTACAAGGTCAAGGGCGATGAGCCGCAAGCCCTGGGCAGCAAGTTGCTGCAGTCTCTGCTGGACATCCAAAGCGAGACGCGCGATGCGGGCGAGTTCCTCGAACACGTTCGGGTGGAGTTGTTCCCCGATGCGGTCTATGTGCTCACACCGCGGTCGCGCATCTTGGCCTTGCCCAAGGGCGCCACGCCGGTGGACTTTGCCTACGCCATCCACTCCGACATCGGCGACCGCTGCGTGGCCGCCCAAGTGAACGGCGAAATGGTGCCGCTGAGAACGCCGCTGAAGAGCGGTGACGTGGTGGAGATCGTCACCGCACCCCAGGCCCGACCCAATCCTGCCTGGCTGGCCTTCGTTCGTACGGGGCGGGCGCGCAGCAAGATTCGCCACCACTTGAAGACGCTGGCCAGCGACGAGGCCCGCGACCTGGGTCGCAAGATGCTGGCTCAGGCCCTTCGGGCGGAGGGCCTGGCCCTGCCCGACATGGCGAACGAGGTGCTGTGGCGCGACTTGGCCAAATGGTCGGGGGCGCGCAATGCCGACGAGCTCTTGGGCGAAGTCGGCATCGGTCGCAAGATCGCCGGCATGGTGGCCAAGCAATTGGCACGGATGCTCAACGACGCCGGCACCAAGCCCGACGCCGTGTTGCTGACGATGGGCCGATTCAGCACCGACGACACGGTGTCGCAGGGCCTGGTCCTGCTGGACGGCAGCGAGGGCGCTTCGGTTCGCTATGCACGTTGCTGCCACCCGATCCCTGGTGACGAGATTCGAGGCTACCTGGGCCGGGGCGAGGGGCTGCTCGTGCACACCGCCGAATGCCAGACCGGCAAGCGCTTGCTGCAGCGAGACAGCGACCACTGGATCGGCGTGGCCTGGGCCGACGAGCTGCAAGGCAGCTTTGAAGCGGGCATCGGACTCTTGCTGCGCAATGGCAAGGGCGTGCTCGCGCAGGTGGCTGCTTCGGTGAGCCAAGCCGAAGCGGACATCCGCCACGTGGCGATGGACAAAGACCAGGACGTGGCCGAAGAAACGGCCGAGATGCGCCTGGTCATCGCGGTGCGTGACCGCCACCACCTTGCCGACGTGCTCCGCCTGCTGAAACGCTCGCCATCCGTCATGCGCGTTTGGCGCATCAAGCCCTGATCAAGTCCTGATCAAGCGCTTCGGGGGTAGCGCACCTCCACCACCTCCAGCACCGTGTCACCGCCCGGGGCCCGCAAGACCACCTCATCACCAACGCGCGACTTGAGCAGTGCTCGCGCCACCGGGGAGACCCAACTCACCTCCCCGGCCAAGGCATCGGCTTCGTCGACCCCTTTGATGGTGATGGTCCGCTCGTCACCATCTTGATTCGCGTAGGTGACCGTGGCACCGAAGAACACCTGGTCGCCGCCCTCGTGCAGGCTGGGGTCGACCACCTCGGCCACGGACAAGCGCTTGGTCAAGAAGCGAATGCGGCGGTCGATTTCCCGAAGTCGCTTCTTGCCGTAAAGGTAGTCGCCGTTCTCACTGCGATCGCCGTTGCTCGCTGCCCAGTGGACGACCTCCACCACCTTGGGGCGCTCAACGTCCAAGAGTTGCATCAGTTCGGATCGCAAAGCGGCATGGCCTTGCGGGGTCATGTAGTTTTTGGCGCCCGCCGGGATGACCAAACCCCCTGTTGCAGCGTCCTCGTCGTCGTCCGCCGCATCCGGCTCGCGAGTGAATGCCTTGCTCATGGCTCGCCAGCAGCTCCCAAAGGACAACAGGCCCGTCGCTTGCGCGACGGGCCTGTTTGAATGTTGGCGCGGCTGGCAGGATTCGAACCCACGACCCCTTGGTTCGTAGCCAAGTACTCTATCCAACTGAGCTACAGCCGCAGCGACTCCCGCATGGCAGGAGCAGCAAATTTCCTTGCAGTGGCGCGGCTGGCAGGATTCGAACCCACGACCCCTTGGTTCGTAGCCAAGTACTCTATCCAACTGAGCTACAGCCGCGCAGCAAAGACGAAAAGTATAGCACAGGCATTCCGGACCTACAGCAGCCCACCACCGCGCTCAACTCAACAGCTTGGCTGCTTGCTCCAGATCGGCGGCCCGTTGCGTGCCGTCGCCCGCTTCCATCGACATGTCCGCCAAGCGCAACCAAGCGCGGCGTCGGTCCTCGGGCGAAAGACGCGAATCGCCCCCTGCCGCGGCCAAAAGCTGCCGTGCCTTGCCCCAAAGTTGAAGCTCGGCCAAGGCCAAGCCCAGGCACAACTGGAGGTAAGCCTCGCGGGGCCATTGGGCCACGGCCGCTTCGAGCTTGGGCAACCACTCAGCGCCGATGCCCACCACGCACTGCGAGAGCCCCATGGCCAGCGTTTTGCGCTCCTCGTCGCTGCGCTGTGCCAATCCGTCCCACAAGGGTTTCAGCCATGCACGGGCCTCGGACGCCGCACCCCAGCGTGCCATCGCGGTGGCGGCCCGCACGGCCACCAACACATCGCGCCGATCCGCCCCTTCCAATTGCGACCAAGCCTGACGAAGCTGGTCGGCATCGCGCGCAGCGTCCAAGACCTCGAAGGCCAACGATCTCATCAAGCTGCTGGCCACGGTGGCCGAGAACCCTTGGTGCTTGGCCAGCAGCCGCGCGGTCTTCAAGGCTTCCATCGATTGCCCTGCCAATCGCGACGCTTGAAGGCGCAAACGCAAGGCCTGGGTGCGTCGCCCCGCGCCAGGACCCAATGCCTCCAAATGGCGCAAGGCTTGAGGCGCCTCCCGGTCGTCCAAAGCCCAGGCGGCCGCCATCAGTCTTGCCGCCTCCTCGTGGGTCCGGGGCCCGCCAGCCCCGAGCGCCGATTCCCAATGCTGTTGCCGGCGCGACCGATCTTGCAATCGGTGCGCCGCCTCGGCCGCCAACAAGTGCGCCAAGGCCACCGCATCACCGTCTGCTCGCAACTCGGGCGACTTGGCCTGCACCGCCAGCAGTCGCTGGGCCGCCTTGTGCGCTCGCGCAAAGCGGCCACTCCATAGGGCCACCAAGGCTTCGCGCAGCAGTTGTTGTGCGCCACGATCCCGCTGCGCCAAACGCCACGCCTTGGCGCGTTTCGGCAGGTTGAGCAGGGAATCGAGCGACTGCAGCGTGGCCACCACCGCCGCACACAGCAACAGGAACGCCAGCAGAAAGAGGTTGAGCGAAACGTCCACCCGCCATCCCTGCCAGAACAGGCTGACCAGGCCGTCGTTGCGCCCAAACGTGAGGGCCGCCACAGCCGCCGCCGTGAACAGCAATACCAGCCAAATCACGCCGCGCATGGTCAGCGCACCGCGCCAAGCGCCGCCAGCGCAGCCAGGCTGTCATCGGGCCTCGGCAAAGGCTGGGGCTTGGCCTGCAACAAGACCTGGGTCAGCAATTCAACCGCCGTCTGCACGCGCCGCTGGCGAACATCAGCGTGCCGTTGGACCAAGCGCAAGGCCGCCTCCAAGTCCACCCGGGCCGTCTCGAACTGCCGGGACAACAGAGCCAGCCTTGCATTGAGGAGCCTGAGTTTCAGGTTTTCGCGCAAGAAAAACGATTGCTCCGGAGTCTTGAGCATGGCGTCCGGATGCTCGATGCGGGTCACGCGCACCAAGCCTTTCACCTCGTCCCAGACCTCATCCCCTCGGACGCCCAGCCAGTGGCGCCAACGATCCCATGCGTCTTTCGGCTCGGCGGCCGGCGCCGCCGTCCGGTTGACCGGGCTTCGCGCAATGCGCTGGGGCTCATTCAACAAGGGCAAATCGTCGATGAGGCGAGACACCTCGTCCAAACGCAAGGCCAGCGTCGCCGCGTCCACGGTGCTGGCCGCCTTGACGCGGTCGAGGTCGCGCAGCAAGGCCCGGCGGACGCCTTCCAATCGGGGCTGTTTGTAGCGCTGCAAGCGCTCATCCCCCTGCCGCAGGGCCGTCAACAGCGGCTCGGTGCTGCCCACCAGGGCCGCTTGCTGGCTGGCCACCCGCAGGCTGGCCTCGAGGTCACCGACCACGTTCTCATCGCGCGAGCGCGAAAGCGCGCTGAGCAAGTCCTCCAGTTGTCCGCGCTGCAGAGCAACCTCGGCCAACTTGGCCTCGGCCAGCGCCAACTTGGCCGCCAAGTCCCGGACCTGCTCTTCCGTTTGCTTTGCCGACCCTTGGGCCGATTCGGCCAGGCCCTGACTGGTCGCCTGACGGCGCACCAACTCCTGCTCCAAGGCATTGAGCCGATTCTGCGCCTGCCATGCCAGTGCCCCGGATCCCAAGGCCATCACGGCCAACATCCCCAAGCCCAGGCTGGGCCACCAGGCGCGTCCAGTGGACAGGAAAGTCGACGACTCGGGCGCGTCGGCGGGGCGGTCTTCAGGGTGCATCGCGGGCATTCTAGGGAGCGGCAGGACCGCCTTGGCGGGGTACCGCGACGTGGAGGTGCCATGCGTCGGCCACGGCCTGAACCGTGGGCAACACCTCGGTCACGCGAAGGCCTGCAGCGCGCGCCGCTGCCGCAATGCGCGGGTGCGTCGCCAGCACAGGCAGGGGCGGGAGTGGCCCAGCCAAGGTTTGCCAATGGCTGACGGCCTCGCTGCTGGAGAGCAGCCACAGGGGTTCGGGTTGTGCCGCCATCAAAGTTTGCAAGATTGCCGCTTGCTCCGCATTCGGCCGCGGGCACTGCCGCTGGTAGACCGCTTCGGCCTCGACGAACGCTCCGTCGGCCCGCAGGCGGTCGGCCAACCATTCGCGACCGCCCTGCCCGCGCAGGAGCAAAACCGCCTTGCCCGCCCAAGGCGCGAGCCGCTGCAGGATTGGCCAAAGGGCCTCCGAATCGAACTGTGCCCCATTGGATGGCGGCGACAGGACCTTGTGCGAGGGGACGCCAGCCGCCCTCAACGCTTCGGCGCTGCCGGGGCCCACGCATGCCGCCCACGCCCGCTCGGGCCAAACCTTCCCAGGTGGGCACGCCGCCATCACCGCGGCCACTGCATTGGGACTGGCAAAGAAGACGAGGTCCACGTCCGGCAAGCGATGCCAGGCTCGGGTCAACGATTTGGGATCGTGAGCCGGGGCAATGTCGATCATGGGCCAGCCGACGACGGTCACTCCAAGGGCCGTCAACGCTTCTTGCCAAGCGGCTTGTTGGGCTGCCGGCCGCGTCAGCACCAAGGGAGGCTTGTCAGCCCAATGGGACACCGGCATCCCGCAGTTGTTGGGCCACCGTCTCGCCCAAAGACTCCGCGCCGTCCAGCCCGCTCACCTCGGCGTCGGCTTCCGCTTGCCACAGGCGCGGACCGGCGGGGAGCAGCGCGCCGAACACGGCGCGCAGATGCAATCGCTCGCCCTGCCAATGCGCGTGGGCAGCCAGTGGCACGCTGCAGCTGCCCCCCAGCGCCCGCGACACCGCCCGCTCGGCCCCGCAGGCCCACGACGTGGCTCGATCGACCAAGGGCCCCAATGCGGAGATCAGATCGGTGCGCGACGCCAACACCTCGATCCCCAACGCCCCCTGCCCAGCGCAAGGCAGCATCTCATCCACCTCGAACGCCGATCGCACGCGGCTTGCCAACCCCAATCGAACCAGGCCGGCTCGGGCCAACACGATGCCGGCGTACTCCCCGTCGTCCAGTTTTCGCAAGCGGGTGTCCAAGTTGCCACGCAAAGGCTGAACGTCGAGGTCGGGACGTCGGGCCAGCAGTTGCACCTGCCGACGCAGGCTGCTGGTGCCAACCCGCACCCCCGACGGAAGGTCCTCCAGACGCGCAAACTCAGGACTGACCCACGCATCGCGCGGATCTTCCCGAGTCATCACCGCAGCCAAGGCGTACCCGTCTGGCAGGTCCATCGGCACGTCCTTGAGGGAGTGGACCGCCAAATCCGCCTCGCCCCTGGCCAGCGCCAGCTCCAACTCCTTGACGAACAGGCCTTTGCCCCCCACCTTGGACAGGCTGCGGTCCAAGATCTCATCGCCGCGGGTGCTCAACGGCAGCAAGGTGACGCGGGCGCCAAGTTCGGATTCCAGGCGGGCTTTCACGTGTTCGGCTTGCCACAGGGCCAAGCGGCTTTGGCGGGTGGCAATCTTCAAGGTCATCGTCATGGGCCTCACTCTAGCTTTCCCACGAAGCCAGCCCCCACGCCGGAGACGAAACTCAATCGTCAAATAGATGTAACCCGGTTACATTGGCACTGCGTTTGTCTCAGATCAAGCCCCAACCATGCCCCGCGCCAAGTCCCCAGTGCCGCCCGCCCCTGTCGCTGACAAGGAGCAACCGCTTCGCCACGACATTCGCCTGCTGGGCCGTCTGTTGGGCGAAGTGATTCGCGACCAAGAAGGTCGCGAATCGTTCGAGTTGGTGGAGCGAATCCGTCAACTGTCGGTGGCCTGGAAGCGGGGGCAAGACGCCGCGGCCGGCAAGCAAATCGACAAACTGCTCAAGGGCCTGTCCAGCCAACAAGCGGTGATGGTGATCCGGGCCTTCAGCTACTTTTCGCACTTGGCCAACATCGCCGAAGACCGCCACCATGTCCGCCGCCGCGAGCATCACGAACGCGAAGGGCATGTCCAAGCCGGTTCCTTGGCCTACAGCCTGGAGCAGCTGCACCAAGCCGGCGTTCGCCCCGCTGAAATCGGGCAATTGCTTGAACGCGCCCACATCGCCCCCGTTCTGACGGCACACCCAACCGAAGTGCAGCGCAAGAGCATCTTGGACGCCGAGCGCGCGGTCGCGGAACTGATTGCCGAACGCGATGGCCTGGTTTTGGAGCGCGACCTGCGCCGCAACGAGGACGCTTTGCGGGCAAGGATCACGCAGCTTTGGCAAACCCGCATGCTCCGCTACAGCAAGCTGACCGTGGCGGACGAAATCGAGAACGCGCTGTCGTATTACCCGGTCACGTTCCTGCGCGAGATCCCGCGCTTGTACGCCGAGTTGGAAGAAGCCCTCCCCGCCTTGAAGGGCGCCGAACTGCCTGCCTTCTTGCGCATGGGTCACTGGATCGGGGGAGACCGCGACGGCAACCCCAATGTCGGCGCCGCCACCATGCGCCATGCACTGCGTCGGCAGGCCGAAGTGGCCTTGCGGCACTACCTGACGGAACTGCACGAACTGGGGGCCGAGCTGAGCATCTCGGCCCGGTTGACCACCATCACCCCGGAGATGCAAGCACTGGCAGAGCGCAGCCCCGATCAGAACGCGCACCGCATGGACGAGCCGTACCGCCGTGCGCTCACGGGCATGTATGCACGCCTTGCGGCCACGCTGCACGACTTGACAGGCACCGAAGCGCTTCGGCATGCCGTCGCGCCCCAAGACCCCTACCCGTCTCCCGAGGCCTTGCTTGCCGACCTGCGCACGATCGAGGCCAGCCTGCGATCGCACCACGCCCAGGCGCTGATTGGGCAGCGTTTGGCACCCTTGATGCGTGCTGTGCAAGTCTTCGGCTTTCACCTGGCCACCCTGGACCTGCGACAAAGCAGCGACCAGCACGAAGCCGTCGTGGCGGAACTGCTGGCCGTGGCACGGATTGAGCCCGCGTACAGCGAGCTGGACGAAACCGGCAAGCGCACTCTCTTGCTGAGACTGCTGCAAGAGGCCCGCCCGCTGCGCGTGGTGGGGGCTCAGTACAGCGAGCGCTCGCTCGGGGAGATGGCCGTGTTCGAGGCGGCACAAGAAGCGCTGCAGCGCTACGGACGCGAGGCCATCCGTCACTACATCATTTCGCACACAGAGTCCGTGAGCGACCTGCTCGAAGTGCTGATCCTGGCCAAAGAAGCCGGCTTGCTCACGGGAAGCCTGGGCTTGGGCGCCCGTTGCAGCCTCATCGTCAGTCCGCTGTTCGAAACCATCGGAGACCTGCGCGAGGCGGCCGCCATCATGGAGGCCTTCTATGCCCTGCCGGGCATCGCCGACATGGTGCGCGACAGTGGCAACGAGCAGGACATCATGCTCGGCTACAGCGACAGCAACAAAGACGGCGGCGTCTTCACCAGCAACTGGGAGCTGTACCGGGCCGAGTTGGCCTTGGTCGCGCTGTTCGACGGCCTTCGGGCCCGGCAGGGTGGCCCCACCTTGCGCTTGTTCCACGGCCGTGGCGGCACGGTGGGACGGGGAGGTGGCCCCAGCTACCAAGCCATCCTGGCCCAACCTCCGGGTACCGTCAACGGCCAAATCCGGCTGACCGAGCAGGGCGAGGTCATCGCATCGAAGTACGCCAACCCCGACATCGGCCGCCGCAACTTGGAAACCTTGGTGGCCGCCACGCTGGAGGCCAGCCTCTTGCACCCCACCCAAGCGGCGCCCAAGCCCTTCTTGGAGGCGGCACAAACCCTGTCGGATGCCAGCTTCGCGGCCTACCGCCACCTGGTCTACGAAACCCCAGGCTTCGCCGACTACTTCTTCGCGGCGACTCCCATCCGGGAAATCGCCGAACTCAACATCGGGTCGCGGCCCGCCAAACGCCCGGGCAGCGGCGGTGGCGCCAAGGCCATCGAAGGCCTGCGCGCCATTCCTTGGGGCTTCAGCTGGGGCCAGAGCCGCGTGGCCTTGCCCGGCTGGTGCGGATTTGGGTCGGCGGTTCAACACTTCTTGGGCGACCCCGAGTCGCCTGCCCACGGCAAGCGTCTGGCCCTGCTGCGCAAGATGCACAAGCAGTGGCCGTTCTTCCGCACGCTGCTGTCGAACTTGGACATGGTGCTGGCCAAAACCGACCTGGGACTCGCCGCCCGGTACGTCGATCTCGTCGAAGACAAGAAACTGGGCAAGCGCATCTTTGCGGCCATTCAAGCGGAGTACGACGCCACGCAGCAGGCCTTGACCGACATCACGGGCCAACGGCAGCGACTGGCCAGCAACGCGGCTCTGGCTCGCTCCATTGCGCATCGCTTCCCCTACATCGAACCCCTGAACCACCTGCAGGTGGAGTTGATGCGTCGCTACCGGGCCATGCCACCTGCGGACCGGCAAGACCCCGACAAGGTGGAACGGCTACAGCGGGGCATCCACCTCTCCATCAACGGGGTGGCGGCTGGCCTGCGAAACACAGGTTGACAACGCAAGGGGGGCCTGCTGCGTTACGCTGGCTCTCACTTTGTTAGCGCCGCCACCTCGGCGGCCCCTCGCCCATGAAATCACTCCCCATGGCCGCCGCCAGCTTGCTGATGGCACTCGTCAGTTCCGTCCACGCCACCGACGTGGGCGTCTCGATCTCCATCAGCCAACCGGGCGTCTACGGCCGGATCGACATCGGGCGATACCCCCAGCCTGTGCTGGTCCAAACCCAGCCGGTGATCGTCCAACGGGGGCCACGCGTTCTCGAGCCCGTGTACCTCTGGGTGCCGCCCGGGCACCAGAAGAACTGGCACAAGCACTGCGGGCGCTACAACGCCTGCGGGGTGCCGGTGTACTTCGTCCAAGAGCGTTGGTACCAGGACCACGTGGCGCAGGGCGGCCGACGCGATCGCGACGGCTGGGACGACCGGGATGAGGGCAACGAACGTCGCGGTGGCCGCGGACATGGCCACGACAAATCGGGCAAAGGGCACGGCAAGGGCCACGACTGAGCCTCGCGTGATGCCGGTGGGCCGCTGGCAATGCGGACCACCCTGGATCAAGGTCCCAGGGTGCGCTGAGGGGTCAAAGCCGGGTGAGGCGCTGCTTGCCGCGCCGCTTGCCTTCGTACATGGCTGCATCGGCGCGTTGCAGAAGGTGGTTGGGGTCGCTGCCGTCCAGGGGCGCCAGCGCATACCCGATGGTGGCACCGACCCGCACACTCAGCCCCTCTAGGTCGTAGGGCAGCTGAAAGGTCGCTAGCAACTCCTCGCCCAATCTTTGGGCGTGCTGCTCATTGGCCAAGCCTTTGGCCAAGACCACGAACTCATCCCCCCCCAAGCGGGCCACGATGTCGGCCACGCGCAAGAGCTCGCGCAAGCGCGCGGACACCGCGACCAGCAGGCGATCCCCGACCTCGTGGCCAAACTCGTCATTGACGGGCTTGAAGCCGTCAAGATCGATCAGGTACACGGCGGTGATGGGTGCAGCTTGGCCCACTGGCAAAGACTCGCTCAATGCAGCCTGCAGCCCCCGGCGGTTGGGCAATCCCGTCAATGCGTCGGTGGCGGCCATGCTCAAGGCATGGTCGCGTTCGTGGGCCGCTCGCAGCGCCTGCTCGTGCACCGCGTTCAACCGAAGCGCGAGCACGCGCAAGAAAAGCAGCATGTCCAGCGTCGTGCCGATCTGGAACGAATGCAAGGTCCAAGCATTCGCGGGCACAACGCCTCGGATCACCAGCACCATGATCGTGGTGGTGATGAAGTAGCCCAGCCAGGCCACGATGAAGTACCAGCCCACGCTGTCGCCCCGGCGAGCCCGTCGCACGGCCCCGGGCAAGCCCATCAAGGCGGGCGCCAGCCCGACGGTGCCGATGACCTTGCTGACCACGTGAACGTCGACCCAACCCACGGCATAGGCCCAACCGACCAAGGCCAAGAAGGCCGCCCCGCCCTTCATGACCGGGCTAAACCAGCGGTGCTGCTCCGGCTCGCGCAAGACCTCTTCGACGAACAGGAACGTGCCCGCCGAGGCCATCAAGGCTGCCAAGCCAGCCAGGTGCAACTCGAACCAAAACACGTCGGTCCACAGGTACTGCGCCCCGATGCCGAACTGAACGATCGAGAACATCACGCCGCCCCCAATGAGAACGGCGTACTTGATGAGCAGCGCCTCCCTCAGGGTCAGCCACTGGGCCAAGCTGTAGCAAATCAGGCAAACGCCCAACCCCACCAGCAGGCCCTGCAGCATTTGCTCCCGCAGGGCTCGGGCCAAAAACACCGACTCCTTGCTGAGCGTCATTGGCACGATCATCCCGCCCAAGGTTTCAACGCGAAGCCACAACTCGTGCGACTGACCGGGCCGCAGTTGCAACTCCACCGCGTGGGAGCGGCTCGGCATGGGGCGGTCGGCGGCCAGTTGGGTGTTGCCCAGGCGTGCCTGCTGGAGCACCTGCCCTTCAGCACTGATGACGTAGACGTCCATGCGATTGAGGACGGCGTAGTCCACGTCGAAGACCCAGCGCCCGTCCGAGGCCGCAGACACCGCCAAGGGCACCCGCATCCACACCGCATCACGGCGGTGGCCAAGGGTCGATGCCGCCGTGGTCGGCACGGTGAACTCTGCTACGCGCTGCCTGGCCTCGGCCACGGTCATGCTTTTGCCTGGATCGCTCAGGACCGTCACGGCCGACCACACGTTGACCTCGCGATGCTGGTCGTCCAAGGTCAGCCCCGCGGCCTTGGCAGGCGCCCAGGCCCCCAGGAGCCACAAGGCCAGAACGCATGCAAGCTCAAGTACGCGTCGCATGCCAGGCCCCAGGCACCGTGAATTGGTCTTCGAGCGCGTTCACCCACGCCGGCGCGCGGACGTCGTGCCCCCAGGCGCCCACGGTGCCATGCATTTGCTGCAGCACCCCATCGGGCAGGCGCAGGGGCCGGGTTTGGTCCATCAAGAGGCCACTCAAGAGGTGGTACCCCAGCACCCTGCCGACCATGCGGGACAAGGAAAAGTCCGGCCGGAACCAGCGGCCGAGGACATCGAGGCCACGCGCCAGCATGAGCGCCGCAGCGAAGGTCCATCGGGAACTGAGCGGAACGGGAAACTCCTGCCCCAGGCCGATGTCGGCCGCGCTGCGCGAACCGCACAAGCGTCGCGTCATCAACACGGGCCACGGCTTGGCCACCCGCCAAGGAATGACACGGGCCATGCACGCCATCAACGCGCGGCCCAAGGGCCCACGGGGATCGGGGGCCACCGACGACTGACGTCGACCTCGTTGCTGCAGCAGGGCAAACAGGGCCTGGGCGTCGTCCATCCCTTGCGCCATCAAGCCGGGTTGAACCCCGACCAAGGCGCCCATCACGTTCCAGGCATGCAAGACGGCCGCCTCATCGGCCGGGCGGTGAGGCACCCCCAAGCTGTGAAGTCCGCGGAGGATGACGTAGCCGAAGGTCAGCAGCGTGTAGGCCAATTCTTCCTGGTTGCAGGGCAGCCCCAGGGCCCGATTCGGCCAGCCACGTCCCACCAAACTCGCCACGAAGCTTTGCGAGGGGTCCAGTGCAAGTTCCTGGAAGGCCATGGGTTGCAACTCGCGCGACCGAGCACCGGCGGGCGCCCCCCGCAAGATCAAGTGCCGCACCATGGCATGGATCAAGCGCACTTTCAGCACCTGCGCCCGACCCGACCCCGTGGGTGACACCAGGCCTCCGCGCATCATGACCGGGAAGATCATGGCCGCCGTGGCGCGAATGCGGTGCTCGGTGCGGGCCTCCAATTGGCCCGTGGTGTGCAGAACCTCGGCCAAGTCAGGCACCACGTAGCACTCGGGCAAGCTGGCGCAGAAGAGCAGCAAGCAGGACAGCGCGCCTTCCTCGAAGAACAAGGCCTCAGCTCGCTCGATGAGTTCGGGCCGCGCCCAGGACGGCAGCGCCTGCGTCTGCAGCAGGTACTCGCCCAGCACCTCGGCCACCGCCTCCGGCGTGCCAGCGGGCGCCTGCCAATGCGCTACATCCGCGTTGGTGCACCAAGAACTCACCGCGGCATTGATCTCGGCGACACGCCGCTGGAGCGACGTCAAGGCCGACGCCACCGGCAGATCGACATCGCTGGCGTCCCGCCAACAGGGCGCCAGCAGCCGCTCAATGGCGGCGTCGGCAACGGGATCGGCTTCGAAGCGTGCGCGATCGAGCGCAGCGTCGTCGGGCAATTGGGTCATGTCACGGCCAGCACATTGGGCGCTGGCCACCACACAGGCATCCACGCGCAGAGCGCTGGATTATGAAAAGACCCGCGCGCCATCGACCTGGGGGTCTGCCCTGGGGGCGGATCAAACGGCCAAACGTTGGCGAGCAGCGGCGTACTCGGCGGCCAGGCGGGCCACCAACTGGGACGTGGGCAGCACCGCCTTCACGGCTCCGATGCCTTGGCCGCAACCCCAGATGTCCTTCCAAGCCTTGGCCGCGGCATTGCCTCCAAAATTCATCTTGCTGGGGTCACTTTCTGGCAAGTGATCGGGGTCCAGTCCGGCCTTCAGGATGGAGCCTCGCAGGTAATTGCCGTGCACCCCAGTGAAGAGGTTGGTGTAGACGATGTCGTCGCTCGTCGACGCCACCACCATGTCCTTGTAGTCCTGCGCCGCACGGGCTTCCTCGGTCGCGATGAAGGCCGAGCCGATGTACGCCAAATCGGCACCCATGGCCTGGGCGGCCAGGATGCCATCGCCCGTGCCGATCGCGCCCGACAACAACAGCGGCCCTTGGAACCATTCGCGGATTTCGGCGATCAGGGCGATCGGGTTCTTCACGCCAGCATGCCCACCCGCCCCCGTCGCTACCGCGATCAGGCCGTCGGCCCCCTTGTCGATCGCCTTGTGCGCAAAGGTGTTGTTGATGACGTCGTGAAGCACGATGCCACCCCAGGCGTGCACGGCCTGGTTGATGTCTTCTCGCGCCCCCAAGGACGTGATCACGATGGGCACTTTGTACTTGGCACACACCGCCATGTCGTGTTCCAGGCGGTCGTTGCTCTTGTGCACGATCTGGTTGATGGCATAGGGCGCAGCCGGGCGGTCCGGGTGGGCCCGGTTGTGGGCCGCGATGCCCTCGGTGATTTCGGCCAACCACTCGTCGAGCAACTCAGCCGGACGCGCGTTCAAGGCCGGCATGGAGCCCACCACACCGGACGTGCATTGCGCAATGACCAACTTTGGCGTGCTCAAAATGAACATCGGCGAGGCCACCACCGGAAGGCGCAGGCCTCGAAGGATCGGCGGCAAGGCCATCAGAAGGCCTCCAGCGGCAAGGCCAGGGCACTCTCGGCACCATTGAGCACGGCATCGCGCAAGGCCGCGGTGCGCGGCAGGATGTGCTCGGCGTAGAAACGGGCGGTGGTGACCTTGGCCTGCATGAAGGCCAGGTCCTCGCCCGCCGCAATCGCCTTCTCTGCAGCCAGCAGGCCCCGTGCGAGGCACCAGCCGGCCACGAGGTTGCCTGCCAACATCAGGTAGGGCACAGAACCGGCGAACACCGCGTTCAAATTGCCCTTGCCAGTGGCCGCCAAGTAGTCGACCACGGCCTCGTAGGCTTGGCGCGCGTGACTCAAATTGGCGCGAACGGCATGGGCCGCCGTCGAGCCTTGCGCCAACTCGGCCTCGGTCGCCTCCACCAAGGTCGCCAGACCACGGGCGAATTGGCCACCGTCGCGCAGCGTCTTGCGGCCGACGAGGTCGTTGGCCTGGATCGCGGTGGTGCCTTCGTAGATGGTCAGGATCTTGGCGTCGCGGTAATGCTGCGCAGCACCGGTTTCTTCGATGAAGCCCATCCCGCCATGGACTTGGACGCCCAAAGACGTGACCTCATGGCTGATCTCCGTGCTGTACCCCTTCACCAGGGGCACCAGGAATTCGTACAAAGCTTGCTGCGCGGCATCTCCTTGGGCATGGCCGCGGTCGTAGGCGCCCGCCGCCATAGTGGCCATGGCCCGGCAACCTTCGGTCAGGGCGCGCATGGTCATCAGCATGCGGCGAACGTCGGGGTGGTGAATGATCGGCGCGGCCCCTGGCAGCGACCCGTCCACCGGGCGGCTTTGCACCCGATCACGGGCGTAGCCAACGGCTTGCTGGTAAGCCCGCTCGGCCAAGGCCAAACCTTGCACCCCCACGCCGTAGCGGGCCGCGTTCATCATGATGAACATGTACTCCAGCCCACGGTTCTCATCGCCGACGAGATAACCGATCGCCCCACCGTGATCGCCGAACTGAAGCACCGCCGTCGGGCTGGCCTTGATCCCCAGTTTGTGCTCGATCGACACACAGTGCACGTCGTTGCGCGCGCCCAGACTGCCGTCTGCGTTGACCAGCACTTTGGGCACCACGAACAAGCTGATGCCCTTGACACCCGCCGGCGCACCCGGCACCCGGGCCAGCACCAAATGCACGATGTTTTCGGCCATGTCGTGCTCACCGTAGGTGATGAAGATCTTGGTGCCGAACACCTTGTAAGTGCCATCCCCCTGGGGCTCGGCGCGGGTGCGCACCAAGCTCAGGTCGGAGCCGGCTTGCGGTTCGGTGAGGTTCATCGACCCCGTCCAACTGCCGTCGATCATCTTGGGGATGTAGCGGCTCTTCAACTCGTCGCTGCCGGCCGTCAGCAGGGCTTCGATCGCACCGTCGGTCAGCAAAGGGCACAGGGCGAAGCTGAGGTTGGCGCTGTTGACCATCTCTTGGCACGCGGCGGCGATCACCTTGGGAAAGCCTTGGCCGCCAAAGTCGGCCGGGTGCACCAGACCTTGCCAACCGCCCTCCACGTATTGGCGGAACGCTTCTTTGAATCCGGGCGTCGTCTTGACGATGCCGCCTTCGTGCCAGCTCGACGGATTTTTGTCGCCCTCCCAGTTCAGCGGGGCAATGACCTGTTCGGTCAGTTTGGCGCACTCTTCCAGCACGGCCTGCGCCGTGTCCAAGCCGTGGTCGGCAAAGGCAGGCACGTCGTGCGTGAGACCGTCCAACTGCGCGAGGTGCGCCATGTTGAACAGCATGTCCTTGACGGGGGCGGTGTAGCTCATGGGGGTCTCCGAGAATGAAAAAGGGCGCCGGCACAAAGCTGTGGCGGCGCCCTCAGGGATGCAGGTTCAGGCGATCAGAGGCTGCTGACCAGCTCGGGCACGGCCGCGAACAGATCGGCTTCCAGGCCGTAGTCGGCCACGCTGAAGATCGGGGCCTCCGGGTCCTTGTTGATCGCAACGATCACCTTGGAGTCCTTCATGCCGGCCAGGTGCTGGATGGCGCCCGAAATACCCGCAGCGATGTAGAGCTGCGGCGCCACGATCTTGCCCGTCTGGCCCACTTGCCAATCGTTCGGGGCGTAGCCCGCGTCCACCGCGGCTCGGCTGGCCCCCAGCGCAGCGCCCAGCTTGTCGGCCAGGGGCGTCAGCACCTCGTTGAACTTGTCGCTCGAGCCCAGCGCGCGACCGCCCGACACGATGATCTTCGCGGCCGTGAGTTCAGGGCGATCGCTCTTCGTGGTCTCGCGGCCCACAAAGCTGCTCTTGCCAGAGTCGGCCACGGCGCTCACCGCTTCGACCGGTGCGCTGCCGCCCTGGGCCGCGGCGTCGAAGCCCGTGGTGCGCACGGTGATGACCTTGACGGCATCCGTCGCTTGCACCGTGGCAATCGCATTACCGGCATAGATCGGACGCTCGAACGTATCCGGGCTCAACACCTTGGTGATGTCCGTGACCTGGGCCACATCCAGCAAAGCCGCCACGCGCGGCGCGACGTTCTTGCCCCCAGCCGTCGCCGGGAACAAGATGTGGCTGTAACCACTGGCGATGGCCAGCACTTGGGCGGCCACGTTCTCGGCCAGTCCTTCGGCCAGCGACGCTCCATCGGCGTGCAGCACCTTGGCCACGCCAGCCACTTGCGATGCCGCAGAGGCGGCGGCACCAGCGTTGTGGCCAGCCACCAGCACGTGCACGTCACCCCCACAGGCCAGGCCGGCCGTGATCGTGTTCAGGGTCGCCCCCTTCAGGGAGCCATGGTCGTGTTCAGCAATGACGAGGACAGCCATTTCAAATCACCTTCGCTTCGTTCTTCAGCTTGCCCACCAACGTGGCCACATCGGGCACCTTGATGCCGGCGCTTCGTTTGGCAGGCTCGGTCACTTTCAGGGTCTTGATGCGAGGCGTCACGTCCACGCCCAGATCGGCGGGCTTGACGACATCGAGCGTCTTTTTCTTCGCCTTCATGATGTTGGGCAGCGTGACGTAGCGCGGCTCGTTCAAGCGCAGGTCCGTGGTGATCACCGCCGGCAGGCCGAGCTTCACGGTCTCCAGGCCACCATCGACCTCGCGCGTGACGGCCACACCGCCGTCCACGGCTTCGACCTTGCTGGCAAAGGTGCCCTGCGGCATGCCGGTCAGCGCGGCCAACATCTGGCCCGTTTGGTTGCAGTCGTCGTCGATCGCTTGCTTGCCCAGGATCACCAACTGCGGCTGCTCCTTCTCAACCAAGGCTTTGAGGAGCTTCGCCACGGCCAGCGGCTGCAATTCAGCATCGGTCTCGACGAGGATGGCGCGGTCAGCGCCAATGGCCATCGCGGTGCGCAGGGTTTCCTGGCACTGCGTCACGCCGCAAGACACCGCCACGATCTCGGTGACGACGCCCTTCTCCTTCAGGCGCACGGCTTCTTCCACCGCGATTTCGTCGAACGGGTTCATCGACATCTTCACGTTGGCGATATCCACGCCCGTGCCGTCGGCCTTGACCCGCACCTTCACGTTGTAATCCACCACCCGCTTGACGGGCACCAAGACTTTCATCACGCGCTCCTTCGTGAAACTGACTGAAATCATTCTAGGGGTCGCCCTGCTTCCTCATAGGGCGAAAGGGGCAAACGAGGGGCCAAAATAGAACGGTCGTTCTATTTTTTGTGAAGGATGTTGGATGGCGTGCATTGGGGTGTTCGATTCCGGCGTCGGCGGACTGACCGTCTTGGCCGCCTTGCGCCGTGCGCTGCCCCGTGTGCCACTGCATTACGTGGCCGACAGCGCACACGCGCCGTACGGCGAACGCAGCCCTGAGTTCATCCGCGAGCGCAGCTTGGCCCTTGCTCAGCGTTTGATCGGGCAAGGCGCCACCTTGATCGTCGTGGCCTGCAACACCGCCACGGCCCACGCGGCCGACGCCCTGCGCGCGGCGCATCCCACGGTACCCATCGTGGGCATCGAGCCCGGCATCAAACCGGCGGTGGCGCGGAGCGCAGGTGGCCGAATCGGCGTGTTGGCCACAACCAGCACCGTCAACAGCGCGCGATTTCAAGCCCTGCTGAGCCGCCATGCGGAAGGTCGCGAAGTGACCGCGGTGGCGGCGGCAGGCGTGGTGAGCCACATCGAGCGGGGGGACTTGGACAGCCAGGCGCTGCGCCAGCTCGTGGCCCAGCACGTGGCCCCATTGAAGGCCGCGCAAGCCGACACCGTCCTTTTGGGCTGCACACACTACCCCCTCATCCGCCCCCTCTGGGCTGAGGCCCTGGGCCCGGACGTCCACGTGGTGGAGGTGGAGGACGCGGTGGCAATGCAAGCCCAGCGCCTGTGGAATGCGCAACCCACCCACATCGACAGCGGTCGCATTTGGCTGCAAAGCACGGGAGGCCTTGAGAACCTGGGGGGCCTGGCACGTCGTGCGCTGGGCTGGGAGTCGTTCGCCCTGTCGATGGCCGGAGCAGCCTGAGCGCCCTGGTGCCCGGGACGGGACTCGAACCCGTACGGCCCTTTTCAGGAACCGGCGGAGTTTAAGTCCGCTGCGTCTACCGATTTCGCCACCCGGGCGGGCGGCGCATTGTGCTGGAGCGGGAAACGAGGCTCGAACTCGCGACCTCAACCTTGGCAAGGTTGCGCTCTACCAACTGAGCTATTCCCGCAAAAACACTGACCACGAAACACTTGGAGGCGCGGGGCGGAGTCGAACCGCCCTGGACGGATTTGCAATCCGCTGCATAACCGCTTTGCTACCGCGCCCCGGGGTCCCGCCCCCGGTTGGTGCCGGGGATAAAAAAAGGAAGCCGGGGCTTCCTTTTCGGAAAACTTGGAGCGGGAAACGAGGCTCGAACTCGCGACCTCAACCTTGGCAAGGTTGCGCTCTACCAACTGAGCTATTCCCGCGTCGCACTTCGATGGACAGCTCGAACAACCAAGCGCCCAACGAAGTCCTCCATTCTATGCCAAATTTTCGATGGAAATCAAGTGCCGCATCAGTGCTTGATGGCTTCGGTCGTGGCCGCGGGCGTTTCTGCCGGCTTTGCCGCCAACTCCTCTTCCGTCAAGGGCGTAGGCGCCCTTTCCAGGGCCAACTCCAACACCGTCTCGATCCAGCGGACCGGCAAGATCTCCAAAGACTCTTTGACGTTGTCGGGGATCTCCTGCAAGTCCTTGACGTTTTCTTCGGGGATCAAAACGACCTTGATGCCGCCGCGGTGCGCTGCCAACAACTTTTCCTTCAGCCCGCCGATGGCCGTGACCTCGCCGCGCAGGGTGATTTCCCCCGTCATGGCCACATCGGCCCGAACAGGAATGCCCGTCATGGCCGACACCAAGGCCGTGGCCATGGCAGCACCCGCGCTGGGCCCGTCCTTGGGCGTGGCGCCATCGGGCACGTGGATGTGCACGTCTCGCTTCTCGAAGAGTTCGTCCTTGATGCCAAGTTGGGCCGCACGCGATCGCACCACCGTGCGTGCCGCCTCGACAGACTCCTTCATCACGTCACCCAGCGATCCGGTTCGGGTGACCAGGCCCTTGCCCGGCATCAGGGCCGCCTCGATGGTCAGCAAGTCGCCCCCCACCTCGGTCCATGCCAAACCCACCACCTGGCCGACTTGGTTCTTCTTCTCGGCACGTCCAAAGTCGTACTTGCGCACCCCCAAGAATTCGTTGAGGTTGTCTTCATTGACCGTCACAGGGGCGGTCATCTTCTTGAGCTGAAGGCCCTTGACCACCTTGCGGCAAATCTTCCCGATCTCGCGCTCGAGCGAGCGCACTCCCGCCTCTCGGGTGTAGTAGCGGATCACGCCACGCACGGCCGACTCGTCCACCACCAACTCCGCATCAAGCACGCCGTTGTTCTTGCGTTGCTTGGGCAGGAGGTAGGCCTGCGCGATGTGGACCTTCTCGTCTTCCGTGTAACCGGAAAGACGGATCACCTCCAAGCGATCCAACAGGGCCGGCGGGATGTTCATCGAGTTCGCCGTGGCGACGAACATCACGTCGGACAGGTCGTAGTCCACCTCAACGTAATGGTCGCTGAAGGTGTGGTTCTGCTCGGGATCGAGCACCTCCAACAAGGCCGACGACGGATCGCCCCGGAAGTCCTGGCCCAACTTGTCGATCTCGTCGAGCAAGAACAAGGGATTGCGGGTGCCCACCTTGGTCAGCGACTGCAACACCTTGCCCGGCATGGCGCCAATGTAGGTGCGACGGTGGCCCCGGATCTCGGCCTCATCGCGCACCCCCCCCAAGGCCATGCGCACGAACTTGCGACCGGTGGCGCGCGCAATGCTTTGCCCCAGCGAGGTCTTGCCCACCCCGGGTGGGCCGACCAAGCACAAGATCGGCGCTTTGACCTTGTCCACGCGCTGCTGCACAGCGAGGTATTCGAGGATGCGTTCTTTGACCTTGTCCAAGCCGAAGTGGTCTTCGTTCAGAACGTCTTCGGCCAGCGGCAGGTCGTGCTTGATCTTGGTCTTCTTGCTCCAAGGCAGCCCGATCAAGGTGTCCAGGTAGTTGCGCACCACCGTGGCCTCGGCACTCATGGGAGACATGAGCTTGAGCTTTTTCAACTCGCCTTCGGCCTTGGCGCGCGCCTCTTTGGGCATCTTCGCGGCCAAGATGCGCTTTTCGAGTTCCTCGATGTCAGCGCCCTCTTCGCCATCGCCCAACTCCTTCTGGATGGCCTTGACCTGCTCGTTCAGGTAGTACTCCCGCTGGCTCTTTTCCATCTGGCGCTTCACGCGGCCGCGGATGCGCTTCTCCACCTGCAAGATGTCAACCTCGTGCTCCAGCAGCTCCAGCAGCTTTTCAAGGCGCTTGGCCACGTCCGACAAGTCCAAGACCGACTGCTTGGCCTCAAGCTTCAATTGAAGGTGCGCGGCGATGGTGTCGGCCAAGCGACCGGGCTCGTCGATGCCCGCGATCGACGTGAGGATCTCCGGCGGAATCTTCCGATTGAGCTTCACGTACTGATCGAAGTGCTGCACCACCGCGCGACGCAAGGCTTCGATTTCAGGCGCCGCCACGGCATCTGGGCCGATCGGCAGGACCTCGGCCACGAAATGGTCTTGCTCTTCCCGAACGCGGCTGGCGCCGGCGCGCTGCAAGCCTTCGACCAGCACCTTCACGGTGCCATCGGGCAACTTCAGCAACTGCAAGATGGTGGACACGCAGCCGATGTCAAAAAGATCTTCGGCCTTGGGCTCGTCTTTCGCGGCCGCCTTCTGGGCCACGAGCATGATCTGACGCCCCGACTCCATGGCCGCTTCCAGGGCCTTGATCGACTTGGGGCGCCCCACGAAAAGGGGAATGACCATGTGGGGAAACACCACCACGTCCCGCAGGGGAAGCAACGGGAGGGTGATGGGCTCAGAGGGCAGCAGGGCTTGACCTGACATGTGTGGATTCCTTCAGAAGGTCAGGCTCATCTGGGGCCGGCCGCTCCAAGCACAAGGGCTCGACAGCAACTGGCCAGAGGGTCACGCGCTGGCTTTGGCCTCGCGGTACACCAGCAGGGGCTTCGTGCCTTCGTCGATGTTGGACTCGTCCAAAACGACCTGTGCCACGCCTTGTTGCGCTGGCAAATCGAACATGGTGTCGATGAGCGCATGCTCGACGATCGAGCGCAAGCCGCGTGCACCGGTCTTCCGTTTCAGGGCCTTGCGGGCGATGGCCGTCAGTGCCGACGGCCGAACGTCCAGCTCCACCCCGTCCAACGCGAACAGTTGTTGGTACTGCTTCACCAGCGCATTCTTCGGCTCGACCAAGATCTGCACGAGGGCGTCTTCGGTCAACTCCCCGAGGGTGGCAATCACCGGCAGGCGCCCCACCAGTTCAGGAATGATGCCGAACTTGATCAGATCGCCGGGTTCGATTTCGGCAAACAGTTCCCCGATCTTCCGTTCGGTGGCACTCTTGACCGATGCCCCGAATCCAATCCCCGACTTTTCGGAGCGGTTCTGAATGACCTTCTCCAGGCCATCAAACGCACCACCGCAGATGAACAGGATGTTGGTGGTGTCGATCTGGAGGAAGTCTTGGTTCGGGTGCTTGCGTCCACCCTGTGGCGGCACGCTCGCCATCGTGCCTTCGATCAGCTTCAGCAAGGCCTGTTGCACCCCTTCGCCCGACACGTCTCGGGTGATGGAGGGGTTGTCGGCCTTGCGACTGATCTTGTCGATCTCATCGATGTAAACGATGCCGCGTTGGGCCTTGTCGACGTCGTAATTGCAGTTCTGCAGCAGCTTCTGGATGATGTTTTCGACGTCTTCGCCCACGTAACCGGCTTCGGTCAAGGTGGTCGCATCGGCAATCACGAACGGCACGTTCAGCAAACGGGCCAAGGTCTGCGCCAGCAAAGTCTTGCCAGAACCGGTCGGTCCGATCAACAGGATGTTGCTCTTGCTGAGTTCAACATCGCCCTTCTCAGCCTCACCGAGGTGCTTCAGGCGCTTGTAATGGTTGTAGACCGCCACAGCCAAGGTCCGCTTGGCCGGATCCTGTCCGATCACATACTGGTCGAGGATCGCCTTGATCTCGGTGGGCAAAGGCAGGTCCGAGCCCTTGCGATCGCGCGGCGTCTCGGCATTCGCGACCTCGTCGCGAATGATGTCGTTGCACAACTCAATGCACTCGTCGCAGATGAACACCGACGGGCCCGCGATGAGCTTTTTGACTTCGTGCTGGCTCTTGCCGCAGAAGGAGCAGTACAGCACCTTCTCGCCGGAGCCGCCTTTTTTGTCAGGCATGGGAATTACTTTCGGGCGGGAGGTTGCGAGCCATGGTAGCGCAGCAACTGGCCCCCGCTGTCAAAGGAAATCAGAAACGACCGAGGCCGTTCAAGCGCGCTTGTCGACCACTTTGTCGATCAAGCCGTAGGCCTGCGCCTCGGCCGCGGACATGAAGTAATCGCGCTCGGTGTCGGCGGTGATGCGCTCCAACGTTTGCCCGGTGCGCTCCGCCATCAAGCGGTTCAGTTGCTCTCGGGTCTTCAAGATCTCGCGGGCGTGGATCTCGATGTCCGTGGCTTGCCCCTGCGCGCCGCCCAAGGGCTGGTGAATCATGATCTTGCTGTTCGGCAGGGCAAATCGCTTGCCTTTGGCCCCAGCCATCAGCAGGAAGGCTCCCATGCTCGCCGCCATGCCCAAGCACAGCGTGCTCACATCCGGCTTGATGAAATTCATCGTGTCGAAGATGGACATGCCCGCACTGACGCTGCCCCCAGGGGAGTTGATGTACAGCGAAATCTCCTTGTCGGGGTTCTCGCTCTCCAGGAACAGCAATTGCGCCACCACCAAGTTGGCCGTGGCGTCGTTGACGGGGCCGACCAAAAACACGATCCGCTCGCGCAGCAGTCGGCTGTAGATGTCGTAAGCGCGTTCGCCGCGGCCCGACTGTTCGATCACGATGGGCACCATGCCCAGATTGCTGATTTCCAAAGCGCTCATGCGAGTCCTCTGTGTGTGTTCGGCAAATGATAGGGGCTGAGAAACAGCAAGGCGCCGCCCCGGTCGGGTACGGCGCCTTGGCGTGGGGAGAAGGCCCGATCAGCCTTGGGCTTGCTGTGCCATCAGTTCGTCAAACGGCACGGCCTTGTCGACCAGCTTGACCTGCGACAGCACATAGTCGGTCACGTTGTTCTCGATGACCACGGCTTCGACCTCTTGCATGCGCTGACGGTCGCTCAGGTACCAACGCATCACGTCGGCCGGCTTTTCGTAGCTCTGGCTCAGCTCCTCGATGTGGGCCTGCAACTGCTCGGGCTTGGCCTTCAGGTTTTGCGTGCGAACCAGTTCGCCCACCACCAGACCCAGGCGCACGCGGCGCTCGGCTTGGGGGGTGAACATCTCGGCCTGCACCGGCATCTTGTCGGCATCCTTCAGACCTTGGGCCTTCAGACGCTCGCGGAAGTCGCCAACCAAGCGGTTCGCCTCTTCCGCCACCAAGGCCTTGGGCAGGTCCAACTCCGCCACTTTCACCAACGCGTCCATCGCGGCGGCCTTGTTGCGAGCCAGCACGCGGAACTTGACCTCGCGCTCGAGGTTCTTGCGCACATCAGCGCGCAGGCCTTCCACCGTGGCTTCCTTGATGCCCAATTGCTTGGCAAACGCATCGTTCACCTCGGGCAAGTGCTGCGCCTCGATCTTTTTGACCGTGACCAAGAAGTCGGCTTCTTTGCCGGCCACGTCCTTGCCGTGGTAATCCTCCGGGAAGGCCAGCGGGAAGGTCTTGCTTTCGCCCGACTTCATGCCGCGAACGGCCTTCTCGAACGCTTCCAGCATCTGGCCTTCGCCCAACTGGAACTGGAAGGCTTCGGCCTTGCCGCCCTGGAAGGGCTCGCCGTCGATCTTGCCCTCGAAGTCGATGGTGACACGGTCGCCGTCTTGCGCCGCGGCGTCCGCAGCACGTTGGGCGAAGCTGCGACGCTGCTTACGCAGGATGTCCACCGTGCGGTCCACGGCCTCGTCGGTGACTTCGCTCGAGACACGCTCGACCTCAACAGCAGCCAGGTCGCCCAGCTTGATCTCCGGGTACACCTCGAAGGTCGCGTCGAAGGCCAACTCGCCCTCGGCCGCGCTGTCCTTCTGCGCGATGCTGGGCACGCCAGCGACACGCAGTTGAGCTTCGCTGGCGGCCTTGGCAAAGGCCTCGCCCAGCTTGTCGTTGATGACTTCGTACTGCACCGAGCTGCCGTAGCGGCTGGCGACGAAGCTCATCGGCACCTTGCCGGGGCGGAAGCCATCGGCCTTGACGGTGCGGGCCAGTTTCTTCAGGCGCTGCTCGACTTCGCTGCCAATGCCACTGGCGGGCAGGGTCAGGGTGATGCGGCGTTCGAGCTTTTCGAGGGTTTCGACGGTGACGGCCATGGCAGCAGGTCAGAAAAGAGGAATGAAAGCGGTGGTGCGCGGGGCCGGACTCGAACCGGCACGCCGGTGAAGGCGTCAGGACCTAAACCTGGTGCGTCTACCAATTTCGCCACCCGCGCGGGTGCGGCCTCGACGCACTGGGCCGGACCCTATGCGCCCAAACCAAGATTCGGCGAACCCGCGATTCTAGCCGGCTGCCGATCTGTCCAGGTTCAGCGGGGCACGCGCACCCGGAACCAGGCAGCGTACATGGCCGGCAAAGCCAGCAGCGTCAAGGCGGTGGCGACAACCAAGCCACCCATGATCGCCACGGCCATGGGGCCCCAAAACACGCTGCGCGAGAGGGGAATCATGGCCAACACCGCGGCCGCCGCGGTCAGCACGATGGGGCGAAAACGCCGTACCGCCGACTCGATGATCGCCGACCACGCGGGCACCCCCCGGGCGCGGTCCTCCTCGATCTGGTCGATCAAGATCACCGAATTGCGCATGATCATGCCCATCAGGGCGATCACACCCAGCAAGGCCACGAACCCGAAGGGACGGTTCAGCAGCAACAGCGCGCCCGCGACCCCGGCGATGCCCAGGGGCCCCGTCAGGAACACGAGCATCGAGCGCGAGAAGCTCTGCAACTGCAGCATCAGCAAGGTGAAGATGATGAAAAGCATCAGGGGCACGCCGGCGGCGATCGAGCCCTGACCCTTGCTGCTTTCTTCCACCGCGCCAGCCACTTGGATGCGATAGCCATCGGGCATCTTGGCCTGCAGCGCCTGCAGTTGCGGCCAGATTTGGTTGCTGACCGTGGCGCCCTGCAAGCCTTCAACCACGTCGCCCTGCACGGTGATCGCGTACTGCCGGCCTTCGCGCCACATCACGCCCGGCTCGAATCCGAATTCGTGCTGCGCCACCTGGCTCAGGGGCACGCTGCGGCCACTGGCCGTTGGGAGGTAGGCGCTGGCCAAGTCGGTCAGGCTGCTGCGCTCGTCCAGGGGTTGTCGCAGCACGATCTCGATGAGTCGATCGTCTTCCCGGAACTGCCCGATGGTGCTGCCCGTGAGGATGGTTCGTGCCGCTTGGGCAATGCTCTGGCTGCTGACGCCAAGCGCCCGCGCCTTGTCCTGGTCGACCTTGAGACGCAGGACCTTGATGGACTCGTTCCAGTTGTCGTTGACCCCCAGCATGTTGGGGTTGGCAGCCACGATGTCTTTGGCCTCGTCTGCCCAGCGGCGCAGAACCAGGGGGTCGGGGCCGATCACGCGGAACTGCACCGGGTAGGGAACCGGCGGCCCGTTGGGCAACAGCTTGACCCGCCCCCGCACATCACCGAACTCAGCCGCGAGCACGGACGGCAGGCGCTGCCGGAGCTCTTCTCGGTCCTTCAATGACTTGGGCAGCAAGATGAATTGCGCCACGTTGGACTGCGGGAAGACGTTGTCCAGCGGCAGGTAGAAGCGAGGCACGCCCGATCCCACCCAAGCGGTGACGGACTCCAGGCCGGTTTCCTTGAGCATCCGTTGCTCGAAGCGCTTGGCCACAGACTCCGTGTTCTGGATCGGCGCGCCCTCCGGCAGCCAGAGGTCGACCAAGATCTCCGGGCGGCTCGAATCGGGGAAGAACTGCTGCTGCACTTTGCCCATGCCCACGATGCCCAGGGCGAAGATGGCCACGGTCATGCCGATGGTGATCCACCGGTGCAGCACGCACCAGCGCACGAGCGCCCGGAAGCGCGCATAGAACGGGGTGTCGAACAATTCGTGCGCATGTCCCGGTTGCGCCGGCCGCGTCCGCAACAGCAAGGCGCCCAGGTAGGGCACAAAGTACACCGACACCACCCACGAAATGACCAAGGAAGCCGCCGTGACGGCAAAGATGGCGTAGGTGTACTCGCCCACCGACGAGCGCGCCAATCCGATCGGCAGAAAGCCCACCGCCGTGATCAAGGTGCCGGTCAGCATGGGCATGGAGGTCACTTCGTACGCAAACGTGGCGGCCGTCTTCTTGTCGTAGCCTTCTTCCAGTTTGCGCACCATCATCTCGACGGCAATGATGGCGTCGTCCACCAACAGGCCGAGCGCGATGATCAAGCTGCCCAAGGAAATCTTGTGCAGCCCAACGCCCCAATAGAACATGGTCACGAAGGTGATGGCGAGCACCAAGGGGATGGTGATCGCGACCACGAGACCCGGCCAGATGTCGATGCGCAGGGGCTTGGTGTGCAGTCCGAGGCTGATGAAACTGACCGCCAGCACGACCACCACGGCCTCGATCAGCACCTGCACGAACTCGCTCACCGAGCGCTGCACCGCCTGGGGCTGGTTCTGCACCTGGGACAGCGTCAAACCGGCCGGCAAATTGGGCTCCAGCTTGCCAATGGCCTCTTGCAAGGACTTCCCCAGGCGAATGATGTCGCCGCCCTTGGCCATGGAGACGCCCAGGGCAATCACCTTCTGGCCCTGATGGCGCACCGAAACGGCAGCCGGCTCTGCGTAGGCCCGCGTGACCGTCGCGATGTCGCCCAAACGCAAACTGCTGGCCTGACCCGTTTGCGGGTTCACGGCCCGGATGGCAAGTTGCCGGACCGACTCGATGTTTTGGAATTGCCCCTGGACCCGGACCCCCACGTTGCCGTCTTCGCTGTTCAGCAAGCCCGAGCCCTCGACCGCGTTCTGGGCGTTCAACTGCCCCACGATCTGGTTCAAGTCCAACCCCATTTGGGCGATCTTGCGGTGCGAAATCTCGACGTAGATTTTTTCGGGTTGCACGCCGAACAACTCGACCTTGGCGACGTCCGGCACCCGCAAGAGCTCGGCGCGAATCGCATCGGCATGACGCCGCAGTTCTTCCGGGCTGTAGCCATCGCCGCTCAGGGCGTAGATGGAACCGTACACATCACCGAACTCGTCGTTGAAGAACGGGCCGAGAACGCCTTGGGGCAAGGTATGGCGAATGTCGCCCAGCTTCTTGCGCACCTGGTACCAGGTCCCGGGCACGTCTTTGCCCGGGACGCTGTCCTTCAGTTGGAACAAGGTGAGCGACTCGCCCGGCTTGGTGAACGAACGGATGCGATCGGCGTACGCCACCTCTTGCAGCGAGCGCTCGATCTTGTCGGTGACCTGGTCGGCCATCTGCTGTGCGGTCGCCCCCGGCCAGAACGACTGGATGACCATGGCCCGGAAGGTGAACGGCGGGTCCTCGTCCTGGCCCAACTGGAAGTACGCGGCGAAGCCAACGACCATCAGCACCACCATCAGGTAGCGCGTCAGGGACGGGTGCTCCAGCGCCCAGCGTGAGATGTTGAAGCGGTGGCGGGCGGTG
Source organism: Inhella crocodyli (assembly GCF_004004565.1). Taxonomy (GTDB): domain Bacteria; phylum Pseudomonadota; class Gammaproteobacteria; order Burkholderiales; family Burkholderiaceae_C; genus Inhella; species Inhella crocodyli. Next base: position 1,034,414 of record NZ_SACM01000001.1, read on the forward strand.
TCGACGTTGCTCATGACCGCGCCCCGATCAACGCGATGCCGCCGGCGCCGCTGCAGGGGCAGCGCCGAAGCGGCGCACCTTCTGGTTGGCCGCCAGCACATGCGTTCCGGCGGTCACGATTTCCTGCTTGGGGGAAAGCCCCGAAAGCACCACGACTTCGTTGCCGTCGGCGCCACCGACTTCCACCGCTTGGGCCTTCAAGGTCATGGTGCTCGGACTCAGCACCCAAACATGCGGCCGGCCTTGCGACTCGAACACCGCCGACATCGGCACCTTCACGACCCCCGACAGCTTGCCTGGGTTGAACACCACCGTGGCGGTTTGACCGAGCTTGACCTCATCGGCCCGCCCAATGTCGGCTTTGACCAAGAAGGTCCGCGTGACCGGGTCGGCCGACTCGGCCAACTCTCGCAACGTGGCCGGCAAGGGCTCTTCCCGGCCCCAGATTCGGACCTGGAGGCCCGCCGATTCGTTTTTCAGTTGGCGGCGCAGCAGCGCCACTTGGTGCTCCGGCACTTGGAACACCACGTCACGCGGCCCATCGTGGGCCAAGCGCAAAACCGGCGTGCCCGCTGCGACCACCGTGCCCGGTTCGGCGTCAACGCTGGTGATCAGGCCCGCCGCATCGGCTTCCAAGTCCCCGTAGTCGGCCTGGTTGCGCTGCGCTTTGGCCTGGGCTTGGGCCTGCTCCCACTGCGCTTGGGCCGCCGCCAGCGCCACTTCGCGCCGCTCCAACTCGGCACCGCTGATGAACCCTTGGGCCTTCAGCTCGCGGAAGCGTTTGAGGTCGGCGGCCAGCTGGTCGCGGTTGCTGCGCGCGGCCCGCAGCGCGGCATTGGCGGCTTCCGCGGCCAAGGCCAGGTCTTGCCCGTCCAAGCGCATCAACACCTGCCCGGCCTTGACGCGGTCGCCCAGGCTTACCTTGCGCTGCAAGACCTTGCCGGGCACCCGAAAGCCCAGTCGGCTCTCGGTGCGTGCGCGCACATCGGCGGCGTACTCAAACACCTGCCCGGCGGCCACGGTTTCCACCACCATCGTGCGCACGGCCCGCTCCGGCGCCGGTGGCGCTGGCTTCGGACCGCAAGCGACCAAGGCCCCCAAGGTGACCAGCACGACCCACGCCCCGACTGGGCGGCTCACGGGGGTCGTCTCACGGGGCTTGGAATCCGGCATGGGGCACCTCTTCTCACGGGGTTGGCACGTCCCATGTTCAGGGGATCGCGCGTCAGCGTGGGCTACTGTATCGGCTGCCTCCCACGCAACTGGCGACAATGCGGCGTGAATCCCACTGTTGATCCCGCACGCTTGGCGCAGCGGCACCGCGCCGAGAACTTTCCCGTTGCGAGTTGGCTGTGTCCACCCGCGCTGCGCCCCCCCATCCTGGCCGTCTACCGCTTTGCCCGCGAGGCGGACGACATCGCCGATGAAGGCGACGCTCCAGCGAGCACCCGGCTGGCCGCGCTGACCGCGATGCGCAGCCAGCTTCACGCCATGGCCCGGGGGGAACCCACCGACCCGCGCCATGCCGACCTGGCCCAAGCCACGCAGCAATGGCAACTGCCCTTGGGCGAACTCCACGCCCTGCTCGACGCCTTCGAGCAAGACGTGCGCGTGCAGCAGTACCCCGATCGCACCGCCTTGCTGAGCTACTGCGAACGATCGGCCAACCCCGTTGGCCGCTTGGTGCTGCACCTGGCCGGTGTTCACGACGCCGAGTCGCGACGGGCATCGGACGCCATTTGCACCTCGCTGCAACTCATCAACTTCTGGCAGGACGTCAGCGTGGACCGCCTGAAGCCGCGCGTGTACCTCCCTGCCGAGGATCTGGCGCGTCACGGCGCAAGCGTGGCCCAGGTTTTGGCGGGCCAAGACAGCCCTGGCCTGCGCGCGACACTCAAAGACATGAACGCCTGGGCCTTGGACTTGATGCGTCAAGGCGAGCGCCTCCCCCAGCGGGTTCCCGGTCGGCTCGGGTGGGAGTTGCGGGCGGTCATCGAAGGCGGGCGGCGCATCGCAGAGAAAATCGTCGCCATGGACCATGCCACCCTTCTCGCCCGGCCGCGTTTGCGCGCCTGGGACGCGCCCCGACTGCTGTGGCGCGTCGTTCGCTTCCGCCCCGCCGCATGACACCCAACCAGTACGTCGAGGCCAAGGCCGCGCAGAGCGGATCCAGCTTCTATTACGCCTTCAAGTTTCTGCAACCGGCGCAGCGCGAGGCCATCACCGCGTTTTACGCCGTGTGCCGAGAGGTGGACGACGTGGTCGACGAAGTCAGCGACCCCAGCGTGGCCGCCAGCAAACTGGCGTGGTGGCGTCGCGAGGTCGGCGCGGCCTTTTCGGGACAGCCCTCTCACCCCGCCTTGCAGGCCTTGATGCCGCACGCCGCGACCTTCGGCATCGAGGCGCACCACGTGCTGGCGGTCATCGAGGGTTGCGAGATGGACTTGCAGCAAACGCGTTACCTGGACTACGCCGGTCTGCAGCGCTACTGCCACCTGGTGGCCGGCGTGGTGGGCGAAGTCGCGAGCGGCATCTTCGGACGCACCGACCCCCAAACCACGGCCTACGCCCACCGCTTGGGCTTGGCGCTGCAACTGACCAACATCATCCGAGACGTGGGGGACGACGCGCGGCGCGGCCGCATCTACCTGCCGGTGAACGAGTTGCAGCAGTTCGGGGTCACGGCCCAGGACATCCTGAAGCGGGAGGCGCCCTGGGGTTACAGCGAGCGCTTCACCGCCCTCATGCGCTTCCAAGCGGCCCGGGCGCACCAGGCCTACGACGAGGCCCTGGCCCTGCTGCCCGAAGCCGACCGCCGCACTCAAAAGCCTGGTTTGATGATGGCCAACATTTACCGCAGCCTGCTGCGAGAAATCGAAGCCGGCGGATTCCAGGTGCTCCATCAACGGATCGCGCTCACGCCGTTGCGCAAGGTGTGGATCGCCATGAAGACCAATTGGCGCGGGCGTTGAGGCAGCGACTGTTGGTCATCGGCGGCGGGTGGGCCGGTCTGGCCGCCGCGGTGCGAGCCACCGCGGCCGGTGCGCAGGTCACCGTGCTCGAGATGGCCCCTCAACTCGGCGGCCGCGCCCGTTCTTGGCAAGACGAGGCCGGTGCCTGGCGCGACAGCGGCCAGCACATCTTGATCGGCGCTTACAGAGACACCCTGGCCTTGATGCGCACGGTGGGCGCCGACCCCGAGCGCCTGCTCAAGCGCGAGCCCCTCACCTTGGTCGATCCCATGGGCCGCGGCTTGCGTTGGCCGCGCCAAAGGCATCCCGTGACGGCCGCGATGCAGGCGGTCGCAGGCCACCCGCTTTGGGGCTGGCGGGAGCGGTGGGGCTTGATCCGTTGGGGCCTGCGGCAGATCGCGCGTGGCCTGAGGGCCCCCTCCGGGTGGAGCGTGGCGCGTTGGTGCGAAGGCTTGCCGCCGGCCGTCCGGACCCAGTTGATCGACCCCCTTTGCATTGCCGCCTTGAACACGCCCACCGACACCGCCAGCGCGGCGGTGCTGATGCGGGTCCTGCGGGACGCCTTGCTGGGCGGACGGGGGGCCTCGGACTTGCTGCTGCCCGCCGCCCCGCTGCAAGAACTGTTGCCCGCCAGTGCCGAAGCCTGGCTGCGCAGTCGCGGTGCGGTCGTCAGGGTCGGGGCCCGTGTCAAATCGCTGTCGCATGAAGGCAGACTTTGGCGCTGCGACGGACACGAGGTCGAGGCGGTGATCCTGGCCTGCAGCGCCAACGAAGCGGCGCGCTTGACGCAGTCCCTGGCCCCCAATTGGTCGGCCCAGGCCGCTGCGCTGCCGGCAGAGGCCATCGCCACCGTCGAGTTCCACGCGCCGGGGGCATGCTTGGCCGCCCCCATGGTGGCGCTGTCGGGAGGGCCGGCGCAGTTCGTGTTCGATCTCGGGCAAATCGAAGGCGGTGCGGGCACCCGCCAAGGGCGGTACACGGCCGTGGCCAGCGCCGTCGCGTCCGAATTGGCCCGGGACGGCCTGGAGACCGTCGCCCAGCGCATTCACGCCCAAGTGGCGGCCCAAGTGCCGGGCTTGGAAAACGCCCAGCGAACCCACGCGCATGCCGATCGGCGGGCCACGTTCGCTTGCACGGCGCAATTGCAGCGCCCATCGGCCGAAATTCGACCGGGTCTCTGGGCCGCGGGCGACTACGTGGACGGCCCCTACCCCGCCACCTTGGAAGGGGCGGTGCAGGCGGGCTTGCGCGCCGCCGAAGGGGCCATGACCCACAATCCGCGCCCATGAGCCGCGCCCCTGCCCCCGCCGACACCGCCAGCCCGGCCATCCAGGTGCTCGAGCGCGCCTTCGCGCTCTTGGACGTGCTGGCCCGCCACACCGACCCGGTGCCCTTGAAAGACCTGGCCCAGGCCACGGGCCTGCACCCGTCGACGACGCACCGCATCCTCAACGACCTGACCCTGGGGCGGTACGTCGACCGCCCCGAGCCGGGCAGCTACCGCTTGGGCATGCGCTTGTTGGAGCTGGGCAATTTAGTCAAGGCGCGCTTGGACGTTCGCGACGCCGCCTTGGACGCCATGCGCGAGCTGCACAAGCACACGCACCAACCGGTGAACCTGTCGGTCCGGCAGGGCGACGAGATCGTGTACATCGAGCGCACCTACAGCGAGCGCTCGGGCATGCAAGTCGTGCGAACGGTGGGTGGCCGAGCGCCCCTGCACCTGACTTCGGTGGGCAAGCTGTTTCTGGCGGCCGACGAGCCCGCCCGCGTGCGGGCCTACGCCACCCGAACCGGCCTGGCCGGCAACACGCGCAACAGCATCACCGACTTGGCCCGTCTGGAGCGTGAGCTGGCCCAGATTCGCATGCGGGGCGTGTCCCGCGACGAAGAGGAGCTGGAGGTGGGCGTGCGCTGCATGGCCGTGGGCATCTACGACGACCAGAGCAAGCTGGTCGCTGGCCTCTCGATTTCCGCGCCGGCTGAGCGTTTGGAAGAAAGCTGGGAGCCGCGCCTGAAAGAAACCGCCGCGGGCATCTCGGCCGCGCTGGGCTACCGCGGCTGAGGCCTCAGGGCGCCTTCTTCGCCTCGCCCACGATCCACTTGCGCACCCGCTCGGCATCGCCGATGCGGCTGTACTTGCCGGCCGAGTCCAGGAACACCATCACCAGGCGCCGGCCGGCCATGTGGGCCTGCATGACGAGGCACTGCCCGGCTTCGCTGATGTAGCCCGTTTTTTGCAGACCAATGTCCCAGACCGGACTGCGCACCAAGCCATTGGTGGTGCCGAACGAGGTTTCACGCCGGCCCACGCGAACCGTCGTGCTTTCCGAAGTCGACAGTTCGCGGATGAGCGGCACCGTGTAGGCCGTCTTGACCAAGCGCGCCAAGTCGTGCGCGCTGCTCTGGTTCTGGCTGGACAGGCCCGTGGGCTCCACGTAGCGCGTGTCGCGCATGCCCAGCAGCTGCGCCTTGGCGTTCATGGCCGACACGAAGGCCGACAAACCGCCCGGGTAGTGACGACCCAGCGCATGTGCCGCACGGTTTTCGCTGCTCATCAGGGCCAAGTGCAGCATTTCGCCGCGCGTCAGGCGGGTGCCCACCTGCAGGCGCGAGCGGCTGCCCTTTTCGGTGTCCACGTCGTCTTGCGTGACCGTCAGGACCTCGTCCAGAGGCAATTGCGCTTCGGTCACCACCAGGGCCGTCATCAGCTTGGTGATGGAAGCGATCGGCAGAACGGCGTTGTCGTTCTTGGCCAGCAAAACCTCTTCGGTGTCTTGGTCCATGACCAAGGCCACGCTGGACTTCAGCGCCAAGGGGTCGTCGGTGTGTTGCAGGCCGGCCAACTGCCCGAAGGAAGGCTTGGCCGGCACCACCACCGCGGCCTTGGTGGCCCGCTTGCGAACCGGGGCTTGGGCTTTGGCCTTGGCGGGCACTTTGCGCACCGAGGGTTTGGCGGGAGTGCTCTTCGCCTTTTGGCTGCTGGCGGACTTGCTCTGCGCCTGAGCCGATTGAAGGCCCAGGCTTGCATCGCCCAGGGACAGGCCCAAAGCCACCAAGAACACCGCCAAACCACGCATCCTGAAACCCTCCGAAACAGGGACTCGAGTGTAAGCGCCAGACTGAAACTCAATCAAGGACAAGCACTTACATGCGATACCTGAGGTTCCCTGTGAAAACCCGCACGGTTGCGATGCAAAAGCTAGGGTTACCCCTGTGCCGCCACCCGCTCGCCCTTGGCGCGCAGCTTGTTCAACGCATTGAGGTAAGCCTTGGCCGACGCCACGATGATGTCGGGATCGGAGCCGACCGCGTTGACGACGCGCCCACCCAACTGCAGGCGCATGCTCACTTCACCCTGGCTCTCGCTGCTGCCGCTGCTGATGGCGTTGACGCCGTACAGAAGCAACTCCGCGCCGGATTGCACTTGGCTTTCGATGGCGCGCACGCACGCGTCCACCGGCCCGTTGCCATCGCTTTCGGCGCGGAACTCCTGACCCCCACCGGCGAACACCACGGCCGCATGCGGGCGCTCGCCGGTCTCGCTGCGCTGGGCCAAGGACACCAAGTGGTAGTCCTCGTCGCTTTGGTGTTCGGCCTGCTCGTCCATCACCAGGGCCAGGATGTCTTCGTCAAACACCTCGGCCTTGCGGTCGGCGAGGTCCTTGAAGCGGGCGAAGGCCTCGTTGACTTCGGACTCGGACTCCAGCGTGATGCCCAATTGCTCCAAGCGCTGCTTGAAGGCGTTGCGACCGCTGAGCTTGCCCAGCACGATCTTGTTCGCCGCCCAACCCACGTCTTCAGCGCGCATGATTTCGTAGGTGTCGCGCGCCTTGAGCACGCCATCCTGGTGAATGCCCGAGGCATGCGCGAAGGCGTTGGCGCCCACCACGGCCTTGTTCGGCTGCACCACGAAGCCGGTGGTTTGGCTGACCAGGCGCGACGCTGCCACGATCTGGCTGGTGTCGATGTTCACGTTGAGGCCGAAGTGGTCGCGGCGCGTCTTGACGGCCATGACCACCTCCTCCAAGGAGCAGTTGCCGGCCCGCTCGCCCAGCCCGTTGATCGTGCACTCGATCTGGCGCGCGCCACCGATCTTGACCCCGGCCAGGGAGTTGGCGACGGCCATGCCCAAGTCGTTGTGGCAATGCACGCTCCAGATGGCCTTGTCGCTGTTGGGCACGCGGGTGCGCAAGTCCAGGATGAACTGCCCGTACAACTCGGGGATGCCATAGCCCACGGTGTCGGGGATGTTGATGGTCGTCGCACCCTCGGCAATCACGGCCTCGATCACGCGGACCAAGAACTCGGGATCGCTGCGGTAGCCGTCCTCGGGGGAAAACTCGACGTCGTCGCAGTGCTGGCGGGCAAAGCGCACGGCCAACTTGGCCTGCTCCAGCACCTGCTCACGGGTCATGCGCAGCTTCTTCTCCATGTGGAGTTCGCTGGTGGCGATGAAGGTGTGGATGCGCGCCGCGTTGGCGCCACGCAAGGCTTCGGCGGCGCGGCCGATGTCGCGGTCGTTGGCGCGAGCCAGCGAGCAGATGCGGCTGTCTTTCACCACGCTCGCGATGGCCTGCACGGCCTCAAAGTCGCCCGGGCTGGCCGCGGCGAAGCCGGCCTCGATCACGTCCACCCGCAGGCGTTCCAACTGGCGGGCGATGCGCAGCTTCTCGTCCTTGGTCATCGATGCGCCGGGCGACTGCTCGCCATCGCGCAAGGTGGTGTCAAAGATGATCAACGAATCGGCCATGAGGCACTCCAAGGGAACTGGAAAAAACAAAACCCGCCAAGCTGGGGGCCGGGCGGGTCACGTGGATTCAGGCGATGCGGCCGCTCTTGGCCGCGCATGCATCAGCGCACCCGGGACTCCAGGGCTAGTAGCAGGGCGCGCTCGATGACTTGCATGGCATCGAATGTATCAGGGCGAGATTTCGTCAACGGTGCAGGCCCGCTTCGTCCGGCTCGTCGGTGCTGGTGGCGATCAGGCTCGCGTGACGGCCCTGCCACTTGCGCCGGGCGTACTCCAAGTAGCCCGACAGGCTGTAGCAGCAAAACAGCGCAAACAGCGCGATGGGGGTGTGGCTGGCCACCAGGGCGATCAGGATCACCAAACCCACGAGCAGCGCAAAAGGCACGGTGCGCTTCAAGCTGAAATCTTTGAAGCTGTAAAACGGGGCATTGGTCACCATGGTCAGGCCGGCATACAGCGTGATGCCCAGCATCGTCCACTCCAGCCATGGGTGCTCTTGCGGCAACCAACCCGCGTCCACCGCCAGCCACAGGGAGCCGGCCACCAAGGCGGCTGCAGCGGGGCTCGGCAAGCCTTGGAAGAAGCGCTTGTCGATGACGCCGATGTTGGTGTTGAAGCGGGCCAGGCGCAAGGCGGCGCAGGCGCAGTACACGAAGGCGGCGATCCAGCCCCATCGCCCCAAGTCTTTCAGCGCCCACTCGTAGACCACCAAGGCCGGGGCCGCGCCGAAGCTGACCATGTCGGACAGGCTGTCCATTTGCTCGCCGAAGGCCGACTGGGTGCCCGTCATGCGAGCCACGCGGCCGTCGAGGCTGTCGAGCACCATGGCGCAAAAGATGCCAATCGCGGCGTTTTCAAAACGGCCGTTCATGGCCATCACGATCGCATAGAAGCCGCCGAACAGCGCGGCCAGGGTGAACAGGTTGGGCAGCACGTACAGGCCCTTGCGGGGTTTGCGGGGTGCGGCCTCCAGGTCGGAATCCTGGAACTCGGGGTGCGGGGTGTTCATCGGGCGCCACTGTAACGAGGCCCAGGCCCGCTTCAAAGCGCCAAGCGTCGGCGCACGCCGTCCGCCTCCATGGACGCGCCCGGTCCGCGCATGACGACCTCGCCGCGCTCCAGCACCAGGTACTGGTCGGCCAACTCGGCGGCAAAGTCGTAGAACTGCTCCACCAGCACGATGGCCATGGTGCCCTTGGCCGCCAGATGCCGGATGACCCGGCCGATGTCCTTGATCACGCTCGGTTGGATGCCCTCGGTCGGCTCGTCCAGCAGCAGCACCTTGGGACCGGCGGCCAAGGCGCGGGCGATGGCCAGTTGCTGCTGTTGGCCGCCGCTCAGGTCGCCGCCCCGGCGGTGCTGCATCTGTTCCAGGACCGGGAACAACTCGTACAGGTCCGGCGGTAGGGGCGTGCTGGCCGGGCACGGGGCGAGGCCCATGCGCAGGTTGTCGAGCACCGACAGGCGCCCAAAAATCTCGCGGCCCTGGGGCACGTAGCCGAAGCCCGCTCTGACGCGGGCATGACTGGGCAGCTTGGCGAGCTCCAGCCCGTCCAGCCGAATGCACCCCTGGCTGCTGGGCACCACGCCCATGAGCGTCTTGAGCAAGGTGGTTTTGCCCACCCCGTTGCGGCCCAACAGCACCGTCACTTCGCCAGCGCGCAAGTCCAGGTCGATGCCGCGCAAGATGTGGGAGCCGCCGTAGTGCTGGTGCAGGCCCTCGACGCGAAGAAGTGGGTCGGTGGCGACCGCAGGGAGGCTGGGAGCACGATCAGCGGCCAAGGTACACCTCCACCACCTGCTCGTTGGCCTGGACCTCGGCCATGCCCCCTTCGGCCAGCACCCGCCCTTCGTGCAGGACCGTGACGCGGCGGTGGGCGCCGGCCAGTTGCTGCACGAAGGGCATGTCGTGTTCCACGACCACCAGGGAGTGCTTGCCCTCCAGGCTCAAAAACAGCTCGGCGGTGCGCTCGGTTTCTTCGTCGGTCATGCCGGCCACGGGCTCGTCCAGCAGCAGCAGGATCGGGTCCTGGGCCAGCAGCATGCCAATCTCCAACCACTGCTTCTGGCCGTGGCTGAGCAAACCCGCGCTGCGGTCGGCCTGGTCCCACAGGTGCACTTGCATCAGCAACTCGTCCAGCCGGTCGCGTTGGGCGCCGCTCAGGCGGGCGCGCACCGCGTGGCGCGCGCGGCGGTCGCCCTTGAGGGCGAGCTCGAGGTTCTGCTGCACGGTCAGGGCCTCGAACACCGTGGGCTTCTGGAACTTTCGGCCGATGCCGGCCTGGGCGATGGCGGGCTCGCTCATCAAACGCAGGTTCAGGTTGCTGCCGAAGTACAAGCGCCCGCTGTCGGGCCGGGTCTTGCCGGTGATGCAATCCATCAGCGTGGTTTTGCCCGCGCCGTTCGGGCCGATGACACAAAGCAGCTCACCCAAGCCCACGGTGAGCGACAGCCCGCCCAAGGCCTGGAAGCCGTCGAAGCTGACGCGCAGGTCTTCCACGTACAGGGCCACGCCCTGATTGAACACGGGGCGGCCGCCATGGGCCACTTGGGTTTGCAGCCGCGCTCGGGCCTGGGCCCCGGCTTCCATCAACTCGGGCGTCATCGCCGCACCTTCTTGCGCAATTGGGCGAACAGGCCCACCAGGCCCTGAGGCAAAAACAGGGTCACCGCGATGAACAGCGCCCCCAACACGTACAGCCACGCCTCGGGCAGCCACACGGTGAAAACCGATTTGCCGCCGTTGACAAAGAACGCGCCCACGATGGGCCCGATCAGCGTGCCGCGGCCGCCCACCGCGGCCCAGATCGCCATCTCGATGCTGGCAGCCGGGCTCATCTCGCTCGGATTGATGATCCCCACCTGCGGCACGTACAGCGCCCCGGCCACGGCACACATCAGCGCAGACAGCACCCACACCGACAGCTTGTAGGCCACGGGGTCGTAGCCGCAGAAGCGCACGCGGCCTTCGGCGTCGCGAATGGCCTGCAGCACCCGCCCGTAGGGGCTTTGGACCAGCGCGCGCGCCAACAAGAAGCAAGCCACCAGCACCCAGCCGCTGAGCACGCACAGCACCACGCGCATGCCCGGCTCGTTCAAGGCAAAACCGGCCAGGCGCTTGAAGTCGGTGAAGCCGTTGTTGCCGCCAAAGCCCGTCTCGTTGCGGAAGAAGAGCAGCATGGCCGCCACGGTGAGGGCCTGCGTGATGATGGAGAAGTACACGCCTTGGATGCGACTGCGGAAGGCGAAGTAGCCGAAGACCCAGGCCAAGGCACCGGGCACCAACAGCACCAGCAGCAGTTGCAAGGCCAGGCTGTCGCTCCAGGCCCAGTGCCAGGGCAGCTCTTTCCAGTTGAGGAAGACCATGAAGTCGGGCAGGTCCGACTGGTACTGCCCCTCGCGGCCGATCTGGCGCATCAGGTACATGCCCATGGCGTAGCCGCCGAGCGCAAAGAACAAGCCGTGGCCGAGCGACAGGATGCCGGTGATGCCCCAGATCAGGTCGATGGCCAGCGCGCACAAGGCGTAGCAGAGGAACTTGCCCAGCAGCGTGACGTAGAACTCCGGCAGGTGCAGCAGGTGACCGGGGGGCACTAGCAGGTGCAGCACGGGCACCAGCACGGTCAGCCCCAGCACGGCAGCCAGCAGCAGGGCCCAGCCGCGCGGGCCGAGCAAGGCGGGACGGGCAGCGAGCTCGCGCATCAGTCGGCACTCCGGCCCTTGAGGGCGAACAGGCCTTGGGGCTTCTTCTGGATGACCAGGACGAGCAGCAGGAGCAAGGCGATCTTGGCCAGCACCGCGCCTTGCCAACCTTCCAGCAGCTTGCCCAGCACGCCCAGGCCCAGTCCGGCATAGACGGTGCCCGCCAGCTGACCGACGCCGCCCAGCACCACGACCATGAAGGCATCCACGATGTAGGCCTGGCCCAGGTCGGGACCGACGTTGCCGACCTGAGACAAGGCACAACCCGCCAAGCCGGCGATGCCCGAGCCCAGTGCAAAGGCCAGGGTGTCGACGCGGGCGGTGTTCACGCCCAGGCACCCGGCCATGCGGCGGTTCTGCGTCACGCCTCGCACCATCAGGCCCAAGCGCGTGCGTGCCAGCAGCCAGGCCATGCCAGCCAACACCAGGGCTGCGAAGGCGATGATGGCCAAGCGGTTGTAAGGCAGGGTGAAGTTGGGCAGCAACTGCCAGCCCCCGCTCAAGAAGCCCGGGTTCTCCACCGCCACGTTCTGCGCCCCGAAAAGGCTTCGCACCGACTGCATGAGGATCAGGCTCAGGCCCCAGGTGGCCAGCAGGGTTTCCAGCGGTCGGCCGTACAGCCAACGGATGACGCTGCGCTCCATGGCCGCGCCCACCGCGGCAGCCACCAGGAAGCTCACGGGCAAGGCCACCAACAGGTAGGCGTCAAACGCACCGGGCGGCAACCACGCCCGGAAGGCCTGCTGCACCGCCCAGGTGGCGTAGGCGCCCACCATCAACAGCTCGCCGTGGGCCATGTTGATCACGCCCATCAGCCCGTAGGTGATGGCCAGGCCCAGCGCCACCAGCAACAGGATGGAGCCCAGGCTCAGGCCGCTGAACAGCAGCTGGGCGCGCTCGCCCCAGGCCAGGCGCGCGGCCACTTGGTCGGCGGCGCTTTGCAAAGCGCGCTTCACGCCAGGGTCCGCTTCGGTGGCCAGGCGCTCCAACAGCAGGGCGCGCTTGGCGGGCTCGGCCGACTTCGACAGCAAGCCGGCGGCGGCGGTGCGCAGCGCCGGGTCGGGCGACGACAAGCGGGCCGCAGCGACCAAGCCCTCCAGTTGCGCCTTCAGGGCGGGATCGGCTTCCGCAGCCCAAGCCCGTTCCAGCAAGGGAAGGCGCGCCGCTTCGGTGTCGTCGCGCAGCACGTTCAGGGCGGCGGCGCGCACGCTGGCCTGGGGGCTGAAGAGGTTCAAGCCTGCCAGGGCCGACTCGATCTCGCGGCGCATGCGGTTGTTGACGATGGGCTCTTCGGCATCGGCCGGGGCTGCGCCGTCAGGCGGCAACACCCAGGCCTGCCCGTTCCGCACGCGGACGCGCCCTTCCTGCAGCGCTTGCAGGAAGGGCGCGAGCTGCGGGTCGCCTTGGGCGACCGCTTCGTTCAAGGCCGCGATGCGCGCATCGCCCTCCCCCGCCGCGATGCGATGGGCCATGGTCGGGTCAAGCGCCAACGCCGGCAAGCTCAAGCAGGCAAGGCAGACCAAAAAGAGCAATCGAAGGAGCATCTGGGTGCCAACGGAGAGGCAGCGGGCAGCAGAACGAGGCCCCCAAGCGGCCGCCGTGGAACTGGCTTTGCCAGGCCACAGGCGGTGCCCCCTTGAGAGGGCCGGCGATGCCGGTACGGGGTGGGCCTACGTCACTTCTTCTCGGGCTCGTTCTTCTTGCCCTTGTTCTCAGGGATGTAGTCGCTCCACGGGTCGGCCACCACGGGGCCGGGCGTCTTCCACACCACGTTGAACTGGCCGTCGGCCTTGACCTCGCCGATGAACACCGACTTGTGCAGGTGGTGGTTCTTCTCGTCCATCTTGGACGTGATGCCCGAGGGCGCGGTGAAGGTCTGGCCCGCCATGGCGGCGATGACCTTGTCGGTGTCGGTGCTCTTGGCCTTGGCCACGGCCTGCGCCCACATGTTCACGCCGATGTAGGTGGCCTCCATCGGGTCGTTGGTCAGCGGCTTGTCCTTGTGGCCGGGGATGTTCTTGGCCTTGGCGTAGGCCGCCCACTTCTTGATGAAGGCATCGTTGGTGGGGTTCTTGATGCTCATGAAGTAGTTCCACGCGGCCAGGTGACCTTGCAGGGGCTTGGTGTCCACGCCACGCAGTTCTTCTTCGCCCACGCTGAAGGCCACCACCGGCACGTCGGTCGCCTTCAGGCCCTGGTTGCCCAGCTCTTTGTAGAAGGGCACGTTGCTGTCGCCGTTGATGGTGGACACCACGGCGGTCTTCTTGCCCTCGCTGGAGAACTTCTTGATCTTGGCGATGATCGACTGGTAGTCGCTGTGGCCGAAAGGCGTGTACTCCTCCAGGATGTCGCTCTCGGGGATGCCCTTGCTCTTCAAGAACGCGCGCAAGATCTTGTTGGTGGTGCGGGGGTACACGTAGTCGGTGCCCAGCAGCACGAAGCGCTTGGCGCCACCGCCGTCCTTGCTCATCAGGTACTCCACCGCGGGAATGGCCTGCTGGTTGGGCGCCGCGCCCGTGTAGAACACGTTCTTGCTCAGCTCTTCGCCCTCGTACTGCACCGGGTAGAACAGCAAAGAATTGGTTTGCTCGAACACCGGCAACACCGACTTGCGACTCACCGAGGTCCAGCAACCGAACACCACGGCCACCTTGTCTTGGCTGATGAGCTGCTTGGCCTTTTCGGCGAACAGCGGCCAGTTGGAGGCCGGGTCCACCACCACGGGCTCGAGCTTCTTGCCGAGCACCCCGCCCTTGGCGTTGATCTCGTCGATCGCCATGAGCACGGTGTCTTTCAACACCGTCTCGGAGATGGCCATGGTGCCGGAGAGCGAGTGCAGCACGCCCACCTTGATGGTGTCGGCGGCCCAGGCGGGCACGGCGAGCAAGGTGGCGGCAGCCAGGCTGATGGAACGGAGCGCAGAACGGCGAAGCATCGGGAGTCCTCCAGGGTTGGGGTGGGGATCGAACGGGTTCCACCCAGGCTTGCGCAAAGGTCGTGCCATGCCCGCCGCGCCGGTTACACGGCGGGACCGCGCGACCTTGGTGCGGTGCAGCAAAACGGCGCACCTCGCCGGTGCACAGACCCCCCCATTGCGTGCAGATGGCACCAGCAAGGGCTGGCCCGAACCTTGCAACGGCTGCGTACCATCCCTCACCTAGAAGCCCGCCGCCCACGCCCATGGACCTCACGCCGCGCGAGAAAGACAAGTTGCTCCTGTTCACGGCCGCGCTGCTGGCCGAACGGCGCAAGGCGCGGGGCCTGAAGCTCAACCACCCCGAGGCGGTGGCCTACATCAGCGCCGCCATCTTGGAGGGCGCGCGCGACGGCAAGACCGTCGCGCAGTTGATGAGCGAAGGACGCCAGGTGCTGCGGCGCGACGAGGTGATGGACGGCATCCCGGAAATGATCCCGGAGATCCAGGTGGAAGCCACCTTCCCCGACGGCACCAAGCTGGTGACCGTGCACCAACCCATCGCCTGAGAGCCGACGCCACCATGGTCAAGCAATTGCGCCTGTTCACCGTCACTGCACCCCTGGCCCTCGTGCCTGCCCTGGCCTACGCCCACAGCGGCGACCACGGCATCGCCGGCTTTGCCGCCGGCTTCGCCCACCCCTTGAGCGGGCCGGACCACCTCGCCGCCATGTTGGCGGTGGGGCTGTGGAGCGCCTTGGCCAAGGGCGAACTCAAGCGCGCCGTGTGGGCGCCGCTGGTGTTCGCTTTGGCGTTGCTCGCAGGTGCTGCTGGAACCATGCTGCTGGGTTGGGCGCCGCCCTTGGTGGAGCCCGGCATCGCGGTCTCGCTGCTGGGCCTGGGCCTGCTGGTGGCCTGGCGGGTGGACCTGCCGCGCGGCGCAGGCCTGGGCCTGACCCTGGCCTTCGCCTTGGCGCACGGCGCCGCGCACGGCCACGAATTGCACGGCGCCGCCGCGCTGGCCGGCATGGTGCTGGCCACTGCCGTGCTGCACAGCGCCGGCTTGGCCTTCGGCCTGTTGATGCGCCCCACGGCCATGCGCTGGAGCGAGGGCCTGGGGGCCACCTTGATGACCTTCGGCGCGCTGCGCTTGGCGGGGGTGCTGTGAACGTCCCGGGCGAGCTGCTGACCGACGACGGCGACCTCGTCCTGAACCCGGGGCGCCGCACCCTCACGCTGAAGGTCGCCAACACCGGCGATCGCCCCATCCAGGTGGGCTCGCACTATCACTTTGCCGAAACCAACGCGGCCCTGGCCTTCGACCGGGAACTGGCCTTGGGCATGCGCCTGAATATTTGCAGCGGCACCGCCGTGCGCTTCGAGCCCGGCCAAAGCCGCACAGTGGAGTTGGTCGACCTTGGGGGCGACCGGCAGGTGTGGGGCTTCCGCGGCCTCGTCAACGGAGCGCTGTGATGGCCACCCTCAGCCGCCGCGCTTACGCCGAGATGCTCGGCCCCACCGTGGGCGACCGCCTGCGCCTGGCGGACACCGCCTTGGTGATTGAAGTTGAACAGGACTTCACCCTGCGCGCCGGCGGCTACGGCGAAGAGGTGAAGTTCGGCGGCGGCAAGACCGTGCGCGACGGCATGGGCCAAAGCCAGCGCCCGAACGGCCCCACGGCCGCCGATGCGGTGGACACCGTCATCACCAACGCCGTCATCGTCGACCACTGGGGGATCGTCAAGGCCGACATCGGCCTGCGCGGCTGCCGCATCGCGGCCATCGGCAAGGCCGGCAACCCCGACGTGCAACCGGGCGTCGACATCGTCATCGGCCCGGGCACGGAGATCATCGCGGGCGAGGGCTTCATCGTCACCCCCGGCGCCATCGACACGCACATCCACTTCATCTGCCCGCAGCAGATCGAGGAGGCGCTGATGTCGGGCGTGACCACCATGATCGGCGGCGGCACGGGCCCGGCCACGGGCACCCTGGCCACCACCTGCACGCCAGGGCCGCAGCACATCAGCACGATGCTGAAAGCGGCCGATGCCTTCCCCATGAACCTCGGCTTCCTGGGCAAAGGCAACGCCAGCCGCCCCGAAGCGCTGGTGCAGCAGATCGACGCCGGCGCCATCGGCATGAAGCTGCACGAGGACTGGGGCACCACGCCCGCGGCCATCAGCAACTGCCTGGACGTGGCCGAGCTGACCGACACGCAGGTGGCCATCCACACCGACACGCTCAACGAGAGCGGCTTCGTGGAGGACACCATCGCCGCGTTCAAAGGCCGCACCATCCACAGCTTCCACACCGAAGGCGCGGGCGGCGGCCACGCGCCCGACATCATGAAAGTGGTGGGCGAGGCCAACGTGCTGCCCTCCTCCACCAACCCCACGCGCCCGTTCACCATCAACACGCTGGACGAGCACCTGGACATGCTGATGGTGTGCCACCACCTGGACGCCGGCATCGCCGAGGACCTGGCCTTTGCCGAGTCGCGCATCCGCAAGGAAACCATCGCCGCCGAGGACATCCTGCACGACCTGGGTGCCATCAGCATGTTCTCGTCCGACAGCCAGGCCATGGGCCGCGTCGGCGAGGTCGTGATCCGCTGCTGGCAAACGGCGCACAAGATGAAGGTGCAGCGCGGCAGCTTGCCCGGCGACACGGACCGCCATGACAACGCGCGGGTGAAGCGCTACATCGCCAAGCTGGGCATCAACGGCGCGCTGGCGCACGGCGTGGCGCACGAGGTGGGCAGCATCGAGGTGGGAAAGTGGGCCGACCTGGTGCTGTGGAAGCCGGCCTTCTTCGGCGTCAAGCCCGCGCTCATCTTGAAGGGCGGCTTCATCGCCGCGGCCGCCATGGGCGACCCCAACGCCAGCATCCCCACGCCGCAGCCGGTGCACTACCGGCCCATGTTCGGCAGCTTCGGCGGGGCGCTGGCGCAAGGCTCGCTCACCTTCGTGTCGCAGTCGGGCCAGGCCCACGCCGAACGGCTGGGCTTGAAGAAAACCTTGAGCGCCGTGCGCGGTTGCCGGACCGTCCGAAAGGCCGACATGGTGCACAACGCGTACCTGCCCCAGATGGAGATCGACGCGCAAACCTACGAGGTGCGCGCCGACGGCGTGCTGCTGACCTGCGAGCCCGCCAACGTGCTGCCCATGGCGCAGCGCTATTTCCTGTTCTGACGCGGGGCCCAATTCCGCACGGCCCACGCGGGCGCCGGCTTCGGCGACGATGGCAGCGATGAAACGACGTCACCTCCTCCAAGCCAGCGTCACCCTGTCCGCGGGAGCAGCCGCCACCGCGGCCAGCGGACCGGCCCCGGGTCTGCCCGACTTCCCTTGGCGAGAGGCCGATGCCACCCAACTGGCCGCGGCGCAACGCGAAGGCCGCGCCACGGCCCTGGGCCTGACGCAGGCCTACCTGGCCCGCATCGCCGCGCTGGACCGCGCCGGCCCGCAGTTGCGCAGCGTGATCGAGCTCAACCCCGAGGCCGAGGCCATCGCCGCCGGTCTGGACGCCGAGCGGGCCGCCGGCCGGGTGCGCGGCCCGCTGCACGGCCTGCCCGTGCTGCTGAAGGACAACATCGCCACCGGCGACCGCATGGCCACCTCGGCCGGCTCCATCGCGCTGGCCAGCGCACCGGCCGCGAAGGACGCCCCGCTCGTGGCCCGCCTGCGGGCCGAAGGGGCGGTGATCCTGGGCAAGACCAACCTGTCGGAGTGGGCCAACTTCCGGGGCAAGGCCTCCGTCAGCGGTTGGAGCTCGCGCGGCGGCCAAACCCGCAACCCCCATGCGCTGGACCGCACGCCCAGCGGCTCCTCCTCGGGCACCGGCGCTGCGCTGGCGGCCCACTTCGCCGCACTGGGCGTGGGCACCGAGACCGACGGCTCCATCACCTCGCCCGCCTCGGTGCAAGGCCTGGTGGGCATGAAGCCCACGCTGGGCCTGGTATCGCGCCGCGGCGTGATCCCCATCGCCCCTTCGCAAGACACCGCCGGCCCCATGTGCCGCAGCGTGGCCGACGCCGCCTTGCTGCTCTGGGCACTGGCCGGCGTCGACCCCGGCGATCCCGCCACCCAGGCCCAGCAAGGCCACTTCGACCGAGATACCCTGCTGCAGCTGCCACCGCAGGCCCTGCGTGGGGCCCGCTTGGGCGTGGCCACCAACTTGGTGGAAGGGCACGGCCGCGCCACCGTGGCATTGTTCGAGTCCGCGTTGCAGCAACTGGAAGCCGCGGGCGCCACCCTGGTTCGCGCCCCCCTGCCCCAGTGGCCCGCGATGGCCTCGGGCGAGTTGGACGTGCTGCTGCACGAAATGGCCCCGGCGATGGCTTCCTACCTGGCCGAGTTCGCGCCCAATGCCCCGTTCAAGACCTTGGCAGATCTGCTGGCCTTCAACCGCGCGCACCCCGAGACCTTGGCGCTCTTCGGCCAAGAGTGGTTCGAGGCCTCGGTCGCCACCGTGGCCGCGGGCGGCCTGAAGGCTCCGGCCTACCGCAAGGCCCTGTCCAACGGCCGGCGGTCGGCGCGTGCCTTGGGCATCGACGCCCTGATGCGCCAGCACAGCCTGGTGGCCATCGTGGCCCCCACCACCGGCCCGGCCGGCTTGATCGACCCCGTCAAGGGCGACCAGGACGGCACCCCCTCGGCCACCACCCCAGCGGCCGTGGCCGGTTACCCCCACGTCACCGTGCCCATGGGCCAGGTGCAGGGCTTGCCCGTCGGTTTGTCGTTCTTCGGCACGGCCTGGAGCGACGCCCGCCTGCTGGCCCTGGCCGCCGATTACGAACAGCGCAGCCGCCTGCGCCGCGACCCGGCCTTCCGGGCCAGCGCTGGCGTGGCTTGACCCGAACACAAGAACCACCTCCCATGCTTCACGCTTCCAAACGCATCGCCGGCGGCGCCGGCCTGGCCCCCGCCCTGCTCAAGCGCGCACCCACGCTCGACCTCGACTGGGACACCCGCCAGAAAAGCCGCTTTGGCGCCACCGACAGCGCCGGGCGCGAACTGGCCGTGCTGCTGCCGCGCGGCAGCGTGCTGCGCGGCGGCGACGTGCTGGTGCTCGACGACGGCTCCCTCGTCCGCGTTCAAGCCGCCCCCCAGCCGGTGCTGCAGGTGCGGCATTGCAGCGCCCACGGCAGCCCCTTCGACCTGCTGCGCGCCGCGTACCACCTGGGCAACCGCCACGTGCCACTGGAACTGCAGCCCGACCTGTTGCAACTCGAACCCGACCCGGTGCTGGCCGAGATGCTGCGGCGCCAGCACCTGATCGTGGCCGAGGCGCAAGCCGCCTTCGAGCCCGAGGCAGGTGCCTACGGCGAGGGGGCGGGGCACGGCCATCACCACGGCCATGGCCACTCGCACGACCATGACCATGAGGGCACCCATGCGCACAGCCCCGCGCCTGCCCCAGCGCGCAAAACCATCGCCATCCCGGTGGTGGCCGCGGCGCCGGCGCACGTTCACGGCCCAGGTTGCGGTCATGACCACGGGCACTGACGCGAGCGCCAGCGGCGCGCTGCTGCACCTGCTGTGGCTGGCGTCGCCCGCCCTGCCGGTGGGCGGCTTCAGCTACTCCGAGGGCCTCGAAGCCGCGGTGGACGCCGGCGTGGTGCACGACGAAGCCAGCGCCGCCGCTTGGCTCTTGAACCAACTGACGCTGGTGCAAGCCCGTGGCGAATTGCCCGTCGCCGCGGCGGCGCACCAAGCGGCCTTGGCGGGCGACGCCGAGCGCCTGGCAGCGCTCAACGCCTGGGTGCTGCAAACGCGCGAGGCGTCCGAGTCGCTCCAGCAAACGCAGCAGATGGGCCGCAGCCTGCTGGTGTGGTTGCAAGGCCTCGTGCCCGAGGCTCCGGTGCTGCCCCTGCTGCAGGCGCTCGCGCCCGCCCCCACCTGGCCGGTCGTCATGGGCTGCGCCGCGGCCACGCGCGGCGCGGCGCTGGCGCCCGCGCTGCAAGCCATCGCCTTCGGCTGGGCCGAGAACCTCACCCAAGCGGCCGTGCGCGTGGTGCCCCTGGGCCAAACCGCCGGCCAGCGCTTGTTGGCACAGCTCGTGCAAGCCATTCCAGCGGCGGTGCAAACGGCGCTGGAGGCCTCCGAGCCGCTGGCCTTCGCCCCCATGCTCGGCATCCACGCCGCGCGCCACGAAATCCAGTACTCGAGGTTGTTCAGATCGTGAGTCCCCCGTCTTCGGCGCCGCGCGCCTTCGCCACCCCCCAAGGGGGCCAGCTCCCGCTCGGGAGCGGCCCTTCACAGGACCTCTCATGACCCTGCTCCACACCATCCCCGGTCGCACCAAGAAGCTGCCCCCGCTGCGCGTGGGCATCGGCGGCCCCGTCGGTTCCGGCAAAACCACCCTGCTGGAGATGCTCTGCAAGGCCATGCGCGATCGCTGGGACCTCGTCGTCATCACCAACGACATCTACACGAAGGAGGACCAGCGCCTGCTGACCGTCTCGGGCGCACTGCCGCCCGAGCGCATCGTGGGCGTGGAGACCGGCGGCTGCCCGCACACCGCGATCCGCGAAGACTGCTCGATCAACCTCGAGGCCGTGGACCGCATGCTGGAGAAGTTCCCCGACGCCGACATCGTCTTTGTCGAGAGCGGCGGGGACAACCTGGCAGCCACCTTCAGCCCCGAGCTGAGCGACCTCACCGTCTACGTCATCGACGTGGCCGCTGGCGAGAAGATCCCTCGCAAGGGCGGCCCGGGCATTACCAAGAGCGACCTCTTCGTCATCAACAAGACCGACCTCGCCCCGCACGTGGGCGCCAACCTGGACGTGATGCGCAGCGACACCGCCCGCATGCGCCCCACCAAGCCGTGGGTCATGACCAACCTCAAGACCCAGGCCGGCTTGGAGGAGGTGGTTCGCTTCATCGAAACCCAGGGACTGCTCGTTGCAGCGTGAACCCGGCATCCGCTGGCCCGCGCGCCTGGCCCTGACGGCCACGGCGGCGCCCGGCGACGCCATCGCCACCCGCGCGCACGCCGAGCACGACGGGCCGCTGCGCCTGCTCAAGACGCTCTACCCCGAAGGCCCGGGCGTGGCCCACGCCGTGCTGGTGCACCCGCCCGGCGGGCTCGTGGGTGGCGACCGGCTCGACGTCCAGCTGCACGTGCAGCCCGGCGCCCACCTGCTGGCCACCACCCCCGCCGCCACCCGCTACTACCGCAGCGTGCAAGGCGAAGCGGTGCAGGCCGTTCACGCCCGCGTGGCTCCCGGCGCGCGCCTGGAGTGGCTGCCGCAGGAAACCCTGGCCTACCGCGGCTGCCTGGGGCGCAACGAGCTGCGCGTGCAACTGCAAGGCCAGCTGATCGCCAGCGAGCTGCTGGCCCTGGGCCTGCGCGAGGCCGAGCTGCCCTTCGACCACGGTGCGCTGCTGCAGCACCTGGAGATCGAGGGACTGTGGCTGGACCGCGGCTGGCTTCGGGCCGAGGACCGCGAGTTGCTCGACGGCCCCTGCGGCTTGGCCGGCCACCGCGTGCTGGGCACGCTGATGTTGGCCCAGGCCGAGCCCTTCGCGCTCGGCTTGACCGAGCGCCTGCTCGGCGACGCACGCAGCGCGATCGCCGACAGCGGGCTCACCGCCGGCGCCACCCTGCTGCAAGGCCGCCTGCTGCTGCTGCGCCTGCTGGCGCACGAGTTGGAACCGGCCACGGCGCTGATCCGCCGCGTGCGCGGACGGTGGCGCCAACAAGCGTGGGGCCTCGCGCCCCACGAGCCGCGCATCTGGGTGACTTGAGCGCCTCAGTACAGGGCACCCTCGGGTTTGCGACCCGCCAAGGCCGCGTCGCTGATCGGCGTGGCGCCCGCATCCCCAACCGCCTTCTTCAAACGCGCCAGCGCGGCGTGCGCTTCCTCCATGCGGCCAACCCTCACCAGAGTCAAGACCATCGGAGCCGTCTGGTGGTCGATGTACTGAACACTCGAAGCCTGTTCCTCGCGTGTAAGGGGGCCACGTCCTGGCCGAGGCTCAAGGAGAGTGCGCAGCAATTCACTCGAACGCTTCTGCATGCGTTCAACGTCAAGGAATCGCGCAGCCAGCGCATAGTCGTCGAGTTGCACCAAGGCCGGCAACGCTGAGTCCACCAGGACACGCGCCAGCTGTTCGTCCTGAGTCGCCACATCGGCAAAGGCATCCCGGGTGCTCTTCCAATCGGCCAGGCGCTCGTTCATGGTGGCTAGGTCGCGGAACGCCGGCTCCAACCGATAACCACCCAGCTTGACCTTTGCCGCAGTCGCATCTCGCGCTGCCACGAAATCGCGACGCGCCGGTTCGTACCGCTTTGCCAGCGCATACCAATCGGACAAAGCGAACGACATCCTCACGCCCGATTGGGAGGGCATCAATCCCAGCACGTTGTCGTGGTACCACCGGTGCTTGGCCGCTGCATCGGCCAACCGACCCGAGCGGGCGTCTGCGCGAGCTTCCTTCAGTATTTGCTTAGGGTCCGGATCGGCAGGCGGTGTCCACGCCATCGCCACCACCGATGCCAATGCCAACGCACTTCCACCGACCCACTTCATGAACGAGTTCATCTTGCCTAACTCCCTGGTTTTGCGGGGGGCATGGTAGGGGTCGGCAAAAGAAAATCGGGGCGCCGCAGCGCCCCGATTTGGAGGGTAGAACCGACCGAAGCGGTCGGCAAAACGCGCCTCAGTTGCGGCTCTTGTCCACCATCTTGTTGGCCTTGATCCAGGGCATCATGTCGCGCAGCTTCTCGCCCACGATTTCGATCGGGTGCTCGGCCATCAGGCGGCGGCGGCTGATCAAGGTCGGCGCGCCGGCCTGGTTTTCCAGGATGAAGCTCTTGGCGTATTCGCCGGTCTGGATGCGACGCAGCGCTTCCTTCATGGCGGCCTTGCTTTGCGCGGTGATCACCTCGGGGCCGGTCACGTACTCGCCGTACTCGGCGTTGTTCGAGATCGAGTAGTTCATGTTGGCGATGCCGCCCTCGTAGATCAGGTCCACGATCAGCTTGAGCTCGTGCAGGCACTCGAAGTAGGCCATCTCGGGGGCGTAGCCGGCCTCGGTCAGGGTCTCGAAGCCCGCCTTGATCAGCTCCACCGCACCGCCGCACAGCACGGCCTGCTCGCCGAACAGGTCGGTTTCGGTTTCTTCGCGGAAGGTCGTCTCGATGATGCCGGCCTTGCCGCCACCGTTGGCCGCGGCGTAGCTCAGCGCCAGGTCACGCGCCTTGCCCGAGGCGTTGGCGTGGATGGCGATCAAGTGGGGCACACCGCCGCCCTGCTTGTAGGTGTTGCGCACGGTGTGGCCCGGGGCCTTGGGGGCCACCATCCACACGTCCAGGTCGGCGCGCGGCTGCACCTGGCCGTAGTGAACGTTGAAGCCGTGGGCGAAGGCCAGCGAAGCGCCCTTCTTGATGTTGGGCTCGATGTCTTGGCGGTACACGGCGGCGATTTGCTCGTCGGGCAGCAGCACCATCACCACGTCGGCGGCCTTCACGGCCTCGGCCACTTCGGCCACCTTCAGGCCAGCGCCTTCGGCCTTGGCCCAGCTGGCGCCGGTGCGGCGGGCGCCGACGGTGACGTTCACACCGCTTTCGTGCAGGTTCAGCGCGTGGGCGTGGCCTTGCGAGCCATAGCCAATGATGGCGACTTGCTTGCCCTTGATGAGGCTGAGATCGGCGTCTTTGTCGTAGTACACGTTCATGGTTCAGTTCTCCAGGTCAGGCAGTCAAATCAAACACGCAGGATCCGTTCGCCGCGGCCGATGCCGCTGGCGCCGGTGCGCACGGTTTCCAGGATGGCGGTGCGGTCCACCGCCTCGATGAAGGCATCGAGCTTCGAGCCGTCGCCCGTGATCTCGATGGTGTAGGTCTTCTCGGTCACGTCAACGATGCGGCCGCGGAAGATGTCGGCGGTGCGCTTGAGCTCTTCGCGCTCTTTGCCCACCGCGCGCAGCTTCACGAGCATCATTTCGCGCTCTATGAATTGGGCCTCGGTCAGGTCCACCACCTTCACCACCTCGATGAGGCGGTTCAGGTGCTTGGTGATCTGCTCGATCACCTCGTCGGAACCCGTGGTCACGATGGTCATGCGCGACAGCGAGGGGTCTTCGGTGGGAGCCACCGACAGCGACTCGATGTTGTAGGCGCGGGCCGAGAACAGGGCCACCACCCGGCTCAGGGCGCCGGCTTCGTTTTCCAGCAGGACGGCAATGATGTGCTTCATGGCGTGCTCCTCACAGGTCCTCGGAGCCAAGCAGCATCTCGGTGATGCCCTTGCCGGCTTGCACCATGGGCCACACGTTTTCGCTGGGGTCGGTTCGCACGTCCAAGAACACGGTGCGGTCCTTCAGGCGCATGGCCTCGCGCAGCGCGCCTTCCACGTCACCGGGCTTCTCGACCAAGATGCCGACGTGGCCGTAGGCCTCGGCCAGCTTGACGAAGTCGGGCAGCGCGTCCATGTAGCTGTGGCTGTAGCGGCCGCCGTAGTCCAGTTGCTGCCACTGGCGCACCATGCCCAGGTAGCGGTTGTTCAGGCTGACGATCTTGACCGGCGTGCGGTACTGCTGGCAGGTGCTCAGCTCTTGGATGCACATCTGGATCGAACCCTCGCCGGTGATGGCGAAGACGTCTGCGTCGGGCTTGGCCAGCTTGATGCCCATGGCGTAGGGCAAGCCCACCCCCATGGTGCCCAGGCCGCCCGAGTTGATCCAGCGGCGCGGCTCGTCGAACTTGTAGAACTGGGCGGCCCACATCTGGTGCTGACCGACGTCGGAGGTGATGTAGGTCTCGCGGTCACGCGTCAGGTTCCACAGGGTCTCGATGACCATCTGCGGCTTGATGAGGGTGTCGCTGGGCTTGTAGGCCAGGCAGTTCTTGCCCTGCCAGTCCTTGATCTGGCGCCACCAGGCGTTCAGGTCTTCGGGCTTGGCGCGCTCATTGGCCGCCTTGATCTGAGCGATCAACTCCTGCAGCACTTCCTTGACGTCGCCCACGATCGGGATGTCGACCTTCACGCGCTTGGAGATCGACGAGGGGTCGATGTCCACGTGGATGATCTTGCGCTCGACGCTGGCGAAGTGCTTGGGGTTGCCGATCACGCGGTCGTCGAAGCGCGCACCCACGGCCAGCAGCACGTCGCAGTTCTGCATGGTCATGTTGGCTTCGTAGGTGCCGTGCATGCCCAGCATGCCGAGAAAGCGCGGGTCGGTGGCGGGCATGGCGCCCAAGCCCATCAGCGTGTTGGTGACCGGGTAGCCCAGCAAATCCACCAGCTCGCGCAGTTCGGCACTGGCGCTTCCCAAAATCACGCCGCCGCCGGTGTAGATGTACGGGCGCTTGGCGTTCAGCAGCAGCTGCACCGCCTTGCGAATCTGGCCAGGATGGCCCTTCTTGACCGGCTGGTACGAGCGCATCGAAATCTCTTTCGGGTACTCGAACGAGGTCTTGTAGAGCGACACGTCCTTGGGGATGTCCACCACCACGGGGCCCGGGCGGCCGGTCTTGGCGATGTGGAAGGCCTTCTTCAAGGTCGAGGCCAAGTCGCGCACGTCCTTGACCAAGAAGTTGTGCTTGACCACGGGGCGCGTGATGCCCACGGTGTCGCACTCCTGGAACGCGTCCAAGCCGATCGCCGGCGTCGGAACCTGCCCGGTGATGATCACCATCGGGATGGAGTCCATGTACGCGGTGGCGATGCCCGTGATAGCGTTGGTCACCCCGGGGCCCGAGGTGACGAGGGCCACGCCCACCTCGCCGGTGGCGCGGGCGTAGCCGTCCGCCGCATGAATGGCCGCCTGCTCGTGGCGCACCAGCACGTGGTGGATCGTGTCTTGTTTGTAGAGGGCGTCGTAGATGTAGAGGACGGCCCCACCGGGGTAGCCCCACAAGTACTTGACGTTCTCGGCCTGCAGGCAGCGCACGAGGATCTCGGCGCCCATCAGCTCGGGCAGGTCCGGAGCGGCGTCGGTGCGTGTGTCGGCACCCGCCGCGAAACTAGCGGTCGTTGTCATCGTCAACCTCCAAGGCGTTCACCATGAACACCAATCGGTGACCCTCCTCACGGGCTCATGGCTCGGACTCGGGGCTCAGCCTTCGGACTCCAAGCCGAAGGCGGACGCATGATAGGCCGCCAGCCTCCGCGATTCGCGAAGGCGAACATGGTCGAAGGCAAGGCGAAGCTGGCTGGTGATAATCCGCGGCCTTTCCGCCCGCCTTCCCTTGTCCGCCTTGGCCACCGACGCCGAACTCAACGACTTCCTGCGCTCTGTCGAGCGACGCGCCTTCAAACGCACCGCTTACATGGTGCGCGACGACGAGGCGGCCCTGGACATCGTGCAAGACGCCATGATCCGGCTGTCGCAGAGCTACGCCCACCGACCGCCCGAGGAATGGCCGATGCTGTTCCAGCGGATCCTGTCCAACGCCACCATGGACTGGTTTCGCCGGCAGAAGGTGCGCAACGCCGTGCTCGTCAACCTGTCCGACTTTGAAGGCGACGACGCCGACGACAGCTTTGACCTGCTGGAAGCCGTGGACGGCGGCGATGGCGCGCTGGGCGCGCTGAGCGCCGGTGACGAGGTGGAACGCGCCGAATTGGTGCGCCTGATCGAGGTCGAAATCCAAAAATTGCCTGCCCGTCAACGCGAGGCCTTCATGCTGCGTTACTGGGAGGAACTGGACACGGCCGAAACCGCCAGCGTGATGGGTTGCTCCGAGGGCAGCGTGAAAACGCACTGCTCTCGCGCGGTGCATGCGCTGGCCAAAGCATTGACGGCCAAGGGGATTCAACGATGAACACCGACCGCAAGACGACCGACTCCGCCGACGCCATGGGCCGCCAATTGGCTCGCGTGCTGGACGACGCCCCCCTCCCCGAAGGCGTGGAAGCCCGCCTGCGGGCGGCGCGCGAGACCGCCGTGCAGGCGGCTGCAGCGGCACGCGAGTCGAGGGTGGTGCTGGCCCCCGCGCTGGCCGGGACTGCGGGATCCACGGCAGGCCGCGGCCAAGGCCGCTGGACCTTGATTGCCTTGGCCCTTGTGCTGGCCGTCGGTCTGCTTGCCAT
The DNA here is from genome assembly GCF_004004565.1 of Inhella crocodyli. Classification (GTDB taxonomy): domain Bacteria; phylum Pseudomonadota; class Gammaproteobacteria; order Burkholderiales; family Burkholderiaceae_C; genus Inhella; species Inhella crocodyli. The sequence goes on from NZ_SACM01000001.1 coordinate 1,061,803, forward strand.
CGGCCAGAGCCAATGGATGCAGCAGGTCATGGGCCGCGCCGATGCCGACGCCGCCCTGCTGAAGGACACGCTGCCGCCCAACGCCTACGGCGACCCCGGCTTCAACGAGTACCTGGACGAAAAGCCCGAAGGCGAAGCCCCGCCGCCGGAAGAAACGGAAACGACCGACCGATGAACCTTCGCTGGCCACTGGCCGCGGTTGCCGCGGTTTGCTTCGCCTTCGGCGCCATGGCGCAAACCGCCACGGCCCCGCTCGCGCCCTTGGTGCCCAGCAAGGCTTGGGCCCAGCTGACGCCGCAGCAAAAGCAAGTCTTGGCGCCCCTGGTGTCGCAGTGGAACGAATTGGGCGCCGCCGAACGCGACCAGTGGCTCGCCTTGGCCGGCCGCTACCCGACCATGCAGGGCGAGGAGCAGGCCCGCTTCCGAACCCGACTTCAGGAATGGGCGCAAATGACGCCCGCCCAGCGCTTGCAGGCCCGCCAAGGCTTCCAGGGGGCGCAAAAGGTCACGGCGGCCGAACGGGAAGCCAAGTGGGCGGCCTACCAGCAACTGCCGGTGGAAAAGCGCCAGGCGCTTCAAGAACGTGCGGCCCAGCGCGCCAGCGGCGCAGCCATGGCCCCGGCGGCCGCCGCCAGCGCGCCGCGACCGGGAGTCAGCAGCTTGCAGCCGGGTCAACGTGCCTTGGCCGCGGCGCCCTGGGCCCCCGCCCGGGGCCTGCCGCCCAGCGCACCGGCCAGCGCCGCCCAACCTTGAGCACCGGCGGCGAACGGCCCGCGCCCGAGGGCGCGGCGGTGCCAGCGCAAACGCCCAAGCTGTGGGTGCGCATGGCCTGTGGGGTCTACGAAGGGCTCTTGGTGTTCGGCGTGTTGGCCGCGGCCAGCCTGGTGTACGGCCTGCTGGTTCGCCCTTCGGGTGACGCGAACTGGGGCTTGGCGCACCGCCTTTACCTGCTGGTGGTGATGGCGGCCTACTTCACGTGGTTCTGGGCCAAGGGCGAAACCTTGGCCATGGGCACCTGGCACTTGCGCCTGCGCATGGCCCAGGGGCACGGCAGCGTGCCGCCCATCCGGGCGCTGCTGCGCTTTGCCTTGAGCCTGATGTGGTTCCTGCCCGGCCTGCTGGCCTTGCACCTGTCCGGCCTGGAAGGCGAGCGCAGCGCCTGGGGCCTGGTCATGGGCGCCAACATCGTGGGCTACGCCCTGCTGACCCGCCTTCACCCCAGCCGCCAGTACCTGCACGACGTGTTGGCCGGCACCGAAATGGTGTTCGTGCCCGGCCGCAAGATGAAGCAACGCGGCGAAGGCTGAAGGCCTTCACCGCGGCACGTTCAGATCGCTTGGTCGTCCGTCTCGCCGGTGCGGATGCGGATGACCTGCTCGACCGCGGTGACAAAAATCTTGCCATCGCCGATCTTGCCGGTCTTGGCGGCGCGCAAGATGGCCTCGATGCAGCGCTCGACGTCGCCGTCCTTGACCACCACCTCGACCTTCACCTTGGGCAGGAAGTCGACCACGTACTCGGCGCCCCGGTAGAGCTCGGTGTGGCCCTTTTGGCGACCGAAGCCCTTCACCTCGGTGACGGTCAAGCCCGAGACGCCGACATCGGCCAGGGCCTCGCGCACTTCGTCGAGCTTGAAGGGTTTGATGACGGCGGTGATTTGTTTCATGGTCAGGCTCTGAAGCGGTTGGTGATGGGGTAGCGCCAGTCGCGGCCGAAGCTGCGGTGGGTGATGCGGATGCCGATCGGCGCTTGGCGCCGTTTGTACTCGCTGATTTTGATCAGTTTGGTGACCCGCTCGACCTGCGCTGGGTCAAAGCCTTCGGCCAACAACTGCTCGACCGACGCATCTTCCTCCATGTACCGGGCCAGGATGGCGTCCAACACCGGGTAGGGCGGCAGGCTGTCTTCGTCCTTTTGGTCGGGCCGCAGTTCTGCCGATGGCGGGCGGTCGATGATGCGCTGGGGGATGACCGGGGACGGGCCTTGGCGGTTGCGCCACTCGGCCAAGCGGAAGACCAAGGTCTTGGCCACGTCCTTGATGACGGCAAAGCCACCGGCCATGTCGCCGTACAGGGTGCAATAGCCCGTGGCCATTTCGCTCTTGTTGCCCGTCGTCAGCACCAGGCTGCCGAACTTGTTGGACAAGGCCATCAGCAGGGTGCCGCGGATGCGGGCTTGCAGGTTCTCTTCGGTCGTGTCGCGGTCGCGCCCCCCGAACAAGGGCGCCAAGCTCGCGTTGAAGCCGTCAAAGAGCCCGCTGATGCCGATCTCGTCGTAGCGCACCCCCAGCCGCTCGGCCATGTCGCGCGCATCGATCCAACTGATGTCGGCCGTGTAGGGCGAGGGCATCATCACCGCCCGCACCCGGTCGGCCCCCAGCGCGTCCACGGCGATGGCCAGCACGAGCGCCGAATCGATGCCCCCACTCAGGCCGATGATGGCGCCAGGGAACCCGCTCTTGCCGAGGTAATCGCGCACGCCGGTGGTCAGCGCCCCCCAGACCTGCGCCTCCATCTCGGGCAGCGGCGCCACCGCGCCGCGGAACCCGTCGTCCAGCACCAGCAGCTGCTCGACGTACATCGGCGCGCGGGCCGTGAGCTGGCCCTGGGCGTCGACGGCGAACGACGCGCCGTCGAACACCACCTCGTCCTGTCCGCCCACCAAATGGGCGTAGGCCAAGGGCAAGCCCACGCCCTGGGCGGTGCGGGCCATGCGGGCTTCGCGCTCGGCGGGCTTGCCAACATGGAACGGGCTGGCGTTGAGCACCGCCAAGCAGTCGGCCCCGGCCGCCTGGGCCGCACGCGCGGGCTCGTCGAACCAGGCGTCCTCGCAAATCAACAGGCCCACGCGGCGACCGGCCACGTCCAGCACCAGCGGCGACTCGCCGGCATCGCGCCCCGAGACGAAGTAGCGCCGCTCGTCGAACACTTGGTAGTTCGGCAACTCTCGCTTGGCATAACGCGCGGCCATGCGGCCCGCTTGCAACACCACCGCGGCGTTGAAGCCTTTGGGGGCCTGCTGAGAGCGGCTTTGCACCGGTGGGGCCGCCAAGGGCCAGGGCGCGCCGACCACCACCGCGATGGGAAGTTCGGCCAACTCATGGGCCAAGGCTTGCAACTGCACCTGACAGGCCTCGATGAAGGCCGGGCGCAGCAGCAGGTCCTCGGGGGGGTAGCCGCACAGGCTGAGCTCGGGCGTGACCAACAACTGCGCCCCTTGCGCCACGGCGTCTCGGGCGGCGGCGGCGATGCGGGCGGCGTTGCCCGGCAAATCGCCCACGGTCACGTTGAGTTGGGCAAGCGCAATGCGCAGGGTCATGGGACGGGTTCCTGAATGAAAAACGGCGGCCCTGGGGCCGCCGCGCATCATGCCTTGGGGACTGTCGACCTCAGCCGATCACTTCTTTTGCTTGGCGGCCCAAGCGGCCATGCCATCGGTGATCTCCTTTTTGGCGCCATCCACGCCCTCCCAGCCGATCACCTTCACCCACTTGCCTTCTTCCAGGTCCTTGTAGTGCTCGAAGAAGTGCTGGATGGCCTTCAGGCGCGAGGGGTTCAGGTCCTCGTAGCTCTTCCACTGGCTGTACAGCGGCAGGATCTTGTTGGTCGGCACGGCGATCAGCTTGCTGTCGCCACCGGCCTCGTCGGTCATCTTCAAGATGCCCAGCGGGCGGCAGGTCACGACCACGCCCGGGATCAGGGGCACCGGGGTGATGACCAGCACGTCCACCGGGTCGCCGTCGTCGGCCAAGGTCTGCGGCACGTAGCCGTAGTTGCACGGGTAGTGCATGGCGGTGCCCATGAAGCGATCCACGAACAGGGCGCCAGAGTCTTCGTCGACCTCGTACTTGATCGGGTCGCCGTTCATCGGGATTTCGATGATGACGTTGAACTCTTCGGGCGCCTTGGCGCCGGGGGTCACGTTGTGCAGGCTCATGGTGGGTCGCTGGGCTTGAGGAAAACCCGCATTCTAAAGAGGCCCCCTCAGGGTGATTGCCGGGGGCGTTAACCCGCCCCGTTTTGGGCAAACCCGCACAAGCCTTAGGGGTGTCGCTCCACAGAATCCGCGCACGGCACCGTGCGGTTGGCGGTGTGTTCCCGATCTTTACTTTGGAGTGGTGCGCATGACGACAGAAATCGCGCTGATCTTCGCCCTGGGTTGTGGCGTGGCAGCGGTGTTGTACGGCTTCATCCAGCGCAGCTGGATCTTGAGTCAAGACGCGGGCAATGCCCGCATGCAGGAAATCGCTTCGGCCATTCAACAAGGCGCCGCGGCGTACTTGGGCCGTCAGTACCGCACCATCGCCATCGTCGGCGTGGCCTTGGCCATCGCCATCGCCGTGGTGCCCGGCTTGGGCGTCACGACCGCCGTCGGCTTCGTGCTGGGCGCCGTGCTGTCGGGCATCTGCGGCTTCATCGGCATGAACATCTCGGTGCGCGCCAACGTGCGCACGGCGCAGGCCGCCACCAAGGGCATCGGCCCGGCCCTGGACGTCGCCTTCAAGGGCGGCGCCATCACCGGCATGCTGGTGGTGGGCCTGGGCCTGCTGGGCGTGGCCGGCTTCTATTACGCCATCACTGGCGGCACGGGCGCCACGAGCGAAGCGCTCAAGCCCATGCTGGGCCTGGCCTTCGGCTCGTCGCTGATCTCGATCTTTGCGCGCCTGGGCGGCGGCATCTTCACCAAGGGCGCCGACGTGGGCGCCGACCTGGTGGGCAAGGTGGAAGCCGGCATTCCCGAGGACGACCCGCGCAACCCGGCGGTGATCGCCGACAACGTGGGCGACAACGTGGGCGACTGCGCCGGCATGGCCGCCGACCTGTTCGAGACCTACGCCGTGACCCTGATCGCGGCCATGGCCCTGGGCGCCATCATGGTGCTGGGCGGTACCGCGCACACGGCGGTGGTGTACCCCTTGGCCCTGGGCGGCGTGTCGATCTTCGCGTCCATCATCGGCTGCATGTTCGTCAAGGCCAGCCCTGGCATGAAGAACGTGATGCCGGCGCTCTACAAGGGCCTGATCGTCTCGGGCCTGCTGAGCCTGGTCGCCTTCTTCTTCGTCACCAAGGCGATGTTCCCCGGTGAGATCGCGCTGGCCGGTGGCGGCACGGCCACCTGGGTGTCCTTGTTCGGCGCCTGCATCGTGGGCCTGGTGCTGACGGCCGCGATGGTCTGGATCACCGAGTACTACACCGGCACGCAGTACGGGCCCGTGCAGCACGTGGCGCAGGCCAGCACCACCGGCCACGGCACCAACGTGATCGCCGGCTTGGGCGTGAGCATGAAGTCCACCGCCTGGCCGGTGCTGTTCGTGTGCGCGGCCATCTTTGTGGCCTACCAGTTGGCGGGGCTTTACGGCATCGCCATCGCCGCGACCTCCATGCTCAGCATGGCCGGCATCGTGGTGGCCTTGGACGCCTACGGCCCCATCACCGACAACGCCGGCGGCATTGCCGAGATGGCGGAACTGCCCCCCGCCGTGCGCGACGTGACCGACCCGCTGGACGCCGTGGGCAACACGACCAAGGCCGTGACCAAGGGCTACGCCATCGGCTCGGCCGGCTTGGCGGCCCTGGTGCTGTTCGCCGACTACACGCACGCGCTGGAAGCACGCGGCATGCACGTCAGCTTCGACCTGAGCGACCCCAAGGTCATCATTGGCCTGTTCATCGGCGGCTTGATTCCCTACCTGTTCGGCGCCATGGCCATGGAGGCCGTGGGCCGCGCCGCCGGCGCGGTGGTGGTGGAGGTGCGCAAGCAGTTCGCCGACGGCGCCATCATGAAGGGCGCGCGCAAGCCCGACTACAGCGCAGCCGTGGACATGCTGACCACGGCGGCGATCAAGGAAATGATCGTGCCTTCGCTGCTGCCCGTGATCGCCCCCATCGTGGTGGGCCTGCTGCTGGGTCCGGCCGCGCTGGGTGGCTTGCTGATGGGCACCATCGTCACCGGCCTCTTCGTCGGCATCAGCATGTGCACGGGCGGTGGCGCCTGGGACAACGCCAAGAAGCTGATCGAAGAAGGCTTCAAGGACGCCGACGGCGTGGAACACCGCAAGGGCTCGGAAGCGCACAAGTCGGCGGTCACCGGCGACACGGTGGGCGATCCGTACAAGGACACCGCCGGTCCGGCCGTGAACCCCCTGATCAAGATCATCAACATCGTGGCCTTGTTGATCGTGCCCCTGCTGCCCATGACGGCCGCCCCGGTGAAGGCCGAGGCGGCTGCCGTGGCCGCTCCGGTGGTCGAGGCCAGTGCCCCGGCCGCCCCGGCGATCGCCGCGCCGGCCAGCGACGCCGCGTCGCAGTAAGCGCGCATCGCGTCCCACAAGCCCGCTTCGGCGGGCTTTTTTCATGGTCGCTCGCCGGGGGCGGGCGCCAGGGCGGCTGACAATGAATCCGCCATGCGCCCGAACCCCGACCAAGCCGTGCTCGACCCCGCCCTCTGGCGGCTGGAGATGGCACGCCGGCGGCGGCAGTTGGACGAGTTCAAGCAGTTCTTGAGCACGCTGGAGCGTGAGTTCGAAACGCTCAGCCACGAGGTGCTGGCGTTTTGGTCCGACTACGAGCAGCGCCTGGGGCCCCTGTGGACCGAGGTGGAAAGCCTGCAGGCCGAGTTGCAGGCAGCGCTGGACGCCATGGCCCAGGCCCAAGGGGCAACGCCGGTGCGCCTGCCCAAGCTGCGGACGCGGCACAGCCTGCCGACGCTGCCGCCCTCGGTGGCGTGGCCGGCGGCACCGGCCGAGGACGCCGCCCCCGTGGCCCCGACCTTGAAGGACCTGCACCGCCGGGCGGCCATGCGCTTGCACCCGGACCGCGCGCCCGACGAGCGCGAGCGCGCGCGACGCGAGGCGCTGATGCGCGACGCCAACCTGGCCTATGCCAACCAAGACCGCGCGATGCTCGAAGGCCTGTTGATTGCCGCTGGCGAGTCGCCCGTGCGTCTGGGTGGCTTCGACGTGCAGGCCCAGTGGCAATGGCTGGAGCGCTGCGAGCACCTGGCCCAGGGCCGCATGCGCTTGCTCAAGGCGCACCTGGTGCTGCTGCGCCAGCACCCCAACACCGTCATGGCCGACGCCGTGACGCGCGCCCGCGGCCGCGGGCTCGATGCGCTGGCGTTGATGGCCTTGCGCCTCAAGGCGCAAGCGCAGGAATTGCGCCAGCAGCTTTACATCGGCGCGCGGCTGCCGCCGCAAAGCGCGCTGGCCGAGGCCTTCTTGGCGCAATGGCGCGCGCGCTGGGCCGAGGTCGCCAGCGTTCAGCCGAGCTACGCGCCGCGCTGGACCGGCTTGAACGGCGAACGCGCCGCCAGCTCGGCCTCGTAGGCCGCCACCGCCGCCTGCTCTTCTTCGGCGAAGCGGCCGACCGCGTCGGCAAAGCGCGGGTCGGCCAGCCAGTGCTGGCTTTGGGTGGGCACGGGCAGCAGGCCTCGGGCCATCTTGTGCTCGCCCTGGGCGCCGCCTTCGAAGCGCTGCACCCCTTTGGCGATGCACCAGGCCAAGGGCGCGTAGTAGCAAAGCTCGAAGTGCAGGAAGGGCAGGTCCAGCACCGCGCCCCAGTGCCGGCCGTACACGGTGCGTCCGTCGGCGCTTTGTGCCAGCAGCGAGGCCGCGATGGGCGCATCCTCGTGCTCGGCGATCAAGAGCACCCAGCGGTCGCCCCCGCTCAAGGCTTGCTGGAAGAAGCCCTCGGGCAGGTAAGGCGGGTTGCCACGCAGCGCGTAGGTGCGGGCGTAGCAGCGGTAGAAAAAGGCCCAGTCGGCCTCGGTGATGGCCTCGCCGGCCACCACGCGCACCTGCACGCCGGCGTCGCGCACGTGGCGGCGCTCTTGCTGGATCTTCTTGCGCTTGTCGCGCTTCATCGCGGCCAGGAAGTCGTCGAAGCCTTGCCACGCCGGGTCGCGCTGCCAGTGAAACTGGGGCTGCTCGCGCGTGGCGAAGTCCAAACCCTGCAGCGCGCGAGCATCGGCCTCGCTGCCGAAGAGCAGGTGCAGGCCGCTCAGGCCTTGCGCTTCGGTCCAGTCGCGCAGCGCGCGGGCCAACAAGGCCCGGTGGGCGTCGTCCACGGCCAGCAAGCGGCTGCCCGGCACGGGGGTGAAGGGCACGGCCACCACGGCCTTGGGGTAGTAGCGCAGGCCGTGCTGGGCGTAGGCGCGGGCCCAGGCTTGGTCGAACACGAACTCGCCCCAGGAGTGGCCCTTGAGGGCCAGGGGCGCGGCGGCCAGCAGGGTGTCGCCGCTCCACAGGGTGGGCCACAGCAACTGCCAACCGGTGTCGGGGCTGGCGGCGCCAGTTCGACCCAGGGCGTCAAGAAAGGACGCCCGCATGAAGGGCGTGGGCGCGTCTTGCTGGGCCAGCAGCGCATCCCACGCGGCCGCGTGGGGGGCAAGGTCGTCGAGAAAGCGCAAGGTCAATGCCATGGGGGCGCGATCTTGCCTGTTGCCGCGCGGCCGGGGCGCTCGCTCAATGAAAGTCCCTGCTGTCCAGGTCGAGCCGGCCGAGCCAAGGGCTGAGGTCTTCGAAGTCCCGGGCCAGCACGTGCCCCACCCCATCGCGCTGCTGCCACACGCCGTGCACCATCAGCAGCCGCGCCTGGATGAGCAAGCGGCGGTGCTGGGCGTAGATGGCGGGCCAGACGATGACCTGGGTGGTGCCGGTTTCGTCCTCCAGGCTGATGAACAAGGTGCCCTTGGCGGTTTGCGGGCGCTGGCGGACGGTGACGAGGCCGCAGGCCGTGGCGCGGCGGCCGGGGGGGTGCGTGCGCAAGCCCTCGGCGCTGAGCGCACCGCGCGGTGCCAGGCGCGATCGCAGCAGGGCCAGCGGGTGGTGGCGCAGGCTCAGGCCCAGCGCGGCGTAGTCCCAGAGCACGGCCTCACCGTCGGGGGCTTCGGGCAGGTCCAGCGCTTCTTCCGGCGGCAGGCTGCCCTGCAGCAGCGGCGGCATGCGGCGCAGCGCGCTGGCCTGCCACACCTGCTGGCGGCGGTGGCCGGCCAGGGAGGCCAGCGCGTCGGCGGCGGCCAGGCGCTGCAGGTCGGGCGCGTCCAGCCCCGCGCGCAGGGCCAGGTCTTGCGGATGAATAAAGGCACCGCCCGTGTCGCGGGCCTGCACGATGCGCTCGGCCGCCGCGTGGCTGAGGCCGTGCACGCGGTCCAGGCCCAGGCGCACGGCCGGCTGGGGCTCGCCGTCGCGGGGCTCCAGCGTGCTCTCCACGCGGCTGTGGGCCACGTCCACCGGGCGCACCTCGATGCCGTGGCGCCGCGCGTCCTGCACCAGCTGGTCGGGCGTGTAGAAGCCCAGGGGCTGGGAGTTGAGCAAGGCGCACAAGAAGGCCGCTGGCTCGTGCCGCTTGAGCCAGCAGCTGGCGTAGGTCAGCAGCGCGAAGCTGGCGGCGTGCGACTCGGGGAAGCCGTAGGACGCGAAGCCTTGGATCTGCCGAAAGATGGCCTCGGCGAAGTCGTCGGTGTAGCCGCGCTCGCGCATGCCGGCCAGGATGCGCGCATGAAAGCGCGCCAGGTCGCCCGGCCGCTTCCAGGCGGCCATGGCGCGGCGCAACTGGTCGGCCTCGCCAGGGGTGAAGCCGGCGGCGATCATGGCCACCTGCATCACCTGCTCTTGGAAGATGGGGATGCCGCAGGTGCGCTGCAGCGCGGCCTTCAGGGCCTCGCTGGGGTAGACGATGTCCTCGGGCCGCTTGGCGCGGTTGGCCAGGTAGGGGTGCACCATGCCGCCTTCGATGGGGCCGGGGCGCACGATGGCGACCTCGATGACCAGGTCGTAAAAGCAGCGGGGCTTCAGGCGCGGCAGCATGGACATCTGCGCCCGGCTTTCGATCTGGAAGGTGCCCACGGTGTCGGCCGCGCAGATCATGTCGTAGGTGGCGGTGTCGCCCTCGGGGATGCTCGCCAGGTCGGTGGGGCGGCCGAGTTCGCGCACAAGGTCGAAGCAGCGCCGCAGCGCCGACAGCATGCCCAGCGCCAGCACGTCGACCTTGAGCAGGCCCAGCGCGTCCAGGTCGTCCTTGTCCCACTCGATGACGGTGCGGTCGGCCATGGTGGCGTTCTCGATGGGCACCACCTGCGACAGCGGCCCCTGCGTGAGCACGAAGCCGCCCACGTGCTGGCTCAGGTGCCGCGGCTGCCCCTCCAACTGCCGCGCCAGGTGGATGAGCTGGCGCAGGCGCGGGTCGCCCAGGTCCAGGCCCAGCTCGACCTCCAAGGCGGCCAGGCGCTCGGGGGGCAGCAGCGCGTCGCCCCAGCGGTGGTGGTCCTTGGCCAGTGCCTCCACCAGGGGTTCGGGCAAGGCCAAGGCCTTGCCCACGTCGCGGATGGCGCTGCGCGCGCGGTAGCGGGTGACCACGGCGGTGAGCGCGGCGCGGTGGCGGCCGTACTTGGCGTAGAGGTACTGGATGACTTCCTCGCGGCGCTCGTGCTCGAAGTCGACGTCGATGTCGGGCGGCTCGTTGCGCTCGCGGCTGATGAAGCGCTCGAACAGCAGGGTGCTGCGCGCCGGGTCCACCGCGGTGATGAAAAGCGCGAAGCACACCACGCTGTTGGCCGCCGAGCCCCGGCCCTGGCACAAGATGCCGCGCGAGCGGGCGAAGGCCACGATGTCGGCCACGGTGAGGAAGTAGTGCTCGTAGCGCAGCTCTTCGATCAGGGCCAACTCGTGCTCGGCCTGCGCCACCCAGCGCGGGTCGGGCCCGGCGGGCCAGCGGCGCTGCAGGCCCTCGTGCGTGAGTTGGCGCAGGTGGGCCATGGCCGTGCGCCCCGGGGGCACCACCTCGGACGGGTACTCGTGCCGCAGTTCGTCCAGCGAGAAGTGGCAGCGCTCGGCCACGGCCAGGGTGGCGGCCAGCAGGTCGGGGGGGTAGACCTGGGCCAGCAGCACCCGGCTGCGCAGGTGGCGCTCGGCGTGCGGCTGCAAGTCAAAACCGCATTCGGCCACGGGGCGCCCCACACGGATGGCGGTCATGACGTCTTGCAAGGGCTTGCGCGAGCGCACGTGGAAGTGCACATCGCCGCAGGCCACCAGGGGCACGCCCGTCAACCCCGCGACCTGGCGCAGGCGCTGCAGCCAGCGCTCGTCGCCCAGCTCGCGCAACAGGGTCACGCCCAACCAGCCGCGCCCCGGCGCGTGGCGCTGCAGCCAGCGCGCTTGCGCCAGCAGGTCGGCGTCGTCGGCGCGGCGCTCGGGCACCAGCAGCAGCACGCAGCCCGGCAAGGGCGTGGGCGCATTCAGGGCGGGGTGCGCGCGGGTCAGGCGGTAGCGCCCCTTGACGGGCGAGGCACGGCGCAAGTCGGTGATGAACTGGCTGAGCTGGCCGTAGCCCTCGCGCTGGCAGGCCAGGGCCACCAGGGTGAAGGCCGGCGGGGCCTCGGGGCCGGCTTCGTCGTCGTGCACGGCGAACTGGCTGCCCAGGATGAGGTGGGGCAGCTCCAGCTCGGGGTCGCGCTCGGGCGCGCGCTCGCGCCACGCGGCCACCAGGCGCTTGAGGGCCACGTGCGCGCGCACCACGCCGGCCAGCGAGCACTCGTCGGTCAGCGCCAGCGCGGCGTAGCCCTGCACCTGCGCGCGCTGCACCAGCTCCTCGGGGTCAGAGGCGCCGGTGAGGAAGCTGAAGTGGCTGCGGCACTGCAGCTCGGCGTAGGCCGCGGGCGCGTCCTGCCCCAACTGCGGGGGGGCCACGTGGCGGGCCGTGGGGCTCACTGGACGACCCTCCGCACGGCGTGCGCCGGGGTTCGCGCTTGGGAGCGGCCCGGCGCGCTCATGCGAACACCCCGTGCAGGTACCACTCGGGCGCGTCCAGCGTGCGGCGGTCCAGGTAGACCCACAGCAAGCCGGCGCGTGGGCTGTGGGCCAGGTAGTAGTCGCGCTGCACGGCCCCGCCCTCCCCCGCCCCCCACCAGCCCGTGGCCAAGCGCTGCGGACCGGCCAGCAGGCGCAGCGGGCCTTGGTGCTGGGGCTGGTCGTGGCGCACCCCCAGGCGCAAGGGCGGGTCGAGCAGCCAGGTGGGTTGCACGCCGGGCGGGTGCGGGGCCTCGGCCCAGTCGCGCGGGCTTCCCGGCGCGGGCGCTTCAGGGCGCCAGGCTTGCCACTGCTGCAGGCATTCGGGGCGGTGGTCGGCCTGCAGCACGGGCTGGCGCACGCGCTCGGGCCCCAAGCGCGCGGCCAGGCGCTCCAGCAACTGGTGCAGGGGCTCGCGCGCCGCGGGGTCGCCCCCGTCGTCGTCGAGGAACAGGGCCGTGCTGGCGTCGGGCAGGGGGTGCACCTCGTCGGCCTGCAAGCGCAAGCCCCCGGCGGGCGCGGCCAGGGTGGTGCGCGCCAGGTGCTCGGCCAGCAACCGGTTCAGGTGCGCCAGGTCGCGCGTGGGCGCGGCCGTGGCCAGGGCAATGGCCCCGCCCTCCCCGCTGTCGCGCGGCCGAAAGGCGTCGTGCTGCCAGGCCAGGGTCAGGCGCAGCACGCCCTGGTGGCGCGCGGCCAGCCAGGCGCTCAGCTGTTGCAGCAGGGGTTGTGCGTGGGCCAGCAAGGCCTGGGCCTGCTCCACGCGCCAGGGGAGCTCCAGCGCCACGGCGAAGGTCTCGGGCAGTGGCTCCCACACGTGGGCCTGCGCGGCGTCCACGGCAGGGTCGTAGGCCTGGTCCAAGGCGGCCAACAACTCGGGGCCGAAGCGCCGCGCCAAGGCCGTGCGCGGCAAGGCCCGCACCTCGCCCAAACGGCGGCAGCCCAGGCGTGCCAGCATGGGCCGGTGGGCCTGCACGGCCTCCAGCACGTGCAGGGGCAGGCGGTCCAGCAAGGGCGCCAAGGGGCGCGTGAGCCCGTTCACCACCCCGCCCCGCGCCAAGGCCAAGGCGCCCAGGCGCGTGGGCGCCCAGGCCAGCGCTTGCACCTCGAACTCGGCCTGCGCCTGCGCCTTCACGCGCGCGTGCAAGGCCTTGAGCCCGCCGAACAGGCGCAGGCTCGCGCCCAGCTCCACCAGCACGGCCTCGCCCTGCCGGGTCACCCGCGGGCTGAAGCGCAAGGCCCACCACGCCAAGCCCTGCAGGTGGGGCACCAGCGCCTCAGCCGTGCGCGGACTGCGCAGTGCGAGCCAATGGGGCTGGGGCGTCATGGGACACCTGGACATCGCGCAGCGCCTCCGCATCGGTCTGCGAGGGCGGCATCCCCCCACGGCGCATGCGGGCGGTCAGCAAGGGCGACAAGGCCTCGGGCACGGCGGGCAGCGAGATCCAGCCTGCCTGCGGCGGCCCACGCCGTTTGATCACCTGCACCTGGAGCGCCCAAGGCGAGCCGGCTTTCACGCGCACGCGCAAGGGCGCGGCCGAGGCTTGCGACGCGGCACTCTCAGGGCGCATCAAGAACACCGGCGCAGGCGAGGCCATGGCCGCCACCTGCAAGCGCCGCAACTGCTCGGGCCGGGCCTCGGGAAGCCAGGCCAGCACGGCCGCCGCCGCTTGTGCACGAATGGCTTGTTCGACCGCCCACAGGCTGTGCCGCGCGCCCTCCGGCGCCACCCACACCCAGCGCAGGCCCGCCAAGCCCTGCGAGGCCAGGCCGGGCACGTGCGGCGCGTGCGGCGGGTTGACGAGCAGCACCGGCCGAGCAAGCGCAGCCGGCACCCGGCGCGCCCGGCGCGCGGCCCGAACGGACGGCAAGGTCGGTGCGGCCCAGGCGCGCAGGGCCGGCGCCAGCAAGCGCCATTCGCACGTGCCGGGCGCCTCCATCAGCAGTTCGCACAGCATGCGCGTGGGCCAACCGCCGCCAGGCAGCTCGGCGTCCAAGGCGGCAAAACCGCTGGACACACACGGACTGGCGTTGCTGCGCAGGCTCGCGGCGCGCCACACACGCGGGTCGTGCTGCCAGGGGTCGACCGGGGCCGGCAGCGCTTGCGCGCGAGGCCGATCGAAAAGATCGAACGAGCCCGGCATCGCCGGGAAGGGCGCAGGGCCCGAAGGAACGAGGAGATGGGCAGGCACGGCGCCCCCGAGAACAAGCCGATGGAAAGCCACCCCGCCGAAGACTGTGGCGGGATCTGGATACTGTGTTTTTATCCAGTATACGGAGCTTGCTTCGGCCTTGCATCCGCCGTTCATCGGGTGCCCCCGCACGCGTGAAATGGCGCCGGAAAAGACAACGGGCCTGTTCTTGTGGAACAGGCCCGTTGGCTCTTCTGATAAGTGGTCGGGGTGGCGGGATTCGAACTCGCTACCCCTTGCACCCCATGCAACACAAGCTCATTTCACAACCACCCAATCCAAATCAAGATCTCGAAGAAAATCCATGACATTCAATGGTTTATGGAATTCCAAGGAGCGCATGCAGTCGTATAGCTACACTTAGATCCAGCGTCAAACGGTGACCAGACGGTGACCAAGACCACCTGGAGCAGACATGCCGACGATCACAGACCGCGCGATGCAGGCCAAGCCCACCAACCAGGAACAGTGGCTTTCACAGCCCTTCGCCCGCGGCGCTGGCGTGTTTCTTGGGCGCATCACGCCGGCTGGTGAACGCCTCTTCTACTTTCGTTACACAGCCTCCAAAGGCCGCCGACCGTTCTTGCCGATCGGAAGCTACAGCCCCAAGGGCCAAAGTGGAGGCCTGACCGTGGCACAGGCCTACGCCATAGCTGCCGAATGGAGCCGCCTCTACGTCGGTGGCCACAAAGATCTGCGTGAGCACTTTGAAGCCCAAGCTGCCGCGGATGCAGCCGCCATTGAAACCAAGCGCCTTACTGCCGAAGCCGAGTCACGGCGCCTGCAAGAGGAGGCAGCAGCAGCCTCGCTAGCCGCATCGCGTCGCCTCACCGTGCGGCAGCTTTTCAAGCGCTGGCAAGACACCGACCTGCAACCCCACCTTGGCGCAGATGGCAAGCGCATCGGTCGAAAAGACGGCGGCGCTTTTGTCGCCGCCCAGTTCGAGCGACACGTGTTCCCCTGCATCGGGGACCTTGCTGCCGCCGATCTGACACGACAAGACCTGCTGACCATCTTGGACGCCCGCAAGGCAGCCGGCCGATTACGCACAGCGAACATGCTGCTCACAGATCTGCGGCAAATGCTTGGCTTTGCGGTGGAGCGAGCCATCATCCCGAGCAACCCTTTAGAGGGTGTTCAGCGCCGCAAGATCGGCGGCAAGGACACCGAGCGCGAGCGCGTGCTGTCCGATGCCGAGTTACGCAAACTGTGGGCCGCCCTGCCCTCGGCACGCCTCCATCCTCGAAGCCGCTGCGCGCTCGGGCTCATTCTTTCCACCGGCACACGCGTCGGCGAGGCCATGGGCGCGACCTGGGCCGACGCTCACACCAGTCGCGCCCAGACGACGCAGCTTCGCTCGGTGGCAGATGCCGCAGACACCAAGTTCGGCGTCGTCGACATGGGAGCACGCACCTGGCACCTACCCGACACAAAGAACCAGCGGGAACACACCATCCACCTCAGTGAATTTGCATTGACCTGCCTAGAAGAGCTTGCCAGCCTGCGCGAGCTGGACGAAAGCGGCAAACCAAGCGCCTGGCTGTTCCCCGATCGCAGCAGAGTCAAACCGGTGTGCGTCAAAAGTCTGGGCAAGCAAATCGCCGACCGTCAGCGAGCAGCCGACAAGCGCATGAAGAACCGCGCCAAGGGCACAGAAGCCCTGGCGCTTGAAGGCGGCGCTTGGACCTTGCATGACCTGCGCCGCACCGCCGCGACCATCCTCGCGCGGCTGGGCTTCAGCACCGACGTGATCGACGAGTGCTTGAATCACAAATTGCAAAGCAAAGTCGCGCGGATCTACATCCGCGACCGCCGTGAGGCCGAACAGAAGCTCGCCTTCGACGCACTGGGGCAGCACCTGGAAAGCCTCCTGAGTGCGAACGCACCAGCCGGCAACGTGCACCCACTTCGGCGTTCAGCTCCAACATAACGCCAAACAGACGCCGCATACATGCGGCGCTTGCTTTGGCCGGTGGGTCCCCAATACGCTCTCTTTCGCCTACTTGGATTGAAACGGAACTGCTTGAACACACAAGGTCGTACTCGACCGAGTGTGAGATTGACAGATCCTGCCAAATCCAAAAAAGGTGAAGGGCCGACGTCCTGACAGACGTTGGCCCTTCGGAGCGCCGGAGCGCATGTCAACTTTCGACGGATGACGTCACAAGCGTACACCACGGGGGTTCGATGAATTCAACCCGTGGTGTGTGCAGCCGGCGCCTGACCAACAGCAAATCAGGAGCCCAGATGGACAACCATCAACCACGCCAGCGAAATCTTCCCGAAGTACTTCCCAGTGCACTGCAAGACGTTGTGCTGATCAACGCCCGGACCTGTGCGGCCATTGGCAACATGGGCATTTCCTGGTGGTTGGCACGTGTAGCAGCCGGCGAAGCCCCTAAGCCCGCCATCCAGCAGCCGCGCATGACCCGCTGGCGCTTGGCCGATGTGCGCGAGTACTGGGCCAAGCTGGCCACTGAAGGCAGAAGCTCCCGGGCGTCCCAATCGGTGCCGACCGCAAACAAGGGCACCCAATGACCAACAAGTCCCGACACGCCCTGGCCACATCAGCGGCGCAGGTTGCAGAGCCGTGGCCGCCATCTTGCGACGGCTCGGATGACATGCCAGTTGCCCCCAAGCTCGACCAGCCCAGCGGCTCCCAGGACCTGCCGACAGGTTGGCAGAAAGAACTGACCGTCCTGCTCGAACGGCACTCGTCACTGGGCGCAAATCCCGACCCTCACAGCATGCCCGAGGCCGAGCTACGAGGTCTCTACCAGTACCTCGCGCGTCACAACCGGGGAGGAGGCTGATGAATGGCAAACGGACGCCGAGGTCGCAGCAAGCGCGATCTCAGTCGGGAGCCCGGCGGCTTTGTTGCGATGCCCTGGCTCGTCATGGATTCCACGGCCTACCTGAACCTCAGCCACACCGCGCGCTCGCTGTTACTCGAACTCGCCCGCCAGCTCAGACCCGACAACAACGGGCAGCTCTTGGCCAGCAGAGCTCACCTGCTCAAGCGCGGGTGGCGCTCGGCGGACGTGATCGATCGGGCCAAGCGCGAACTCCTCAACTCGGAGCTGATCGTCGAAACCGTGAAAGGCCATCGCCCCAACAAAGCCAGCTGGTTCGCTGTCACCTGGCGCTTGCTGGATCACCACCCCAGCTACGACGCAGGGGTTCAGTCCACCTTTCGGCGCGGAGCCTACTCACAGATTCAAAACGCGGCGCTTAGTCCGTCAGACGGACCTAAGTCCATCTGAATTGGTCCGTCGGGCGGAACAGAGGCACATCACCCTGTTCTGCCTGACGGAGCAATGGAAGCACCTTTAGCCCGGTTGCTTGTTCCGCCTGCCGGACACCATCTAGAAATGCCATCTGCGTGGATCGATGTCTCCTCCGCCTACTGGTTAGGAAGACCCTAGATATCAGCCTCAGAGACGCGCAACCCGACTGCCCGTTCAAAAACAAATGAGGCCTGCTTCTGGAAAACAACGACATGCTCAACCGGCACAAGATGAGCTCGCTTGTTATGCCCTTCGGGCTGATTGACCAGCGTTGCTCTTGCATGAAAGACCAGAGGCCCGTCAGCCGCATGCTTGGCCGTCCTTCGCTGAACCAAATCAACCAAGTCCTTGAAGCCCGGGAACACCGGTTGGTCTGAGGGGCCAAGGTGTTGATAGTGAAGGAACTGGAGGTCGGACGTATCCAACTCATCAAACTCAACACAGGCAATCTGATCCGGCACGAGGCGTTCACACCACGAGTCAGATTGGTGCAGCTTGCCTAGTGGGTGAGCAAGGTTGTCAGGCACTCTCCATTGCCCCTCACCCTCAAAGGCAAAGCGCCATGTCGACTTCTTGTCAACACTCAGGTTAATGACTTCATCTAGGACCCAAACCCGCCCCGTGGATGGCTCCAAGACGTAGATCGGAGCCCCTGGACTCAAGAGGGAGTCAAGCCTGAGCTGAATAATCAAAGACCAAAGGGCTAAGGCCGCAACGATCAGCCAGGTCGCAAGGCCCGGTTTGCCCAACTTCAAAATTCGCCCCTCAAAACTGTTCCGACGGCACTTCCTTCGTGCGCATATTGCCGCCCTGCACTTGGTACAAGGTGACTCGAACGTTGCTAAAGCGAACGCCATCGGCCTCGTCGACCTCCTGCAAGTCGAACACCTGATCCGCCTCGTAGGTCTTGGTGCTGCCCATGTACCGATAGCGCATCACGTAACGGCCCGCTGCCAACCCCTGCAGCTTGAACTTCTCACCGTTCTTGACAAACACGCTGCGCACTGCGGAGCCGCCACCTTCTCGGTACAGCCTAACGAGTGCATCGCCTCCACCCCGGGAGTTGTCGATGGTGAAGGATGAGCGACCTCCAGTGGCCAGGCGTTTTGAGCCTGTAACGTAGCCCGTCTTCTCCTGCTGGTCAGGATCCGCAACCTGTGAACCATCCACAGCGTCAGCCGTTGGCCTGCCCATCAAGTCTGCGAGTAGGTCTGCGCCGTCTGCTCGCGAGCCCTGGTTGGCAGGGGCAGGGGCACTGTTGGCCTTGGCTTGAGGCTTCACTTGTTGGCGTGATGCCTCTTGACTTCTCAATTCGGCTGCCTGCGCAAAACCTACGATCAGAAATCCAAAATGGGTGCCTTGTGTGGAGTTGAATTCTTCGGCGAGTCCATGACCAATCTTGTCGATCGCATCCGGAAATGCCGCTTGACTGATAGCGACACCTAGCCTCACCCACTGCTCCTTTGTGAACGCTTCGGCGGGAGGAACATCGCTCCATAGGTTTCGCGCGAAGTCCTTGTCGCGCTTGAACCCTTCTAGAAAAACAGCGCGTAACCCATCAATCTCGGCTTTGTCCTGGGTCTCGGCAAGCGTCGCGACAGTTAAGGCCCTTACCAGCCTTTGCTGCCAATTCAAAAGACCAACCCCCTTGTTCAGCCAACTCAGACCGCGGTTTGCATCAGTGCCTCTGACAACCAACAGCAGACCGTAATAGCCTGCAGCTCTTGGAACGTCCACTTTGGCAGCTCTGCCAAGCCAACCTTCAACGCATTTCTGCTCGATCCCGTCGCCTGCCGAAACTGTTAGCTCGTCCCCTTGGTTGCCAATGCAGGCCAAGAGTCCCTCAAAGTAAATATCCTTCACCCCGGCAGTCCAGGATCGTTCAAGCGCCTGAGCCGCAAGCTGCGCGCTTTGCTTGCTAGTAAAAGGGCGATCACCCTTGCGCATCGCCTCAGACAGTTTCGACACGTGCCATGAAGAGATCGACTTGGCTGACAGGAGAGCCAATTTTTCGGCGGCTTCCTCGTCGGACAGCATTCCCAAGCCCTCCGCCATCATTTGGGCATGTAACCACTGCGCATCGGGATCGCCTATCAACAAGGCTGCGCGCAGCAACTCTGCTGCCCGTTGAAAGTGAGCAAGTGCGACGCTGGGATCCTTTTGCACCATGGCGCCACTTCGATGGGCGCGCCCTAGCTCGAGGTGGGCGGCTGCGCTGCCTTGCCGAATTGCAAGTCTGAGAGCTGCGGCGAAACCCTCTTTCATGACAAGGGTGCCGGACTTTGAGTCAGCCTTCAGTTCCCTCGAAATCTTGATGAGCCGCTCCTCACTGGACCAGTGCTTGCTCCAAGCATTGATCAGGTTTCGCCGGTCTTCCTCCAATGCTTCAATGGCCAGTTGAATTGCCTGTTCATCACGCCAAGGCTGCACAACGCGCTCATTGACGAGCCAGCCACCAACCATCAAGCCAACGGCCGCAAGCGTCAAAGCAACTCCGCGCCACCTGCGTCGAAGCCAAGACCGAAGGCGACTCAAAGACTCAGTTCGACCTTCGGGCAAATCAACAAACTCCACGGTTTGCGCTTGGCCACCCTTGCTTTCATCCATCCCCTCAACTCCCTCTTGAATCGTTGTTTGAGTCCAGCACCCCATGCCAAGGGGGCGCACAAGTATGGGCCGCCTCGGCTGGTGCCTAGACGCCCGGCTGATTCAACTCACTCCGATGACTCCCAAGCCACATCCAGCGCGTAGATCGCGTCTTCCTCGGTCTCGAACGGACCATCCATGGCCGTGACGCTGTAGCCACGATCCAGCAAAGAAAAGACCGTCGAGGTCGACGCCGCCTCCTCCATCCAACTTGCACGCTCGGTTGACTGCAAGGGAACGTCACTTCGTTCGATCCGCCAGAACTTGTCCGTGAACGACTCGGCGCTGAACCAGCGCCCTTCCAGTAGCGCCCTGTTGAGCCGTTTAAGACGAATCTCTACCCTCGCCCCGATCGGACAGCCACGGCGCTGGCGAACTTCCAAAGAGGCCGTGCGAGGGCAGTAAAACTCGCGCGACCTCGTCCCAGAGGCCTGCTGGTTTAGGGTAGTGACCAAGCGCTGAGCGACGTCTCGCACAGCGGAGCCTGGATCCTGGTTCGCAGGGCCTTGCGCCTCTTTCAGGAACCAGCCTCTGTCCGGGTCATGGTGGCACTCAGCAGTCGCCACCCGCTTCCACGATCCTGGCGTTCCCTCCCGGCTCCTGATGGATACCAACAAGCTCGTGCCGCTCAGCATGTCATCCAGTCGGCTGAAGATGCAGTGCCCCATGGCCTCACCCTCGTCGAACAAGGTGACAGCGTCGTGGATGGCCTCCAGACGAAAAGCTCCCCACTCCATGGGTTCGAAGGGACAGGGGATGCCTTGATTGGAAAGGTTCCAGCGCTCATGCTGGGCCTGATGCCATTGCATCGACCGTTGACGCAGCCAAGCCCAACCCGCCCGGCGCTGCAGTTTGCTCAGGCCAGGGTCGACCTGGCGCAGCCAGTCGGCCACCTGTGGAAACTCGTCGCGCACCAGCGCGGGCTCAGAAACTTCCGCCGCAGCCGCTGCTCGAACGGCATGCGCGAAGTCCCTTGGGACGGCCTCAAATTCCCTCAAGTGACTTGGATGCCGCCATGATGAATTGGCGAACTGAGCAAACACGCGCCGGAGAAGCATTGGTGAGGGCAGCGTTTCCAATTTGAGTGTTTCAAGGCAGAGCAGAAAGTCCACAACCTGCGGCCAAACCTTGCCCTCGTAGAACTCTTCAATCAGGCGCAGGTGCGCAGGCGTGAGTGTCAGCAGCTGGCGCCATGTGCTGGGTTTGATGGTCACCCTTCCGGTGTCCATGAGCTCCCGCCGCAGGCGGGTCAGCGGGTTGAGCTGTGGGGCAATCTTCTGGACGCGAAGAAGGGTGCCCAGCATCAACTCCGCGCCAGGAAAAGTGCCAGGATCTTGGTCAGCGCGATCAAACAATTGGCGATTGGCGACGCTCAGGTTGTAGAGGTCAATCGTGCAGGGTCTCGATCCGCGATCGAATCGGAGCATGCGTCGTGCTCGGGCCATGCTGGCGCGGTCAACTTGAAGCCCATCCTGGATGCGGCGGCCCAGGGTGCGCCACTCGGGCTGCTGGCGCAGCGCGCGGAGCATGGGGGCCACACAGCGGTAGACGTAGGCGTGGATGTACCCAGAGTTTGGTGTTCGGCCGGCCGCCCGTTCGGCCTGGTGGATCTCGAAGGCGCAAGCGGCGTAGAGATCGGCCTGCCAAGTGTGCCCGTTGGGCAAGTCTTCGAACTCAATCAGCGCCTCGGCCGGTGACTGGGGGGGCATCCACACCATCCCCTTGTAGGTCCGACGCCAGCGAGAGAAAGCGAGCCGCCCATCCGACGATTCTGAGAACCTCATGAGGCCGAGTGCGACGTGCGCGCGACCGCCGGGGGTTTCGACGGTATCCACCGGATGTTGCAAGGCGAATTGCAACCTTGCCCACACCGATTGCACCCATGCCGATCGGTGCATCGTTTGCCAGGACAAGGGCCACGCGGAGACGGGCAAGTTGGCGCAGCGCGCTGGCATGGGAGGGATGCCTTTGAGCGACGTGGCACTAGCATCAAGCCAGCTCGCTTCGAACTCAGGGCCAGATGCTTCTGCCCAGCGCACCTTGAGGTCCGAGGGACTTCGATGGGCGCTCATTCCTCGATGCCTCCATCGGCGGTGATTGAATCGCCTGGACGGCAAAACCTGCATGCGAGCCCGAGCTCCATGGCTGCCTGATTGGCCTCCTCTGGGCTGGTTTTGAGTTCTGCGGCCATGTAGCTGCTGCCTGGATGGTCTCATTCGACCGTGATCACTCCTAGAGCGTCCAAGTCCGACACGGGCATGTTGTCGAAGTACCGATAGGCAATCCTTTGACCGGTGGTGTGATCAGGAAAGTGCGCCCACTCTTCCGTGTCAGGACCTTCGTTCAGCCAGTTCTGCAAAGCCGAGACCAATGTGTCGCCCTCGCTGGTAGGCATGTACCGTACCCAGTCGCGCCAGCTGTCTCCATGGCCTTCGATCTGGTCGTGGGCCGCCTGAACGCGCTCGCGTTCCGCGGGAGTCAACTTGCGCTCGAGGGAACGCATTTCCTCCAAGAAGTACTCGGCAGCCTCAACGACTTGCTTTGCCGCCCAGTCAGAGATGGGTGTGTTGCTGTCCAGGATGCGAAGCAATGTGACGTTGTCGAGGTCCTCGGGGATTTGGATGTCCATGAGGTCCCCCCGGGTCTCGGGATCTTTATGCCCCCGCGGGGTCAAGGTATCGCCCTCGTCAACCTCGAACCAGTCGAAAGAGGAGGTCTCCCGATCTTCTGTGCCTGTCGCTTCGCCTTCGTCCTGGTCAGGGGCGAAACGATCAACCGCTTCTTGAAACCAAGCGGCAAGTTCAGTCAGTTCGCTGGGGGTCAGGTTGACTTGCAGCTTCGGGATGGCGACAGGATGGTTGGCCACCGGGATCCGGGTCGATAGGGTGAGGTTGATGCCCGCTCGGTTGGGGGTGAGCTCGGCCGTGAGCTCAAAAGCGGGTGATGCGACAACGGTGGTTTTCATGGTTTCTCCGGTGCCCGCCCGAGCGGAGAAGCAAGTCGAGCTGCAGGCGGGACATCGCAGCGCAACGCTTTAGCCAGTGAGGTGAGGCGCCCTGGCAAGTGGTCGGTAAATCCGGCGCCGTTAGTGGAGGAAAAAGTCTCTGCAGAGCCGTTGGGTTAGCTGCGGTGTGAAGCCGGCTTCGTGGTGCTGCTAGAGCAATGAATCGCTCATCCCGCGATCTGCGGGACGGAATTCAACTTGGATGACTCGGCCGGAACTGGTTCGTAAATGGATCTGTTCATGCACCTCTGTGCAGCTACGAACCAGTCCATCCCGGTCTCCTCGACGAGCTTGTCAGCTTCGAGGCAGATGGCTTCGATCCACTCCCTTTCCTCTGCTTCGGTCATAGGACCTCCTCCGACTTAGTGACTACAAACAAACTTGTGATTGCTCAGTACCTGCTCACCATCCCAGCGGTAGGCGACCAAAGGACCTTCCTTAGCAGCTGACCAGTCCAGGCAGGCAACCTTGTGGTCCTGAATGACGGGCGTGCCTTGCATCCAGTAGTGACCGATGAAGACCGGGATGTCAGTGATGGTGCGGGCTTCGTAGCTGTCAGTCATTGCCTTCATGGGGTGTTCTGGGAGTTGCAAGCGTTGTTCCTCATCCAGGATGGCGACGTCCCTCAGGCTGACGTCGTCGCCCATCCACCAGCGGGTGCGAACCTCAAATCGCTCTACCCCAGAGTGGTCCCGGAACGAAACGCCCTCGGGCAGTCGGACTTCCAGACCTTTACAGATCCCTTCGACGGCCCTCCATTCAGGGCTGTGTTTGGTGAAGGCAGCGTGCAAGAAGTCGTCATTGATCGACTGGCCTCCCAGGTGTTGAGCGCCCACTTGGTCGATGTAGGGGGCATGCCACCAAGCGTGGACAGCACGAATGGCGCCGAGGTCCAGGAAAAGAGGCAGGGTGCGGAACCAGTCGATGATCTCCTTGTGCTTGGCGCTTCCCTCACCCACCTGAGCCAGAAACTCGGCGTGCTGGGCCTTCTTGCTTGCCGAGTGGTTGCGTAGGAAGCCTGGGCCATCACGTCGAGGCGTGACATACCCAATGGCGTTGAGTTCATGGTTGCCCATGACGGCGTGAGCTTGCCCGCCCTCGACCATTCGGCGAACCGTGTCGACAACTTTCATTTGCTCGGGACCGCGATCGATGAGATCTCCCACGAACACAGCTTTGCGACCGGCCGGGGCCTTCCAGCCCTCAGCGGTGCGGACGTAGCCCAGCTTCTTCAGCAGGGCTTCGAGCTTGGCGGCGTGCCCGTGGATATCGCCGATCAGGTCGTAGGAGAGTCTCATTTCGTGATCTCTTTGTTAGTTGCATTTCGCAACGAACGGAGTGTGGCACACTTCGTTGTGCTTTGCAACTATCAAGTTCGCCATGACCCAGTACCAGGACGCGCGCCCCAAACACCCAATGCCGTTCACCCGCCTTGAAGTGTGCGTTTTGGGCTTGAACGACCAAGGGCTCCACGTCTTGCTCGGCAAGCGTGAGGCCCAGCCGTACCAAGGTCACTGGGCTTTACCAGGTGGCGTGCTCAGGATTGATCTCGATGAGGACTTAGAGGGTGGTGCGAGACGCGTGATGCACGAGCGCTTAGCCCTGGAGCTCCCTTTCATGCGGCAGCTAGTCGCAGTGGGAGGGAAGCACCGGGACCACGACCGATCGCCGTGGGCGTTGAGCGTGGTTTATCGCGCGTTGGTGTGGCAAACAGCTGTCCAACCATTGGCGGGTAAGCGCCTCAGTGATTTGGCTTGGCGCGGAGTTGAGGACGCCGTGACTGACACCAAGCTGGCCTTTGATCACCGGGAGCTGGTCGCCCTGGCGGTCGAACGGACGCGGCAAGAAGTTGCCGACTTGGAACTACCAGTTGGCTTCCTGCCAAGGGCATTCACCCTCGGAGAGCTGCAGTCCATCTGTGAGCGGATCCTGGGTCGCGCTCTGGACAAATCCAGCTTCCGGCGCAAGCTGAGCGATCGTGGTTTGGTCCACCCCATCGAGGGCGAAAAGAGGGGTGGCGCGAATCGGCCAGCACAGCTGTTTGAGCTGAGCAGATGACTGCACAAGATCACCGAGGACCCGAACGACTCGGTGCCAAATGACCAGTCTCGAAAGCAACGCCGCATGTGCAGCCCACCATCCCGCACTGAAGAAAACTCGGGCCATGGACAACTCTCAGCAAACTCGGCCACCGAGGCTCATCCAGCCAGCAGCTCAACGGCCGCATCAGAGCCTGAGCATCTTCCGGCGCGTCTCCTGATGGGAGAACGAGCAACCGGCGTTCCGGCTAATCCGCCACGCGGATGCCTAACTTGGATCTTGGACATCCAAGCCCATGAGGCAGGGCTAGATCCGGACACCTGGTTTGAAGGCACTCGCCCTTCACCTGAAACGACCGGCGACCAATCGAACGCCATCGTCGACGAGCGCCCGTCAGACGACAAAGGCTAACGGCTTGCGCCACAGCAGTTGCTCTGTCACGGCCGGGGAACAATGGACTTGCCTTGTGATTCGCCGCAGATCGCCCGGCTTCGCGACAGAGCAGTAACAGCTAGCTTGTATGTGCGACGAAGTTGCTGACCTGTGACCTGGCGCTTTGCTGCTCGTTGCGATGACCCTTTGCGACCCATGGCAGCCGCAAGTCTGCGCAAGCCTCAACAGCCGGTTTGCAGCGATAGCGGTCTTCCGCTGCAGGTCGCCAGGTTCACGGTCAGGGACAAGAAGGCGTCATCGGCTTGCCTAGCCTCGCAGGACCAACGATGTGCGCTGCCGGGGTTGAGGCAGACGGCCAAACGTTATGGCCGCTTATCGACTCCATTAGCGGGCTTGGAGGCCCGCAGCGGGGCCAAGATCGCACGCCCAGGGCCGTGGCCTGAGCGAAGACTGCGCCGCCGGAACGCGGGTCAGATCCTGTCGGCCACCACGCGGAACTCCGCGTTCACCGCGCGCGCCAGCGACTCCACGCCGAACAGCAGCGTCCTTAGCTGGCTGGCGCCCACTGTGTCAGCACTACCGACCCGCTTGACGAAGTCGCTCTTGCGGACATGGGGCTGGACGATGATGACCTCACAGTCATAGTTCGTGCCCAGCTTGCCTAGAGCCGCTTCGAAGGCCTTGGCATCCGGCAAGGGTGCCAAGTTCACCGCCCACGGCTGGTCCCAGATGCGCTTGGAGCCGTTCTTCTTCAGGCGTTCCCTGATGCGATCCAGCAGCAGCTGCGCGTCGAGAGCGCGCAAGTTCTTGATGGCCTGGGCTGCGACCAGCTCGTAGGGGCCGGGGGCTGCCTGGCGCGCACCTGAATCGCTATCGGCGCCTTTGGCGTGGACCAACGTCAACCGTTTGGGCTTCGATTCCACGTCCAGATGGACAAAGTCGGCAACCTCGCTGGCGCCATCGTCACAGTACAGCCAGACCCCTTTTGGCGATGGCTTCTTCAGCCCCAACAAGGTCAGCCCCTCCTTGAAGATCCACTTGAAGAGGCTCTCATCGGTATCCGTCATCATGTCCAGGAGCGGCACCGCACCCGAGACCTTCTTGCCGTTTTTCAGCGTCACAGGAGCCGGCGGCTTCTCCTGCGTCACGTTGTACTTGTTGAAGTTCCCGTAAACAAACCCTTTGAACGGCGACTCCTGCCGGCGAACCAGCGCCAGCGTGCCGCCCGTGATCGTATGGCCGCTGTCGTAGTAGGCACGAAGCAGGGCCGAGGACTCTGAGATCGCACTCGCCCACTCGTTGAAGGGCGCTGCAGGCATGGTCGCGACGAGATATTGAATCCTGCCGTCCACTAGGTAGGGCTCCACCTCGACGACGGCCGTCTTAGACGATTTGATCTCCGTGACAAGCACGGCGAAGGCGCAGGCAGGCTGGCCTGCCGATGCGCCCAGCGCGTTCAGCTCCACTCGGAACTGGTCAGCAAGTGCCTTTGCCTTGGCTCGTCCACTTGCGCCGTCCAACGTCTCATGGTCGGCCTGCGACACGGCATAGCAGCCATTCACGTTGGCAAGATCATCGACCCAGCTTGCGAGCGCACCGTGGACCTGAAGCTCCGATCCGGGTTTGGCCTGGATGGCCAAGTCCACCAAGGTCAAGAGGTTCACGGTGCGCGCTTCAAAAGTCTGAAGGTTGCTATTCGGTCCCGTCCACACCGACGAGTTGCGCAGGCTGACACCGCCCTTGGTCGACCTCACGGCTCCTGCAAGGAAGCTGGCGTCGTTCATCGGGTCTATGGCGTCGACCAGGTCCGAGCCGGAGATGATCTTGGACGTCGGCTTGATGCCCGTGTCCCGATGGACGCCGGTCAGCCAGAGCGTTTTCAACTTTTCGCCCTCGACCAAGGCCTTCACCAGGACCGCCTGCGATACCGGTTTCCAGTTGGCGAAATAGTCGAACTGCAGGTGCTGCAGCAACGCGGCTCGGTGGTCAGCATCCGTCGTCGTCAGCAGCAGCAGGCCACCCTTCGTCACGGTCACCATCAATAGATGGTGCAGCCGGTCTTTGGCAGCGCCCATCGGCAGCCAAGTCACCGGGCGATCTTCCTCGTAGATGCACGCCGCGCTGCGCAAGCCCGGCCGAATTCCCCAGGGGGCGATGAAATCCGTCTTGGTGATACTGCCCGCAACCTTTGCGCTATGGGTCACTCTGCTCGGCAACTCGACGACGTCGTTGATGACGATCATGGCCGCGCCCATGACGGCGTCGATCTCCTCGTCGATCTTCGAGATGGTACCCGTGTGCATGGCCAGGACATGGCTGCTGTACGGCGATAGGTCGTGCTGCGAGTAAGCCAAATGGATCTCCGCGGATGTGCGGTCCCTCTGGTGGCGACAGGCCGCCCGTTGCGGCGATCAACGCCTGATGAGGGCTTTCTCAAAACATGGTACGCCAGCGCCCCAGCTAAGTTCGAGCCAGCGCGGATTGGGCCGCTTCACAAGCGTTCCCACGGAATGTGCCTGCCCCAGGAGACCCAAGCCGATGCGTTTCACGCTCTCAAGATGTGAGACTGGGCGTCCGCAAATCGCAGGGATGCAGCCGTTCGGCCGTAGTGAGTGGAGGACTGCTCCCAGCCTGGCTCGGTCATTCGCCCCTTCTGGCCGAGCACCCGCTCTTGGGCAATTTCAGCCCGTAGGGACAGCCGCGCTGACCAACACCAGCCGCAAGCGGTCGATCCACAGCTTGGAGCGCGCATCTTTGCGCTACTTGGAGCTAAGCCAGTCGCAACAACAAGCGACTGCCAGTCGTAGAACTGTGGCGCAAGTCGTAATCACTTTGGTGACCTACGACCAACGAGCCACTGGCCCATGCCTGCAGGCAAACCTTGGGTTGCTTCAGGGAAATTGAGGGGTCCATCGCCGGAAGCACATAGACCGATGCAGCTTCAAGTCGCCGCCTGCTAGGGGTGACGTTGCATCGACCGGAAACTGCCTTGCTGCAAACGGTGACCGAACGGTGACCAGCAGCTCAGAAGGACGAAGGGCCTGGAGTCTTGCGACTCCAGGCCCTTGCCTTTTTCTCTATGGTCGGGGTGGCGGGATTCGAACTCGCGACCCCTTGCACCCCATGCAAGTGCGCTACCAGGCTGCGCTACACCCCGACGAAGCCTCGCAGTATAGCCTAATCCGCGAGGGTTTCTTTCAAACGCTCCAACTCGAAACGCAATTCAGCCCAACCGATCGGCCCCTCGGTCTCGGCCGGTGAGGGCTGCAAGGTCACGGGCGACGCGAAGGCATCGGCCAGTTGGTTGCGGGCGCCGCTGATGGTGAAGCCCTGGTCGTACAGCAGGTCGCGAATGCGCCGGATGAGCAGCACCTCGTGGTGCTGGTAGTAGCGGCGGTTGCCGCGGCGCTTTTGCGGGCGCAGTTGGGTGAACTCCTGCTCCCAATAGCGCAAGACGTAGGGCTTGACGCCGCACAACTCGCTCACCTCGCCGATGGTGAAGTACCGGCGGGCGGGAATGGCGGGGAGCGACGTCTTGTCCATGGGGTGCAAGCGGCCGAGTTGGGGGCGACAGGGGCGGGGATGCTAGCGCCAGGCCGCTCAGTCGCCCTGCACCTGGTCCTTGAGCTTCTGGCTGGCGTGGAAGGTCACCACTTGGCGGGCCTCGATGGGGATCAACTCGCCCGTGCGCGGATTGCGGCCCGGCCGGGCCGCCTTGCGGCGCAGGCCGAAGTTGCCAAAGCCGCTGAACTTGACCTCGCGACCGCGCGTGAGGCTTTCGCCCATCAGGTCGAAGAAGGCTTCGACCATGTCCTTGGCCTCGCGCTTGTTCAGCCCGAGCTTGTCGAACAGCATCTCCGACAACTCGGCCTTGGTCAGCGTCGGGGTCTCGATCGAAGCGATCAGGTTCGAGGGCTTGAGCGAATCGGTCATGGCTTGGGGTCCTTCGATCAACCGCGGCGGCGGGCGCCCACGCGGGTTTGCAGGCTGGCGGTGACGGCGGCCATGGCCTGTTCGATGCGTTCGTCGGTCAGCGTGGCGCTCTCGTCTTGCAGCTCGATGCGCAGCGCCAAGCTGCGTTCGCCCGCGGCCAGGTCGGCCGTGGGTTGGGCGGGCTTGAAGACGTCGAACAAGCGGGCGCTTTGCACGATGGGGTCGTTGGCGGCGGCCACGGCGGCCATCAGCGCGTCGTGGGTCACGCCCTCGCCCACCACCACGGCCAGGTCGCGCAGCGCGGCCGGGTGGCGCGGCAAGGTCTTGGCGGCGGGCACGGGGCGCTGCAGCAGCGCGTCCAAGTCCAGCTCGAACAGCACCGGGGCCTGGGGCAGCTCGTAGCCCTGGCGCCAGCGCGGGTGCAACTCACCGACCCAGCCGATGGGCTGGCCGTCCAGCTCCACGCGGGCGCTGCGGCCCGGGTGCAGCGCCGGGTGCTCGGCCGCCACGAAGGTGGCGCGGCGCGGGGCCAGCAGGGCCTCCACGTCGCCCTTCACGTCGAAGAAATCGACCTGGCGGTCCTTGCCACCCCACTGCAAACCGTCCAGCGGGCCGTAGGCCAAGCCGGCCACACGGCGGGGCTGGCGCAGACCGGCCACTTCCAAGGCGCCGTCGGTCGCGCTGGCGTCGCGCAGGAACACGCGGCCGGTTTCGAACAAGCGCACACGCGGCGCGCGGTGGGCCAGGTTGTGGCGCAGCACGGCGATCAAGCTGCCCAGCAGCGACGAGCGCATGACCGACAGCGGCGCGGCGATGGGGTTGAGCACGCGCACCGGGTCGGTGTTGCCCGCCAGCTCGCGCTCCCAGCGCTCTTCGACGAAGCTGAAGTTGATGGTCTCTTGGTAGTCCAGGTCCACCAGCTGGCGGCGCAGCAGGCTCAAGGGGCGCACGCGCTCCGGCAGCACGCGCGGCACCACCGGGCCCAAGGGCGCGGCGTCGTCCAAGCGGTGCAGGCCCAGCACGCGGATGACCTCTTCGATCAGGTCTTCCTCAATCTGGATGTCGTGGCGCCAGCTCGGCGGCGTGACGGTCAGCGTGCCCTCGCCCTCGGTGAAGGCAAAGCCCAGGCGCTGCATCACCTGCACGCACTCGGCCTGGGTGACCGGGATGCCCAAGATCTTGGCGGCACGGGCCACGCGCAGGGTCACCGGCTTGGCCTCGGGCAGGCGCAGGGTTTGGTCGTCCAACGGGCCGGCTTGGCCACCGCAAATCTCGAGCACCAGCGCGGTGATGCGCTCGATGTGCTCGGCGATGCTGGCGGGGTCGACGCCGCGCTCGAAGCGGTGGGCGGCATCGGTGCTGAAGTTGTAGCGGCGGGCACGGCCTTGGATGGCCTCGGGCCACCAGAAGGCAGCCTCGATGTAGACGTTGCGGGTGTCGTCGCCCACGGCGGTGCTGTCACCGCCCATGATGCCGGCCAAGGATTCGACCTGCTGCGCGTCGGCGATGACGCCCACCTTCTCGTCCAGCGTGACGGTGTTGCCGTTGAGCAGCTTGAGCGTCTCGCCCGCGCGACCCCAGCGCACTTGCAGCCCGCCGTGCACCTTGTCGAGGTCGAACATGTGCGAGGGGCGGCCCAGCTCGAACATCACGTAATTGGAGATGTCGACCAGGGCCGACACCGAGCGCTGCCCGCAGCGGGCCAAGCGCTCGACCATCCAGGCCGGCGTGGCGGCCTTCGGGTTGACGCCGCGCACGATGCGACCGGCGAATCGGCCGCACAGCTCGGGCGCGTCGACCTTCACGGGCAGCTGGTCGGCGATGGCAGGGGCCACGGGCGACATGGCGGGCAGGGTCAGCGGTGCGCCGGTCAGGGCCGACACCTCGCGGGCCACGCCCATCACCGACAGCGCGTGGCCCAGGTTGGGCGTGAGCTTGAGGGTGAACAGCTGGTCGTCCAATGCCAGGTGCTCGCGGATGTTTTGGCCGTTGGTTGCGTCAGCAGCCAACTCCAGCAGGCCACCATGGTCGGTGCTCAGGCCAAGCTCGCGGGCCGAGCACAGCATGCCGAAGCTCTCGACGCCGCGCAGCTTGCCCACCTTGATCTTGAAGGCCTTGCCGTCTTCACCAGGCGGCAGCTCGGCCCCGACGGTGGCCAGCGGCACCTTGATGCCCACGCGGGCGTTGGGCGCACCGCAAACGATCTGGAGCAGTTCGGCGCCGCCGGCGTTGACCTTGCACACGCGCAGGCGGTCGGCATCGGGGTGCTGGGCGGCCTCGACGATCTCGGCCACGACCACGCCGCTGAACGGCGGGGCCACGGGTTGGCGCTCCTCGACCTCGAAGCCCGACAGGGTCAGCAGGTCGGCCAGTTGTTCGCTGCTCAGCGCGGGGTTGCAGAAGCTGCGCAGCCAGGATTCAGGGAATTGCATCTCGGAACTCGATCAACGGAACTGGGCGAGGAAGCGCAGGTCGCCCTCGAAGAACTGGCGCAGGTCGTTCACGCCATAGCGCAGCATGGTCAAGCGGTCAGGGCCCATGCCGAAGGCGAAGCCCACGTGCTTTTCAGGGTCCAAGCCGTAGTTGCGCACCACGTTGGGGTGCACCTGGCCCGAACCGGCCACCTCGAGCCAGCGGCCCTTGAGCGGACCTTCGCTGAAGGCGATGTCGATCTCGGCCGAGGGCTCGGTGAAGGGGAAGTAGCTGGGGCGGAAGCGCAGCTGCAGCGCGTCGGTCTCGAAGAAGCGGCGGCAGAAGTCGGTGAACACCGCCTTGAGGTCGCGGAACGAAACGTTCTCGCCAATCCACAGGCCTTCGCACTGGTGGAACATGGGCGAGTGGGTGGCGTCGCTGTCCACGCGGTAGGTGCGGCCCGGCGCGATGACGCGGATCTCGGGCATGTGCGCCTCGCCCGCGTGCTTGGCGGCGTGGGCGCGGGCGTACCTCACCTGCATCGGGCTGGTGTGCGGGCGCAGGTTCAGCCAGGCGCCGTGGGCGTCTTTCAGGTCGACGTAGAAGGTGTCCTGCATCGAACGCGCCGGGTGGTTCTCCGGGTTGTTCAAGGCGGTGAAGCTCATCCAGTCGGTTTCGATCTCGGGA
This sequence comes from Inhella crocodyli, assembly GCF_004004565.1. Lineage (GTDB taxonomy): Bacteria > Pseudomonadota > Gammaproteobacteria > Burkholderiales > Burkholderiaceae_C > Inhella > Inhella crocodyli. The sequence goes on from NZ_SACM01000001.1 coordinate 1,094,176, forward strand.
CCGTCGGCCACATCAAAGCCCATCGAGCCAAAGATGGCCTCGATGCGTTCGATGGTGCGCGTGACGGGGTGCAAGCCGCCTTGCCCACGCGCGCGGCCCGGCAGGGTCACGTCCAGGGCCTCGGCCTTGAGCTGTGCGTTGAGCTCGGCCTCGGCCAGCTCGGCGCGGCGGCCGGTGAGCAAGGCTTCCACCTGCTGCTTGGCTTGGTTGATCTCGGCGCCGCGGGTCTTCTTCTCGTCGACGCTCAAGGCGGCCAGGCCCTTCATCAGCTCGGTCAGGCGGCCGCTCTTGCCCAGGAAACGCGCCTTCGCGTCTTCCAACTGGGCGGGCGTGGCGGCCTGGGCAAACGCGCCGCGGGCCTCTTCGATCAGGTCAAGCAATGCAGACATGGGAAGCAGAAAAAAGGAAGGCCGAGCACCGGCGGTGTTCGGCCTTCGGAAAGGGCTCGCCTGGTGCGAACCAGGCGGCTCATCGGCCCCCGAAGGGGCCCTGGTCGATTTACGCCAGCGCGGCCTTCACCTTCGCAAAGATGGAGGCAAAGCCGGCGGGGTCGTGCACCGCCAGATCGGCCAGGACCTTGCGGTCGATGTCGATCTGGGCCTTCTTCAGGCCGGCCACGAACTTGCTGTAGGACAGGCCGAGACCGCGCGAGGCGGCGTTGATACGGGCGATCCAGAGCTGACGGAAGACGCGCTTCTTGGCACGGCGGTCGCGGTAGGCGTATTGACCCGCCTTCATCACCGCCTGTTTGGCGATGCGGAAGACGTTCTTACGACGACCACGGAAGCCCTTGGCCAGGGCCAAGACCTTCTTGTGACGGGCACGAGCGGTGACACCACGTTTGACGCGAGGCATGTGTTTTCTCCTTCAGTTCTTGAGATTACAGACCAGCGCTGGGCAGCATCGCAGCGATGTGGCCCATGTTGGTCTCATGCACGTTCGCGGCGCCACGGAGTTGGCGCTTGTTCTTCGTGGTCTTCTTCGTCAGGATGTGGCGCTTGAACGCGTGACCGCGTTTGACGGTGCCACCCGGACGCACGCGAAAACGCTTTTTCGCGCTGCTCTTGGTCTTCATCTTGGGCATGACTGCTCCTTAGGAATATGCCGATCTGGGCGGCAGGGGTCACCCCCTGCACTTGATGGCCTGACCGGCTTGTAGCGACCGAGACGCCGACCAAAGCGTCCCGACCGAATCTTGCAAATTACTTCTTCTTGGGCGCCAAGATCATGATCATCTGGCGACCTTCCAACTTTGGCATGTGCTCGACCACGGCGATGTCGGACAACTCGTCGCGGATCTTTTCCAGCAAGCGCAGGCCGATGTCTTGGTGCGTGATTTCACGGCCGCGGTAGCGCAGCGTGACCTTGCCCTTGTCACCGTCTTCGCCGATGAAGCGGCGCAGGTTGCGCATCTTCACGTTGTAGTCGGCGTCGTCGGTGCCCGGGCGGAACTTCACTTCCTTGACGTCGATGACCTTTTGCTTGGCCTTCGCCTCCGCCGCCTTCTTCTGTTCTTGGTACTTGAACTTGCCGTAGTCCATCAGCCGGCACACAGGCGGGCTGGCGGTGGCGGCAATCTCGACCAAGTCCACGTCGGCCTCACCCGCCAGTCGCAGCGCTTCCATGATCGACACGATGCCCAAGGGCTCGTTGTCCACCCCGTTGAGGCGAACCTCGGGGGCCATGATTTCGCGGTTCAGACGGTGCTTGCGCTCCACGTTGGGCGTGCGGCGGTCCATGAAGGAGGTAGCGATGGTGGAAATCCTTGTTCAAACGGGGTCGAACCCCAAAAACGCAATGCGCGCCGGCGGTGGGTCAGACCTTGGCGGCGATGTCGGCGGTGACTTTGGCTAGGAAGTCGACCGTGGACATCACGCCGAGGTCTTGGTTGCCACGGGCGCGCACTGCAACGTGCTGATTGGCCTTCTCTTTCTCGCCCACGACGAGGATGAAAGGCGTCTTCTGCAGGGAATGCTCCCGAATTTTATAGGTGATCTTGTCGGAGCGGCAATCGGCCACCGCCCTAACTCCTTGTTTTTGCAGCATTTTCGCGACTTCCTCCGCGTAGGCCTGCTGGCCCTCGCTGATGGATGCGACCACCACCTGGGTCGGCGCCAGCCAAACCGGCAGGGCGCCGGCGTGCTGCTCGATCAAGATGCCGATGAAGCGCTCCAGGCTGCCGACGATGGCGCGGTGCAGCATCACGGGCGGTTTGCGGCTGCTGTCTTCGTCCACGTACTCGGCGCCCAGGCGCTCGGCCATGGAGAAGTCGACCTGCATCGTGCCGCACTGCCATTCACGGCCCAGCGCGTCTTTCAGCGTGTACTCGATCTTGGGGCCGTAGAAGGCGCCGTCGCCCGGGGCGATCACGAACTCGCAGCCGCTGGCGCGCAAGGACTCCATCAGCGCGTGCTCGGCCTTGTCCCAAATGGCGTCGCTGCCGATGCGGGCCTCGGGCCGCGTGGCGACCTTGTAGAGGATGTCGGTGAAGCCGAAGTCTTGGTAGACCTTCTGCAGCAACGTCGTGTACGCAATGCACTCCGGCAGGATTTGGTCTTCGGTGCAGAAGATGTGGCCGTCGTCTTGCGTGAAGGCGCGCACGCGCATGATCCCGTGCAGGCCGCCCGTGGGCTCGTTGCGGTGGCACTGGCCGAACTCGCCGTAGCGCAGCGGCAGGTCGCGGTAACTCTTGATGCCCTGCTTGAAGATCAGGATGTGGCCCGGGCAGTTCATCGGCTTGAGGGCGTACTCTCGCTTCTCGCTCTCCGTCGTGAACATGTTGTCGCGGTACTTGTCCCAGTGGCCGGTCTTCTCCCACAGGCCGCGATCGACGATCTGCGGGCCCTTGACCTCTTGGTAGCCGTTCTCGCGGTAGACGCGGCGCATGTACTGCTCCACCTCTTGCCACACCGTCCAACCCTTGGGGTGCCAGAACACCGTGCCGGGGCTGTGCTCGTCCAGGTGGAACAGGTCCAGCTCTTTGCCCAGGCGGCGGTGGTCGCGCTTCTCGGCCTCTTCCAAGCGCGTGAGGTAGGCCTGCAGGTCGTCCTTGCTGGCCCAGGCCGTGCCGTAGACCCGCTGCAGCATTTCGTTGCGGTGGTCGCCGCGCCAGTAGGCGCCGGCCACCTTCATCAGCTTGAAGTGCTTGAGCTTGCCCGTGCTGGGCACGTGGGGGCCGCGGCACAGGTCTTCGAAGGCGCCTTCGCGGTACAGGCTCACGTCCTCACCCGCGGGGATGCTGCCGATGATCTCGGCCTTGTAGGCCTCGCCCATGGCCGTGAAGTGGGCAATGGCCTCGTCGCGCGGCAGCACGCGGCGCTCGACCTTTTCGTCCTTCTTGGCCAGTTCGGTCATCTTGGCTTCGATGGCCGTCAGGTCCTCGGGCGTGAAGGGGCGCTTGTAAGCGAAGTCGTAATAGAACCCGTTCTCGATGACGGGGCCGATCGTGACCTGGGCGTCGGGGAACAGCTCTTTGACGGCGTAGGCCAGCAGGTGGGCCGTGCTGTGGCGGATCAGTTCCAAGCCGTCGGCGTCCTTCTCAGTGACGATGGCCAGTTGGGCATCGGCGTCGATGACATGGCTCAGGTCGACCAGTTTGCCGTTGACCTTGCCGCCCAACGCGGCCTTGGCCAGACCGGCCCCAATGGAAGCGGCCACTTGGCCCACGCTGACAGGGCCGTCGAACGGGCGCTTGGAGCCGTCGGGCAATTGAATGGAAATCATGGATTCAGCTCCTGGAAACGACAACGCGGCCTCTGAGGGCCGCGTTTGGAAGGGAGAACAGGCGAAAAACTTACGCGCAGCACCACGCGGCGGGGGCGCGCTTCAAGGTGGAGGTCGTAGTCCGCGGTGTCATAACCGTCGTGCCTTTCTCGCTCTTGTGAAAGTCGGTCGAGGCCGCGATTCTAAAGCGGCAAGGCCTGCACGCTGCTTTGGGCGCTCAAGCGGGCAAAGTCGTCGGCCAGGCGCTGGCTCTCGGCCACCGCCGCACGCCAGCGTCGCTGGCGCTCGTCCACCCCGAGGTCGGTGAAGTCGCTGCGGTCGGGCAGCTTGCCGCCCGGCAGGCGGCGCACCCAGTCGGGGTTGGGCACCAGCAGCACGAGGTTGTCGAGGAAGGCGCTGGGGCGGTGCCGGCGCTTCCAGGCCTTGTCGAGCCAACCGGGCACGACCTGCGGCTGGAAATGCGGGTAGAGCACCAGCGGCGATGCGCTGTGCTGCAGTGGGCGGTAGTCCCAGTGCAGGTGGTAGTCGGTGATGCCACCGTCCCAGTACACGCCGGCCGGTGCGCCCGGCAGGTTGCTTTGCGCCTGAAGCCAAAAGGGGATGGAGCAACTGGCCAGCAGCGAAGGCAACAGGTTGGCCTCGCTCAGGTCGACCCGCTGGGTGCGGAAGTCCCGCCAGTCCACGCCCAGCGGCGTTCGGCCATCGGAGAACACCACGCGCTCGAGCCAAGCCCCCAGCCAGGGCCGGTGCAGGGCGTTGGCGGCGAAGGCCCCCAGGTAGCCCAGGGGTGTGCGCCATCGCCCCTCGCGCTGAAGCAGCCGGGAGCGCCCGCGCGAAGTGACCACGTGCAGGCGCCAGCGTGGGTGCTGCAGCAGGGCCGCCTCCTGGCCGCCAAAAAAGTCGGCCAGCGTGCGGGCGAACTTGGCGCTGACACCGGCCGCGCTGGGGCGCTTGCGCCCAGGCTCGGGGTCGTAGCGCTGGCCCACGTAGGCCTCGGCCATGGCGCGAAAGTGGGCGTCGGCGTTGCCAGGCAGGCAGGCCGTGGCCATGCGCCAGGCCCCGATGCTGGCCCCCAGCAGGTGCACGGGCTGATCGCTCTGCGGCAGCCAATGCGCAAACAGGTGGCAGTCGAGCCCGTTGAGGATCAAGCCTTTGGGGCCGCCGGCCGCCGCGGGGATGGCCGCGATGTCGCTGGGCTGCAGGCCACGCTCGGCCAGGCGCGCACGCGCCGCCGGGCCCGCAAACACCTGCAGCGCCGGGTCCATCAGAACTTGTGTTCCCAGTTCACCGACCACCAGGGTGAGCCCTGGCGAACGCTGCGGCTGAAGTCGCCATTGGCGAAGGCCGTCGTGCTTCGGTTGGCCGGCTGGGCCACGCCGTTGACGCTGACACGCAGGGTGTCGACCTTGCTCACGTTCCACATGGCAAAGGCGTCGATGCCGCGCGCTTGGCCGGTGGTCAAGCGCTGCAACTCGGTCTGCTGCACCTCGTACTCGGGCGTGACGTTGACGCTGACACCCAGGCTCACGGGCGCGGACTTCATGCGGTAGTCCGCACCCAGGTTGAGCGACCAAGGCTGCTGCTGCTCCAGCCGGTTGTCGGGCCCGGGCACGTCCTTCACCTTGGAGGAATAGACGCTGAGCGCCGCGCGCAGGTTCAGGGCCAAGGTGGGCTCGAACAGGCTGGGCATCAACTCGCCCGCGCGGCCCTTGACCTCGAACTCCATGCCGGTGGTGCTGGCCCGGCTGAGGTTGATGGGCATGGCCACCCAACGCGGCGCGCTGGCCCAAGACACGTTCTGCAGGGACAGGCCGCTGCGGATCAGGCCCGTGATGCGGCGGTGGAACACGCTGGCCGACACCATGCCGCCGCCGCTCAGGTAGGTTTCCCAGGCGATGTCCAGGCCCGTGGCGAGCTCGGGCTTCAGGTTGGGGTTGCCGACGCGATCCGGGGCCGTGGTCGTGTTCGTGCCGGTGGTCGGGTAGTCGGTGTTGATCGTCGGGCGCGCGATCAGCTGCTGCACGTCGGGCGCCTTGTAGCTGCGCGTGAGGCTGGCGCGGATCAGGTCGCGGCCTTTGGGGTCGAACTTGTAGTTCAGGTGCAGCAAGGGCGTGAGCACGTTGCTGCTGCTGGTGAAGCTGCTGCCCGTGCCCTCGCTTTGCACGCGGATGCGCTCGTTGCGCAGGCCCAAGTAGGCCGACCACTGCTTGTTGATCTCCCACTCGTCCTGCACGTAGGCGGCCGTGCGGGTGATGGTGGCATCGAAGGGTTGGCCCTCAAAGCCGGGCAGCAAGTCCACGCCGTTCTGCACGGTGCGGCGCTGCTCGTCGCGGGTGCGGCGTTCCAGCTCCACGCCGGTGGTGATGGTGTGGTCTTCGCCCCAATACTGGCTGTACTTGCCCGTGAGGCTGACGTTGCCGTTGCGCCCCTCGCCCGTGGTGCGGCGGTTCAAGGCCCCGGCTTGGTAATCGAAGTCGAAGTCGGCCCCGCCGCGCCCGGCCTGGGCACGCAGTTCGACCTTGCGGTCTTCGTCGAAGCGGTTGTTGTACTGCAGGCTCAAGCGCGAGGCACTGAAGGTGCCCTGGTTGCGCGTGCGCTCGATGAAGGCGCGATCGGCCGCGGCCGGGTCGACCACGTCTTCGGTGACCGCCGCATCGCCTCGGTTGCGGAAGTGGTTGCTGACGAAGAAGCCTTGCAGGGTCAGGGTCTCGTCGTCGCCCAGCTTCCAGCTCACGCGCGGGCTGACGTTGAAGCCACGGCCGAAGGGGATGTCTTCGCCCTCGCTGACGCGCCGGCGCGTGCCCTGCGGCAAGGTCTGCGAGGGCGTGAATCGCTCGCTGGCCGTGTCGGCCTGCAAGCGCCATTGGTAGAAGGAAATGGGCAGCACCAGGCCGATGCCGCCCTTGCGGTCGCCATAGGTGAAGCCGCCGTTCACCACCGGGCGCTCGGCGTTGTAAGCCAGGCCCAGGCGGAGGTCCTTTTGCACGACGCGCGGGGCATCTTTCAGGATGATGTTCAGCGTGCCGGCGATGGCCTGGGCGCTTTGATCGGCCGTCGGGGCCTTGGTGACCTCCAGGCGCTCGACCTGAGCGGGGTTGAGGTTGTCCAGGCTGAACCCGGGGGGGGCCGGTTCACCGTTGACGAGGATCTGCGTGTAGGCACCGCCCAGGCCGCGCATGCGCAGCTGGCCGCCCGAGACGTTGATGCCCGGCAGGCGCTTGAGCACGTCGCTGAGCTGGGTGTCGCCGTACTTGTCGAGGTCGTCGCGGCCGTAGATCTGCTTGGCCACGGGCTGGCGGCGGCGCAGTTCGGTTTCGGTGGCCTGACGGCCACGCACTTCGACGCGCTCGAGCGACTGCGGCTGCGCCTGGCGGTCTTCGGCCACCTCTTGCTGGGCAAAGGCGGGCAAGGCCAGCGCCAAGGCGGCGGCAAGGGTGGTGGTTTTGAACATCATGGGTCAGCGTTTCGTTTGGGCCTTGGCGAAGGCGGCGGCCAGAGCATTGCCCACGGGCGCGTTGTTGGCGTTCGTCATGCCGACCGTGCGAGAAGACACCCCGCGCTGCGGCGCGGCGCCCGGCTGGCGCTTTTCCACCGGGGCGTCCATCTTCATGCTCAGCGAAATGCGCTGGCGCTGCAGGTCGACCTCGAGCACCTTGACGCGCACGATGTCGCCCGTCTTGACCACCTCGCGGGCGTCGTTGACGAACTTGTTGCTCAGCTGGCTGACGTGGATGAGGCCGTCTTGGTGCACGCCCAAATCCACGAAAGCACCGAACTGCGCCACGTTGCTGACGGTGCCTTCCAGCACCATGCCGGGCTGCAGGTCCTTGAGGTCTTCGACGCCGTCGTTGAAGCGGGCCACCTTGAAGTCAGGGCGCGGGTCGCGGCCGGGCTTCTCCAATTCGGTGAGCACGTCCCTGACGGTGATGGCGCCAAAGCGTTCGTCGGCCAGGGCCTCGGGCTTGAGGCGGCGCAGCACGTCGCTGCGGCCCATGACCTCGGTGATCGGCGCCTTGAGCTGCTGCAGCAGCTTCTCCACCACCGGGTAGGTCTCGGGGTGGACGCCGCTCAGGTCCAGCGGGTTGTCGCCGTCGCGGATGCGCAAGAAGCCGGCGGCCAGCTCGAAGGTCTTGGGGCCCAGGCCCGTGACCTTGAGCAACTCCTGCCGGTTGCGGAACGGGCCGTGCGCGTCGCGGTGGCGCACGATGGCGCCGGCCAGGCCTTGGGTCAGGCCCGAAACGCGCGCCAGCAGCGAGGGACTGGCCGTGTTCAGGTCCACGCCCACGCCGTTCACGCAGTCCTCCACCACGGCGTCCAGGCTGCGCGCCAGTTCGCTTTGGTTGACGTCGTGCTGGTACTGGCCCACGCCGATGCTCTTGGGGTCGATCTTCACCAGCTCGGCCAGTGGGTCCTGCAGGCGGCGGGCGATGGACACGGCGCCGCGCAAGCTCACGTCCAGGTGGGGCAGTTCTTTGCTGGCGGCCTCGCTGGCGGAATAGACCGAGGCCCCGGCCTCGCTGACCACCACCTTCTGGATGGCGACGCCGGGCGCCAGCTGTTGCAGGCGCTTGATGAGGTCGGCGGCCAGCTTGTCGGTTTCGCGGCTGGCCGTGCCGTTGCCGATGGCGATCAGGTTCACCCCGTGCGTGGCGCACAGCTTGGCCAGGGTGTGCAGGCTGCCTTCCCAATCGCGGCGCGGCTCGTGGGGGTAGACGGTCGTGGTGTCCAGCACCTGGCTGGTCTCGCCCACCACGGCGACCTTCACGCCGGTGCGGATGCCGGGGTCCAGGCCCATCACCACCTTGCGCCCGGCCGGTGCGGCCAGCAGCAGGTCGCGCAGGTTTTCGGCGAAGACCTTGATGGCCGTGGCCTCGGCGGCCTCGCGCAGGCGGTTGAACAGGTCGCGCTCCAGGCTCATGCTGAGCTTGACCTTCCAGGTCCAGGCCACGGTCTTTTTGATCAAGGCGTCGCCCGGGCGGTCCTGGTTCTTCCAGCCCAGGTGCGCAGCGATCTTCATCTCGGCCATCGTGGGCTTGCCCGGCACGGCCTCTTCGTCGAGCTTGAGCTTGGCGTCCAGGTGCCCCAGGGTGCGGCCACGGAACACGGCCAGCGCGCGGTGGCTGGGCACCTTGTGCAGGGGTTCGTCGTAGTCGAAGTAATCGCGGAACTTGGCGACCTCGGGGTCGGTCTCGTTCTGGCCGGCCACCAGCTTGCTGTCCAGCAAGCCTTCGGCCCACAGCCATTCGCGCAGCTTGCCCACCAGGGTGGCGTCCTCGGCCCAGGTCTCGCTGAGCAGGTCCCGCACGCCGTCCAGCACGGCAAAAGCATCGGCAAAGCCGGCCTCCGGATTGAGGAAGGCCGCAGCCTCGGTGGCTGGGTCGAGGCCAGGGTCGGCGAACAGCTTGTCGGCCAGGGGCTGCAAGCCGGCTTCGCGGGCGATCATGCCCTTGGTGCGGCGCTTGGGCTTGTAGGGGGCGTACAGGTCTTCCAGCACCTGCTTGGTGTCGGCCGACTCGAACGCGGCACGCAGTTCCGGCGTGAGCTTGCCCTGCTCGTCCACACTCTTGATGACGGCGGCGCGGCGGTCTTCCAGCTCGCGCAGGTAGGTCAGGCGCACTTCCAATTCGCGCAGCTGCGTGTCGTCCAGGCCGTCGGTGGCCTCTTTGCGGTAGCGGGCGATGAAGGGCACGGTGGCGCCACCGTCCAGCAGGTCCACGGCGGCCTGCACCTGCGCCGGCCGGACCTTCAGTTCGGCGGCAATCTGAGCAACGATTCGGTCCACAAACAACAAGGGCGTCTGCAACGACGCCCTGGGGAAAACGCGAGGGGGCGGATTCTGCCAAACGGCCGCGCTACGCTGGGAACCATCACCCACCCGATCGGAGCTCAGGATGTTCGATAAGAACCGCGTCATGGCCCTGTCCAAGCAAGTGATGGACGGCAGCCTTCAAGCCGAGGCGTTCTACCAAGCCTTGACCCAGGCGCTCACGGAAGAGATGGACTGCACCCGCGCCAGCCTGTGGGTGTACCCCGACCCTGAGTTGCGCGACAGCATTCAGTGCCTGCAGTTGTACGACCGCACCGACGGCGCGTGGAGCGCCGGCACGGTGCTGCGGGAAGACGACTTCGGCCCCTACTTCGAGGCCATGCGCCGCGACAACCTCATCGTGGCTGGCAAAGCGCGTCAGAACGCGGTGACGTCGTGCTTCAACGACATCTACTTCGAGCCCCTTGGCATCTATTCGCTGCTGGACGTGGGCATCAACATGTCGGGGCGGCCGTGGGGTCTGTTCTGCTGCGAGAACACCACCGACATCCTGGACTGGACGCCTCAGCACGTGGAGTACCTGCGGCAGGTGGGCACGCTGCTGGGGTTCGCGCTGAAAAAGGCACAAGGGTGAGCGCGGGCGCTCCTCTGCCCGACTTGCCCTCCCTGCCGATGGGGCGCTATCGCCACTACAAGGGCGGGCTGTACGAGGTGATCGGTGTGGCTCGGCACAGCGAGACGAGGGAGCCCTTGGTGATGTACCGCCCGCTGTACAACGACAGCGGATGGTGGGTGCGCCCCTTCGAGATGTTCACGGGCGAGGTGGAGGTGGACGGCCGTCCCACCCCCCGTTTCGCGTGGGAGCCCCCCACGGGGCCATGACCTTCAGGACGGGCGCCTCGGGGCCGAGCCTGCTAGGGTGCGCGCCGGCGTCCGCACAGGACGCCTTTTCCTTCCTCACCGAGATTCCCCCATGCTGTCATCGCGCCCCTTCCAAACCCTGTCCCTCGCCACCCTGACCCTGTCGGTGGCACTGCTCAGCGCCTGCGCCGCGCCGGCCGAAACGGCCGAGCAAAAGGCCGCCCAAGCCACGGCCAGCCAGGCCAACCGCGAGTGCGAGGCCACGACGGGCTCGAACCTGTGCCGCAAGCGCAAGGGCGCCTCGGTGGCGCCGGTCGCTTCGATCGACGGCGAAACCCTGCGCCGTGGCGGCGACGAGTTGGTGCGCGACAAGGCCAGCACCCCGGCGAACTGAGCCCTGCGCCCAGGCCGCGACGCGCCCCTCAGGGGCTGAAGAAGCCCAGGTCGCGCCGGCTGAAGTTGGCGATGTTGGGCACCACGGTGCCCAATTCGCTGTTGCTGACGCCCATCCATGTGGCCAAGGTGGCCGCCACCTGGTCCACGCTGGTGGTGGGCAACAGGCGGCCCTGGCCCACGTCGTTGGGGCCGTTGTTGGCCAGCACGGGCATGTCGCCCCAGAAGCGACGCCCCTGAACCGCCCCGCCCATCACCATGTGGTGGGCGCCCCAACCGTGGTCGCTGCCGTCGCCATTGCTGGTGAGCGTGCGGCCAAAGTCGCTGGCGGTGAAGGTGGTCACGCGGTCGGCCACGCCCAACTCCGTCATCGCGGCCTGGAAGGCGGCCATGCCCTCGGCCACCTGGGTCAGCAAGCCCGGGTGTTGCGTCAGCAAGAAGTCGTGGTTGTCGAAGCCGCCGAGGCTGACGAAGAACACCTGGCGCTGGGCCCCGAGGGCGCTGCGGCCCGCGATCAAGCGCGCGACCATTTGCAATTGCCGCCCCAGGCTGCTGCTGGTGTTGAACACCGTGGTGAACGGCAAGGCCGTGTTGCTGCCCAGGGCCGCCTTGACCTGCGCCTCGGCCGAGATCGAGCGCGCCGTGACGCGGTTCAACTCGGCCTCCAACCAGTGCGTGCGCGGCGCGGTGATGAGGTTGCGCAGCGCCGTGCTGCACGCACTGGAGCCGTAAAGGTTCGAGACCACGCCGTTGACCGGCACCGCCCCGTTGGTGCTGACCTGGTACTGCACGGCTTGCTGGCCGGTCATGAAGACCGCGTTGCCGCTGGCGTTGATGCAGGTGAAGGTGCTGGTGGCATTGCTGGACAAAAACAGGTCGCCAATGGCCCCACCCCAGCCCTTGGTCGAGCCCTCGGCACCGCTGCTCTGCCACACCGACTGCTGGTCGTTGTGGCTGAACAGCTTGGGCGGCAGCGGCACGGACTGGGCCGAGTACTGCGCCTTCGTGGTGGGCTGCACCAGGGTGCCGACGTTGAGCAGCCAGCCCAGGCGCCCGCTGTCGAACAAGGGCTTGAGCGGTGCCATCTCGGCCGCCATGGCCAGTTGGGTGCCCGCCGCCCCGCTGCCGGTCATCGCCACCCGGGGCGTGAGCGCCGTGGCGGCCAGGCTGGCGCGCGTGGCCACCAGGCCACCGGTGTCGGTGGTGCCTCCCCGCAGGGTGGCCAGGTTCGCGTGGCCGGCCGCGTCCACCGGCAGCAGCGTGCGGCCGTAGTCGTTGCCGCCGTACAGGAACAGGCACACGAGGGCCTTGTAGCCGCCGCTGGCGTCGGCCGCCGCGGCCTCGCCGATGGCGGCCAGGTTCATGGCCCAGGGGGCCGCCACGCCCGCGATGCCCAGTTGGGCCGAGCGGCGAAGGAACTCGCGGCGCTGAAGTTCGGGAAGTCGGTTGATCTTCATGGCCGGGTCACTTTTGAACGAGGTACTCGGGCGCGGCCATCACCAGCAGGATGGCGGCGCGCACGCGGTTGAGCTTGCCGGCGTCGGTGGTGGCGGCAATGCCGCCCACCGCCGTGCTCAGTTCGGCCAGGGTGATGCTGTTGATGCCCCCTGCGGCCAGGCGCAGGTTCAAGTGCGCCAAGAGGGCCGGCGCGTCGGTCGAGATGGACAACTCGTAGGCGTAGTTGGCCGCCACGTCGCCGCTGCCGATGCCGCTGGCGATCACGGTCTGCATGTAGTTCAGGTAGCCGGCCACGGTGCTTTCGTTGCACAGCTGGAACTCGGGCGCCGTGACTTGGTTGGCCGCCAGTTCGTTGCCCGGCGGCACGTAGCCCGGCCGGAAGAAGTTGAAGACCGAGGGGCTGCGCCAGGGGCTCTGGCCCAAGCGCGTGGCCGGGTCGGACGTGTCCCCAATGGGCCAGCGACCGCCCGTGCTGGTGACGCCGAACCCGCGCGCCCACTGCACGAAGCGCTGGATCGGTTCGCGCAGGCGGCCGCTGCCGTTGCCGCTGGGTGCGGCGCGGGCCTCGGCGTCCAGCAGCACGGCACGCAGCGTCGCCTTCAGGTCGCCGCGCACCCCGCTGCCGTTGTCGTTGAACACCGCGGCCACGCGGGCCACGTAGGCCGGGCTGGGGTTGCTTTGTGTGAAGCGCTGGATGAGTTGGCGGCCGATGAAGGGCCCGACGTTGGGGTGGTTGGCCAGCAGGTCCAGCGCGGCCGCCAAGGCCTGTGGCCCCGTGAGGCTGCCGCTGATCACCGTGCCCAGCACCGTCTTGTCGCCCGGCTGGTACTGCGTGGCGTTGTGCTTCATGGGCCGCGTGACCTGGGCGAAGTCGGCGGCGTCGATGCGGTCGCGCTCCCAGCCGGTGAACACGCGGGCCAACTGCGTGATGTCGGTTTGCGTGTAGGTGTCGATGGGCTTGCCGCCGCTCAGTTGCGGCGTGCCGTCGTTGTTCAGCTTCACCAGCCCGATGCTGAACAGTTGCATCACCTCGCGGGCGTAGTTTTCGTCGGGCACGCGGCCGGTGCGGGTGTCTTCCTTGCGGTTGCCCTGCATGTTCAGGTAGGTGCCCATCGCCAAGCTCAGGGTCACGTCCTGCAGCAGGTCGCGGTAGCGCCCGAAGGCGTTGCGCTCGAGCAGGTCGGCGTAGTGCGCGATGGCCAGGCCGCGCCAGTCGATGGGCAGGCCCAGCATCGAGACCACGAAGATCTCCGACAAGGCCAGGGTCATGCGCTGGCGCACCGGGTCGGGGCTGCTGATGAGCTTGCGCCAAATCGCGTTGTCGGCCCCGGCGAAGCTGAACTTGTTGTCTTCGATGGCGTAGCCGTTGGCCACCATCCACTCGTAGCGCGTGACGCCTTGCACCGGCAGCGCAAGTTGGGCGTCCAGCCACCCGGCGTAGCCTTGGGCCTTGACGGCCGCGATGTCGTCGGCCGAGGCGGCGAAGCCCGCTTGGGCCAAAAAGCGCGCGGCTTGGGCGTCGGTCGGGGGTGCCGGAGGCGGCGGCGGTGGGGGGGGCGGCGCCGGCGTCGGGCCGGGGGCGTCGCCGCCCCCGCCGCCACCGCAGGCCGCCAGCAAGGCGCTGGCGGCGGCCGCCAAGGCCACGCTGTCGAGGGCCGGCGCCGGGGGCGTCGGGGTAGGGGCCTCGGCGAGGCGCTCGGTGACCGGGGTGTCGCGCATGGCCGGACTCTAGTGGTCCGACTTTGACGCCGCCATGTGCGGCGTGTAAACGTGTGTGTAGCCCCGGTCGGGCGTGTTCAATGCAACGGCACGCCGGTCTTGCTTTGCACGAACTCGCGCGTCACCTCGGGCGCCAGCTCCACCAACTTCAGGCCTTGGGGCGTCACGTCCATCACGGCCAGGTCCGTGATGATGCGGTGCACCACGCCCACGCCGGTCAGCGGAAGGGTGCAGGCGGGCAGGATCTTCAGGTCCTCGGTGCCGTCCTTCTTGCGCGCCACGTGCTCCATCAGCACCACCACGCGGGGCACGCCGGCCACCAGGTCCATGGCGCCGCCCATGCCTTTGACCATCTTGCCGGGGATCATCCAGTTGGCCAGGTCGCCCTTCTCGCTGACCTGCATGGCGCCCAGGATGGACAGGTTGATCTTGCCGCCGCGGATCATGGCGAAGCTGTCGTGGCTGCCGAAGATGCTGCTGCCGGCGATGGTCGTCACGGTCTGCTTGCCGGCGTTGATCAGGTCGGGGTCGACCTGGTCTTCCGTCGGGAAGGGACCGATGCCCAACATGCCGTTCTCGCTTTGCAGCCAGACCTCCATGTTGGCGGGCACGTGGTTGGCCACTTGCGTGGGGATGCCGATGCCGAGGTTGACGTAGAAGCCGTCCTGCAGCTCTTGGGCGGCGCGTTGCGCCATCTGTTCTTGGGTCCAGGGCATGTCAGCCTCCGATGGGCCGCCCCGAGGCGGCTGAAGCCCCCTCGGGGGGCAGCGAATGGAATGAGCGTGGGGGCCGCATTGCAGCTCCTCAAGCCGGGCGGGTGGTGCGCTTTTCGATGCGCTTTTCAGGAGTCGGGTTGTGCACGATGCGGTGCACGTAGATGCCCGGCAGGTGGATGTCGTCGGGGGCCAGTTCGCCCACCTCCACCACCTGCTCCACCTCCACCACGCACACCTTGCCGGCCATGGCCACGGCCGGGTTGAAGTTGCGCGCCGTCAGGTTGAAGCGCAAGTTGCCGCTCTTGTCGGCAACCTGGGCCTTCACCAGGCTCAGTTCAGGGCTCAGGCTGCGCTCCATCACGTAGGTGTGACCGTCGAACTCGCGCAGCTCTTTGCCCTCGGCCACCAAGGTGCCCACGCCGGTGCGGGTGAAGAAGGCGGGAATGCCGGCGCCGCCGGCGCGCAGCTTCTCGGCCAGGGTGCCCTGGGGCGTGAACTCCAGCTCCAACTCGCCGGCCAGGTACTGGCGTTCGAACTCCTTGTTCTCGCCCACGTAGCTGGAGATCATCTTCTTGATCTGACGCGTCTCCAGCAGCTTGCCCAGCCCAAAGCCGTCCACGCCGGCGTTGTTGCTGATGGCGGTCAGGTTTTTGGCGCCGGTGTCTTTCAGCGCGTCGATCAGCGCCTCGGGGATGCCGCACAGACCGAATCCGCCCACGGCGATCAATTGACCGTCGTGGACGAGGCCGGCCAGGGCCGCAGCGGCGCTCGGGTAGAGCTTGTTCATGGGCAGTCTCTGGGTGAACGAGGCCGCCAGCTTACGTGAAATTGCCTGTAATGCTGCGGTGCAGCACTGCCCGATCTTCGGTCAAGCGGGGTGACCGCCAAACAGACAAACGCCCATGAAAAAGGCCCCGATCGCTCGGGGCCTGCCTGGGGCGCGCTTGGCATTCGCGCCCCGCCAAAAGCAAGGCCAATGCCAGAGCGAGGTTTAGCCTCGCTTCGCGACGACGGCCTTCAAACGCTCGCCGAAGGCCTTGGCCGTGGCGATGTCACCGGCCACCATTTCGCTGGTGCTGGCGTCGCTGGGCGTGGTCGTCATCAGGCCGGCGGAGCTGCCCACGTAGTTGATGCTGTCGCGCGTGGCGGCCTTGTTGTTGTTCGGCATCAGGCCCGTGCCCACCCACAGCATGCTGTGCTGCATGGCCAGGGTCATCATGTAGTGCAGGGTGCTGTGC
The DNA here is from genome assembly GCF_004004565.1 of Inhella crocodyli. Taxonomy (GTDB): domain Bacteria; phylum Pseudomonadota; class Gammaproteobacteria; order Burkholderiales; family Burkholderiaceae_C; genus Inhella; species Inhella crocodyli. Next base: position 1,110,051 of record NZ_SACM01000001.1, read on the forward strand.
TTGTCGCCGTTCATGGTGGCGCTGTTGGTGAAGCCGGCGGCCAGCTTGTCCTTCCAGGCCTGGCCGAACCAGGGCTTGCTGGAGGCGTCGGCGAACTTCTTGAACTGCCAGCTGGCCATGCCCATGTAGGTGGGCGAGCCAAACACGACCATCTTGGTCGCGGCGAGCTGCTCCCAGCCGCCTTCGGGCAGGTTGCCTTCGGCGTCGATGGCCAGCAAGGCGCCGCCGCTGGCTTCGGCCACGGCTTGGGCCACTTGGGCGGTGTGGCCGTAGCCGCTGTGGAACACGATGACGATGTCAGTCATGACAATCTCCGGTTGTGGGGTTGCGATGGAACTCATTGCACCCGGCCCGGCTCTCCCTGTGTCCGCATGGGCGTGAAGCCACCATTCAAAAAATTGCATCCATGACCCAGCCCCTGCGCGTGCTCAGCCTCATCCCCCCGATGACGCAGCTCAACACGCCCTACCCGTCCACCGCCTACCTGACGGGCTTCCTGCGCGCACAGGGCGTGGATGCGCACCAGGCCGACCTCGCCGTGGCCTTGGTGCTGCGCCTCTTCAGTGCCGACGGCCTGGCCACGCTGCGCGCCGCCGCCGAGGCCGCCCCGCGCACCCCGGCGCTGGATTTCCACCTGGCCGCGGCCGACCTCATCGCCCAGGTCACGCCCCGGGTCATCGCCTTCCTGCAGGGGCGCGACCCCACCCTGGCCCACCGCATCAACAGCCGCGCCTTTCTGCCCGAAGGCCCGCGCTTCGCGCCGGTGGACGTCGGCATTCCCGGCCAGGAGGACGAGCCCGACCCCCTGGGCTGGGCCTTCGGCACCCTGGGCGCGCAGGACCGCGCCCGCCACCTCGCCACCCTGTTCCTGAACGACCTGGCCGACGCCGTGCGCGATGCGCTGGACCCGCGCTTCGAGTTCGTGCGCTATGGCGAAAAGCTGGCCGCCAGCCAGCCCACCTTCGACGCCCTGGCCAACGCGCTGGCCGCGCCCGAAACCCCGCTGGACACCTGGCTGCGCGAGCTGGCCGTGGCCGAGGTGGCGCGGCTGCAGCCCACGGTGGTGCTGCTCAGCTGCCCCTTCCCCGGCAGCGTGTACGCCGCCTTTCGCATCGCCCAGGCCATCAAGGCGGCGCACCCGTCCATCACCACCGTGCTGGGCGGGGGCTACGTCAATACCGAGCTGCGCGAGCTGGCCGAGCCGCGGGTGTTCGACTTCTTCGACTTCGTCACCCTCGACGCCGGCGAGCGCGTGCTGCTCGCCCTGCTGGAGCACCTGGGGGGCAAGCGCAGCCGCCAGCGCCTGATCCGCAGCTTCGTGCGCGAAGACGGCGCGGTGAAGTACCTGAACTTCATCGGCGAGGGCGAGGTGCCCATCGACCAAACCGGCACGCCCACCTGGGACGGCCTGCCGCTCAACCAGTACCTGAGCCTGCTGGACATGCTCAACCCCATGCACCGCCTGTGGAGCGACGGGCGCTGGAACAAGCTGACCGTGGCCCAAGGCTGCTACTGGAAGAAGTGCAGCTTTTGCGACGTGGACCTGGACTACATCGGCCGCTACGAGGCGGCCAACGCCGCCGTGCTGGCCGACCGCATGGAGGCCATCGTGGCCGAGACGGGTCAGACCGGCTTTCACTTCGTGGACGAAGCCGCCCCGCCCAAGGCCCTCAAGGCCCTGGCCGACGAAATCCTGCGCCGGCGCCTGTCGGTCAGTTGGTGGGGCAACGTGCGCTTCGAGAAGACCTTCACCCCGGCCCTGGCCGAAAAGCTGGCCGAGAGCGGCTGCATCGCCATCAGCGGCGGCTTGGAGGTGGCGTCCGACCGCCTCTTGAAGCTGATGCAAAAGGGCGTGAGCGTCGACCAAGTGGCCCGCGTGACCAAGGCCTTTGCCGACCAGGGCATCTTGGTGCACGCCTACCTGATGTACGGCTTCCCCACCCAAACCGCGCAAGACACCGTGGATGCGCTGGAGTACGTGCGCCAACTCTTCGAAGAAGGCTGCCTGCACAGCGGCTTCTTCCACCGCTTCACCTGCACCGTGCACTCGCCGGTGGGCAAGCACCCCGAGCAGTTCGGGGTGCAGTTGATCCCACTGCCGGACTCCCCCTTCGCGAAGAACGACATCGGCTTCATCGACCCCACGGGCGTGGACCACGACCGCCTGGGCCTGGGGCTGAAACGCGGCCTCTACAACTTCATGCACGGCGTGGGCTTGGACTGGGACGTGCGGCGCTTCTTCGAGGAGGTGCGCGTGCCCAAGCCCACGGTCAAGCGCGGGCACATCGCGCGGGCGCTGGCGGCCGGCTCAGGCGCCCACGCGTAGCGCCTCGCGCACCGCCGCCACCTGGCGGCGGGACACGGCCAGCCACTCGTTGACCAGGGCCACGCGCACGGCCCAGCCGTCGCCCAGCGCGTCCAGGGGCATGGGCCCGCTGTCGCCATGCGCTTCGTCGCTTGGGGCATGGCGGTCAAGCTCGCGCACCGCGGCCTTGGCCACCAAGGCATTGCGGTGGATGCGCAGGAAGCGCCCTGCCAGGCGCTGCTCCCAGTCGTTCAAGCTGCCCTCCAGCGTGTGGCGGGCGGTGGCGGTGCGCACGGTCAAATACTTGAGCTCGGCCTTGAAGTACAGCACCTCGGCCAAGGGCACGCGCACCAAGCGGCCGCGCTCGACGATGGGCACGACCTCCTCGTCCTCCTGCGGCAGCGCGACCTCGGGCTGCACCTGCCCCAGCGCCTCGCGCTCCCGCTGACGCTGCGCCACGCGCACCAAGGCAGCTTGCAGGCGCTCTAGGCGCACGGGCTTGGTCAGGTAATCCAGGGCCTCCAAGTCGAAGGCCTGCAGCGCGTGCTGCGGGTGGGCGGTGACGAACACCACCCAGGGCCGCACCGGCAGCGCGCGCAGGGTGGCGGCCAGCGTCAGGCCGTCGTCGCCCGGCATTTGCACGTCCAGCAGCAGCAAGTCGCAGGCGTTGTCGCGCAACCAGGCGCGGGCCTGGCTGCTGCTGCCGGCCTCGGCCACCACGGTCACCTGCGGGTCCTTGCACTGCGCCAGCAGCGAGCGCATGCGCGCCCGGGCCAGGGGCTCGTCGTCCACCAAGAGGGCGCGCAAAGGGGGCTGGGTCAGGAGGGGCGTCATGGCGCGGTCAGAGCGGGAGCAGGATGCGAACGGTGAAGTGCGCATCGTCGCGTTCGATGCTGCAGCGCGCTGCAACATCGTGCATCAGGCGCAGCCGCTCTTGCACATTGGCCAGGGCCAGGCCGTGGCCGCCGGGGGCGCTGGCGCGCACGGTGTTGCGCACCAGCAATTCCACGGCATTGCCTTTGCGGCGCGTGCGCACCAGCACCTCGCCGCCCTCGTCGTTCGGCTCCACGCCGTAGCGCACGGCGTTTTCCACCAAGGGCTGCAGCAGCAGCACCGGCACGCGCGCTTGGCCGCAGGCGGGGTCCAGCTGCCAGTCAACGCGCAAGCGTTCGCCGAAGCGCAGGGTCTCGATGCCCAGGTAGCGCTCGGCCAGCTCGACCTCCGCGGCCAGGGTGCTGGCGTCGCTGGGGGCCGACAGCGCGGCGCGGAACAGCTCGGCCAGGTCTTCCAGCACGCGCTCGGCCTGGCTCGGGTCCAGGCGCACCAGGGCCACGGCCGTGTTCAGGGTGTTGAACAGGAAATGCGGGCGGATGCGCGCCTGCAGCTCGACTAAACGCGCCTGCATGCCCACCGGCCCTTGCGCCAGCGCGCGCAGGCGCAGGCTTTGCACCAGCCAGGCCGCGCCCAAGGCGCCGCCCAGGGCCACGGCCGCGCCACTCCAAGGGCTGGGCTCGTCCAGGGTGAGCCACAGGGCCCAAGCGCGCCAAGCCATCAGGGCGCTGCCCGCCCCCAGGATGGTCACCGCGGCCAGCTGCAGCGGGGCCCGGCAGCGCTGCAGCACGCCGCGCAGGCCGCACACCACCACGATCCAGGCCAGCACCGCGGGCACCGCCACCACGCTGGCGTCGGTGAAGCGAGCCAGCCAGTGCGCGGCCGTGCGCGACTCCAGCGCGCTGCCCAGCATCAGCGCCGCCAGCACCCCCAGCACCGCGCGCAGCACCACGCCCACGTGGCACAGGTCCAGCGTGGGCCCCGGGTGCAGCGCCGGCACGGGCGGCGGGGCTTCGGTGCCGCCCAGCAGGGTGGAGGCTTCGTGCATCAGCGAGGGTCGAGGGTGGGCATTCCTAGAATCCTAGGCTCTCCCGCTCTCTGACCGCCCTGTCGTTCTCACCATGTCCCACGACCCCCTGGCCAACAAGGCCAACGCCTGGTCCGCCCTGTTCGCCGAACCCGTGAGCGAGCTGGTGCAGCGCTACACCGCCAGCGTGGGCTTCGACCAGCGCCTGTGGGCCGCCGACATCCAAGGCAGCCTGGCCCACGCCGAGATGCTGCATGCGCAGGGCCTGATCAGCGCCCAGGACTGGGCCGACATCCAGCGCGGCATGGCGCAGATCCGCGAGGAAATCGCCAGCGGCCAGTTCGAGTGGAAGCTCGCCCTGGAAGACGTGCACCTGAACCTGGAAGCGCGCCTGACCGAGCTGGTGGGCCAAGCCGGCAAGCGCCTGCACACCGGCCGCAGCCGCAACGACCAGGTGGCCACCGACGTGCGCCTGTGGCTGCGCGGCGAGATCGACGGCCTGCTGACCCTGCTGACCCAGCTGCAAGCCGTGCTGGTGGAGCGCGCCGAGGCCAACGCCGAGGTGGTGATGCCCGGCTTCACCCACCTGCAGGTGGCGCAACCCGTCACCCTGGGCCACCACCTGCTGGCCTACGTGGAGATGTTCGCCCGCGACCACGAGCGCCTGAGCGACGTGCGCCGCCGTGTGAACCGGCTGCCGCTGGGCGCTGCCGCCTTGGCCGGCACGCCCTACCCGCTGGACCGCGAGCGCGTGGCGCGCACCCTGGGCATGGACGGCGTGTGCCAAAACAGCCTGGATGCCGTGAGCGACCGCGACTTCGCCATCGAGTTCACCGCCGCGGCCAGCCTGGCCATGGTGCACATCAGCCGCCTGAGCGAAGAGCTGGTGCTGTGGATGAGCCAGAACTTCGGCTTCGTCACCCTGCCCGACCGCTTCTGCACCGGCTCGTCGATCATGCCGCAGAAGAAAAACCCCGACGTGCCCGAGTTGGCCCGCGGCAAAACCGGCCGCGTGGTGGGCCACCTGATGGGCCTGATCACCCTCATGAAGGGCCAGCCCCTGGCCTACAACAAGGACAACCAAGAAGACAAAGAGCCGCTGTTCGACACGGTGGACACCCTGCGCGACACCCTGCGCATCTTTGTCGACATGATGGCCGGCCTGCAGGCCCGCCCCGAGAACCTGCGCGCCGCCGCGCAGCGCGGCCACGCCACCGCCACCGACCTGGCCGACTACCTGGTGCGCGAGAAGGGCATCCCCTTCCGCGACGCCCACGAAACCGTGGCCCACGCCGTGCGCTTGGCGTCCGAGCGCGGCCTGGAGCTGGCCGCCTTGTCGCTGGAAGACCTGCAGGCCATCGAGCCGCGCATCGGCGCCGACGTGTTCGGCCCCCTGTCGCTCGAAGGCTCGCTGGCCGCCCGCAAGGTGCTGGGCGGCACCGCGCCCGAGCAGGTCCGCGCCCAAGTGGCCCGCCACAAAGCCCGCCTGGCGGGCTGAGGCCGAACGGGCGGCGGCGTCACGCTGGCATGGCGCCTGCCCGCTGGATCGCCCACCTCGACATGGACGCGTTCTACGCGTCCGTTGAGCTGCTGCGCTACCCGGAGCTGAAAGGCCAGCCCGTCGTCATCGGCGGTCGGCGCGACCAAGCCCCGCGCGACACCCCGCAAGGCCGCGTCTACGCCCGGCTGAAGGACTACACCGGCCGCGGCGTCATCACCACCGCCACCTACGCCGCGCGCGCCTTCGGCGTGCGCTCGGGGCTGGGCATCATGAAGGCCGCGCAGCTCGCGCCCGAGGCCATCCTGCTGCCCGTGGACTTCCCGGCCTACCGCGCCATGTCGCGCCGCTTCAAGGCCGCCGTGGCCGAGATCGCCCCGGTCATCGAAGACCGCGGCATCGACGAGATCTACATCGACCTCAGCCAGCTCGCCGCCGCGCGCCAAGGCGCGGGGCACGACCCCCTGGCGGGCCTGCGCGAGGTGGCGCAGGACCTGAAGAACAACGTGCGCGCCGCCACGGGCCTGACCTGCTCCATCGGCCTGGCGCCCAACAAGCTGCTGGCCAAGATCGCCAGCGACTTGGACAAGCCCAACGGGCTGACCCTCATCCGCCCCGAGGACCTGACCACCCGCATCTGGCCCCTGCCGGTGCGCACCATCAACGGCATCGGCCCCAAGGCCGCCGCCAAGCTGGAAGGGCTGGGCATCGACACCATCGGCGAGCTGGCCGCGGCCGACCCCGCGTGGCTGGTCGAGCGCTTCGGCAAGGCCTACGGCGCCTGGCTGCACGACGCCGCCCACGGCCGCGACGAGCGCCCCGTGGTCACGCACAGCGAGCCCGTGTCCATCAGCCGCGAAACCACCTTCGAGCGCGACCTCGACGCCAAGCGCGACCGCGCGCAACTCAGCCGCATCCTCACTCAGTTGTGCGAGCAGCTCGCCACCGACCTGGCCCGCAAGGGCTACGCCTCACGCACCGTGGGCATCAAGCTGCGGTTCGAGGGGTTTCGCACGGTCACGCGGGATCAGACCCTGCCCGAAGGGGTGCAAACCGCCGAGGAGCTGGTGCACGCCGCAAGGCTGTGCTTGAAGCGGGTGGACTTCAATGCGCGCATGCGGCTGATTGGGGTGCGGGCGGGGAATTTGGTGAGGCCGGGTTGACAGAATGCCAAAGCCACCCGGCGCTGCCGGGCGGCTGAACATTTCAGGGAGAACTTCATGACCCGAATCGGGCGCCTCATCGGCGGCTGCGCCGCACTCGTCTTGGCGGCATCGGTCGCCTCCGCGCAGCCGGCTGCCGCCCCAACAGCGCCCCCTCTGCCGCCAGCCTCGGCCTTCTTTGCCTACCCGCAGGTGCTGGACGCGCAGCTTTCTCCCGATGGGCGGCGCCTGGCACTCAGCACCGCCGCCCGCACGGGGCGTGCGGCGCTGTACGTGTTCGACCTCCACGACAGCAACCGCATCACTCAAGCGGCCAGTTTTCGGGACACCGACATCACGCGCTTTGAGTGGGTCAACAACGAACGCCTGGTGTTCAGCGTCACTGATCTGCAGGCGGGCAGCGGGGAAAGCTACCGCGTGGCACCTGGCCTGTTCGCTGCCCGATTCGACGGCAGTGAGGTGCGTGCCTTGGTCAGCCGCCAAGGCGGGCCGAGCGTGACCAGCGGCTCGGCCCGCGCCCAAGCGCTGCCCTGGAGCCACCGCCTGCTGCACGTGCCCGCCCTTTCGGCGGACGGGCCCTCGGAAGAGGTGCTGCTGGGCGAGCACGTGTTCGATGGCAGCGACCTCCAAGCCGTTGGGCCGCTGTGGCAGAACGTCCGCACGGGGCGCACCCGCAGCGCCAAGGTGGACGCGCCCGCCAGCGGCGTGGTGGGCTGGTGGTTCAACTCGGCCGGCGAACCCTTGGTCGCGCTGGCCCTTGCCAAAGACCAGCACACCCTGTTTCACCGCAGCGCCCCGGGCGCGGAGTGGCAAGTTCTCGCACAGGCCCCGCGCGACCGGCTGCCATTCATGCCGCTGCGCGTGGAAGACAACGGGAGCCTCTACGTCACCCAAAACAGCGGTCGCGAGGGCCTTCGCGTGGTCAAGCGCTACGACTTCAGTGCCAAACGCCCGGAAGTGGAGCCCTTGGTCAGCGCACCGGGCTTCGATTTCTCGGGCCAATTGCTGCACGGCAGCGACGCTGACTCACAAGGCCGACTGGTGGGGGTGCGCTTGACGACCGACGCCGAAACGACCGTGTGGTTCGACCCCACGCTGAAGGCCCTGCAGGCCGTGGCCGATGCCGCCCTGCCCGGCCGCGTCAATCGCATCAGCTGCCGGCGTTGTGGTCACCCCGACGCCACCGTGCTGGTGCGCTCGTGGTCCGATCAGCATCCCGGTGAACTGCTGCTCTACCGCCCCGCCACGCAAAGCTGGCAGCGCGTGGCGCAGGTTCAACCCGGCATCGACCCTCAACTGAGCGCCACAGTGAAGCTCGAGCACATTGCCGCACGAGATGGCCGCTCGATACCGGTCTGGATCACCCTGCCCCCGGTGATCCCTGGCCATGCCGCGGCCCCTCGCCCCGCCGTGGTCCTGGTGCACGGCGGCCCGTGGGTGCGCGGGCACCAATGGCGCTGGGAACCCATGGCGCAGTTCTTGGCCTCGCGCGGCTACGTGGTGATCGAGCCTGAGTTCCGCGGCAGCGCGGGCTACGGCGCGGCCCACCAGCGGGCCGGCTACAAGCAGTTCGGCAAAGCCATGCAAGACGACATCGCCGACGCCCTGCAATGGGCGCAGAAGCAAGGCATTGCCAGCGAACGCGCCTGCATCGCCGGGGCCAGCTACGGCGGTTACGCCACCCTCATGGGGCTGGCGCGGCACCCCGAGCTGTACCGCTGCGGCGCCGCATGGGTCGCCCTCACCGACCTGTTGCTGTACGTCGAAGGCTCTTGGTGGGTGGACGACGACATCAGCGACTTCGGCCGGCGCGTGTCGCTCATCGAACGCGTGGGCAACCCCAAAGACGAGACCGAGCGCGCCATGCTCGTGGCCATGTCGCCCATCCACCAAGCCGAGCGCATCCAGGCCCCCGTGCTGCTGGCCTTTGGCGAGGACGACCGGCGCATTCCGCTTCAGCACGGCAAGCGCATGCGCGAAGCCCTGGAGAAGGCAGGCCGGACGCCCGAGTGGGTCGTCTACCCCGGCGAGGGCCACGGCTGGCGCCTACCCGCCAACCGGGTGGACTTTGCCGAGCGCTTGGAGCGGTTCTTGGCACCCCATTTGAAGTAGCGCCATTCAGGGGGGCAGTTTGAAACCCGCGTCTTGGCGACTGCAACGAAGAGATGACTTAGTTCGCCACAAGGACGTCCTCGGAGGCAAAAGGCAAGACTTGACCCCGATGCACCACGGCCGCGACGAACGCCCCGTGGTCACGCACAGCGAGCCCGTTTCCATCAGCCGCGAGACCACCTTCGAGCGCGACCTCGATGCCAAGCGCGACCGCGCGCAACTCAGCCGCATCCTCACCCAGTTGTGCGAGCAACTCGCCGCCGACTTGGCCCGCAAGGGCTACGCCTCGCGCACCGTGGGCATCAAGCTGCGGTTCGAGGGGTTTCGGACCGTCACACGGGACCAGACCCTGCCGGAGGCGGTGCAAAGCGCCGAGGAATTGGTCCACGCGGCGCGGCTGTGCTTGAAGCGGGTGGACTTCGATGCGCGGCTGCGGCTGATGGGGGTGCGGGCGGGGAGTTTGGTGCGGCAGGGGTAAGCGCCGCGAGTAAGTCCGAATCACGCCGCGTCAGGCGGCTCCCGTACCAGTGCGCGAGTAGTGCCGCTGCCTTCAAGCGGCTGGGGACAAAAGGCAAGACCTACCCCTCGACTTTCAGCTCCGATGCTGTAATGCATTGTGAATTGCGCGCTGCCATCAAGTCTGCGCCGCGGCCGGGTAGGTCATACCAAGAGACCTGCATCCGGAGCAAGCTTGCTACACGAGTTGCCTAAAAGGAAAAGCCCGCCTGTAGGGCGGGCTTTGTAGCGAAGCGGCCTGTTTACTTTTTGCGGAGACGAGTGAAGCCGAAACCAGCTGCGCCTAAACCTAGCAGCGCCAGCGAAGTTGGCTCCGGCACGCTTGCCGCTTCAAACCGGAAGTCGTCGATAGCGAAGGCCCCATTCACCGGACCGAAGGTGTCAATGACGATACGGTCGAAGCCGGATGTGAACTCGACACCTACAAACGAACCTCCAACGCCGTTACCAGACGTGTTGAAGGTCTCGAACCCAACCAGTGTTGCGCCTTTGTATGCGTAAACCGTCGTGTCGTCTGCATCGTTGGCCGTGATGAAGAAGCCCGCACGAACCATCAGATTGCTAAACAGCGCTTCTCCATTCGGAAAGCCAGGGACATCAAAGAAGTTCGTAGCGCTCTTGCTGGCACCGGAACCGGTCCCGGTGTCATAGGAGTAAGTGCCACTAAGGTTCACAAACTTGACACCATTACCAACATAAAACGTGTTTATAAGACCAGAGGGTGCATCGTTGAAATCAATCAACGTGGGGGAATCGAAGCCGGCTACTCCGACAGGCGCTGCCGACGCCTGAAAAGAGGTGCATAGCGCTGCGAAAGCCAAAACAAGTGTCTTGATCATTTGATGGTCCGGTTGGAAGGATCTAAGTTGCCGGATCAGCCTCATCAGCACAAACGCTGCGCTCAGGTGGAACTGCCAGCCATCAGAAAAGAATAAGCATTTTTTGTGCCAACCCAATTCATTGCTTACTAAACAAGAAGTTGTGATGACAATCAAACACACGACCGTTAACCATGTAAAGTATCTCGACAGAAGATACGGGTAACGATTGCTCGAGGTCAGGACTTGTGTTTTGCCCCCATGCACCCGGCCTGTTGGCGCGAAGCCCACGCCCCATCACCGCCGGCTGAAGCGCCCCACCACCTGCGCCGACCCCAACGCCAGGCCCAGCAATGCCGCCGCGCCCAGCATCACGCCAGCCGGCCACTGGTGGTCCAGGAACAAACCGAACAACGGGGCCGAGAGCGCGAAGCCGATGTCCAGGCCCGAGTACACCGTGCCGTAGACGCGGCCGGTGGCCCCTGGGGGCGCGGCGCGCTTGACGAGCATGTCGCGCGCCGGGCCGGCCAGGCCGGTGCCCACGCCGGCCACCATCACCAAGCCCAGCGCCACGGCCAGGGGCCAACCGGACCAGGACGAGGCCACCAGCAGCGCGCCGCCCGCGCTCAAGGCCATGGCGATGTGGCGCTCCAGTTGGGGGCCCTTGGCCACCATGAAGCCGCCGATGAGCATGCCCAGCGCCCCGCACAGCATGTAGCCGGTCACCACCAAGGCGGTGGCCGTCGGGTCGACGCCGTGCAGGCGGGCCAAGGCCGGGCCGGCAAAGTTTTGGATGCCGGCCAGCGCCGCCGTGGTGAAGAAGAAGAACGAGAAGCACAGCCACACCGAGGGCAGCTTCAAAAAGTCGAAGGTGGGGGCCGGTTCGTTGGCGCGGCTGGGGTGCGAGGTCGGGTGGTCTTCGATGGCCGCGCGCTGCCACCACAGCACGGCCATCACCGTGAGGGCCACCATGGCCGTGCCGGCGTACACCCAGCGCCAGTGGCCCGTGGCCTGCATCACCAGCAAGGCAAACACCGGCGACAAGGACCAGCCCAGGTTGCCGCTGATGCCGTGCACGCTGAAGGCGTGGCCCAAGCGCGCGGGGCTGACGCGTTGGTTCAGGATGGTGAAGTCCGCCGGGTGAAAGGGCGCGTTGCCCAGGCCGGCCAGCGCCGCCGCCAGCACCAAGCCGGCGTAGCCCTGGGCCGTGCCCGCGGCCACGGAGGCCAGTGCGAAGCAGGCCATCGCGGCCAGCAAGGCCGGGCGGGCGCCGTGGCGGTCCACCACGAAACCAGCCAGGGCCTGCCCCACGCCGCTGACGCCGTAGAACACCGACACCAGCAGGCCCAGCTGCGCCCAACTCAGGCCGAAGCTGTGCGCGAACACCGGGAACATCGGCGGCAGCAGCAGGTGGAAGAAGTGGCTGGTGCCGTGTGCCAGGCCGATCAGGGAGATCGTGTGCACATCGGCGCGGCGGGACGACAGGGCCAGGCTCGACATGGCTGCCATGGTGCCCAAGGCGGGCACTGCTTGGTTACGATAGTTCGTCGTTGTTTGTCGAGTTTCTGCCATGGCCGCTCGCCCCCCAGCCAAGCGCACCCCGCCCAGCCGCACGCCCTTGCCGGTGCTGGACCCCGAACGGCACGCGCCCAGCCCCCAGCGGCCGGTGCGCGCCCGCGCACGGCGCATGGCCAGCAGCATGGAGATCCGCCCGCACCACCACGCCTGGGGCCAGCTGGTGTTCTCGGCCCAGGGCGCCGTGCGCGTGGAAACGCAAGACGGCGAACGGGGCCATGCCTTCATCGTGCCGCCAGGGCGCGCGGTGTGGATCCCGCCGGGCGTGCAGCACGCGGTGACGGCCATCCAGCAGGCTGACCTGCGCACCCTGTACGTGCAAGCCGGCGCCCTGCCCTGGCCGGCCTGCCGGGTGATGGAGGCCTCGCCCCTGATGCAGGCCGTGGTGCAAGCGCTTGCCGATGGCGACACCCCCGCTGCCCCGCAAGGCGCCGAGCAAGCCCGCGTGCAGGCCTTGACCACCCTGCTGCTGGACGAGGCCCAGCGCGCCCGCCCGGTGCCCCTGGGCCTGCCGCTGCCGCAAGAGCCCCGCCTGCGCCGCCTGTGCCAGGCCCTGCTGGACGACCCCGGCCGGCACACCGACCTGGCGGGCTGGGCCACCGAAGTGGGCGCCAGCGAACGCACGCTGCACCGCCTGTTCCGGGCCGAGCTGGGCACGGGCTTTCGGGAATGGCGCGCCCAGCTGCTGCTGGCCCACGGCCTGACGTTGGCGGCCCGTGGCACGCCGATGGGGGTGATCGCCGCCGAGCTGGGTTATGCCAGCGCAAGCGCCTTCAGTGCGATGGTGACGCGCACGGTCGGCATGCCGCCCAAGCGCTTCTTCGCCCAGGCTTGAGCGGCCTCATTGGTAGGGCGCCAGCACGCGCTGCACGCCGCCCTTGGCCACCCAGCGGCGGATGGCCTCTTGCAGCTTGGGCACCGACACGCGCCCCCGATCGGTGATGAGGCAGTGCGTGCCCACCTCGTCCACCACCTTGAGCAAGCGCAGCGGCGGGTGGCCGCTGCGGTGGTTGTAGGCCTTCAGGGTCCACTCGTTGACCACGCCGACCTGCGTGCGGCCGCGGGCCAGCTTTTCCAGCACCGCCCATTGATCCAGCGCGTCGTCGCGCTGCAGCTCGCCCGAGGCGATGCGTCCGTCCAGCGTCGGGTACTGGTAGCCGCGCACGGCGCCCAAGGCCCAGCGCGAGCGCTGCTCGAAGGCCGCCGCCGTGGCCGGCCCATCGGGCCCGGCCACCAGCACGTCGCGCAAGACGAGCACGGGCACGCTCCAGTGCAGGTGCTTGGGCGGGTTCGGCCACCAGCTGGGGGCCAGCAAGCATTGCAGATCGACGCCGCCACTCTCCAGGGCCGCCTCCACCCGCGCGGGGGGCAAGAGCTCGAACTGGGGCGTGGTGCCCATCTCGGCCGCGATGGCGGTCATCAGGTCGGGCAGGATGCCGCCCAGCACGCGCGAGCCCGAGCGCTCCAAGAAGGGCGCGCCCCAGCTTTGTCCCAGCGCAAAGCGCAGCGGTCGCGCTTGCGCGACGCTCAGACTCGGCACGATCCCCCCTGCCGCTCCCATCATGGTTCTTCTGGTGAGCATGGGGGGGAGTCTAGGAGGACGCGAGGCCGCAGGACAATCGATTCATGGAACAGACCATCGCCTTCGATTACGACCGCCAAGACGCCGCCGGCGCCACCTGCACCGCGCACGCCTGGGCCAAGGTGCCCCAGCCCCCGAAAGACCGCGCCGCGGCCAAGGCCCGGGCGGCCCAGCTTTTGAAAGCGCGCGGCGCCGTGCTGGTGGCCCACTACTACGTGGACGGCGACCTGCAAGACCTGGCCTTGGAAACCGGCGGCTGCGTGTCCGACAGCCTGGAGATGGCCCGCTTCGGCCGCGACCACGCGGCGCAAACCCTGGTGGTGGCCGGCGTGCGCTTCATGGGCGAAACCGCCAAGATCCTGAGCCCCGAGAAGACGGTGCTGATGCCCGACCTGGACGCGACCTGCTCGCTGGACTTGGGCTGCCCGGCCGAGGACTTCGCCGCCTTTTGCGACCAGCACCCCGACCGAAAGGTGGTGGTCTACGCCAACACCAGCGCCGCCGTGAAGGCCCGCGCCGACTGGATGGTGACCAGCAGCTGCGCCTTGGACATCGTGGGCCACCTGCACGCCCAAGGCCAAAAGATCCTGTGGGCGCCCGACCGCCACCTGGGCCGCTACATCCAAGAGCAAACCGGCGCCGACATGCTGCTGTGGAACGGGGCTTGCATCGTGCACGACGAGTTCAAGGGCCTGGAGCTGCAGATGCTGCGCGAGCAGCACCCCGACGCGCTGATCCTGGTGCACCCGGAAAGCCCGCGCAGTGTGGTCGAGCAGGCCGACGTGGTGGGCTCCACCAGCGCGCTGATCAAGGCCGTGGTGGAGGGCACGCAGCAGCGCTACATCGTGGCCACCGACAACGGCATCCTGCACCGCATGCGCCAGCTGGCCCCGGGCAAGGAATTGATCGAGGCGCCCACCGCCGGCAACGGCGCCACCTGCAAGAGCTGCGCCCACTGCCCCTGGATGGCCATGAACGCCCTGACCAACCTCATCGAGGTGCTGGAAACGGGCGCCAACGCCATCCAAGTGCCCGAGCCCACCCGGGCCCAAGCCCAGGCCTGCATCGAGCGCATGCTGGACTTCACCGCGGCCCAGAAAGCCCGCGCCTCCGGGATGACCCCGGGCATGGGCGCGGCCTGAGCCGCCCAGAATCAACCCGAACCCCGGAGACGCGCATGGCCAACCCCGACTTCACCCAGCTGTTCAACCACCACGAGCGCGAGGTGTTCGCCGCGGTGATGGCCGCCGCGCCCGACTACCCTGACATCTCGATCTCGAACGACTTGCTGTGCGACGTGGCCTGCGTGGCCTTGAACCGATTGCCGCCGCGCTACATCCGCCACACGGTCGACTTCAGCTTCTACCTGACCGAGCAAGAGCGCCTGCAGATGGACACGGCCATCGTCGATGCCGTGGCGTACGCGTTTAACTTTGTGAGTGCGCGCACGGCGATGCGCAATCAGCCGGTTTAATAGGCCCCGTTTTCCCCCCTCAACGCTTCTCCCAGAAAGGTCCCGCATGAACCGCCGTCAATCTGGCTTCACCTTGATCGAGCTGATCGTTGTCATCGTCATCCTGGGCATCTTGGCCGCCGTGGCGCTGCCGCGCTTCGTGGACCTGTCGGATTCCGCCGAAGACGCGGCGGTCAAGGGCGTGGCCGGCGCGCTGGGCAGCGGCTCGGTGTTGAACCACTCGAACAACCTGCTGGTGGACGCCGGCCTGGCCTCGGCCGGCACGCTGGTAACGGTGAACAACTGCCCCGCCGTGGCCAGCACCTTGACCAGCGGCCTGCCCTCGTCGGACTACGTCATCACGGCCGGCACGGGCACCACGATCTCGGGCGGCGGCATCGCCAGCGAGGGCGGCACGTCCACCTGCACCGTCACCTACAAGGGCAAGTCGGCGACCTTCGTGGCCTACGGCGTGCAGTGACATTCAACGCAGCTTGAAAAACGGGCCCCGCGGGGCCCGTTTTTTTACGCCCGCCGCACCGGGGGGATGAGCAGCGTGGGAAAGCTGGAGGGCAAGGTCTGCGGGAAGTCGCGGCTGAAGTGCAGGCCGCGGCTCTCGTGGCGCAGCAGGGCGCTGCGCACGATCAGCTCGGCACAGTCCACGAGGTTGCGCAGCTCCAGCAGGTCGCGGTTGACGCGGAAGTTGGCGTAGTACTCCAGCACCTCGCTCTTGAGCAGCTCGATGCGGTGCAGCGCGCGCTCCAGGCGCTTGGTGGTGCGCACGATGCCCACGTAGTTCCACATCAACAGGCGCAGCTCGTCCCAGTTGTGGGCGATGACCACCTGCTCGTCGGCGTTCTCCACCTGGCTCTCGTCCCAGGCCGGCAGCGCCGGCACCTGGGCCGGCGCGCTGCCGGCGATGTGCGCGGCGCAGGTGCGGCCCAGCACCACGCACTCCAACAGGCTGTTGCTGGCCAAGCGGTTGGCACCGTGCAGGCCGGTGTAGCCCGTTTCGCCCACGGCGTACAGGCCCGGCAAGTCGGCGCGGCCGTCGAGGTCGGTGACCACGCCGCCGCAGGTGAAGTGCACCGCCGGCACGACGGGGATGGGCTGTTTGGCGATGTCGATGCCCAGCTTCAAGCAGCGGGCATGGATGGTGGGGAAGTGCTCTTTCAAGAAGGGCTCGCCCAGGTGCGTGGCGTCCAGCCACACGTGGTCGACGCCGTGCTTCTTCATTTCGAAGTCGATGGCGCGGGCCACGATGTCGCGCGGCGCCAGCTCCAAGCGCGGGTCGTGCCGGGCCATGAAGCGGTCGCCGTTGGGCAGCTTCAAGTGCCCGCCCTCCCCGCGCAGCGCCTCGGTGATCAAAAAGCTGCGCTCTTGCGGGTGGTACAGGCAGGTGGGGTGGAACTGGATGAACTCCATGTTCGCCACCCGGCAGCCGGCCCGCCAGGCCATGGCCACGCCGTCGCCCGTGGCGGTGTCGGGGTTGGTGGTGTAGCGGTACACCTTGCCCGCGCCCCCCGTGGCCAGCACCACAGCGCGGGCGGGCACGGTTTCCACGCGGCCGGTGTCGATGTCCAAGGCGTAGGCGCCATGGCAGCGCTGCGCGGCCTCGGGGCCCAGGTGGCGGTGGGTGATGAGGTCCACCGCCATCCAGCGCTCCTTCAGGCGGATGTTGGGGTGGGCCTTGGCTTGGGCGAGCAGGCTGTCGTGGATGGCCTTGCCCGTGGCGTCGGCGGCATGGGCGATGCGGCGCACGGCGTGGCCGCCCTCGCGCGTCAGGTGCAAGCCCAGCGGGCCGTCGTCGTCGGGGGTGAAGGGCACGCCCTGCTGCACCAACCAGGCCACGGCGCTGGCGCTGCGCTCGGCGATGAAGCGGGCCGTGGCCTCGTCCACCAGGCCGGCGCCAGCGTCCTGCGTGTCGCGCACGTGGCTGTCGATGGAGTCGTCGCTGCCCAGCACGCCCACGATGCCGCCCTGGGCCCAGGCGGTGGCCGCCTCCGTCAGTTCGCGCTTGGCCAGCACCACGACCGGCATGGTGTCGGCCAGGTGCAGGGCCACGGTCAGGCCGGCGAGGCCCGCGCCGATGATGACGACGGGGGCGGTGTCAGGCGTTGCTTGCATGGGGGCGATTCTGTGCGAAGGCCCCAGGGGCAGCCCTCCTCAGTGCGGCAAGCCCAGGTCGAAGACCAAGATCTCGGCCTGCTCACCGCCCTGAATCTGCACCGAACTCACGTCGGCCATCTGCAGGCCATCGCCCTGGTTCAGGCGCTCGCCATTGACCGTCACGGCGCCGCGCGCCACCTGCACATAGGCCAGGCGGCCGGCTAGCAGGGGCAACTCGGCGGTTTCCGCCCCGTCGAAGCGGCCGGCGTACAGGCGCACGTCGCTGTTGACGTGCACCAGCGCGCCGCCGTCGGCGGCCAGCAGGCTCAAGCGCCCGCGCATGCTGGCCGGGTCGATGCGGGCCTGCTCGTAGCCGGGGGCGCCGCCCGGGGTCTTGGGCAGCATCCAGATCTGCAGCAGGTGCACCTCTTGGTTGCCGTGGTTCATTTCGCTGTGCATCACGCCGCTGCCGGCGCTCATGCGCTGGATTTCGCCGGGCCGGATGACGCCCGCGTTGGCGCCGCCCACCTCGCCGTTGCCCATGCTGTCCTTGTGGGCCAGCTCGCCTTCGAGCACGTAGGTCACGATCTCCATGTCCCGGTGGCCGTGCGTGCCGAAGCCGGTGTGCGGCGCCACGCGGTCTTCGTTGATCACGCGCAGCACGCCAAAGCCCATGCGGCTCGGGTCGTACCAGTTGGCGAAGGAGAAGCTGTGCTTGGCCAGCAGCCAGCCGTGGTTGGCGCCGCCGCGTTGCTCAGAACGGAAAACCTGTTTCATCGCGAACCTCCTAGGGAATGCCCTCACTGTAGGGACGCGGGCCCGCCTTGTGGGCAAGGCAGGATGCCGACTGCATTCAATTTGACTGAAGGGCAGCCATGCACATCGCCGACAAACGCAGCGTGCTCACCCCCGACGCCCTGGCCATGGTCGACGCCATTGCCCGCACGGGCAGCTTCGCCGGGGCCGCGCGCGAGCTGGGCAAGGTGCCGTCGGCGCTGACCTACTCCGTGCGCCACCTCGAAGAGGCGCTGGACGTGCTGCTCTTCGACCGCAGCGCCCGGCACGCCCAGCTCACCGCCGCCGGGCACGAGCTGCTGGTGGAGGGCCGCCGGCTGTTGATGGAAATCGACGCCGTGGCCAACCGCGTCAAGCGCATCGCCACGGGCTGGGAGGCCGAACTCACCATCGCCGTGGACGACGCCGTGGCGCGCCCGGCCCTGTACGACCTGATCGCCGCCTTCCAGCAGCAGCGCATCGAGCCCCTGTCGGGCACGCCGCACGCCACGCACAACGGCCCGCCCACGCGGCTGCGCTTCCGCACCGAGGTCATGTCGGGCACCTGGGAGGCGCTGGTGTCGGGGCAGGCCGACCTGGCCATCGGCACCAGCTCGCAGCCGCCGGGCTCCAGCGTGGCCTGCGAGGTGATGGGCGAGCAGAACTGGCTGTTCGTGGTGGCGCCCACGCACCCCTTGGCCACGGTGGACGGGCAACTCAGCGCCTCGCAAATCGCCGAGCACCGCATCGTCACCGTGGCCGACACGGCGCGCCAGCTGGCACCGCTCACCGTGGGCGTGGTCCCCGGCCAAGACGTGCTGACCCTGTCCAGCTTGAGCGCCAAGCTGCAAGCGCAGTTGCGCGGCCTGGGCTGCGGCTGGTTGCCCGAGCCCATGGTGCGCGAGGCCCTGGCCCGCGGCCTGCTCGTCGCCAAGGACACCTTCGACACGCGGCGCATCACCCTGCATTACGCCTGGCGCGTGACCGGCGCGCCGCCGGCGCGGGCCCTGAGCTGGTGGCTGCAGCAGCTCAAGAGCGAACCGACCCGCCGCGCGCTGCTGGAGCAGCACCTGACCTGAGGCGGCCCGTGGGCTACGTCGGTCGCTTCGCGCCCTCCCCCACCGGCCCGCTGCACGCCGGCTCGGTGGTGGCCGCCCTGGGCAGCTGGCTCGACGCCCGCGCGCACGGCGGTCGCTGGCTGGTGCGCATCGAGGACGTGGACACGCCGCGCTGCCCGCCGGGCACCGACCGCGTGGTGCTCGGGCAGCTGAGCGCGCTGGGGCTGTTGCCCGACGAGCCGCCGATCTGGCAGACGCAGCGCACGGCGCACTACGAAGACGCGCTGAACCGCCTCGTTGCCGCCGGTCAGGCCTTTGCCTGCGCCTGCACGCGCAAGCAGTTGATGGCCGCCCAGGGCCCGCGCGAGCGTCACGGTGAGCTCGTCTACCCCGGCACCTGCCGGCCCGAGAACGGCGGCCTTCGCGGTCAGGCGGCACGGGCCTGGCGCCTGCGCGTGCCCGGGGGCGAGCTGCACTGGCAGGACCGGGCGCTCGGCCCGCAGGGCCAGGACGTGGCGCGCGAGGTGGGCGACTTCGTGCTGAAGCGCGCCGACGGCCTTTGGGCCTACCAGCTGGCCGTGGTGGTGGACGACGGCGCGCAGGGCGTGAGCCACGTGGTGCGCGGGGCCGACTTGGCGGACAACACGCCCCGGCAGATCCTGCTGCAGCGCGCCCTCGGGCTGCCGCAGCCGCAGTACCTGCACCTGCCCCTGGTGCTGGCCGACGACGGCCAGAAGCTCAGCAAGCAAAACGGGGCCGCGGCCGTGGACCTGCAAGACCCGCTGGCCGCGCTTCAAGCCGCGGGCCGGGTGCTGGGCCTGCCCGCCCTGCCGGCGCAGGCCCTGCCCGAATGGCTGGCCCAAGCGGCCCGCGCCTGGCCCTTGCGTCCCAAGGACAATCCGCCCCTTTGAACCCCTTCTTCCCTGGACGAGCCCCATGAACACCACCGACAGCGGCCTGCAATTCGACGACACCCAACTCGGCAGCGGCGCCACCGCCCTGGCCGGCTGCGACGTGCAGGTGCACTACACCGGCTGGCTGTGGAAGGACGGCCAGCGCGGCGCCAAGTTCGACTCCAGCCTGGACCGCCGCGAGCCCTTCGAATTCGAGCTGGACGGTGGCATGGTCATCCGCGGCTGGGACGAGGGCGTGCAAGGCATGAAGGTCGGCGGCAAGCGCACCCTGCGCATCCCGCCGCAGTTGGGCTACGGCGCGCGCGGCGCCGGCGGCGTGATCCCGCCCAACGCCACCTTGGAGTTCGAGGTCGAGCTGCTGGCCGTCTCGGGCGGCCCGGTCGCGATGGACCTGCCTTTTCAAACGACGGCCAGCGGCCTGCAGTTTCACGACGTGACGCCGGGCACCGGCGCCGAGGCCCAGGCCGGTCGCGCGGTGCGCGTGCACTACACCGGCTGGCTGTGGAAGGACGGCATGCGCACGCGCAAGTTCGACAGCAGCAAGGACCGCGGCCAGCCCTTCCACTTCCGCCTGGGCGGCGGCGAGGTCATCCGCGGTTGGGACGAAGGCGTGCAAGGCATGAAGGAAGGCGGCACCCGCGTGCTCGTCATCCCGGCCGAGTTGGGCTATGGCAGCCGCGGCGCCGGTGGGGTGATCCCGCCCAACGCCACGCTGTGCTTCGAAGTGGAACTGTTGAAGGCCTGAAGCGGCCCAAGCGCCACAGGCCCTATGAGGAGAGCGCCATGACCGACCGGGACGTCATCCAAGCCGCGTACGAAGACCAACTCGCGCAGCTGTTCGAGCACTTCTTTGCCAACACGGTGGAGGCCGAGGGCCAAGCGGCCGAATTGGCCCAGGCCGAGCGGGCGTTTCAGGCGGGCGTGAGGCGCGCCCGCGAGGTTCGAGACCGGGCGCTGGCCCTGCTGTGATCACCCCCCGGCCACGAGGCGACGCAGCACCGCGATCGCTTGCCAGCCGGCCGGGGTGACGATCCAAACCAGGGCCAAGAGGTTCAACGCCACCATGGCCCAGGTCCAGCGCAAAAACGCGGGCTTGGCGGTCTTGTGCCGGAACACCTGCTGCCCCAGCAGCGCGCCGGGCCAGCCGCCCAGCAGGGCGATGAGGTGCAGCGAGGACTCGGCCACGCGGGCGCGCCCCCGCTTGGCGGCCCACTTGTCCATGCCGTAGACGATGAACAAGGCCGTGGACAGCGCGCCGTAGAGCGTGGTGACCAGGCGCGGCAGGGGCCAACTCATGTGGATCGCCCCCAGCAGCAAGCCGAACGCGGGAATCACCAGCAAGCGGGCGCTGTTGGGCGCGGCGGCCGGCCGGCTGGCGCGGGGCCGCGCCCCCGGCGGCGCGCTGGCGGGGGGCGACGCTCGCTGGCTGTGCACGCCCTTGGCCATGCCGTCGCGAGGCGTGTAGCGCACGGGCTCGCCCACGTCCGGGTTGCCACGGGCCTTGAGGCGGCCGGCCAGGTCGGCGCGGCGCAGCACCAGGCGCTCGCCCCCGGCATCGGGCTGCACAAAGCCCAAGCCCTTGGCGGCGTCCCAGTGGGAGACACGGCCAAGGGCTTGGGCAGAGGAACCGGGGCGGGGCTTGTTCATCCCCGCAGGTTAATCAATCGCCGTGGCGATCACTCTTCGCGACGGCGCGGGCCGCGCGGGGCACCGAAGCCGCCTTCGCGACGCTCGCCCCCGAAGGACGGCTTGCGGTCGCCGAACTGCGGGCGGTCGCCGCCGAAGGGCTTGCGGTCGCCGAACTGCGGGCGGTCGCCGCCGAAGGGCTTGCGGTCGCCGAATTGCGGCCGGTCGCTGCCGAAGGGCTTGCGGTCGCCGAACTGCGGGCGGTCGCCACCGAAGGGCTTGCGGTCGCCGAACTGCGGGCGGTCGCCACCGAAGGGCTTGCGGTCGCCGAACTGCGGGCGGTCGCCACCGAAGGGCTTGCGGTCGCCGAACTGCGGGCGGTCGCCGCCGAACGGTTTGCGGTCGCCGAACTGCGGGCGGTCGCCGCCGAAGGGCTTGCGGTCGCCGAACTGCGGTCGGTCGCCACCTTCGTGGAACGGACGGCCTTCACGGCCGGCAAAGGGCTTGCGGTCGCCGAACTGCGGGCGGTCGCCCCCCGACTGGGGACGCTCGTCGCGCTGCCAGCGCGGGCCGCCCTTGGAGAAACCGCGGCGCTCGCCGTCGTCGTACTCGCGGCGCAGGCCACGGTCCGTGAAGATCACGGGGTCCGGCTTCTTCGGCTCGAGGCCTTCCACGCGGCTGGGCGTCAGGGCCTCCTTGGTGTAGGCCTGCAGGCGGCGCAGGCGGGGCAGGTCTTCGCGCAGGGCCAGGGTCACGGCCAGGCCGCTGCGGCCGGCACGGCCGGTGCGGCCGATGCGGTGCACGTAGTCCTCGGCCTTCATCGGCAGGCCGACGTTGATGACGTGGCTGATGGTGGGCACGTCGATGCCGCGGGCGGCGACGTCGGTGGCCACCAGCACGCGCAGTTCGCGGCGGCGCAGGCCCATCAGGGTGCGGTTGCGCTTGCCTTGGGGCATGCCCCCGTGCAGCGCGGCCACGGCGTGGCCCAGTTCGGCCAGTTGGTACGCCATCTGCTCGGCCTCGACCTGGGTGCCGGCGAACACGACGGCCTGGTCGACGGTGGCGTCAGCCAGCAGGTGCTCCAGCAGGGCGGTGCGGTGCATGGGGTGGTCGGCCCAGTGCAGGCGCTGCTCTATTTGCGCCTTCTGCTCGGGCGCGCTAGTCACCTCGATGCGCTGCGGCTCGTTGAGCAGCTCGCGGGCCAGGGTGCCGACGCGACCGTCGAAGGTGGCGCTGAACATCACCGTTTGGCGCGGCGTGGGCAGCATGGCGGCGATGGCCTCGATGTCCTCGATGAAGCCCAGGTCCAGCATGCGGTCGGCTTCGTCCAGGACCAAGGTCTTGATCTCGGTCAGCATGGCCGGCACTTGCACGGCGATGTCTTGCAGGCGGCCGGGGGTGGCGATGACGATGTCAGCGCCGCCGCGCAGGCGCTGCAGCTGGGCTTGGTAAGGCATGCCGCCCACGATGGTGCAGACCGAGAAGCCCGGGATGCCGCGGCCGAGTTGGATGGCCATCTGGGCCACCTGCTGGGCCAACTCGCGGGTGGGCGCCAGGACCAGGCCGATGGGGTTGATCGGCGTGCCCGCAAAGCGCGCGGCGCCACGGGTGCCGCGGTTGCCACGCTGGTGGCGGGGGCTGGCGTGGAAGCTGCGCGCCGGCATGGCGGCGGGCAGTTGGTCGGGGTTGGCCTCGCGGCGGGCCAGCACCTGCGTGAGCATGGGCAGCAGGAAGGCGGCGGTTTTGCCGCTGCCGGTGCGGCTGGAGACCATCAGGTCGGTGCCGGCCAGGCCGAGGGGGATGGCGCGCGCCTGCACCTCGGTGGCCTCGGTGAAGCCGATCTCACGAACGGCGGCCAACAGGGTTTCGGGCAGGCCCAGGGTATCGAAGGACATGTACAGCTCTCTGACTCGCGAACACGCACGCACCGGCCTCCTGGGTCGGGGCGCACAAAGGACACGGCAACTCGCCGGCCCAGGTGGGGTCGCAAACAACTCCGGAGGCCAAACGCTGGCCCCAACGGTGCGACGGCATCGCCGCCGACCGAAAACCCGCTGGGAGGCGGGAGAGCACCAAAAGGGGCGCTCCAGGAGGAGTCAGAGGAGATGAACGAACCGCGTCGGCTTCAAACTGCCTGCCGAACGCGAGGGGCGGACTGTAACACTGGGGTTTTCCCGAAATCCAGCGCGACGTGCCCCTTCCCGCCGCGTTGTGTGATCGATGCCACAGACCGGGCGCTGCGGCGGGGCTGAGGCAAGGGCCTCAGGCCCCGCTGCGCAAAGCCGCGCGCAGTTGCGCGCCGATCTCCGGGTGGTCGCCGAAGGGGTCGCCAGGGTTCTGGCCCGCCAGCACCTCGTCCGCCCGCTGCTTCACCCCGGCCAAGGCCTGCGGGTGGCTGAAGATCCAAAAGCGCTGGGCGCGCACGGCATCCAGCACCAGGGCCGCGATGTCGGCCGCCGTGAGCTTGCCGCTGGTCACGGCCTTGCTGCTCATGGCGTGCGCGATGCGCTGGCTGGCCGTGGGTCGGGCCAGGTCTTGGGGCGCGCGGTTGCGGTGGCTGTCGGCGATGCCCGTTGGCACGAAATACGGGCACAGCACGCTGGCGTGCACCTGGTCGGTGACCAGGCCCAGGTCGTGGTGCAGGGTTTCGCTCAGCGAGACCACCGCGTGCTTGCTGACGTTGTAGACGCCGAAGTTGGGGGCATCCAGCATGCCGGCCATGCTGGCGGTGTTGACGATGTGGCCTTGGTAGGCCGGGTCGGCCTTGGCGGCGGCCAGCATCATGGGCGTGAACAGGCGCACGCCATGCACCACACCCATCAGGTTGACCCCCATGACCCAATCCCAGTCGCTGGGGCGGGCTTCCCAGATCAGGCCCCCGAAGGCCACGCCGGCGTTGTTGAACACGAGGTGCGGCGCGCCATAGCGGGCTTGCACGGCCGCGGCCAGGGTCTCCATCTCGGCCGCGCTGCTGACATCGACGCGCTGCGCCATGGGCTTGGCGGCGGCCAATTCGTCGGCCGCACGGGCCAGGGCGTCGGCCTGCACGTCCACCAGCACGAGGTTCATGCCCTCGGCGGCGCACAGGCGGGCCAGTTCCAGGCCGAAGCCGCTGCCGGCGCCGGTGATGACGGCGGTCTTGTTCTTCAAATCGATCACAACAGGTCTCCCGGGGGTCGGTGCATCTCGCGGTGGAGGATGCCGTCTTCGTCAAAAGGCTCGCCCACGCCGACGAAGCCGGCGCGGCCGTAGAAATCTTGCAGGTGGGCCTGCGCGAACAGGGTGATGCCTTGGCCCGGCCACCGCTGCAGGCAGGCTTGCACCGCCTGACGGTTGAGTTGGTGGCCCAGGCCAATGCCACGCGCTTCGGGCGCGGTGACGACCCGACCGATGACGGGCGCGGGGGCCTTCAGGCCCGGGGGCATCAAGCGCGCATAGGCCAGCAGGTGCTCGCCTCGCCAGGCGGATAGGTGCAGGCACGCAGGATCGAGCCCGTCGATATCGGGAAAGAGGCACTGCTGCTCCACCACGAACACCTCGCTGCGCAAGCGCAGCATGGCGTAGAGGGCGGCGGTGCTCAGGCCCTCGAAGGGCTGCAACTGCCAGGCGATGTCGCTCACAGCACCTCGGGGTCGAGCGCGGCCAGCAGGGACTGCCCCGCCAACACGGGCGCCAGCCAGGCCTGCGCCAAAGGCAGTTCGTAGGCGAAGAAGTAGGCACAGGCGGCCCGGTGACCGGCGTGCAGCGGGTGCCCGCTCGGGGTGTGGCGCAGCAGGTCCAGCCAGGTCCAGGCCAGCACCAGGTGCCCGAAGCCTTGCAGGTAGGGCGTGCCATGCACGGCGGCCTGGGCCGGATCGCCCGAGGCCCAAGCGGCCTTGGTGGCCTTGCCCACCAGGGCCAGGCCGGCGGCCAGCTGGTTGGCCCAATCGGCCATGGCTGGGTCTTGCAAGGCCGCTTGCACCGTGTCGTTGACCCGGGCGGCGAGCAACTGCAAGGCCTGGGGCTGAGACGCCTTGCGCAACAGCAGGTCCAGGCCCTGGATGCCGTGCGTGCCCTCGTGGATCATGTTCAAGCGGTTGTCCCGCCAGTACTGCTCCAGCGGCCAGTCGCGGGTGTAACCGGCGCCCCCCAGCACCTGAATGGCCAAGCTGTTGGCCTCCAGGCCCCACTGGCTGGGCCAGCTTTTGGCCACGGGGATGAGCAGGCCGAGCAGGGCCGTGGCGTCGGCCTTTTGTTCCGGCGTGCCGCTGCGCTGGGCGTCCACCAAGGCGGCGCAGTAGAGGTTCAAGGCCAGGGCGCCTTCGGCGATGGCCTTTTGCGCCAGCAGCATGCGCTTGACGTCGGCGTGCTGCGCGATGGGCACGGGCGCCCCGCCGCGCTGGCCCACCGGGCGCCCTTGGGTGCGGTCCTTGGCGTACGCCAAGGAGGCCTCGTAACCGGCCATGGCCAGCATGGACGCGCTCAGGCCCACGCCGATGCGGGCCTCGTTCATCATGTGGAACATGCAGGCCAGGCCCTGGCCTTCGGCGCCCACGCGGTAGCCGATGGCCGGCGCCGACTCGCCGAAGTTCAACAGGCAATTGCTGGTGCCGCGCCAGCCCAGCTTGTGATTCAGGCCCACCAGGCTCACGCCATTGCGCACGCCGGTGAGCGCGCCGTGCTCGTCCACCTGCCACTTGGGCACGATGAACAGGCTGATGCCGCCGCTGCCCTCGGGCAGGCTGCCATCGGGCTTGGGCACCTTGGCCAGCACGAGGTGCACGATGTTCTCGCTCAGCTCGTGCTCGCCGGCGCTGATCCACATCTTGCTGCCCTTGAGCCGGTAGCGAGGCCCCAGGGGGTCGTTGGTGTCGTCCAGCTCGGCACGGCTGGTGAGGTCGCCCAGCGACGAGCCGATGGCCGGTTCGCTCAGGCACATCGTGCCCATCCACTGGCCGGTGAGCTCGCGCGCCGCGAACACCTCCCGCTGCTTGGGCGTGCCATGGGCCAGGATCAAGCTGGCGTTGCCGCTGGTCAGCAGGGTGTAGCCGCCGCAGCCCACGCTGGCCTTGCTGAAGAAGGCGTTGCCCGCCATCTCGACCACGCAGGGCAACTGCAGGCCGCCGTGCTCGGCGTCTTGGCTGGCGGCCTGCATGCCGGTCTCGAAGTAGGCCTTCACGGCCGCCGCCGTGCTGGCCGGCAGCACGACCCGGCCCTCGGCGTCGACGTGGGGCTCCTCCACGTCGCAGGCGCGGTTGGCCGGGGCAAATCGCTCGGCCGCCACCCGCTCACAGGTGTCGAGCACCTGTTGGAAGGTCTCGCGGCTGTGGTCCGCGTAGCGCTCGCGAGCGCACAGTTCGCCGGCGCGCAGCCAGTCGAACACCAGAAAGTCCACGGTGGCGCGCACGGGGTCCCTTTCGCTCGAGGCTCAGCGCAGGCGGAACTGGCCGACCAGGCCGTTGAGGCGCGTGGCTTGGCCCTTGAGGCTGTCGGCCGCGGCCGCCCCCTCCTCCACCAAGGCGGCGTTTTGCTGCATCGACTGGTCGAGGCGATCGACCGAATCGGCGATGCCCTGCAAGCCCGCGCTTTGCGTGCGGGCCATTTGCGTGGCGTCGGCGATGAGGGCCGCCACCCGCTCCACGGCACTGACGACCTCCTCCATCCGCGCCCCCGCGTTATTCACCAGGTTGCTGCCGGTGTCGACCTGCTCCACCGAGCTGGTGATGAGGCTCTTGATTTCCTTGGCCGCCTCGGCGCTGCGCTGCGCCAGGCTGCGCACCTCGCCGGCCACCACGGCGAACCCGCGCCCTTGCTCGCCAGCGCGGGCGGCCTCCACGGCGGCGTTCAGGGCCAAGATGTTGGTCTGGAAGGCGATGCCGTCGATCACGCCAATGATGTCGGCGATCTTGCGGCTCGACTGGCTCACCCCGCTCATGGCGGAGACCGCCTGCGACACCACGCTGCCGCCCTCGCGCGCCAGGCCGCTCGTGCTTTGGCTCAGCGTGGCGGCCTCGCTCATCGCGTCCGAGCTGTGACGCGCCGCCTCGGTCATCTCCCGCAAGGCGCTGGCGCAGGCCTGCAGGTCGGCGCTGCCTTGCTCGGTGCGCTGGCTCAGGTCCAGGTTGCCCGCGGCGATTTCGGTGGCGGCCGTGTTCACCTGCTCGGCGCCGTCGCGCAGTGTGCCCATCATGGCGCGCAAGCGCTCTTGCAGGCCCTGCATGGTGTCCAGGCCGGCGCGGGTCGTGGGGTTGCCGAAGGTGGGCACGTCCTCGGTGAGGTCGCCGTGGCCCATGCGGTCGGCGCCGGCCATCAAGGTCTCGACAAAGCGCCCCGTGCCGCTGGCGCTGTCCAAGTACAGCCAGAGCATGAAGGCCCCGATGAGCAGGCTGCCGACGATCACGGTGCCCGAGCCCCAGCCGCTGAGCACGGCCACCACCACGTAGACCTGCAGGCCCACGTTCAGACCCACTTGCAGGGCCACGCGTTGTTTCAAGGACAGGCTGTCAAAGATCATGCAGGACTCCGGAACGGGGTGGGAAGAAGGGGATCAGGCCCGGCGCCAGGGGCCGGGGTCGCTGGGGTGCGCTTGGGTCAGCTCGGCCAATCGCGCTTGCAGGGCCTCGGCGGGGCGCTGCGCGAGCGCGAACATGGGCCCGCCACGCCAACGCGGGAAGCCGTAGCCGGCCAGGTAGACCACGTCCACGTCGCTGGCCCGCAGGGCGATGCCTTCTTGCAGCAGGGCCTGGCCCTCCAGGCCCAAGGCGAGCAGCAGGCGGTCGACGATCTCGTCGTCCGGCACCGCGCGGGCCGGACGGCCCAGGCGCTGGCGGTGCGCGGCCATCAGGGCGTCCACGGCGGGCGACGGCGTGCCTTGGCGCGAGCCCGGGGCGTAGTCGTACCAACCGCCGCCGGTCTTCTGGCCGAAGCGGCCGGCTTCGCACAGGGCGTCGGCCAGGGGCTGGGGCCAGACGGTCTTGCCGTCCTTCACGCGCTGCTGGCGCACGCGCCAGCTGACGTCGTTGCCGGCCAAGTCCCCCATGCGGAACGGGCCCATGGCAAAGCCCCAAGCCTCGATCGCGCGGTCCACCTGCTGGGGCGTGCAGCCCTCGTCCAGCAGGAAGAGGGCCTGCTGCAAGTAGGGCTCCAGCATGCGGTTGCCGATGAAGCCATCGCACACGCCCGACACCACGCAGGTCTTGCCGATGCGCTTGCCAAAGTCCAAGGCCGTGGCCAGCACCTCGGCCGAGGTGGCGGCACCGCGCACCACCTCCAAGAGCTTCATGACGGCCGCGGGGCTGAAGAAGTGCAGGCCGACCACGTCGTTGGGTCGTTGGGTCACGGCAGCGATCTGGTCGACGTCCAAGGTGCTGGTGTTGCTGGCCAGGATGGCGCCGGGTTTGCAAACGGCGTCCAGCTTGCGGAACACGGTCTGCTTCAGGGCCATGTCTTCGAACACGGCCTCGATGACCAAATCGGCTTGCGACAAGGCCTCGTCGCCGGTGCTGGGCTTCAAGTTCGCGCGCAGCGCTGCCGCCTTGTCGGCCTTCAGCCGGCCCTTGTCCACCTGCGCTTGCACGTGCTTCTCGAGGGCGGCCACGCCGCGGGCCAGGGCCGCCTCTTGCGACTCGATGAGGTCGACCTGCAGGCCGGCCATCAGGCAGGCCGTGGCGATGCCGCTGCCCATGGTGCCGGCGCCGATCACCGCCACCCGCGCGATCGGTCGGCGCGGTGTGTGGGCCTCGATGCCCGGCACCTTGCCCACGGCACGCTCGGCGAAGAAGGCGTGGCGCAAGGCGGCGCTGGCTTCGGTGCGCATCAGGCGCTCGAAGCCCTCGCGCTCGGCCTTCAGGCCCTCTAGGAAGGGCCGGTCGGTGGCGGCGGCCACCGCCTCCACACACGCCAAGGGGGCGGGGTAAGGCAGCGCGGCCGCCTGCGCGCGGGCCGCGGCCAAGGCGGCTTCGTCGCCAGGCACGGCGCGCTCGCTCAGGCGCGGGCAGGTGGTGGCGGCAGCGGCCAGGGCCACGGCGCGGTCCAACAACTCGGCCGCGGGCACGCAGGCGTCGATCAAGGCTTGCCCAGGCAACGCCGCGAGCTTGGCGGCGCGTTGCGGCACGCCGGTGGTGATCATCTGCAGGGCCGTCGCCAGTCCCAGCGCGCGCGGCAGGCGCTGCGTGCCGCCGGCACCGGGCAACAGGCCGATGTTGACCTCCGGCAGCCCGAGCTGGGCGTCGTCGGCCACCACGCGGTGGTGGCAGCACAGGGCGAGTTCCAGGCCCCCGCCCAGCGCCAGGTGGTTCACAGCGGCGACCACGGGCTTGGCGCAGGCCTCGATGCGCTGCGTCAGGGCTGGCAGGTGGGGGTGGGCGAAGGACTCGGGCTTGCCGAACTCGCGGATGTCCGCGCCCCCGGAGAAGGCCTTGCCACTGCCGGTGATGACGATGGCGCGGACCGCCGGTTCGGCCTCGAGCCGCTCGACCGCGGCCCACAGCGCCGACCGCAGGGCGTGCGACAGGCCGTTGACCGGCGGGTTCTCCATGACCAAGACGGCAACGCCGTCGCGAAGGGTTTCGTTCAACATGGCAGGGGATCAGTTCAAGAGGGTGTCGACCAGCGCGCGCAATTCGCGCTTGTCGATGTCGCCGTTGCCCAGCTTGGGCAACTCGGGGAAGCACAGCGCCTGCACCGGGCGCTGCCAGTCGGCCACACGGCCATTGAAAAGGGTGAGCAGTTCCTCGGGGTCGGGCGCCCCGCCCAGACGCGCCACCACCACCAAGAGCGGCCGCTCGCCATGGACCTCGTCGGCCTGGGCGATGACGGCGGCCTCGGCCACCTGCGGGTGCAGGAGCGCGATGCGCTCCAGCTGGCGGGCGCTGATCCACTCGCCGCCGCAGCGGATGAGGTCCTTCTTGCGGTCGGTCAGGGTGACCCGGCCGTCGGGGCCGATGCGGCCGATGTCGCCCGTGGGCAGCCAGCCGGGGTCGCCGTCGACAGCGACCAGGGGCGACTCGGTCTCGCCCAGGTAGGCGTCCAGGGTCCACGGCCCGCGCACCACCAACTCGCCTTCGGCGTCGTCGTCCCGCGGCAGGCTGCGGCCGGCGTCGTCGACCAGCGCGATCTCAACCCCGAAACAGGCCCGTCCCTGGGGCAAGCGGCCGTCGCGGTCGGGCGTCAGCAAGGCGCCCCGGGCCACCAGCGCAGGCGGGGCCAACTCGGTCATGCCCCAGGTGTGCACCACGTCCAGCCCAGGCATCGCGCGCAAGCGCTCGAGCAGGGGCACGGGGAACGACGCACTGCCCACGGCCGCACAGCGCAAGGTCGGCAGGCGCAGGCCCTCGGCGTCGAGGTGGTCCAGCAAGGCCTGCCAGACCGTGGGCGGTCCGGCGGCGATGGTCACGCCCGTTTCCAGCATCGCGCGGGCCAGGTCGGCGGTGGACAAACCCGGCGGCACCATGGTGAGCTGCGAGCCGATCAGCGCCGCGCACAGGCACAGCGCCCAGCCCCCGCTGTGGGCCACCGGCAGCAAGGGCATCAGGGTGTCGACGTGGGCGATGCCGTAGGCGTCTGGGAAGGCCGCCGCCATCGCTTGCAGGATGCAGGCGCGGTGGCTGATGGGCACGCCCTTGGGCCAGCCGCTGCTGGCCACGCGGAACGCGATCAGCGCCGTGCTGTTCTCGTCCACCTCGGGCCAGCGCCAGTCGGGGTCGTCCATGCCGAGCAGGGATTCCGCGTCCATGGGCGCCAAGCCCCAACTCGGGGGCGGCAGGGCGTCGGGCCCGCCAAGCTGGATGTAATGCTTCACCGTGCCCATCTGCAGCTGCATGGCCTCGACCAGCGGCGCCAACTCGGGGTCGAAAACCAAGGCCTCGGCCTTGGCCTGGTTCACGGCGTAAATCAGCTGCTCTGGGAACTGGCGCGGGTTCAGGGTCAGGGCCTGGCGGCCGCTGGCCGCCGTGCCCAGCACCGCCTCCAACAGGCCTTGGGCGTTCCACCCCAGCAGCGCCACCACGCTGCCGGGCGCCTGCTCCAAGCGGTCCCAGGCCTGGCCCCACTGGCGCGCACGGCGTTCAAGTTGCGCCCAACTGCCGGCCTGGACGCGGCCGTCGGCGCCAACGGTGTGGATGCGCTTGGCCCCGTGTTCGCGCGCGGCGTGCCGCAGCAAGTTGGCGAGGTCGAGGGGGACGCGCATCATGGTCGTTCGATCTTAGGGGCGCCCCTCCGGGCCACGGCCCCACAGGGGCTCCGGATTGACCCACCCCCCTACACTCGATCGACCTCCCTGCCTTCCGCACCGGCCATGAGCGACTACCCCGTGAAAAAGACCGACGCCGAATGGCGCGAACAGCTCGACCGCGAGCACCCGCTGGCCTACCAGGTGGCGCGCCAGGCGGGCACGGAGCGCGCGTTCACGGGTGCGTTCTGGGACCACTGGGAGGCGGGGCACTACGTGTGCGTGGGCTGCGGCACGGCGCTGTTTGCCTCGGACACCAAGTTCGACGCCGGCTGCGGCTGGCCCAGCTACTACGAGCCCCTGGACAACGAGGTCGTGGAGCGCTTGGTCGATCACAGCCACGGCATGGTGCGGGTGGAGGTGCGCTGCAAGCGCTGCGGCAGCCACTTGGGTCATGTCTTCCCGGACGGCCCCGAACCGACGGGCGAGCGCTTCTGCATCAACTCCGTCTCCCTAAAATTCAAGCCCGACTGAGCGCTGGCCCCTGCCTTGAAATTCCTTCTCGACTTTTTGCCTCTGGGGCTGTTCTTTGCCGCGTTCAAGTACGGCGAGTCTCACCGCGAATGGGCGGCCAGTTGGGTGACGGCGCAGCTGGGCTTCATGGTGTCGGGCGGGGTCATCGGCCCCCAAGAGGCCCCCACCATCCTGGCCACCCTGGTGGTGATGGGCGCGACGCTGCTGCAAGTGCTGGTGCTCAAGCTCATGCGGCAAACCATCGACCTGCTGCTGTGGGTGAGCCTGGCCCTGGTGGTCGTGCTCGGCACCCTGACCCTCTACTTCCACAGCGAGACCTTCATCAAGTGGAAGCCCACCGGCCTGTACTGGGCCATGGCCCTGGGCTTCTGGGCCAGCCAGCGGTTCTGGGGCAAGAACCTGCTGCACACCGTGCTCAAGGACGTCGAGCTGCCCGACGCGATCTGGGCGCGCTTGAACGCGATGTGGATCGCCTTCTTCGCGGGCATGGGGCTGCTGAACCTGGCCGTGGCCTACGGCTTTTCCACCAGCACTTGGGCCAGCTTCAAGGTCTTCGGCGCCACCGCCTTGATGTTCGTGTTCGTGATGGCGCAGGGCCTGTACCTCTCCCGTCACCTGCCGCCCGAGGAGGCCCCGAAATGAAGGCCCGCTTGGACGAATTGGGCGCCCTATTGACCGAGTCGCTGGGCGCCACGGCGCTCGCTTGGCAGGACGACAGCCACCTGCACGCCGGGCACGCGGGGGCCCGCGAAGGGGGCCACTACCGCCTGCGGATCGTGAGCCCGCGGTTCGCCGGACTGGGCCGAGTTGCGCGCCACCGGCTCATCTATGATGCCCTCGGCCCCTTGGCCGATCGCGGCATCCATGCGTTGCAAATCGACGCGCGCAGCCCCGAAGAGCCTTGACCGAATCGGTGGCGTCCTGCCACCCATTGCCACCCGCCTCCTGGCGGTCTTTCTCACCGTTTCCAGCCCTTCCGATGAAATCCACCCTGCTCGCCGCCACCCTCGTCGCGGCCGCCTTTGGCGCCCAAGCGCAAAACATCGCCATCGTCAACGGCAAGCCGGTGCCCAAGGCCCGCTTCGAGACGATCATCAGCCAGATCACCAAGGGCGGTCAGCCCCGCACGCCCGAGATGGACCGCCAGGTGCGCGACGAAGTCGTGAACCGCGAGATCTTGATGCAAGAGGCCGAGCGCCGTGGCGTGCCCGCCAGCGCCGACTACCGCGCCCAGATCGAGTTGGCCCGCCAGGCCATCCTGATCCGCGAACTGCAAAACCACTACTTCAAGACCAACCCCGTGACCGACGCCGAAGCCCAGGCCGAGTACGACAAGGTCAAGGCCGCCCAAGGTGGTCAGGAGTACCGCGCTCGCCACATCCTGGTCGAGACCGAAGACGAGGCCAAGGACATCATCGCCAAGCTGAAGCTGGGCACGAAGTTCGAAGACCTGGCCAGCAAGAGCAAGGACCCCGGCTCGGCCGCCCGCGGTGGCGACCTGGATTGGTCCAACGCCAACGCCTACGTCCCCGAGTTCAGCAAGGCCATGGTGGCCCTGAAGAAGGGCGAGATCACCGAGACGCCGGTGAAGTCGCAATTCGGCTACCACGTCATCCGCCTGGATGACACGCGCGAAATGCAGTTCCCGGCCTTCGACGAAGTCAAGCCGCAAGTGATCGATCGCCTGAAGCAGATGAAGTGGAACGCCTTCCAGGCCTCGCTGCGCCAAGCCGCGAAGACCGACTACAAGTTCGGCCAGTAAGTCCACCCACCGGAGAAGCCGCCCGAGCCCCGTGCCCGAGCGGCTTTTTTCATGCCCGCTTCCAAACTCGCCCGCCGCTGGCTGCCCACGCCCGAGAACCTGGCCCAAATCAAGGGGCTGGCCTGGCTGGGGCATTACTTGGCCCCGCGCCCCTGGCTCTGGGTGGCCCACCGCCGCCGCGTGGCCATGGGCGTGGCCGTGGGCTTGGCCGTGGGGGTGATCCCCCTGCCTGTGCAAATGCTGGTGGCCGCCTTGGCCGCGGTGCTGGTGCGATGCAACGTGGCCGCGGCCGTCGCCGCAACTTGGCTGACCAACCCCTTCACGCTGGTGCCGATTTGGGGCCTGGCGTTGTGGCTTGGCAGCTGGGTGATGGACCCCAGCGGCGTGGCGGCCACCCCGGCCATGCTGGCCTTGGACTGGGCGCACCCGGGCACCTGGTGGCCGGCCTTCGTGACCTGGATCTCCGCCATGGGCCCGGCTTGGGCCGTGGGCATGCCCATGGCCGCCGTGGTGCTGGGCGGCGTGGCCTACGGGGTCACGTACTGGGCGTGGTGGGGCGTGATCCGCTTCGAACGCCGCCGCCGGCTGCGCGCCCGGGCGCGGCGCTGAGGCTCACACCAAGCGACCGGCCTCGATGCGCAGGCGGCGGTCGCAATGCGCGGCCAAGCGCTCGTCGTGCGTGACCAGCACCAGGGTCGTGCCCGCCTCGCGGTTCAACTCGTCCATCAAGGCCATCACCTGGGCCCCGGTGGCGTGGTCCAAGCTGCCCGTGGGTTCGTCGGCCAACAGCAAGGCCGGCTTCACGACGAAGGCCCGCGCCAAGGCGACGCGCTGCTGCTCGCCGCCCGACAGCACGCGCGGGCGGTGCTTCAAGCGCTCGCCCAGGCCCACCCGCTGCAGCATCACGCGGGCCTTTTCTTCGGCCTCGCGGTCGCCGCGCAATTCGAGCGGCAGCATCACGTTTTCCAGCGCAGTCAGGTTCGGCAGCAGCTGAAAGCTCTGGAACACGAAGCCCATCGTGCGCCCGCGCAGTTCGGCCCGGCCGTCCTCGTCGCGCTCGAACAGGTCCTCGCCTTGGATGCGAACGCGGCCCGCACTCGGCGTGTCCAGGCCGGCCAGCAAGCCGAGCAAGGTGCTCTTGCCCGAACCCGACGCGCCCACGATCGCCACCGACTCCCTCGCCTGCAAGGTGAATGACAGCGAATGCAGAATCGTCAACTCGCCCGAGGCATCGCGCACGCGCTTGCTGAGGTCTTGCACATCGACGAGAGGAACTGCGGACATGGCGGGTGGGACGAAGCGGCGGGCCTGGGTGGCGCACTGTAGCGGCGCCCTTCTGGGGCTCGGGCTCTGGGGGCATTCGCTGGCCGCCGCGCCCGCGCGAACCCTGCTGGTGGTGGGCGACAGCCTGTCGGCCGAGTACGGCATCGCCCGCGGTGCCGGCTGGGTGGCCTTGCTGTCGGCGCGGCTGCAACAACGCAAGGCCCCCTACACCGTCGTCAACGCCAGCATCAGCGGCGACACCACCGGAGGTGGGCGCGCGCGACTGCCGGCCTTGCTGGCGCAGCACCGCCCGGCCATCGTGGTGATTGAGCTGGGGGGCAACGACGCCCTGCGCGGGCTGCCCTTGGCCCACACGCGCGACAACCTGCGCACCATGGTCCAGGCGGCCAAGGCCGCGGGGGCCAAGGTGCTGCTGGTGGGGATGCAGGTGCCGCCGAACTACGGGGCACGCTACGGCCAGGATTTCGCGGCCACCTTTGCCGAGGTGGCCCGCAGCGAAAAGACCGCCCTGGTGCCCTTCTTGCTGAGCGGCTTCGCGCAGCGGCCGGACGCGGAGAGCTGGTTCCAGCCCGACCGCATCCACCCGCTCGCCAAAGCCCATCCCCTGATGCTGGACGCCGTGTGGCCGGCGCTCAGCCCGCTGCTCTAGACCCGACTCAACGCTCTTGCTCGCCGCGCTTGCGCGGCACGCCATCGTCGCGCTCGCGGGCCCGCGGCGCGGGGGCCGAGGGCGCTGGCTCGGCGCGGCGCTGCGGCAGGTCCATGCGCGGCGGGGGTTCCGCGCGACGCGGGGGCTCCATGCGCGGGGGCGGCGGCGCGGGCTGGGCCTGCGGCTGCGGTTGCACCTGCGGCGCCCGCCAGGGCATGCCTTCGTCGCGGCGCTCGGACGACGGGCGCGCGGGCGGCTCGAAGCGACGCGTCGGCACCTCGGCCTCCGGGCTGCGCTCGACCACTGGCGCGCGCCGCTCTTCGCGGGGCAGCTCGCGCGGGAACTCGCGGGGCTCGTCGCGGCGCTCGCTGCGGCGCGGCACACCGGCATCGGGCTGGCTGCGCCAAATGGGGTCGACGGTCGGGGGCGGCACGTCGCGGTCGGCCGGCGTCGGTCGCTCTTGGCGCTCCTGACGCTCTTGGCGGCGCGGCAGGCCTTGGTCGCCGCGGGCGCTCGGCTCCGGCCCACGCGTCTCGGGCGCGCTGCCACGCCAAGGCACCCCGGCATCACCGCCCCGTCCGACCGGGGCGCTCGGCTCGCCGCCGACAACCCGAGCACGCGGGGCGTCCTCGCCACGTTCCGGTCGGTTCGGACGGGCCAGCGGCAAGGTGTCGCGGCCTGGGCCCTCGGGCAGTGGCGCCAGGGCGCGCAACGTCGCCTCGTCGCGAACGGGCACGGGGCGCGGCAGGGCCGTGCGGTTGGGACCGTCTTGGCGAACGGGCACGTCGAAGGTGCTGACGGCACCCGGCACGCTGCGGTTGTTGCCCGTCCAGCCCGGCACGGTGGGGCGGCGCACCGTCACCGGATCGGGGTCGGGGTTGATGCGGCGCACGTACTGCGGGCTGTGGCGGTACCAGGGCTTGTAGACCTCGTACGGGGCCAGTGGGTACCAGGCCACGGGCGGGGCGGCGCGCCCCCCGATCTGGATCCCCACCTGCACGTGGCCGCTGCCCACCCAGCCGACCAAGGCCGGGGCGAACACCGGTCGTGCCACGCGCACGGGACCCGGTGCCCAGCACCAGCGGTTGCGCCAGTACACCCAGCGCCCGTAGTGCGAGGTGGCATAGCCCCAAGGCAGGTCGTCGACCCAGGTCCAGCCCCAGTGGCGGTGCCAGGTCCAGCGACCGTAGCGGTAGGGCGCCCAGTCCACGGCCACGCGCACCGGCAGCCACAGCGGGCCGAACTCGCTGCTACTCTCCCAGCGACCGTGGGCGTCCAACTCGTCGGCACCCGTCAACTCCGGCGAGACGTAGCGGTAGGCCGGTCGGTTGGCGTATCGGTCAACGTCTTCGCGGCCGAAGCCGGCGCTGTCGACCAACCAGGCCCCGAAGTCGTCCTGGGGCATCAAGCGCTGGCGCTCGGCACGCGGCCCGTTGTCCCACCACAGTTCGGCCGTCTCGGGGGCCTGCAGCCACAAGGGGGCATCTTCCTGGCCGCGGTGGTCGAACAGCATGCGCCCCTCGTACACCTGGCCGCGGCTGCTGCGCGCCAGCGCGTCGACGCGGTAGTCACCGGCCCGGTCGAACTGGAACCGCCCTTCCGGGGTGCGCACCCGGGTCTCGCGCGCGCCTTCGCGCGTCACCAAGCGCAAGGCCAAGGCGCCGCGGTCCAGCACCAAGTCCAGGCGCTCGTCGTCCACGCGCATCAGCTCCAACTGGCTGCGCTCGTCCAGCCACAAGGCGTGCGGCCCGATGCGCAGGCCCACGCGGCTGTGGTGGTCCACCCGCAAGCGGTCGCCCTCGGACAGGCTCTGGTTGCGCAGCAAGGGCTGCCACTCGCGCTCGTCGGGGTCGAACCACAAGGCCTGACCCTGGATTTCCGCCACACGCAGCACGCGGGTGGGTGGGTCGGCTTGGGCGGCCATGCCCGTCAGGCACAGGACCAGCAAAAGCAGCAGTTGCAGGCCGAACCACCGGCGCAAGGGAAGGGGCAGGGTCATCGCACGTCTCCGCCCCGCGGAGCCGGGGCTGGGGACGCAACGCACCAGTGGGGCCCGCGGTGGACAGGCTCAGTCGTCCGAGGCGTCCAGGCCTGGAAACAAGATGTCGGTGAACCCAAAACGGCGGAAGTCCCGCACCCGCATGGGGTAGAGCACGCCGAACAGGTGGTCGCACTCGTGCTGGACCACCCGCGCATGGAAGCCCTCGGCCTCGCGCTCGATGGGGGTGCCGTTGAGCCCAAAGCCCCGGTAGCGGATGCGCGACCAACGCGGCACGACGCCGCGCAGGCCCGGCACCGACAGGCAGCCTTCCCAGCCCTCCTCCTCGGCCTCGCCCAGGGGCTCGATGACCGGGTTGATCAGCAGGGTTGGGGGCACGGGCGGCGCGTCGGGGTAGCGCGGGTTGGACTGGAAGCCGAACAGGACCACTTGCAGGTCCACCCCGACCTGCGGTGCGGCCAGGCCGGCGCCCTTAGCCGCCACCATGGTGTCGTGCAGGTCCTGAGCCAGGGCGTGCAAGGCCGGTGTGTCAAATTCGGTGACCGCTTGGGCCACGCGCAGCAGGCGCGGGTCGCCCATGCGAAGGATCTCGAGAACGGCCATGGGCTATCGTGACGGGATGTTAGGACACCCCCGCATTCTTCCCGAGCACACGCAGGACCTGGGCCATGGCGTGTACGCCATCGACACCGGGTTCCAGCGCCCCCGCTTCGACGCCGCCTACCTGGTCGTGGAAGCCGGCCGGGCCGCCTTCATCGACACGGGCACGAACTTCGCCGTGCCGCGCCTGCTGGAGGCCTTGGCCGCGGTGGGCCTGGCCCCAGAGGCGGTGGATTACGTCATCCCCACCCACGTGCACCTGGACCATGCCGGCGGCGTGGGCCTGCTGATGCGCGCCCTCCCCGGCGCCAGCCTCATTTGCCACCCGCGCGGCCTGCGGCACATGGTCGACCCCACGCAACTGTGGATCAGCGCGACCGCCGTGTACGGCGAAGAGGAAATGCGCCGCAGCTATGGCGAGCTGGTCAATGTGCCGGCCGAGCGCGCGCGCGCCAGCGCCGACGAGATGGTGATCGAGCTGGCCGGGCGCCCGCTGCGCTTCATCGACACCCCGGGCCACGCCAAGCACCACCACTGCATCTGGGACGCGCGCAGCCGCGGCTGGTTCACCGGCGACACCTTCGGGTTGAGCTACCGGGAGTTCGACGTGGGCGGCCGCCCTTGGGCCCTGCCCACCAGCACGCCCGTCCAGTTCGAGCCCGACGCGATGAAGGCCTCGATCGCACGCCTGATGGCCACCCAGCCCGAGCGCATGTACGTGACGCACTACGGCATGGTGCAAGACGTCCCTCGCTTGGCGGCGCTCTTGAACGCGCTGATCGACCGCATGGTGGCCGTGGCCCGCGACGCCCAGGCCGAGCGCCACGCCCGCATCAAGCGCGAGCTTCTGGCCGTGTACGCCGACAGCCTGCGCGAACACGGCTGCGCCTTCGACGAGGCCCAGGTGGCAGACCTGTTGGCCACGGACCTGGAGCTCAACGCCCAAGGCCTGGAGGTGTGGCTTGAGAAACGTTGAACCGCCCGCGGTGCTGGCCGCGCGACAGGCGGCGCAGTGGCAGCGGAACAAGTGGTCCCTGTACACCGACCTGGCCTTGGGCCTGCTGTTTTTCGTGGTGGCCAAGTTCACCAACCTGACCACCGCGGCCTTGGTGGGCGCGGCGGCCGGCCTGGCCTTGGTGCTCGTGCAGCGCTTCGTGAAGGTGGACCTGCTGGGCGGGTTGGCGATGTTCGGCGTCGTGATGCTGCTCGTCTCGGCCGGCTTTTCGCTCGCCTTTCAGGACGACTGGGCGGTGAAGATGAAGAGCACGGTGTTGGGCCTGCTGACGGCCGCGCTGTTCCTCGGCGACGGCGCGCTCAACCGCGGCCGCTACTTCGGACAGCGCATGGCCCGTTACCTGATGCAGCCGGTGGACTTCCCGCGACTCAGCCTGGGCATGGGCGTCTTGGGGCTGGTGATGGCCAGCCTGAACTACGGCGTGGCCACCTGGTTCAGCACCGACCTGTGGTTGACCTACTCGACCTTCGGCGACACGGTGCTGGTGATGCTGCTGTTCTTCGCCGTGCTGCGCTTCGCGCAGCCCAGGGCCTGACGGCCCCCGGACCTCACTCGTCCAGCAGGCTGCGCAGCATCCACGCGGTCTTTTCGTGGACGTCCATGCGCTGCGTGAGCAGGTCGCAGCTGGGCTGGTCGTTGGCCGCGTCGGCCACCGGGAACACCGAGCGCGCCGTGCGCGCGACCGCCTCGTGGCCCTGCACCAGCAGCGCCACCATGGCGTTGGCCTTCGGCGGCTGGGCCGGGGCGTCGGGCAGGCTGCTCAGCGCGGCGAACTGCGCGTAGCTGCCGGGCGCCGGCTGGCCCAAGGAACGGATGCGTTCGGCGATCGGGTCCACGGCGTTCCACAGCTCCGTGTACTGCGCCATGAACATGGCGTGCAGCGAATTGAACTGCGGCCCGGTCACGTTCCAGTGGAAGTTGTGCGTGGTCAGGTAGAGGGTGTAGGTGTCGGCCAGCAGGCGGGACAGCCCCGCGGCGATGGCCTGCCGCGTTTTGGCGTCGATGCCGATGTCCATGGTGACGCCCTTCTTCTTGCCCATTGCGTGCTCCTGGTGTGGTCGATCCCGAAAGGCTAACGCAGTCGCGGGCCCCCGCAGGCCGCGGGGACAATGCCGCATGAGCGCCTCTTTCGACAGCCTGCCCCTCTCCGCCGCCCAGCGCGCCAACCTGGCGCAATTGGGCTATGCGGCCATGACGCCGATCCAAGCCGCCAGCCTGCCCTTGGCCCTGGCGGGCCACGACGTGCTGGGCGAGGCGCAAACCGGTTCGGGCAAGACGGCGGCGTTCTCGCTGGCCCTGTTGCACAAGCTCGACCCGGGCCAGAACCAGGTGCAGGCCCTGGTGCTGTGCCCCACCCGGGAACTGGCCGAGCAGGTCACCCAGGAAATCCGCCGGCTGGCCCGCGCCGCCGACAACGTCAAGGTGCTCACGCTCTGCGGCGGCAGCCCGATGAAGCCGCAGATGGAGAGCCTGGGCTTCGGCGCGCACGTCGCGGTGGGCACACCCGGGCGTGTGCTGGACCACCTGGAGCGCGGCAGCCTGGACCTGGCGGGCTTGCAGACCTTGGTGCTCGACGAGGCCGACCGGATGCTGGACATGGGCTTCTTGGACGACATCAAGCGCATCGCCGCCCGCGGCCCGCGCACGCGGCAAACCCTGCTGTTCTCCGCCACCTTTCCGGAGGGCGTGACCGAGATCGCGGCCAAGTTCATGCGCACACCACGCGAGGTCAAGCTCGCCCCGGCCGCCCAGGGTGCGCCGGCGGGCATTGAGCAGTGGGCCTTCGAGGTGGGCGAGGCCGAACGCCTGGACGCCGTGCCCCACCTGCTGCGCGCCTGGCGGCCCGCGTCGACCATCGCCTTTTGCAACACCAAGGCCCAGTGCCGCGACCTGTGCGAGGTGCTGAACGCCCAAGGCTTCGTGGCCCTGGCCTTGCACGGCGACTTGGAGCAGCGCGACCGCGACCAGGTGCTGATCCAGTTCGCCAACCGCAGTGCCTCGGTCCTGGTGGCCACCGACGTGGCGGCCCGCGGCTTGGACATCGCGCAGCTGGCCTGCGTGATCAACGTCGAGGTCAGTGCCGACGCCGAAAGCCATGTGCACCGCATCGGCCGCACCGGCCGGGCTGGCGAAAAGGGGCTGGCCCTCACCCTGGCCAGCATGGACGAGATGGGGCGCGTGGGCCGCATCGAGCAGCTGATGGGCGCCGAGTTCCGATGGCGCGCGCTGGCCGACTTGCGCGACGCGCCGGGCGGCCCCTTGCGGCCTCCCATGGACACCCTGCAAATCTTGGGCGGGCGCAAAGAGAAGCTGCGCCCGGGCGACATCTTGGGCGCGCTGACCGGCGAGGCCGGCTTCCAGGCCGAGCAGGTGGGCAAGATCAACGTGACCGATTTCCACAGCTACGTGGCCGTGTCGCGCGACATCGCGCACGAGGCGGTGCGGCGGCTCTCCCTGGGCAAGCTCAAAGGCCGCAAGGTCAAGGTCCGCCGGCTGGCGGACCTGAGCGAGCGCGACTGAGCCCGGGGCTCAGTCGCCCGCGTCGTCCAGGCCCAGTTCCTGGATCTTGCGGGTGATGGTGTTGCGACCGATGCCCAGCAGGCGCGCGGCCTCGATGCGCCGGCCGCGCGTGTGCGCCAAGGCGGTGGTGATCAGCTCGGACTCGAAGCGCCGCGTCAGCTCGTCCCACACCTCGGGCTCGCCGGCGGCGAGCAAGCGCGCCGCCTCCACCGCCATCAGCTGCGTCCAGCCCTGACCGCCCACGGTCGTGCCGACGTTGACGGACGCGGCTGGCACGGCGGCTGGGCCGCTGGGCAAAGGGGCCGCCGGCGCGTCGGCCACCGGACTGGCGGTCAAGGCCGGCGTGGACTCGCCCAACTCGGGCGGGAGGTCCTTGGCGTCCACCACGGCGCTGGGCGCCATCACCGTCAGCCAGTGGCAGAGGTTTTGCAACTGCCGCACATTGCCCGGGAAGTCGAAGGCCTGCAGGCGGGCCAAGGCGTCTTCCGACAGGCGCTTGGGCTCCATGCCGAGTTCCTGGGCGCTGGCGGCCAAGAAGGAGCGGGCCAGCAGGGCGATGTCTTCGCGTCGCTCGCGCAAAGGGGGCAGGCGCAAGCGGATGACGTTCAGGCGGTGGAACAGGTCCTCGCGGAAGGCCCCGTCGCGCACCCGCTGCTCCAGGTTCTGGTGCGTGGCGGCGATGACCCGCACCTGGCTTTTCAAGGGGCTGTGGCCGCCGACGCGGTAGTACTGCCCGTCGGAGAGCACCCGCAGCAGGCGCGTTTGCAACTCCAGCGGCATGTCGCCGATCTCGTCGAGGAACAGGGTGCCGCCTTCGGCCTGCTCGAAGCGGCCGCGGCGCGTGGCCTGCGCCCCCGTGAAGGCGCCGCGCTCGTGGCCAAAGAGCTCGCTTTCCAGCAGGTCCTTGGGGATGGCCGCGGTGTTGATGGCCACGAAGGGCCCGCCCGCACGCGGGCTGTGCTTGTGCAGGGCCCGCGCCACCAACTCCTTGCCAGCGCCACTTTCGCCGGTGATCAACACCGTCACCTGGCTTTGGCTGAGCCGCCCGATGGCGCGGAACAACTCCTGCATGGCCGGGGCCTGGCCCAGCATTTCGGGCGTGTTGGCCTGCGCCTCGAGGGCCGCGCCCTCGGTGTCGCTTTGGGCCATGGCGCGGCGGATCAGCTCCACCGCCCGCGCCAAGTCGAAGGGCTTGGCCAGGTAGTCGAAGGCCCCGCCTTGAAAAGCCGCGACGGCGCTGTCCAAGTCGCTGAAGGCCGTCATCACGATGACCGGCAGCGTGGGCAGCTTGGCGCGCACCTCGGCCAGCAGGTCCAGGCCCGAGCCGCCGGGCATGCGGATGTCGCTCACCAGGACCTGGGGCGGCCCCTCTTGGTCGAGCGCCGTGCGCACGTCGCGCACGTTGGCGAAGGTGCGCACCGGCAGGCCTTCGCGCGCCAGCGCCTTTTCCAGCACGAAGCGGATGGAGTGATCGTCGTCAACAACCCAGATGGATTTCAAGGCGGGCTCAAGGTAGGGGCAGCGTGATGCGGAAACTCGTCCGGCCCGCGGCGCTTTCGCAATCGATCAGGCCTTGGTGCGCCTGCACGATGGTTTGCGCCAGGTGCAGCCCCAAGCCCGTGCCGCCCTCCCGCCCACTGACCAAGGGCAGAAAGATCCGGTCACGGAGCTCGGGAGGCACCCCCGGTCCGTTGTCTTCGATATGCAACTCCAGTGCCAGCTTCCAGCGCTGCTTGCCCAGCGTGACCTGGCGGGCCACCCGGGTGCGGAAGGTGATGACGGCTTCCTCGCCCGCGTCCATCTGCGGCTGCATGACCTGGGCCGCGTTCTGCGCGATGTTCAACGCGGCCTGGATCAGCTGTTCGCGGTCGCCCCGGAAGTCGGGCAGGGAGATGTCGTAGTCGCGGCGCACGGTCAGGCCCTTCGGGTACTCGACCAAGAGCAAGGATCGGACGCGTTCGCACACCTCGTGGATGTTCACATCGCTGACCTCCGGGGCATGGCGGTGGGGCGCCAGCAGCCGGTCGACCAGCAGTTGGAGGCGGTCGGCCTCGTGCACGATCACGTCGGTGTACTCGGTCAGACCGCTGTCGCTCCCCAGCTCCAGGGCCAGCAACTGGGCCGCCCCACGCAGCCCGCCCAGCGGGTTCTTGATCTCGTGCGCCAGGTTGCGGATCAGGTCCTTGCTCGAGCGCACCTGGTCCAAGCTGCGCTCTTCGCGCTCTTGGCGGGTTTGCTGGGTGGCCTCGATCATCTCGACCAGCAGCTCGTCGGCCGCGTCGCCCGCCGACACCAGCACCTGCAC
Source organism: Inhella crocodyli (assembly GCF_004004565.1). Lineage (GTDB taxonomy): Bacteria > Pseudomonadota > Gammaproteobacteria > Burkholderiales > Burkholderiaceae_C > Inhella > Inhella crocodyli. The sequence goes on from NZ_SACM01000001.1 coordinate 1,154,227, forward strand.
CTGCAAGGGCTCGTCGTGCGGCGCGCGGTGCAGCACGGCCTCGAAGCGCGAGGCGGCCACCCGGTTCTGGTGCACGGCTTGCAGGGAGTCGCGAAGTTGGTCGGCCTCGAGCACCCAATCGAACAGCGATTGGCGCTGCGCGCTGCGCCGTGACAGGCGCATTTGGTCCTCGAACGCGGCGTTGGCGAAGCAAACCGCACCATGGGGGCGCACGACCAGCACCAAAGTGGTGAGGAGGTCGAAGGCCGCCCAACGATCGGGCGCCGCCATGGTCGTCAATTCAGCTTGGCCAACTCGCGCTTGAGCGCGGCGACGTCGGCCTCTTGGCGGCTGATCGCGGCCTTGAGCTCGGCCACGCGCTCCTGGTACTTGGCGAAATTGCGTTCGTCACCCCGGCGCTCGGGCTCGCCGTTGTTGTACTCGGCCCGGGCCGCGGCCAAGCGGGCCTCGGCGTCGCGCAACTCGGCGCTGAGCACCGCCCGGCGGTCGCTGTCGCGGGCACGCTGCAGGTCGCGCTCCACCTTGCTGCCCTCGTTGGCCACCGGCACGGCGGCGGCGGGCGCTGGCGCCTTGGGCCGGGGCGCCTGCACCACGCTAACGGGCGCGCCTTCGATCGACTTGCAGCCCTTCTCTGCCGCTTCCTTGGCCGTGAGGGCGTCGGTGTAAAGCACCGGTGGACCGGGGCAGCGGTACACCACGTTCTGGGCCGCGGCCAGCGTGGGCACGGCCAGCAGCGTCAGCAGCGTCAGCTCGAACAAGCGTCGGGTCATGGGCAAGGCGCAAAAGCAAAGACGCGCCCATTGTGGCGCGCGCGGGAAAAAGAAAGGGGCGCCCGAGCGCCCCTTTCGCGATGCTGCATCCCGGAGGATTACAGCGAGTAGTACATGTCGAACTCGATGGGATGCGGCACTTGGCGGAAGCGGGTCACTTCTTGCATCTTCAACTCGATGTAGGCATCGAGGTAAGCGTCGGTGAACACGCCGCCCTTGGTCAAGAACGCGCGGTCCTTGTCCAAGTACTCCAGCGCCTGGTCGAGGCTGTGGCAGACGGTCGGGATCTTCGCGTCTTCCTCGGGCGGCAGGTGGTACAGATCCTTCGTGGCGGCTTCGCCCGGATGGATCTTGTTTTCCACGCCGTCCAGGCCGGCCATCATCAGCGCCGAGAAGCACAGGTAGGGGTTGGCCAGAGGATCGGGGAAGCGTGCCTCGATGCGGCGGCCCTTCGGGTTCGCCACGAACGGGATGCGGATCGAGGCCGAGCGGTTGCGGGCCGAGTAAGCCAGCTTCACCGGGGCTTCGAAGCCAGGCACCAGGCGCTTGTAGCTGTTGGTGCCGGGGTTCGTGATGGCGTTGAGCGCGCGGGCGTGCTTGATGATGCCGCCGATGTAGTACAGCGCGAACTCGCTCAGGCCGCCGTAGCCGTCGCCAGCGAACAGGTTCTTGCCGTCCTTCCAGATCGACTGGTGCACGTGCATGCCGCTGCCGTTGTCGCCAGCCATGGGCTTGGGCATGAAGGTGGCGGTCTTGCCGTAGGCGTGGGCCACGTTGTGGATCACGTACTTCTGCAGTTGCAGCCAGTCGGCGCGTTGCACCAGGGTGCTGAACTTGGTGCCGATTTCGTTCTGGCCGGCGCCCGCCACTTCGTGGTGGTGCACTTCAACCGGGATGCCCAGGCTTTCCAGGATCAGGCACATCTCGCTGCGCATGTCCTGGAAGCTGTCGACCGGGGGCACGGGGAAGTAGCCGCCCTTGACGGTCGGGCGGTGGCCCATGTTGCCGCCTTCGGTGGCATTGCCGGTCATCCACGAGGCTTCGTCGGAGTCGATCTTGACGAAGCTGCCCGACATGTCGCTGGCCCAGCGGATGCCGTCGAAGATGAAGAATTCGGGCTCCGGACCGAAGAAGGCGGTGTCGCCCAGGCCGCTGCTCTTCAGGTAAGCCTCGGCGCGCTTGGCCAAGCTGCGGGGGTCGCGCTCGTAGGCCTTGCCGTCGCCCGGCTCGATCACGTCGCAGGTCAGGAACAGGGTCGGCTCTTCGTAGAACGGGTCGATGTTGGCCGTGGCCGGGTCCGGCATCAGCAGCATGTCCGACGCTTCGATGCCCTTCCAGCCGGCGATCGACGAGCCGTCGAACGCGTGGCCGCTGACAAACTTGTCTTCGTCAAAGTGCGACACGGGCACGCTGACGTGCTGCTCCTTGCCACGGGTATCGGTGAAGCGGAAGTCGACGAACTTGACTTCGTTCTCCTTCACCAGCTTCATCACGTCGGCAACGGTCTTGGCCATCCAAAGCTCCAAACGGTACGGGGTTGAAATTGAAAGTCAGGCGCGCAGCCGGCGCCCGATGTCTCAGGGGTATGCAGCAACTGTGCCAAGCAGGCCCAGCGCCGCGCTCCCAGGGCGGGCCCATGATACGGGGCCCGGGTATTCCCGAGAATGGGGCATCGCACCGTCAACGCACCAGTTCGGTGCGAATGACAGCACCGAGTTGGTGCAACCCTGTGCGCAACGCGGCCAGAGCCGCTTGGCGTTGGGCGTCGTCGGCGCCGGCCTTGACGCCGAGCTCCACGCACTTGCCCCAAGTTGGGTGGTCTTCACTGGGCAAGCTGAAGACCTTGATGCCGACAAACGAAGCCTCGATGGCCTCCATCAGGGGCGAGAGCTGCGCCTCGAACGCGCCTTGCAAGACCACCGAGCGCTCGCGCACCGCCATGGGGCGCGGCCGCAGCCCGTACTCGGTCTCCAGCACCCAGGCCATCATGGGGTGGGCCATGACGGGAAAGCCGGGCACGAAGTGCACGCGGCCTAGGCTGAAACCGGCGATGCGGTTGTAGGGGTTGGGGATGAGGCGCGCGCCCGCGGGCAACACGCCCATTTCCAGGCGGCGCAGCATGTCCGGCTGCTCGGGCGCGGGCGGCGGCAAGCCCTTGTCGACGGCCATCTCGCGCGCACGCTGCCAGATCAGGGCCTGCGCCTCGGCGTGGGCTTGCAGCGGCACCCCCGCGGCCAGGGCCGCCGCCTGCCGGGTGTGGTCGTCGGGCGTGGCGCCGATGCCCCCGCAAGCGAACACCACGTCGCCACTGGCCCAGGCCTGACGCAAGGCCGAGGCCTGGGCGGCGCGGTCGTCGCGCACGTAGCGCGCCCAGGCCAGCTCCTCGCCCCGCTCGGCCAGCAGTTCGATGAGCTTGGGCGCATGGGCGTCCTGGCGCTTGCCGGACAAAAGCTCGTCGCCAAAAACGATCAAACCGAAGGGCATGGGAGGTCCTTGAACTACAGAGGTGGCAAGGCCTGATCGATCGGCGCCGGCGTGACCGTCCCGTCGATGACGCTGCCCTGGGAACGCAACTGCTGCAGGGCGGCCAGTGCGTAATGCGCGAACCACAGCGCTGCCAACGCAAACACCAGCATGTACAACCAAATGGCAATGGGCAGCAGCAGGGGAGCCAACACCAAGCTCATCGCGCCAAACGCAAAGATCAAGGTGGGCGCAGCACCGAGGTAACCGCTGACGACGCCGATGGCCAACAGCGGCCAGCGGTGCTGGCGCAACAAGGCCCTGCGTTCGTCCGCGCTGGCGTGTTCGGCCAGCACGTCATAGCAAAACACGCGGTAGCTGAGCCAGCCCCAAATCAGCGGCGGCACGACCAAGGCCACCGGCGGAATCAGCCAAAAGGGCATGGTCAGCAACAGCACCAGCAAGGCCAAGGCCGTGGAGCCCAAGGACCAGGCCAGGCCACCGACCAAGGACCCCCCTTCTCGTCGCGCCAAAGTCGGGAAGCGGCGCTCGGCCACCAGCCGGGTCAGCGAGGGCGTCATCAAGGCCGCCACCAGCAGCAGGCTCAACGCCATGATCAACGGAAGCGCCAGGGCGACCACCAGCAGCGGCGCCAACACACTGCGCAGTCCGCTCAGGCCAAACACGTCCAACCACTTGAGCAGGGTGTCGACGATCAGCCAGCTCTCCATCTGGGCACGCACGGCCGTGACCGCCGGCTCCCAGAAGAACCAGGCCATGCCAAAGCTCACGGCCACGGCCAAGGCCAAGGGCAAGAGCGACCAACCGATGACCCGCGGGTGCAGGCAGTAGGCCGCGGCACGCCAGCCGGCGTCCAGCACCTGGGTCGCCGCGCGCGAGTTCATCGGACTTTTAATGCCTGCCATAGACGTTGCATCCCCAGGCGCTGCTGCACCCAAAAGCCGGCGCCGTAATCGCGCCCTTGGAGTTGATCGCGGATGCCCGTGGGCTGCAGCGCGGCATCGAACACGGCGGTGCCGAACAGCCGGTCCCACCAGGGGAACAGCACCCCCAGGTTGTGACCACCCAGGCTGCCGGGGCCGCGCGACTCATGCCCCAGGCCGATGGCATGGTGCACGCGGTGGAAGTGCGGGCTGACCAGCCAGCGCTCGAGCGGTCCAAAGCGCAAGCGCACGTTGGCGTGCTGCAGGCTCTCCAGCAGCTGCGTCAGCAGCACGATGCCCATGAACTGCGCCGGCTCGGTGCCCAGCACCAGGGCCACCAAGGCGAACACCGCCGCCACGATCAGGTCGTCCAGCAGGTGGTTGCGGCTGTCACTCCACTTGCCCATCTGGCGCTGGCTGTGGTGCAAGGCGTGCAGGGCCCACCACCAGCGCCACGCATGCTGCGCGCGGTGCAGGCCGTAGCCCACAGCGTCAAAGACCACCAGGTACAGCAGGAAGGACACCCAGCCGCGGTCCGTGATGCCCGGCCACAGGGCGTCCAGGTGCCAGGGCTGCCAGCCCAACAAGCGCCCTTGGGCGGCCAGGGCATCGACCAGCGGATCGAGGGTGAAGAACAGCCCCAGCCGGAACAATCCCAGTCGGTGGATCAAGGTGTACAGCGCGTCGACGCGAACCGCCGCCCGGTCGGTCACCGCCTCGACCGGCCGCCAGCGCTCCAAGGCCCCGAACACCAGGGCGATGAACAGCAACTGCGCCACGCCGGCCACCAGCCAGCCCGCCCCCTCGAAGGCCTCGGGCGACTGCGACGCCAAGCCGAGCGCCTGCACCAGGGGCTGGAACAGGTGCTCGAAGACCCACTGCTGGGCTTGGTCGAAGGCTTGCATCACGGGGCGGTCAGGGCGGGGCCAAAGCGGGGATGTTCGCGCAGCGGCGCGAAGCACAGGCCACGCGCCTTGAGGCCCTGGACCAAGGGCTTCAACACGCTCGGCGCCCAGGGGTCACGCCGGCTCCAGATGCCCAGGTGCGCCAGCAGCACGTCGCCTTCGCGCACGCGGCGCAGCGCCTGGTCCAGCAGCATGGCGTTGGGGTGACTCTCGCTCGGCAACTCGTCGCCCAGGAAGCCGGCCGGCGTCCACCCGACGTGCGTGTAGCCGCAGGCCTGCGCCGCGGCCAACAAACGCGGCGAGGTTTTGCCGCCGGGGGCGCGGAACACGCGTCCCATGCGGCGCCCGGTCATGGCCTCGAAGCGTTCGGCACTGCGCTTCAACTCGGTGCAGTACTCCGCGGCATCGAGGGTCCGGAAGCGGGGCACTTGGCGACCGGCTTGGGTCTTGAAGCGCATGCGGCCATCGGGCAAATCGGCCACCCAAATGTCGTGCGCCCACGTGTGGCTGCCAAAGTCGTGGCCCTGGCTCGCCAGACGGCGCCACCAGGGCGCCCAGCGCTCGTCCAGGCTGCTGCCCCCGTCTTGCGTGGGCTCGTCGGCCAAAAAAAAGGTGGCGCTGACGCCCTCCTCTTGCAGCACCTGGGCCACCAGGGGGGCCACGCCCATGTGACCGGTGTCGAACGTCAGGTAGACCGGCCGCTGGCACGCCGCGTGGGCCGTGGCCATGCCCACGACCGCGACCAGCGCTGCCAGCGCCCGTCTCATCGCCGGCTGACGTGGTCCAAGGTCCAGACGCCGTGCGGCGAGCGTCCGACGTTGACCTGGCGCACGACCTTGCGCTGCGCCATGTCGATGACCGTGAGCTTGCGCGCCCAGCGGCTGGTGACGAGCAGGGTGTTGCCGTCGCCCAGCACCTCCATGTCGTCCGGGCCCCCGGGGGCGGGGTACTCGGCCACGATCTTCCAGTCGATGAAGTCCAGGCGGCTGATGGTGTTGCCCGCGCGGTTGCTCACCAACACGTGACGGCCGTCGCCCACGGCCCGGAAGCTGTGGGCCCCCTGCCCGGTGAAGAAGCGGCCGGCGAACTTCGGGGGCTGGCCACCGTTGAGCGCCCACACCTGCACCATGCGATCGCCCGTCAAGCCCACCATCAGGTGGCGCTGGTCGGGCGTCAGGTACACGTCGGCCGGCGTTTTGCCGATGGGCACCTTCCAGGCCACGGCCTGCGTGGACAGGTCGATGGCCATCAACTCGTCGCTGTCCTGCATGCTGACGTAGGCGTAGCGGCTCTGGTCGTCGATCCACAGGTGGCTGGGCGTCTTGCCGCTGGGAATGCGCTTGACCAACTCCAGCGGCTGGGGCGCCTGGGCCCCGTGCCAGCGGTACAGGTCCACGTGGTCCAGGCGGTTGGCCGCCGTGATGAACCACTTCATGTCGGGCGAGAAGCGCAGGTGGTACGGATCCACGATGCCGCTCACCGTGCGCAGCACCTGGGCCGTGCGGGGGTCGATGAAGGTCAGCGAATCGCTGCGCGCGTTGGCCACGATGAGGTGCTTGTCATCGGGCGCCAGGTACAGGTGGTGAGGCTCCTTGCCCGTGGCAATTCGCTCTCGTTCCGACCACGTGGCCGGGTCGATCACCGACACCGACGCGTCCAACGAGTTCAGCACGAACACGGGGCTGCCCGTGGCGGCCACCGCTTGAAATGCCGCGATCACGCCCGCGGCCAGCCCCATCGTCCAACGCATATGCGGGGCCGCTGGGGCCCCTCCTTGAAGTGTTATTCGTCGTCGCCAGCCAGGATGCCACCCAGCAAACCGCCCGCGGCCAACCCGCCGAAGCCGGCTTGCTCGGTGCGCCCGCCGCCCGTCTGCGGTGCCGCTGCAAAGATGCGCGAGGCCAGGCGGCTGAAAGGCAGGCTTTGCAGCCACACGTCGCCAGGGCCGGTCAGCTTGGCCAAGAACAGGCCCTCACCGCCGAACAGCGCCGTTTTGATCTTGCCAACGTACTGGATCTCGAAGTTCACGTCGGGCGTGTGGGCCACCAAGCAACCGGTGTCCACCAGCAGGGTTTGGCCCGGCTGCAGGCTGCGCTTGACCACCGTGCCCCCCGAGTGCACGAAGGCCAGGCCGTCGCCCTCGAGCTTCTGCATGATGAAGCCCTCGCCGCCGAAGAAGCCGACGCCGATCTTTTGCTGGAAGTGGATGCCGATCTGCACGCCGCGCGCCGCGCACAAGAACGAGTCGCGCTGGCAGATGACCTTGCCGCCCATCTGCTTCAGGTCCATGGCAATGATCTTGCCGGGGTAAGGGGCCCCGAACGCGACCTTGGCTTTGCTCTGACTTTGGTTCGTGTACACCGTGGTGAACAGCGATTCACCGGTGATCAAGCGCTTGCCAGCGCCCAGCAGCTTGCCAAAGAAGCCGCCTTGGTTTTGGCTGCCGTCACCGAACACCGCATCCAGGCTGACGCCCGCATCCATGAAGAACATGCTGCCGGCCTCCCCGATGGCGGCCTCGCCGGGATCGAGTTCGATCTCGACGAACTGCATTTCGGCGCCCTTGATTTCGTAGTCGACAACGTCCATGGCCATGGCCAGCAACTCCTGCGCAAAGCGGCAAAAAACAAAAGGGCCGGCATGTTAGCCGGCCCGAATTCCCTTTGAAGGGTTTACCCCATGTGCAAGCCGCCGTTGCAGGAAAAGTCGGCGCCGGTGGTGAACCCGCTATCGTCGCCGGCCAACCAGCTGACGATCGAGCCAATCTCTTCGGGCGTGCCCAAGCGCTTGACCGGGATGGTGGCGACGATCTTCTCCAGCACCTCGGGCTTGATGGCGCGGACCATGTCGGTGCCGATGTAACCTGGGCTGACGGTGTTCACCGTCACGCCCTTGGCGGCCAGCTCCTGGGCCAGGGCCATGGTGAAGCCGTGCATGCCGGCCTTGGCGGCCGAGTAGTTGGTCTGGCCGGCCTGGCCCTTCTCGCCGTTGACCGAGCTGATCTGGATGATGCGGCCCCAGCCCTTTTCCACCATGCCCGGCACCACCTGCTTGGTGACGTTGAACATGCTGTTCAGGTTGGTGTCGATCACCGCCTTCCAGTCCTCGGGGGTCATCTTGAGGAACATGCGGTCGCGCGTGATGCCGGCGTTGTTGACCAGCACGTCGATCACGCCATGCTCTTCCACGGCCTTGGTGAAGGCCGACACGGTCGAGTCCCAATCGGCGACGTTGCCCACCGAGGCGTAAAAGGTGTAGCCCAGGGCCTTCTGCTCGTCGAGCCACTTCGTGAAGTCGCGGCTGGGGCCGCAACCGGCGATGACCTTGAAGCCCTTTTGGTGCAGCTTCTGGCAGATGGCGGTGCCGATGCCGCCCATGCCACCGGTGACGTACGCAACTTTCTGACTCATCTCGGGTCTCCTAGGGGGTTTCGTTCAACGCTCGACGCACAGGGCCACGCCCATGCCGCCACCGATGCACAAGGAAGCGATGCCCTTCTTCGCATGGCGGCGCTGCATTTCGTGCAACAGGGTGACGAGGATACGGGCGCCGGAAGCGCCGATCGGGTGCCCCAGGGCGATGGCGCCGCCGTTCACGTTGACCTTGCTCAAGTCCCAGCCCATTTGCTGGTGCACGGCGCAGGCCTGCGCGGCGAAGGCCTCGTTGATTTCCAAGAGGTCCAAGTCGGCCGCTTTCCAGCCGGCGCGTTGCAGCGCCTTTTGGCTGGCGGGCACCGGGCCCATGCCCATGAGCGCCGGGTCGAGGCCGGCCGATGCGTAACTGGCGATGCGGGCCAGCGGGGTGAGGCCGAGGGCCGCGGCCTTGGCGGCGCTCATCAGCACCAAAGCGGCGGCGCCATCGTTCAAGCCGGAGGCGTTGCCCGCGGTGACGCTGCCCGCCTTGTCAAAGGCCGGCCGCAGTCCGGCCAGCGCTTCGGCGTTGGTCTTGCGGTTGATGTACTCGTCGGCGTCGACCACGATGGGGTCGCCCTTCTTCTGCGCGATGCTGACGGGGCAGATTTCGTCCTTGAACTTCCCGGCGTCTTGCGCGGCCGCGGCCTTGCGCTGGCTGTCCAGGGCCAAGGCGTCTTGCTGCTCGCGCGTGACGCCGTGCGCCTTGGCCACGTTCTCGGCCGTGATGCCCATGTGGTACTGGTTGTAGACGTCCCACAGGCCGTCGTTGATCATGGTGTCGACCAGGTTCCAGTTGCCCATGCGCTGGCCGTCGCGGCTGCCCATCAGCACGTGCGGGCTGGCGCTCATGTTCTCTTGGCCTCCCGCCACGACGATCTCGCTGTCGCCGTCGCGGATGGCTTGCGTGGCCAGCATCACGGCCTTCAGGCCGGAGCCGCAGACCTTGTTGATCGTCATGCCCGGCACGCTGTGCGGCAAACCGGCCTTGATCAGCGCCTGGCGGGCCGGGTTTTGGCCGCTGCCGGCGGTCAGCACCTGGCCCAAGATGACCTCGCCCACCTGGGCACCGTCGAGCTTGGCGCGTTCCAGGGCCGCCCGGATGGCGGTGGCCCCCAACTCGGGCGCACTGACCTTGGCGAGCGAGCCGCCAAACTTGCCGATGGCGGTGCGGGCGGCGGAAACGATGACGACATCCATGAACGCGTTCTCCAAGAGTTGAAACGATGAATCAGGCTTTTTGCTTGACGTAGCGGCCGGGGGCCGGTTCTAGCGGACGGTGCTTGCGCGAACCTTGCACTTTGGGCGCCGGCACCAGCGGGCCGCCCCCGTGTTGGGCCAGCCACGCCGACCAATCGCGCCACCAACTGCCCGGCGTTTCGGTGGCCGACTTGAGCCAGGTTTGTGGGTCGGCCGGGTGCGTGTCGGGGCCCAGCCAATGCGAGCGCTTGTTCTTGCCGGCCGGGTTGATGACGCCGGCGATGTGGCCGCTGGCGCCCAGCACGAAGCGCACGGGCTTGCCCTTGAACACCTGCGTGTTGGCGTAGGCCGCCTCCCAGGGCACGATGTGGTCCTCGCGGCTGCCATAGACGTAGATGGGCGCGCGGATGGCGCGCAGGTCGAGCTTCTCGCCGCACACGGTGAGCTTGCCGGGCTGCTTCAGCTCGTTCTGCAAGTAGGTGTGGCGCAGGTACCAGCAGTACATGGGGCCGGCCATGTTGGTGCTGTCGCCGTTCCAGTACAGCAAGTCGAAAGCCGGCGGCATTTCCCCCTTGAGGTAGTTGCCAACGACGTAGTTCCACACCAAATCGTTGGGCCGCAGGAACGAGAAGGTTTGCGCCAGCTCGGCCCCCTTCAGCAGCCCGGGCTTGGCCGGGTCGCCCAGGGTCAGCTCGCGGGCCTTGACGAGGTTCTCGTCGACAAAGATGTCCAAGATGCCCGTGTTGGCGAAATCCAGCAGCGTGGTCAGCAGGGTCAGGCTAGCCGCCGGGTGCTGACCGCGCGCAGCCAGCACGGCCAGGCCGGTGGCCAGGATCGTGCCGCCCACGCAAAAGCCCAGGGTGTTGACCTGCTTGGCGCCGGTGATTTCTTGCACCACGCGCAGGGCCTCGATCGGACCGCCCTCGATGACCTGGTCCCAGGTCCAGTGCGCGCACCCCTCGTCGGGGTTGCGCCAACTGACGACGAAGGTGCGGTGGCCGTTCTCGACCGCGTAGCGGATCAGCGAGTTCTCGGGCTGCAGGTCCAGGATGTAGAACTTGTTGATGCTCGGCGGCACCATCAGGAAGGGCCGGGGGTGCACTTCTTTCGTGAGCGGCGCGTACTCCAACAACTGGAAGAACTCGTTCTCGAACACGACGCTGCCCGGCGTGGTGGCCACGTTCTTGCCCACCTCGAAGGCGCGGTCGTCGGTCTGCGACAGCTTGCCGCGCTGCACGTCGGACCACAGCAGCTGCAGGCCCTTGGCCAGGCTCTCGCCCTGTGTCTCCAGCGCCTTCTTCTGCGCTTCGGGGTTGAGCGCCAGGAAGTTGCTGGGGGCGCTGGCGTCCACCATCTGTTGCACCGCAAAACGGATCCGCGCGCGGGTTTTGGGATCGGCCTGCACGGCCTCGGCAAGCTCCGTCAAGGCGCGGCTGTTGAGCAGGTAGAGCTGGGCCAGGAAGCCCGAACCCGCGTCTTGCCAGGCAGGGTGGGCGAATCGCCGGTCTTGCGGCGCCGGCAGGTGCTGGGTCAGCGCGTCGTTCCACAAGGCCGAGGCCTTCTCGACGTAGTGCTGCTGGGCGCGGGCCCAGGCTTCGGGGTCGATGCACAGCTCCGGGAGCGGGGGCAGGCCGTCGAACGAGCCTTGGAAGGCGCCTTGAAAGGCCTTCTGCAGCGTGTCGATTCCAGGGAGGTCAAAAGCGGGCGGGGTCGGCTTGCTGGTAGAACGCGGCATGCGATTCGCTCTCGGAAGCCCCCCTCCAGGTCTGGAGAGAGCCCTCTAAAACTGGTGAAAACCCGCAATGTACCTCGTGGCAATCGGCTGGCTTTACGTCGCCTTGATGATGGCCATCGCCGAAGCCATCTCACCGCGTGGCACGGTGCTGGGCGCCATCCTCACCTTCTCGCTCTACGGCGTGGCGCCCACCGCCTTGCTGATGTACCTGCTGGGCACGCCCGGCCGAAAGCGTCGCTTGCGAGAACAAGAACGCTTGGCCGACTCAGCCCAGGGCGATGAAGGCGGCCATGCGGCCGCTGGCGGCACCGTCCCGGCGGAAGCTGAAAAACCGTAGGGGGTCGCTGACGGTGCAGGCGGGCTCGACGCTGACGCCCTCGACGCCCAACTGGTGCAGGCGCTCGCGCGCCAGGCCCTGCAAGTTGGCGCGCCAGCGCGGGCTGCCGTCCAAGCGCGGCTGGTAGCGGAAGTGCCGGCCCGGCAGTTCCGGGCGCTGGCCGAAGGCTTCGAGCACGTCCTCGCCCACCTCGAAGGCCTCGGGGCCGATGCAGGGGCCCAGCCAGGCCCGCAGCGCGAAGTTGTCGGGCGCCACCTCGCGCAGCGCGGCCACCGTGGCCTCGAGCACACCACCGGCCAGGCTGCGCCAGCCCGCGTGCGCGCCACCCACCGCCAGCGCGCGCCCTTGGGCGTCCAAAGCCGAGAGCAAGACCGGCAGGCAATCGGCCACCTGGATGGCCAACCCCACACCGGGCGTTGCCGTGACGGCCGCGTCGGCGCTCAGCGGCTCCGGGGTGGGACCGTCCAGCAGCACGCAGCGGCTGCCGTGCACCTGGTGCAGGTACACCGGCTCGGTGCCCAGGTGGCGGGCCACCCGCCGGCGGTTTTCGAGCACGGCCTCGGGGGCGTCGCCCACGCTGCGCCCCAGGTTCAGGTGGTGGAACGGGGGCTCGCTCACGCCGCCCTCGCGCGTGCTCATGAAGGCACGCAGGCCGGTGCCCAAGGCCTTGGGCTGCAGGCCGGGGAGCGCGTCATTCGGCATCGGGCACCCGACTGGGGTGGGCGGAGGCCACGCGGGGATCGGCCTCGCAAGCGCTGACCACCGCCTGGACCGCCGCGAAGGGCCGCAGGTCCACGCCAAACCGCTGGGCGTTGAACACCTGGGGCAGCAGCACGCAGTCGGCGTAGCCCGGGGCATCGCCCAGGCAGAAGCGGCCCTGGAAATGCCGGCTGCCGCGCAGGCGCGCGTCCACCACGGCCAAACCGCGCTCGATCCAGTGGCGCGCCCAGGCCGTCTTGGCCGCTTCGTCGAGCTTCAACTCGCCCACCAAGTGGCGCAGCACGCGCAGGTTTTGCAGCGGGTGCGTGTCGCAGGCGATGTCTTGGGCCAAGGAGCGCGCGAACGCGCGGTCCACGGGATCTCGGGGCAGCAAGGGGGGCTCGGGGTGGGCCTCCTCCAGGTAGTCCAGGATGGCCAAGGACTGGGTCAGGCGGGTGCCGTCGTCGAGCACCAGGGCCGGCACCTGCTGGGCCTCGCCGCCGAGCACGGGATCGTGCTGTTCGTTGCGCACCAGGTGCACCCCGCGGTAGTCGTGCGGCAAGCCCTTGAGGGCCAGCGCGATGCGCACGCGCCAACTGGCCGACGAGCGAAAGTAGCTGTACAGGGTGAGGGGCATCGAGCGATCTTGCCATGCCACACTGAGGCCCATGACCCCCCGACGCCTTAGGCACTGCACCGAATGCGGCACCGCCGTGGACTACCGCGTGCCGGCCGACGACAACCGCGAGCGTGCGGTGTGCCCGGCCTGTGGCCACGTCCAGTACCAAAACCCCCTGAACGTCGTGGGCACCCTGCCCTTGGCCGAGGACGGCCGCGTGCTGCTGTGCCGCCGCGCCATCGAGCCCCGGCGCGGCCTGTGGACGCTGCCGGCCGGCTTCATGGAGCTCGGTGAAACCGTCGAGGCCGGGGCCCTGCGCGAAACCAGCGAGGAGGCGGGCGCCCGCGTCGAGCTGCTGGGCCTGATGGCCATGATCGACGTGCTGCACGTCGGACAAGTGCACTTCTTCTACCGCGCGCGCCTCTTGGACCTGGACTTTGCGCCCGGCGAAGAGTCGCTGGAAGTGCGCCTCTTCCACTGGGACGAGCTGCCCTGGGACGAGCTGGCCTTTCGCACTGTGCGATTGACGCTGGAACACCAGCGCGCCGGCACCCCCGGCGTGCTGACGGCCGCCCTCAGCTGAGCGCCGGGTAGTCGGTGTAGCCCTCGGCCCCGCCCCCGTAAAAGGTGCTGGGGTCGGGCTCGTTGCAGGGGGCGCCCAGCCGCAGGCGCTCGGGCAGGTCGGGGTTGGCGATGAAGGCCCGACCGAAGGCCACGGCGTCCAGCCAGCCCGCCGCCAAGGCTTGGGCGGCGCGCTCGGCCGTGTAGCGACCGGCGCCGACCAACACGCCCGGGTAAGCCGCACGCAGGGCCTCGCGGAAGGCCGGGCTCAGGCCCGGGCCGGCGCCCGTCCAGTCGGGCTCGCTCAAGTGCAGGAAGGCCAAGCCCCGCGGCGCCAGCGCGCGCGCCACGGCCAGGGCATTGGCCTCGGGGGCGTCGTCCGCCAAGTCGGGCGAGGCACTGCAAAACGACACGCGCAGGCCGACGCGGTCGGGCGACCAGGCCTCGGCGCAGGCGTCCACCACCGCCAGCAGCAAGCGCATGCGGGCGGCGATGGACCCCCCGTAGGCGTCGGTGCGGCGGTTGCTGGCGGCGGCCAAGAACTGGTGCAACAGGTAGCCGTTGGCGCCGTGGATCTCGACCGCGTCAAACCCAGCGGCGCGGGCCCGGCGCGTGGCGGCGGCGTACGCGTCGACGATGCCCGGCAGTTCGGCCGTGTCCAGCGCCCGCGCGGGGCTGCACGCGGTTCGCATCGGGCGGCCTTGGGCATCGCGCAGGCTGGTTCGGGCGTCCACGGGCAGGGCCGAGGGCGCCACCGGCGGCAAGCCGCCCGGCTGCAGGCTTGCGTGCGAGATGCGACCGACGTGCCAGAGCTGGCAGGCGATGCGACCGCCGGCGGCATGCACCGCGTCGGTGATCGGGCGCCAGGCCTGCACCTGCTCGTCGCTGTAGATGCCCGGGGCCCCTGCATAGCCTTTGGCCTGCGGGCTGATGTGGGTGGCCTCGCTGACGATCAGCCCGGCGCCGGCCCGCTGCGCGTAGTAGGCGGCCATCAGGGGGATGGGAAGGTCGCCGGGCTCGGTGCAGCGCAAGCGTGTCAGCGGGGCCATCCACACCCGGTTGGGCACCTGCAGGGCGCCGACCTGCAGCGGCGCGAACAAAGCCTCGACGTTCATGCCTGGTGCCCGGTGGCCCAAGGGCCGGTCAAGCCGTTGACGCCGCAGTCCAGCAGCGTGCTGGCGTCGCGGGCGTCGTCCACGCCCTCGGCAATCACTTGCAGCGACAGGCTGTGCAGCACGATGACCAGGCTGCGCACGAAGCCGGCGCGGCTGGCGTCGTCGGCGACGCCCAGGACCACGCTGCGGTCGAGCTTCACGAAGTCCAGGCCGAGCTGGTAGAGGCGCTCGATCTTTTGCAAGTTGGCCCCGGCGTGCTCCAGGCCCACGCGCACCCCGAGCGGGTGCACGGCGCGGCTCAGCTCTTGCACCAACTCGAACTGCGACAAGGCCGCCTCGGCGTCCACCTCCAGGCCCACCTGCCGCGCCGCCTGGGGCTGGCTGCGCAGCAGGGCGCGCAGGCGGCCGAGGAAGGCCGGGGCCCGCAGCGAGGCGGGGGCCAGGTTCACGCAGCGTTGCTGGCCGTCGAGCTGGATCTGCGCCAGCGCCGCGCCGACGGCGGCGAGGTCGACCTCCACGGTCAGCCCGGTGCGCTGCGCCAGGGGCAGCCAGGTGCTGGCCGGCACGAAGTCGGGCGTGGCCTGGTGCGCCGCGGCCAGCCCGAGGTGCAAGGGGCACTCCCAATGCAGCAGGTGCTGCGCGCCGTCCAGCACCGGGTAAGGCACCAGGCGCAAGTGACCCTGCGCCAGGGCCGCTTCGATCTGCGCCCGCCAAGCGCGCTCGCCGTGGGGCAGCATGCGATCGTCCCCGCCCTCCACGCGCTTGAGGCACTGGCCCAAGGCGCCCGGCAATTGCTCGGCCTCGGCCAGGGCCGCATCGGCCTGACCAAACCACTGCGACAGCGGCAAGCTGCGGGCCAGTTCCACGCCGCCCAGGGCCAGTCGAATGACCGAACGCCCCCCGCCGCCAGCGGCACGCTGCAAGGCCTGCAGCAAGGCCTCGCTCAAGGCCTGGGCGCTGTCTTCCAGCACCGCCGGCGCGGGCAGCCACAGGGCGAAATCGGCCCCGTTCAAGCGCCCCGCCAAGCTGCCGTGCACGCGCTGCGTGTAAGCCTGCAAGGCCTCGCCGATCAAGGCCAGCACCTCGTCCGTGGCCTCCCGCCCCAGCAACTGGTTGACGCGGGCCAGGTCCTGCAAGCGCAGCAGCAGCAGGCTGGCGCGGTCGGGGCCGTCGTCCCGGGCCAAGGCCGAGGCCAGCTCCGCCAAGAAGTGCTTGCGCAGCGACAAACCAGTCAGTGCGTCGCAATGCGCGTGCTGGCGCAGCAAGCCGAGCTGCTCCGTTTGGGCCTCGAACAGGCGCTTGATGCGCATGACCATGCCGTTGAGCGCCTCGGTCAGCTTGCGCAACTCCAACACGCGGCTCGGTTCCACGGTCATGAACTGGCCCTCGGCCAGCGCATCGGCCTGGGCCACCAGCGCGTCCAGCGGACGGCGGATCCGGCCCAGCAGCCATTGCGCCACGGCCAAGGCAGCCAGGGCCAGCAAGCCAGACATCACCGCCGTTCGCAAGAGCCCCGTCCACAGCGCGTCGTAGGCGTAGGCCTGCTGGCTGCGCAACTCCAACTGACCCAGGCTTTGCCAGCCGCTGGAGAGCTGCGCCACGCCGGCCGGCGCGTCCAAGGACACGGCCTCGCGCAGCCAGGCCGGCGCGCGCCCCCCCGCCGCCGGGGCCACGCGCTCGAAGGCCAGGGAGCCATCGGCGCGCCGCCAGCGCAGCGATTCGTAGTGACCGGTGTCGAACTGCGCGCTCATGAGCAGTTCGATGACCGCCTGGTCACCGCCCTGCTGGGACACCGCCAAGGCCAGGGCCTGGGCGTTGTCGGCGTTCTTGAGCGTGAGTTGCTGGCGCAGCAGGTCGCGCAGCGCACCGCCCGAGGCCAGCACGCCGCCGGCAAAGGCGCAGACCAGCGACAGCAGGATCAGCACGCTCACTTGTCGAATCAAAGACATCGACGATCACTCCTTCTCATCCGTCAAAAGCCCTCGGCCTGGGCGCGCTCCAGCGCGTCGCGCCAGATGCCCAAGCGGGCCAAGGGGTTGCCCGCGCCCTGCGCCCCCACGCCCTGCCAAAGGCCTTCGGCGTTGAAGCTGAACACGGGTTGCAAGTCCCCCCGCTTGCTGGCGGGCAGCAACTCGGGGTTGATGTTGTCCAAGATCAGGGGCTCGCCCTGGGGCTTGGGGTACCAGGCCAGGACCATGTGCGCCTGCGATCGCCCCTCGAACTGCGCCTTGACGTAGACCAGGCGCAGGCTGGCAGGGGCCACGCCCAGGCCCCGCAGCGCGAAGTACTTGCCCATGGCCAGGTCCTCGCAATCGCCCGCGCCCTTGTCGAACATCTCCATCGGGCTGGCCCAGTAGTCGACCTTGTTCCACACCGTGGCGTCGTCCCGCCATTCCACCCGCTGGTTGAAGAACTGGTTGACGCGGCGAACGCGCTCTTCCAGCGGCCAGGTCCCCGCTTGACCGGCCATGGCCAACAGGGCGGCCACCTGCTGCTGCACCGCCGCGCTGCGCTGGGCGGCTTGGGCTTTCAACCGAGCCACATCCCACGCCGCCACGCCCCAGGCCAGCAGGGCCAGGGCGCAAGCAAGGACGAAGCGTGACATCGGGCGCATGCGGCAGGGGGCGTTTTCGGTGACTGTAGCGACGGGCGCCTGAAGGCCGCTTCATCTGCCTATGATGGTTTCCTCCAGTGAGGGCGCCGAGCCATGCACAGCAGCCAGATTCAGCAAGAACTCACAACGGCCCGTGACAAGGGCCCGCTGCGGGAGATCAAGATCCCGCCCTGTCCGGACCTGTTGCGCCGACTGCGCACGGCCATGCAACGGGCCGAGCCCGACATGACCGAGGTGCAGGCGGTGGCCTCGGCCGACGTGGCCATGTCGGCCACGCTCATCCGCGTGGCCAACAGCCCCGTGCACCTGAGCGATGGCGCGCCCTGCGTCAGCGTGGGCCAGGCCATGACGCGCCTCGGCCTGCAGCAAACCGCCATGCTGATGCAGCAGTTTCTGGTGCGCAATGCACTGCCGGTGAACAGCCCTCACCTACAGCGCTTTTGGGAGCGCTCGGCCAAGCGGGCCGTGTGCATGGAATTCTTGGCCCGCCACGTGGAGGGGCTGGCCGGCGATTTGGCCGCCAGCCACGGCCTGTTCTGCCACGTGGGCATTCCGGTGCTGCTGCAACAGGTGCGTGGCTACGGGGGCACCATGGTGGAGGCTGCGGCGCGGATCGATCGCCCCTTCATCGCCACGGAAGATGCCAACCATCGCACCAACCACGCCGTGGTCGGGGCCCTGGTGGTGCGCGCCTGGGGTTTCCCAGACCCCTTGATGGCCTCGGTGCGCCTGCACCACGACTTCACCGTGCTGAACGACCGCGACACCGACCCCGGTGTGCCCTTGTTGGTGGCGGCAGGCTTGGTGGCCGA
Organism: Inhella crocodyli; assembly: GCF_004004565.1. GTDB lineage: Bacteria > Pseudomonadota > Gammaproteobacteria > Burkholderiales > Burkholderiaceae_C > Inhella > Inhella crocodyli. The sequence goes on from NZ_SACM01000001.1 coordinate 1,172,411, forward strand.
ACAGCTGATGCGCGAACACGAGGGCGTGCCGCCCGACGCCGAATGGCTGCAGCACCGCGACGAGGTGCAAGCCCACTTGAACATCTCCGAGGCCGATTTGGCCGAATGGGCGCACGACCTGCAGCCCACGCTGGACTACGTCGTTTGAGCCAAGTGACGGCGGGCATGCAACAGCGCCTGCGCCGCCAACCACGGCCCTGACGAACCGGCCACCAGCCGCCAGGCGGGCCAGAGGTGCTGCAGCAACTCGGCCGTGACCCAAGCGTCGCTGCTGGCTCGGTGGCGTTGGCCGACCTGCAAGCCATAGTGCTGCAACCAGGCGTCCAGGTGGCGGTGGGGCAAGTCGGGGAGCAGCGCCCGCGCCAACTCGGCCAGGTCCAACCACGGCCAAGGCCATCCCTGTCCCAGGTGCTGCCGACAGGCGCGCTCCAGCATGTGGGCATCGAAAGCGGCATGAAAGGCCAAGCAGGGCGCACCGTCCACGAAGGCCCGCAACTGCCGCAACCCCGCCGCGGGCGCTTGGCCACCGCCTTGCTCGCCGCGGCCCACGCCATGCAGCAGGATGTTGCGGCGGGCCACCGCGTCCAACACCACGCCTGGGGGGCACTGCAGCACCACCTCGAAGCTGTCGGCCACGCGCAGGCAGGGGCGTCCGCCCTCCAACGAAACCGCCACGGCGGCCGCGGCGATCAGGTGGTCGCGTTGCAGGTCCAGGCCGCTGGTCTCGGTGTCGATGACCACCCAACGCGTGGCGGTGGCGGCGAAGCGCCGCGCGCCGCGCCGGGTTGCCCATTCGTGCCACCAGTTCATGCGCGCAAGTGGTCCAGTTGAAGGCGCTGCTGCAAGCGTTGCGCCACCCGCAGGGACACGCGCAAGGTGCGGCGGTCGAGGTCGTTGAGCCGGTCGATGGGCACCCAGTTGGGCCCTTCGGGTGACGCCGTCTCGTCCCCCGGCGCGAGCTGCCCCTGCAAGCGCAAGCCCTGCAAGAACTCGAAGGCGGCGGCCCAGCCTTGGCGCTCCTGCTCGCCCACACCCAAGGCCTCGCCCGCCGCCAGCAGGCGCTCGCGCGTTCCCACGGCATCGATGCCCTGGGCCAGGGCCATCAAGCGGGCCGCCTCGACGAACAAGGCCGTGCCATTGGCCTTCAGGTCCAGGCCCAGGACGCCGTGGCGCGCTTCGGGGTCCAGCGCCCCTCGCCACGACAGCGGCGGCTTCCAGCGCAGGGCGTTCTCGGCCATCAGGCGCAGGAAGCGGGCCGAGGCCGGCCCGCGGGCCAGGGCCCGCAAGGGCTCGGCCCAAGCCGCCTGGCCGGCCACCGGGCGGGCGTCGAAAAAGATCGAAACCCGCAGCAGGTCCTCGGGGGTTCCTTGGTTCAGCCAGGTCAGGAAGGCCTCGCGCCACTCTTGCACCGAGCGGCAGCAGTCGGGGTTGCGGGCCATGACACCGCCTTTGCACAAGGGGAACCCAGCCTCGTTCAGGCTGTCGCAAACCGCCGCCCCCAGCGCCAGCCAACGCGGACGGTCCTGGTCGGGCTGCTCGCTGGCGAACACGATGCCGTTGTCCTGGTCGGTGGCGAGGGTCTGCTCGCCCCGGCCCTCGCTGCCGAAGGCCAGCCAGGCGGCCTGGCCCAAGTCCAAGCCCAACGCGGTGGCGTGCAGCTGCACCAGCCGCTCGGTGAGCAGGTCGTTGAGGTGGGCGATCAAGCCCGTGAGCGTCTTGGCACCGACGCCCTGCCCTGCCAACAGGCGCGCCAGCTCCCGGATGCGCGGGGCTTGCTCCAGCACGGCAGCCACGTGGTCGGCGGCGCGCAACTCGCTGCTGACGCGCTGCACCGACAGGCGCGACAGGGCGAACAGGTCGCGCTCGGACACGATGCCCACCAGGCGCTCGCCATCCACCACCGGCACATGGCGCAAGGTGTAGCGGCTCATCAACAAGGCCGCTTCTTGCGCCGTGTGCTGCACGCCCAGGCTGCGCACGGGCTGCGACATCACCTGCCCAATGGCCGTGTGCAGCGGCCGCTGGGGCAAGGTGACGCGGTCGAGCACGTCGTCGCGGGTCAGGATGCCCAAGGGCCGGTGGTCCGCATCGACCACCAGCACCGAGCCCACCCGGCGCTGGCTCATGGCCCGCAGGGCCAGCTCCAAAGGGGTGTCGGGCCCCACGGTGAGCACCTTGGGCCGCATCAGCTCGCGCAGAGGCCGCTCCATCGACTGCTGCGCCAGGGCCGCCTGCGTGGCCTGCCGGGCCTGTTCGCGACCGGCCAACTGCAGCAGCTGCAGCACCCGCTCGCTCAGGTGCGCCGCCAAAGGGGGGCTCACGGCCGCCACGGCCTTCACGGTGTCCGCCGGCACGCGCCACACGAAGACGTCGCTGTCGGCGCGGTAGGTGGCAGTGACGGCCCGGCCGTTCATCAAGGCCGCCATGGGAAAGCAGTCGCCAGCCTCGTACTGCCAGCCGCCCGCCAGCTCGGCCAGGCCTTGGTGGGCCGACACCAGCCCCGACTTCACGACGAAGAGCGCCGTCGCGGGACCGTCATCCGGGCAGGCGATGACCTCCTCGGGGGCGAAATAGGCCTGCTCGGCCGCCAGCACCAAGGTGCGCAGGGCCTCGGGGGCCATGGCGTCAAAGGGGGCGTGCCGGCGCCAAAGCGCCATCTCTTGCTGCAGCAAATGCGGGGCGGGGCTGTCGGACATCGTCGACCCTGGAAATCTCGAGCTCATTCTGCGAGGCCGGTCCGCCTCAACACTTGCGATCGGTCAAGGCCGCTCGAGCTTCAGGTCGGGGTAGCGCAGGGCCGCGACCAGCGCCTGGGCGTCGCGCCGCGGCGGCGGCGTCAGCCAGCTGACCACCACGATGGTCAAGGCCCCCAGGGGCACGCCAAACACCGCGGCCGACACCGGCTGGATCCCCCACCACAGCTGCACCGGTGCGCTGATCCCCAAGAGTTCGCGCAGCCACGGTTGGTTCAGGGCCATGTAGGCCGTGGCCACGCCGAGCCCGACGACGATGCCGGCACAGGCCCCCCACTTGTTGGCCCGGGGCCAGAACACCCCCAGCACCAGCGCCGGGAACAGGGCCGAGCCCGCCAGCGAGAACGCCGCCGCCACCATGAAGAGGATGTCCCCGGGGCGCTGGGCCGCGACGTAGGCGGCGGCCAAGGCCACCACCAGCAGCAGCATCTTGGACAAGGCCACCCGACGGCTGGTGTTGGCCCGCGGGTTGATCATTTGGTAATAGACGTCGTGCGACAGGGCGTTGGAGATGGTCAGCAGCAGGCCGTCGGCCGTGGACAGGGCCGCCGCCAAGCCGCCGGCGGCCACCATGCCGGAGACCACGTAGGGCATGCCTCCCAGCTCGGGCGCCAGCAGCACGAAGATGTCCGTGCCGATCTTGAGCTCGCCGAACTGCAGCAAGTGGTCGCCGTTGACGTCGACCACGCTCAACAGGTTGGGGTCGATGCGCGACCAGCGCGCCATCCAGTCGGGCAATCGGTCGAAGGGCAGGCCCACCAGTTGGGTGAACACCTCGTACTTCACCAGCACCGCCAAGGCCGGCGCGCTGATGTAGAGCACCACGATGAAAAGCAGGCTCCAAGCGACGGACTCGCGCGCCTCCTTCACCGTGGGCGTGGTGTACGAGCGCATGAGGATGTGCGGCAAGGCGGCGGTGCCCACGGTCAAGCAGAACACCAAGGCCAAGAAGTTGCGGCGGTCGTCTTCGAACTCTTGGCGCTGCTGGGCCGAACCCTCGGGGTCGCCCTTGAAGGGCCTCGCATGGGGCGGCATGCCGGCCAGGGGCTGGGCCCGCTCCCGCGCCTGCGCCAGGGCGCGGGTCCAGGTCTCGCGGGCGATGGCGTCGTTGGCCGGCAACTTGGCCAGCGCGCGCTCGGCCAGGTGCACGTCCATGCGACTGGCCCCGCTTTCCACCAGCTGGGTCAGGTGGGCCTGGGCCGCTTCGCGATCGCGGGCGCGCGCACCCGGCACGTCTCGCAGCTTGCGCTCCAGCGCCTCGACCCGCTCTTGGTAGACCGCGCGCACTTCCAACTCGGCCGGGTCGTTCGCCAAACGACGCTCGATCTCGGTGACCTTCTCCAACTGCTGGGCGTAGGCGATCTGCGGCACGGGCATGCCCGTCTGCTTCACGGACAACCACACCACCGGCACCATGTAGGCGATCACCAGCACGATGTACTGCGCGACCTGGGTCCAGGTCACCGCCCGCATGCCGCCCAGAAAGCTGCACACCAGGATGCCAGCGAGGCCGGCAAACACACCGATCTCGAACACCATGCCCGTCAGGCTGGAGGCCACCAGGCCCACGCCATAGATCTGGGCCACCACGTAGGTGAAGGAGCACAGCAAGGCGGCCACCACCCCGAGCAAGCGTGGCAGGTTGCCCTCGTAGCGCGCGCCGAGGAAGTCCGGGATCGTGTACTGGCCGAACTTGCGCAGGTAGGGCGCCAGCAGCATGGCCACCAAGCAGAAGCCCCCGGTCCACCCCAGGATGTAGGCCAGGCCGCCATAGCCGGAGACGTACAAGGTGCCTGCCAAGCCCATGAAGCTGGCCGCGCTCATCCAGTCGGCGCCCGTGGCCATGCCGTTGTAGACCGCGGGAACCCGGCGCCCGGCCACGTAGTACTCGACCGGGTCGGCGGTGCGGCTGACGAAGCCGATGCCGGCGTACAGCAGCACCGAGCCGGCCAGGAAGCTCAGGCCGATGACCTGCCGACCCACGCCAAACGCCTCCAGCACCGACAGCAGCAGCACGAACACCAGGAAGCCCCCGGTGTACCAACCGAAGGCCCGGTTGAGTTGGCGCTTGAATGGGGCCTGGGGTGCCGGCTCAGTCCTTGCCATGCGCCTCCCCTTGGGCCGCCTGCAAGAACTCGGCATCCAATTCGTTCATCCGCCAGCAGTACACCAGGGCGATCAACAGGTACGCCAACAGCCCCCCTTGGGCCGCCCACCAGTAGCTCAGCGGCCAGCCCAGCCAAGAGCCATCGAAGCTGCGCGCGAAGTACACGCTGCAGAAGGTCAGCAAGGCCCAGGCGCACAGCAAGCCACCGGTCAGGCGCCGCGTGGCGCGCCAGTGGCGGGCGGCGCCCTTGTCGGGGGTGTCGGGCACCGCGTTCATGCCAGCACCGGCTTTATGACAGCGTTTGGCTGCGCCAGTTCCTGCGCCACCGCGCGGGCCACGGCCGCGTCCACCTGCCCCAAGCGCGCCATCGCCGTGCGAACGCGGTCGTCGAGACCAAGTCGGTGCCCCACCCTGGCGATCTGGGTCCAACCGTAGGGGCTGATGGGTTGCAATTGGGCGTTGACTTCGAAGGCCTGCAGGGCCTCCTGCCAACGCCCAAGGCCGACCAAGGCCAGTCCGCGCCCGTACCAGGCGCGGTCGGCGCGCGGGTCCAGGGCGCAGGCGGCCTCAAAACAGGCCAAGGCCCGCGCCGGCTGCCCCGCTTGGTCACACACGAAACCCAAGTTGTACTGGGCCACCGCGTCCTGCGGCGAGGCGGTGACGACCGCCTCCCAATCGTCGCGGGCCAGCGCCCATTGACCGGCCCGCCCGGCGGCCCAGGCCCGCGAAGCCCGCGCGTCGACGGAATCCGGCTGGACCGCCACCACCCGGTGCCAAGCGCGCAAGGCCCGGTCCCATCGGCCCGTCCAAGCCGCCCCATGCGCCACCACGCACCAGTGCAGCGCGCGCCACCCCGGCCTCATGCGCACACCACCCGACCCGCGTCCACGCACAGGCTTAGCTTGGCCACCGCGGCACCGAGCCACACCGCCAGCGCGAGCGCGGCCGCGCACCAAGGCACGAGCCGGGGCGACGGCGTCCCCGGCCAGCAGCGGCGCACCAAGCCCTCCACGGGCTGCGTCACCGTCCAAAACAGGCGATGCATGAGGTTGTCGGGGGCGCGAGACCCGGCCAGCACGGCCAAGACGCCACGGGCGGCGAAGGCCATCAAGGCCACCTCCGCCAGCAACTTCATGCTCGTCACGAACCACAACATGCGCCACATCCTAAAAGCCCCGAATCCCGTCCGACGGGGGCTCCCAAAGGAAAGGGGCGGAGCCGTCGCCGACCCCGCCCGCCTCGTCACTGGAAAACCGTCAGGCTTCAGCGCGTGTCGTCGGCAAAGATGTCCTTGTCCTTGTTCTCGGGCACGAACAGCAGGCCCAGAACGACCGTCATCAGCGCGATCACGATGGGGTACCACAGGCCGTAGTACACGTCACCCGACTGGGCGATCATGGCAAAGGCCGTGGCCGGCATCAGGCCACCGAACCAGCCGTTGCCGATGTGATACGGCAGCGACATGCCGGTGTAGCGGATGCGCGTGGGGAACAGTTCCACCAGCGCCGCAGCGATGGGGCCGTAGACCATGGTCACCAGGAGCACCAGGTAGGTCAGGATCAAGACCAAGGGGAAGGCCTGGCCGTTGAAAACGCCGAAGAAGCCCTCGACCTTGACGGCGCCCTCACCCGCCTTGCCCGGCGCGGGGTAGCCCGCCGCGGCCAGCTTTTCGTTCACCGCCTTGGCGAACGCAGCCGGCACGGCCTTGACATCGTCGCCCGAGAGCTTCGTGGTCTCGTAGGCCACGATCTCGGCGTCGCCCACCTTGACCTTGGCCGGAATGGCACCGGGTTGGTAGTCGACCGAGTAGTTGACCGAACTGCGTGCCAGCAAAGCCTTGGTCACGTCGCAACTGCTGGTGAACTTGGCCGTGCCCGTGGGGTTGAACTGGAACGAGCAGTCGTTCTTGTCGGCCACGATCGTGACCTTGGTGTTCTGTTGGGCCGCGTGCAGAGCCGGGCTGGCAATGCTCGTGATGGTCTTGAACACCGGGAAGTAGGTGATCGCTGCGAGCACGCAACCGGCCAAGATGATCGGCTTGCGGCCGATGCGGTCCGACAGCGAGCCAAAGATCACAAAGCCCACCGTGCCCAAGATCAGCGACCAGGCGATCAGCACGTTGGCCGTGAACATGTCGATCCGCAGGATGGTCTGCAGGAAGAACAGTGCGTAGAACTGGCCCGTGTACCAAACCACGGCCTGACCGGCCACCAGGCCGAACAGGGCGATCAGCGCGAACTTGGCGTTCTTCCACTGGCCAAATGCTTCGGACAGCGGCGCCTTGGACTGCGTGCCCTCGGCCTTCATCTTCTTGAAGGCCGGCGACTCTTCCATCTGCAAGCGGATCCAAACCGACACGGCGAGCAGGAAGATCGACAGCAGGAACGGCACGCGCCAGCCCCAGGCCTTGAACGCGTCCTCGCCCACGAAGGTGCGAACGCTCAAGATCACCATCAGCGACAGCAGCAGGCCCAGGGTGGCCGTGGTCTGAATCCAGCTGGTGAAGAAACCGCGACGACCGTGCGGGGCGTGTTCGGCCACGTACACGACCGCGCCCCCGTACTCACCCCCCAGGGCCAAGCCCTGCAGCATGCGCAGCGCGATCAGGATGATCGGCGCCGCCCACCCGATGGTGTCGTAGCCGGGCAGCAAGCCGACGATGAAGGTCGACGCGCCCATGATCAGGATCGTCATCAGGAAGGTGTGCTTGCGGCCGATCAAGTCGCCCAAGCGCCCGAAGAACAGCGCGCCAAACGGACGCACCAAGAAGCCGGCAGCGAAGGCCAACAACGCGAACACGTTGCGCGTGGCCTCCGGGAACGACGAGAAGAACTGCGCGCCGATGATGGCGGCGAGCGAGCCGTACAGGTAGAAGTCGTACCACTCGAAGATGGTGCCGGCCGACGACGCCAAGATGACGCGCTTTTCCTCGCGTGTCATCGGTCGCTTGCGGTCGGCGAGGTTGGGTACCGCGTTGCTGGTTGCCATGGGGTGTCTCCTCTTGGATGTCAAGCCATGTTGGACGGGTCGACTTGATCAGGATCAGTGTTGCCAGCCAAACTGACCGCTTCCTTACATCCCTGACAAGCGGAAAGGAAGTTCGTCCGCTCGCGTTTTCGCCCGGTTTCATAGGGGGCCGACGGGGTGGCTCACGCAGAATTCGGGGCGGTCCCGACCGGGAAGTCCCCATGCGGAGTTACCCGAGACGTGGCCAACGCGGCCTGTGAGGCCTCGGTCCGGGCCGCCAAAACCCCGTGAAACCTAGAATCCGCGCTTTCGCCGCCCCTGGGGCGGCCCACGCACGCCACAACGCAAAGAGACCTATGGACGCCGAACGCATCAACGCCTTGGGCACGCTGATCAATGACCTCCGTGCGCGCACCGACGCGCTCCGGGGGTATCTTTGACTACGACCGCAAAGCCCTGCGCCTGAACGAGGTCAACGCCGCCCTCGAAAACCCCGCGGTCTGGAACGAACCCAAGCGCGCCCAGGAACTGGGCAAGGAAAAGCGCGAACTCGACCGGGTGGTGGAGACCATCAACCACTTGGACGCCAACCTTGGCGACAACCTCGAACTCTTCGAGATGGCCAAGGAAGAAGGCGACTTCGACTCCATCGAAACCCTGGAAGGCGAGACCGCCAAGCTGACCGCCCTGGTCGAGGAGTTCGAGTTCCGCCGGATGTTCAACAACCCGGCCGACCCGAGCAACTGCTTCATCGACATCCAGGCCGGCGCCGGCGGCACCGAGGCCTGCGACTGGGCCGGCATGCTGCTGCGCCAGTACTTGAAGTACTGCGAGCGCAAGGGCTTCAAGGCCACCGTCGAAGACGAAACCCCGGGCGACGTGGCCGGCCTCAAGAGCGCCACGATCAAGGTGGAGGGCGAGTACGCCTTCGGCCTGCTGCGCACCGAAACCGGCGTGCACCGCCTGGTCCGCAAGAGCCCCTTCGACAGCGCGGGCGGCCGCCACACCAGCTTCGCCTCGCTGTTCGTGTACCCGGAAATCGACGATTCCATCGAGATCGAGATCAACCCGGCCGATGTGCGCACCGACACCTACCGCGCCAGTGGCGCCGGCGGCCAGCACATCAACAAAACCGACTCGGCCGTGCGCCTGACGCACATCCCGACCGGCATCGTGGTGCAGTGCCAAGACGGGCGCAGCCAGCACAGCAACCGCGACGTGGCCTGGAAACGCCTGCGCTCGCGCTTGTACGACCACGAGATGCGCAAGCGCCAAGAAGAGCAGCAAAAGCTGGAAGACACCAAGACCGACGTGGGCTGGGGCCACCAGATCCGCTCCTACGTGCTGGACCAGAGCCGCATCAAGGACCTGCGCACCAACGTCGAAATCTCCAACACCCAAAAGGTGTTGGACGGTGACTTGGACGCCTTCATCACCGCCAGCTTGAAGCAAGGCGTGTGATCCATGGCCCCCGGTCTCCCTTCGGTCGCCACCCCCCAAGGGGGCCGCGGTCGCCTTGGGGCGGCCCGGCGCCGACCGGCCGCATGAAAACGACGTTTGCGCTCGCGCTCGGCATCGCCATCGTCGGCCAGGTCCTGTACCAGGTCACGCAAAAGACGGTGCACGCCGAGGCCCACCCGGTGCTGGCCCTGATCGCCTTCTACTTGGTGGCGGCCGTGCTGTCGCTGCCCTTGTTCTTCCTGTTTCCCCTGCAGGGTTCGCTGTCGGGCGGCATCGGCCAGCTCAACGCCTCGGTGCTGGGCGTGGCCCTGTCGATCGTGCTGATCGAGCTGGGCTTTTTGCTGGCTTATCGCGCCGGCGGCAGCCTCTCCAGCACCTACGTGCTCAGCGCGTCCGTCGTGACCTGCGTGATGCTGCTGCTCGGCACCCTGTTTTTCAAGGAGGCCGTGACGGCCTCGAAGCTGGCCGGCATCGGCCTGTGTTTTGCGGGCATCTGGCTGCTGACGCGGCCCGCCGCCTGACCCCCTGATTTCCAAAGGAACCGCCATGCGCGAAGGCAACGCCACCGCCATCCAACGTCTGGACTACCGAGCCCCGACCTACTGGATCGCCACTGTCGACCTGACGTTCGACCTCGACCCGGCCAAGACCCTGATCACCAGCAAGATGGCCGTCAAGCGAAACAGCGCGCAGGCCCACGGCCCCCTGGTGCTGGTGGGCGAAGAGCTGACCCTGCTGCGCTGCCTGATCGACGGCGAGCCCGTGAGCTTCCGGCAGGAAGGCAACGACCTCGTCATCGACGCGCCCGACCGCGACTTCGAGCTGACCCTGCGCAACACCTGCGCGCCTGAAAAGAACACGGCGCTCAGCGGCCTGTACACCTCGGGCGGCAGCTTCTTCACCCAGTGCGAGGCCGAGGGCTTCCGCCGCATCACCTACTTCCTGGACCGCCCGGACGTGATGGCCGTCTACACGGTCACCCTGCGTGCCGACGCCGCCAAGTACCCGGTGCTGCTGAGCAACGGCAACTTGCTGGAGCAGGGCACGCTGGACGGTGGCAAGCACTTCGCCAAGTGGCACGACCCCTTCCCCAAGCCCAGCTACCTGTTTGCTGTGGTGGCCGGTGACCTCGTCGCGCGCGAGCAGCGCATCACCACGCGCTCGGGCAAGGACCACCTGCTGCAGGTCTACGTGCGCCGCGGCGACCTGGACAAGACCGAGCACGCGATGAACTCGCTCATCGCCTCCATCGTGTGGGACGAGAAGCGGTTCAACCTGCCCCTGGACCTGGAGCGCTTCATGGTCGTCGGCGTGTCCGACTTCAACATGGGCGCGATGGAGAACAAGGGCCTGAACATCTTCAACACCAGCGCCCTGCTGTGTTCGCCCGCCACCGCCACCGATGCCGACTTCCAACGCGTCGAGGCCATCGTGGCCCACGAGTACTTCCACAACTGGACCGGCAACCGCGTGACCTGCCGCGACTGGTTCCAGCTCTCGCTCAAAGAAGGCCTGACCGTCTTCCGCGACCGCGAGTTCAGCATGGACATGGCCGGCAGCGCCAGCGCGCGCGCCGTCCAACGCATCCAGCAGGTGCGCAACCTGCGCGCCATCCAGTTCCCCGAAGACGCGGGCACGATGGCGCACCCGGTGCGCCCTGACAGCTACGTCGAGATCAACAACTTCTACACCGCCACCGTCTACGAAAAGGGCGCCGAGGTGGTGGGCCTGTACCAAACCCTGCTGGGCCGTGACGGCTTCGCCAAGGGCATGGCCCTGTACTTCGAGCGCCACGACGGCCAGGCCGTGACCTGCGACGACTTCGCCCAGGCCATGGCCGACGCGAACCCCGGCTCGCCGCTGAGCAGCCGCCTGGACGCCTTCAAGCGCTGGTACAGCCAGCCCGGCACGCCTCACGTGGCAGCCCAAGGCGAGTACGACGCCGAAGGCCACACCTACACGCTGCGCCTGAGCCAGCGCAACGCCAAGGGCCCGCTGCCGCAGGTCATCCCGGTGCGCATGGGCCTCGTCGGCCCCGAGGGCCAGGCCCTGCCCTTGCAACTGCAAGGCGAGATCGCGGCCCGCGGCACCGACACCGTGCTGATCTTGGAAGAGGCCGCGCAGGCCTTCACCTTCGTGAACGTCATGGTGCCGCCGGTGCCCTCGTTGCTGCGCGGCTTCTCGGCCCCGGTGCTGCTGGAAGACGGCCTGAGCGACCCGCAACTGCTGACCCTGCTGCGCTTCGACGCCGACGCCTTCAACCGCTGGGAAGCCGGCCAGCGCCTGAGCCTCAAGCGCCTGCTGCGCGCGGCCCGTTCGGGCCAGCCCTTGCAGCTGGACAACGCCTACGTGGAAGCCATGCGCGCCGTGCTGCGCCATGCCGACCTGGACCCGGCCTTCAAGGCCGAGGCCCTGAAGCTGCCCGACGCGGCCTACATCGCCGAGCAACTCGAGGTGGTCGATCCGCAGGCCATCCACGCCGCGGTGGAAGCCGCGTGGGACCAACTGGCCGCCGCCCTGCGCGACGACTGGGCCTGGGCTTTCGACGCCCACCAAGTGACGGGCGGCTACAGCCCGAACGCCGTGGACGCGGGCAAGCGCGCCCTGGCCAACCTGGCCCTGGCCATGCTGGTGCGCGGCGCCGTGGCCCAAGGCGACCCGGTGTGGCCCGGCCGCGCCTACCAGCGCGTCAAGACCGCCAGCAACATGACCGAGCGCTTCGGCGCCTTGGCCGCACTGGTCAACGCCCATGCCGAGCTGGCCGAGCCGGCTTTGGTGCACTTCCACGCCCTCTTTGCCGACGACGCCCTGGTCATCGACAAGTGGTTCATGCTGCAAGCCCGCACGCCCGAGCGCGGTGGCGCCGTGTTCGAGCGCGCGAAGAAGCTGCTCCAGCACCCCGACTTCACGCTGAAGAACCCGAACCGCGCGCGCAGCCTGCTCGTGCAGCTGTGCAACATGAACCCGGGCGCCTTCCATCGCAGTGACGCGGCCGGCTACGTGCTGTGGGCCGAGCAAGTGGCGGCCATCGATGCCATCAACCCGCAACTGGCCGGCCGCCTGGCCCGCGCCATGGACCGTTGGAGCACCTTGGCCGAGCCCTACCGCACCGCCGCGCAAGAAGCCCTGAAACGCTTGGCCGAACGCTCTACTTTGTCCAACGACGTTCGCGAGATCGTCACCAAAGCCTTGGGGGCCTGAAGATGGCACAGCGCATCAGCCTGACCCAGTACCTCGTCGAACAGCAACGCGCCCACGGCCACATCCCGCAGCAGCTGCGCCTGCTGATCGAGGTGGTGGCCCGCGCCTGCAAGCGCATCGCGATCAGCGTCAACAAGGGCGCCCTGGGCGACGTGCTGGGCACGGCGGGCAGCGAGAACGTGCAAGGCGAGGTCCAGAAGAAGCTGGACATCATCGCCAACGAGGTGCTGATCGAGGCCAACGAGTGGGGCGGCCACCTGGCGGCCATGGGCTCGGAGGAGATGGACAGCATCCACGTCGTGCCCAACCGCTACCCGCAGGGCGAGTACCTGCTGCTGTTCGACCCGCTCGACGGCAGCAGCAACATCGACGTCAACGTCAGCATCGGCACCATCTTCTCGGTGCTGCGCAAGGTCAACAACCAGCGCGGCATCAGCGAGGAAGACTTCCTGCAGCCCGGCAAGCAGCAGGCCGCTGCGGGCTATTGCATTTACGGCCCCCAGGTCACCCTCGTGCTGACCGTAGGCGACGGCGTGGCCATGTTCACCCTGGACCGCGAGATGGGCTCTTGGGTGCTGACCGAGGACGACATCAAGATCCCGGCCGACACCAAAGAGTTCGCCATCAACATGTCGAACATGCGCCATTGGGCGCCGCCGGTGAAGCGCTACATCGACGAGTGCCTGGCCGGCAGCACCGGCCCGCGCGAGAAGGACTTCAACATGCGCTGGGTGGCCAGCATGGTGGCCGACGTGCACCGCATCTTGACCCGCGGCGGCATCTTCATGTACCCCTGGGACGCCCGCGAGCCCAACAAGGCCGGCAAGCTGCGCCTGATGTACGAGGCCAACCCCATGGGCTTCATCGTCGAGCAGGCCGGTGGCATGGTGACCGACGGCAAGCGCCGCATCCTGGACATCGTGCCCACCAAGCTGCACGAGCGCGTGGCCGTGGTACTGGGCTCCAAGAACGAGGTGGAGCGCGTGACGCGCTACCACCTCGAAGCCGCAACGGGCGATTGACACCAGCCGGGCTCCATCCGTGAAAAGCATCCGCTAATGGCGGGTGCAAAAGCCCCGGGGCTTGTCCGGCATCAAGGCAGCGCGCATCATCGACGCACCTCCTTCACCTCGAAAGGTGCTTCATGAAGCTGCTTCACTTTGCCGCCGCCTTCAGCGTGGTTGCCATGGGCGGGATTGCCAATGCACAGGACCCCAAAGCCACCATCGCCGATCTGGAAGCTCGCCTCGGAAAGATCGGGGCACCCAAGGTCGAAGGCACGGACACCGTGGCTGGAAAGACCGTGCCCGCCCTGTTTTTTGGGGATCGCAAGATCAACAACAACTACGAAGTGGTGGATGCCGTCCGGAAAGCGCATGGGGCCACGGCCACCTTGTTCGTCAAGGACGGCGACGAGTTCATTCGCGTCAGCACCAACGTCCTGACACCCGAAGGCAAGCGGGGCGTTGGCACGGCGTTGGCGCGCAATCCGGCCTATGAAGCCCTTTCCAAGGGCAGCAACTACTGCGGCACGGTTGACGTGCTAGGAACCTCGTTCGACGCTTGCTACAACCCGATCAAGGTGGCGGGCAAGGTGGTCGGAGCCACTTATATCGGACACAAGAAGTAACTCCCGAACCCCGCCATGGCGGGGTTCGCTTTATTTCATTGGAGTGGCTCGCCATGAATCCCTGGACCAAGCTGCAATCGGCGTTGGGTCGCCTCCCCATCGGGTGGCAATTGACCTTGGCGTTTGGGGTCATCCTTGTTTTGAGTGCCGTCGCTGGGCTGGGCTCGCTGGCGGCATTGGCGCGCGTGGAGTCCCAAGCCCAAACGCTGAGTAGCAAGTGGCTCGCTGGCGTGGGAAGCCTGGCGACTGCGCGCAGCGCACTGATTGACATGCGGGACTGGGAGATCAAGCACAGCCGAACCTCGGACAAGAGCTACCACAGCGAGTACGAAGACAAGATCAACAGCAGCACTGAGACGCTGGAGAAGTCCTTGAGTTCCTTCGAGGCCCTCGTCAGCGAATCCGCCGAGCGGGACATGATGAAGAAGCTTCGTGCGGGATGGGAGGAGTACGCCAAGTTCCGCAAGACCGTCCTCAGCCTGGGGCGGGAGGGGCAACAGACAGACGCCGCCGATGTGAGCGATGGCGCGGCGAGCATGGGTTTTGACAACGCGCTCACGGCCCTGGATGCATTGACGCGGCACAGCTTCGATGGGGGACGTCAGGCCGCCCAGGACTCCAAGCGCACGTACGAAACGGCGCGCAATGCCCTTCTAGGCTTCCTCATGCTGAACCTGGGGATCGGCCTGTTGTTTGCCTTGGCCATCACGCAGGTGCTGGTTCGACAGCTCGGCGGGCAACCCACCACCGCTGCCCAAATCGCCCGTTCAGTGGCCGATGGCGAACTCAGCCAAAGCATCCGCGTCCGCCATGGCGATGAGGACAGTTTGATGGCCAGCCTGAGCCAGATGCAAACATCGCTTCGCGACGCAGTCAGCCGCGTGCGGCAGGGGTCAGAGAGCGTGGCCACGGCGAGCGCAGAGATCGCCACAGGGAACCAAGATCTGTCCAACCGCACCGAGCGGCAGGCCAGTGCCCTTCAACAAACGGCAGCGGCCATAGACCAGTTGAACCAAACCGTCACGGCCAACGCCGACAGTGCCAGCCAAGCCGCGCGCTTGGCCCAGAGTGCCTCGGACGTCGCTTCGCGCGGCGGCACGGTCGTCACCCAGGTCGTCGACACCATGGGCGGCATCCAAGAAAGCAGCCGCCGCATTGGCGACATCATCGGCGTGATCGACGGCATCGCGTTCCAGACCAACATCTTGGCCTTGAACGCAGCGGTTGAGGCCGCCCGTGCGGGTGAGCAAGGGCGCGGGTTTGCCGTGGTGGCGGGCGAAGTCCGCAATTTGGCGCAGCGCAGTGCCGAAGCGGCCAAGGAGATCAAGACCTTGATCGGCACGAGCGTGGAACGCGTTGAACAAGGCACCGCACTGGTGGGCGAAGCTGGGCAGACCATGCGAGAAATCGTCAATGCCATCGAACGAGTGACCACCATGGTGCAGGAGATCAGCGTCTCAAGCGCCCAACAGCGTTCGGGCATTCAACTCGTCAGTGACGCGATCTCGGAGATGGACCACGCGACGCAGCAGAACGCGGCGCTGGTGGAGGAAAGTGCAGCCGCGGCGGAAAGCTTGAAGCAACAAGCCCGTGGTCTGGTCGATGCGGTTGCCGTGTTCCGCGTGGACTGAGCAACAACAGCACAAACACCCCGCCGCATTGAGAGAAGCTCGACACCGAACAGAGGTGAGGCGAACAAAAATGGGGCCCGTGGGCCCCTTTTTCAAGCCGAGGTAGCGACCCTCACTCGCACAGCTTCTTGAAGGTGGCGATCACCGCGTCGCCCTTGAAGGGCTTGACGATCCAACCCTTGATGCCGGCGGCCTTGCCCCGCTCCTTCATCACCGGGCTGTTTTCGGTGGTGAGCATGACGATGTTGACCGTCTTGTTGCCCAACTCGCCGCGGATCTTTTCGGCCATGGTCAGGCCATCCATGTTGGGCATGTTGACGTCGCTGACCACGAGCTTGATCTTCGGGTCCATCTTCAGCTTGGCCAGGCCATCGCGGCCGTCCACGGCCGTGGCCACGTCCAGGCCACTCTTCTTCAAAAAGCCGGCGACTTCGTCGCGCACGGTGCTGGAATCATCGACAACGAGGACTTGGGCCATGGTGATGCTCTTGTTGAAAGTGACGGGGATTCAGAACAACTCTAGCTCGCCCGAGGCCAGCATCGACTCGACGTTGGCCTGGTTTTCGCGGAAGAGTTCCGGGGACCAGTTCAGGTTGAACACGAAGCGCTGATGCAACTCGATGGGCTCGCCCTGCTGCAGCAGGTTGTCCCAGATGTGATAGCGGAAACAGAGCTGCGGGTCCTCGGAGCCGAAGGAGATGTAGCGCTGCGGGTGATTGATGACGATGGGCACCTGGGTCATCTTGGCCAGGGCCGTGTCGTCGTAGGCGATGAAGCGGTTCTTGAACGCGCCCCAGATCAAATTGGTCGTCTCCGAGAAGACGTTGTTGATGGCCCGGATCGAATCCTTGTGCACCGGGTCCATGTCGCCCAACTGGTGCATTTGCAAGCGGCGCAGGCTGCGCTCCTCGACCTGCAGCATCATGTACCCGCGGCACCAGCTCGCTTCCAACGGGATCAGCGAATACACCTCGCCGTAGATGAGCCGGTCGCGGACGATCATCGGGGCCTCGGCCACCACGCTGATCTCCTTGAATTGCCCCTTCAGCGCCCCCAAGGTGAGGTCCGAGATGCCACGCACCAAGGCCTCCGGATAAACGAGGCAGAACAAGGACTCGCGCACGACCTCCGTCATCGTGGCAAGTTCCCCCAGGTGATAGGCATGGCGAACGAAGCGCCGCTCGCTGTCGCTGAGCGTGTGCGGTGCCGCCGTGCGCATCAAGATGGGCAATTCCGGCCGGATCCGGTTGAGCTCCTGGGCCAGCCGCATGCCACTCAGGCTGTGGCTTTCGAAGCCCTCGGCCAGGAAGACCGCCCCGAGGTCGATGCTGGAGCGCAAGACCGGCATCAAGTTGTCGGGCAGCACCTTCACCGGCACCAGGTCGTGCGCCTCGCAGAAGGCGCGCACCTGCTCGGCGGCGGCAGGGTCTTCGTCGAGCACCAGCACCTTCACTTGGATCTTGGCTGCAGAGGCTTCCATCGCACCAGACTCCCGGTTCAAAACATTTCGAGTTCGCCCGAATCGACCGCGTCTTCCAACTGCTCCACCTCGGCGCGGAAATCGACCGTGCTGGTGGCCGCGACGAACAAGGCCGCGTAAAAATCAATGGCCAGTCCGGTGACGTGGAACAGGCGCTTGTGCCCCGGCCCCAACGCATCCAGGTAGCTCAGCGCCTCCCGGTCCAGCAGGTTGGGCGTCGACATCCCCACGTTGGGAAAGTAGCGCCCCACGTCGCGGTTCATGGCCCCGACGATGATGTTCCCGCACTCGTTGACTGCGTCCTGGAACGCTTGGTCGGACCAATCGGCCGGGTCCACGCGGTTGAGCCGCGCAAAGTGCGCCTTGCTGTCCTCGTCCAGGCGGCACATCAAGGCCAGCACCAAGCGGAAGCGGTCGCTGGCGATCGACAGGACCACCGCCTTCTTCTCTTTCATCCGGCGGGGCAGTTCGGACACGATGGCCACCTGCGCCGACTCGCCTTCGGGCGCCAAGCTCTTGGCCAGGGCCACCGAGGCGATCGTTTCGAAGCTCGTCTTCGCCTGCTCCGAAAGGGTGCCGGCCGGCGCACTCGGCTTGCCGCCGCGCGACGGACCCTGGGTTGACGGGCGACCCGGGGCACTCATGCTTCCAGGGCTCCAAGGGTGTCACGGGTGCGGTTGGCCACGAGGTCCACGCCGGAAATCGCCGACGTGATCATCTTGGCGCCCGCCTGCAGGTCCTGGAAGGTGGCCGTCGTGATCATGTCGTTCTTGAACAGGTTGGCCCGGTACTCCTTGGACAGCTTTTCCGCGCGACCAGCCAGGCTGCGGATCTCGCTGGCGACGACGCCGAAGCCCCGGCCGTGCTCGCCCGCCCGTGCGGCCTCGATCGAGGCGTTCAAGGCCACGATGACCACCTGCTCCACGATGGCCGCAAACTCTTCGTTGCGCGTGTGCATCTCGCGGTTGTGCGCCAGCAGGTGGTGCATCTCGCTTTCCCAGCGCTCGAAGGTGCGCACCACGCTGTGCATGTGGCCCATCTGATCGCCCAGGCCTTGCAGCGTGGACAAGGCGTTGTGGCGCACCTGCGCGTTGCTGTTCAGCAATTGGGTCAGCGCCTGTTCCACGTCTTGACGCGCGGTGTTGCAGTCCCGGGCGGCTTGCGCTTGCTGCTGGGACAGTTCACGGCGAAGGCTCTCCACCTCCGCCTGCGCCGCATCCCGCTCGGCCTTGAGTTCGGTCAGCACCTCCCGGTCGGGCCCCGCCTCGGTGGCCATTTCCGTCGGGCCTCCCGCGCGCTGCCGGCACCAAAACCACATGGCCCCGGCGCCCAGAAGCAAGCCCACCAGCCCCGCCATCCAACTTGTCATGGAATCCTCCCTGGGGACCCGGCCGCGTCAGCCGGCCACCGCCGCCGCACCCGGCAAGCGGATCACGAACTCGGCCGCACGGAACGCCTGGCCAGCGTCCGCGCTGCTGCGGAAGCGCAACTCAATGCGACCCGATTCTCGGGCCAAGAAGTCGCGCACCGCGTCCATGCCCACCCCGCGGCCCGACACCTCGGTCACCACCTCGGCGGTGGAGAAGCCGGGCAAGAAGATCAGGTCGGCGACTTGCTCGTCGGACAACTGGGCCCCCTCATCGATGAAGCGCCGCTCCAGGGCGCGCTCGCGGATCTTGGCCAGGGCCAAACCACGACCGTCGTCGCTGAGGGTGATGACGAAGTCGTCGTTCTCCACGGCCGCGCGAACGTCGATGCGGCCCTGGGCGGGCTTGCCTGCGGCCTGCCGCTCGGCAGGGGCCTCGAGCCCGTGATCGACCGCGTTGCGCAGCAGGTGCGTGAACAGGTTGCGCAGCAAGCCCGAGAGTTGGCTCTTCACCAACAGGCCTTGGTCGTCGATCACGACCTTGGGCGGCTCCTTGCCCAACTCCCGCGCCAAGGAAGGCAGGGACTCGACCACGCCCGAGAGGGCTTCCGGCAGTGGCTCGGTGCCCATGCGACGCAGGGTCTGCTGGACGCCCGCGATGGCGGCCATCATGGCGGCCACGTCGTTGCGGTCCAGGCCGTCGAGTTGGCGCAGCGCCTTGCCCAGGTGGTCCTTGTCGACCATCAAGAACTTCTCGACGTTGCCGCGACGGCCCGGGCCCTTGCGGCCCAGGGTGTGGTCGTTGATCTTGGCGTACTCCTCGACCAGCGCCTCCACCGCGTTCAACTGCGCCAGAAGCGACGCGGCGTCCCACACGGCGTCCTCGTCCTTGCGCAGCACGTCGTAGGCGACCTCGGCCTCGTGCACCGCGTTGGTCATGTTCAGCAAACCGTACGTGCGGGCATTGCCCTTGATGGTGTGCATGTTGCGGAACAGCAGGTTCACCGCGTCGGCGTTGCGCCCGGTTTGCGCTTCGATGACCTGGCGGTTCTCGACGATGAAGGCCCGCGAGGATTCGACGAAGGACTGGAACTTCTCCTGACTGACGCGCAGGATTTCCCCGATCAGGTCCAGCTCGCGCTTCTGGCCGGCGGCTTCGGCGGCCAAGCGCTTGTACTCGGTCACGTCGCGCACGCAGAGCATGAGCTTCTCGACATTGCCCGCCTCGTCGGCGATGGGGGACCAGCTGAACTCCAGCGACTTCTTCGCCCCACTGCCCGTGAACAACTCGCACTCCGACACCAAGAGGTGGGAGTTGAACTCGTAGTTCATGCTGTCTTCGCCGATCACCGACGACATCGCGGTCTCGACTTGCGAGCGCGCGTCAGATCCCAGGTTGGAGCCGCCGAACAAGAAGTCCATCGCATCGCGACCGGCGATGTTCTTGGTGTCGAAGATCGTCTCCAAGTACGCCGAGTACTCGGGGTGGATCTTGCTGCCGGCCACGATGGTCAACACGCCTTGCGGCATGTTCTGCAGCATCGACTGGATGTCGTTGGTCTTCTCACGCAAGGCCGCCGTGCGGTCGCTGACCAAGCCCTCCAAGTTCTCGTTGATGCTGGTCAGGTCGCGCACCAAGCGCTTGTTCTCGACGAAGGTGTCAGAGAAGCGGCGGCTCGCCACGAAGAGCATGGCGCCCAGGTACAGCGACAACCCGGTGGCGCCCAGGCTGACCGACTGGATCACGCCCATGCCGAGCAAGGCATCGTTGAAGCTCGACACCGAGAACAAGAGCATGCCCACCAGCATGATCCCCGCGCCTTGCTGGCGCGCCATCACGCCCCTGGCGTAGAAGTAGATGCACGCCACCGACATGGCCAACAGCATCAAGAAGAACACCGACCGAAGCGCCTGGAACACCGCCAGGTTCTCGTGAACGGCCATGGCGGCAATGCCCAAGACGGGAATGGCCGACACGATGGCAAAGGCCACATTGAGCCGCGGGAAGAACTTGTAGAAGTACTGGGCAAACACGAAGAACAGCATCACCCCGTACAGGCCCACGTAGTGCAGGTACGTGAGCGTCTTGGTCGGGAACAAGGCCATGAAATAGTCGGCCGGAAAGCTGAGGAAGATCCACCCCAGCATCGTGCTCAGCGACGCCACCAAGTACATCGAGTACTTGACCTTGACGTACACGAGCATGAAGAACAGGCCGAAGAAGAGCGCGATCCAGCCAACGGTCACGCGCATCTCCCCGCCCCACACCGCCCAGCCCACCAAGGTGTTGTCGTGCGGGTCGTAGCGGTGCAACTCAAACGGCAGTTGGTACACGCCCGTCATCAGCGGCGTGTTCACTCGGATCGCGATGTCCACCTTGCCGTCGGGAATGACAAAACGCACCGGCGCGGCCTGGATCGAGTAGTAGCGGTCCACGTTGGCATGGTTCGGCCGGCGGTAGACCTCCTTGCCATTGACGAACACCTGCATGTGGGCCATGTAGGTGTTGAGTAGCAGCGCCACCTCTTGGCCCACCAAGGCCTGGTTGAACTCGAAGCTGCCGCGGTACCACCCAACTTGGTAGACCTGCTTGTCGTCGTAGGCCTTCTTCCAGGGCCCCGGGGCTTTGATGACCTTCCAGGCCGAGGTGTCGATCCCGGGCTGGGCGTTGGTCGGCGCGTCATCGCGCGTGAACAACCAAGTGCCGGCGAGTTTGACCGGCTGGTCCAACGAGTCGATCCGTTTGCCGCAAGCGTCGCAGCGCGACTGCGCTTGCGCGCCAGAACCCCACACCAAAAACCAAGCTGCTACCAGCAGAGCGAGCCAACGCATCATGTTGTGTGTCTCCATGCGCCCCCCGCCGACGCGGCGAGAGCGTGGTGTAGGTTGCCGCACCTAAAGTCCAACGCATCCGAGTGTTTGCCCGATGGCGCGTCATAAATCGCGAATTGGCCGATTTATTCGCATTGATGCGGGAGCTTGCTTGGCGGCGCTGTGGCGCCGGCGCGGCAAGCACCAGTGCATCGTTTTGCGGATTTGCCGGGAGCGCCAAAAATCTGGCTAGAATGGCGGGCTTCGCCGGCGCCGGTGTAGCTCAGTTGGTAGAGCAGCGCATTCGTAATGCGAAGGTCGGGGGTTCAACTCCTCTCACCGGCACCATCAGAAGAAGAACGCACAAAGCCCGGTCCAGCCGGGCTTTCGTGTTTCTGTGCCCCACTCGCCATAGTTCAATGGATAGAACGGGCCCCTCCTAAGGGTCAGATGCAGGTTCGATTCCTGCTGGCGGGGCCACCTCAGCGCAGGCGCATCGCGCGCCACAGCAGCGCCACGGGCAGCAGGCCCACCACCGCGATGGCGACGGCCGGCAAGGCCGCTTCGCCCAAGCGCTCGTCGCGCGCCAACTGGTAGGCCATCACGGCCAAGGTGTCGTGGTTGAACGGACGCAGCAACAGCGTGGCCGGCAACTCCTTCATCACGTCCACGAACACCAGCAAGGCCGCGGCCAGGCCAGCGCGCCGCAGCAGCGGCAGGTGCAAGCGGCCCAGCAAGCGCAGGCGCGAAGCCCCCAGCAGGCGGGCGCTGTCGTCCAAGGTGGGCGGGATGCGGGCGTAACCCGCTTCCACGCTCTGCAAGGCCACCCCGCCGAAGCGAACGGTGTAGGCCACCAAGAGCCCCAGCACCGTGCCGGTGAAGGCCAAGGTGGCGCCCGACCACAGTTGCTGCAACCAGCCCATGGGCAGCAACAAGCCCACGGCGATCACCGCACCGGGCACGGCGTAGCCAAGGCCCAGCAGCCGCGTGGCGGCGCGCGCCATCCAGCGGCGCAGGCCCTGCTGTTCGAAGCGCTGCACCGCCACCAGGGCGAAGGCCAGCACCACGGTGATGGCCGACGCCCAGCCCGCCAGCTTCAGGCTGGCCCAGGTCCATTGCCAGAAGCGCGGGCCCAGTGCCAGTTCCGACACCCGCCACTCCTGCCAGGCCAGCCAACCCAGCCACGTCAGCGGCGCGAAAAAGCCCAGCAGCACCGGCAGGCTGCACAGGGCCAGGGCCACCCCCGCCCGCCAACCCCGCAGCGGCACCCGCGGCGCGGGTGCACCGCCCGCGTTGCGAGCCCCGGCAAAGCGCATGCGGGCCTGCGCGTGGCGCTCCAGGGCCATGCACACCAACACCACGACGAGCAGCAAGGACGCCAACTGCGCCGCCGCTTGGCGATCGCCGTTGACCAGCCACGCCTTGTAGACCCCTGTGGTCAAGGTGGACAGGCCGAAGTAGCTGCCCACGCCGTAGTCGGCCAAGGTTTCCATCAACACCAACAGCACGCCGGCCGCCAACGCGGGTCGGGCCAGCGGCAAGGCCACGCCGAGGATGCGACGCGGCAGGCTGGCCCCCAGCAACTGCGCCGCCTCCAGCAGGGCCGCCGCGCGCTCGGCCAGGGCCGTGCGGGTCAGCAGGTAGACGTAGGGGTAGAGGCAGAGCACGAACAACAACACCGCCCCAGGCAGGCTGCGCACCTCGCCCCAAAGCCGCCCCTGCAGTCCCAAGGCCTCGCGCAGCCCCGACTGGAGGGCGCCGCTGTACTGCAGGGCGTCGGTGTAGGCATAGGCCGCCACGTAGGCCGGCATGGCCATGGGCAGCAGCAGCGCGAAGTCCAACCAGCGGCGGCCGCGGAACTCGAAGAGGCTCACCAGGGCCGCGGCACCCCCGCCCACCATCAGGGTGCCCAGGGCCACGCCCAGAGAAAGCAGGGCCGACTCGACCGCGTAGCCCGGCAGCACCGTGGCGGCCAGGTGCTGCCATTGGGCCCAGCCGGCGGCGTCCAGCGCGAACCAGGCCCCCAGCACCGTGAGCACCGGCAAGACCAGCAAGAGCACCAATCCCAGCAACAACAGCAGGCCCATCGGTGCCCAGCCACCCTCTTAAATGCGAACGATGTGCATTTGCACTGCCGGCTATCATAGGCGGATGCTTCTTGCTCTCGAGGACGTGGGCCTGCACTACCGCCAACGCGGCCAGGCCGTGGAGGCCGTTCGCGGCGTGTCGTTCGGCCTGGCGCGGGGCGACATCGGGGTGCTGATCGGCCCGTCGGGCTGCGGCAAGACCTCGCTGCTTCGCGCCATCGCCGGCCTGGAGCCCCTCAGCAGCGGCCGGCTGCGCGTGGGCGGCGAGCGCATGGCCGACGCCGAGGCCGGCCTTCACCGCGCGCCGGAAACCCGCCGCATCGGCATGGTGTTCCAGGATTTCGCGCTGTTTCCGCACCTCAGCGTGCGCGCCAACGTGGCCTTTGGTCTGGCAAAGCTGGCCGACAAGGAACAGGCCGAGCGCGTGGAGCAGATGCTGCGCCTCGTCGGCTTGGAGGCCCTGGGCAAGCGCATGCCCCACCAACTCAGCGGCGGCCAGCAGCAGCGCGTGGCCCTGGCCCGGGCCCTGGCCCCGGCGCCGGACCTGCTGCTGCTCGACGAGCCCTTCTCCAGCCTCGACGTGGACCTGCGCGAGGAGCTGTCGCAGGAATTGCGCGCCATCCTGAAGGCCGATGGCACCACGGCCCTTTTCGTGACCCACGACCAGGCCGAGGCCTTCGCCCTGGGCGACCGGGTGGGCGTCATGCACCAAGGCCGCCTCGTGCAGTGGGACGAGGCCTACACCGTCTACCACCGCCCGGCCACGCGCTTTGTGGCCGACTTCATCGGCCACGGGGTGTTCACCCCCGCGCAGTTGGAGATGGGCCCCGACGGCCCGCAACTGCGCACGCCCCTGGGCGTGCTGCGCGACGCCACCGAGTGCCCCCTGCCCGACGCCTACCCCGGCGGTCGCTGCGAGGTGCTGCTGCGGGCCGACGACGTGGTGCACGACGACCACGCGCCCGTCCAGGCCCGCATCGAGCGCAAGGTCTTCCGCGGCGCCGAGTTCCTCTACACCCTGCGCTTGGCCGACGGCACGCAGGTCGTGGCCGCCGTGCCCTCCCACCACGACCACCACGTGGGCGAGTGGATCGGCGTGCGCGCCCAGGTGGACCACGTGGTGACTTTCGCCCCCCTGCCGCCAGCGGCCGTGTAATACGGGGCAATCTCGTCGTTTTCCTACCCGCCACGGGGAGAAAGCGGCTGCCTATACTGAAATCGAGTCGGTCTTTCGGAAGTTGAGGCGCACCATGGGCGCAAAGTTGAAGGTTGTCGGTTGGGTCACGGTGGGCGCCATCGCGGGCGCCCTCACCTCCCTGCAGTTCAGTGCCACGGCCCGGTCCACGCCCAGCGTGGGCCTGCCCCTGGAGGAGTTGCAACAGCTGGCCCAGGTGTACGGCCTGGTGCGGGCCAATTACGTCGACCCGGTCGATGACAAGAAGCTGATCAGCGACGCCATCGCCGGCATGGTCAGTGGCCTGGACCCGCACTCTCAGTATTTCGACAAGAAGTCCTTCGGCGAATTCCGCGAAGGCACCTCCGGCAAGTTCGTCGGCGTGGGCATCGAAATCGGCATGGAAGACGGCTTGGTCCGCATCGTGTCGCCCATCGAAGGCTCGCCCGCCCACCGCGCCGGGCTGCGCTCGAACGACCTCATCACCCGCATCGACGACACCAACGTCCGCGGCCTGACCATGGACCAGGCGGTCAAGCGCATGCGCGGCCAGCCGAACACCAAGGTCGTGCTCAACATTTGGCGCAAGAGCGAGAACCGCAACTTCCCGGTGACCATCGTGCGCGAAGAAATCCGCACGCAGTCGGTGCGCGCCAAGCTCGTCGAGCCCGGCTACGGTTGGATCCGCGTGTCGCAGTTCCAAGACCGCACCGTGGACGACTTCGCCCGCAAGGTCGAAGAGCTGTACAAGCAAGACCCCAAGCTCAAGGGCCTGGTGCTGGACCTGCGCAACGACCCCGGCGGCAATCTCGAGGGCGCCATCGCCATCTCGTCGGCTTTCTTGCCGGCGGGGGTCGAAGTCACCTCCACCAAGGGCCAGGTCGAGGCCGCGCAGTTCAGCTACCGCGCCGTGCCCCAGCACTACCTGCGCCCGGGCCAGGCCGACGTCATCAAGCGCCTGCCCGCCGCGCTGAAGACCGTGCCGCTGGTCGTCTTGGTCAACGAAGGCTCGGCCTCGGCCAGCGAGATCGTGGCCGGTGCCCTGCAGGACCACAAGCGCGCCACCATCATGGGCGGCCAAACCTTCGGCAAGGGCTCGGTGCAAACCGTGCGCTGCCTGGCCGGCAACGTGCGCCTGGACGAGTGCCCCGGCGCCGCCATCAAGCTCACCACCGCCCGCTACTACACACCCAACGACCGCAGCATCCAGGCCCAAGGCATCCTGCCCGACGTGCCGCTGGACGAAACCGCCGAGGGCAACGTGTTCGCCGCCTTCTACACGCGGGAGGCCGACCTGGAGCGCCACCTGAACAACGGCGACAAGGCCGCCGAGGAAGAGGCCACCAAGGCTCGCGAGGCCGAGCGCAAGCGCCTCGAAGAACTGCGCGCCAAGCGCAACGAGCCCTTCAAGCCCCTGCCCGATTTCGGCTCGCCCGAAGACTGGCCGCTGCAGCAAGCCCTGAACCAGTTGCAGGGCAAGACCGTCGTCATCGCCAAGGCCGCGGCCGAACGCAAGGCCCAGGCGAACGCCAAGCAGCCCTGATGCGGGCCTTCTCTTTCTCACCAAGGGCGCTGCACAGCGCCCTTTTTTGTCGCCGCTTGGGATGAACGACGAGCAACTGCAGCGCTACGCCCGGCACGTCATGCTGGACGGCATTGGCATCGAGGGCCAAACCCGCTGGATGGCCAGCCACGCCTTGGTCGTCGGGGCCGGCGGTTTGGGCGCCAGCGCCTTGCTGCAACTGGCCGCCGCGGGGGTGGGCCGCATCACCGCGATCGACCCCGACACCGTCGACCTCACCAACCTGCAGCGCCAGGTGGTGCACACCACGGCCCGCGTGGGCCAGGCCAAGGTCGAATCGGCGCGGGTCGCCCTGCAGGCGCTCAACCCCAACGTCGACGTGGTGGCCCTGCAAGCGCGGGCCGATGCCAGCACCCTCCCCCCGCTGGTGGCCGGCGCCGACGTGGTGCTGGACTGCAGCGACAACTTCGCCACCCGCCAGGCCGTGAACGCCGCCTGCGTGGCCGCCGGCAAGCCCCTGGTGTGGGCCGCCGGGGTCACTTGGCACGCCCAGGGCTCGGTGTGGTGGCCGGGGCACAGCGGCCCCTGCTACGCCTGCCTGTTCCCCCCCGACGCCCCGGTGCAAGACGTGGCCTGCAGCACCCTGGGCGTGTTCGCGCCCCTGGTGGGCCTCGTGGGCACCTGGCAGGCGGGCGAGGCCCTCAAGGGCTTGGCCGGCCTGCCCACCGCCACCGGTCGCCTGTGGCTGTGGGACGCCCGCCAGGCCCAGGCCGACACCCTGCAGGTGCAACCGCGGGCGGCATGCCCCGTTTGCCGCCCCCAGCCAACCCCAGCTCCAAACGAACAATAATTTCTCGTTGATGGCACTATGCTTGCCATAGTCAACAGCGATCCCTGAGGAGAACGCCGTGTCACCCAAAAAAGACCTGCGGATGAGAAATTTTTCTTCCGCCGAAGAAGACCTCCGCCGAACCCCGCCGCCCCTGGGCGTGGTGGACCAGGCTCCCAGCTACCGCCTGGCCTTTGCCGACGACGACTTTTTGGTGCGCGAAGAGCTGCGCCCCGTGCGCATGCAACTGGAGCTGCTCAAGCCCGAGCTGCTGCAGCAAGAGGCCGGCATCGAGTCCACCCTCGTCATCTTCGGCAGCGCGCGCATCCCCGACCCCGTCAAGGCCCAGGCCGAGCTGGATGCCGCGGTGAACAGTGGCGACGCCGCCCGCGAGCAGCGCGCCCGCACCCAGCTGGGCATGAGCGCCTACTACGAAGAAGCCCGCCGCCTGGCCGAGATCGTCACCCGCGAAACCCAGCGCTGCGGCGCGCCGATCTACGTCGTGACCGGGGGCGGCCCCGGCATCATGGAGGCCGGCAACCGCGGCGCTTTCGACGCCCACGGCAAGAGCATCGGCCTGAACATCGTGCTGCCCCACGAGCAGCACCCCAACCCCTACATCACGCCCGAGCTCTGCTTCCGCTTCCACTACTTCGCCATGCGGAAGTTCCACTTCCTCATGCGCTCGGTGGCCCTGGCCTGCTTCCCCGGGGGCTTCGGCACCCTGGACGAGCTCTTCGAGTCGCTCACCCTCATCCAAACCGGCAAGTGCCGCCGCCGCCCCATCCTGATGTTCGGCCGCGAGTTCTGGACGCGCCTGATCGACTTCGACTACCTGATCGAAACCGGAATGATCAGCCCCGGCGACGAGAAGCTGTTCCGCTTCGTCGAGACCGCCGAAGAGGCCTGGGAAATCCTCGAGCACGAGTACGACCTGAAAGGCGCCGCCCAGTGCGCCGTTTGACGAAAGAGCCCCCACCATGACCCTCCTGCGCAACGTCTCCCTGATCGGCGCGCCCACCGACATCGGCGCCGGCGCCCGCGGCGCCTCCATGGGCCCCGAAGCCATCCGCGTGGCCGGCCTGGCCGAAGCCCTGCAAGCCCACGGCGTGGACGTGGAAGACCGCGGCGACCTCAGCGGCCCGCGCAACCCATGGCAGCCGCCCGTGGACGGCTACCGCCACCTGCCCGAGGTCGTGGCCTGGAACCGCGCCGTGCACGACGGCGTGCACGGCATCCTGAAAGACGGCCGCCTGCCCATCTTGCTGGGCGGCGACCACTGCCTGGGCATCGGCTCCATCAGCGCCGTGGCCCGCCACTGCCGCGACACCGGCAAGAAGCTGCGCATCCTCTGGCTCGACGCCCACGCCGACTTCAACACCAGCGCCCTCACCCCCAGCGGCAACATCCACGGCATGCCCGTGGCCACCTTGTGCGGCTTCGGCGCGCCAGACCTCGTGCAGGTCGGCGGCTTCAGCGCCGAGCGCCCCGCCATCAGCCCGAAGTGGGTGCGCCAGATCGGCATCCGCAGCGTGGACCAAGGCGAAAAGCGCTTCGTGCACGAGCAAGAGCTGGAGGTGTTCGACATGCGCTACATCGACGAGATGGGCATGAAGCACACCATGGAGCTGGCCCTGGCCACCCTGGACGCCAACACCCACCTGCACGTCAGCTTCGACGTCGACTTCCTCGACCCCGCCATCGCCCCCGGCGTGGGCACCACCGTGCCCGGCGGACCCAGCTACCGCGAGGCCCAGCTGTGCATGGAAATGATCGCCGACACCGGCCGCCTGGCCAGCCTGGACGTGATGGAGCTCAACCCCGCGCTGGACGAAAAGAACCGCACCGCGCTGCTGGCGGTGGACTTGATCGAGTCGCTGTTTGGCAAGTCGACGTTGATGCGGAAGTGATCGACGCCTTCACGATGAAGCCAGGGCCCCTCGGGGCCCTTTTTTATTCCGCCCCTGCAATCCACCCTTCCACTGGATCGAGATCGGCCGGCAACCCCCAATCCGGCCGCCCGGCCGCCCAGGCCGCCTGCAGCAGGCACATCGCCGCGTCCAGCGGGTCGCCGCTGGGGTCGTCCAGCATCAGCGTGTGCAAGTCCTCTGGCCAGTTCATGGCCAGCCCCAGGCCCCCGCCGTCGCGGCGCAGCGCGGCCAGCAGGTCGGCGCGGGCCGCACGGCGCTCGGCGTCGTCGGTGTTCTTGTACGAGCGGCGGCCGATGGCCTGTTGGGCCAGCCAGCCGGGGTAGGCCTCCAGGGCCAGGCGCGCGGGGTCGGCGGCGTGTTGGCCGAGCAGGGTGACGCCGGCGTCCAGCACGCGGGGCAGGCCCTCGAACAGCATGAAGCCCACGGGCACGTAGCGCGTTTGCAGCGGGCTGGTGGAGCGAGCGCCGCCGGGCAAGGCGGTGTCGCAGCGGCGGTGGACGAGGCGCTGGCCGGCGGGGCGGGCGTTGCCCCAGGTGTCGATCAGGGCCTGCCATTCGCGGCGTGTGCGTCGGCCGCGCTGGCGCAGGGCATGGGCCAGGTCGGGCAGCGTCGGGCCCCAGCCTTGGGCGTCGACGAACGCGCGCGGCAGGCCCAGGGGCAGATCCAGCCCGGCCAGCCAGGGGCCGGGGCGGCGCAGCCAGGCCTCAAAGCCCGTCCAGTCGGTCAGGGGGTACAGGGCCTGCAGGCGAACGCCAGACAATGCGGCCTCGCCTTCGGCGACCCAGATGGGCTTGCGCTTGCTGGGTGCGCTGCTGAAGTCCACCCCGAACAACCGTTGTGTGTGCATGCATGGATGCTAAGGACCCTTCCCCCGCCCCGTCGGTGACGGCACCGAATCCGGCCCCCATGCCGGTGTTCGAACGCGAACACAGCGTCACGCTGAACGGGCAGGCCATCCGTTACCTGGCGCGCGCCACCTGGCACGAGATCCGCGAGCCCAAGCAGGGCAAGGACGGCGAGCACGAGGGCGAGCCGCCGCGCGCCAAGCTGTTCGCCATGAGCTACACGCGCTTGGACGTGCCGCGCGAAGGCCGGCCGCTGCTGTTCGTGGTGAACGGCGGGCCGGGCTCCAGCAGCGTGTGGCTGCACCTGGGCCTGGTGGGACCGCAGCGCGTGGCGGTGGACGACTTTGGCCGCACGGGCGCCCCGCCCTACGCGCTGACGCCCAACGACGACAGCCTGCTGGCCGAGGCCGACCTGGTGTTCATCGACCCCATTGGCACCGGCCTGTCCACCATGCACGAGGGGCAGAAGACCACCGAGTTCCACACCTACCAGCGCGACCTGGATTCGCTGGGCGAGTTCATGCGCGCTTACCTGACGCGCGAGAACCGCTGGGGCAGCCCGAAGTACCTGATGGGCGAAAGCTACGGCAGCACGCGCGGCGCGGCGCTGGCGCGGCAGCTGCAAGAGAAGCACCAGATCCACCTCAACGGCGTGGTGCTGATCTCGCTGGCGCTGGACTTCCAGCTCTTCAGCTTCGACCCGGTCAACGACCTGCCCTACACGCTCTTCCTGCCCACCTACGCGGCCACGGCCTGGTTCCACCAGCGCCTGAGCCCCGCGCTGCAAGCGCTGCCGCTGCGCACGCTGCTGGACGAGGTGGAGGCCTTTGCCCAAGGGCCCTACGCCAGCGCCTTGCTGCAGGGCGACCGCCTGCCGGCCAGCCTGTTCGACAGCATCGCCACGCAGCTGGCGGCTTACTCGGGCCTGGGCGTGGACTTCGTGAAGCGCAGCCGCCTGCGCGTGAGCGACGAGCGCTTCTTCAAGGAACTGCTGCGCGAACAAGGCCTGGCCACCGCGCGCCTGGACAGCCGCTTCGTGGGCTTCGACGCCGACGACGCCGGCGAGAAGGTGGAAGACGACGCCAGCTACAGCGCCATGGCCGGGGCCTTCAAGGCCGGCATCCAGCAGGTGCTGGGCGCGCAGTTCGGCTGGACGGGCGAGGCGCCCTACCACCTGCTGGCGCCGCTCTACAAAAGCTGGCGCTACAACGACCACGAGAACAAGTACCTGGCCACCGGCCCGCTGCTGCGCGACGCCCTGCACCGCGACCCGCACCTGCGCGTGTACGTGGCCAGCGGCTACTACGACCTGGCCACGCCCCACGCCGCGGGCGACCACAGCCTGGCCCACCTGGGCCTGCGCCCCGGCGTGCGCGAGCGCATCCAGGTGCGCTACTTCGAGGCGGGCCACATGATGTACCTGCAGGCCGAGGCCCGCCGCCGCATGGCCGAGGACCTGCGCCGCTTCCTGCTGCCGGCATGAGCGAGGTCGGCATGAGCGCCGAGGCGCCACACGCCGCCTGGCAGGAGGCCCTGGCCCGCCTGCGCCACGACACGCGACAAGCGGACGTGGACGCGCTGGTGGCCGCCATGCCCTCGCGCGAGCACGAGGCCGAGCGCGCCGCCGCCTTGCTCGGGCTGACGCGCGCCCTGCCCCGCGTGGGGCGCCTGGCCGAGGCCGTGCGCAGCGGCAGCGAGGCCTTGCACCACTTCGAGCTGCTGGGCGACCTGCCCGGGCTGGTCGACACGCGCTGTGCCCTGGCGGTGGTGTACGCCCACCTGGAGCTGGGGCGCGAGGCCATGGAGCACGCGCTGGGGGCCCTGGACCTGGCGCGCCAACTGGGCGACCGGGAGCGCGAAACCTGGGCCCTGCTGCGCATGGGCAACGCCTACCAGGCGCTGGGCGACCCGGTGCAGGCCCGCGAGACCACGCAGCAGGCCCGCGAGTTGGCGCAGGCCATGAACCTGACCGAGCTGGAGTTCGGCTGCCTCAACAACCAGGCCCACTTCACCTTGGACGAGTGCGAGCAGCTGCTGCGCGACGGCGAGCTGGAGCGCGTGCCCTTGGTGCAAGCCCTGGCCCAGACCCTGGCCCAGGACGCCGTGCTGCTGGCCCAGCGCGAGGGCCACGCCTACTGGCAGGCCCTGGCGCTGAGCAACCTCATCGACGCCCTGATGCTGGGCGACGACTGGCGGCGCGCCGAGCCCCTGCTGATGTCCTTGTCCGAGTTGGCCGAGCGCTGCGGCTACGCCACCCTGCGCCTGGAACTGCGCCTGCAGCACGCGCGGGTGTCGGCGGCCCAAGGCCATGTCGACGTGGCCCTGGCACAGGCCGAGGCCCTGCTGCACGACAACGACCCCGCCAAGGCCCGCCGGCTGGAGCGCCGCACCCTGCAGGTGCTGTACGCCGTGAACAAGCAGCACGGGCGCACCGACGCCGCGCTGCACCACCTGGAGCGCCTGCTGGCGGCCGACCGCCGCGCCACGCGCCAGGCCCAGGCGCTGCAGATCCAGGCCTTGCTGATCCGGCAAGAGGTGAAGTCGGCCATGGCCCGGGCCGCGCACGCCCAGGCCGATGCCCAGGCCGCCCAGGCGCGGGCCCGCCACCTAGAGATGGAAAAGCAGCGCTTGCAAGAGCGCCTGACCCGCACCGAGCACGACGCACTGGAAGACCTGCTGACCCGGCTGGCCAACCGCCGCCATGCCGAGACCGCCTTGCCCTTGTTGATGCAGCGCACGCTGAACGAGCCCTTGGCCCTGGCGCTGCTCGACATCGACCACTTCAAGCGCGTGAACGACCGCTTCGGCCATGCCGTGGGCGACCGCGTGCTGCGCGAATTCGCCAACCTGGTGCGCCAACAGGTGCGAGGCGCCGACCTGCTGGCCCGCTGGGGCGGCGAAGAGTTCGTGCTGGTGCTGCTGGGCAACGGCGCGCAGCAGGCCTTGCCCATCATGGAGCGCTTGCGCGAGGCCGTGGCCCAGCATCCCTGGGGCCAGGCGCAGGAGGGCCTGACCCTGTCCACGTCCATCGGTTTCACGCTGCAGCCGGCAGGCAGCCCGGCGCCGACCTGGCCCGTGGTGATGCAGCGCGCCGACCAAGCGCTGTACCGCGCCAAGGCTGGCGGGCGCAACCAGGTGTGCAGCGCTTGATCGGCCCCTGATCGGGCCCGATCGGCCCCTGCTCAGTCCCGCTGACGCCCTGCCACCCACACGCCCGACCACAGCGGGCCGGCGCTGGCGAACACCAGCGCGTCCAGCCACTGCTCGCAGGGCAGGCTGTCGAGGTCGGCGGTGGCCAGGTCCAGCAGCAGCGCGTCGGCGCGCGCCCCTGGGCGCAGGCCCCAGCCGGCAAAGCCCGCCGTGGGGCCGGAGCCGGCGCGCATGGCCTCGAAAAGGCGTGCGCCGGTGCTGGGCTGCGAGCCCGGGGCGGCGCACACGTTTCGGCGGCGGTGGCGCAGGCGCTGGCCGTATTCCAGCCAGCGCAGCTCCTCGCGCCATTCGCGGCCCACCTGGCTGTCGCTGCCCAGGCTCAGCGGCACACCGGCCTCCAGCCAACCGGGCACGTCGGTGAAGCCGTCGCCCAGGTTGGCCTCGGTGCTGGGGCACAGCACCACGCCGGCCCCGGACGTGGCCACGGCCTCGATCTCGTGCGGCAGCGCGTGCGTGGCATGCACCAACTGCCAGCGGGCGTCCAGGGGCACGTGGCTGCTCAGCCACTCGATGGGGCGCTGGCCGTGCCGGCGCACGCAATCGTCCACCTCGCGGGTTTGCTCGGCCACGTGGATGTGGATGGGGCACTCGGTGTCGCCCACGTGCGCCAGCAGGGCATGGATGTCGGCCTCGTGCGCGGCGCGCAGCGAATGCAGGGCCACGCCCGCGTTCACCAGCGGCAGGCCGGCCGCTTGAAGCCGCTGCTGCGCCCGCCACACCCAGTCGGCGTCGGTGGCAAAGCGGCGTTGCTCGGGGCGCAGGCCGGGTTCGTCGAAACCGCGGTGCGCGTACAGCGTGGGCAACAGGGTCAGGCCGATGCCCACCTCCTGCGCCGCCTCGGCCAGGGCCCAGGCCATGGCCAGCTCGTCGTCGTAGGGCTGGCCGTCGGGCGCGTGGTGCAGGTAGTGGAACTCGACCACCTGCGTGTAGCCGCCGAGCAGCAGCTCGCGGTAGAGGCGCGTGGCGATGCGCCGCAGGCTCACCGGGTCCAGCGCCAGCGCCGTGCCGTACATGGCCTCGCGCCAGCTCCAAAAGTCGTCGTCGCCGGCGTGCTCGCGCACCTCGGCCAGGCCGGCCATGGCGCGCTGGAAGGCATGGCTGTGCGCGTCCACCAGGCTGGGCAGCAGAGCGCCCTGCAGCACGCGGGTGCCTTCGGGCGGCTGCACCACGCCGCTGGTGATGGCGCCCCAGTGCCCGTCGGGCTGGATGGGCAGCAGCACCTGCTGCTGCCAGCGGCCATCGACCCAGGCCCAGGGGGCCCAAAGAGCGGGTTCGAGCGGCTTCATCGCGAGGCGGTCTCCAGGTAGGTTTGCAGCAGCTGCTGCAGCAGCGGGCGCAAGACGTCCACCTTCTGCGGCACCAGCGGTCGGGGCGTGGGATGGGCCTTGTCTTCCAGCATGTAGATGGCCTGCACCATTTCCATCTGGATGGCCTGCACGCCCTCGTGCGGGCGGCCGTAGTGCCGGGTGATGTGGCCGCCCTTGAAGCGGCCGTCCACCACCTGCGTGTAGCGCGTTTGTGCGGCCAGCACGGCGCCCAGGGCCTCGCGCACGGCTGGGGTGCAACTGGCGCCACTCGCGGTGCCCAGGTTCAGGTCGGGCAGGCGGCCCTCGAACAGCCAGGGCAGTTCGCTTTCGATGCTGTGGCCGTCCCACAGCAGCGCGTGGCCGTGCCGCGCCTTCAAGCGCGCCAACTCAGCGGCCAGGGCCTGGTGGTAAGGGCGCCAGTGGCTGTCCACACGGCGGGCCTGCTCGGCCGCATCGGGGGCGCGGCCGTCTTGGTAGATCGGCGTGCCGTCGAAGAAGCGCGTGGGGCAGAGCTCGGTGTTGTTCGCCCCGGGGTACATGGGCGCGTTGTCGGCCGGGCGGTTGAGGTCGATCCAGTAGCGCGAGGCCTCGGGCACCAAGAGGCTGGCGCCCAGGGCCTGCGCAATGGGGGCGTACACGGCCTCGAGGTGCCAGTCGGTGTCCTCGCTGGCCAGGGCGCGCGGGCGGTAGGCGTCGCGGCCCTCAACTGGGATGTGCGTGCCCACGTGGGGCAGGCTGATGAGCAGCGGGGCACTGCCCGGGATCAAGCGGTAGCTCGTCATGCGGGCAGCCTCCCGTCGGCGCGACCGGCGTGAACGCGCTCCAGCAAGGGGCGGTGGCCCAGCCAGTAACTCAACTCGCGCGGGTGCTCCACGTCCCACGCGCAGAAGTCGGCGCGCAGGCCCTTCTGCAAGCGGCCGCGGTCGTGCAGGCCCAGGGCCTTCGCGGCCACGTGGGTGCAGCCGCGCAGGGCCTCTTCGGGCGTGAGGCCGAACAGGGTGCAGGCCAAGTTCATCATGAGGGTGAGCGACAGCGCAGGCGAGCTGCCGGGGTTGTGGTCGGTGGCCACGGCCATGGGCACGCCGGCGGCGCGCAGGGCGGCCACGGGCGGCAGGTGGGTGTCTTTGAGCGTGAGGTAGGCGCCCGGCAGCAGCACGGCCACGGTGCCGGCCTGGGCCATGGCCTGGATGCCGGCCTCGCTCAGCCACTCCAGGTGGTCGGCACTGAGCGCGCCGAACTCGGCGGCCAGCGCCGCGCCGCCTTGGTCGCTGAGTTGCTCGGCGTGCAGCTTCACGGGAAGGCCCAGGCCTTCGGCGTGCTGGAACAGGCGCGTGACCTGCCCCGGCGTGAAGCCGATGCGCTCGCAGAACGCATCGACCGCGTCCACCAGGCCTTCGGCGTGCAGGGTGTCGAGCCACTGGCAGGCGGCCTCGGTGTAGCCGTCG
This sequence comes from Inhella crocodyli, assembly GCF_004004565.1. Taxonomy (GTDB): domain Bacteria; phylum Pseudomonadota; class Gammaproteobacteria; order Burkholderiales; family Burkholderiaceae_C; genus Inhella; species Inhella crocodyli. Next base: position 1,208,168 of record NZ_SACM01000001.1, read on the forward strand.
GCATTGCCATCGAACTCGGGCGGCACCGCGTGCAGGGCCAGGTAGGTGCTGCGCACGTCCACCCCGTGGCTGGCCAGGTGCCGGGCCACGCGCAGCATCTTGCGCTCGTGCGCCAGGTCCAGGCCGTAGCCGCTCTTGATTTCGACGGTGGTCACGCCGTCGGCCTTGAGCTGCGCCAGCCGGCGCTGGGCGTGCTTGAGCAGGTGACTCTCAATGCTGTGCCGCGTGGCCGCCACGGTGCTGCGGATGCCGCCGCCTGCGCGGGCGATCTGCTCGTAGCTCACGCCCTGCAGGCGCAGTTCGTGCTCGTGGGCGCGGGTGCCGCCGTAGACCAGGTGCGTGTGGCAGTCCACCAGGCCCGGGGTGACCCAGGCGTTGTGCAGGTGCACCTCGTCGTTGACGCGTGACGCCCATTCGCGCGGCAGCTCGGGCAGCGGGCCCACCCAGGCCAGGCGGTCGCCCTGGACGACGAGGCAGGCGTTGTCGATGGCGCCCCAGGCCGCGTCGCCGGCGAGGGTGGCGGCGCGCAGGTCGCGCCACAGGGTGATGGGCAGGTCGGGGCTCGAACTCACGTTGTGACTTTTCCTTGCAGCACGTAGCGGTCGCCCGGGTGCACCAGCCGCACCCAACTGACCGGACCTTCGTGGCTGTGGGTCAGGCGCTGCACCACCAAGCAGGGCTGGGCATCGCTCAAGCCCAGCAACCGGGCCTCGTGGGGCTGCGCCAGCGCGGCCTCGATTTGAACCTCGGCCCCCACCAGGGGCGCCACCTGCAGCAGATAGGCGGTGGGCGTGACCTGACCGAAGTCCTGCTTCAGGTACTGCGGCGCCCGCGCCGGGTGGACCCAACGCGACTCGACCTGCAGCGGCACGCCGTTGTCCAGGTGCAGCAGCTGGCTGTAGAAGGCCGTGCCGCCCTTGCGCAGCTGCAGCGCCGCGGCCACCGCCGGCGGTGGCGTTTGGCGGTCCAGCGCCAGCACCTGGGCCTGGTGAACGTGCCCGCGCTCGGCGATTTGCTCGTGCACGTCGCGCACCTGCAGGGTGGCGGCCAGGCGCTCCAACGGCGCCACGAAGCTGCCCGAGCCCTTCACCCGCCGCACCAGGCCTTGCGCGTGCAGCTCCGTCAGCGCGCGGTTCACGGTCATGCGGCTCAGGCCGAACTGGGCCACCAGCTCGGCCTCGCTGGGCAGGCGATCGCCCACGCGCCAGCGGCCTTGGGTGATGCCCTCGCGCAGCCAGCGCTGCACGGTCAAGTAAGCGGGGTCAGGAGGGGCGACGCGGGTCGGCATGGCCGGCATCGTAAGCCGGCTTGACGCGAGTTGTCTAGACAACTTACGATGCCCATCGCCCACCCCTCACCCTGTTGTTTGGAGCCTTCCCATGAGCGGACCCCGGACCGTGCGCGCCCCCCGCGGCAGCACCCTCACCTGCAAGAACTGGCTGACCGAAGCCGCTTACCGGATGATCCAGAACAACCTCGACCCCGAGGTGGCCGAGCGCCCCGAGGACCTGGTGGTCTATGGCGGCATCGGCAAGGCCGCACGCAACTGGGAGGCCTTCGACCGCATCCTGGCCGCGCTGAAAGACCTGAACGCCGACGAGACCCTGCTCGTCCAAAGCGGCAAGCCCGTGGGCGTGTTCCCCACGCACGCAGGAGCCCCGCGCGTGCTGTTGGCCAACAGCAACTTGGTGCCGCACTGGGCCACCTGGGAGCACTTCAACGAGCTCGACCGCCAGGGGCTGATGATGTACGGCCAGATGACCGCCGGCAGCTGGATCTACATCGGCACGCAGGGCATCGTGCAGGGCACCTACGAAACCTTTGCCGAGGCGGCGCGCCAGCACTACGGCGGCGTGGCCCAGGGCAAGTGGGTGCTGACCGCCGGCTTGGGCGGCATGGGCGGCGCGCAGCCGCTGGCCGCCACCTTCGCTGGCTTCAGCTCGCTCAACATCGAGTGCCAGCAAAGCCGCATCGACTTCCGCCTCAAGACCCGCTACGTGGACGAGCAGGCCCGCGACCTGGACGACGCCATCGAGCGCCTGCGCCGTTACGGCGCCGAAAGCAAGGCCATCTCGATCGCGCTGCTGGGCAACGCCGCCGAGGTGCTGCCCGAACTGGTGAAGCGCGTGCGCGCCGGCAGCGCCCCACAGCCGCACATCGTGACCGACCAAACCTCGGCCCACGACCTGCTCAACGGCTACCTGCCGGCAGGCTGGACCGTCGAGCAGTGGCGCGCCGCCGCGGCCGATCCGGCCCAGCACGCCACGCTGAAGGCCGCCGCCGCCCAAGGCTGCGCCGTGCACGTGCAGGCCATGCTCGACTTCCAAGCCATGGGCGTGCCCACGGTGGACTACGGCAACAACATCCGCCAGGTGGCGCTGGACCAAGGCGTGAAGAACGCCTTCGACTTCCCCGGCTTCGTGCCCGCCTACGTGCGCCCGCAGTTCTGCGAGGGCCGCGGCCCCTTCCGCTGGGTGGCGCTCTCGGGCGACCCGGACGACATCGCCAAGACCGACGCCAAGATCAAGGAGCTGTTCCCCCACGAGGCCCGCGTGCACCGCTGGCTGGACATGGCCGCCGAGCGCATCGCCTTTCAGGGCCTGCCCGCGCGCATCTGCTGGCTGGGCCTGGGCCAGCGCCACCTGGCCGGCCTGGCCTTCAACGAGATGGTCGCCAAGGGCGAGCTGAAGGCCCCCATCGTCATCGGCCGCGACCACCTGGACTGCGGCAGCGTGGCCAGCCCCAACCGCGAGACCGAGGCCATGCAAGACGGCAGCGACGCCGTGAGCGACTGGCCGCTGCTCAACGCCATGCTGAACACCGCCGGCGGCGCCACCTGGGTGAGCCTGCACCACGGCGGCGGCGTGGGCATGGGCTTCAGCCAGCACAGCGGCGTGGTCATCGTGGCCGACGGCACGCCCGAGGCCGCCGAACGCTTGAAGCGTGTGCTGTGGAACGACCCCGGCACGGGCGTGATGCGCCATGCCGATGCCGGCTACGACCTCGCCAAGGCCTGCGCCCGCACGCAAGGCCTGAACCTCCCTTCTCTTTGAACGACACCCGCGCCATGCAGCTCCAACCCGGACACCTCACCCTCGCGCAGCTGCGCGTCATCGCCGACGGCACCGAGACGCTGACGCTCACCGACTGGTCCGCGCTGGACGCCAGCGCGGCCCTCGTGGCCGCCGCGGCCGCGGGCGACGCGCCGGTCTACGGCGTCAACACTGGCTTTGGCAAGCTGGCCAGCACGCGCATCGCCAAAGACCAGCTGGCCGCGCTGCAGCTCAACCTCATCCGCAGCCACAGCGTGGGCGTGGGCGCGCCCATGTCGCCGCCCGTCGTGCGCCTGATGCTGGCCACCAAGGCCGCCAGCCTGGCCCGCGGCTACAGCGGCGTGCGCCGCGAGGTGGTGCAGTCCCTGCTGGACGCCTTCAACGCCGGCTTCGTCCCCTACATCCCGGCCCAAGGCTCGGTGGGCGCCAGCGGCGACCTGGCCCCCTTGAGCCACATGACCCTGGCCCTGATGGGCGAGGGCGAGGCCCTGGTGGACGGCCAACGCCGCCCCGCCCTGGCCGAGCTGCAACGCCTGGGCCTCAAGCCCCTGACCCTGGCCGCCAAGGAAGGCCTGGCGCTCATCAACGGCACGCAGGCCAGCACCGCCTTGGCCCTGCACGCCCTGCTGCGCTTCGACACCCTGTTCGCCACGGCGCTGGCCGCCGGCGCCATGACCCTGGACGCCGCCCGCGGCAGCGACGGGCCCTTCGACCCCCGCATCCACGCCGTGCGCGGCCAGCCGGGCCAGATCGAAACCGCGGCCGTGTACCGCGAGCTGCTGGCCGGCAGCGCCATCCGCCAAAGCCACAAGGAAGGCGACGAGCGCGTGCAAGACCCCTACTGCCTGCGCTGCCAGCCCCAGGTGATGGGCGCCTGCCTGGACCAAGCCCGCCACGCCGCCGAGGTGCTGGTGCGCGAGGCCAACGCCGTGACCGACAACCCGCTCGTGTTCGACGACTGCATGGTCTCGGGGGGCAACTTCCACGCCGAGCCCGTGGCCCTGGCCGCCGACGGCCTGGCCCTGGCCATCGCCGAGGTGGGCGCCATCGCCGAGCGCCGCATCGCCATGCTGATCGACCCGGGCATCAGCCGCCTGCCGCCCTTCTTGACGGCCGACGCTGGCCTGCACAGCGGCTTCATGATTGCCCACGTCACCGCCGCCGCCCTGGCCAGCGAGAACAAGAGCCTGGCCCACCCGGCCAGCGTGGACAGCCTGCCCACCAGCGCCAACCAGGAAGACCACGTCAGCATGGCCACCTTCGCGGCCCGGCGCCTGCACGCCATGATCGACAACACCGCGCACATCGTGGCCATCGAGCTGCTGGCCGCCGCGCAGGGCATCGACTTCCTGCGCCCGCTGCGCAGCTCCGCGCCCGTGGAGGCCCTGTACGAGCGCCTGCGCCAAGACTGCGCCAGCCACCCCGCCGACCACTACCTGGCGCCCGACATCGAGCGCGCCGCGGCCTTGGTGCAAGGCGGGGCGCTGCAGGCGCCCGGGGCGCCCCACGTGGGTTGATCCTCGGCTGAGACAATCGCACCCTTCCCCGTTCAGGACGCTCTGCCATGCCCTCCATCGCCATCGGCCCCGCCATTTCCGTCGACAACCGCAAGCCCTTCGTCTTGTTCGGCGGCATGAACGTGCTCGAGTCGCTGGACCTGGCGCTGCGCACCTGCGAGGCCTACGTGCAGGTCACGCAAAAGCTCGGCATTCCCTACGTCTTCAAGGCCAGCTTCGACAAGGCCAACCGCAGCAGCATCCACAGCTACCGCGGCCCTGGCTTGGAAGAGGGTTTGAAAATCTTTGAAGCCGTGAAGGCCCGCTTCGGCGTGCCCTGCATCACCGACGTGCACGAGCCCCACCAATGCCAGCCCGTGGCCGAGGTGGTGGACGTGCTGCAGCTGCCCGCCTTCCTTGCCCGCCAGACCGACCTCGTCGTGGCCCTGGCCAAGACGGGTCGCGTCATCAACATCAAGAAGCCGCAGTTCCTGAGCCCCTCGCAGATGAAAAACATCTGCGAGAAGTTCCAAGAAGCCGGCAACGACCAGCTCATCCTGTGCGACCGCGGCACCTGCTTCGGCTACGACAACCTCGTGGTCGACATGCTGGGCTTCGGGGTGATGAAGAAGCACTGCGGCGACCTGCCCGTCATCTTCGACGTGACCCACGCGCTGCAGCAGCGCGAGTCGGGCGCGGCCGCCAGCGGCGGCCGCCGCGAGCAGGTGGCCGACCTGGCCCGCGCCGGCATGGCCGTGGGCCTGGCCGGTTTGTTCCTGGAAGCCCACCCCAACCCGGCCGAAGCCAAGTGCGACGGCCCCAGCGCCCTGCCCTTGGGCCAGTTGGAGCCCTTCCTGGCGCAGGTCAAGGCGGTGGACGACTTGGTGAAGTCGTTCCCGCCCTTGGCCATCGCCTGACCCTGCGCAGGCTTCAGTACCGCTCGTTGCCAGCCATGCGCAGGTAAAGCTGCGCCGCCCAGGCCACCAGGCGGCGGCGCAGCCAGCCGCGCAGGCCGCGCCACCCCGGCGGCGGTCGCTCGGCCAACACCTCCTCGGCGCCCTCCAGCGCCGCCTCGAAGGCCTGGCGCACTTGGGCGGCCACGGCCTCGTCCCAGACGACGACGTTGGCCTCCAGGTTCAGCACCAGCGAGGTCGGGTCCAGGTTGCTGGAGCCCACCGTGGCCCAGCGCCCGTCCACCTGGGCCACCTTGGCGTGCAGGAAGGCCGCGCGGTACTCGAACACGCGCACGCCCCGCGCCAGCAGGTCGGCGTAAAGGGCGCGAGCGGCCATTTCGGCCAGGCGGTAGTCGAACTGCCCTTGCAGCAAGAGGCGGATGCGCACGCCGCGCCCGGCGGCACGGTGCAAGGCGCGCAGCAGCCGGGCGCTGGGGTAGAAGTAGGGACAGATGAGGTCGATGGCCTGCTGCGCCTCGCGCAGGGCGTGCAGGTACTCGCGCTCGATGGCGTGGCGCTGCACCAGGTTGTCGCGGCGCACGAAGGCGGCCCGCACCGGCCGCAGGTCGGCCAAGGCCTCGCGGCGACTTCGCCGCCAGGCCAAGGCCTCGGCACGCGCCCCCTGCCAGTCGCGCCAGCGCGCGTCGATCCACTGCCGGGCCCGGTGCAAGGGCTCCGGCGCGGTCAGCAAGGCACGCAACTCGTCGCCGAAGTCGGCGCCCAGCCAGGCCCGCGTCCAAAGGCGGCGCACCGTGCGGTGCACGTCGGCCACGATGGGTCCGCTGACGCGCACGGCGAAGTCCAGACGCGGCGTGGGCAGGGCGCCGTGGCGAAGGTCCCAGCGGTCGTCCAGCAGGTTGATGCCGCCGACGAAGGCCACGGCCTCGTCCACCACGCACAGCTTCTGGTGCAGCCGGCGCAGCTGGCCGGGCTGGAACCAATGCCACCAGCGGTCGATGGGACGGAACACCGCCAGCGCCACCCGGCTGCCTTGCAAGCGCTCGCGCCACCACGGCAGGGCCTCGCGCGCGCCGAAGCCGTCCACCACCACGCGCACGCGCACGCCGCGCCGGTCGGCGCGCAGCAGGGCTTGCACGATGGCCTCGGAGGCCGCGTCGGTGTGCACGATGTAGCTGGCCATCCACACATCGTGCGCCGCGCGGTCGATGGCCTCGGCCATGGCCGGGAACAGCGCGTCCCCGCCCTGCAGCAACCCCAACTCGTGCCCGCCTTGCGGCAGGGCGCGCTCGCGCCAGCCGCGCATCATGCGGGGTGCAGGTCGACGAGCAGGGGCAGGTGGTCGCTCATGCGCACCCAGGGCCCGCCGCGCGGCACGTGCGCTTGGCTGGCGCGCAGACCGCGGGTGTAGACCCGGTCGAGCGCGAACAGCGGCGCCCGCGCCGGGAAGGTGCGGTGCAGGCCCTGCGGTTCGCGCGCCAGGCCCAGCTCGCGCATGGGCCGGTCGAGTTGCTCGCGCCAGTCGTTGAAGTCGCCGGCCACCAGCACGCGGGCCTGGGCCGGCACCTCGTCGGCCAGGTACTGCCCCAGTTGCTGCACCTGGCGCACACGACTGCCATGGAACAGGCCCAGGTGCAGCACCAGCACGTGCAGCGGCTGCCCGTGCCAGTCCACCTCCACGTGCAGCAGGCCGCGCTGCTCGAAGCGGTGGTCGGAGACGTCGTGCTGGCGCACGCCCTGGATGGGCAGGCGCGACAGCAAGGCGTTGCCGTGCTCGCCCCCCCGGGTGATGGCGTTGCTGCGGTAGGCCACGTGGTAGCCCTCGGGCGCCAGGTACTCCGCCTGCGGTCCTGGCCAACCCAGCAGGGGGTGCGAGAAGCGCCGCGCGTCGCCCAGGTGGTGGCTGCGCACCTCTTGCAGGCACACCAGGTCGGCGCCGAAGGCGTGCACGCCCAGCTTCAGCGCGTGGATCTCCAGGCGCTTGGCCATGGCCAGCCCGCGCACGCCCTTGTGGATGTTGTAGGTGGCCACCCGCAGCGGGCGGTCCAGGTCGGGCGCGCGGGCACCTTCCGGGCCCAAGGCACCCAGCGGGCTCACGGCGCGGCCCCTTCGCGCGCGGGCTCGAAGCCCTGAACGCGGTCCCGGCCGGCCGATTTGGCTTGGTACAGCGCGGCATCGGCCCCCGCCAGCAGGGCCTGCGGGGTGAGCACGGGCACCTGGGTGGTGCAGGCCACGCCGAGGCTGATGCTGAGGTGCGGCTGCACCTCGCTGGTGGGGTGCGGCATCCGCAAGGCGGCCACGGCGGCGCGGAGGCGCTCGGCCACGGCCAGCGCCCCGGGCAGGTCGGTGCCGGGCAGCACGCAGGCGAACTCTTCGCCGCCGAATCGGGTCACGAGGTCCATGGGCCGGAGCATGCCAGCCCGCAGCGCCGCGGCCACCTGCCGCAGGGCGTCGTCGCCCGCCAGGTGGCCGTAGTGGTCGTTGTAGCGCTTGAAGCGGTCGACGTCGATCATGACCAGGGACAGGGGCGTGCGATCGCGTGCCGCGTGGCGCAACTCGGCGGCCAGGCGCTCGTCGAAGGCCCGCCGGTTGTGCAGGCCGGTCAGGCCGTCCAAAAACGCCAAGTCGCGCAGCACGTCGCCCTGGCGCTTGAGGAGCAGGTGGGTCTGCACCCGCGCCCGCACGATGGCCGGCCGGATGGGCTTGCCGATGAAGTCCACCGCCCCCAGGGCCAGGCCGCGGGCTTCGGCGGCCTCGTCGTTGTGGGCGGTGACGAACACCACGGGGATGTGGCGGGTGGCCGGATCGGCCTGCAGCCGGGTGCAGACCTCGAAGCCGTCGAGGTCGGGCAGGTCCAGGTCCAGCAGCACCAGGTCGGGCCGGCGTTCCTGCGCCAACTCCAGCGCCTGCCGGCCGCTGGTGGCCATGAAGACCTGGTGGTCGCTGGCGAAGGTGCGGTACAGCGCTTGGATGTTGGCGGGCTGCTCGTCCACCACCAGCAGGCGGGGCCGGTCCAAAGGGGGCAGGGGCATCGAACTCATGCGGCCAGCGCGCCATGCCAGGCCTGGGCCAGGCGCACGGCGTCTTCGAAAGCAAAGGATTCGACGGCCTCGCGCAGCGGGCGAAAGCGCGGGTCGTCGGCCAGGGGGGCCAAGGGCTCCAGGGCGTCGAGCGCGGCCGCGTCGAATTGCCCCAGCAGGTCCATCAGCTGCTGCAGCGCCGCCCGCTGCTGGGCGGGCGACAGGGGCGCGGGCCGCGGGCCTTCGCTGGCCACGGTCGGCTCGGCGTGGCGGGCGCGCAGGCACTGCAGGCCGGCCTGGGCCGCCTCCAGCGCCGCCAGCGCGTTTTGGCTGGCCAGGGGCTCGGGCTGGCCCTCGGCCCGGCGCACGCGCTCGCAGGCCGCCACGGCCCCCAAGGTGCCCAGGTTGCCCTTGAGGCTGTGCAGCAAGCGCTGGCGCTGTGCCACCGCCGCCTCGCCCTCAGCCGGCGAGGCCAGCTCGGCCATCCACTGGGGCAGGGCCTCGGCGAACCGGTCCAGCGAGCGCCCGTACAAGGCGCGCTGGCCGCCCAAGCGGGCCAGGGCTTCGGCGCTGGCCCAGCCCTCGGGTTCGTCGGCGCCCGCCGGGTCCACGGCCGCGCGCGTCGGCACCGCGTCGGCCCGCCCGGTCCAACGCGCCAAAGTGGCCACCAGCTGGTCCAGCTCGAAGGGCTTGCCCACGTGGTCGTTCATGCCCGCCTCCAAGCAGGCCGCGCGGTCGCTGGCGCTGGTGTTGGCGGTCATGGCGATGACCGGCAAGTGGCGGTCCAGGGTGGCGCGCAGCGCCCGGGTGGCGCTCAAGCCGTCCATGACCGGCATTTGCAGGTCCATCAGCACGGCGTCAAAGCTGTCGGGCTCGGCGGTCAACAGGTCCAGCGCCTCCTGCCCGTGGGCGGCCACGCGCACGCTGGCGCCCTCCGCGCTGAGCAGCTCGCAGGCCACCTGCTGGTTGATGGCGTTGTCCTCGGCCAGCAGCAAACGCAGGCCCGCCAGGCGCTGGTGGCCGGGCAGGCCCACGGCCGCGCTCCCCAGGCCCAGGGGCGCCGGGGTGGGCAAGGCCTCGGCGAGGGGCAGGTCCAGCTCGAACCAGAAGGTGCTGCCGCGGCCGGGCTCGCTGCGCAGTTGCAAGCGCCCGCCCATCAGCGCCACCAGGCGCTGGCTGATGGCCAGGCCGAGGCCGGTGCCCCCAAAGCGCCGGGTGATCGACGACTCGGCCTGCGTGAAGCCTTGGAAGATGCGCTGCTGGTGCTCGGGGGCAATGCCGATGCCGGTGTCGCTGACGGCCACGCGCAGGCGCACCGCCCCCGCCGCGGCGCCCTCTGCGCGCTGCAGTTGCACGCGCACCTCGCCCTCGGCCGTGAACTTGATGGCGTTGCCGCCGAGGTTCACGAGCACCTGCTGCAGGCGCAGGGCGTCGCCCAAGACCGCGGCCGGCAAGGCCGGGTCCAGCGTCAGGACCAACTGCACCGGTTTGTCCTTGAGGCCGGGTTGCAAGATCACGCCGGCGTCCTGCAGCAGGGTGGCCAGGGACAGCGGCCGGGCCTCCAAGTCCATGCGACCGGCCTCGATCTTGGAGAAATCGAGGGTGTCGTTGATCAGCGCCAGCAGCGTGCGGGCGGCCGAGCCGGCCTTGGTGAGGTAATCGACCTGGCGGTCGTCCAGGGGCGTGCGCGTGAGCAGCTGCAGCATGCCCAGCACCGCGTTCAGCGGCGTGCGGATCTCGTGGCTCATGTTCGCCAGGAATCGGCTCTTGGCGACCACGGCCTCCTCGGCCTGCTGGCGCGCGCGCACCAGCTCGGTCAGGTCGATGCGGATGCTGACCAGGTGCCCGTCGGGCATGGCCCGGTCGATGCGGCGCAGGGTGCGCCCGGAGGGCTCGGCCTCCAGCTCGTCCAGGGGCCCGGTTCGGCGGCGCGCCACCCGGGTGCGCACCCAGGCCTCGGGGGCTTCGCCCTGGGTCACGCCCGGATCCAGCTCCACCAGGTCGCGCAGCAGGTCCTCGAACCGAATGCCGGGGCGCACCAAGTCGGCGACCACCGGGTCCATCTGACGGAATCGCTCGTTGCAGTAGAGCAAGCGGTCGTCGGGGCCCCACAGGGCGAACGGTTGGTCCAGCGCGTCGATGGCGTGCCGCAGCAGCTCCGCCCCGCGCCGGATTTCGGCCCGGGCCTCGCGCTGCGCCGTGATGTCCTGCAGCGCGCCCACCAGCCGCGCGGGGCGGCCACCGTCGAGCTCCACCTCGGCCACGCAACGCACCCAGATGCGGCGGTCTTGGGCGGTGACGGCGGCCAGCTCCAGGTCGAAGCCCTGGCCGCGGTTGCGGGCCTCGCCCAGGGCCGCGTGCAAGGCCAGCTGGGCCTCGGGCGAGAAGTAGCCGATGGCCTCGGCCACCGTGGGCTGGTGCCCCGCGGGCAGGTCGTGCAGGCGGCCGGTTTCGTTCGTCCAGCGCATGGTTTCGCGCTGCAGGTCGTAGACCCAGCCGCCCACGCCGCCGATGCGACCGGTTCGGTCCAGCAGGTCCAGGCTGGCCGCCAACTCCTGCTCGGCCGCCTTGCGCTCGCCGATGTCTTGCGCAATGCCAAACATCAACTCCGGGTGGCCGTCGGCCGTGCGGCGCATCAGGCGCCCGCTGAGCATCAGCCACACCCAGTGGCCGTCGCGGTGGCGAATGCGCACCTCGGCATGGCAGCGCTCGGTCACGCCCTCGAAGTGATCGCGCAGGGCCTGGCGGAAGGCGGGCTCGTCGTCGGGGTGGAGCGCCTGCTCGAAGTCGACCATGGTGGCCGTGGCCAGTTCCTCGAGGGTGTAGCCCCGCATGGCGGCCAAGGTGGCGTTGCGGCGCAGGCGCTGCGTCGGGATGTGCCATTCCCAGGTGCCGAGCCGGGTGGCGTCGATGATGCCCTCGAGCCGCTCGCGCTCGGCCTGCAAGGCGTGTTCGGCGCGCAGGCGCTCCGTGACGTCGTTCTGGATGGCAATGAAGCCGCTCACCGCCCCCGCGTCGTCGCGCACCGGCTGCAGCGCGAGCTCGACCCAGTAGTCGCCGCCGTCCACCCGGCGGTTGCACAGGGTGACGCGCAGGGCCTCTGCCTCGGACCAAGCACGCTGCAGGCGGATCAAGGTGCCTGGGTCGGCGCCGCTGGACTGCTGCAGCTCGGTCAGCTGCTGACCCAGGACTTGGGCCGCGGTGAAGCCGGTGAGGCGCTCGTAGCCCTGGTTCACCCAGGTCATGCGCCCCATGGGGTCGCACAGGGCCACGGCGTTGCTCGTGCGCTCGGCCACCAGGGCCAGGCGCTGCAGGTCGCCCGTCATCTCCAGCACGCGGGCCTCGGCCTCGTCGCGCGCCCGGTGGCTTTGCAAGCCCAGCACCAGCAGCAGGCTGCTGAGCAGCACGCCCACCCCGCCCAGGGCGCCGGCGGGCCACAGGGGGAAGTTGGCGTCGTAGGCGGTGGTGGAGCGGGCCTCGAGCGTCATCGCCCGGCCGAACGCCTGAACCGGCAGGTGCACGACGCGGGCGCCGATCGGGACCTCGCTGGCCCAGCGGATCCAACGTTCGGCGCCGAGGCCGGGGTTCACGGCGTCGGTGAGCGTGAGGTCCATGCGCTCGCTCAAGCCCTCGTCAACGCCCTGGAGCAACTCGGGCACGGTGACCCAGGCCACGAGCACCCCGTCGAGCGCGTCCCAGCGCTGCTGCGGCGTGGCCTTCGGGGCCCCGGCTCGGAACAGCGGCAGGGCGAGCAGCGCGGCCGATGCGGGCGACGCGCGGTCGCGTTGCAGCTCGATCGGGGCGGAGAAGGCGGTGGTGCCCAGGCTCACCGCCTGCACCACGGCGTCGTTGCGGCGCGGCTCGCTGCGCAGGTTCAGGCCAAGTTCCCGGCCAAAGCCCTCCGCCGGCGCGATGGCCACTTGCACCAGGAGGTCGCCCGCTTCACCTGGGACCGAAGCGGGTCGCAGCTCGAAGGTTCCGCCGGTGCGACGCAGGGCCGCCAGCCGGGCCGGCACTTCGTCCGCGGACCAGCGTTGCACCAGGCCCAGGGCCTGCAAGCCCGGCAAGTCGCGCGACACCTCGCGCGCGGCCATGTAGGCCTGCAGGCGCGGTGCGTCCATGCCGCCGGTGGCGCCGTGCAGGGCGCGCAGGCCTTCCAGCACAAAGCCCGGCTGCGCCAGGCGCCGCTGCACATCACCGGCCACTTGCGTCGCACGTTGGTGGAATTCCACCTTGGCCTTGCGCTCGATCCAGGTGGCCATGGCCGCGCCGCCCAACAAGGAGAGCACGCAGCCCAGCAGGGCCAGCGCCAGGATCAGGGCGTGCCGGTGCAGGGCCCAACGCGATGGGGGGGCGGGAGCGGCAGGCATGGCCGGATCATGCTGAAGCGCCCTGCTCGCGGCCCTTCGGGTTTGCGCGGGTGCGCTCAGGCGGGGGCGACCCAACGCGGCAGGTGCGAGATGGCCTCGGCGTTGGACGGCGAGAAGCAGGCCTCGGCGGCGGCGGCCCAAGGCAGCCAGCGCGAGGCGGCGTGCTCGCGCGGCGACAGGCGCACGGGCGTGCCCTCGGGCACCAAGAGACCGAAGACCCGCTCGCGGTTGTGGGTCACGCCCGGCGCGTAACGGTGGCGCCAGCGGGGGTAAATCTCGTAGACGTTCTCCAAGCCCCAGTCGCACAACTGGCAGCCGGGCGCCCGGGCGTCGATGCCCGTTTCCTCGGCCACCTCGCGCAGCGCCGTGGCCTCCCAGGATTCGTCCTCGTGGTCCTTGGAGCCGGTGACCGATTGCCAAAAGCCCGGCGCATCGGCCCGCTCGATCAAGAGCACCTGGAGCGACGGGGTGTGGATGACAACGAGGACCGACTCGGGAACCTTGAACGCGGGCATGCCGGCAGTATCAACCGCCCTTCTTCGGCACCGGCGGCGGGAGGTCTTTGGCCGCCAATTCGCGCACCTGAGCGACGAGTTGGTTGTGCGCGTCCAAGAAGGCCGCGGCGATCACCTTGCCTTCGTTGCTGTTGGCCCAACCGGCCCCGCCGCCGCTCAAGCGCCCCACCACCAGGCCGCCCACACCCAGGTCGGTCACGCGCACCGAGCCCGTGGCCGCAGCCACCTGCTCGGTGGTTTCGTTGTCGGTCAGCAGCAGGGTGACCTGCGCTTCCTTCAGCTTGACCTGCTCGGCCGCGCCCACGAAGTTGCGCAGCACGGGGATCTGCGCCATCAGGCCACCCACTTGTCGCCCGGCGTCCATCTCGCTGAAGTTGAGCGCCGGCGTGAGCGAGTACTGCGCCTCGTAGCCCTTGCCCTTGTGCACCGTGCTGCCCGTTTGCCGCAGCACGCCAGCCTCTTTCAGCTCCTGCTCACGGATGGTGGCCTTGAGGCCCGCGCTGCGGTCGACGACGCGAAAGCAGCCGCTTTGCTGCGCCAGCAAGCGCACCAGTGGCAAGGGCGACGGGGGCAGGCCGTTGGCGCTGCCGTACTGGTAGCCGTTGGGGTTCTCCACCAGGGCCAGCGTGGCCACCGGCGCGTCGCAGGTCACCAAGGACTTGGCACCGTGCCGTGCCCCGGCCGGACCGGCCGAGCCGCTGACGGCCGAGCCGCCCTCCCCCAGCGCCTCGCCCTGCTTGCCGCAGCCCACCAACACACCCAAGGCCATCACGGCCATGCCCAACTTCAACTTCGATGCACCCACGCCCGATCCTCCGCTACGTTTGCTCACACGCCAAAAAAAAAGGGCAGCCGAAGCTGCCCTTGGGGGTTGCTGGCCAACGGCATCAGGCCGTGGCGGCCGCCGCGTTGCGCAGGCGGATGTGCAGCTCGCGCAGCTGCTTTTCGTCCACCATGCTGGGGGCGCCGGTCAACAGGCACTGCGCGCGTTGCGTCTTGGGGAAGGCGATCACGTCGCGGATCGACTCGGCCTTGGTCATCAGCGTGACCAAGCGGTCCAGGCCGAAGGCCAACCCGCCGTGCGGGGGCGCGCCGTACTGCAGCGCGTCCAGCAAGAAGCCGAACTTCAGGCGCTGGTCGTCTTCGCTGATGTTCAGGGCCTCGAAGACCTTGGCCTGCACGTCGGCGCGGTGGATCCGCACCGAGCCGCCGCCCAGTTCCCAGCCGTTGAGCACCATGTCGTAGGCCTTGGCGATGCACTGGCCCGGGTCGGTGGCCATGAGGTCCTCGTGCCCGTCCTTGGGCGCGGTGAAGGGGTGGTGCACGGCCGCCCAGCGGTTGTTCTCGTCGTCGTGCTCGAACATCGGGAAGTCCACGACCCACAACGGCGCCCAGCGGTCTTCGAACAGGCCCTTGGCCTTGGCAAAGTCGCTGTGACCCACCTTCAGGCGCAGGGCACCGATGGCGTCGTTGACGATCTTGGCCTTGTCGGCGCCGAAGAACAGGATGTCGCCGTCTTGGGCGCCGGTGCGCTTCAGCACCTCGGCGATGGCGGCGTCGTGCAGGTTCTTCACGATGGGCGACTGCAGGCCGTCACGGCCCTTGGCCACCTCGTTGACCTTGACCCAGGCCAGGCCCTTGGCGCCGTAGATCTTCACGAACTCGGTGTAGGCGTCGATGTCGCCGCGGCTCAGCTCGGCGCCACCGGGCACGCGCAGGGCCACCACGCGGCCGCCCGGGGTGGTGGCCGGGCCGCTGAAGACCTTGAAGTCCACGTCCTTCATGCAATCGGTCAGCTCGGTGAACTCGAGCTTCACGCGCAGGTCGGGCTTGTCCGAGCCGAAGCGGTGCATGGCCTCGGCGTACTGCATCACCGGGTAGTCGCCCAGCTCCACGTTCATGGCCTTGCGGAAGACGTGGCGGATCATCCCTTCGAACATCGCGCGGATCTCCTCTTCTGTCAGGAACGAGGTCTCGATGTCGATCTGGGTGAATTCCGGCTGGCGGTCGGCGCGCAGGTCTTCGTCGCGGAAGCACTTGGTGATTTGGTAGTAGCGGTCGAAACCGGCCACCATCAAGAGCTGCTTGAAGAGCTGGGGCGACTGCGGCAGCGCGAAGAACTGGCCGTCGTGCACGCGGCTGGGCACAAGGTAGTCGCGCGCGCCCTCGGGCGTGCTCTTGGTCAGCATCGGGGTCTCGATGTCGACAAAGCCCAGCTCGTCCAGGTACTTGCGGCACTCCATGGCCACGCGGTAGCGCAGCATCAGGTTCTTCTGCATCTGCGGGCGGCGCAGGTCCAGCACGCGGTGCGTCAAGCGCGTGGTTTCGCTCAGGTTCTCATCGTCGAGCTGGAAGGGGGGCGTGACGCTGGGGTTCAGCACCGTCAGCTCGTGGCACAGCACCTCGATCTTGCCGCTGACCAGGTTGCCGTTTTCGGTGCCGGCCGGGCGGGCGCGCACCTTGCCTTTGACCTGCAGGCAGAACTCGTTGCGCACGCCCTCGGCCGTCTTGAACATCTCGGCGCGATCGGGGTCGCAGACGATCTGCACCAGGCCCTGGCGATCGCGCAGGTCGATGAAGATCACCCCGCCGTGGTCGCGCCGGCGATGGGCCCAGCCCATCAAAGTCACGTCTTGGCCCAACAGGGCCTCGCTCACATCGCCACAGTAACTCGTACGCATTGCATTGCTCCAAACCGGCCGCATTCGCCGGCCTTGTCATTCAAAAAGAGGGGGGAGTGGCGCTGACCCTGGCTGAACCCGACGCCGGCGGGCTCAGCCGATCGGATTGGGGTCGCTCGGCGCTGCCGCTGCCGCCGGGGTGCTGGGCGCGACGACGCCCATGGAAATGATGTGCTTGAGCGCGGCGTCCACGCTCATCGCCAAGGGGCGGAGCTGGTGCTTGGGCACCATCAGAAAGAAGCCCGAGGTCGGGTTCGGGGTGGTGGGCACATAAATCGACACGTGCTCGCGGCCGTCACCCAGCAGGGGGGCGACTTCGGGGGCCGGCGTGCCGGTCACGAAGGCGATGGTCCAGCTGCCAGCGCGCGGGTACTCGACCAGCACGGCCTCGCGAAAGGCGTTGCCCTTGCTCGAGAACAGGGTGTCGGAGACCTGCTTGACCGAGCTGTAGATGCTTTTGACGATGGGCACCTGGTGCAGCACCCGGTCCCACTGCTTGAGCCACCACTGCCCCACGATGTTGGCGGCAAATACTCCCGTGCCCAAGAGCAGCAGCACCAGGGTGAGCACCCCCAGGCCGCGCACGTTCTTGAGCTCGCGCAGCGCGTCGCCCATGGCCTGGGGCAGCACCGAGGCGGCGGCGCCCACGACCCCGCCAAAGATGCCGTCCATCAGGCCGAGCACCCACAGCAGCACCCAGACCGTGATGGCCAAGGGGAGCCACACCAAGAGGCCGGCGAGGAGGTACTTGCGGAACAGGGCCATCAGGGTCCGATCGGGGGAGCGCGTGCTCAGTGGCAGCCGGAGCCGGCGCAGCTGGTGCCGCAGCCGCCCGCGGCGGGTGCGGGGGCCGGCGTGGCGTCGGCCGACGCCGGGGCGGGCGCGCTCGACGAAGCGCCGCCGCCTTTGAAGTCGGTCGCGTACCAGCCCGAGCCCTTGAGCTGGAAGCCGGCGGCGGTGAGTTGCTTGCTGAAGGCCTCGGCGCCGCACGCCGGGCAGGCGGTCAGCGGCGCGTCGGACAGCTTTTGCAGCACGTCCTTGGCGTGGCCACAGGCGCTGCAGCGGTAGGCGTAAATGGGCATGGTCGTTCCGAACGAAAAGCGGGCGATTCTACGAAGTCGGCCCGGCGCCCCCCGCTGGAGCGCCGGCCGGCGCCCCGCAGATGCGGTTCAGGGGTGCGGTTTCAAGTGGTGGCTGACGTGGTCGTGGCGGTTGGCCAGGACCTGCGGCGCCAAGGACCCGACCAGCATGCCGGCGAAGGCGGCGATCAGGCCGGCCAGCTGCCCCGGGAAGGCTTCGCCCCAGGTCGTGACCTGGGGGAAGAACAGCACCCAGGTGGCGATGCCGGCAAAAATCGAGAAGATCGCCCCCTGGGTCGTGGCGCGCTGCCAGTACAGGCCCATCACCAGGGGCACGAAGGCCCCAACCAAGGTGACCTGGTAGGCGCCGCTGACCAATTCGTAGATCGGCGTGCCCTGCATGGCGATGGCGTAAACCAGCACGGCAAAGGCGAACACGACCAACGCCACGCGCATCGCCAGCAGCTGTTGCTTGTCCGTCATGCCCGGACGGATCTGCTTGAGGATGTTCTCCACGAAGCTGGTCGTCGGGGCCAGCAAGGTGGCCGACGAGGTGCTCTTGATGGCCGAGAGCAGCGCCCCGAAGAACAAGATCTGCATCAGCAGCGGCATGTGGCCCATGATGAAGCTGGGCAGCACGCGCTGGTAGTCGTTCTGGGCCAGGTCCATGGCCTTGTCGCCCATCACCACCACGGCGGCCAGCACGATGAACATGGGCACGAAGGCGAACAGGATGTAGCTGATGCCACCGATCACCGCACCGCGCTGCGCGGTCTTGGCGTCTTGGGCCGACATCACCCGCTGGAAGACGTCCTGCTGCGGGATGGAACCCAGCATCATGGTCAAAGCCGCAGCGATGAAGAAGGCCAGATCGGTGAAGGTCATGGCGGGCAGGAACTTGCCCAGGTCCTTCTGCACGGCCAGGTCCAGCACCACGCCCGCACCACCGGCCAGGTCGGCGGCGAACACGGCGATGGCCGACAGGCCCAGCACCAGCACGATCATCTGGATGAAGTCGGTCCAGGCCACGGCCAAAAAGCCGCCGATGACGACATAGATGAGCACGGCCAGGGTGCCGATGACCATGCCGGTGGCGGGGCTCATGGCGCCGTTGGTCAGCACGCTGAACACCAGGCCCAGGGCCGTGATCTGCGCGGCCACCCAGCCCAGATAACTCAGGATGATGGCCAGCGAGCAGAAGATTTCGACGCCCTTGCCGAAGCGCTGACGGTAGAAGTCGCCGATCGTCAGCAGGTTCTTTTGGTAAAGCTTGGCGGCAAAGAACAGGCCCACCAGCACCAGGCACATGCCGGCGCCGAAGGGGTCCTCGACCACCGCGCCGAGCCCGCCTTGGACGAACTTGGCCGGGATGCCCATGACCGTCTCGGCACCAAACCAGGTGGCAAAGGTGGTCGTGACGACCATGATCAAGGGCAGGCTGCGGCCGGCGATGGCGAAGTCGGCCGTGTTCTTGACCCGCGTGCCCGCCCAAACGCCAATGGCCAGGGTGCCCAGCAGGTAGAGCACGACGAAGACGATCAAGGTGGTGTTCATGGGCCAGGCGGGGGTAGAAGGGGGCCGCTGCGGCGCAGCGGAATTTCGGCGCGCGGGATTATGGCGGCGGTGGCTCGCGCGCCGGCTAGAGCGCAACCCCCAAGACGCGCACGGCCACCAGGGCGATGACCCCGCCGGCGGCAAAGCCAGCGATCGCCCACAAGCCGGCCGTCAGCAGGCGGTTGGTGCGGCGCAACTCGGCCAGCAAGGGCGCCAGGTGCGCGTGCTCGGGCCGACCTTGGGCCTGGGCCTTGAGCGCGTCGTGCAAGAGGCGGGGCAACTCGGGCAGAAAGGGGGCGAAACGGGGCGCCTCCTTCTTCAAGGCCTTCAGGAAGGCGCGCCCCCCCACCTGCTCGTCCATCCAACGCTCCAGGAAGGGCTTGGCGGTGCTCCACAGGTCCAGGTCGGGGTCGAGTTGCCGCCCCAGGCCCTCCACGTTCAGCAAGGTCTTCTGCAAAAGCACCAGCTGCGGCTGGATCTCGACGTTGAAGCGGCGCGAGGTCTGGAACAGGCGCATCAGGACCTGGCCGAGCGAGATGTCCTTCAAGGGCCGGTCGAA
Organism: Inhella crocodyli; assembly: GCF_004004565.1. GTDB lineage: Bacteria > Pseudomonadota > Gammaproteobacteria > Burkholderiales > Burkholderiaceae_C > Inhella > Inhella crocodyli. The sequence goes on from NZ_SACM01000001.1 coordinate 1,227,406, forward strand.
ATGCGGCTCGCACACCGCGCGGATGGCGCCCTCCAGGGCGTCGATGCGGGTCTCGCGCGGCACCCAACCGCTTTCGACGTGCAACTCGGCCACGCGCTTGTAGTCGCGGCGGAAGAAGGCGATGAAGTTCTGCGCCAGGTACTCCTTGTCCACCTCGGACAGGGTGCCGATGATCCCGAAGTCCAGCGCGATGTAGCGCTGGAAGGTCTCGGGCGCCAGGCTGACCTGGATGTTCCCGGGGTGCATGTCGGCGTGGAAGAAGCCGTCGCGAAACACCTGGGTGAAGAAGATGGTGACGCCATCGCGCGCCAGCTTCTTGATGTCGACCCCGGCGGCGCGCAGGGTGTCGAGCTGGCTGATGGGCGTGCCGTGCATGCGCTGCATCACCATCACCTGCGGCGTGCACAGCTCCCAGACCATCTCGGGCACCAGCACCAAGTCCAGCCCCGCCATGTTGCGGCGCAGCTGCGCGGCATTGGCGGCCTCGCGGACGAGGTCCAGCTCGTCGTGCAGGTACATGTCGAACTCGGCCACCACCTCGCGCGGCTTGAGCCGGCGTCCGTCGGCGCTGAGGCGTTCCACCCAACCGGCCAGCCAACGCAGCAGGGCCAGGTCGTCGTCGATGACGGCCAGCATGCCCGGCCGCAGCACCTTGACGGCGACCTCCCGCCCGTCGGGCAACTGGGCAAAGTGGACCTGCGCGATCGATGCACTGGCCACCGGCTCGGGGTCAAAGCGGGAGAAGACCTGCTCGATCGAACGGCCAAAGGCCTGTTCCACCAGGCGCCGGCTCTCCGCCGCCGGGAAGGGCGGCACCCGGTCCTGCAGCTTGGCCAGTTCCTCGGCGATGTCCGGCGGCACGAGGTCGCGTCGCGTGCTCAGCACCTGGCCGAACTTGACGAAGATCGGGCCCAGGCGCTCCAGCGCCAGGCGCAAGCGCACGCCGCGCGGCTGCTCCCAACTGCGCCCCAGGCCGATGAGCCGACGCAGCCAGCGGGCCCGGCGGTGGCGCTGCAAGCCCGACAGGGCCAGGTCGTCCAGGCCGTAGCGCAGGACGGTCCAGCCGATGACCCAGGCGCGAAGGAAGTTGCGCACGGTCAGCGTGCGCCGCGTTGCAGGAGCGCCGCCAGGCCGTCCTTCAGGCCCTGCCCCACCTGGGCCACGAACTGGGCCGGTGCCGGCCCCACGGCCCGGGCCAATTCGTCGGCCGGGTCGAAGCGCAGGTTCTCGAACAGCCAGTTCACCGCGCCGGCCAGGGCCGCGTCGCCGCTGACATTGACCCCTTGGCGCTGGCCCTTCAGCGCGGCCATGGCGCTGGCCACCGGGTTGCTGGCGTCCAGCGTGACGCGCAATTGCGCATCGGCCACGGGCTCGGCCACGCGCTCCAGCAGGCCCGCGGGCGTGATGCGCAGGGCCAGATCCGGCAGCGCCGGCGCCCAAGCCGGGGCCCCTTGCACCGAAACGACCATCGTCGACTGCTGGAAGGGCAAGAGGCGGGCCATGGCGGCCGGCTCGCGACCGATGACGTGGTTGAGGAGGAGCACCAAGCGCTCTTGCAGCGCGGGAGCCAGGACGTTGGGCCAATCGATCATGCGACCGATTCTAGGGACGCCCCCCCGGGCCCCGGGGTCGGCAGGGCCTTGCCGGGCAGCGCTGAACTACGATCCCGCCGCTCACCATGACCGCACGCATCCTGCTCACCGGCGCGACCGGGTACATCGCCACGCACACCTGGTTGGCCCTGCACGAGGCCGGCTTCGAGGTGCTGGGCGTCGACAACTTTGCCAACAGCTCGCCGCGGGTGTTGGACCGCCTGGCCACCCTGCTCGGTCACCGCCCCCGCTTCGAGGAACTCGACGTCACCGACACCGCCGCGCTGAGTGCCCTGCTGACGCGCGAACCCGTTCAGGCGGCGGTGCATTTCGCGGCGCACAAGGCCGTGGGCGAGTCCACGCAGCAGCCGTTGGCCTACTACCGCAACAACTTGAGCGGCCTGATCAGCGTCTGCGAATCGCTGCGCGCCACCGGCTGCCATCGCCTGGTGTTCAGCTCCAGTGCCACGGTGTACGGCGACCCGGCCACCCTGCCGATCCGCGAAGACGCCCCGATCAGCAGCACCAACCCCTACGGCGCCACCAAGCTCATCGGCGAGCAAATCCTGCGCGACCTGGGCACCGCCGACCCGCACTGGCAAACCGGCTGCCTGCGCTACTTCAACCCGGTGGGCGCGCACGCCAGCGGGCTCATCGGCGAGGACCCGCGCGGCACGCCGAACAACCTGATGCCCTACGTGGCCCAGGTGGCGGTCGGCCGTCGGGCGCGCTTGCAGGTCTTCGGCAACGACTACCCGACGCACGACGGCACGGGCGTGCGCGACTACATCCACGTCGTCGACCTCGCCGAGGGCCACGTGGCGGCGCTGCGCCGCCTGCTGGACACACCGGGCTCGTTCACCGTGAACCTGGGCACCGGCCAGGGCTACAGCGTGCTGGACCTGGTGCGGGCCTACGAGGCCGCCAGCGGCCAGCCCGTGCCCTACGAGCTGGCGCCCCGCCGACCCGGCGACGTGGCGGCCTGTTACGCCGACCCGACCCTGGCCGCCGAGCTGTTGGGCTGGCGCGCCCGGTACGGCCTGGACCGCATGTGCGAAGACTCCTGGCGCTGGCAACGCCTCAACCCCCAAGGCTTCGACAGCCCCCTGCCGAGCACCGCATGAGCACCTTGAACGTACAACCCGTCGTGATGGCCGGTGGCTCCGGCACGCGCCTGTGGCCCTTGTCGCGCGCCGGCTACCCCAAGCAATTCCTCGTGCTGTCGGGCAACCAGAGCCTGTTCCAGCAGGCCGTCGCCCGCCTGGCGGCCTTGGCCGACGCCGACTTGGCCGTGCGCCCTCCCCTGGTGGTGGGCAACGAAGAGCACCGCTTCTTGGTGCTGGACCAGTTGCGCGAGTTGCCGGTGCCGCCGGCCGACGTGCTGCTGGAGCCCTGCGGCCGCAACACGGCGCCGGCCGTCACCTTGGCCGCGCTGCAGGCCATGAGCCAGGGCGACGACCCGGTGATGGTGGTGACGCCGGCCGACCAGACCGTGACCGACGCCGACGCCTTCACCGCCGCCCTGCGCCGTGCCGTGCACCGCGCGGCCGGGGGCGACCTGGTGGTCTTGGGCGTCGACCCCGACCGCCCCGAAACCGGCTACGGCTACATCCAGGCCGCTGGGCTCGCCGGGGCCCAGCGCGTGGCGCGCTTTGTCGAGAAGCCCTCGCTGGCCACGGCCCAGGCCTATTTGGCCGAGGGCGGTTACTACTGGAACGCCGGCCTGTTTGTGCTGCGCGCCAGCACCTGGTTGAAGGCCTTGGGGCAGTTCCGCCCTGACATCCTGGCGGCCACGCGCACCGCCTACGACGGCGCGCAGCGCGACGGCGCCTTCTTGCGCCCCAACGCCGCCGCCTTCGCCGCGGTGCCCGCGGAGTCGGTGGACTACGCGGTGATGGAAGCCTGCCCAGGCAGCGCCTTCCACCTGGCCATGGAGCCGCTGAAGGCCGGGTGGAACGACCTCGGCGCGTGGGAGGCCGTCTGGCAGGTGGGCGAGCACGACGCCCAAGGCAACGTGGCGCGCGGCGACGCCCTGCTGAGCGGCTGCGAGAACACGCTGGTGCAGGCCGGCGAGCGCCTGGTGGCGGCCGTGGGCCTGCGCGACGTGATGGTGGTGGAAACCGCCGATGCGGTGCTGGTGGCCGACCGCAGCCGCAGCCAAGAGGTCAAGCACATCGTGGCCCAGCTGGCCCAGTCGGGCCGGGGCGAGGGCCTGCTGCACCGCAAGGTGCACCGCCCCTGGGGCTGGTACGACAGCATCGACCAGGGCGAGCGCTTCCAGGTGAAGCGCATCTTGGTCAAGCCCGGGGCCGCCCTGAGCCTGCAAATGCACCACCACCGCGCCGAGCACTGGATCGTGGTCAGCGGCACGGCCGAGGTGACCGTGGGCGACAAGACCCTGCTGCTGGGCGAGAACCAAAGCACCTACATCCCGCTGGGCGTGGTGCACCGCCTGGCCAACCCCGGCAAGCTGCCGCTGGAAATCATCGAGGTGCAGTCGGGCAGCTACTTGGGCGAAGACGACATCGTGCGGTTTGAAGACACCTATGGAAGGACTTGAGGCATGACGATCCTCGTCACCGGCGGTGCCGGCTTCATCGGCAGCAACTTCGTGCTGGACTGGCTGGCGCAGTCGGACGAGCCCGTGCTCACCCTGGACGCGCTGACCTACGCCGGCAATCGCGAAAACCTGGCATCGCTCGCGGGCGATGCGCGCCACACCTTCGTGCACGGCGACATCACCGACCGGGCCTTGGTCGACCGGCTGATGGCCGAGCACCGTCCGCGCGCCATCGTCCACTTCGCGGCCGAGAGCCACGTCGACCGCTCGATCCACGGCCCGGGAGCCTTCATCCAGACCAACATCCAAGGCACCTTCACCCTGCTGGAGGCGGCGCGCACGCACTGGCAATCCTTGGCGGACGAGGCCAAAGCGGCCTTCCGCTTCTTGCACGTCAGCACCGACGAGGTCTACGGCAGCCTGGCCGCCGACGCCCCGGCCTTCACGGAGACCCACCCCTTCGAGCCCAACAGCCCCTACAGCGCCAGCAAGGCGGCCAGCGACCACCTCGTGCGCGCTTGGCACCACACCTACGGCCTGCCGGTGCTGACCACCAACTGCAGCAACAACTACGGGCCCTACCACTTCCCCGAGAAGCTGATCCCGCTGATGATCGTCAACGCGCTGGCGGGCAAGCCCCTGCCCGTGTACGGCGACGGGCAACAGATCCGCGATTGGCTGTACGTCAAGGACCACTGCGCCGCCATCCGCCGCGTGCTCGAGGCCGGGCGCTTGGGCGAGACCTACAACGTGGGCGGCTGGAACGAAAAGGCCAACATCGACATCGTCAAGACCGTGTGCGCGCTGCTGGACGAGATGCAGCCCAGCGCCGAGGGCCCCTACGCCCGCCTGATCACCTACGTGAAGGACCGGCCCGGGCACGACCGGCGCTACGCCATCGACGCCCGCAAGCTGGAGCGCGAGTTGGGCTGGAAGCCGGCCGAAACCTTCGAGACCGGCATCCGCAAGACGGTGCGCTGGTACCTCGACCACCCGGATTGGGTGCTGCGCGTGCAGTCGGGCGCCTACCGCGATTGGGTGGCCACCCAGTACCAAGCATGAAGCTGCTGGTCTTGGGGGCCAATGGCCAGGTCGGCTGGGAACTGCAGCGCGCCCTGGCCCCGCTGGGCGAGGTGCACGCCTGGGACCGCACGGCGGGCGACCTGGGCCAGCCCGAGGCCCTGGCGGCGGCAGTGCAGGCCTTGGCGCCTGCGGCCATCGTCAATGCCGGGGCGTACACGGCCGTGGACAAGGCCGAGTCGGAAGCCGCCTTGGCCCACACCGTGAACGCGGAAGCCCCGGCGTACCTGGCCCAGGTGGCCACGCGCCTGGGTGTGCCCTTGGTGCACTACAGCACCGACTACGTGTTCGACGGCAGCGGCACGCATGCCCGAACCGAAGACGCCCCCACCGGCCCCTTGAGCGTGTACGGTCGCAGCAAGCTGACCGGGGAAGACGCCATCCGTGCCAGCGGCTGCCACCACCTGATCCTGCGCACCAGCTGGGTGTACGCCGCCCGTGGGGGCAACTTCGCCAAGACCATGCTGCGCTTGGGCCAAGAGCGCGAACGACTGCGCGTGGTGAACGACCAGTGGGGCGCCCCCACCGGCGCCGAGCTCCTGGCCGATGCGACGGCCCACGCGCTGCGCGCGGTGCTGGCGCAGCCCCAGCTTGGCGGCACCTACCACCTGTGCGCCGCCGGTGAAACGAATTGGGCGGCATACGCCCGCTTTGTCGTCGACACCGCGCGCGCGATGGGCCGCACACTCGCCTGTCAAGCGGTGGACGGCATCCCGACCAGCGCCTACCCCACGCCGGCGCAGCGCCCCCTGAACTCGCGGCTCGACTGCCGTCGCTTCGAGCAGGCCTTCGGGCTGCGCCTGCCGGCCTGGGAGCAAGGCGTGCGACGGATGCTGGCCGAAATCACCTGAAGGACGCGCCATGCGCAAAGGCATCATCCTCGCCGGGGGCTCGGGCACCCGGCTGCACCCGGCCACCTTGGCCGTCAGCAAGCAGCTGCTGCCGGTGTACGACAAGCCCATGGTCTATTACCCGCTCAGCACCCTCATGCTGGGGGGCATGCGCGACGTGCTCTTGATCAGCACGCCACAAGACACCCCGCGCTTCAGCCAGTTGCTGGGCGACGGCAGCGCCTGGGGCATGAACATCCAGTACGCGGTGCAACCCAGCCCCGACGGCCTGGCCCAGGCCTTTCACATCGGGCGGGATTTCATCGGCGGCGCCCCCAGCAGCCTGGTGCTGGGCGACAACATCTTCTACGGCCACGACCTGCCGGCCTTGCTGCGCGAGGCCAATGCCCGCACGGAAGGGGCCTCGGTCTTCGCCTACCACGTGACCGACCCGGAGCGCTACGGCGTGGTCGAGTTCGACGGCCAGCAGCGCGCCATCTCCATCGAGGAAAAGCCGCGCCAGCCCAAGAGCAATTTCGCCGTCACGGGCCTGTACTTCTACGACGAACAGGTCTGCGATCTGGCCCGCGACCTCCGGCCCAGCCCACGCGGTGAGTTGGAGATCACCGACCTCAACGCGCTCTACTTGGCCCAAGGGCAGTTGCACGTCGAGACCATGGGTCGCGGCTACGCCTGGCTGGACACCGGCACGCACGACAGCCTGCTCGATGCGGGGCAGTTCATCGCCACCCTGGAGCGGCGGCAAGGCCTGAAAGTGGCGTGCCCCGAAGAGATCGCCTACGTGCAGGGCTGGATCGACGCCGAGCAGCTGCTGAGGCTGGCCGCTCCGCTGGCCAAGACGCAGTACGGCCAGTACCTGCAAAGGCTGGTGAAGTGAAGGTCGTGCCCACCGCCCTCGACGGGCTGTTGATCCTCGAACCCCAGGTCTTTGGCGACGCCCGGGGCTTCTTCACCGAAAGCTGGAACGCCGAACGCTTCAACGAGGCGGTCGGCCGCGAGGTGCGCTTCGTGCAGGACAACCACAGCCGCTCGCGCCGCGGGGTGCTGCGCGGCCTGCACTTTCAGCGCGCGCCGCATGCGCAAGGCAAGCTCGTGCGCTGCGTGTCGGGCGCCGTGTTCGACGTGGCGGTGGACCTGCGCGCGGGCAGCCCCACCTACGGCCGCTGGGACGGCGTGGAACTGAGCGCCGACAACCACCGCCAGCTCTGGGTGCCGCCGGGCTTTGCGCACGGCTTCTTGGTGCTCAGCGAAAGCGCCGACTTCCTCTACAAGACGACGGACTACTACGCCCCCCAGGCCGAAGGGGCCGTGCGCTGGGACGACCCCGACATCGGCATCGTCTGGCCCGACCTGGGCAGCCCGCCCCAACTGGCGGCCAAGGACGCCGCGGCCGCGGCCTTGAAAGACACCGCGCCGCTGCAGCCGGCCTGAGCCCAGGTCGGGCTCAGGCCTTGAAGTAGTTACGGTACCAGGCGACGAAGTTGCCGATGCCTTGGGGCACCGGCATGGCCGGCTTGAAGCCGGTCCAAGCCTCCAGTTCGCTGACGTCGGCGTGCGTGGCGGGCACGTCGCCGTCTTGCAGGGGCATGAAGTTCTTTTCAGCCACCCGGCCGGTGGCCGCCTCGATGGCCTCGATGAACTCCATCAAGGTCACGGGGTTGTGGTTGCCGATGTTGAACACGCGGTAGGGCGCGTTCGAGCGCGCCGGGTCGGCCTGCACCGGGTCGTAGGCCGGATCGATCTCGGCCGGGCGGTCCAGCACGCGCACCACGCCCTCGGCGATGTCGTCGATGTAGGTGAAGTCGCGCACCATCTTGCCGTGGTTGAACACATTGATGGGCTTGCCCTCCAAGATGGCCTTGGTGAACAAGAACAGGGCCATGTCGGGGCGGCCCCAGGGACCGTAGACCGTGAAGAAGCGCAGGCCCGTGGTGGGCAGGCGGAACAGGTGGCTGTAGGTGTGGGCCATCAGCTCGTTGGCCTTCTTCGTCGCGGCGTACAGGCTCACCGGGTGGTCCACGCTGTGGTGCTCGCTGAACGGCATCAGGGTGTTGCCGCCGTACACGCTGCTGCTGCTGGCGTAGACCAAGTGCTGAACGCCGTGGTGGCGGCAGCCCTCCAGGATGTTCATGAAGCCCTGAACGTTGGCGTCGATGTACGCGTGCGGGTTGGTCAGCGAATACCGCACCCCGGCCTGGGCGGCCAGGTGCACCACGCGGTCGAACTTCTCGGCGGCGAACAGCGCGGCCATGCCCTCGCGGTTCTCGACGTCCAGCTTGACGAAGCGAAAGCCAGCGTGCGGCGTCAGTCGCGCCAGACGGTCGTGCTTGAGTTGCGGGTCGTAGTAGTCGTTGAGGTTGTCCAGGCCCACGACCTCGTCGCCTCGCGCCAGCAGGATCTGGCTCACGTGCATGCCGATGAAACCGGCGGCGCCGGTGACGAGGATCTTCATGGAGGACTCCGCATTCAGGGGGATCAAGGGTCGGGGCGCATTGTCGGCGCGCCACAATGACTGGCCCGTTGCCACCCCCTGATTCCAATGGCCAAACCCCTGCTCCACCTCGTCGCCGGCGCCCGGCCGAACTTCATGAAGATCGCGCCCCTGGTGCGGGCCCTGCAGGCCGATGGCCGCCTGGACTTCCAGATCGTGCACACCGGCCAGCACTTCGACCGCGACATGAACGAGGTGTTCTTCGAAGAGCTCGGCATCCCCCAACCCGACGTGCGCCTGGGCTGTGGTGGGGGCAGCCATGCCGAGCAGACCGGCAAGATCATGCAGGCCTACGAGCAACTGATCGCCACGGCCAAGCCCGCCTGCTGCCTGGTGGTGGGCGACGTGAACTCCACCCTGGCTTGCGCCATCGTGGCCAAGAAGGCCGGCGTGCCGGTGGCGCACGTGGAAGCCGGCCTGCGCAGTGGCGACATGTCCATGCCCGAGGAAATCAACCGCCTCGTCACCGACGCCATCACCGACTGGTTCTTCGTCACCGAGCCCTCGGGCCTGGCCCACCTCCAGCGCGAGGGCAAGCCCATGGAAGCGGTCTTCGACGTCGGTCACGTGATGGTGGACAACGTGCTGTACCAAGCCGCCAAGCTCCAAGACATGGACACCTCGGGCTTGGAGACCGATGCCTTCAAGAAGGCGCATCCACGCTACGTGGCGGTGACCTTGCACCGCCCCAGCAACGTCGACGGCGAGGTCAACCTGCGCCGCGTGGCCGGGGTGCTGCGCCGCGTGGCCGAGCACCTGCCCATCGCGTTTGCGGTGCACCCGCGCACGCGGAAGAACCTGGAAGCCGCTGGCATCGACCTGGGGCCCAACGTCACGCTGATGGGCCCGCAGCCCTACATGAGCTTCTTGCACCTCTGGAAAGACGCAGCCCTGGTGCTGAGCGACAGCGGTGGCTTGCAAGAAGAGACCACGGCCCTGGGCGTGCCCTGCGTGACCATGCGCGACAACACCGAGCGGCCGGTGACGGTGGACGAAGGCAGCAACGTGCTGGCCGGCACCGACCCCGACACCGTGGTGGCCGCCTGCCTGGACGTGATCCAGCACGGCGGCAAGCGCGGCCGCCGACCGGCGCTCTGGGACGGTCAAGCCGCCCAGCGCATCGTCGACCTGCTGGCCTCCCGCCTCGTGGCCTGAGCCTCAGGGCCCGGCCGAGGCCGCGGCGCTGGCCGGGGCGGCCATGCTGCCCAGGTAGGTGACGCTGGCCTTCTCTCGCAAACGGCGCAAGCCGGCTTGCACCTGGGCTTGGCGGCGCTCGGCCCACAGCTGCTGCTCGATCGCCGGTCGCGCCTGGGCCAAGGTCCACGGCGCGGCCTGCGCACCCAGGCGCTGCACGACCCACAGGCCGCCCGGGCGGGCGACCACGGTCCATTGTCCGTCGGCCAGCGCCGGCAAGGCGCCCTGCAAAGCAGCCGGCCATTGCTCGGTGGGCCGCAACACCGACGCAGGTTGCACCCGCAGGCCAGCGGCCTGGGCCTGCGTCAGCCACAGCCCGAAGTCGGCGCCGGCGGGCACCTGCGCCTGCAGGGCGCCCAGGGCCGAAGGCGGGCCGTCGATCAGCAGCTCTTGCGCCCGGAACACTTGGCGCTGCGCGTAGAGCTGGGGCACCGAGGCGTAGTGCTTCGCCACCTCCTCGTCCGTGGGGGCCGGCACGTCCGCAGCCAAGGACTGCGCGTAGGCCCGTGCCATCAACTCGCGCCGGGCCGCGTCCAGTTGCGCCGCCACCCGGGAGTCGCGGTCCAGCTTCAAGGCCTCGGCCTGCTGCAACGCCAGTTCCTGGTCGATCAGGCGCTCCAGCACCTGCGGGGCCAGCGCGGCGCGCTGCTCGGGGCCCAGCGCGCCTTGGCGCTCCAACGCGTCTTGCAACTGGCGCACGGAGATCGTTTCGCGGTTGACCTGCACCACCGGTCGCAGGGCGGGGTCCTGCGGGGTGCAGGCCGTCAGCGCCAGCAGCAGGCCCAGGGCCTGAACGGCCTTAGCAGCGAATGCCGACATGCAAAGCCACCGCGCCCGCGGCCATGTTGTGCACGTCCACGTGGCCGAAACCGGCCGCCTTCATCATGGCCTTGAGCGTGGCCTGGTCAGGGTGCATGCGGATGCTTTCGGCCAGGTACTTGTAGCTGTCGGCATCACCCGCCAGCCACTGCCCGAGCTTGGGCAGCACCTTGAAGGAGTACCAGTCGTAGGCCTTGCGCAGCGGCTCGGCGATTTGCGAGAACTCCAGCACCAGCAAGCGCCCGCCCGGCTTGAGCACCCGCGCCATCTCGGCCAACGCCAAGTCTTTGTGCGTCATGTTGCGCAGGCCGAAGGCCACGCTGACCAGGTCGAAGGACTGCGACGCGAAGGGCAGCTTTTCGGCGTCGGCCAAGAGGCTGGGGGTGAGCACGCCCTCGTCGAGCAGCCGGTCGCGGCCCGTGCGCAGCATGGCCTCGTTGATGTCGCTGTGCAGCACCAGGCCCGTGGGACCCACGCGCTTGGCGAAGGCCTTGGTGAGGTCGCCGGTGCCCGCCGCGATGTCCAGCACGCGCTCGCCACCTTGCAGGTTGGCCACCGCCACCGTGTAGGCCTTCCACGCCCGGTGCAAGCCCCCGGACATGGCGTCGTTCATCAGGTCGTACTTGCTGGCGACCGAGTCGAACACACCGCGCACCTTGCGCGCCTTGACCTGCTCGTCGACGGTCTCGAATCCGAAATGCGTTTGGCTCATCGCGCCACTCCTTCAGGGTCTCGGCTGGCCCCGGCCGCGGCCAAGCGGGCCTCGTACTCGGCCCACAGTCGCGCCTCGTTCTGGCCCAGGTGGTAGAGGTAGTCCCAGCTGAACAGGCCGCTGTCGTGCCCATCGCTGAAGCTCGGCCGCAGGGCGTAGTGGCCCACCGGTTCAAGGCCCAGGATCTGAACCCCTCGCTTGCCCACTTGCAGCACTGCCTGCTCGGGGCTGTGCCCCTGCACCTCGGCCGAGGGGCTGTAGACCCGCAGCAGTTCGGCGGGCAAGGCGAAGCAGGCCCCGTCGTCGAACGCCACCTCGAGGCGCTGCGTGCCCTGGTGCAGGGTGATCGCGCTGGGACGAGGGAACTCGGGACGCAAACCGGCCATGGCCATGCCAATGAAAAAGGGGCCGCCAGTGTAGGCGGCCCCTTGGGCGCACAAGGAAGTGCGAAGGCTTACCAGCTCAGGCCCAGGGTGTAGGTGCCCGCGCCGCCGCTGTAATAGCGAACGCGCACGTAACGGGTGGTCGTGGTCGTGCCGGTGTTGGCCGAGGTGGCCGAATCCACCTGACCCGCACCCTTGGTGCTGGAGGTCAGCTGCGTGCCCGCGCTGTTGTAGATGTACAGGTCGTAGTCCTTGGTGCCGCCGTTGAGCGTGGCGGTCAAGGTCTTGCCGGCCGGCAGGTTGACGCGGAAGTAGTCCGTGTCGGTCGTGGTCGACAGCGAGCCGTTCACCGTGGCCGGGGCGCTGACCAGGTTGGCGGTGCCGGTCGTGTTGTTCGACTCGGTCTCGTTCACGCCCGTCGGGGGCGGCGTGGTGCCACCGACGATGGCCGCGATCGCTGCCGTGGCATTGACGATGCCGGTGCCGCAACCGCTGCAGGTGGCCGGGAAGGCGCGGGCGCTGGACTTCAGGGCCGACTCGATCTGGTCCGGCGTGGCCGTGGGCTTGACCGCGTACATCAGGGCGACGACGCCGGCCACGTGGGGCGTGGCCATCGAGGTGCCTTGGTAGTAAGCGTAGTTGTCGGCGCCCGGCGTGGTCGTGCCGGCATTCAGCGTCGACAAGATGCCGTTGGTCGTGCCGGTGCTCATCTCACCGCCAGGCGCGGCCACGTCCACCAAGGTGCCAAAGTTCGAGTACGACGCGCGGCCGCCCGTCGGGCCCACGGCCGCCACGGCGATCACGCCCGAGCAGTTGGCCGGGTTGCTGTTCGAGACGTTCTGGTTCTCGTTGCCAGCGGCCACCACCACGGTGGTGTTGCGCGAGCGGGCGCTGTTGATGGCGTTTTGCGTCGTGGTGTCGCAAGCGCCGCCGCCGCCCAGGCTCATGTTGATGACCTTGGCCGGGGTCGGGTTGGCGGGCAGGCCACTGACCGTGCCGCCGCTGGCCCAGATCATGCCGTCGGCGATGTCCGAGGTGTAGCCGCCGCAACGGCCGAGCACGCGCACGGCCTGCACCTTGGCGCCGTAGGCCACGCCGATCACGCCGGTGCTGTTGTTGCCCACGGCCGCGATGGTGCCGGCCACGTGGGTGCCGTGCCAGCTGGAGTTGCTGGCCTGCGAGCCCGTGCCGCACTGGCCGGCGGTGTTCCAGTCGCCGGGGTCGGAGGGGTCGCTGTCACGGCCACTGCCGTCGTTCGAGACCGTGGTGTCCACGATCATGTCGTAGCCCGACACGATGTTGGCGGCCAAGTCAGGGTGCGGGCGAATGCCGGTGTCCAGCACGGCCACGGTCACGCCAGCGCCGTTGGTGGTGTCCCACGCGGTGTTGGCACGGATGCCGCCATTGCCGCTGCCCAGGCCCCACAGGCTGCTGTAGTTGGTGTCGTTGGGCGTCAGCAGCGGGTACATCTTGCGATCGGGCTCGGCGTACTCGATGGTCGGGTCCTCGGCCATCATCTTGGCGGCCAAACCGCGCAGGTCGGCGACCGGCATGGCGCGGTTCAGTTGCATCACGTCGGCGCCCAGGCCGTTGCGGCGCAGTTGCGACATGGCCAAGCCCATCTCGGCCGCCAAGCGGCCGCGCACGGCGCTGGCCTGGCTCGAGGCCTCGGCCACCAGTCCGTTGGTGGCGCGGTACTTGATGATCATGCGATCGGTGTGATCGGCCGCCTCGGCCGGCGCGCGGAACAACTGCTGCGCTTGGGCCATGCCCGCACAGGCCGTGGCCACGCACAAAGAAACCAACAACTTCACCGGCAACTGCTTCGAATCCATCCAAGACATGGGAAAGCTCCAGAGATCGGGTTTTGAACGCGCCTTCGGGTGGCGAAGGCGCTTGGGGGGGGAGGCCCGGGGTAACGGGCGGGTCGACAGACGCCTCGGGCGTTGGCCCGGGTGCTGGCTGAAACGGCTGACCCCCTCCTTGCCTGCGGTGGGCAAGTGCTCAGCGGCTTCTTCGGCACAGGGGGAGCGTCGCCCCCTATTTCTTCTTCCATCGCGACGTCCCTTCGGGCCCGGCGAACCGAACCTTCTTGGACGCCGCGCAGTCTAAAAAATGACAAGGCCGTGAAATGTGACCGGTGGCAAAACGACACAACGGACTTTCCCGGTCGGGTGCAACCCTGTGTCGGCACCTGGAGTGCTCGCTCTACGCTGCGCGCCCTTCGGGTTTACCTGCGTCCCCATGACTTCGACGAAACGCCTTCTGCTGCCCCTGTCTTTGGCCCTCCTCGCACTGGGGGCTCGCGCCCAATCCGAGGCCCCGGCGGCCTGCCAAGACTTCTACGGCCACGTGAACGCCGCGTGGCTGGCCCAGACCGAGTTGCCCGCCTCGCGCTCGCGAACCGGCTCGTTCGACGAACTGGCCCGGCGCAACGAAGCGGTGTTGCAAGCGGCCCTGGCGAGTCTGTCGGCCCAGCAGGCCCCGACGGCGGGCTTGCGCCACGCCGCCACCGTGTGGGCCAGTGCCACGGACGAAGCAGCGCTCGAGCGCCAGGGCGTCGCGGCCCTGGCGCCCCTGCTTCAGCCGATCGCGGCGCTGCGCACGCGCGACCAGTTGCCCGCGCTGATGGCCATGCTGGCCCGCGCCCAGGTGGCCGCCCCCATCGCCATCGGGGTGCGCCCCGACCCGATGGACACCCGCCGCTACACGCTGATGCTGGGCCAGGCCGGCCTGACCCTGCCCGACCGCGACGACGCCACGGGCACCGACGCCACCGCCCAGCGCCTGCGCGAGGCCGCGCGGCGCTACCAAGCGGCCTTGCTGACGGCCTGGCAAGGCCAGGCCCCCGACGCCGCCCGACTGGACGCCTTGGCGGCCTTCGAAGCACGGCTGGCCCAGGCCAGCACGCCCCGCACCCAACTGCGCGACCCGCGGGCCAACTACCACCCGCACGTCGCCGCCAGCCTGCGCGCGCAGGCGCCGGAGCTGGACTGGGCCGCCTTGATCCAAGCCCTGAAGCTGCCCGAGCGCGCGCCCGCGCGCTTCGTGGTCGGGCAGCCCGAGTTCCTGGCGGCCGTCGCGCGAGAGGCCGCAAACACCGAGCTGGGTGTGTGGCGCGACTACCTGGCCGTGCGCGTGCTGGACGCCTACGCCCCCGGCTTGAACCGGGCCTTCCAGCAAGCGCACTTCGAGTACCACGGCAAGACCCAGCGAGGCCTGCAGGCCCCCGCACCCCGCAGCGAACGCATGGTCGAGGCCATCGGCGGGCGCTACGGCAACGCGCCGCTGGCGCAGCTGCTGGGCGAGGTCTTCGTGCAGGCCGCCTTTCCGGCCGAAGCCGCCAAGCGCTCTGCCGAACTGGTGAGCGACATCAAGGAAGCCATGCGGGTTCGCGTGCGCGGCCTGCCTTGGATGAGCGAGGCCACCAAGCAAAAGGCCCTGGCCAAGCTGGACGCCATGTCGCTGAAGATCGGCGCGCCGGCCCGCTGGCCCGACTACACCGGCCTCGTGACGCGGCCCGACGACCTGGCCGGCAACCTGCTGCGCGGCGCGCAGTGGGCCAGCGCGCAGCGCTTCAACGACCTGGGACGGCCGGTGGACCGCACGCGTTGGTTCACCAGCCCGCACATCGTCAATGCCTTCGCGGGGGGCTTGAACGAGATCACCTTCCCAGCGGGCATCCTGCAGCCGCCCTTCTTCGACGCCCAGGCCGACGACGCCAGCAACTTCGGGGGCATCGGCATGGTGATCGGCCACGAAATCATTCACCACTTTGACGACCGCGGGCGACAGTTCGATGGACAAGGCAACCTCAACGACTGGTGGACGCCGCAAGACGCCGCCGCCTACCGCGAGCGGGCCGCCAAGGTCTCGGCGCTGTACGGCGGCGTCGAGGCCTTGCCCGGCCACCGCATCAACGGCGACCTGACCCTGGGCGAGAACATCTCCGACCTGGGCGGCCTGCAAATCGCCTTCGACGCCCTGCAGCGCTCGCTGGCGCGGCACCCGGCGCCCCCCCGCGCCGACGGGCGCACACCGGCCCAGGCCTTCTTCGTCAACCAGGCCCTGGTGTGGCGCAGCAAGTACCGCACCGAGGCCATGATCCAGCAGTTGCGCACCGACAGCCACTCGCCGCCGCGCTACCGGGTGCTGATTCCGATGGCGCACACCGAGGCCTTCCAAAAGGCCTTCCAGTGCCAGGCCGGCGACCCCATGGTGGCCGAGGCGCGCCTAACGGTGTGGTGATCAGTCCTTGACGCTTGGCTTGCCACCCGGGCTTTGGCTCAAGGGCCGGGTGGCGGGCCAGCAGGCCGCGGCCACCAGCGCCATCAGGCTCATCGGCGCGGCCGCGCCGGCCAGGCTGCTCACGGCGCCGAAGGCCAGGGGCATCAGGATGGCGGCGCCGTTGGTCAGCACCATGCGCAGGCCCAGGGCTTGGCCGTGGCGCTCGGGCGGCGTGATGTGCGTCAGCGCCGCCAACATGGTCGGCTGCACCGAGCCCAAGGCCATGCCCAGCAGGAAGCTGCCCAGCGCCATGCCCGGCACCCCGGGCAGCCAGGGGTAGGCCCCCAGGGCCGAGGCCGTGACCAGCAGCGCCGCGCGGATGGCCGTGCGGTCGCTCCAGGCCCCCGTCCATCGCACGATGGCCAAGCGCACCAAGGCCACGCCCACGGCAAAGGCCCCGAGCAGCAGCCCGATGGTCGAGGCCGAGTAGCCGCGCTCATGGCCCAGCACGGGCACGACGAAGGTGTGCGCGTCCCAGGCCACGGCCAACACCATGTTCAGCACCAGCAGCGCGCGCAAGGGGCGTTGGCGCAGCAGGTCCCAGGCCGGCATCAGGCTGGCATGGCGCGCCCCGCCCGGCCACGGCCGGTGGCGGTTCGCCCGCAACAGCAGCAAGCCGACGGGGGCGAGCAGCACCCCGGCAAAGAAGCCGTAGCGAAAGCCCAGGTGGTCGATCAGGAAGCCCGCGACCACCGGCGACAGGGTGTTGGACATCGCCGGCCCCATGGCCGCCCAGCTGTAGAGCGCCTGCGAGGGCACGCCCCCGTCGGGCTGGGCCTGGGCGATGAGGGCGATCTCCCGCTGCACCGCCACGGCGGACAAGGCCAGGGACGCCCCGGTGCCCAGCGCGGCCAGGACCAAGGTGGGCACGCTGGGCCAGGCCCAGGCGGCCACGACGCCCAGGCCGGCCAATGCCGAGCCCCCCACCAGCGGTCGCCACAGCCCAAAGCGATCGGCCCAGGCGCCGGCGGGTGCACCCAAGAGCGCGGGCGTGAGCGACACCAAGGCCAGCATCACGCCGACGAGGAAGGCGCTGTGCCCGGTCTTCAACAACCACAGCGTGGAGGTCACCCGCACCACCGCCATCGTGGCGTGCAGGGCCATCAGGGCCCCGATGAGCCGCAGGAAGCCCGCGGGCAAGCGGCTCAAGCCTCGTCGCCCCGCTCGTCGGTTTCGGCCTCAGCGCTCAGCGACAGCAATCCCTGCGCCTGCGGCTCGGGCAGCGACTCCACGCCCTTGAGCTTGCGCGCCATGGCCCGCGTGCGCACCTCGGCGTCGTCGATGGTCTTGCTGGCCTCGTCCAGCTTCTTCTTGGTCTTGGCCAGCACGCCCCCAAACTTGCCGAACTCGGTCTTCACGGCGCCCAGCACGGCCCAGACTTCGCTGCTGCGCTTCTCCAGCGCCAGGGTGCGGAAGCCCATCTGCAGGCTGCCCAGGGTGGCCAGCAAGGTCGTGGGCCCGGTCAGCATGACCTTGTGCTCGCGCTGCAAGGCCTCGAACAGGCCGGGGCGGCGCAGGCACTCGGCGTACAGGCCCTCGGTGGGTACGAAGAGCAGCGCAAAGTCGGTGGTGTGCGGCGGCGCCAGGTACTTGTCGGCGATGGTCTTGGCCTCCAGGCGCAATCGGGCTTCCAAGGCCTTCCCGGCGGCCTCGGCAGCGGGGGCGTCGGCGCGCTCTTGGGCGTCTAGCAAGCGCTCGTAGTCCTCGCGGGGGAACTTGGCGTCGATGGGCAGCCACAGCGGCGCCTCGCCCTGACCGGGCAGCTTCACCGCGAACTCGACGCGCGCCGTGCTGCCGGGCACGGTGACGACCTCGCGGCCGTACTGCTCGGGCGTGAACACCTGCTCCAGCAGGCCTGCCAGTTGCACCTCGCCGAACACGCCGCGTGTCTTCACGCCGGTCAGCACGCGGCTCAAGCTGCCCACGTCGCGCGCCAGGTTCTGCATGTCGCCCAGGCCCCGGTGCACCTGCTCCAGGCGCTCGGCCACCTGGCGGAAGCTCTCGCCCAGGCGCTGCTCCAGCGTGGCGTGCAGCTTCTCGTCCACCGTCTGGCGCATCTGCTCCAGCTTGGCGGCGTTGTCTTGCTGGATGCCCGTCAGGCGCTGCTCCACGGCGTGGCGCAGGTCGGCCATGCGCTGCTCGTTGGCCGTGGTCAGGGCCTGCAGTTGCTCGCGCAACTGGGTGCTGCTGCGCACCAACGCAGCATCTTGCGCCTCTCGGGCCGCGGCCTGGCTTTGGTTCAAGGCCTGGGTGGTTTGGGCCAGGCCGCCCAAGAGGCCCTGCTGCAGCCCGGCCACCTGCACGCGCAGCGAATCGATTTGCTCGTTCTGGGTGCGCGTGGCCTCGCCCGCTTGGCTCAGCAGGCTGCCCTGGAACTGGCCCAGCTGGCCCAGCAACTCTTGGCGCGTGGCCTGCGCCGCCCGCTGGGTGTCATCGCGCAGGTTGCGCTCGGTGGCTTGCAGGGCTTGCTGCAGGGGTTGGAGATCGGGGGCCGGCGCTGGGCGGCGCCAGAGGAGCAGCAGGAGCACCGCGTTCAGCAGTGCCAGGGCCGCAATCAGCAGTTCGAACCAAGGCATTCGCAGATTGTCGCGGCGGGCCCCATGCCGCGCTGCGGGCTGGCCACAATCCCGACCCATGCGCCGATTCCTCTCCCTGCTGCTCGTGTCGATGGGCCTGGCCACCGCGCCGGGCTGCGCCCCCAGCCCAGGGCCGACGACCCGCATCCCGCCCCTGTCCAGCGGTCCCCAAGCGGCAGCGGGCCTGCCGGTGTGCGAGGTGGCCGGCGAGACCCTGCGGGGCGACCTGGTCCGCCCCGACCGAACCACGCACAAGCGCCGCGCGCTGCTCTTCGTGCACGGCGGCGGTTGGCGCGGCGGCGCGCGCGAGGACTTCGCCCCCCTCATGCACGCCCTGGCCGGCCAGGGGTACACCGGGCTGACCGTGGACTACCGACTGTCGCCCGCCGTGCGCCACCCCGAGCACCTTGCCGACGTGAAGTGCGCGCTGCGTTGGCTCAAGGCCCACGCCAGCGAATTGGACATCGACCCCGATCGCATCGCCCTGCTCGGCGGCTCGGCCGGCGGCCACCTGGCCGCGCTGGCGGCCTACACGCCGAACGACCCGCGCTTCGAAGGGCAAGGGCAGCCCCGCGGTGGGGACACCCGCATCGCCGCCCTGGTGACCCACGGCGCCCCAACCGACCTGCGCGACGCCGCCCGCTACAGCGACGAAACGCGCCGCGCGGTGGGCGTCTTGATGGGGCGCGTGCCGCTCAGCGCGGCCATGCTCGACGAAGCCAGCCCGGTGCACTTCGCGCGCCCCGACAACCCGCCCACCTTGATCTTGCACGGCGAGCACGACCCCATCGTGCCGGTGGCCCAAGCCCAGCGCCTGAACGCGGTGCTGTCGGCGGTCAACGCGCCGCACCGCTTGCACGTCATCCCCGGGGCCGGCCATGCCGACTTCGGCAGCGACCCCGATGCCGTCGGGCGCTTGCTCCTTCAGTTTCTTGACACCCACTTGCGTTGATGCCCATGTCCCCTTCCCTTCGTGCCTGCTTCGCCCTTACCCTTGCCGCTGGACTCAGCCTGCCCCTCGACGCCCGCGCCGACGCCCTGAGCGACCTCAAGGCCGCGCTCGTGCGACTGCAAGGCCAAACGCCCATCAAGGGCCAGATCAGCGTCAAGAGCGAAAACCGCCAGAACGAAGGGCAGGACGATGCGCGCAACGACGTCGGCGCGGCCCAAGTCGCGTTTGACGATGGCCCCCAGGGCTTGCGCGTGACCTACCCCCAGCCCGTCTTGGCCAAGGCCTTGCAGGAAGACACGGCGAAGGATGCCAATCCCAAAGCCAGCACGCCGACCGCCACCGGCTTGTCGGGCCTGGCCTACCAGGACGTGCGCCAAATGACCCGCGCCGCCGATGGCCTGCTGCGCACTTTGAACCGCGCCACCTTCAAGAGCGAGCGGGCGGAAGCGTGGCAGGGCCAGGCGGCTCGCGTGGTCAGCTTCGACGTGCCCCTTCGTCAGCCCGACAAGTACGTCAAAAAGTTCAGCAACTTGCTAGAGGTGTGGGTGGCGGCGGATGGCACGCCCTTGGCTGCGCGCCAAACCCAAACCATCTCGGGCCGCGCCATGATGGTCATCACCTTCGAAATGAAGTCCACCGAAGAGACCCATTTCACCGTCGTGGGCGAACGCCTGGTGGCCGTGCGCCGCAGCAGCCAGTCCAGCGGCGAAGGGGCCGGCGAAAAGGGCCGGCAGAGCCGCCAACTGCAGCTCGACCTCGCCTCTTAAATCGGGGTGGGGCCAGGGCGGCCATCGGCCCAGGCCAGGAGGTTGTCCACCGCCAACTGCACCATGGCGCGCCGCGTCGGCAGGGTGCTGCTGGCAATGTGCGGCGTGAGCACCGCGTTCGGGCAGGCCAGCAGCGCCGGGTGCACCTCGGGCTCGCCCTCGAACACGTCCAAGCCGGCCGCCGCCAAGCGCCCTTGCTGAAGCGCCGCGGCCAAGGCGGCATCGTCCACCACGCCCCCACGGGCCAGGTTGACCAGGGTGGCGCTGGGCTTCATCCAGGCCAGTTCTGAGGCGCCGATCAAATGGTGCGTGTCCGGCCCATAGGGCACCATCACGACGACGTGGTCTGCCTGCCGCAGCAGGTCCGGCAGGGGCAGGTGCTGGGCCTGCAGCGCCTCGGCCTCGGGCGAGGTGCTGCGCTGGCTGTAGACGATGCGCATGCCAAAGCCATGGCGCGCCCGCCGGGCGATGGCGGTGCCGATGCGCCCCATCCCGACGACGCCCAAGGTCGTGCCCGCCACCGGTGCCCCGGCGAACTGGTCGATGGCCCAGCCCTGCCACTGCCCCGCGCGCACGAAGCGCTCGCCCTCTCCCACCCGCCGCGCCGCCGCCAGCAGCAGGGCCAGGCCGAAATCGGCGGTGGCTTCGGTCAGCACGCCCGGGGCGTTGCTGAGCCGCAGGCCCCGGGCGCGGCAGGCCGCCAGATCCAGGTTGTTGAAGCCCACCGTGACCAGGGCCACCGCTTGCAGCGTGGGGCAGGCCGCCAGCAGCGCGGCGTCCACCCGCTCGGTGCCCGAGCCGAGCAGGCCCCAGCAGCCCTGCAGGCGCGCGGCCAGGGCGGCCGGCGGCAGGGGTTGGTCGCTGTCGTGCACGTCCAGCTCGTAGGCGGCCGCCAAGGGCGCCAGCACGTCGGGAAACAGGCGACGCGCGACGAGCAGGCGCGGCTTCATCGGAACCAGATCCAGGCCATCAGGGCCAGCACCGGCAGCAAGAGCCCGAAGCTCCAAGCGAGGAAGCCGAAGAAGCTGGGCATGCGGATGCCGCGGTCTTCGGCGATGGCCTTGACCATGAAGTTGGGCGCATTGCCGATGTAGCTCATCGCCCCCATGAACACCGCGCCGGCCGACACGGCGGCGAGGGTGGCCGAGCCGGCGCCCATCAAGGCCTGGGCGTCGCCGCCGGCCAGGTTGAAGAACACCAGGTAAGTGGGGGCGTTGTCCAAGAAGGCCGACAGCCAGCCCGTGGCCCAGAAGTAGGCCATGGGCACCGGCGCGCCCTGCGCGTCCGAGACCGCCCGCACCAGGCCCGCGAACGGGCCGTTCAGCCCGGCTTGCAGCATGGCCAGCACGGGGACCATGGTGAGGAAGATCCCGATGAACAACTTGGCCACCTCTTGCATCGGTGCCCATCCGAACTGGTTGGCTTCGCGCACGCCGGCCGGCGTGATCCAAAGGGACAGCAGGGTCACGCCCAGCAGGCCCAGGTCTCGGACCACGGCTTGCAAGGTGACGGGCGTGCCGGCCACCTCGAAGACGACGCCGGGCTTCCACAGCCCGCTCATCAGCACCAAGCCGACCACCAGGGCCAAGGGCAAGAAGTTGATGGCGCCATCGAGCCCCAGCCGGGGCGAGTCGGGCGTGGGGTCGACGGGCGTGACGCCTTCCTTGCGGTACCAGTACGTGTCAATGGCGAAGAACATCGCCAGCAGGGTGCCGACCACGAACAAGGTCTCGGGGCCCAGTTCGCGCACCGTCCAAAAGAAGCTCACGCCTTGCAGGAAGCCGAGGAACAGGGGCGGGTCGCCCAGCGGCGTCAGCGCCCCGCCGGCGTTGCTGACGATGAAGATGAAGAACACGATGACGTGCACCACGTGCTTGCGGTTGTCGTTGGCCCGAATCAGCGGCCGGATCAGCAGCATCGAGGCGCCGGTGGTGCCCATCACGCTGGCCAGCAGGGCCCCCACGGCCATGATCCCGGCGTTCAGCGCCGGCGAGCCGTGCAGGTTGCCGCGGATGTAGATGCCGCCCGAGGCGGTGAACAGCGCCAAGAGCAGCAAGGTAAAGGGGATGTACTCGGCCAGCAGGGTGTGCACCACCGCACCGCCCGTGGCGGCCAGGCCCTGGGTCAAGGCCAAAGGCACCAAAAAGCAGGCCGCCCAAAAGGCCGCCACCTTGCCGAAGTGGTGGTGCCAGAAGGCAGGAACCAACAATGGCCCCAGGGCAATGGACAGCAAGATGCCCACGAAGGGCAAGGCCCACCAAGGGTTGAAGGCGCTGGCGTCGAGGGCGGCGGCGTGGGCCATCCCCGGCAGGGTCAAGCTCAAGGTGAGGGCAAGTCGGCGCATCAGGCCTCCAGGAAGGTCGTGAACTCGGCGACGGGTGCGCGCTCCGTGCGCAAGCGGTTGACCACCGCCTCGGGGTCGGCATGGCCCAGTGCCATCCCGCACACCAGCATCTCGTTGGGCGCAAAGTCGAGCATCTCGGCCAACTGGCGGTGGTAGTGGATCCAGGCCGCTTGCGGGCAGGTGTCCAGCCCGCGCGCCTTGGCCGCCAGCATCAGGGACTGCATGAACATGCCGTAGTCCACCCAGGCCCCCTGGGTCAGCACGCGGTCGATGGTGAAGATCAGGCCCACCGGCGCGTCAAAGAAGCAGTAGTTGCGGCCGTGCTGGGCGTGCATGCGCTCCTTGTCGCCCTTGCCAATGCCCAGCAGGCCGTACATGTCCCAGCCCACCTTGCGGCGGCGGTCCACGAAGGGCGAGGTCCACTCCAGCGGGTAGTAGGAGTACTCGGCCTCCAGCGCGGCGGCTTGCGCCGGGTCGTTGTGGATGGCCAGGGCCATGTCGACCACACGCTTCAGCGCGGCGCCCGTCAGCACCCGCACCCGCCAGGGCTGGATGTTCGTGCCCGACGGGGCCTGCGCCGCGTCGGCCAAGATGGCCTCGATCGTGTCGCGCGGCACCGGCGTGGGCAAAAAAGCGCGCACCGAGTGGCGGGTGTGCAGGGCGTCGGAAACGCTCATCGGGGGCGTCGTTGCGGTCATGGTCTCTCCACAGGGTCGGCGGCATTCTTCCATCGGCCCCAATGGCCTTGGGCCAAGCGCACGGTTTGCACCTGCACGTCCAGCATGGCGTCCAAGTCCGTGGGGTAACCGCCGGCCATGGTCACCACCGCCGGCACCTGGCGCTGCCACAGCCAGTGCAAGACCGTGGTATCGCGTGCGGCCATGGCGTCTCGGCTCAGGCGCAGGCGCCCGAGGCGGTCGCCCTCATGCGGGTCGGCCCCGGCCAGGTAGAAGGCGAATTGCGGCGCCGGGAAGCGGTGTGCCAGCTCGTCCAGGGCCTGGTCCAGCGCAGACAGGTAAGCCCCATCGCCGCAGTCGTCGGGCAGGTCCACGTCCAGGCTGCTGGCCACCTTGCGGAACGGAAAGTTCTTCTCGCCGTGCAGGCTCAGGGTGAAAACGCGCTCGTCCCCGGCAAAGATCGAGGCCGTGCCGTTGCCCTGGTGCACGTCCAGGTCGATCACGGCGACGCGTTGAACCCAGCACTGCCGCTGCAGCCAGCGCGTGGCAACCGCCACGTCGTTGAACACGCAGTAGCCACCGCCGGCATCGGCCTTGGCGTGGTGGGTGCCGCCGCCCAGGTTCAGCGCCACGCCCTCGCGCCAGGCCGCCTCGGTGGCCGCCAAGGTCGCCCCGACGGAATGCAGGGCCCTCACCGGCATGCCCGGGTTCCAAGGAAAGCCGATCTCGCGCTGCTCTGCCGGCGTCAGCCCGCCGTCGCGCACCCGCGCCATGTAGGCCGGGTCGTGCACCAGGCCCACCGCGTCCCAGGCGGCCGCCGGCGCCGCTTGCAGGCGCAAACCGGGCACGCCCGCCAAGCGCTCGCGCAGGGCGCGGTACTTGTGGTGCGGAAAGCGGTGGCCCTCGGGCAGGTGCAGCGGCTGCGCGTCGAAATGAAAGACCTGCATGCGAAGATTTTGTTGCAGTGCAAAAAAGTGCTTGCCTTTCGGCTTGCCGTCCCTATACTTCGTTTCATGCTGCAGTGCACAAAACACTGCCCTCCATCCTCAACCAGGAGCCTGCCATGATCACCCCCGACCAATTCCTCGCCGCCCAAAAGTCCTACGCCCAAGCCGCGTTCACCTTCGGCGCCACCGCCTTCAGCGGTGCCGAGAAGCTGGCCGAGCTGAACCTGCAGGTCGCCAAGACCTCGCTGACCGAGGCCGCCGAAACCACCGCCGCCCTGCTGTCGGTGAAGGACGCCCAAGAGTTGATCGCCCTGCAAACCGGCCTGCTGCAACCCACCGGCGAGAAGCTGGCCGCGTACGGCCGCCACGTGGCCGACATCGGCCTGAGCACCAGCGCCGAGTTGGGCAAACTGGCCGAGTCGCAGTTCGGTGACGTGAAGTCGAAGTTCGACGGCCTGGTGGAGAACCTGGCCAAGAACGCCCCGGCCGGCACCGAAAACGTCGTGGCCCTGGCCAAGAGCAGCCTGGCCGCCGCCAACAACGCCTTCGAGTCGGCCCAAAAGGCCGCCAAGCAGGTCGCCGAAGTCGCCGAATCCAACTTCCAAACCTTGAGCGCCACGGCGACCAAGGCCACCAAGTCGGCCAAGCGCGCCGCCTGACGATCGTCTCCTCGTCCCCCCTCGGGGGCGATTTGGGCCCACCTGTTCAAGCAGGTGGGCTTTTTTCTTGGCCGTGACCTCCTCCATCCCCTGCGCGGTTTGGGGATACTGCGGCCGCCGTCTCGTGACGGCTTCGTGCAAAAGAGGAACGCACCATGGGCCTGATGGATTTCATCAAGAAACAGTTCATCGACATCCTGCAGTGGACGGAGAGCGGCGACGGCACGCTGGCCTGGCGCTACCCGATGAAGGATTTCGAAATCCAGTACGGCGGTCAGCTCGTCGTGCGCGAGAGCCAGATGGCCGTCTTCGTGAACGAAGGCAAGGTGGCCGACGTCTTCGGCCCCGGCACGCACAAGCTCACGACGCAAACCCTGCCGGTGCTGACCTACCTGAAGAACTGGGACAAGCTCTTCGAGAGCCCGTTCAAGAGCGACGTTTACTTCTTCAGCACGCGCCAACAGATCGACCAGCGCTGGGGCACGGCGCAGCCGATCACCATCCGCGACAAGGACTTCGGCGCGGTGCGCCTGCGCGCTTTCGGCAACTACGCCTACCGCATCGTCGACCCGAAGAAGTTCCACACCGAAATCAGCGGCACGCGCGAGACCTACACCGTCACCGACCTCGACGGGCAGTTGCGCGGCCTGATGCTGCAGCACATCTCCGACGGCATCGCGCAGTCCGGCATCCCCTTCCTGGACCTGGCCGCCAACCAGATCGAGTTCGCCAAGGCCATGGAGGCCGCGACGGGCCCGGCCTTCGAGGCCTTGGGCCTCAAGCTGGAAGCCGTGACGGTGCAGTCGGTGTCCCTGCCCGAGGAGCTGCAGAAGATCCTCGACCAGAAGATCGGCATGGGCATGATCGGCAACAACATGGGCCAGTTCATGCAGTACCAGACCGCCCAAGCCATCCCCAAGATGGCCGAAGGCGTGGCCAATGGCGGCGGGGGCGGCGTGATGGGCGACGCCATGGGCCTGGGCGCCGGTGTGGCCATGGGCCAGGTGCTGGCGCAGCAGATGCAAGCCAGTTTGGCCGGCGTGAACCCAGCGGTGCAAGCGGCCGCCGCGGCCGCTGCAGCGCCCGTGGCCGCCAAGGCCGAGGACGTGATCGCCTTGATCGAGAAGCTCGGTGACTTGAAGGCCAAGGGCATCCTCAGCGACGAAGAGTTCGCCGCCAAAAAGGCGGAGCTGCTCGGGAAGCTGTAAGTCGTCGACCGCGCCTTGGCCGACGACCAAGCCCCTGCGCAACGCCGCTGGCGCGCCGCCTGTCCCAACTGCGGCGCGCCGGTCGAGTTTGCCTCGGCGCACAGTGCCAGCGCCGTTTGCAGCTTTTGCCGCAGCACCCTGCTGCGCGATGGCGATGCGCTGCTGCGCACCGGCGAGAGCGCCGAACTCTTTGCGGACTACTCGCCGCTGCAAATCGGCACCCAGGGCACCTGGCAGAGCGAGCCCTTCACCGTCTTGGGTCGCGTTCAGCTGGCCTACGACGGAGGCCGGTGGAGCGAATGGCACGCCTACTTTGACAACAGCGGCAAGTCCGCCTGGTTGAGCGAGGACAACGGCCGCTTCGTGATGAGCTGGCCGCTGTCCCTGGCGCAGCCGCCCGCCCCGACCGCGCTCGTGCTCGGGGCCCAGCAGGTGGTCGACGGCGAGGGCTACCGCGTGGCCGCCCTCACCCCCGCCACCCTGCACGCGGCCGAGGGCGAACTGCCCCAGCCCCCGAAGCTGGGGCAGGCGGTCTTCGTGGCCGAGCTGCGCTCCAGCCGCGATTCGGTCGGCACCTTGGAGTACGTGGAAGGCGAAGCGCCGCGCTGGAGCGTGGGGCGGCCTGTGGAACTGGGCCAACTCAAGCTGGCCAACCTGCGGGAGGAGTCGGCGGCCGACCTCGGCAAAGGAGGGGCCGGGCGCAGCCTGGCCTGCCCGCACTGCGGTGCCCCCATCCAGCCGCAACTGAACCAGTCCCTGTCGGTCACCTGCGGCCAATGCCAGTCGGTGGTCGACCTCTCGGGCGGCCCCGGCGAGGCCCTGCGCCACCACCAGCAAGCCATCGGCATGGAGCCGCCCATCCCCTTGGGGCGCACCGGCAAGCTGTCGCTGCTCAAGGGCGGCGCGCGCGAGCCGTGGCAAGTGGTGGGCTTCCTGGAGCGCTGCAGCCGGGGCGACGACGAGCAGTACTTCTGGCGCGAGTACCTGCTCTACAACCGCCAGCGCGGCTTCGCTTTTTTGGTCGACAGCGAGGAAGGCTGGAGCTTGGTCTCGGTGCTGACCGGCGCCCCGACCCCGGTGGGCGCGGGCGTGCAATGGCAGGGCCAACAGTTCAACCTGCACGAGCGCTACCAGGCGGTGACGACCCACGTGCTCGGCGAGTTCTACTGGCGCGTCAAGCGCGACGAAGTCGGCGATGTGGCCGACTACCGCCGTGGCGACCAGTTCCTGAGTTGCGAGCGCAGCGGCAACGAGATCACCTGGAGCCTGGGCCGCGCGATGGACGCCGCCGAGGTGGCCCAGGCCTTCGGGCTGAACCCGCAGCAGCAAAAGCAGATCCAGCGCGACGCCTCGCCGCTGAGCAGCGCGGGCGACACCCTGAAGGGCCTGCTCGTGTTCGCCCTCATCGCCATCGCCGTGGTGGTGCTGATGAAGGCCTGCAGCGACGAACCTTGCGACCGAACCAAGCAAACCTTCGGGGCGCAAAGCGCCGAGTACCAATCCTGCCTGGCCAACCAGCGCCGCAGCGGGGGCTACTACGGTGGCTCTGGCAGCGGCAGTGGCGGCAGCTGGGGCGGCGGCTTCGGTGGCGGCGGCCACAAGTGAACGAACGAACCTAGGAGCACGACCATGACCCTCGAATGGCTCACCCCCGCTGCCGTGGGCGGCACCCTGATGTACGCCCTGCTGGGCGTCGCGATCTTCTGGGTCAGCTTCATCGTGGTGGACAAGATCACCCCGTACAAGCTGTGGGAGGAGATCGTCGAACACCGCAACATGGCCTTGGCCATCGTGGTGGCGGCGATGTGCATCTCCATCGGCCTGATCGTCGCTGCCGCGATCCATTGAGCCCCCAGGCTTCGGCTCGGCCTGGACGGCGAGCCTGTGCCACCCCCCGAGGGGGCTGCCGCCCGCTGGGGGCGGCCCGGCGCGGGCGGCGTCCCGCATGGGGCCCATGCAAGCCTTGACACGATGACCCCAAACCCGTCCGACCGCGTCAGCTGGGCCGAGGCCCTGCTGCTGCTCAGCGTCTTCCTC
Source organism: Inhella crocodyli (assembly GCF_004004565.1). Taxonomy (GTDB): domain Bacteria; phylum Pseudomonadota; class Gammaproteobacteria; order Burkholderiales; family Burkholderiaceae_C; genus Inhella; species Inhella crocodyli. The sequence goes on from NZ_SACM01000001.1 coordinate 1,255,542, forward strand.
ATCGCCGCCTGCGGCCTGGCCTACGAGCTGGCGGCCGGCGCGCTGGCCAGTTACCTGCTGGGCGACTCGGTGCTGCAGTTCAGCACGGTCATTGGCAGCTACCTGTTCGCGCTGGGCATCGGCTCCTTCCTGAGCCGGTTTGTCGAGCGCCAGTTGGTCGCCCAGTTCCTGGGCATCGAGCTGCTCGTGGCCGTGCTGGGCGGCCTGCTGCCCATGGCGCTGTTTGCCGCGCACAGCCTGCTGCCACCCGGCGCCGAGACCGCGTTCCGCGTGCTGCTGTACGCCATGGTGCTGCTGGTGGGCACGCTGGTGGGACTGGAGATCCCGCTCATCCTGCGCATCCTCAAAACGCACGCCGGGGGCGAACGCGGTTCGCTGCGCGAGCTCGTCAGCCAGGTGCTGACCTTCGACTACCTCGGGGCCCTGCTGGTGGCCCTGGCCTTCCCCCTGCTGTTGGTGCCGCACCTGGGTCTGGTGCGAACCGGCCTGTTCTTCGGGCTGATGAACTGGGGCGTGGCGGTTTGGGCTTGGTGGATGTTCCGCGGCCAACTGCGCGCACGCTCGTGGTTGGCCGCCGGCGGGGCCCTGGCCCTGGCCGTGCTGCTGTTGGCCTGGGCGGGGGCCGAGCGCCTGACCAGCTGGGCGGAGCAGCGCTTCTACGGCGAACCCATGGTGCTGCAGCAAAGCAGCCCTTACCAGCGGGTCGTCGTCACCCATGGCCGCACCGGCGTCAAGCTCTACTTGAACGGCAACCTGCAGTTCCACGAGCGCGACGAGTACCGTTACCACGAGGCCTTGGTGCACCCGGCCATGGCCGCGCACGGCGCGCCCAAGCGCGTGCTGGTGCTGGGCGGCGGCGACGGCATGGCCGTGCGCGAGATCCTCAAGTACCCGAGCGTGGAGCAGGTCACCCTGGTCGAGCTCGACAGCCAAATCACCGCCCTGTTCCGGCGCATGCCCTTGCTCACCCGGCTCAACGGCGACGCGCTGAACCACCCCAAGGTGCGCGTGGTCCACGCCGACGCCTACCAGTGGCTGGAAACGCAGCCGGGGCAGGGCTTCGACGTCGTCATCGCCGACTTTCCCGATCCCAGCAACCATGCGCTGGCCAAGCTCTACAGCACCAGCTTCTACCAACGCGTGATGGAGCACCTGAACGCGAGCGGCTACCTGGTGGTGCAAAGCACCTCGCCCCTGGTGGCGCGGCACAGCTTCTGGACGGTGGTCGACACCCTGGAGGCCGTGGGCTTGCGCACCGCCCCGTACCACGCCCACGTGCCCAGCTTTGGCGAATGGGGCTTCGTGCTGGCCGGCCAGCGACCTTGGCAGCCCCCCTCGCAACTGCCTGCGGGATTGCGCTTCCTGAACGCCACCGGCTTGCCCTTGATGCTGGACTTCCCGCCCGACATGGACCGCGTGCCCGGGGGCGTCAACCGCCTGAGCGACCCGGTGCTGGTCGAGCACTTCCAACGCGAATGGGGCGCGGTGCATTGAACCTAACAACGGCCGTTGACCGCTTGATTCCGCATGCAAGTCCTTGATCGCTCCCCCCTCGGCGCTCACGCCCAACTTGACCGTTGGGGTGAGCGCGCTGCACGACCGATTGCACCGCGCTGTGGCGCGCCGGCGGCCTTGCTCAGCCTCGCGGGCATGGGCCCGCAGCGTCTTCGCGCCTTGCTGGCGCACCGCATCACGGCGCACTCGGCCGTGTCCAACCGCCGTTTCTAGGTTGAAGCGCCGCCACGCCCTGGCCCTGCCACTGCTGCCCCTGGCCGCCTGCCAGCGGCCCAGCCGTGGGCTGGACGTGGCCTGGCTCGGCCCCGACCCCGCTCGCGCCCACGCGCTGCGCGCTGCCGCGCCCAAGGGCAGCGCCCGGCAGCGCCGCGCCCAGGTGGTGGTGGTGGGCGCCGGCGTGGCCGGGCTCACGGCCGCCCGCCTGCTGCGGGCGCGGGGCGTGGACGTGGCGCTGATCGAGTGGGACCTGCAGGCCGGCGGCAACAGCCAAGGCGGCCAGGTTCGCGGCCTGCCCTGCCCGCTAGGCGCGCACTACCTGCCCCAGCCCGGCACGGAGCTGCCCGAGCTGCAGGACTTGCTGGTCGAGCTCGGCGCGGCCCAGCGCGTGGCCGGCCGCTGGCAAGCCCACGAGGCGCTGCAGGTGCATGCCCCGTCCGAGCGCCTGTACGACGGCCACGCCTGGCAGCCTGGGCTGCTGCCGCCGACCGAGGACGCGGCCGCCCTGGCCCAGCGCCGCCGCTTTGCGCTTCGCGTGCGCGAGGCCCAACGCCGCATCGGCTTTGGCCTGCCCACGCACCGCGCGCCGTGGACGCCCGCCCATGCGGCGCTCGACGCCGAGCCCTTCGACGCCTGGCTCCACCGGGAGGGCCTCGACGAGCCGGGCCTGCGCTGGTACCTGGACTACTGCTGCCGCGACGACTACGGCGCCGGCAGCGCGACCGTGTCGGCCTGGGCCGGCCTGCAGTACTTCGCCAGCCGCCACGGCTTCCACGCCCCGGGCGACGAGGACGATGACCCCCACGCCGCCGCACCCCCGGTGCTCACCGCGCCCGACGGCAACGCTTGGCTGGTGCGCGGCCTGGCCCGCGAGCTGGGCGAGTCGCTTCATTTGCAGCGCTTGGCGGTGCAACTCGACGAGGAGCGACACGGCGTACGCCTGCGCTGCATCGGGCCCGACGGCCTGGAAGAGTGGCGGGCGGCGCAGGCCATCGTCGCCACGCCCCTGTTCATCGCCCAACGCCTGCTACGCCAGCCCCCGGCAGCGCTCTCGGCGGTGGCGCTGCCACGGGCCCCATGGCTGGTGGCGAACCTGTGGCTCGACGGCCCCCTGGCCCCCCGGGTGGGCGCACCGGCCGCATGGGACAACGTGGTGCGCGACAGCCCCACCCTGGGCTACGTGAACGCGCAGCACCAAAGCCTGGACCCGCGTCCCGGGCCGCAGGTGCTGAGCCTGTACTGGGCCCTGCCCCAGGCCGACCGCCAACGCTTGCTGGACGCACCGGCCTCGGCCTGGGCCGATCGCGCGGTCGCGGCGCTGACCCCCACGCACCCCGACCTCCTGCAACGCCTGCAGGCCGTGCGCTTGACCCGCTGGGGCCACGCCATGGCCGTGCCCGTGCCAGGCGTGCGCGCCCAGGTGGCCCAAGGGGCGCTGGCGGCCTTGCGCAGTGCACGCGGGCGGGTGCGTTTCGCGCACGCCGACCTGGCCGGCTACTCGGTGTTCGAAGAGGCCTTCTACGCCGGCCGGGCCGCGGCCGCCGGCCTGGCATGAGTCAACCGAGGGTGCGCAACTCCTGGGCCCAGCGTTCGATCAACTCGATCGCCGGCTCGGCGGTCAGGAAGTGAAAGTTCTCCGTCCCCTGCTGCCGAACCTCGACCAAGCCGGCCTGCCGCAAGATCTTCAGGTGGTGCGAAATGGCCGGCCGCGACAGGGGCAAGCGCTCGGCCAGTTGCCCCACGTTCATTTCCTGGTGCTCGGTCAGGAGCAGCAAAATCTGCTGCCGAGGCGTCTCCGCCATCGCGAAGAACAGCGGCTTGCAATCGGCAAAGGTCTGGGCGAGCTGCTCAAGGGGTGCGGCCATTCGGTGCGTTCAAAGGTTTGAACGCATTGTGACCCTCAGCTCCGCCGGGTGGGGGGTCTCTGTGGCCCTCAGGCCACCCCGCGGTGCAAGGCCTGCACGCGCGACTTCGCCGGTGCAAACGCCGCCACCAGACGCTCCATCAAGGCCTGGGCCTTGGCCGAGTTGTCTTGGCCGAGGTTGCAGACGTACACGTCCAAGGTCACCCCGCCCTGCTCGGGCCAGGTGTGCACGGCCACGTGGCTCTCGGCCAGCAACACCACGCCGGTGATGCCGGCCGGCTCGCCCGGCTTCGCCGGCTCGAAGGCGTGAAAGCGCTCGGCCACGGAGCAAAGGCCCACGGCGTGTACGGCGTCCACGCACAAGGCCCGCAAGGCGTCCACCTGGGTCATGGCCGCCGCGTGCGGATCGCAGCCACGCAGGTCGGCGCAAAGGTGCAGGCCTTGCATGGGGGCGGCGCGCCTCAACCGCCGGTCACGGGCGGGAAGAAGGCGACCTCGTCCCCGTCCGCGAGCAGCGCCGATTCCTCGGCCATCTGCTGGTTCAGCGCGCACCGCAGGAATTGCGAGCGGTCCAAGGCTTGGGCGTGCGCCCCGCCCTGGGCGATCAAGGCGTCGCGCAGTTGCCCCAGGCTTTGGCCGGGCACGAAAGGCCGCAACTCTTGCGGGCCGAGTTGCTCGCGCAAGCGGGCGAAGTACTTCAGGGTCAGCACGTCAGGTCAGAAAGCCACAGGGCCTCGAGCGTATCGCCCGGCTGCACCGTCTGCCCCGGCGCCAGCACGGCCAGCGCATCGGCGAAGGCCAGGCTGCTGAGCACGCCCGAGCCCTGGTTGGGGTAGAGGGCCAGCGTGCCGCCTTCGCTCAGGCGAACCCGCACGAACTCCTCGCGCTTGGGATCGGCCTTGGGCCAGGCAAAGGCCGCCGGCAAGCGCAAGCGCGCGGGCTCGGCTTGGGCCGCGCCCATGCGCGCCAGCAACAAGGGCCGGGCCAGCAGCAAGAAGGTGACGAAGCTCGAAACCGGGTTGCCCGGCAGGCCGACGAACAGGGCCTCGCTGCCATCGGCACGGCGCACCGCCCCGTGCGCGAAGGGCTTGCCCGGCTTGATGGCCACTTGCCACAGGTCCAAACGGCCCAAGGCCTGCACCGCGGGCTTGACGTGGTCTTCCTCGCCCACCGACACCCCACCGCTGGTGACGATGACATCGGCCTGGGCGGCGGCCCTTTGCAAAGCGTCCTGCGTCGCGTCCAGGCGGTCGGGCACCAGGCCCAGGTCTTGCACCTCCGCCCCGAGGCCTTCCAGCAGCGCGCGCAGGGTGAATCGGTTGCTGTTGTAAATCGCGCCCGGAGGCAAGGGCTCGCCCGGCATGACCAACTCGTCGCCGGTGCTGAACAGTGCCACGCGCAAGCGGCGGCGCACGCTCAGGCGCGCCAAGCCCACCGAGGCCGCGAGCCCCAGCGCGGCCGCGTTGAGCCGCGTCCCGGCTGGCAGCACGGTGGCGCCGGCTTGGATGTCTTCGCCCCGGCGGCGGATGTGCTGGCCGGGGCGCACGTCGCCCGGTGCCTGCACCCAGGACTGGCCGGCGTCGTCGGTGCGGACGTGGCAGTGCTCTTGCATCACCACGGCGTCGGCACCCGGGGGGATCGTGGCGCCGGTGAACACGCGCGCCGCCGTGCCATCGACCAGCGCCTCGGGCCAGTGCCCGGCCGGCACGCGCTGGCTCACGGGGAGTTCGCGGCCGACCTCGGCCGCGCGCAGCGCGTAGCCGTCCATGGCGGCGTTGTCGGCCGGTGGCACGTCCAGCGTGGACGCCACGTCGGCCGCCAGCACCCGGCCCAGGCACTGCGCCGTGGGCAGGGTCTCGACCTCGGCGACCGCCGTCACGCCGGCCAGCAAGCGCTGCAGCGCCTCAGCGCGCGTCAACATGGGCGTCGATGAAGGCACGCACGGCCTGCACGTCGTTGTCGATCACGGTCACGCGCTTGGGCAGGGCCTCGATGCCGTCCAGGCCGGCCGGGCGAGGCGGCTCCTGGCCCGTCGCCTCGCGCAAGGTCTCGGCGAACTTGGCCGGCAGCGCCGTCTCCAGCACGATCATGGGCACGCCGGCTTGCCGGCGCTCCAGCGCCACCTTCAAGCCGTCGGCCGTGTGCGGGTCGACCAGGCGCCCGTAGCGCTGCTGGCAGGTGCGAATCGTGGCCAGGCGATCGGCGTGGCTGCTGCGACCCGAGGCGAAGGCGTAGCGCCCCTCGACCGAGGCCCTCTCAGCCGCACTCAGCTCAAACGAAGGGGACGTGAAGGCCGATTGAACCCGCGCGCCGTCGCGGCCGAACAGGTCGGCGATGAAGCGCTCGAAGTTGCTGGCCTTGCTGATGTCCATGCTCGGGCTGCTGGTCGCGTGCGTTTGCGCCGCGCCGCGGGGCGCGTAGCGCCCGGTGCGGAAGAACTCGTCCAGCACATCGTTCTCGTTGGTGGCCACCACCAGCTGCGCGATCGGCAGGCCCATCTGCCGCGCCACGTGGCCGGCGCACACGTTGCCGAAGTTGCCACTGGGCACGGTGAAGCTCACGCGCTCGTCGTTGGACTTCGTTGCCGCGAAATAGCCCGCAAAGTAGTACACGACCTGGGCCAACAAGCGCGCCCAGTTGATGCTGTTGACCGTGCCGATGCGACGGCTCTTCTTGAACCCCAAGTCGTTCGACACCGCCTTGACGATGTCCTGGCAGTCGTCGAACACGCCGCGCACCGCGAGGTTGTGGATGTTCGCGTCTTGCAGGCTGAACATCTGCGCCTGCTGGAAGGCGCTCATGCGGCCGTGCGGGCTGAGCATGAACACGCGCACACCGGCACGGCCGCGCATCGCGTACTCGGCGGCGCTGCCGGTGTCGCCGCTGGTCGCGCCCAGGATGTTGAGTGCTTCGCCGCGGCGACCCAGCTCGTACTCGAACAAGGCGCCCAGCAACTGCATGGCCATGTCCTTGAAGGCCAGCGTGGGCCCGTTGGACAGCTCTTGCAGGTGCAACCCCGGCTCCAGGGTGTGCAGCGGGGTGATCTCGGGCCGGCCGCCGAAGACCTCGGCGCGGTAGGTCTGGGCCGTCAAGCGGCGCAGGTCCTCGGCCGGGATGTCGTCGATGTAGAGCGACAGGATTTCGAACGCCAACTCGGCGTAGCTCAAGGTCCGCCAGCGCGCCAAGGTGGCCGCATCGATCTGCGGGTAGTGCGTGGGCAGGTAGAGGCCACCGTCGTCGGCCAGGCCTTCGAGCAAGATGTCGCAGAAGCGCTTTTGTGGGCCGCCGCCGCGGGTGGAAACGTACTTCATCAGGCCAACTCTTCCTTGCGGATGCGGGCGATGGGCGCCAGCACCGAGGGCAGGCTTTGCATGAACTCTTGGGCGCGGTTCATGCGCTCTTCCACGGTCACGTGGGTCAAGATGATCAGGTCGGTCTGGCGCTCGCCCTCCAGGCTTTCACGCTGCAGCACGGCGTCGATGCTGATGTCGTTCTCGGCCAGGATGGTCGTGATGCGCGAGAGAACGCCGGTTTCGTCGGCCACGCGCAGGCGCAGGTAGTAGGCGGTGCGCACCCCGTCCATGGGCAAGATGGGGGTGCCCTGCATCTGGTCGGGCTGGAAGGCCAGGTGGGGCACGCGGTGGTCGGGGTCGGCCGTGGCCAGGCGGGTCACATCGACGATGTCGGCCACCACGCTCGATGCGGTGGGTTCAGCGCCGGCGCCCTTGCCGTAGTACAGCGTGGTGCCCACGGCATCGCCCTGCACCATGACGGCGTTCATCGCGCCTTCGACGTTGGCGATCAGGCGCTGCGCCGGCACCAAGGTCGGGTGCACACGCAGCTCGATACCGCCCAATTCATTGCGGCGGCGCGTGATGCCCAAGAGCTTGATGCGGTAGCCGAGTTGCTCGGCGTACTTGATGTCCACCGCCTGCAACTGGCTGATGCCCTCGACGTGCGCCTTGGCGAATTGCACCGGGATGCCGAAGGCGATCGCGCTCAGGATGGTGAGCTTGTGCGCCGCGTCCACGCCTTCGATGTCGAAGGTCGGGTCGGCCTCGGCGTAGCCCAGGCGCTGGGCCTCTTTCAGCACGGTGGCGAAGTCCAGGCCCTTGGCCCGCATCTCGCTCAAGATGAAGTTGGTGGTGCCGTTGATGATGCCGGCCACCCACTCGATGCGGTTGCCCGCCAGGCTTTCGCGCAGGGCCTTGATGATGGGGATGCCCCCGGCCACGGCGGCCTCGAAGGCCACCATCACGCCCTTGTCGCGGGCCGACGAGAAGACCTCGTTGCCGTGCACCGCAAGCAGGGCCTTGTTGGCGGTCACCACGTGCTTGCCCGCCGCGATGGCGGCCATCACCACCTCGCGCGCGACGCCCTCGCCACCGATGAGTTCGACCACGATGTCGATGTCGGGGTCGCGAATGATCTCCATCGGATCGGCGACCACGCGCACGCCCTCGCCCACCTGGGCGCGGGCCGCGGCCAGATCGCGCCGGCACACGGCGGCGACCTCGATGCGGCGCCCGGCGCGGCGGCTGATTTCCTCTTGGTTGCGCGTCAACACTTGGTAGGTGCCGCCGCCGACGGTGCCAAAGCCCAGCAGGCCGACTTTGATGGGTTTCATGACGCGTGTTTCTTTCGGTAGCCAGCGAGGAATCGGGCGATGCGGCCGATGGCCTCTTCCAAATCGTCCAAATGGGGCAGGAACACCAACCGGAAGTGGTCGGGCGTGGGGTAGTTGAAGCCGGTGCCTTGCACGATCAGCACCTTTTCTTCGGCGAGCAGCTCGTAGGCGAACTGCTGGTCGTCGGCGATGGGATAGATCTTGGGGTCCAGCCTCGGGAACATGTACAGCGCCGCCTTGGGCTTGACGCAGCTCACGCCCGGGATGGCGGTGATGAGCTCGTAGGCCCGGTCGCGCTGGCGGGTCAAGCGCCCGCCGGGCGCCACCAGGTCGTTGATGCTTTGGTAGCCGCCCAAGGCCGTCTGGATGGCCAGCTGACCGGGCGTGTTGGCGCACAGGCGCAGCGAGGCCAGCATGTTCAGGCCTTCGATGTAGTCCTTGGCGTCGCGCTTGGCGCCGCTCACCACCATCCAGCCGGCGCGGTAGCCACAGCTGCGGTAGTTCTTCGACAGGCCATTGAAGGTCACGAACAGCACGTCGTCGGCCAGGGAGGCCATGGCCGTGTGCTTGACGCCGTCGAACAGGGTCTTGTCGTAGATCTCGTCGGCCAGGATGACCAGGCCGTGCTCACGCGCGATGTCGATGATGCCGAGCAGGGTCTCGTTCGGGTAGAGCGCGCCCGTGGGGTTGTTCGGGTTGATGACGACGATGCCACGGGTGCGCGGCGTGATCTTGGCGCGGATGTCGTCCAGGTCCGGCAGCCAGCCCGCGCTCTCGTCGCAGCGGTAGTGGACGGGCACGCCGCCAGCCAGCCCCGTGACCGCGGTGTACAGCGGAAAGTCGGGCGAGGGGATGAGCAACTGATCGCCGTCGTTGAGCAGGGCCATCACGGCCATCTGCACCAACTCCGACGCGCCGTTGCCCAAGTAGACGTCGTCCACCGTCACCCCGGCCACGCCCTGCTGCTGCGTGTAATGCACGATGGCGCGGCGCGGGGCGAAAAGGCCCTTGCTGTCGGTGTAGCCCGCGGCCTCGGTGCTGGGCAGGTTGCGGATCATGTCCTGCACGATCTCGTCGGGCGGCATCAGCCCGAACGCGGCGACGTTGCCGATGTTCAGCTTGATGATCTTTTGGCCCTCGTCTTCCATCTGACGGGCTTTTTCCAGCACGGGGCCACGGATGTCGTAGGCCACGTTGGCCAATTTGCTGGACTTGTGCAGGGGTTTCAAAACACGGGCTCCGAGAGGGCACTCTCTATAGTGTGCGGCGCACCAATTTCAACACACGAGACCCTCTAGCCTTCGCCGGCTGCGAATCCATGAAGTTCCAACTCGACACCGCCACCGGCGGCAATGTGATCACGCGGGTGGAACCCGGTTGCGTCTGGGTCAACGGGCAGGCGCACCAGCGTCCGGTCGTGGTGCCATGGGCTGGGCCGGTGGTGCCATGGGATCTGGAGGACTTTGACGCGCTGCGTGCCACGCATTTCGAGGCCTTGCTGGGTCTGAAGCCCGAGTTGGTGCTGCTGGGCACCGGCGCACGACTGCGTTTTGTGCACCCGGCCCTGAGTCAGAGCCTGATGCACGCCGGGATCGGCATGGATTGCATGGACCTCGCGGCGGCCTGTCGCACGTTCAGCGTGCTGACGGCCGAAGGTCGCAAGGCCTTGGGGGCCTTGATTCCGAGCTGAGGCGGGCGGGCTTGACGCTCCCGTATAATCGCGGGCTGCGTCTGGTTCGGTTGACCGGGCGCCCCCTGCAACGGGGGCTGGTGCTGGGTTCAACCGGCGCTGGTTCCCCAACACGAGAAGCCGACCTCATGACGCCAGCGCTCAACAAAGCCCTTCCCGACATCGAGGCCCAAGCCACCGGCGGGCTGAAGTTCACCCAGCATAGCTTTGCCGGGAAGTTCTTGGTGCTGTATTTCTACCCCAAAGACAACACCCCGGGGTGCACCACGGAGGCCATGCAGTTCCGTGACCACCACAAGGAACTCACGAAGTTGGGCGCGGTGGTGATCGGCGTGTCGCGCGACAACCTCGCCTCGCACAACAAGTTCAAGGAAACCCTGGGCTTGCCGTTTGAGTTGGTGGCCGACACCGAAGAGAAGCTCTGCCACCTGTTCGGCGTGGTCAAGAACAAGATCATGTACGGCAAGAAGGTCAAGGGCATCGAGCGTTCGACCTTCTTGGTCGACCCGCAAGGCGTGCTGCGCGCCGAGTGGCGCGGCGTCAAGGTGGCCGGCCACACCGAAGAAGTCGTGGCCGCCATCAAGGCCCTGCAAGCCGAAACCAAGGCCGCGGCCTGAGCCTTCGGCGTCCCCCAAAAAAGCCCGGCACTGCCGGGTTTTTTTGCGCCCGCTCCACGGCGAGCGCCAGCGACGCTGTAGCCAAGCTACAACGCATCTTCAACAGTTTTTGACATTTTGTGCAGCGCACCTACGGGTTAGCGCGCTGCATATGGGCTCGGCGTGTAGTCAAACTACGCCCCATCGCGCACCCCGTCGCCTGCAGTACGACGTCGAGGGATCGGCAGTATTGGATGGCGCGATCGCCCCCAGGGAGACCGACCACCGCCTGCCACGCACGGGCGGGGCCGCATGGAGCCGAACGCGATGCACGACCTCTTGATCCAGCCGCCCGGCTGAGCCTGGCCGCCCGTCCTGGGCCGCCCTTTTTTCTTTCCCCTGCTGACCCCGTCTCGGCGCCCGGCCTTTGGACCGCTGGCGTCGCGGATGCGGCCGCGCCTGCCCGTTCCACACCAACACCGCCCCACCCCGAGGAGACCCCCCATGACCCCGTTCCTGACCCGTTTGCGCCTCAAGCCCGTACTCGCCGCCCTCGCGCTGGGCGCCGCCAGCCTTGGCAGCGCCCAGGCCGACGTGATCCTGCACGCCTTCAACTGGAAGTACGCCGACGTGCAAGCCCGCGCCGCGCAGATCCAGGCCGCGGGTTACCGCATCGTGCTGGTCGCACCGGCTTACAAGTCGGAAGGCACGGCCTGGTGGTCGCGCTACCAACCGCAGGACTACCGCGTCATCCACGGACCCTTGGGGGACACCACTGCGTTCAAGAACATGATCGCGGCGCTCAATGCCAAGGGCATTCGCGTCTATGCCGACGTGCTGCTCAACCACATGGCCAACGAGGCCTACAAGCGCTCTGACCTGAACTACCCGGGAACGGCGGTGCTCAACACCTACGCGGGCAACCCCACCTACTACAACGGCATCAAGCTCTTCGGCACGCTCACCAGCAACTTCCTGGGCGCCGGCGACTTCGGCCAAGCCGCGTGCATCAATAACTACACCGATGTCTGGCAGGTGCAGAACTGGCGTCTGTGCGGCGGCAGTGGCGATGCCGGTCTGCCGGACTTGGTGGCCAACAGCTGGGTGATCAGCCAGCAGCAGCAGTACCTGCAAGCGCTGAAGAACATGGGCGTGAAGGGCTTTCGCATCGACGCCGCCAAGCACATGCCCAACAGCCACATGAACGCGGTGCTCACGTCCACGATCAAGAGCGGCATGCACGTGTTCGGCGAAATCATCACCGGCGGTGGCGCGGGCGAATTGGAGTACGACCGCTTCCTGGCACCCTACTTGAGCGGCACCGACCACGGCGCCTACGACTTCCCGCTGTTCGCCACGATCCGCGGCGCATTCGGCATCAACGGCTCCTTGAGCAGCCTGGTCGACCCGACGGCCGTGGGCCAGGCGCTGCAGCCCTCGCGCGCGGTGACCTTCACCATCACCCACGACATCCCAAACAACAGTGGCTTCCGCTACCAGATCATGGACGCCACCGACGAGAAGCTCGCCTACGCCTACATCATGGGCCGCAACGGCGGCGTGCCCATGGTCTATTCCGACAACAACGAGAGCGGCGACAACCGCTGGGTGAACGCCTACGACCGCGCGGACATCAAGGGGATGGTGCGCTTCCACAACAGCGTGCAAGGCAGCGACATGCAGGTGCTGTCGCACGGCCAATGCCACCTTGTCTTCCGCCGCGGCAACCAGGGCATCGTGGGCATCAACAAGTGCGGCAGCACGGTCAACGCCACGGTGAACATGAACAACAGCGTGCTGTGGTGGAACACGAACTACACCGACACCCTGGGCTCGGGCAATGTGGTGCGCATTTCGAGCGGCAGCTACACCTTTGCACTGCCCGCCCGCACGGCGCGCATGTGGATGCGCTGAGCCCGAGGACCGAGGGCTGGTGCATACTGGCCCACATGCGCAGCAGCCCTGCTTTCTGAACCCAAAGCCGCTCCCCCGTGGGCGGCTTTTTCATTTCTGCCATGCCACTGCCCAAAGCCCCCAGCAAGAAAGCCGATCGCGTCGATGCCAAGAGCGTGTCTTCCGCGCTCAAGCCCATGAAGCAAGCGCCGACGGTCAAGGCCAGCGCGCCCGCCCCCCGCGCGGCACCCCCTGCCCGTCAGGCTGCGGCTCCGGCGCCCCTGCCCCCGCAGACCTCGACCCCGGTGACCACAAGCACCGCGCCGTCCAGCCCCATGGCCCCGCTGGCGGCCCGGGCCAAAGCCGTGACCGGCACCAAGGCGCGCACCAAGTCCCGAACCAAGCCGGGCGAGCCGACCAAGCTCTTCGTGCTGGACACCAACGTGCTGATGCACGACCCGATGTCCTTGTTCCGCTTCGACGAGCACGACGTCTTCTTGCCGATGATGACGCTGGAGGAGTTGGACGGCCACAAGAAGGGCATGAGCGAAGTGGCACGCAACGTCCGCCAAGTCAGCCGCGAGCTGGACGTGCTGGCGGGCGCCATGAGCACCCAATCGCTGGAGGAAATGGCCAAGGGCCTGCCGCTGGACCACAGCGGTCACAAGGAGGCCACCGGCCGCTTGTTCTTCCAGACAGAAGCCTTGGCCACCACGCTGCCATCCGGCCTGCCGCAAGGCAAGGCCGACAACCAGATCCTGGCCGTCGTGCAGGCCCTCAAGGAGCGCAACCCCGGGCGCGAGGTGGTGCTGGTGTCCAAGGACATCAACATGCGCATCAAGGCCCGCGCGCTGGGCCTGCCAGCCGAGGACTACCGCAACGACAAGGCGCTGGAAGACTCCGACCTGCTCTACACCGGCGTGCAACAACTGCCCGCCGACTTTTGGGAACGCCATGGCAAGACCATGGAAAGCTGGAGCGCCAACGGCCTGACCTACTACCGCATCAGCGGTCCGTTGGTGCCTTCGCTGCTCATCAACGAGTTGGTTTACCTCGAAGCCCCGGGCGAGACCCCGCTGTACGCCCGCGTCACCGAGATCACGGGCAAGAGCGCCGTGCTGCGCACCTTGAAGGACTACGGCAACAGCAAGCACGCCGTGTGGGGCATTGCCGCGCGCAACCGCGAACAGAACTTCGCGCTGAACCTGCTGATGGACCCCGAGATCGACCTCGTCACCCTGACCGGCACGGCCGGCACCGGCAAGACCTTGATGGCCCTGGCCGCAGGCCTGTCGCAGGTGCTGGACGACCGCCGGTACAGCGAAATCATCGTCACCCGCGTGACGGTGCCGGTCGGCGAGGACATCGGCTTCTTGCCCGGCACCGAGGAAGAGAAGATGAGCCCCTGGATGGGCGCGCTGGACGACAACCTCGAGGTGCTGACCAAGGGCGATGGCGGCGCCGGCGAGTGGGGCCGCGCCGCCACGCAGGAACTGATGCGCAGCAAGGTGCGCATCAAAAGCCTGAACTTCATGCGCGGCCGCACCTTTCTGAACAAGTTCGTCATCATCGACGAGGCGCAGAACCTGACGCCCAAACAGATGAAGACCCTGCTGACCCGGGCCGGCCCGGGCACCAAGATGGTCTGCCTGGGCAACCTGGCGCAGATCGACACGCCGTACCTCACGGAAGGCAGCTCCGGCCTGACCTTCTGCGTCGACCGCTTCAAGGGCTGGGCGCACAGCGGGCACATCACGCTGGCACGTGGCGAGCGCTCGCGCCTCGCCGACTTCGCTTCCGAAGTGCTTTGAGGCGTCTGCAGGCATGAAAAAGGGCGCCCCAGGGGCGCCCTTTTGCTTTGGCGGGGTGCCTGATCAGGCACGGCGGCGGCGGACCGCCCAGACACCGAACACGGCGAAAGCGGCCAGGCCCAGGGCGCCCGGCTCCGGCACGGTCAGGCTGACCGTGTCGAGCGAACCGCCCAGGCTGTCGTTGCCGCCCACCGAAGCAAAGCGCAGGCTGTTGGCGCCCGCGGCGGCGTAGACGTCGAACGAGAACACGTTCCAGTTGTTCTGGCTGCCGCCATTGCCAGTGAACGTCGGCGCCAGTTGCTGGCCGTTCCAGAACACGTTGATGCCGTTCGAAGCCGCGCCCACGCCGGGGCGGGGGCTGTAGGCAAAGCTCAGCGTGTACGCCGCGCTTGGCACCAAGCTGTTGAACAACTGCTCGATGGTCGTGTTGCCGTTGGTGTCCAACTCGATGTAATTGCTGCCCGTGTGGGCGGCACCGGCCACGTTGTTGCGGATCTCAAAACCCGTGCCCGGGCCACCCACGCGGGTCCAGCCGGCCATCGTGGTGACGTTTCGCCACGTGCCGTTGGCCACGGCCGTGGCTTCGAAGTCGCCATTGACGACGAGATTGATCGGGGCGGCGTGGGCCAGCAGAGGCAGGCTCAACAGCGCGGCGGTCAGCAGTTTGCGCATGATTACGAGGAGTTAACGGGGCCCGGCGGACCCACCGCGGGCGAATGTGCCGCAGCGGGGGCCCCAAGCGCCGTGAACAAATCACACCCACCCATGACGGCCGGTCGGCGCCCCCCCAGGCGAGGGGACGCAGGCGGTCCGATCAACCCAAGCCCTGCGGCCTGCCAACAACAGGCTGCCGGTGCCATGATGCGCGCGCCTTCGCTTGCCCGAGTCGCCATCCATGACCCTGTCCCGCCGACTGCTCCTGTCCGCCGGCGCCGGCACGCTGGCCGCCTGCGCCAGCGCGCCGCCCGCCCCCACCGACCCCGAGCTGTGGCACGACCTGCCCTTGCCGGGCAAGGCGCGCAGCCGCTACCAGCGGGTGTTCAAGGGAGGGCGCTGGGCCTTCGAGGCCAACGCCGAGCGTTCGGCCAGCATGTGGCGCCAGCGGGTGGATGTGGCGCCCGAAGCCGTGGGAACGGTGGGCTTTTCGTGGTGGGTCGATCGCCTGATGCCCCGCGCCGACGTGGCCGACAGCGCCCGCGAGGACGCCGTGGCGCGGGTGATCTTTGGCTTCGACGGCGACGTGCAGCGCTTGCCGGCCCGCACCCGCGCCATGTTCGAACTGGCCCAACTGCTGACGGGCGAGGAGCCGCCCTACGCCACGCTGATGTACGTCTGGGACACCCGCGCGCCCGTCGGCACTTTGGTCACCAACCCACGCAGCGACCGGATTCGCAAGTGGGTGCTGGACAGCGGCCCCGAGCAACTCGGTCGCTGGCGCGACCACCGCCGGGACCTGCGGGCCGACTTCGAGCAGGCCTTCGGCGAGGCGCCAGGGCGCCTGCGTTCCGTTGCGTTGATGACCGATGCCGACAACACCGGTGGCACGGCGCGGGCCTGGTACGGCCCGCTGCAGTGGGGCTGAGGCGCTCAGGCTTGCACTAAGCGGCCGCCACCACCGCCTTGAGGCCTTGGAGGGCGCTGGCGTCCTCGATGGTGGACAGGTCCCCCGTGTCCCGCCCCTCGCACACCGCCTGCATGGCACGCCGCAACAACTTGCCGCTGCGGGTTTTGGGCAGCAAGGGCAGCACCAGCACCCGCGCCGGCCGGGCCACGGCGCCCAGCTGTGCGTCCACGTGGGCTTGCACGCCTTGCGCCAGCCCCTGGCCATCGCCCTTGGGCACGACGAAGGCCCAGGGCACCTGGCCCTTGAGGGCGTCGGCCACCCCCACCACGGCCACCTCGGCCACGCCGGGGTGCGAGGCGATGCACTCCTCGATCTCTCGGGTGCCCAGGCGGTGCCCGGCCACGTTGATGACGTCGTCGCTGCGCCCCAAGATGAAGGTGTAGCCGTCGGCGTCTCGGGTGGCCACGTCGAAGGTGGAGTAACGCTGCGGGCCGGGCAGGCTGCCCCAGTAGGTGTTCACGAAGCGCTGGTCGTCGCCCCACACCGTTTGCAAGCATCCCGGCGGCAGCGGGTAGTCCATGGCCAACACGCCCTTGTGGCCGGGCTCGGTCACGGGCTCTCCGGTTTCGGGGTCGACGAGCACCGCGCGGTAGCCGGGCATGGGCACGCCCGGGCTGCCCAGGCGCTCGTGCATGGGGGCGACGCCCCGGGCCAAGGTCAGGATCGGCCAGCCGGTCTCCGTTTGCCAGTAGTTATCGATCACCGGCTTGCCCAGCGCATCGCGGATCCAGCGCGCGGTCGGCTCGTCCAAGGGCTCGCCCGCCAAGAACAGGCTGCGCAAGCCGCTGAGGTCGCTCTGGGTCAGGTAGGCCGGATCGGCCTTGCGCAGCACGCGCACCGCCGTCGGCGCGCTGAACATCACGCTCACCTTGTGCTTGGCCGCCAAGCGCCACCAGACGCCCGCATCGGGACGCACGGGCAACCCTTCGTACATCAGGGTGGCCATGCCGGCGATGAGCGGGCCGTACACGATGTAGCTGTGCCCCACCACCCAGCCGATGTCGCTGGTGCTGAAGTAGGTCTCGCCGGGTCGCCCGTCGAAGATGTGCTTCATTGACATGGCCAGGGCGACCGCGTAGCCCCCCACGTCGCGCTGCACGCCCTTGGGCTTGCCCGTGGTGCCGCTGGTGTACAGGGTGTAGCTGATCTGGTTGCTCTCCAGGGCCGCGCAGGGCACGGCACGGCCGGCCACGCGTTCGCGCTCCTCGTGCCACACCAGGTCGCGGCCCGCCGTGCGTTGCAGGGGCTGCAGGCCGCGGTCGATCCACAGCACCCGCTCCGTGCGGTGCGTGCTCTGGCGCAGGGCCTCCTCCAGCAGCGGCTGGTAGGCCGTGACCTTGCCGCCGCGACTGCCGGCGTCGCAACTGACGATGAGCTTGGGCTGAGCGTCGTCGATGCGACCCGCCAACGACAGCGAGGCGAAACCGCCGAACACCACGGAATGGATCGCGCCGATGCGAGCGCAGGCCAGCATGGCGAACACCGCCTCGGGCACCATCGGGCAGTAAATCAACACCCGGTCGCCCTCGCCCACGCCTTGGTCTTGCAGCACAGCGGCCATGGCCTGGACTTCACGCAGCAACTCGGCAAAGGTCCAGGTCTTTTCTTGGTCCACCTCGGTCGACGACCAAATGAGCGCCGCCGCGTCGGGCCGGGTGGCGGCATGCCGGTCCACGGCGTTGTGGCACAGGTTGGTGCGCCCGCCCACGAACCACTTGGCAAACGGCGGTTGGCTGCCGTCGAAGACTTGGTGCCACGGCTCGAACCAGTCGATCAAGCCGGCCTGCTCGGCCCAAAAGGCCTCGGGCTCGGCCAGCGAGCGGTCGTAAAACGCGGCGTACTGGCCGGTCGGGTCGGCTTGAGCGCTCAGGGTCATGGCGGGGTCGGTCCAGGGCTGTGGGAGGCCAAGATTGTGAAAAGCGCTGCCTGACGTGGGGCTGACCAGCGCGGTCTTTGCCGCCTGGGGTTTGCCCTGAAATTCGACCGGGATCGCGGGTCGATTGGGTTGACACCCCCTCCGCCCGGGGCCCACACTTCGCGGCTTCGCAAGGCTCCTGGCCCGCGTCAGCGGGTCGCCCGGCAGCTTCGCTGGGCCGAATGCCAACCAATCCCAACGGATCCACACTTTTGACGTCAGTTCTGCGCTTCTTGTTGCCTTTTGCCTGCGCCCTTGCGCTGGGCATGGCACAAGCCGCGCCGGCCGGCCCCGTGGAACCCGACGCCGCCGAAGCCCCCAAGCCGGCGGCCAGCCAGCCGAGCGCTTCGCCCGCCGGGCTGCAGAAGTTCCTCCAAAACCAAGGCTGGATCGGCCCGCCGGCCGAAGGCGAGACCGCGGCCCCGGCGGGCGAGCAGCGCGGTTGGCTGAGCGGCGTGCGCGACGGCGCGGGCGCCATGGTGCGGCGCGCCATGGGTTTCTTGGGCGTGCCCTACGTGCGCGGCGGCAACAACGGCGAAGACGGCTTCGACTGCAGCGGCTTCACGCGCTACGTCTTCGAGCACAGCCTGGGCCTCGTGCTGCCCCGCCGCGCCGACGAGCAAGCCCGCAGCGACAGCCTGCTGACCATCGACCGCGCCGACCTCAAGCCCGGCGACCTGGTGTTCTTCAACACCATGAAGCGCACCTTCTCCCACGTCGGCATCTACTTGGGCGATGGCAAGTTCATCCACGCCCCGCGGGCTGGCGCCGTCGTTCGCGTGGAAGACATGCGCGACGCCTACTGGTCGCGCCGCTTCACCGGCGCCCGCCGCGCCACCCAGCCGGCCTCCTGAGCGCGCGGCCCTGGGCACAATGCCCGGCCATGAACGAGGTCCGCATCCCCCTGCACAGCCTGCGCCCAGCCTCGGCCGTGCACGTGCCTCCGGGGCAAGCCGTCCTCGACGCCCTGCAGCGCCCGCTGCGCGACCTGCGCATCTCGGTCACCGACCGCTGCAACTTCCGCTGCACCTACTGCATGCCCAAGGAGGTGTTCGGCCCGGGGCACAAGTTCCTACCGCACGGCGACTTGCTGAGCTTCGAAGAGATCGCTCGCACGGCCCGTGTGTTCGCCGGCCTGGGCGTGCGCAAGCTCCGCCTCACGGGCGGCGAGCCCTTGCTGCGACGCGGCCTGCCAACGCTGGTCGAGCAACTGGCCCAGCTCCGCACGCCGGACGGGCACCCCCTGGACCTCACCCTGACTACCAACGGCTCGCTGTTGCGCAAGCACGCGCGTGCGCTGGCGTCGGCCGGCCTGCAGCGCGTCACGGTCAGCCTGGACGCCCTGGACGACGCGGTGTTCCGCCGCATGAACGACGTCGGCTTTCCCGTGGCCGACGTGCTGGACGGCATCGAGGCCGCGCGCGAAGCCGGCCTGGGGCCCATCAAGGTCAACGCCGTGGTGCAGCGCGGGGTCAACGAGCAAGAGCTCTTGCCCCTGGCGCGCCACTTCCGCGGCACCGGCGTGGTCATGCGCTTCATCGAGTTCATGGACGTGGGCGCCAGCAACGGCTGGCGCCTGGACGACGTGGTGCCCAGCCAGCAGCTGCGCCAACGCCTGCACGCCGAACACCCCCTGCACCCGCTGGACCCGAGCGAGCCCGGCGAAACCGCCCAGCGCTGGGCCTACGACGACGGGGCCGGTGAGGTGGGCTTCATCAGCAGCGTCACCCAGGCCTTCTGCGGCGAATGCACCCGCGCCCGCCTGAGCACCGACGGCCGCCTGTTCACCTGCCTGTTCGGGCACCAAGGCCTGGACCTGCGCCGTTGGCTGCGCGACGCCAACGTCGACGACGAGACCCTGCGCGCCCACGTGGCCGGTCACTGGGCCCAGCGCCAAGACCGCTACTCGGCCCTGCGCCTGGCCGCCACGCCCGAGGCCGAGTGGCTGCGCACGCGCCAGCGGGTCGAAATGTCCTTCATTGGGGGCTGAGGCCCATGCCCGGCACCCTCGGCCTCGTGCTGGCTGGTGGCCGCGGCAGCCGCCTGGGCGGGGTGGACAAGGGCTTGCAGCCTTGGCGCGGCACGCCCTTGGTGGACGCCGTTCTCGCCCGGCTGGCGCCGCAAGTGGGCGCCGTCGCCCTGAGCGCCAACCGGCATGCCGAGGTGTACGCGCTGCGCGGTTGGCCCGTGCTGGCCGACGCCGACCCCCAAGCCTTCGACGGCCCGCTGGCTGGGATGCTGGCCGCCCTGACCCACGCCGAAGCCCACGGTTGGGACTGGGTGCAACTCGCCGCCTGCGACACCCCCTTGCTGCCGCTGGACCTGTGCGCCCGCTTGCACGCCGCCGTGGGTGCGGCGGACGCCGCCTACCCGATGCCGCCACGCGGCCCCGAGCCCGCGCACGCGCTGCTGCACGTGCGCACGCGCCCGCGCTTGGCGGCGGCCCTGGCGGGCGGCGAGCGTCGCCTGCTCGGCTTTCTGCGCAGCCTGCCGGCCGTGGCGGTGGCCTGGCCGGATGCGGGCCAGGCCTTCGCCAACCTCAACACCCCCGAGGCTTGGCAGGATTTGTGCTGAGTGGCGGGCCGGCCGGCCGGGGCTAGCATCGGCCGCATGGCCCTCGTTCCCGCCCCCTTTGCCGCTCAATTCCCGCAACTGGCCGCGCTGGCGCAACGCGGCATCGCGCGATCGCTGAACGCCGGCGACTTGCTGCTGCGCGAGGGCGACCACGGCGACGCGCTCTACATCCTGCTCAGCGGCCGCCTGCGGGTGTTCGGCCGCAGCGGGCCCGAGGAGCGCGAGCTGTTGTACGGCCACTGCGAGCCGGGCGACTACGTGGGCGAGATGGGGCTCGACGGCGGGCCGCGCATCGCCAGCGTGCAAGCCCTGGAAGCCAGCGAGGTCGTGTGCGTCAACCGCGAAGGCGTGCTGGATTACCTGCGGGAGGACCCCGCCTTTGCCCTGAGCCTGCTGGGCAAGGTGATGCGCCGCATCCGCAGCACGCAATCGGCGCTCAAGTCGCTCCAGGCGGCACCAGCGGCACCCGCCCGGGTGTGATCAACGCGGCGCCACCGCCGCTTTCAGCCGTGGAAGCATGGCCAGCGCCACGGCCCGGCCGGCCGCGATGGCCTGCTTGCGGGCGCTGAAGTCGCTGCTGGCCACGCCGTTCAGGTCGGGGCGCAGCACCACCTCGGCCTCGCGCAGCTCCAGGCTGTTGATGCTGCGGCCCATGATGGCCACCGTTTGCATCAGCATGCTGAAGGGGTCGGTCTTGGTCTTGGGGTCGGGCGGCGAGCTGATGTCGATGGCGATCACCACCTCGGCCCCCATCTGCCGCGCGTAGCGCACCGGCACCGGGGCCACCAGGCCCCCGTCCACGAAGGTGCGCGCGCCGATCTCCACCGGCTGGAACACCGCCGGCACCGCGCTGCTGGCCCGCACGGCCAGGCCCAGGTCGCCGCTGCGGAACAGCACGCCGCTGCCGTCATGCAAATTGGTGGCCACGATGCCCAGGGGCACGGGCAGCTGCTCGATCGTCTTGCCGCCGGTTTGCTGGCGCACGTAGCGGGCCAGGGCCTCGCCCTTGATCAGCCCTTTGAGCGGGAAGCTCCAGTCGGTGATGGCGCCCTCGTCCATCGTCTCGGCCAACTTGGCCATCTCCTGGCCCGACTTGCCGCTCGCGTACAGCGCCGCCACCAGGCTGCCGGCCGAGGTGCCGGCCACCAGGTCTACCTTGATGCCGTTTTCTTCCAGCACCTGGATGACGCCGATGTGCGCAAAGCCGCGCGCCGCGCCACCGCCCAGGGCCAGGGCCACTTTGGGGGCCTTCAGCACGCGCGGGGGCGGCGTGGGGTCGGGCGACGGCGGCCCAGGCTGCGGCGCCGGGGCGGGGCCCATCACCGAACACGCGCTCAACAGGCCGATCAGGCCCGCCAGGGCCAGGGTCCACAGGCGGCGCATCACGCGGCCACGCCCAAGATCGAACGCCCCACCGACTCGGCCACCTCGATGCCGTCCACCCCCGCCGACATGATGCCGCCGGCGTAGCCCGCGCCCTCGCCCGCCGGGTACAGGCCCTTCACGTTCAGGCTTTGGTGGTCCTTGCCGCGCGTGATGCGCAGCGGCGACGAGGTGCGCGTTTCCACGCCCGTCAGCACGGCGTCGGGTCGGTCGAAGCCGCGGATCTGGCGGCCGAAGGCGGGCAGCGCTTCGCGAATCGCGTCCAGCACGTAGTGCGGCAGCACCGGGCGCTCGGGGTCGGCCACCTGGGTCAGGGTCACGCCCGGCTTGTAGGAGGGCTCCACCTCGCCGAACACCGCCGAGCGCTGGCGCTTCAAAAAGTCGCCCACCAAGGCGCCGGGCGCGCGGTAGCCGCCCTCGCCCAGCTCGTAGGCGCGGCTTTCCCAAATGCGCTGGAAGGCCACGCCGTCCAGCGGGTTCACGGGGCCGCTGGACAGGCCGTCCTGCCGGTAGTCCTGCGGGTTGATGCCCACCACGATGCCGGCGTTGGCGTTGCGCTCGGCGCGCGAGTACTGGCTCATGCCGTTGGTGACGACGCGGTTCGGCTCGGACGTGGCCGCCACCACCGTGCCGCCGGGGCACATGCAAAAGCTGTACACCGAGCGCCCGTTGCTGGCGTGGTGCACCAGCTTGTAGTCGGCCGCGCCCAGGATCGGGTGGCCGGCGTTGGGGCCGAAGCGCGCGCGGTCGATGACCGACTGCGGGTGCTCGATGCGAAAGCCGATCGAGAAGGGCTTGGCCTCCATATAAACGCCGCGCTGCTGCAGCATGGCGAAGGTGTCGCGCGCGCTGTGGCCCAGGGCCATCACCACGTGGTCGGCGCGCAGCTGCTCGCCGCTGTCCAGCGTCACGCCGCGGATGTGGCCGTCCTCGATCAGCACGTCCGTCACCCGCTGCTGGAAGCGGATCTCGCCGCCAAGCGCGGTGATGTCGGCGCGCATCCTCTCGATCATGCTCACCAGCCGGAAGGTGCCGATGTGCGGCTTGCTCACGAAGAGGATCTCTTCCGGCGCGCCGGCCTTCACGAACTCCGTCAGCACCTTGCGGGTGAGGTGCCGCGGGTCGGAGATTTGGCTCCAGAGCTTGCCGTCGGAGAACGTGCCCGCCCCGCCCTCGCCGAACTGCACGTTGCTCTCGGGCTGCAGCACGCTTTGCCGCCACAGGCCCCAGGTGTCCTTGGTGCGCTCGCGCACGGCGCGGCCCCGCTCCAGCACGATGGGCTTCAGGCCCATTTGCGCCAGCACCAAGGCCGCGAACAGGCC
This sequence comes from Inhella crocodyli, assembly GCF_004004565.1. Classification (GTDB taxonomy): domain Bacteria; phylum Pseudomonadota; class Gammaproteobacteria; order Burkholderiales; family Burkholderiaceae_C; genus Inhella; species Inhella crocodyli. Next base: position 1,278,572 of record NZ_SACM01000001.1, read on the forward strand.
GCAAGGCCCAAAGCCCACCACCAGCGGGCGCAGCTTCTCGCCGCTGGCGTAGAAGTCCGCCGGCGCTTGCGCCACGTTGCGGTAGGTGGTGTCCGGGCTCGGGCGCAGGTGCGGGTCGCCCTGGGCCAGCAGCGCGGCCTCCTTCGCGGCCTCGGCCAGCTCGCAGTCCAGCGTGTAGATCAGCTGGATGTCGGTCTTGCGGCGCGCGTCGTAGGCGCGCTTGAATACCGTGAATGCCACCAACTCGGCGTCGCGCTTCAGGCCCAAGCGCGCCATCACCGCCGCGCGCAAGGCAGGCTCGGCGTGATTCAAGGGCAGACGAAGGTCGGTGATGCGGAGCATGGCGGAGGCGTCAAGCTGAAAAACCAACGGCGCCCAGGGGCGCCGTGCGGAAGGAGTTCGGAAGACCGATCAGCCTTGGTGCGGACGCTTGCCCGGGTTCTTCTTGCTGCGGGTGTGCGAGCCGCGCTCTTGGCTGCGCTTTTGGCCGCGGGCGGTCGTGTAAGTCACGCCCTTGGGGGCGACGGGACGGGGGGTGGCCTTGCGGTCGGCTTCGGTGCGGATCTTGTTGCCCATGGTGTGGCTCCAGAAAATGAGAGAGGTTGAACGGGCAGAAGCCAGCGAGGGACATCGGCGCATTGCCTGCCACAGGCCTCGCGTGCGGGGCACGCGCGGGCGACAGGAAGGGCGGGAGTTTAGGCGATGCCCGTCTGCCTACACTGAACCGGCCATGAGCCCGCCTGCCGCACCGCCCCTCGACCTCCCCGCCCTGATCAAAGAAATCGGCCGCGGCGCCCGGGGCGCCCGCGACCTGAGCCGCGCGCAAGCCGCCGCCCTCTTCGGCGCCATGCTGGACGGCGAGGTCGACGAGCTGCGCCTGGGCGCCATCGTGCTGGCCCTGCGCGTCAAGGGCGAATCGGTGGACGAGCTGCTGGGCTTTCACGACGCCATGCAGGCCCGCGTGCAGCGCCTGCAGCACCCGAAGCGGGTCGTGCTGCTGCCCACGCTCAACGGCGCGCGCAAGCTCTTGAACCTCATGCCCCTGCTGGCCCTGCACCTGGCCCAGCAAGGCGTGCCCGTGCTCGTGCACGGCCGCAAGGACTTCGGCGCCGCCCGCGGCGACACCTTCGCCCTGTTCGCCGCCCTGGGCCACCCCCTCTGCACCAACCTGGCCGAGGCGCAAGAGCGCCTGAACGCCCAGAACCTGGCCGTGCTGCCCACCGCCCTGCTCTGCCCGGGACTTGACCGCCTCATGGCCCTGCGTCCCCGCCTGGGCCTGCGCAACAGCGCGCACACGATGGCCAAGCTGCTCGACCCCTCCCGCGGCCACAGCGTGCGCGTGGCGGCCGTGACGCATGGCGACTTCCTGGATGCCCTGGCGACGGTGCTGCCTCAACTGGACGGGCCGAGCTTGTTGCTCAAGGGGTGTGAGGGGGAGGCCTATCCGCACCCGCGGCGGCCGGCGAGTTTGCAAGCGTTTGCGGGCGGGAAGCCGCTCGACTTGGCCTTGGCAGAGGCTGAGGAAGCATCACTTTGGGAAAGCTCGGGCAATACCGAAGCGGACGCCGAGGCGCTGCGCGGGTTTTCGCTGGCGGGCCAGCAATCTTGGCCCACGCGAATGCAGGAGATGGCGGCAGTGCTGGAGCAGTTGGTCAGCACTGCGATTCCGTGACCACTCCTCGGCACAGAGAGAAGGAGCCGTCTTGAAGTCAATTCACGCTCAACATTGGACTGCTTCGATGCTTGAAAATGAGTAACCCAGGCATTAAAACTTCATTTCCCGCGCTTTTGCGATGGACTTTAATCACCTCGCCGCTCATTTACTTTGTGCTCGGCATATACATATCCACACGGTTCGATAGCTTTTTACTTTTCTTGATGTCAGTCGGTTTCGGCTCTTATTTTTCTTACGCAGCTTGGCGCCGCACAAAGGAGCTGCCAGCCTCATTGGGCACGCTCAGTCTGAGCTTTGATAACGCATACCTCGCAGATTTTTTTGACAAATTGCTAACGCTGCATGCAATCATTTCTCCGATCTGTATTTTGATTGCCCTGATTGTTTAGCAAGGAATCTGAGCGAGGGCCGTTGAATCCGTAGCACGAATTGCAGACTGACCTTTTTCCCCAGTTACTTGGAGGGGGTGTCACTTGCCCGCTGCCCCAAGATCCAAAACATCTATCCCGCATGACTCAACGAAATGCGCATAGCTCCTTGACCGCGCACGCTCCTAAGTAGCTGTTGTACCAAGTGAAATATCTTTTGGATGTTTCCTGGATCGCACAAGCCTTGCGGCACAGGCCAGGCGACAGGTTTACTGCGGCGCATGACCCCCAGCCGCACTTCGCCCCCCACCCCATTCCCTGACCGCTCCCGTCCGCCGGCCCGCCGCTGGTGGGCCACTTGGGTTGGCACCTTCCTACTGGCCGCCTGTGGCGGCGGTGGTGGCAACACCGCCAACGACAGCAGCGCCAGCGCGCCAACGCCACCGACCACGCTCACTGCCGAGGTCAGCGTGCTGATGATGGGCAACAGCCACACCTCGTCGGCCCGCTTGCCCGAGCAGCTGGCGGCCCTGCTGCGTGGCGGTCTGCCGGGCAGAACGGTGGCCGTTGCGGTGGCGCCAGGTTGGATGTTTTTGGACGAACGCCTGGCCCACGGGCCATCGATGGCGCTGCTGCGCAGCCAGCCTTGGACGGCGGTGGTGCTGCAGGCGCAGAAGTACAGCACCACGGGGCAGTACAGCTACTCCACGCAGGAGGCCGAACTTCTGGTGCAAGCCGCGCGTGGCCAGCGGGCGCTGCCCGTGCTGTTCCCGGAGTGGCCACGGCTGGGGGTGCCGGAGACGGCCCAGATTCACGACTTGCACGTGGGCATTGCGCAGGTGCAGCCAGCCTGCGTGGCGCCCATTGGGCAGGCTTGGGACCTGGCGCTGCAGCGCCACCCCGCGCTGCGCCTGCACAGTGACGACGGCAACCATGCCGACGTACCGGGCGCTTACCTGGCGGCGCTGGTGCTGTACAGCACCATCACCGGGGGCTCGCCGCGCGCGCTGCCGGACATCGACAACGGCTTGGCGCCGTCCGTGCAGGCACAGCTGCGCGCGGCGGCTGCCGACACGCTGCAAACCTGGCCAGCGCGCCGCCATTGCCCGGCGGATGCCGTGCTGGTGAGCGCGGGGCCGCGGCCGCAGGGGTGATCAGGCGGGCACGGCCTTGGGCGGGAACGTGTTCACCCAAATCCGCTTCATCACCGTGCCGTACTGCTTCCACAGGCTGCCGGTGTTGTAGCGAAGGCCGTACTTCGCGCACAGCGCTTGGATTTGCGGCGCCACCTCGGCGTAGCGGTGCGCGGGCATGTCGGGGAACAGGTGGTGCTCGATCTGGTGGCTCAGGTGCCCCGTCAGCACGTGGAACCAGCGCGGGCCGGTGAGGTTGCTGGAGCCGGCCAGCTGGCGCAGGTACCAGTCGCCGCGGGTTTCCTTCTCGCAGTCTTCGGGGCGGTAGATGGCCACGCCTTCGGTGAAGTGGCCGCAAAAGATGACGAGGTAGGTCCAGAGGTTGCGCAGCAGGTTGGCCGCGGCGTTGCCGGCCAGCACGCGCAGCCAGCCGTGCCAGGCCAGCAGCGGGAACAGCGCGTAGTCCTTGGCCCACTGCAGGCCCACCTTGCGGCGGAAGCGCTTCCAGCGGTCCATGAAAACGGGCTTGGGCAGGGCGCCGTGCTTGTAGCGGCCCAGCTCCAGGTCGTGCGAGCCCACGCCGTACTGGAAGCCCAGGGCGAGCATGGCGTTGGCGATGGGCTGCAGCCAGTGGCGGGGCTTCCAGCGCTGCTCGGGCGTCATGCGCAGCAGCGAGTAGCCCAGGTCGCGGTCCTTGCCCAGGATGTTGGTGTAGGTGTGGTGCACCACGTTGTGCGAGTGGCGCCAGCTTTCGCCGTCGCAGGCGATGTCCCACTCGTAGGTTTGCGAATTCAGCGCCGGGTCGCCCGTCCAGTCGTACTGGCCGTGCATGACGTTGTGGCCGATCTCCATGTTGTCCAGGATCTTGGCGTGGGCCAGGGCGAGCACGCCGCCGAGCCAGCTGAGCGGCCCCACGCCGAAGTGCAGCAGCGCGCGGCCCGCCGCCTCGCTGGCGCGGCAGCGCCAAATGATGCGACGCAGGTGGTCGACATCGGCCTGACCGAGGTCGTTCATCACCCGCTCGCGAATGGCGTCGACCTCGGTTTGGAACTGCGCGACTTGTTCGCGGGTGAGGTGGGTGGGGGCGGCGAAGCTCATGGCGTTTCAGAGGGTGAGAGGGGATCGGATATGCCCGAAAGGGCCGCCCAAGCGGCCCCGATCTAGGCGCGAAGCACAGCCGTAGCTCGTGCTACGGCGAGCATTCGCAACGACGAGTGGGGGCGTTTGGGCGGTCAAGGCGGGCATGTGCGATCCGCTTTCACCCTCTCATAGGTCGAGGGTCAGGTCGGAGCGTGCGGCGCTGACGCACAGGCGGATGAGTTCGTTCGGCTCGCTGCTGAGCGCGCCGGTTTGCAGGTTTTGCACCGTGCCGCTGCGCTTCACGCACTGGCAGGAGCGGCAGATGCCGATGCGGCAGCCGTGCTTGGGCGCGAGGCCGGCTTGCTCGGCCTGCTGCAGCAGCGAAGTGGCGCCGGTGCTGGCGAAGCGGCGGCCGGCGCGCTGGGCTTGGACGATCACGGGCGCTTCCAAGGGCTGGGGAGGCGTCCACGCCGGCGCAAAGCGCTCGCGGCGCAGCGGGGCCCGCGCGCCGTGGGCGGCCCAATGGGCGTCGACGGCGTCCATGAAGGCGGCAGGCCCGCACAGCCAGGTCGGGCGCCCAGCCCAGTCGGGCACGGCGGCGGCCAGCTCGGCGGGCGTCCATCGCCCCGCGCTGGCGCTGAAGTGCAGGTGCACGCGCAGGCCGGGCAGTTCCGGGCACCCGCTGGCCAGGGCGCGCAGTTCGTCGCCAAAGATCAGGTCTTGCGGCGTGCGGCAGACGTGCACGAAGTCGACCGCACCGGCATGGCCCAGGCGGCGCAGCGCGCGCAGCAAGGCCATGACGGGCGTGATGCCGCTGCCGGCGCTGAGCAAGGCGAGCCGCGCGGGCGGCACGGCGGGCAGCACGAAGTCGCCCTCGGCGGCACCCAGCGCCACCACGTCGCCCACGCGCAGGGCGTCGTGCAGGTGGTTCGACACCAGCCCGCCCGGCTGGCGCTTGACGGTGATGGCCAGGGGGCCGTCGTCCGGGGCGCTGGAGAGGCTGTACGGGCGCTGCACGCGCCGGCCGTTGCGCACGGTGCGGACGGTGACGTGCTGGCCGGCTTGGTGGCCGCGCCACAAGGCGTTGGGTTGCAGCAGCCAGGTGCGGGTGTCCGGGGTTTCGTCGCGCACGGCCAGCACGCGGGCGCGCACCTCGGTCAGGGAGGCGGTGGGGCGCAGCAGCTGCAGCGCCTCCTCGATGGCACTCAGACGCACCACGTTGTCCACCAAGGGGTGGCGCAGCCAACGCACCAGGGGCTGGCTGAGGCGCTCGGCCAAGGGGCGTGCGGGGGTGGCGGTGCTGGGCATGGGGGTTCCTGGACACCCGACGGGGTGCGGCGCCCGCATTGTGTACAACTGTCCACCGACATGGTTGGACTCGAGCACTCTTTAGAGGACAGCACCCAAGAACATTCGTCAATCCACCCCGAAGCCCCGAAGGCCGGGACAGGCAGAATGGCCGCATGACCGATGCCAGCCTCCGCAAGGACAGCCTGTCGCGCGCCGAGCGCAAGGACCTGACGCGTCACGCGCTGATGCAGGCGGCGCTGACGCTGATCGCCGAGGGGCGCAGCTTCACCAGCCTGGCGCTGCGCGAGATCGTGCGCGAGGCTGGCGTGGCCCCCAATGCCTTCTACCGGCACTTCCGCAACACCGACGAACTCGGGCTGGCCCTGGTGGAAGAGGTGGGCATCACGTTGCGGCGTCTGCTGCGCGAGGCCCGCGAGATGGGGGCCAGCCAAGGCTCCACCGTGCGCCGCTCGGTCAAGGTCTACCAGGAGTACGTGAACGCCAACCGCCCCACCTTCTTGTTCATCTCCAGCGAACGAGCCGGGGGCAGTCGCATCCTGCGCTTGGCCATCCGCAACGAGGTGGCGCACTTCACGAACGAGATGGCGCAGGACTTCCGGCGCCTGGGCGTGTTCCCGGACATGCCCACGACGAGCCTGCAGATGGTGTGCGGCCTGATCGTCACGACCATGCTGGCCGCCGCGCCCGAGATGCTGGACCTGCCCCCCGAGCAAGCCCTGCTCGAAGCCGAGATGACCGACACCTTCGTGCGGCAACTGCGCGTGGTGCTGCTGGGGGCGGCGGCCTGGCGGGAGCCCAGTCGCTGACTCTTATTCTTCATTTGAATATGAAGAGAACGAATATTTCGTTGATGGAATAAGCAGCCGTCTTTAGAGTCGCGCCTTCCATGAAGATCCGCGACCTCGACCTCAGCGACAACCCGGTGAACGCCGAGCACGCCGCGCTCGGCCTGCCGCCGCTGGAGAACGCCGTGACGCACGCGGGCGACCCGCACCAGCCGGTGCTGCGCTTCGCGATGTGGTCGGTGGTCTTCCTGCTGATGGCCGTGACCATCGCCCTGGCCACGCGCTTGTTCACCCAGCCGGGCGCGGGCCACAGCGGCTTCGAGCTGATCGGACAGGCACTGAGCAGCCGCGAGTTTTGGCTGGCCGCCGCCGTGGGCCTGCTGGCCCAGACGGTGGACGGTGCGCTGGGCATGGCCTACGGCATCACCAGCACCAGCTTTCTGCTGGCCACGGGCACCAGCCCGGCGGTGGCCAGCGCGTCGGTGCACATCGCCGAGGTGTTCACCACCGGCGTGTCGGGCATCTCGCACATCAAGCTGGGCAACGTGAACAAGCGCCTGTTCTTGCGCCTGCTGGTGCCCGGGATGATCGGCGCGGCCGCCGGCGCCTGGCTGGTGTCGAGCATCGACGGCAAGGCCATCAAGCCCTTCATCGCCGCCTACCTGCTGCTGATGGGCCTCTACGTCATCAGCAAGATCTTTCGCAAGATCAAGCCGCGCCGCGAGGAGCCCAAGCACGTGGCCAAGCTGGGCCTGTTCGGCGGCTTCGTCGACGCCGTGGGCGGCGGCGGCTGGGGCCCCGTGGTGACCACCACGCTGGTGGGCACCGGCAACGACCCCCGCATGACCATCGGCTCGGTGAACCTGGCCGAGTTCTTCCTGACCTTCATCAGCGCCGGCGTGTTCGCCGTGCTCGTGGGCGAAAGCCCCTGGACGACGGTGGCCGGCCTGGTGGTCGGCGGCCTGTTCGCCGCCCCCTTTGCCGCCCTGCTCACCAGCAAGCTGCACACCAAGGCCTTGCTGGGCCTGGTGGGCAGCGTCATCGTGCTGATCAGCGCCTTCAACATCTGGAAGGCTTTGAGCTAATCCTATGTACCGCTACACCGACTTCGACCGCCAGTTCGTCCACCAGCGCGCCGCGCAGTACCGCGACCAGCTCGAACGCCACCTGCGCGGCGAGCTGAGCGCCGACGACTTCCGCCCGCTGCGCCTGCAGAACGGCTGGTACGTGCAGCGCCATGCGCCCATGCTGCGCGTGGCCATTCCCTACGGCGAGCTGAGCAGCCGCCAGCTCCGCCAGCTGGCCAAGATCGCCCGCGAGTACGACGTGGTCAGCAGCGGCCCCTTCGCCGGCCAAGGCGGCTACGGCCACTTCACCACGCGGCAGAACCTGCAATACAACTGGATCCCGCTGGACAAAAGCGCCGACGTGATGGATCTGCTGGCGGCCGTTGACATGCACGGCATCCAGACCAGCGGCAACTGCATCCGCAACATCACCAGCGACGCCTTCGTGGGCATCGCCCCTGACGAGATCGTCGACGCGCGGCCGTACTGCGAAATCCTGCGCCAGTGGTCGACGCTGCACCCCGAGTTCGCCCACCTGCCGCGCAAGTTCAAGATCGCCGTCAGCGGCGCCGAGGAAGACCGCGCCGCCATCCTCTGGCACGACATCGGCCTGCAGCTGAAGAAGAACGCCGCCGGCGAGGTGGGCTTCCAGGTCTTCGTGGGCGGCGGCATGGGCCGCACGCCCATCGTCGCCACCGAGATCAACGCCTTCGTGCCCTGGCAGCAGATCCTGGTCTTCATCGAGGCCATCGTCCGCGTCTACAACCTGGCCGGCCGCCGCGACAACCTCTACAAGGCCCGCATCAAGATCTTGGTGAAGGCCGAGGGGCAGAAGTTCGTCGACGCCGTGAACGCCGAATTCGCCGCCATCCTGGCCGATGACGCTGGCGGCAACGAGCACCTGATCCCCGAGGCCGAGCTGGCCCGCGTGAAGGCCGGTTTCGTCGACCCCGAGGGCGTGAGGCCTGCGCCCGCCATCGACGTGGCGGCGCTGAACGCCGAGCCCGCCTACCAGCGCTGGTTGCAGCGCAACGTGCACGGCCACCGCGTCAGCGGCCACCGCGCCGTCACCCTGAGCCTCAAGCGCGTGGGCATCCCACCGGGCGACACCACCGCCGACGTGATGGACACCGCCGCCGCGCTGGCCGACCGCTTCAGCCACGGCGAGCTGCGCGTGAGCCACCGCCAAAACCTGGTGCTGCCCTGGGTGAAGGAGGCCGACCTGCCCGATCTGTTCCAAGCCGCGCGCGCCGCCGGCTTTGCCACGCCCAACGCCGGCCGCCTGACCGACCAGATCGCCTGCCCGGGCGGCGACTACTGCGCGCTGGCCAACGCCCGCTCGCTGCCCATCGCCGCCGACATCGCCGAGCGCTACCAAGACCTCGACGAGCTGGAAGACCTGGGCGACATCGACCTGCACATCAGCGGCTGCATCAATTCCTGCGGCCACCACCACAGCGGCCACATCGGCGTGCTGGGCGTCGACAAGGACGGCACCGAGTGGTACCAGCTGACCTTGGGCGGCAGCGACGGCTCCACCCTGAGCGGCCCGGCCGTGGCCGGCAAGGTCATCGGCCCGAGCTTCGCGGCCGACGAGATTGCCGACGCCATCGAGGCCGTGCTGGACACCTACAAGGCCCAGCGCCTGAGCGGCGAGCGCTTCGTCGACGCCGTCAAACGCCTCGGCCTGGACCCCTTCAAGGCCGCCGCCAACGCCGTGCGCGTGGCCACCGCGCGAGCGTGATCGGAATTGCCATGAAGTACATCGACCCGCACCACGACCTTTGGCAGCACGCGGTGGGCGAAGACGGCCCCAAGCCCGACCCGGACCCCGCCCCCAACCGCCTGCTGAGCCTGGAGCAATGGCACGCCGTGCGCAGCCACTGGCCGGCGGACCTGCCCGTGGCCATCGAGTTCCCCAACGACGCCGACATCGCGCAGCTGGCCCCCGACCTGGACCGCATCGCCCTGGTGGTGCTGGACTTCCCCAAGTGGACCGACGGCCGCGCCTACAGCCAGGCTCGATTGCTTCGCGCCCGCTACCGCTTCGCCGGCGCCATCCGCGCCAGCGGCCAGGTGCTGGTGGACATGATGCAGCTGCTGCACCGCACCGGTTTCAGCGAGGTGCAACTGCGCGGCGACCAAAGCCAAGCCGCGGCCGAGCGCGCGCTGGCCTTCTTCCCGCAAGGCTTCTACCAAGGCGACGTGCACGCCACGGCACCGGTGTTCGCCCGATGAGCAGCAGCGCCCTGCCCTGGGCCACCCCGGCCGCCGCGACCGCGGGCAATGCCATCGCGTTGTACGCGCGCTGGAGCCCGGCGCTGGACGCCAAGATCGAGGCCGCCGTGCAGCGCCTGCGCGAGGCCAGCATCGCCCACGGCCAAGGCCTGGTGCAAAGCAGCAGCCTGGGCGTGGAAGACATGGTCGTCACCGACCTGATCGCCCGCCACCAGCTGCCCATCGACATCGCCACGCTGGACACCGGCAAGCTGCACCCGGAAACCCTGGGCCTGCTGCCGCGCATCCAGGCCCAGTACGGGCGGGACGTGGCCGTGTTCCAGCCCAAGCAAGAACACGTCATCGCCTTTGTACAGCGCGAGGGCGAGGACGCCATGTTCAAGTCCATCGAGCTGCGCAAGGCCTGCTGCGGTGTGCGCAAGCTCGAGCCCCTGGGCCGCATGCTGGCCGGCCGCAGCGCCTGGATCACCGGCCTGCGCCGCGAGCAATCGGGCGCCCGCGCCGAGGTGGCGTTTGACGAGGACGACGGCCAGGGCCGCCGGAAAATCAGCCCCATCGCCGACTGGACCTGGGCCGAAGTCTGGGCCTACGTCGAGCGATTTGCCGTGCCCACCAACCCGCTGCACGACCAGTTCATGCCCAGCATCGGCTGCGCGCCTTGCACCCGCGCCATCGCCGTGGGCGAGGACTTCCGCGCGGGCCGCTGGTGGTGGGAGGATTCTTCGAAGGAGTGCGGCCTGCACGCCAAGTCATGAACGCCGCGACCAACCCCATGAGCCTCATTCCCGACGTCGACCACGCGCACCTCGATGCGCTGGAAGAAGAAGCCATCTTCATCTTGCGCGAGGTGGCCGCCAGCTTCGAGCGCCCGGCCCTGTTGTTCAGTGGCGGCAAAGACAGCTGCGTCGTCCTGCGCCTCGCCGAGAAAGCCTTCAAGCTGAAGGACGCCAGCCACCCCAGCGGCTTCCGCGGGCAGCTGCCCTTTCCGCTGGTGCACATCGACACGGGTCACAACTTCCCCGAGGTCATCGCCTTCCGCGACGAGCGCGTGGCCACCATGCAAGAGCGCCTGGTGGTCGGCCACCTGGAAGACAGCATGGCCAAGGGCACCATCCGCCTGGCCCACCCGCTGGAGAGCCGCAATGGTCACCAGACGGTGACGCTGCTCGAGACCATCGAAGAGCACAAGTTCGACGCCCTCATCGGCGGCGCCCGTCGCGACGAAGAGAAGGCCCGCGCCAAGGAACGCATCTTCAGCCACCGCGACAGCTTCGGCCAATGGCAGCCCAAAGAGCAGCGCCCCGAGCTGTGGACCCTGTTCAACACCCGCATCCGTCCGGGCGAGCACTTCCGCTGCTTCCCCATCAGCAACTGGACCGAGCTGGACGTGTGGCTGTACATCGCCCGCGAGAGCATCCCGCTGCCCCCCATGTACTACGCCCACCCGCGCCAGGTGATGCGCCGCAAGGGCCTGCTGGTGCCGCTGACCGAAGTGACGCCGCCGCAAGACGGCGAAACCGTCGAAACGGTGGAGGTGCGCTTCCGCACCGTGGGCGACATGACCTGCACCTGCCCGGTGGAAAGCCCGGCCCGCAACGCCACCGAGGTGGTGGCCGAAACGCTGACCGTGACCGTCAGCGAGCGCGGCGCGACCCGCATGGACGACCGCACCAGCGAAGCCTCGATGGAAAAGCGCAAGAAAGAGGGCTACTTCTGATGCAAGCACTTCGCTTCCTCACCGCCGGCTCCGTCGACGACGGCAAAAGCACCCTCATCGGTCGCCTGCTGTTCGACAGCCAGGCCATCCTGGCCGATCAGCTCGACGTGCTGGCCCGCCGCGCCGCCGGCAAGCCCCTGGACCTGAGCCTGCTGACCGACGGCCTCGAGGCCGAGCGCGAGCAAGGCATCACCATCGACGTGGCCTACCGCTACTTCGCCACCAAGACGCGCAAGTTCATCATTGCCGACGCCCCGGGCCACGAGCAGTACACGCGCAACATGGTGACGGCCGCCGCAGGCAGCGACGCCGCCGTGGTGCTGGTGGACGTGACCAAGCTCGACCTGAGCCAGCCCGAGGTGGCCCTGCTGCCGCAAACCCGCCGCCACAGCCTGCTGGCGCAGCTGCTGCGCGTGCCCAGCATCGTGTTCGCCGTGAACAAGATCGACGCGCTGGCCGAGCCCGGCCCGGGCTTTGCCAAGGTCAAGGCCGCGCTCGAGGCCTTCGCCCAGGCCGCCGGCCTGAACGTGGCCGCCACCGTGCCGGTGAGCGCGCTGCGCGGCGACAACGTCACCCAGCCGCTGGACGCCCCTTGGTGGGACGGCCCCTCGCTGCTGCAGGTGCTGGAAGGCCTGCCCACCACGCAAGAGCGCACCGACGCCCCCTTGAGCCTGCCCGTGCAGTTCGTGCAGAAAGACGCCTACCAGACCGAAGGCGCCGGCTTCCAGCCGCGTGTGCTGTGGGGCCGCATCGCCCACGGCGGCGTGAAGGTGGGCGACGAGGTCGAGGTGCTGCCCAGCCGGCAGCGCGCCATCGTGGCCGCCTTGCGCCGTGCCGGCGACGAGGTCGCCGACGCCAAGGCCGGCGAATCGGCGGGCCTGATCCTCGACCGCCAGCTGGACGTGAGCCGCGGTGACTGGATCGTCACGCCCGAGACGGCCGACAGCCGCACCCACTTCCCCGCCACCCTGGCCTGGCTGGACACCGAGCCCGCCAAGGCCGGCCGCAAGTACTGGGTGCGCCACGGCAACCGCTGGGTGCAGGCCCGCATCAGCAGCATCGACTCGGTGCTCGACATCCACACCTTGCAGCCGCAGGACGCGCACGAACTGCCGGTCAACGCCATTGGCCGCGTGCAGATGGAGGTGCAGCACGCCCTGCCCGTGGAGCCCTTCGCCGACAACCGCGTGGGCGGCGCACTGATCGTGGTCGACCCGGCCAGCCACCGCACCAGCGGTGCGTTGCTGGTCGACGCCATCCCTGCCCCGGCCGAGGACGACGCGTGGTGAGCGTGCGGGTCAGCTTCGTCAGCGCCGGCCCCGGCGCCGCCGACCTCATCACCCTGCGTGGCGTGCAACGCCTGAGCCAGGCCGAGGTGGTGCTGTTCGACGCGCTGACCGACCCGGCCCTGCGCGCTTTCGCCCCCCAGGCCACCTGGGTGGACGTGGGCAAGCGCGGCTTTGACCACGCGGCCAAGCAAAGTGACATCAACGCCTTGCTGGTGCAGCACGCCCAAACCGCCACCGGCTTGGTGGTGCGCCTCAAGGGCGGCGATGCCTCGGTGTTCGGACGTCTCGAAGAAGAACTCGAAGCGCTGGCGCAGGCCGGCATCGCCAGCGAGGTGGTGCCGGGCGTGACCGCCGCCTCGGCCGCCGCCGCCGACACCCAGCGCCCGCTCACCCGCCGCGGCAGCGGCCGCACCGTGGCCCTCACGACGGCCATGACCCGCGAGGGCGATCTGCATGCTGGTAAGGCTGCCGACACCGAAGTGTTCTACATGGCGGGCAAGCAGTTACCCGCCTTGCGCCGCCGCCTGCTGGCGGCCGGCTGGCCCGCCGAAACGCCCACCTTGGTGGTCAGCCGGGCCGGCTGCGCCGACGCCCTGCACAGCAGCCACGCCCTGGCGAACTTGGCCGACGCGCAGGCGCTTCACGCCGGCCGCCCCACGGTCGTCACCGTGGGCGTGGGGGCCCAAGAAGTCGGCGCGGCTGTGGCAAAGCCGGTACACGCCGCTGCGGCTTCCCAGCCCCTCCCCAGGAAAACCCCCGCCCCCACCTAAAATCGCGCGCTTTGCCTTTTCTGGCGTCAACCCTCGCGCGAGCCTTGCCACCATGACCCACGTCGTTACCGAAGCCTGCATCCGCTGCAAGTACACCGATTGCGTCGACGTCTGCCCTGTCGATTGCTTCCGCGAAGGCCCGAACTTCCTGACCATCGACCCGGACGAGTGCATCGACTGCGCGGTCTGCATCCCCGAGTGCCCGGTCAACGCCATCGTGCCTGAAGAGGATGTGCCCGGCGATCAGCAGCACATGATCAAGCTGAACGCCGACCTGGCCAAGAAGTGGCCCTCGATCACCAAGCGCAAGGCCCCGCTGCCCGACGCCGACGACTGGAAAGACAAGACGGGCAAGCTGCCCGAGCTGATCAAGTAAATGACCCAGAACCAAACCCCCGCAGGCGTCATCGAGACCGACGCCGTCATCGTTGGCGCCGGCCCCGTGGGCCTGTTCCAGGTGTTCGAGCTCGGCCTGCTCGAGATCAAGGCCCACATCATCGACAGCCTGGCCTACCCCGGTGGCCAGTGCATCGAGCTGTACCCCGACAAGCCGATCTACGACATCCCGGCGCTGCCGGTGGTGACTGGCAAAGAGTTGACCGACAACCTGCTCAAGCAGATCGAGCCCTTCGGCGCGACCTTCCACCTGGGCCAGGAAGTCACCACCGTCGAAAAGCAAGACGACGGCCGCTTCTTCGTCGCCACCAGCAAGGGCACGCAGTTCTTGACGAAGACCATCTTCATCGCCGGCGGCGTGGGCTCGTTCCAGCCGCGCACGCTGAAGGTCGACGGCATCGACAAGTACGAAGGCAGCCAGGTGCACTACCGGGTGAAGAACCCGAGCCAGTTCGCCGGCAAGAACCTGCTGATCGTGGGCGGCGGTGACTCAGCGCTGGACTGGGCGCTGAACTTCTGCGCCGGCAACGCCGACGGCAACCCGCACAAGGCCGAGTCGGTCATCTTGGTGCACCGCCGCGACGGCTTCCGTGCCGCCCCCGCCAGCGTGGCCAAGATGCGCGAGCTGTGCGACGCCTACGAGATGCAGTTCATCGTCGGCCAGGTCACCGACCTGGACGAGACCGAGGACGGCAACCTCAAGGGCGTGAAGGTCACCGGCGGCGACGGCGTCACCCGCGTGGTGCCTTGCGACGAGGTGCTGGTGTTCTTCGGCCTGAGCCCCAAGCTCGGCCCCATCGCCGAGTGGGGCTTGGCCCTCGAGCGCAAGCAGATCTTGGTGGACACCGAGAAGTTCAGCACCAGCGTGCCGGGCATCTTCGCGGTGGGCGACATCAACACCTACCCCGGCAAAAAGAAGCTCATCCTGAGCGGCTTCCACGAAGCCGCCCTGGCCGCCTTCGGCGCGATGCCCATCATCAACCCCGAAAAGCGCGTGCACCTTCAGTACACGACCACCAGCCCCAAGCTGCACAAGGTGCTGGGCGTGGAATCGCCGGTGTTCGACTGAAGCGTCGATGGCCTCAAGCAAAAACGCCACCCTCGGGTGGCGTTTTTGTTGGGCGCTGGGCTTCAGTCTTTGAACGTGGGCGCGCCGCCCTTCTTGCCGCGCATCATCACCGCCATCAGGTCTTCCGACAGCAGCATGGCCGCGTTCCAGGTGGCGATCTGCTCCAGGCCCTCGGCCACCGAGTGGTCGCGCGCGTAGTTCAGCGCCTGCTTGGTGCCCCGGATCGCCAGCGGCGACTTGGTGGCGATGTCCTGCGCCAAGGCCAGCACGCCCTCGTCCAGGGCCGCGCGGTCGGCGAACACCCGGCTCAGCAGGCCACGCTGCAGGGCCTCGTCGGCGCTGACGCTGCGGCCGGTGTAGGCCAACTCGCGCACCCAGCTCTGGCTGCCCACCAGCTTGGGCAGGCGCTGCAAGGTGCCCACGTCGGCCACCATGCCAATGTCGATCTCCTTGATGGCAAAGCTGGCGTCGGCGCTGGCCAAGCGCAGGTCGGCGCAGCAGATGAGGTCGATGCCCCCGCCCAGGCACAGGCCGTGCACGGCGGCCAGCACCGGCTTGCGGCAGCGCTCCAGGCTGGTGAGCGTGTCCTGCAACTCCAAGATCAGCCCGCGCAGCTTCTCGCGCATGCGGGCTTCGCAGTCGTCGGCGATCTGGCCTTGCAGGCCGGCCATCATGGCCAGATCGATGCCGGCGGTGAAATGCGCCCCCTCGCCGCGCAGCACCACGGCACGGACTTCCGGCGTGCGGTCGGCCCACTGCATGGCCGCGCGCAGCGACTGCCACATCGGCCAGTGCATGGCGTTGAGCTTGTCCGGCCGGTTCAGGCTGACAACGGCCACCGCGCCGTCCAGGCGCAGGTGCAGGGCTTCGAGGTCGGGAGGCGTGGCGCTCATGGGGTCAAAACGGGCAAGCCAAAGACCGCAGTCTGGCACGCTGCCTAGAATGCCAACCTGCCGCCCCGGATCCTTTGGGGCGGCATCCACGCTAGGGGTGCTGGCGCGTTCACGGACGCGGCCGGCTGAGAAACACCCTTGGAACCTGACTGAGGTAATCCTCGCGCAGGGAAGCGTGGTCACCCCGGCCGCCACGGCCGGGGTGCCCGCCGACCTGCCATCCACCGCCGATGGCAATGCAAACGAATCGACTCTTCCCCCTGTCTCTCTTGGCCCTGGCCGCGCTCGTGCACGCCCAGGAGGCCGCGCAAACCCAACTCCCTGCCGTCACCATCACCGGACGCAACTTGAATGCGCCCGTGAACGTGGGCGGCTTTGGCGACACCCCCAACGCCCGGCTGCCCCTGCAGGCCCTGCGCGTCGACGCCGAGCGCCTGAGCGAGCTCGGTGCCACCGGCCTGAGCGCGCTGCCGCGCCTGGACGCCTCGGTGAGCGACGGCTACAACAGCCTGGGCTACATCCCGCAGCTGAGCGTGCGCGGCTTCGAGCTGGACACCCGCTTCAACCTGCGCCGCGATGGCCTACCCCTGAACGGGCAAACCGCCTTCGACTTGAGCAACAAGGCCGCGGTGGAACTGCTGAAAGGGGCCAGCGGCCTGCAAGCCGGCACCAGCGCGCCCAGCGGCCTGCTGAACCTGGTGGTGAAGCGCCCCGAAACCGCCCCGCGCTTGGACCTGAGCCTGGGTTGGGAATCGGCCAACACCTGGACCGCCAGCGTCGACGCCGGCACCCGCACGGCCGCCGGGCTGGGCCTGCGCGTGAACGCCAGCGCCACGCGCCTGTCGCCCTGGCTGCGCAACACGGAAGGCGAGCGGCAGGCCGCCGCCTTCGCCAGCGACTGGCGTGTGGGTCCGCAGGACTTGTTGGAGCTCGAAGGCGAGTGGAGCCGTCAGTCCCAGCCCAGCCAACCGGGCTTCAGCCTGCTGGGCAACCGCCTGCCCAGCGCCGGCGAGATCGACCGCCGCCGCAACCTGGGCGACACGCCTTGGCAGTTGCCGGTGGACTTCGACAACCGCATCGCCAGCCTGCGCTGGACGCACACAATCAGCCCCGACTGGCGTTTGGTGGTGCACGGTGGCCAGCAACGCGCGGTCAACGACGACCGCGTGCCCTTCCCCTTTGGCTGCTACGACGCCGCCGCCGACGTCTACTACGCCGACCGCTACTGCCCCAACGGCAGCTTCGACCTGTACGACTTCCGCAGCGAGGACGAGCGCCGCACCAGCACCGCGCTGCGGGCCACCTTGGAGGGCAAGCTGCAGTGGGGCGGTCTGACGCACCAGTTGCGCGTCGACGCGCTGGACCACCGCCTGCGCGCTGACTTCCAGCGCCAGGCCTACAACTACGCCGGCACCGGGTCGGTGTTCGGCTCCAGCGTCAGCACGCCCGACCCGGCCTTGACCGACGAGAACACCAACCGCCGCGAACACAGCCGCGAAATCGGCATCAGCGACCAAGTGCAGTGGGGCGACTGGGAGTTGTTCGCCGGCCTGCGCCACACGCGCCTGCAACGCGCCGCCGTGCGCACCGACGGCTCGCGTCCCACCGACTACCCGCAATCGTTCACCACACCCTGGCTGGGCCTGACCTGGGCGCTGGCCCAGGACCTGCGGGTCTACCTGAGCACCGGCGAGGGCGTGGAAAGCGAAGTCACGCCGAACCGCAGCCGCTATGTCAATGCCGGCCAAGCCTTCACGCTCAAGAGCCGCCAAACAGAAGTCGGGCTGAAGAGCGGCAGTCAAACCGTGGACTGGAGCCTCGCGGCCTTCGACATCCGCCGCCCGGCTTGGCGCGACATCGGCGCCTGCGGTGCGGCCGGCACCTGCGTGCGTCGCATCGACGGCGAGGCCCAGCACCGTGGCCTCGAAGCGCAGGCCGACCTGAAATGGCGCGGCGGCGGGTTGCTCGCCTCGGCCCAGTGGCTCAATGCCAAACGCCAAGGCTCGTCGGACGCAGCCGCCAATGGCCTGCGCAGCGTCAACGTGCCGCAAGACAGCCAGCGCCTGAGCCTGCGCCAGCAACTGCAAGACGGCCTCATGGCGCAAGCCAGCCTGGTGCGCGAAGGCCGCCGCGCCGCGCTGTCCGACAACAGCTTGTGGCTGCCCGCCTGGACGCGCCTGGACTTGAGCGCTCGCTACGTCACGCAGGTGCAAGGTCAAACCTGGACGGCCATGCTGGGCGTGGACAACGCGACCAACGCCAAAGCCTGGCGCGAAGCCCCCAACAGCTTCGGCCACGTCTACCTCTTCCCGCTGGCACCGCGCACCTTCAGCGCAAGAATTTCGGTCAGCCTCTAGACAACACCGAAAAATCTCGTCTATACTCTTTGGCTCTGTTCCCCGATAGCTCAGTCGGTAGAGCGCCGGACTGTTAATCCGTAGGTCCCTGGTTCGAGCCCAGGTCGGGGAGCCAAGAACAGGAAGCCCCAGCACTGCAAGGTGCTGGGGCTTTTTCCTTTGCCCGGAACGAATCGCATGAGCACCCTGCCCCCTTGCCCGACCTGCCAATCGGCGTACACCTACGAAGACGGCACGCAGCTGGTTTGCCCGGAGTGCGGGCACGAGTGGGGCCGCTCGGCGGCGGCGGAAGTGGCCGAGGCCCCACGCGTCGTGCGCGATGCAGTGGGCAAGGTGCTGCAAGACGGCGACACGGTCACCGTGGTCAAAGACCTGAAGGTCAAGGGCTCGTCCTTGGTGGTCAAGGTCGGCACCAAGGTCAAGAACATCCGCCTCACCGACGGCGACCACGACATCGACTGCAAGATCGACGGCGTGGGGGCGATGGGGCTGAAGTCCGAGTTCGTGAAGAAGGCCTGATCCGCCGTCGACCGACTTAAGGCGCGCCTCGCAGCGCCGGCACCGCCGCCTCCAGCCGGTCGAACACCCGCGGCCACAAGCGCTCGCCCACGTGGCGTGCAAACGGCGCAAAGTGCCCCAAGCGCCGACGCCCCACGTCTTGCGGGCGCAGGCGGTGCAGCTCAGCCACCCCCGGCGCGCCGTCAAAGGCGTCCACCAAGGCCTGCACGGCAGGCTCCGGACCAAAGACCCAGTCGTCGCTCACGCACCAGAAATGCGCCACGCCTCGCCAGTCCGGCACCCGCAGGCGGACGGCCATGTCCGGGTCGCTGGCGTAGTAGTTGGGCAGTTGCCCCCATCGCGACCAGTCCATGGCGGCTGCAGCCGGCAAGTCCTCACCGCCGCCCAAGGCCCAGCGCGGCAGCCGCCCTGTCCAGCGCACCAGCCAAGGCACGTAGCGCTGGAAGAAGAAGCGGGCGCCCCAGCGGCGGTGCCCCGCCGGCCAGCGATGAAACGCCGGCAACTGGGCGCCGATGCACAGGGCCGCGTCGATGCCCTGCAAGCCCGGCTGGAGCGGCAAGGCATGCCCGCCGAGCGAGTGGCCGATCCAAACGACCGGCACCTGCGCCTCGCGGGCGCGCGCCTGCACCTCGTCCAAGGCGAGTGGCAGGTCGCGCAGCATCCAGTCGCGCATGCTGGCGCCCTCGGCCACCGCCGCCCTCGAGGCCGAGAGCCCCGCGTAGTCCAGCGTCAAGGTGGCGTAGCCGCGGGCGGCCAACCAGCGCGCCAGCCCGGCATAGAAGCGCTGCGGCACGCCCGTGGCCGGTGCGATGAGGGCGGCCGCCCGCAAGCGGCCGCGCGGCGCGTACCAACGCGCATGCAGGTGGTGTTGGCCGCTCAAGGGCAGGAGCACCGGGTGCTCGTCGTGGACGGCGGCCTCGTCGGCCAGGCCCAGGCTGGCGTGCAGCAAGGCGAGGTTGGGGGAACGGGGCGCTTGCAGGGTGGCGGACATGCGCAACTCCAGAGGAACGATCTGGGTCGGCATGCTAGAAAGTCAATCTTGGATTGACTAGATTCGTCAAATGCCACAAACCGGTTCTAAAACCTCAACAATTCGAGGCTTGCCTCGCTCGTTCCAGGCCGATCCGGGCTTGGACGCCAACGCGTTGGAACTGTTCGCCCGCGTGGTGCAAGCCGGGAGCTTTGCCCAGGCGGCGCGCCAACTGGGCCTGACCCGCGCTGCGGTGAGCCGCCGCATCGCCAGCATCGAGGCCCAAGCCGGTCAAGCGCTGTTGGCCCGCACCACCCGCTCTTTGGGGCTGACCGAGCCGGGGCGCCGCTTGGCGCAGCGGGCCAAGGCCGTCCTGGAGGCCAGCGACGCGGCCCGCGCGGCGCTGCGGGCCAGCAGCGCCGCCTTGGCCGGCCGCCTGCGCGTCACGGCCGTGCCCAGCTTCGGCCGGGCGGTCTTGGTGCCTTTGTTGGCGGCGTTCCGTCGAGCGCACCCGGGCGTGCAATTCGAACTGCTGTTCACCGACCGGCGGGTGGACCTCTTGCGCGAAGGCGTGGACGTGGCCTTTCGCATCACGCGCTCGCCCCCCGACGATTGGGTGGCCACCGCCCTCATGCCCTTCCGGGTGGGGGCCTACGCCACACCCGATTGGACGCCCCGCCCCACGCAACCGGCGGCCCTGCAAGCCCAACCCCTGCTGCTGCTGGGACAAGCCCGCGACGCCCTGCCCTTGGAGTGGCGTTCGGCCCAGGGCCAAGCGCAGCGGGTGCTGCTCGACGGCCTGGGCTGCACCTTCAGCGAGGACATGGACAGCCTCGTGGGCTTGGCGCGCGCCGGCAGCGGCGTGGTCTTGGCCCCGGATTACTGCGTGGCGCAAGACCTGAAGGCAGGCAGCTTGGTGGACCTGATGCCGGGCTGGACCCTGCCCGTCGTGGAAGGCAGCGCCGTCATGGCCTTGACCTTGCCGCATCCCCTGGCGGGAGAGGCGGCACGCACCCTGGTGCGCTTCGTGCGCGAGCACCTCGCCCCACCTCCCTCCAACTGAGGGGGCACCCGCTTTCAGGGGGTGTTACCGATGGTGACATCTGCGCAAGATGCAGGGTATGAACTTCACCCGCCGCAGCATCTGGACCCCGTCCTCGCGGACGGGCTCGACCACCCCCCAAACCCCATCGGCTGGGCCGACCGAACGGGCCGACCTGAGTGGCTTGGAGGTCAGCGATTCCAGCTGGGACGAGTGGGTGCTGGTGCAGCAAGAAGTCCAAGCGCGACGCGCCGCCGTGGCGCAGGGCACGCCGCGCAAGAACTCACTGCAGTAGGGCGTCGACGTCCTGCGCCGGGTCGCCGGCCGCCGCCACACGGGCGCGCAGGTCGTCGAGGTCCAGGTGCACGTGCTGCACCAACTCGGGCACCGCGGCTTGCAGCGCCGCCACCGGATCGGCACTGCCCGCGGCATCGGCCAGAACCTCCGCCAGGTGCAACACGGCGGCCATCAAAGAGAAGGGCCGAACCTCGAGGGGTTCGTTGGCGTCGGTGAAGGCCTGCACCATGGCCGCCGGGAAGTGCCAATGCGCGGCCAGGGACGCGGTCACATCCGCATGGGTGCAACCAAAGCGGTGCTGCTCCAACGAGTAGCGGCTGCCGGGTTCGGTGGCCATGCGCTCCACCTCGGCGACCTGATCGGGCTCGCTGATGGCCATCAGCAGTTGGCCAGTGCGCAGCATCATGCCGGCCACGTACACCTCGTCGGCGTCGAGCCGCAGCAGCTTGCCCAAGGTGCGCGCGTGCGCTGCCGTGGTGGCGGCATGGCGCCACACGGCACGGCGGTCCAATCCCTTCAGGTCGGGGAAGCGCCCGCTGATTGCGGCCGCCATGCTGAGGTTGCGCAGCATGTCCAGGCCCAGGGTGTTGGCCGCGTCGATCAAGGTGGCCACGTTGTGCGAAGGGCTGAAGCGCGCGCTGTTGGCCAAGCGGAGCACCCGGGCGCTGAGCGTGGGGTCCTTCTCGATCAGGTCGGCGAGCGAGCGCAAACTGACATTGGGGTCGTCAAAGCTCTTGATGAGCCGCGTGGCCACTTCGGGCATGGGCTGCAACTGCCCATGGTTGGCGAAGAATCGCTCGGCGGCAGCGGGGATGGCGTGGGGCTTGGCTGGCGTCATGGAACGGGTCCTTTCTGCCGCCCACGCTACCCCAACTTAGCCGCGTGGTTTGCGCAATTCGTCGCGCATTCGATCCAGGCTAACCCGGGTCTCGCTGGCCACCTCCAAGCGCGGCACCGGCTTGATCGCGTGCCCCACCACGAACTCGAGCGTCAGGGCCAAACGGCCGTCGGCCCGGCGCAAATGCCGCTCGGCCGCCGCGAACCATGCGGCTCGCCAGGCGCGGGACCGGCAGCCCGCAAACCGCTGGGCGTGCAGGTTCCCCCCCAGGGCCGCGAGGTCGCGCCACAGGGCCTCGGGCTCGGTCCAGGTGAGCGTCAGCCGCTCTTGGTCCATCACCGGTTCGGCGAAGCCGCCTTCGACCAAGAGGTCGCCGAGGTCGTGCAAATCCACCCACGACGGGGTGACCGGCCCCCAGCCCTCGGCCTCGTACATGCGCCGCAGTTCCACCAGGCTGTCCGGGCCCCAGCAAGAGAAGAGCACAAAGCCGTTCACGGCCAAGGCCGCGTGCCATTGCGCCATGCGCGCGCTCAGGTGCGTGCAAGCGTGCAGCCCATGGCCGGCCCACACCAACTGCGCTTGGCCCACCGGAACCTCGTCGGGCGTCACCACGGTGGCGCGCGGCGCCTGCCAAGGCTTCCACCAGGGCACTTGCAGCTCCTGCTGGGCGCGCTCGAAGCCGAGGTCCTCCACCCAGGTGTGCTGGGCTTGTGGGTAGCGTGCGCGCAGGGCCGCGTCGCCCCCACTCCATCGCGGCTGCCACTGCACCACCTGCTGAACGTCCAGCTTGATCCAGCCCAAGCGCTCGGCCATGCGGTCGGCCAGCTCGGCGTGCAACCACGGCGTGGCACCCCCGCGCAGCAAGCGCCGCGCCTGACGCGCCACCGCCCGCGGGTCCAGGCCCGTGGACTGGAGCAGGGTCGGGTCGGCGGCTTCGCGGTCGCGCTCGGGGACGGTCGAATGGGGCTCGGTCATGGGCCGCGCAGTATCGTGTGGCCATGTGGCGCGCCTGCCTTGACCCCACCCAATGGCCCTGGCCCGGGGGCTGCCAAATTTGCCTGGCCTGGGGGACCGAGCGCCTGTGCAAGGACTGTCTGGCGCGGTTCTGCCCGGCCGTGCTGCGCTGCCCTCGCTGCGCACAGCGCCTCTTCGGGCCCCACTGCGCCGACTGCCTGCGCGAGCCCCCGGCTTGGGACGGCGCGGTGTGCGCCGTGGATTACGCGCCGCCCTGGGACCGCCTGCTGCACGGGTTGAAGTACCACGAACAAATGGGGGCCGCCCCGGCCCTGGGGCACTTGCTGGCCTGCGCGGTTCGGGCGGCACAGGCGCCCACCGATGCCCTGTGCCTGCTGCCCGTTCCGCTGCACCCACACCGCTTGGCGCAGCGTGGCTACAACCAAAGCCAGCGCCTGGCCTCGGTGTTGGCCGGCCAACTCGGCGTGCCCTTGGCCCCGGGCTGGGTCCTGCGGGTGGAGGACAGCCTGCCGCAGGCACAGACCGAGTCCCGCGACGCCCGCTGGCGGCAGATGCAACGCGCCTTCGCCCTGGCGCCAAAGGCCGACGTTCGTGACCGCCACATCGCGCTGGTCGACGACGTCATGACCACGGGTGCGACGATGTCGGCTTTGGCCACGCTCTTGCGCCGGCACGGCGCCGCGTCCGTCCAGGCCTGGGCGGTGGCCCGCACCCCGCGTCCTCACGACTGATCCATGTTCAACATCGTCCTCGTCCAACCGGAGATTCCTCCCAACACCGGCAACGTCATCCGGCTCGCGGCCAACACCGGCTGCCGCCTGCACCTGATTCGCCCCCTGGGTTTCAGCCTGGAAGACAAGCTGCTGCAACGTGCTGGCTTGGATTACCACGAGTACGCCGACCTGCGCGTGCACGACGATTGGGACGCGTTTCTGGCGCAAGAGCGCCCGGTCGCCGAGCGCCTGTTTGCCTTCACCACGCGGGGGCAGCGGGGCTTCCACCAGGTCGCCTGGCAGGCCGGCGACTGGTTGGTGTTCGGCCGCGAAAGCTCCGGGCTTCCCGAGGACCTGCGGTCCCGCATCCCGTCCGAGCAATGGCTGCGGCTGCCCATGCGCCCCCAACAGCGCAGCTTGAACCTGAGCAATGCGGTGGCCGTGTCGGTGTTCGAAGCCTGGCGTCAGCAAGGCTACGACGGGGCCGTGGCATGAACGCACCGGCCCTGCCGCGCCATGCGTGGTGGCTGATGCTGCGCGCCGGCTTGTCGCGCCCGCGCGCTGGGGGCGCCGTGCCCGAGGCCCCGGCCCACTGGCAGGCGCCCGCGTTGAGCGCGCGGGAGCGGTCGGCGTTCAAGGCGCACCTGGGCTTCGGCCCCGAAACCGAGGTGCCCTTGAGCTTGCACTACCTGGCGCTGCAGCGCGCCCAGTTGGAGTGGATGCTGCGGCCGGCATTTCCCTTCCGCCTGCTGGGCATGGTGCACATGGCCCAGTCCTTGACGCGCTTGGCACCCTGGGAGGTGCAAGCGCCGTTCGAGATCGGCCTTCAGGCCGCCCTTGAGGGCAAGCGCAACGTGCGCCTGGAGGCCGAACTGCGCCAGGCCGGACGCCCCGTGCTGCGGGCGAGCAGCCTGTACCGCCCCCCTCGCGACCCCGGCGCCCGGCCCTTGCGCGAGCGCGCCGCCGAGCCCCCACCCGAGGGCGCGCCATTGGCCGAATGGACGCTCCCGGCCCACGCCGGTCGCGCCTACGCCCGGCTGTCCGGCGACGCCAACCCCATCCACCTCTGGCCTTGGACGGCGCGCTACTTCGGTTTGCCCCGGCCCATCGTGCATGGCATGCACACGCTGGCGCGCTGCGAAGCCGAACTGGCCCGTGCCCGCGGCGAGGCCTTGAGCCACATCGAGTTGCAGTTCCTGCGGCCGATCGCCCTGCCCGGTGCGGCCCGCTTGCACGGGGACGCCGCAGGCTTCGAGGTGTTCAGCGCCGCCGGCCGCTGCGCCACCGGCTCGGCGCGCTAAATCTCGGCCCGCGGGTCGCGGTTCATCAGCAGCGCCAAGCCTTGGGCCGGCGCCAGGCGGCCTTCCAGCAAGGCCACCACGGTGCGGGTGATGGGCAGGTCCAGGCCCAGGGCTTCGCCGCGGGCCAGCACCGTGCGCGCGCTGTACACGCCCTCGGCCACGTGCCCCAAGCGGCCCAGCACCTCGTCCAGCGCCAAGCCTTGGGCCAACAGCAGGCCGACCTTGCGGTTGCGGCTCAAGTCGCCCGTGGCGGTGAGCACGAGGTCGCCCAAGCCCGCCAGGCCCAAGAACGACTCGGCCTTGGCCCCCAGGGCGACGCCCAGGCGCGTCATTTCGGCGAGCCCCCGCGTCAGCAGGGCGGCGCGCGCGTTCAGACCCGGCGCGTTGGCCCAGTCTTGGGCGGCTTCGGCCTGCTCGCGCAGGCCGTCGGCCACGCCGGTGGCAATGGCCATCACGTTCTTCACCGCCCCGCCCACTTCGACGCCCACCGGGTCGGTGCTCGTGTAGACGCGCAAGCGCTCGCCATGGAACGCGCGCACGGCCAACTCGGCCACCGCCGGCCATTCGCTGGCCGCGACCAAGGCCGTGGCTTGGCCGCGGGCCACTTCCTGCGCGAAGCTGGGGCCGCTCAAGACCCCCACCTGCCGGCGCCCCAACTCGCGCGCAATCTCGTGGCCCAGCCGCCCCGTGCCGGCCTCGAAACCCTTGCACAGCCAAAGCAGGGGCACCTCGCCCGGGCAGGCCGCCAACAAGCCCCGCAAGCCCGCCATCGGCGAGGCCACGACGATCAGCTCGGCCGCTGCCAAGGCAGCGTCCATGTCGGCCGTGACGCGCAGGCGCTCGGGCAGCGCCACCTCGGGCAGGTAGCGGTCGTTGCGGCGCGCGGCTTGCAAGGCCTTGGCCTGTTCGGCGTCGCGCGCCCAGAGGGTGACGGGGTGGCGCTGCGCCGCCTGAATGGCCAGCGCCGTGCCCCAGGCTCCAGCGCCTAGAACGGTGAGTTGCATGGGCATGAAAAAAGCGCGCCGGGTGGGCGCGCTTTCATTGTGACCGCCGGGGCGATCAGTTCGGCTGCTGGCCGGCCTCTTGCTGGGCGCGGGCCTGCTGCTGCGCTTCGAACATGGCTTGGAAGTTCACTTCCGTCAGCAGCACCGGCGGGAAGCCAGCGCGGGTGCAGACGTCGCTGACGATGGCGCGCAGGTAGGGGTAGATCATCTGCGGGCACACGACGCCCAGGATGCCTTCCAGCTGCTCTTGCGGGATGTTGCGGATCTCGAAGATGCCGGCTTGCTTGGCCTCGACCAAGAACAGGGTCTTCTCGTTGACCTTGGTGTTCACCGTGGCGGTGACGCTGACCTCGAACAGGCCTTCTTGGATCGGTTCGGCCGCCAGGGTCAGGTTGATGTCCACCTGGGGTTGGGCGTTCTCCAACAGCACCTGGGGCGAATTCGGCTGCTCCAGCGACAGGTCCTTCAGGTAGATGCGCTGGATGTTGAAGGTCGGGACGGCTTGGTTTTGTTCGTCGGCCATGAAGATCTCAGAAAGCGGTGGGTGAAAAAAGGCCCGCAGGGGTGCGGGCCGGTCGATGAAAGGATTGTCTCAGGCCTGCAGCAAAGGCATCAGGCCGCCGCGTTGGTCCAACGCCACCAGGTCGTCGCAGCCCCCCACATGGGTGTCCCCCACGTAGATCTGCGGCACCGTGCGCCGCCCGGTGCGGGCCATCATGGCCTCGCGCTGAACGGGGTCGAGGTCGATGCGGATCTCGTCGATCTCGGCCACGCCGCGGGCCTTCAACAACTGCTTGGCACGCACGCAGTACGGGCACACCTGCGTCGTGTACATCGTGACTTTGGAGGCCATGTTTCTCTCCTTCAGGCGGCCGACTTCTCGGTCGGCAGGTTGGCTTCGCGCCAAGCCGCCAAGCCACCGCTCAAGACCACGGCCTTTTCGTAACCCAGCTTCTGCAGGGCGGACACGGCCCGGCCGGCGCGCGCCCCCGTGGGGCAGACCACCACCAACGGCAGGGTCTTGTTGGTCGGCAGCGCCTTGGCACCGGCTTCGATCTGACCGAAGGGCAGGTTGCGCGATCCCGCCGCATGGCCCGCGGCGAACTCGGCCGGCTCGCTCACGTCGAGCAGCACGGCCTTTTCGCGGTTGATGAGTCGCACGGCTTCCGCGGACGACACCCCGGCGGTTTTGCCGCTCAAGCTGGGCCACAGCAGCATCAGGCCCGAGCCCACCGCCATGACCACCAGGAACCAGTTTTGAGTAAGGAAATCCACCGCAAGCACCGTGATTCAGGAAACCCGGCATTCTAGGTAGCGACGAATGCTGGCTTTCCAAGCCCGGGAATCGGCCTTCCTAGAATGCGGCTCCCCTTCTTGCTGCACCGCACCATGTACAAGCTCGTTCTGCTCCGCCACGGCGAATCCACCTGGAACCTGGAAAACCGCTTCACCGGCTGGACCGACGTGCCCCTGACGGCCACGGGCGTGGCGCAAGCGCAGGCCGCGGGCCGACTGCTCAAGGCCGAGGGCTACGACTTCGACGTGGCCTACACCTCGGTGCTGAGCCGCGCCATCTGGACCCTGTGGCACTGCCTGGACGGCATGGAGCGCACCTGGCTGCCGGTGAAGCACCACTGGCGCCTGAACGAGCGCCACTACGGCGCCCTGCAGGGCCTGAACAAGAGCGACATGGCCAAGCAGTACGGCGACGAGCAGGTGCTGGTTTGGCGCCGCAGCTACGACACGCCGCCGCCGGCCCTGGAAGCCAACGACCCCCGCACCGAGCGGGGCGACCGCCGCTACGCCGGCGTGGACGTGCCGCTGACCGAGTGCCTGAAAGACACCGTGGCCCGCGTGCTGCCGCACTGGGAAGGCGAAATCGCCCCGGCGATCAAGGCCGGCCAACGCGTGCTGATCGCCGCGCACGGCAACTCCATCCGCGCGCTGGTCAAGCACCTGGACGGCATCGCCGACGACGCCATCGTGGGCGTGAACATCCCCAACGGCGTGCCGCTGGTCTACGAGCTCGACGCCAACCTGAAGCCCATCAAGAGCTACTACTTGGGTGACGCCGAGGCCATCGCCGCGGCCGCGGCGGCCGTGGCGAACCAGGGCAAAAAGTAATCAGTCGGCCAGGGCGGCCTGGACGCGCTCGCGCGCCAGGTCGGCCAGCGCCCGACGGTCCATCGCCTGGGTGTCGATGGCGGGCAGGATCGTGAGGTCGGCCGCC
The DNA here is from genome assembly GCF_004004565.1 of Inhella crocodyli. Taxonomy (GTDB): domain Bacteria; phylum Pseudomonadota; class Gammaproteobacteria; order Burkholderiales; family Burkholderiaceae_C; genus Inhella; species Inhella crocodyli. Next base: position 1,306,609 of record NZ_SACM01000001.1, read on the forward strand.
AAGTCGGGGGCGCTGACGATGCGCCACACCGACTGCAGCAGGCTCGTCTCGCCCACGTAGGCCGCCGCGCTGGCGAAGCGCTCGCCCGGGCGGTGGTAGCGCAGCGCCAGCGGCAGCAGCGGCGCGTCCACACTGACGGCCGACTGCAGCAGGTTGGCGTGAAAGGGCAGCAAGGTCGGTCCCTCGCCGGTCGTGCCCTCGGGGAACACGGCGACGGTGTCGCCCACCTTCAGCGCTTCGGCGCAGTGGTGCACCACGCGCAGCGCGTCGCGCTTGCGCTCGCGCTCGATGAACAGGGTGCCGGCGGCGGCCACCATCCAGCCGATGAGGGGCCAGGCGCGCACGTCGGCTTTGGACACAAAGCGCGCCTGCGGCAAAGCCGCGTGCACGCAGGCGATGTCCAACCAGCTCACGTGGTTGGCCACGATGAGCGCCACCGGCGGCACCGTGCCTTGCTGGTGCACGGTCAGCCTCAAGCCCAGGGCCTTCAGCAAACCGGCGCTCCAGCGTTGGATGTGCCACTGCCGCCCCACCGCGTCTCGCCGCGGGAACAACAGGGCCAAAACCAGCAGGCCCTGCAGCACGTGCGCCAGCACGCGCAGCAAGCGCCAAGCGCCGCGCAGCGCGTTCACCCGTGCACGCGGCGGCCGCCCACCCAGGTGCCCAACACGCGGCCGGGCAGTTCCAGGCCGCTGCGCGCAAAGGCGAAGGGCGTGCACTTGCCCTTGCTGACGAGCGCCTCGGGCGTGACGCCCCAGCGCTGCGCCGGATCGAACAGCACCAAGTCGGCGGCGGCCCCTTCGGCCAGCCGGGCCTCGCGACCAGCGACTTGCGCGGCGCGTTGCGTGACCGGCGCCAACGCCTGCGACAGGCTCAATCCGGTCTGCTCGCCCCAATGCAAGGCCAGGCCCAGCAGCAACTCGACGGCAGTAGCGCCCGGCGCGGCTTCGGCGAAGGGCAGGACCTTCGAGTCGGCGTCGATGGGCGCGTGGTCGCTGACCAACGCGTCGACCGTGCCATCGGCCAGGGCAGCGCGCAGCGCGTCGCGGTCGCGCGCCTGGCGCAAGGGCGGCTCCAGGCGGGCGGCGCTGTCGAAGTGACCGATGTCCACGTCGGTGAGGTGCAGGGAGTGCACCGACACGTCGGCGGTGACGGCCAAGCCCTCGGCCTTGGCAGCGCGCAGCAAAGCCACGCCCGCCGCGCTGGAAACCCGCTGCAGGTGCACGCGCGCGCCGGTGGCGCGCATCAACTCGAACACCGTGTGCATGGCGATCGTCTCGGCCATGGCCGGCACGCCGGCAAGACCCAGGCGCGTGGCCAAAGGCCCGCTGCCGGCCACACCGCCGCCCAGGAACGCGTCCTTGGGGCGCAGCCAGACCGTGTGGCCGAAGCTGGCCGCGTACTGCAGCGCGCGCCACAGCACCGCCGTGTTGCGCACGGGCTGCTCGGCCTGCGACAGGCCCAGGCAGCCCGCTTCCACCAGGGCACCCATCTCGGCCAGGATCTCGCCGCCCAAGCCCCGCGTCAACGCGCCCAGGGGCAGCACGTGCGCCAGCGCGGCGCGTTCGCAGCGCCAGTGCAGCATGTCCACGAGGCCGGGCTCGTCCAGCACCGGGTCGGTGTCGGGCGGGCACACCAAGGTGGTCACGCCCCCGGCCGCGGCCGCGCGCAGCTCGGTTTCGATGCCGCCTTCCAACGAAGCGCCGCTGGCGCGCAAGCGGGCGTGCAAATCCACCAAGCCCGGGGCCAGCACCGCACCCTGGGCGTTGATCGTGTCGGTGGCGGCGAATCCCGCCGGTGCAGCGCCCACGCCCACGATGCGGCCATCGGCCACCGCCAGGTCGCCCACCCGGTCCAGACCGCTGGCCGGGTCGACCAAGCGCGCGTTTTGAATCAGAAGGTTGCTCATGCTTCGTTTCCTGCCAGGATGGCCATGACCGCCATGCGCACCGCGATGCCGAAGCTGACCTGCGGCAGGATCACGCTGTGCGCGCCGTCGGCCACGCGGGAGTCGATTTCCACGCCGCGGTTGATCGGGCCGGGGTGCATCACGATGCAGTCGGGCTTGGCCAGCGCCAGCCGCTCCTCGGTCAAGCCGTAGTGCTGGAAGTACTCGCCCGAACTGGGCAGCAGCGCCCCGCTCATGCGCTCGTTTTGCAGACGCAGGGTGATCACCACGTCCGCATCCTTGATGCCCTCTTCCAGGTCGTGGCACACGCGCACGCCCATCTCCCGCAGGTCGCCGGGCACCAGGGTCTTGGGGCCGACGGCACGAATGTCGGGCACGCCCAGGATGCTCAGCGCATGGATGTCGGAGCGGGCCACGCGGCTGTGCACGATGTCGCCCACGATGGCCACGGACAGCTGCGTGAAGTCGCGCTTGTAGTGGCGGATCGTGTACATGTCGAGCAGGCCCTGCGTCGGGTGCGAGTGCCGCCCGTCGCCCGCGTTCACCACGTGCACGTGCGGCGCGCAGTGCTGGGCGATCAGGTAGGGCGCACCGCTTTCGCTGTGCCGCACCACGAACATGTCGGCGTGCATGGCGCTCAGGTTGGCCACCGTGTCGAGCAAGGTTTCGCCCTTGGCGGTGGAGCTGCGCGCGATGTCGAGGTTCAGCACGTCGGCGCTCAGGCGCTTGGCGGCGATCTCGAAGGTGGTGCGCGTGCGCGTACTGTTCTCGAAGAACAGGTTGAACACCGACTTGCCGCGCAGCAGTGGCACTTTCTTCACGTCGCGGTCGCTGACCGAGACGAAGGTGCTGGCAGTGTCCAGGATGTGCGTCAGCACGGCCTGCGGCAGGCCCTCGATGGAGAGCAGGTGGATGAGCTCGCCGTGCTTGTTGAGTTGGGGGTGGCGTTTGCTGAGCATCAGACGGTCTCCACGTCCAGGGTGAAGGCGTCGCCCTCGCGACGCAGGTGCAGGCGTTGGTTGGCCGCCAGGCTGATGCGGGCGGCGGCGAGGTCGGCCGCGATGGGCAGCTCGCGCCCGTTGCGGTCCACCAGCACGGCCAGGCCCACGCGGGCCGGGCGGCCGAAGTCGTACAGCTCGTTGATCACGGCGCGCGTGGTGCGGCCGGTCCACAGCACGTCGTCCACCAGCAGCACGGGGGCGCCGTCGATGGACTCCGTCAGCTTGGTCGCGTCGGCCGTGGCCGACAGGCCGCGGGCCCCGAAGTCGTCGCGGTGCAAGCGGCTGCTGATCACACCCGGGCTGCCGCTGCGACCCAGGTCGCGGTGCAGGCGCTCGGCCAACCAGGCGCCGCCGCTCCAGATGCCCACCAGCTGGGCGCCCACCCACTCGGGGCGGCTCAACAAGGCGCGGGTCTGCGCCAGCAGCTCCGCGTACAGGGTTTCGGCGTCCAAGGCCAAGGCGCTCATGGCGAACTCTCTCGGTAAAACTGGTCCAGGATCAGGGCGGCCGCGGTGGCGTCCACGTCACGCGCGCCCATCGCTTCGGCCTCCACGCTGGTGTAGCGCTCGTCGACCTCGAACACCGGCTTGTGGAAGCGACCGCGCAGGGAGGCGGCGAACTTGGTGGCCGCCGCCGTCATGGCGTGGGGCACACCGTCGGGATGGCGGGGCACGCCCACCACCAGGGCGTCGGGTTGCCATTGGATGAGCAAGCGCTCGATGGCCGGGAACACGGCCTTGCCCGGCTCGTTCAGCGTCGTCAGCGGCCGGGCCCCGGCCAGGCGCGCACCCGTGGCCACGCCCACGCGGCGCAGCCCGAAATCGAAGGCCAGCGCCGCTTGCACGTCTTCAGGCTTCAAGCGTGACCCGCCTCTTGGCTGAGCATGCGCGGGTCGATGCCCAGCAGCGCCAGCGCGCGCTCGTAGCGCTGCTCCACCGGCGTGTCGAAGATCAACTCCGGCCGGGCATCCACGGTGAGCCAGCCGTTGCGGCCGATCTCTTCCTCCAGCTGACCCGCCGACCACCCGCTGTAGCCCAGGGTGACGAGCAGCTTGCGCGGCCCCGCCCCGTGGCTGAGCGCTTCGAGCACGTCGCGGCTGGTGGTCATCTCCAAGCCGCCGGGAATCGGCAGGCTGGCGTTGTAGTGGCCGCCCTCTTCGTTGAGCCGCTCGTGCAGCACGAAGCCGCGTTCGGTCTGCACCGGGCCGCCGAAGAACACCGGGGCGCCCTGCAGGTCGTCGCGGTTGAGTTGGAGATCGACCTTCTCGAACAGGCCGTTCAGGTCCAGGTCGATGGGCTTGTTGATGACCAGCCCCAGCGCGCCTTTGTCGTTGTGCTCGCACAGGTAAACCACGGCGCCGGCAAAGGTGTCGTCGGCCATGCCGGGCATGGCGATGAGGAACTGGTTGGTGAGGTCCATCGAGGCCTTGGGCATGGCCCCGATTCTAGGTGGGGGGGGTGCCGGGCGACGCCAGGGCTAGGCACTCGGCCGGCAATGCAGCCTCGCAAACCACCTCGGCCCCGGTCACCGGATGTGCGAACACCAGGCGGCGGGCATGAAGAAACATGCGCTCGAAGCGCCGGGGGCCGCGGGCGAGGTCGCGGTTCTTCGCAAAGTCGCCGTACTTCGGGTCGCCCACGATCGCGTGCCCGGCTTCGGCCAGGTGCACGCGGATTTGGTGCGTGCGGCCGGTCTTGATGGTCACGTCCAGCAGGCTGGCCCAGCCCAGGCGCTGCGCCACCTTCACCAAGGTGATGGAGCGCTTGGCCTGCTCGGCCGCCGGATCGTGCGAGGTGGTGACCTGGCGCACCCGGCGCTCGCCGTCGGCGTCCAGGTACTTGTGCAGGGCCACGTCGATGACCTTGAGCTTCTCGGGCCAGTCGCCCCACACCAGGGCGGCGTAGGTCTTGCCGGTGGAGCGCCCGCGGAACTGGTCTTGCAGGTGAGTGAGCGCTGACCGCTTCTTGGCCAGCACCAGCACCCCGCTGGTCTCCTTGTCCAGGCGGTGCACCAATTCCAAGAACTTGGCCTGGGGCCGGGCGCGGCGCAATTGCTCGATGACGCCAAAGCTCACGCCCGAGCCGCCGTGCACGGCCACGCCGGCGGGCTTGTCGATGACAAGCAGGTGCTCGTCCTCGAACAGCACGGGGAACTCGCGCGGCGGCGCGGCGGGGGCGGTGTCGGCGGCGCGCTCGGGCAGGCGCACCGGGGGGATGCGCACCACGTCGCCCAGGTTCACGCGGGTGTCGGCCTGGGCGCGGCCCTTGTTGACCCGCACCTCGCCGGCCCGGATGACCCGGTAGACATGGGTCTTGGGCACGCCCTTGAGTTCGCGCAGCAGGAAGTTGTCCAGGCGCTGGCCGTCGCTGCCTTCGTCCACGGTGACGTGTCGCACCGCAGCATTTGGGGTTTGGCCGGAGGGCGGACGGGCCGTTGCCTTGGGTTTGGCTTCTATAATGCGGCCTGTCATTGGTGTTGTAAGTCGTTGATCTTCAAGATTTTATGCGCCGACACCCTTGGCACCCGTGATGCCACGACCCGCCAACGACGCAGGCCGCACCCCCAGGTGGTGCGCGCGGCGACGGCGGCGGGTTGGTTGTGCAGTGTGAATGAACCGCGCCAGGCCGCTCGTGATTGGACACAGCGACCGGGCAACCCGAACAAGGTTTTCTGCGCACTTGACGCCCACCCCGGTGGCAAGTGCGCCTCGCGCTCCAAGCGCAAGCTCCGCGTCATGTCGCTACCCCTCCCCGCTACGGCCTGCAGCCGCCGCCCCGACCACGCCGCCCGCTCGACGCGGCGTTGGGCCGGGCGTTGCCGCTGGGCGGTGCCGGGAGATGCGTCGGCTTGGCCGAGTGGCTTGTCCTTGGGCGCCCGTGCCAACGTGCTCCCGGCCAGCCCACAAAGCTGAGCCTCCTGCACCCAGGGCGATTCCTTTCCCTTCGGTTCACTCCACCGCACGGCGTCGTTTGCCGCTGGCCCTGAGGCCGGTGGCGGCCCCGTTGTGAGTACAAGGAGAAACCGACGATGAAGCGCATGCTCATCAATGCGACGCAGCCCGAAGAGCGTCGCTTGGCCGTGGTCGATGGCCAGAAGCTGATCGACTTTGAAACCGAAATCGAAGGGCGCGAACAGCGCAAGGGCAACATCTACAAAGCGGTCGTCACCCGCGTGGAGCCCAGCCTCGAAGCCTGCTTCGTCGACTACGGCGAAGACCGCCACGGCTTCCTGCCGTTCAAAGAAATCGCCAAGTCCTACTTCAAGGAAGGCGTTTCGGCCCGCGACGCCAAGATCCAGGACGTCATCCACAACGGCCAAGAACTGTTGGTGCAGGTCGAGAAGGAAGAGCGCGGCAACAAGGGCGCCGCCCTGACCACCTTCATCAGCCTGGCCGGCCGCTACGTGGTGCTGATGCCCAACAACCCGCGCGGCGGTGGCGTGAGCCGCCGCATCGAGGGCGAAGACCGCGAAGAGCTCAAGGAAAACCTCGAGAGCCTCGAGTACCCCAAGGGCATGAGCCTGATCGCCCGCACGGCCGGCATCGGCCGCTCGGCCCCTGAACTGCAGTGGGACCTGAACTACCTGCTCAAGCTCTGGACGGCCATCGACGAGGCCGCCAAGGGCGGCAAGGGCGCTTACCTGATCTACCAGGAAAGCAGCCTGGTCATCCGCGCCATCCGCGACTACTTCCACGCGGACATCGGCGAGATCCTGATCGACACCGACGACATCTACGAGCAGGCCAAGCAGTTCATGGCCCACGTGATGCCGGAGACGGCCAACCGCGTGAAGCGCTACCGCGACGACGCGGCGCTGTTCAGCCGCTTCCAGATCGAGCACCAGATCGAAACGGCCTTCAGCCGCACGGTGAACCTGCCCTCGGGCGGCGCCATCGTGATCGACCACACCGAGGCCCTGGTGTCGGTGGACGTGAACTCGGCCCGCGCCACGCGCGGCAGCGACATCGAGGAAACCGCCACCCGCACCAACCTCGAAGCCGCCGATGAGATTGCCCGCCAGTGCCGCTTGCGCGACCTGGGCGGCCTGATCGTCGTCGACTTCATCGACATGGAAGAGGGCAAGAACCGCCGCGAGGTGGAGACCCGCCTGCGCGACGCCCTGCGCCACGACCGCGCCCGCGTGCAGTTCTCGTCCATCAGCAAGTTCGGCCTGCTCGAACTGAGCCGCCAGCGCCTGCGCCCGGCGCTGAGCGAAGGCAGCCACATCACCTGCCCGCGCTGCAACGGCACCGGCCACATCCGCGACACCGAAAGCTCCGCGCTGCAGATCCTGCGCATGGTGCAAGAGGAGTCGATGAAGGACAACACCGCCGCCGTGCACGTGCAAGTGCCGGTGGAAGTGACCTCCTTCCTGCTCAACGAAAAGCGCGCCGAGATCAGCAAGATCGAGCTCAAGCAGCGCGTCAACGTGCTGCTGATCCCCAACCCGCACCTGCAAACCCCGAACTACAAGCTGGAACGCCTGCGCCACGACGACCCGCGTCTGGACGCCTTCAAGGCCAGCTACACCATGATCGAGGAGCCGGCCGACGAGGTGGGCATCACCCGCCGTGAGAAGGCCAAGCCGCGCCAAGAGCCGCTGATCAAGGGCGTGCTGCCTGACCAGCCGGCCCCGGCCGCCCCCGTGGCTGCCCCGGCCCCCGCCCCCGTGGCGGCTGCCCCGGCTCCTGCCGCCCCCGCGGCGGCGCCGGCCGCCGGTGGTGGCTTCTTCGGCTGGATCAAGAAGCTCTTCGGTGGCGCGCCCGACCTGGTGCCGCCCGTGGCCGCACCGGCCGCGACCGACAGCAAGCCGACCGACGCCAAGCCGGGCGAACGCCGTCCGCGTGGCGAACGCGGTGAGCGCGGTGAACGTGGCGAAGGCCGCCGCGATGGCCGTGGTGACGGTCGCCGTGGCGAGCGCAACGACGGCCGCCGCCGCGACGGCAAGCCCGAAGGCCAACGCGACGGCCAGCGCGCCGAGCGCCCGGAACGCGCCGAGCGGAGCGACAAGCGCGAGCCCCGCGCTGAGATCGCCGCCGACGGCGAGCAACGCCCACAAGGCGAAGGCCGTGGCGACCGCGGTCCGCGTGGCGAGCGCGGCCCCCGCCGCGAACGCGGTGAGCGCGCTCCGCGCCGGGAGCACAGCGAGGACCAAGCCGCCCAAGCCCAAGAGCTGATGGCAGCGGACGCCGCGCCGGCCGACCTGCACGCCGCGCCGCCGGCCTTCGTGGCCGACGCCGCCGTGGACGCCAACGAGCGCATCGAGCCGCTGCACGGCGAGCCGACCAGCAACTCGCTGGCCGAAGAGAAGCAAGGCCGCCGCCGCCGCCGCCGCCGTGGCGGTCGGGGGGGTGAAGGCCAAGAAGGCGACACCGGGGCCGACGAAGCCCAAGGCCAAGACGCCGCCGAGCCGGTGAGCGACGCGGCCGCCAGCGACGCCGTGGCCGCGCCCGCGGCCGCGGTGGACGCCGAGGCCGACGACCAAGGCGAAGGCCACTCGCAAGAGGAAGGCCGTCGCCGCCGCCGTCGCGGCCCCCGCCGTGAACGCGGGGCCGACGAGGCCGTGCCGGTGGACGGTGCCGAGGCCACGGTCGCGGCCACCGAGGCGGCGCCCCAGCAATTGGCCCTGAGCGAGGCCCCGGCCGACGCCCTGGTGCCGCCTCAAGCGGCTGAGCCGATCGTGGTCGCGACGAGCGAAGCCCCGGCGGCACCGGCGCCCTTTGTGCTGCCGCTGACCGACCTGCAACAACTGGCGCAAGGCGCTGGCTTGAACTGGGTGCACTCCGACGCCGACAAGGTGGCCGCGGCGCAAGCCGCCATCGCCGCCGAGCCCAAGCCGGTGCGCGTGCCACGCGAGCGTCCGCCCGTCGTGCAACTGGACGAAGGCCCGTTGGTGCTGGTCGAAACCAAGAAGGACCTGTCGCAGGTCAAGCTGCCCTTCGACCAGTAAGCTCCGCCGTCCCTGACGGCACCCAGGCACCCAGGCACCCAGGCACCCAGGTCCCCGGGCCCCAAGGCCGCCGCCCCCGCACCCCGGGGCCGGCGGCCTTGTTGCTTTTGGAGTCCGTCCCATCGGGCGCCCTACCATCGGCGCCCCAAGGAGAAGTCGCCCCATGCCGCCCACCCTGCTCCACCGCACGCCTGCCCTGGCCCTGTTCATCGCGCTGCTACTGGCCCTGAGCCTGGGCATGGCCCGCGCCGACACCAAGGCCGACATCGAGGCCGACCTGCGCGAGGGCCGCTACACCCAAGCCGACCAGCGCCTGCAAGCGGTGCGGCAGAAGCACCCGGACAACGCCCTGGCCGCCTACTGGCACGCCCAGGTGCTGCACAAACTCGCCCGCGATGACGAGGCCCGCGCGGCCCTGCAGCGGGCGGTCCAACTCGACCCGAGCCTGGCCTTTGCCGCGCAGAAGGCCACCCTGAACACGCTCGCCGCGCAGTTGCGGGTGCCTTTGGCGGCCTCGGTCGCCGGGGCCGCCCGCGGCGACGATGCCACCGTGACGGCCGCCCCCGTTCCCGACGCCCCGCGTGCCGCTACCCCGCCTGCCCGCAGCGGCTCGGTCTGGCCCTGGGCCTTGGGCCTGGGCGCCCTGGGGTGGCTGCTGTGGCGCTGGTCGCGCCGCCGCGCCGCCGAGGCCTCGCAAGCGTTCGCCCAGCGCCAAACGTCGGCGCAGGGCTACCAGCAAGCGACTTGGCAGGGCCACCCAGCGCCGGCACCGGCCGGCGTCTCGGGGCTGGGCGCCGCCGCCATCGGCGTGGGCGCGGCCCTGGCCACCGGGGCGGTGCTGGCCGCGGTGAGCCACGGATCGCACGACCACGACGACGGCACCGGCCACTTGGGCGGCGGGGGCGACGACGGCCGCGGCGACGCCAGCCCGGACTTCGACCTGGGCGGCAGCGGCGGCGACTTCGACGGCGGGGGCGACTTCGGCGGCGACAGCGGCGGCGCTTTCGACTGACGCGCCACCCTCCCCCGGCTTCACGCCGCCACGCCCCACGGGCTGGCGGCGTTTTGCTTTTGGTCCCCTCGTTCATGGGTTGGCTTTGTGTATTGTTCAAGTAATACACTAATGCACCATGTTCGACATCCAGCCCAGCAGCCCCACGCCGATCTACCGCCAGGTGATCGACCAAGTGCGCCGCCTCGTTGCGGGCGGCCAGCTGCGGGCGTGTGACGAGCTGCCCAGCGTGCGCAGCGTGGCCGAACGCCACGCCATCAACCCCATGACCGTGAGCAAGGCCTACAGCCTGCTGGAAGCCGAAGGCCTGCTCACCCGCCGCCGTGGGGTGGGCATGGCGGTGGCCGAGGGCGCGCGCCCTGCCCACCCCCCTTCCGACCGCTTGGCCTTGCTGCAGCCTGCGCTGGACGCCGCCGCGCAACAGGCCGCGCAACTGGGCCTGCCGCGCGAGACCGTCTTGCAGGCCTTTGACACGGCGCTGCGCGCCCTCCTCACCGACCCCAAGTCCACCCCATGACCGCCGCCATCGACATCCAACACCTGAGCCTCCGCCGCAGCCTGGGCTGGCGCAAACCTGAGGTGAACGTCTTGAACGACCTGTGCCTGCGCGTGCCGGAAGGCGCCGTGGTGGGCCTCGTCGGCCGAAACGGCGCGGGCAAGACGAGCTTGATCCGATGCCTGGTGGGTTTGGAACTGCCCAGCGCGGGCACGAGCCGCCTGCTGGGCGAAGACAGCCGCACCTTGAGCGCCGACACCCTGGAGCGCCTGGGCTACGGGCCGCAGTCGCCCGAGCTGCTGGGCTGGCTGGACGGCCACGCGCACCTGCGCAAGTTCGCCACCGGTTACCGGCGCTACGACGTGGAGCGGGCCCACCGCATCGCCCGCCAGCTGGACCTGCCCATGCACACCGCGGCGGCGAAGCTGTCGCTGGGCGACCAGCAAAAGCTGTCGGTGCTCTTGGCGCTGGCGCACGACCCGAACCTCTTGATCTTGGACGAGCCGGTGGCCAGCCTGGACCCCTTGGCGCGGCGCGAGTTCATGCGTGCCTTGTTCGCCGAGCACGACGACGGTGAACGCGCCCGCACGGTGCTGCTGTCCAGCCATTTGCTGAGCGACTTGTCGCGCGTGGTGAGCCACGTGGCCTTCTTGCACGAGGGGCGCGTGCAGCTGTTCGGGGCCTGGGACGAGTTGTCGGAGCACCTGCGGGCATGGCCCTGCCCCACGCAGCCGGAACCGGGTCTGGCCGGGCTGGTGCACTGGAGCGCGGCCTTGCGGCAGGCGGTGGTGGACGTGCGGCAGTGGGCGGGACCCACGAGCGAGTTGCAGGCCATGGACATGGACGGACTGTTCGAGGCCTTGAACGCATGAGCGGCGATCTCGTGCGGGCCCGATCGGCGTCGGTTGCGGACGCGCTCGGCGATGACTTTTGGGCGTGGTGGCGCACCGCCATGGTTGCGGGCTTGTTGGCCATGCTGGCGGCGCTGCTGGCCATGGGCACGCTGGCGCCATCCGACGCCACCTGGTACTTGGAAGCCCTGCTCTTCACCGTCGCGTGGCTCTTGGGGACCTGTGCCACGGTGGTGGCGTATGTGGCCGCGCTGCGATGCCGGCGCTGGGGCTCGGTGCACCGCGAACGTCGTCTGCCGGTCACGCAGATTCGCCAGCGCTGGGACGCTGTGGGGTACTTGGTGATGGCCACCGTGGTTTGGGTCGCGTTGGCCCTGTGGGCCGTAACCGCAGCCGCTTACCCCAACCGAAACGGGCTCTCCACCGCGTCACCTTGGATCGTGGCCGTGTTGGTGGCCGCGAGTACCGCCGGCTTGGTGGCGAAGGCTGGCCAAAGCCTTAGTAGCCAGGCGCTGTCAGCGGCGCTCATGGTGACCATCTACTTGGGGCTTGGTCCGCTCCTGCGCGAGTGGCAAAACATCCCTGGGTCGGCCTTGAGCGCCGCCGCGATTGCCGCCATCGGATTGCTGCTTTGGTCTTTTTGGCAACAGCCCAATGCCAGTCGCGTCAAGGTGGCAGGCCGCACCTGGGCCAGCCTGTGGAAGGACCGCGCCGCCGCACCGCGGTCAGCGTGGTCCGCGTGGGCGACCCACCACAGCGGCGCCTTCTTCACGATGGCGCCGATGGTGGCCATGTCGTCGACCCATCTCGCCAAGGTCTACATCGAAGGCCAGTCCCAGCCGTCCCCCATCATGCTTTGGTTGGGCTATCAGCTCTCTGTGTTTTTCATCCTGGCCTTCATGTGGCAGACCCCAGAGCACCACTGGCGCATCCGACTGTCGCCCCTTGCTGCTCGTCAACGAAGCAGGCTCGCGCTGCGACTGTGGCGTGCGCACTGCATGCGCGCTCTGCCCCTCCTTGCCTTTCTGCCGGTGCTGACCAGCCCTTGGATGCTGTCTTGGCCCTATGCCGTCAGCGAAACACAGGCCATGCTCCACGCCGTCAGGGCCTTGCCGTGGTTGATCGCCAACGGCGCACTGCTGATGGCCGCGGTCACCCTCTGGGTGGGTGTTCGGCGCGCGCAACTCGGGTGGGACTTGCTTCCATTTGCAGCATGGCTCGTGTTGATGTGGAAGGGGATGGAAACCATTGGCACGGAGGAAGCCCAACGGCTCTCTTGGGCGGGCCGATGGGACGTGCTGGCCGGTCTCGTGGCAGCAACAGCGTTGCTGTTGGCCCTGGCGTGCTGGGCTTGGTCCCGCGGCAGCTTGACGGGCATGGAGCGCTGGGGCGCAATAGGACGGCACGCCAAGCGCTGAACGGATCGACGTTCAAGCCCCTGTCAAGCCACTCCCTCGCAGCGCCATCGTCCGCGCCGCCAAGTCGGCCTCCAACACGATCTCGTCCCCCGACTCGGTCGACCATCGCAGGTGCAGCTGGTGCGCGCCACTGGGCAGCACCTCGAAGCGCCCGTTGAACGCCGGGTGGGTGTTGCGCAGGCGGATCAGCTCGAACAGGCGCTGCACCACGGAGCGCAGCGAGGCCGAGGCGATTTCGGCCGGCGTGTAGTGGTGGCGGTTGATGTCGCGGCCCACGCGGCTGCGGGCCAGCAGGTCCATGTCGTTCTCGCCGGCCAGCAGGCCGACGTAGTAGACCTGGGGCACGCCGGGCAGGAAGAACTGGATGGCGCGGCCCAGCAGGTAGGCCTCGTCGTCGCGGCCCAGGGCGTCGTAGAAGGTGCAGTTGACCTGGTACAGGTCGAGGTTGCTGGCCGCCGCGCCCGTGGCCTGGCGGCTTTGGCCTTGGCTGTTGGCGTGGATGCGCTCGACCAAGGCGTCCAGTTCGGCCGGGGGCACGAGGCCGGGCTTGCCGGCGCGGTCGCTGGCGTCGGCGCCGATGTCGATGATGCCGATGCCGTCGTGCGTGTCCAGCACCGTCAGGCTGTTGGCCGGGCGGATGCCGATCCAGCGCTTCAAGGGCTCGGCCGTGCCGTTGAACAGGGCGTGCAGCACCAGCGGTGGCAGGGCGAAGTCGTACACCCAGTCGACCTGCGCGGCGATTTCAATTTGGCGCTGGTAGTAGCTGTGGATCTCGACCAGCACCTCGATGCCCAGCGCACGCGCTTCGGCCGCGAAAGCGGCGATGAAGTCGAAGGTGTCAGGCTCCATGAAGCAGCTGCTGCCGGCCTTCTTGAGCGCGTAGCCCACGGCGTCAAGCCGGACCATGCGGATGCCGGCATCGGCAAAGCGCTGCAGGATGCTGCTGAGGTAGGCCTTGCCCTGCGGGTGGGTGACGTCGATGTCGAGCTGCTGCGGGGTGAAGGTGGTCCACAGCAGCTCGCGGCGGTCGGCCACGGGATAGGGCGTGAACGGCAGGCCGGGGCGCGGGCGGTAGATGCCGAGCAGGTCTTTCTCGCGCGCGCCGTGCGGAAACACGGTGTCCATGCGCAGGAACAGGCCGGCGTAGGGGCTGGCGTCGCCTCTAGCCTGGTAGTCCAGGAACTGCGGGCTCTGGCTGCTCATGTGGTTGACGATGACGTCGCCCATGACGTCGACGGTCTGCGTCAATGCTTTGACGTCGTCCCAGTCGCCCAAGCGGTGGTCGACGCTGAGGTGGTCGATGGGGTCGAAGCCGGCGTCGGCGCCATCGATCGGGTGGAAAAACGGCAGCAGGTGAACGCCGCCGAACAGGCCCTTCAAGCTGCCGTCGCGCAGCAAGGTGTGCAGGGCCCGAAGGTCGCCGCCCCCCAGGCGGTCGACGTAGGTGATGAGCTGGACTTGGTTCTTCATGCGGACTTCTCCACCGGCTCGGCCTTGACGAAGCACACGGCCACGGCGGCGCAAGCCAGCAGCACGCCGGCCAGGCGGATGACGTTCTCGGGCCGGCCGCCGAGCAGGGGTTCGTAGACGAGGGGCAGCGTGACCATCTGGATCAGCATGGGGATCACGATGAACATGTTGAAGATGCCCATGTAGACCCCGGCCCGCTCGGGCGGGATGCTGCCGGCCAGCAGCACGTAGGGATTGCCCATGATGGACGCCCAGGCCAGGCCGATGCCGACCATGGGCAGGAAGAGCCAGGCCTTGTCGCGGATGCCGGGCAGCGCCCACATCGCCGCCGCTGCCGCGGCCAGGCAGAAGGCGTGCACCCACTTGGCGCCCAGGCGCCGCGTGAAGGGCACCATGGCGAAGGCGGCGACGAAGGCAATGGCGTTGTAGAAGCCGCCGATCTGGCCGTTGGTCAGCACGGCCTCGACGAAGCCGGGGCTCTTGGGGTCGGTCGTGCCGTACACGCTGCTGGCCAGGCTGGGCACGATGTAGATCCAGTAGCACATCATTCCGTACCACTGGAACAGCGCCATCCACCACAGGCGGCGCATGGTGGCGGGCATGGTTTGGATGGCGTCCACGATCTCGGCCAGCGTCGCGCCCACGCCCCGGGGCTTGGCGGCGAGCGCGGCGCGCTCCTCGTCGCTCAGCGGCAGCTCCGGCACCTGTTTGATGGAGTAGTACACCGTGGTGAACGACAGCAAAGCGCCCACCATGAAGGCGGTGGTGACGACCAGCGGGATGCCGTTGGCGCCCAAGGTGTCCTTGCTCATGCCCAGCCACACCAGCGCGCTGGGCGCGAGGTAGGCCATGGTTTGCGCCAGCCCGGTGAAGGCCGATTGCGTGAGGAACCCGGGGGCGTGCTGCTCGGGCCGCAGGCGGTCGCTGACGTAGGCGCGGTAGGGCTCCATGGTCACGTTGTTGGCCGCGTCCAAGATCCACAGCAGCGAGGCGGCGAACCACAGCGCCGGGCTGAACGGCATGGCCAACAGCCCCAAGGAACACAGCAGCGCGCCGAACAGGAAGTACGGCGTGCGGCGGCCCCAGCGGTGCGTGGTGCGGTCGCTCATGGCGCCGATCAAGGGCTGCACCAACAGCCCGGTGACAGGCCCGGCCAGCCACAGCAGGGGCAGGTTCTTGCCCTCGGCGCCCAGCATTTGGTAGATCGGGCTCATGTTGGCCTGCTGCAGGCCAAAGCTGAACTGAATGCCGAAGAAGCCGACGTTCATGTTCAAGATCTGCCACGGGGACAGGAGCGGTTTGCTCATGGGGCGCCTTCCGGGCGGCTGGGCAAGGCGGCCAGGGCCGCTTGCCAAGGGGGATAGAAAGAAGCCGGGTCTGACGGGGACGCGCCGGCTTGGCCGCAGAGTGCGGCCGCAAAACGGTTGGCCAGGGCCAGGGCGGGTGCCCAGGCCTTGCCTTGCAAGTGGGCAGCCAGCAGGCAGGCGCTGAAGGCGTCGCCGGCACCTACGGTGTCCACGAGATGGGGCACGGGCACGCCCGGCCCTTCGGCAAGCAAAGCGCCCTGCGGCCCGAAGCTGGCATAGCCCTCGGGGCCGCGGGTGACTATCAAGCGCTGAAGCCGGTAGCTGACCATCAGCGCGGCCACATCGGCCGCACCCGACCAGCGCAGCACGGTGTCCAGTTCTTCGTCGTTGACCTTGACCCAATCGGCCATGGCCAGGGTGTCGAGCGCGAGCTGGTCGCCCACGCCCTCGCGCAGGTTCAGGTCCAGGTAGCGCAGGGCACCCGGGCGGCCGGCCACGCGGCGGATGGCCTCGCGGCCGACCGGGTGGCGCTGGGCGAGCGAGCCGAAGTAGACGAGGGCCGGAGGCGCGGCGTCCACCGCGCGCAGCGCCAGGTCGGCGTCGATGAAATCCCAGGCCACGTTGGGTTGGATGACGAAGCGGTGGGCGCTGCCGGTCATCACCACGTCCACCGTGCCCGTGGGGTGCTGCGCGTCGAACTGCAGGCCGTCGGGTCGCAGGCCGGCCCCCACCACCGCCGCCAGCACCTGCGCGCCGGCTTCGTCGGCCGGGTTGATCCGGCTGACGAGCAGGGGTTCGCACCCCAGTGCATGCAGGTGGCGGGCGGCGTTGAGCGGCGCCCCGGCCGCCACCGGCCCGGAGGGCAGGCGGTCGACCAGGGCCTCGCCCAACAGCGCCAGCACGGGCGCGTTGGCGGAGGCGGTCATGCCAGGCTCAGAAGCTGTACTTCAGCGTGGCTTTGGCCGTGCGGCCGTTGAGCGCGCGGGCGATGTACAGCGGGTTGTCGACCAAGTTGCCCTGGCCCTCGGCTTCCGTGTAGGCCAGCTTGTTGAACGCGTTGTTCAGGCTGAGCGACAGCGAGAGCTGCGGCGTGATTTGCCAGTTGGCGTAGGGGTTGACGACGAAGTACGCGGGCAGCACGACCTGGTTGTCGTTCTGCGCGTAGCTCTTGGTGGTGCCCACGATCGCGGCGCCGAAGTCCCACGCGCCCATCGCAACGCTGGGGTTGATTTGGTACACCAGCGTGGCCTGACGGCGCGGCGTCTTGCCGTTGGTGGCGCCCGGCGTCGTGATGCGCGCGTGCGTCCAGGTGGCACCACCGGTGACGGTGAAGGGGCCCGAGCTCCAGCTCACCTCGGCCTCCAGACCGCGCGAGCGGTAGCTGTCCTTCAGGTAGCTGCGGGTGGTGACTTCGAAGCCGCCGTCTTCCTTGGTCTTGGCGTCGAACAGGGTGAAGAAGCCGTTCCAGTCGCCGCTGCGCAGCTTCACGCCGGCTTCCAGTTGCTTCAGCTCGTTGATCGGGTAGGCCTGGGTGCCACCGGCCACGGCGCCATCCCAAATCACGCGGTCGGGGCTGGCCCAGCTGGAGCCCTTGCTGTAGCGGGCGAAGGTGGCCAGGTCCTTGTCCACCGCGTAGTTGCCGCCCACCGAGTACGAGGTGGACGAGGTGCGGTAGTTGACCTTGGTGCGGCCGGCTTGGTCCCAGCCGGTGAAGGCGCCGCCGGCGCCCGGCGTGTTGTCGAACTGCTGCCAGCCGGTGGCACGCTGGCTGTCGCGGCGCACGCTGGCGTCGATGGACATCGGGCCGGCGTCGTAGGTCAGGGCCAGGAACGGGGCCTTGGCCGTCAGGTCGACATCGATGGCCCGCACGCAGCAGCCACCCCAGGTGGTGGTGGCGTTGCCGACCGGCAGGCTGGTGGGGTTGCCGGCGTTGTCGAGGAGGCGGGCGCCCTCGCCCTTGAGCTCGACGTTGTAGCGGTTCCAGTACCAGGTCTGGGCCACGGACTGCTGGCCCCAGAACAGGCCACCGGTGGTCGTCAGCTTGGCGCCGCCGCCCAGGTCGACGACCTTGGCCAGGCGGGTTTCGCTGAAGGTGTTGCCCATGTCGTCCAAGGAGGTGTTGAACACGTGCATGGAGAACACGGGCGTGCTGCCGGTGTAGCGGTCGGCGCCGTTGCCGGCGGCGGTGGGGGCAGAGCCGGCCGGGAAGGCGCCGATGAAGCGGCCGCTGATGTCGCTGGTGCGGAACTTTTGGTTCAGGGTGAAGCCCTGGCCAACGTCGGCCTGCACCTCCACGCCAAAGGACTTGTTCTTCACCGACAGGCCGTCGCCGGGGT
This sequence comes from Inhella crocodyli, assembly GCF_004004565.1. Classification (GTDB taxonomy): domain Bacteria; phylum Pseudomonadota; class Gammaproteobacteria; order Burkholderiales; family Burkholderiaceae_C; genus Inhella; species Inhella crocodyli. The sequence continues at coordinate 1,324,358 of NZ_SACM01000001.1, forward strand.
TGGTGAGCACGGCGTTGCCGTTGCGGTCGAACACGCGGTCCTGGGCGAAATTGCTGTTGATGAAGAAGGCGGTGCGCGGGTCGATGCCGGCAATCTGCTGGATGTTGTTGCCACTCAAGCGGACCGGCACCGGCAGGTAGGTCGGGGTGCTGTCATCCAGGGACTTGGCGCTGAAGCGCACGTAGCCCCCCTGGAAGCTCTGGGTCAGGTTCAGGCGCAGTTGGCCGCCGTTCTCCAGGCTGACGTCGCTGGGGCGGGCGCCCTCGCCCACGCGGTGGTAGCCGCCAACCTGGTAGCGCAGGCTGTCGGTGATCTTGCCGCCGGCGTCGAAGTCCAGCCGGGTTTGGCGGTGGTCCAGGCCCATGGTCAGGCCAACGCTGCCGCCCTGCTGGCGGCCGGTCTTGCTCAGGAAGTTGACGATGCCCGCGGGCGAGTTGGTGGCCGTGGTGCTGGCCGAACCGCCGCGCACGACCTGCACCGACTCGGTCATGCCGTCGGCGCGCAGAAATTGGTCGGCCGTGGCGAAGGAGACGTCACCGACGAGCAGGATGGGCAGGCCGTCTTCTTGCAACTGCAGGTAGCGCGAGCCGCCGGCGCTGATGGGCGCGCCGCGCACCGTCATGTTGGCGTTGCCCTCGCCGCCGCTGCTTTCGGCGCGCAGGCCGGGCACGCTGCGCAGCACCTCGGCGGCGCTGGCGGCGCCCGTCTTGGCGATGCTGTCGGCGCTCAAGGTGGACACGGACACCGACTGCAGCATCTTGCTGCGGCCGGTGGTGGTGCCGGTGACGACGACCTTGTCCAACTGCAGCGAGGCTTTCTCTTCTTTGGTCTCGGGGGCGTCGGCGGTGCTTTGCGCCTGCACGGCCGAGGCCGACAGGGCCAGGCCGATCAGCAGCGACAAGGGGTGACGACGGGGGGCGAAGGGGGCGGTTTTCATGTGGGTCTCCGGGGCGGGCTGCACGCTGGGCCCTGCTCGTCAGGCCGGCCAGCGTTGCGGTTCGGGGCTGTGTCGTCAACCGGCCTCGGGCGCCGCGCTTTTGCACGGGCGCCTCGGGCAGGCACATGGGTCCAACTGTCGGCCTGTGTTCAGGCTCTGGGCCGCATTGTGACCGCAATGCAATCGATTGCATTAGGGGAAACGCGAATCTTGTTCGTTCCGGTGGCGACCGGTTTCAGGCGTCGGGGGCTTGGGTCGAGCGCCGCGCCACCAGGTGCACGGGCAGCGTGAAAGCGGCAGGGGCCTGCCCGTCCAGCAGCGCAAGCAGGCGCTCGACCAGGACGCGACCGGCCTCGGGCACCGGCTGGTGCACGGAACTCACCGGGGGGTTGGAGAGGCTGGCGATGGGCATGTCGTCGAACCCCACCACCGCCACGTCCTGCGGCACGCGCAAGCCGCGCGCGCGCAGCACTTGGATGGCGGTCAGCGCCAGCAAGTCGGAGCAGGCTTGGACGGCATCGACCGGCAGGCCCTGGTTCAGCACCTCACCGAGTTGTTGGGCGGCCGTGAGCGTGTCGAAGGGCACCGCCAGCAAGTGCTGGGGCGACGGACTGAGGCCGGCCTCGGCCAAGGCCTCGCGGTGCCCGCGCAGGCGCTGCTCCACCTCGGGCAGCTCGGGGTCGCCCATGAACAAGATGCGCGAACGCCCCTGCGCCAGCAGGTGCTGGGTGGCCAGGCGCCCGCCCATGACGTTGTCGCCGCCCACACTGGCGTAGCGCTGGGCGGCGCCCATGTCGGCCCCCCAAACGATCAATGGCAGCCCGCTGTCGGCCATGGCGTTGAGCCGCTCGTGCTGGTGCCATTGGCCGATGAGCACCAGGCCCTTGGCGCGACCGCCGCGCACCAACTCGCCAATCCGCTCGATCTGGGCGGCGTCGATGCGGGTGAGCAGCATGTCGAAGTCGCGCCGCACCAGCTCGTCGGCCAGCGCGCCGATCATGCCGAGGAAGAAGGGGTCGCTGAGTTGCTGGTGCCGCTCCCCCTCAAAGGGCACGACCACCGCGATCGTTTGGTTCAGGCCCAAGCGCAGGTTGCGCGCGCCCAGGTTGACTTGGTAGTGGTGTTCGCGCGCCAGGGCCTGGATTCGGCGGCGGGTCTCCACGTTGATGAGCGGGCTGTCCGCCAGCGCGCGCGACACCGTGGCCTTGCTCACGCCGGCCAACTTAGCCAGGTCGGCCATCTGCAGGCGCTTGCCCTCGGGTTTGGCGGGGCCGTCTTCCATGGTCAGGCCGGCAGCTGTTCGAGCGCCGCGTGGTAGCTGGGGTCGGCCATGAGCTCGTCCCAGGTGAGCGGTGCGGCCTGCGGCAGCAGGGCCAGGCGACGGTGCTCGCTGTCGTCGTCGGGTGTCCACAGGCCGCTGGCGTGCGCCGCCTGCAGCCCCCCCAACAAGTCGTCAAGCGCCGCCCCACCGTTGATGGGCGACTCGTTGCACAGCAGCACCAGGTCGCAGCCGGCCTGCAAGGCGGCCACCGCCGCTTCCGCGGGCGACACGCGCTGGCCATCGATCTCGCGCGCCCCGGCCATGGACAGGTCGTCGGAAAAGATCGCGCCGTGGAAACGCAGGCGTTCGCGCAGGATGTCCTGCAGCCACACCTTGGAAAAGCCAGCGGGCCGGCTGCACACCTTGGGGTAGACCACGTGCGCCGGCATGACCGCGCCCATCACCCCCCCCAACCACCCGTAAGGCGCGGCGTCGTCGGCCAAGATGGCCTTGAGGCTGCGCTTGTCCACCGGGATGGCGTGGTGGCTGTCGGCCTCCACGTGGCCATGCCCCGGGAAGTGCTTGCCGCAGCCCTGCATGCCCCCGCGCAGCAGGCCGTGCATGAGGCTCTTGGCCAGCAGGGCCACCACCCGCGGGTCGCGGTGGAAGGCGCGGTTGCCGATGACGGCACTGCGCCCGTAATCCAGGTCCAGCACCGGCGTGAAGCTGAAGTCCACGCCACAGGCCCGCAACTCCAACGCCAGCACTTCGCCGCACGCGCTGGCGGCGGCGGTGGCCTTCATGGCGTCTTCCATCCACAACTCGCCCAGCACCCGCATCGCCGGCAAGTGCGTGAAACCGTCGCGGGCGAAGCGCTGCACCCGACCGCCTTCGTGGTCGATGGCGATGAGCACGTCGGGCCGGATGGCCTTGATCTCGGCCGTCAGCGCCGTGATCTGGGCGCGGCTTTCGCAGTTGCGGGCGAACAAGATCACGCCGCCGGTGAGGGGGTGCTTCAGGCGATGGCGATCGGCGCTGTCCAGCGTGGTGCCCGCGATGTCGAGCACCAGGGGCGCATGGGGGGTGGCTTCGAGCACTCAGTTCTCCTTTTGCAGCAGCACCGTGGCACTGGCCAGGGTGCGTTCGTCGCTGACGCTGACCAGCGCGCGCCAGCCCCGCATCTTCATCAGTTCTGCCAGCGCGCCGTGCCAGTGCCACTCGGGTTGCCCCGCCTCGTTGGGCAGCAATTCACAGGCTTGAAAGCCCATGGGCGGTCGCATGCCCGTGCCCAGGGCCTTGGCCAGGGCCTCTTTGGCGGCAAAGCGCGTGGCCAAGAAGGCCGCGCCCCGCGCGGGGGCCCGGGCCCGCCGGGCGGCAAACAGCACCAGCTCTTGCGGGCCCAGCACCTTTTCGGCGAACCGATCGCCATGGCGCGCCAAGGCCTCGGCCATGCGCGAGATCTCGCACAGGTCGGTGCCCAAACCCACCACCTCAGGCATAGGCGGCTTGGATGGCGCGCAGGTAGCCGCGCACCGTCTCGGTGTAGCCCGCCTCGAGCGCGTCGGCCACCAGGGCGTGGCCGATCGAGACCTCTTGCACGCCAGGGACAGCGCGCAAGAAATCGGTGAGGTTGCGCTGGTTCAGGTCGTGGCCCGCGTTCAACCCGAGCCCCACCTGGAGCGCCGCCTGCGCAGCCGCGGCGTAGCGCTGGAGTTGGGCGCCCTGGTCGGCGCCACCGTGCGCGGCGGCGTAGGGCTCGGTGTAGAGCTCCACGCGGTCGGCACCGAGCGACGCGGCATGGGCCATCGCCTCTGGCAGCGGGTCCATGAAGAGGCTGACGCGCACGCCCAGGGCCTTGCACTCCGCGATCAAGGGGCGCAAGCGCTCGCCATCGGCGGCCAAGTCCCAGCCGTGGTCGCTGGTCGACTGCTCGACGCTGTCGGGCACGAAGGTGGCCTGGTGCGGGCGCGTGGCGCGCACCAGTTCCATCAGGTTGTGCGTGGGGTTGCCCTCGATGTTGAACTCGGCCTGGGGCCAGGCTTTCAGCAGCGCGGCCAGCTCGTGCACGTCGTGTGCGCGGATGTGGCGCTCGTCGGGCCGCGGGTGCACGGTGATGCCCTGGGCCCCGGCCAGCAAGCAGGTCTCTGCCGCCTTCACCACGCTGGGGATGCCCAGGTGCCGCGTGTTGCGCAGCAGGGCCACCTTGTTGACGTTGACCGACAGGGCGCAGCGCGCATCGTGGGCGAAGGGGGCAAGCAAAGGGTTCATGTCGAGAGCAGGTCGTGCGCCTGGTGCAGCACCGCGCGGCTGCGCAGCGGCTGGTGGCCCAAATGGTAGTGGAGCACCCCCCGCAACGCCGCCTTCAACGCGCTGCGCTCCCCGCTGCCGGTCAGGGCGCTGGCCCGCTGCGCCAGCGAGCCGCGCAGCGCCAGCCACAGCGCGCCGCTCACCCCCTCGTCGCTGCCCACCAGCCCCAGTTCGGGCGACAGGGCATAACGGCGGGCGGGTTGCACGCTTTGCTGGGTCACGGAGTCGGCGTCCAGGGCGGGGAGCCAACCGAGCTCGTCCAGCAAGCCCAGTTCAAACGCGCGCAACCAAGGCTCGGCGGCCTGCCCGGGTCGGGCCAAGGCCTGCAGGGTCTCGGCATAAGCGTCCCAAAGCAGCGGGTGGGCTTGCGAGCGCACCAACAGGCGCATCAGCAGTTCGTTGACGTAGTAGCCCGCCAGCAAGGCGCCGCCCGCCGGCATGGGGTGCTCGGCCCCCCACTCGGCATGGCGCAGGTTGTGGATGTCGGCCGCTTCGTCGGCCTTGGCCTTGGCCAGTTGCAGGTGCAGGCGCTGCATCGGCAGCAGAACGGCACGCAGTTGCGACGTCGGCCGCTTCGCGCCCTTGGCCACCACCGCCAAGCGCCCAAGCTCGCGCGTGAACACGTCCAGCACCAGGCTGGACTCGCTCCAGTCGTAAGCGTGCAGGACGAAGGCGTGGAGGCCGGGGGATTTGGAGACCATCACATGCTTTGTACAGGTGCCAGGGACGGCGGGGCCAGAGGCCGTCGCGAGCGGTAGCAGGGAGGGCGCGCCGCCGTACACCGGTACGACGAGTACCGAAGGCCCGCCCTGCGGCCGCGCCGCAGGCCGTTGCCGCTCCCGTCACTCGTAACCGTAGGAGCGCAGGTGTTCCTCGTTGTCGGCCCAGCCGCCGCGCACCTTGACCCAGAGCTCCAGGAAGACCCGGCTTTCGGTCAGCTTCTCGAGCTCCTGGCGCGCCTCGCTGCCGATGCGCTTGAGCCGCTCCCCGCCGTTGCCGATCACCATGCCTTTGTGCGCTTCGCGCTCCACCACGATGGCCGCCGCGATGCGACGCACCGGGGCCTTGGGCAGGCGCAGGCCGCTCGACGGGGCCATGGCCGGCTCGGCCTCCGTGTCCTCGTCCCATTTCTCGATGACCACGGTGCAGCTGTAGGGCAACTCGTCGCCCGTCAGGCGGAACAGCTTCTCCCGGATCAGCTCGCTGGCCAGAAAGCGCTCGCTGCGGTCGGTCAGCGCGTCTTCCTCGAAGAACCAAGGCTGCTGCGGCAGGTGCGGCGCGATGATGCCGAACAGGCGCTCCACGTCCGCCTGCTTGCGCGCGCTCAACGGCACGAACTCGGTGAAAGGGTGCCGCTCTTGCATGTCCTTCAGCCAGGGCAAGAGGTCGGCACGGCGGTGGATGGCGTCGAGCTTGTTGGCCACCAGCAGCACGGGCTTGTCCCGCGGCAGCAAGGCCAGGACCTTGGCGTCGTCCAGGCCGAATTTGCCGGCCTCGACCACCAGCAGCACCATGTCGACGTCGCTCAGGGCGCCCTGCACCGTCCGGTTCAGGGTGCGGTTCAGCGCATTGCTGTGGCGGGTTTGGAAACCCGGCGTGTCGACGAACACGAACTGCGTTTCGCCCACGGTGCGCACGCCGGTGATGCGGTGCCGCGTCGTCTGGGCCTTCTTGCTCGTGATGGACACCTTTTGCCCCACGAGCGCGTTCAACAGGGTGGACTTGCCGACGTTGGGGCGCCCGACGATGGCGATCAAGCCACAGCGCTGCTCGGTGCTGTCGTTCGGGGTGGGCGATTCAAGGGGGGTCATGCGGGGGCTCCACGCGACGGGTCGAGCATCGCGAGCACTTGGGCGGCCGCGTCCTGCTCGGCGGCCCGACGAGACGCACCGCGGCCGGTGGCTTCCACCGCCAAGGCCGATACGGTGCAAGCAACTTCAAACTCTTGGCGGTGCGCTTGGCCTTGCGTGGCCACGATGCGGTAGGCCGGCAGCGGGTGCTTGCGCCCCTGCAACCACTCTTGCAAGGCGGTCTTGGCGTCCTTGGCCCAGCGGGCATCGCTGGGCGCCGCCTGCACCAGCGGCGTGAACAATCGATCCACCACGCCCTGTGCCGCGGCAAAACCACCGTCCAAGTGGATGGCGCCGATCAAGGCCTCCAGCGCATCGGCCAGGATGGACGCACGCTGGGCACCGCCCCCGCGCGCCTCGCCTTCGCTCAAGCGGACCCATTGCGGCAGGCCCAATTGCAGCGCCAAAGCATGCAAGCTCGCTTCCCGCACCAGGTGCGCGCGCATCCGGGAGAGCTCGCCCTCGTCCGCCGAACGGGCCTGGGCGTACAGCAGTTGCGACACCGCCAGGCTCAGCACGGCATCGCCCAGGAACTCCAGGCGCTCGTTGTGCGTCGCCGAGTGGCTGCGGTGGGTCAGCGCCCGGGTCAGCAGTTGTCGGTCTTGGAACCGGTACCCCAACCGCTGCGCCAGCACCTCGGGCGCGTCGTTCATCAGCGGGACTGGCCTTCGTACTTCAGCACGATGTAGGCCGGCCCGCCCAGGTGGATTTCGCGTTGGTAGGCGAAGGAGATCACCACCTTTTCGTTCTCCTTGGTCACCACCAAATCGGCTGGATCAATTTGAATCGAGTACTCAACGTCCTTGATGCGCTGGAATTCAGTTCGCGCCGCAGCCACCGTGGCGGGGTTGCCTGCCGCGATCTTGTTGACGGCCTTCTGGATGGTGAAGAACTCCATCGTCGTCGGCACGACCTTCATGCCAACCACGGCAAAGAACGCGATCAGGACGCCCCAGAACAGCAATCCGATCAAGGTGACGCCGCGCTGCTTGCGTGCACTGCCTGCTGCCTGCATGGTCCTGCTCCTAGTGAATGAGGGCGCTAGCTTACTCAAGGCCGTTCAGCGAATGCCGCCAATGCGGCTGAAGTCCCAGAAGTGCATCCACACCGCTGACGCCTTGCCCACGATGTTGGCGTCGGGCACGAAGCCCCAGAAGCGGCTGTCTTCGGAGTTGTCGCGGCTGTCGCCCATCATGAAATAGTGGCCCGCGGGCACCTTGCAGGTCACGCCTTCGACGCTGTACTGGCACTGGTCGGCAAAGGGCATGGTGGGGTCCGGCGGGATGATCGGCAACACGTCGCGCTCCACCAGCATGTCGTGCGCCACCGCGCCCAAGGACTCGGTGTAGCGGGTGCGCGAGCGGGTGCTGCTGCGGTCGTAGAACGGCCCTTGCACCGCGGTCGGGACTTCCTGGCCGTTCAGGTACAGGCGCTGATTGCGCCAAGCCACCACGTCGCCAGGCACGCCGACCACGCGCTTGATGTAGTCCACCGACGGATTCTTGGGGAAGCGGAAGACGATGACGTCGCCGCGCTGAACCTCGTGGTTGGCGATGATCTTCTTGTTGATCACCGGCAGTCGGATGCCGTAGTGGAACTTGTTCACCACGATCAGGTCGCCCACCAACAGGGTGGGCACCATGGAGCCCGAGGGGATGCGGAAGGGCTCGAACACGAAGGATCGCAGCAAGAACACCAACACGATCACCGGGAACAGGCCCGCGGTCCAATCCAGCCACCAGGGCTGGCGCAGCAGCGCTTGTCGGGCCGACTCGACGTCGTGAACGTCGGCCTTGAGCCCCTGCGCCGCCCACTTGGCGCGGCGCTCGGCGTCGGCGGCCACCAAGGCCGCGGCGGCACGCTGACGCTGAGGCAAGAAGTGGAAGCGCTCGGCCAGCCAATACACAAAGGTGACCAAGGACAGGATGAACAGCAGCAGCGAGAAGTTGCCGCTCCACTTGTCCAGGTACCAACCCACGGCATAGGCCCCGAGGGCCAGGAACAGCGCGCCGGTGACCGCGTTCATCGTCGCGGCCAAGCGGTTGGCATCGGAGGGGCTGTCGCTCATTCTTCCACCTGAAGGATGGCCAGGAAGGCCTCTTGCGGGACCTCCACCGAACCGATTTGTTTCATGCGCTTTTTGCCGGCCTTTTGCTTTTCCAGCAGCTTGCGCTTGCGGGTGATGTCACCGCCGTAGCACTTGGCGATCACGTTCTTGCGCAAGGCCTTGATGTCCTCGCGGGCGATGATCTTGACGCCGATGGCCGCCTGAATGGAGACGTCGTACATCTGGCGCGGGATGATCTCGCGCATCTTGGCCGCCACCTGGCGGCCGCGGAACTGGCTTTGGCTGCGGTGCACGATGATGGCCAGCGCGTCGATGCGATCGCCGTTGATCAGCATGTCAACCTTCACCACGTCCGAGGCCCGGTACTCCTTGAACTCGTAGTCCATCGAGGCGTAACCGCGGCTGACCGACTTCAGCTTGTCGAAGAAGTCCAGCACGATTTCGGCCAACGGCATTTCGTAGGTCAGGTGCACCTGCTTGCCGTGGTAGCTCATCTGGATCTGAACCCCGCGCTTTTGGTTGGCCAGGGTCATCACCGCGCCGACGTACTCCTGCGGCTGGTACAGGTGCACGGTGACGATGGGCTCGCGAATCTCCTGGATCTTGCCCGGCTCGGGCATCTTGCTGGGGTTCTCCACCTCGAGCACGGTGCCGTCGCCCAGCACCACCTCGTAGACCACGCTGGGCGCGGTGGTGATCAGGTCCTGGTCGAACTCGCGCTCCAGTCGCTCCTGCACGATTTCCATGTGCAGCAGGCCCAAGAAGCCGCAGCGGAACCCAAAGCCCAAGGCCTGGCTCACCTCGGGCTCAAAGCGCAAGGACGAATCGTTCAGTTGGAGCTTTTCCAAGGCGTCGCGCAGCTGGTCGTACTCGCTGGCCTCGGTCGGGTACAGGCCAGCGAACACCTGGGGCTGGATTTCCTTGAAACCCGGCAACGCGGACTCCGCCGGCCCGAGGTTGTTCGGCAGCTTTTTTTCCAGCGTGATGGTGTCACCCACCTTGGCCGCCGCCAGCTCCTTGATCCCGGCGATCACGAAGCCGACCTCGCCGGCGTTCAACTGCTCCCGCGACTCGCTCTTCGGGGTGAACACCCCCAGCTGGTCCGCGGGGTACACCGCATGGGTCGCCATCATCCGGATCCGCTCGCCCTTCTTCAGCGTACCGTCGACCACGCGGACGAGCATCACCACGCCCACGTAGGCGTCGTACCAGCTGTCGATGATCATGGCGCGCAGGGGTGCTTCGACCACGCCCCGGGGCGGTGGCATGCGGGTGATCACCGCCTCCAAGATGTCGTCGATGCCCATGCCGGACTTGGCCGAACACGGGATGGCGTCGGCGGCATCGATGCCGATGACGTCCTCGATCTCGGCCTTGGCGTTGTCGGGGTCGGCCGCGGGCAGGTCCATCTTGTTCAAGACGGGCACCACCTCCACGCCCAAGTCCAGCGCCGTGTAGCAGTTGGCCACGGTCTGGGCTTCCACGCCTTGGCTGGCGTCGACCACCAAGAGCGCGCCTTCACAGGCCGACAGCGAGCGACTGACTTCGTAAGAGAAGTCGACGTGGCCCGGGGTGTCGATCAGGTTCAGGTTGTAAACCTTGCCGTCCTTGGCCTTGTACTGCAAGGCCGCCGTTTGGGCCTTGATCGTGATGCCGCGTTCGCGCTCGATGTCCATCGAGTCCAGCACCTGGGCCTCCATCTCGCGATCGGCCAGGCCGCCGCAGCGCTGGATGAGTCGGTCGGCCAGGGTGCTCTTGCCGTGGTCGATGTGGGCAATGATCGAGAAATTGCGGATGTGATCCATGCAGGCGGACGCGCAACGAGCGCAATGCGGCAGCGGCACAGCCGCTGCATTGGCGACGCCCGATCGCTGAGGAGGCCATCGGCGTCGAACACGGGGGCGGCACAGGCCGCACCGAGACTAAAAAAAAGGCACGTCCAAGGGGCAGACGCGCCTTCCAACAAAACGTATGGCAACTGCTTGTTGGGTTGCCGATTGTAGCCAATTCACCCGGTCAGGGCAGCCTAGGGGCACTCCCCAAACCCGCGTGGCAAGGCCCCAACAAGGCACTTATCCACAGTTTGATCACAAGCTTCCCGCAGGTTTGTCCCGTCATTCAACTCGCGAGAGTGGCAATTCATCCGAATTGGAGACTAATTGCCGCTGATTTTCGCATCAACGAGCCGGCCGCACCAAGACGATGGTGGACTCCTCGTCGCGGCGCACCTTCATGCTCACGACCTTGGCCTTGTCGAGCTTGGCCAACAAGGCGGTCGCTTGCTTGGCCTGGGTCACCTCGGTGTTGTCGATGGCCACGATCACGTCGCCCTCGCGCAGCCCGGCGCGCGCCGCCGGGCCTTCGGCACGCTCCACACGCACGCCCGCGCGCAACTTCAGCGCCTTGCGCTGCTCGGCCGGCACGTCCCCCAGCGTCAGGCCAAAGGCATTGCCTTGGGGGGCCTTGCCCTCACTCCCCTCGCCCGCGCTGGCCTGCTCTTTCAACTCCCCCACGACGACCGACAGGTCCCGGAAGGTGCCGTTGCGGAACACCTGCACCGAGGCCTTGGTGCCCGGTTTGGTGGCCCCGACGATCCGGGCCAGGTCGGTGAAACGTTCCACCGTCTTGCCATCGAACTTGGTGATGACGTCGCCGCCCTCGATGCCCGCCTTCTCGGCCGGGCTCCCTGATTCGACGCGCCGGATCAAGGCCCCTTGTGCCTTGGGCAGCTTGATGGCGTCGGCCACTTCCTTGGTGACGACGTCGGGCTGCACGCCAATGCGCCCCCGAACCACGCGGCCGGTCGTGCGCAGTTCGGTGGCCACGCGCATGGCGTCGTCGATGGGGATGGCGAACGAGATGCCGATGTAGGCCGGGCTTTCAGGATCGTTCCCCAACAAGCGGGAGTTGATCCCCACCACCTCGCCCCGCATGTTCAGCAGGGGGCCACCGGAATTGCCCGGGTTGATGGCCACATCGGTTTGGATGAAGCGCTGGAAGGCCCCGGTGTCGCGGGCCTTGGCACTCACGATGCCCGCCGTGACCGTGTTGTCCAGGCCAAAGGGCGAGCCGATGGCCACCACCCAGGCGCCGACCTTCAGTTGGTCCACGCTACCAACCTTGACCACTGGCAAGCCAGCCGCTTCGACCTTCAAGACGGCGACGTCGGTGCGCGGGTCCGTCCCCAGCACCTTGGCTTTGAACTCGCGCTGGTCTTGCAGCGTCACCAAGACTTCGTCGGCCCCGTCGATCACGTGGGCGTTGGTCAGCACCACGCCATCGGCGCTCACCACGAAGCCGGAGCCCACCCCCCGCTGCTGCAGGCCGTCGTCGTTCGACCCCCGCTGGCGCGGGGCATTGCGCGGCACGGGAATGCCATTGCGGCGCATGAACTCTTGGAGTTGGGGGTCCAACTCCTGTGCCGAGGCGCTCGCGCGCGGGCGCTCCAGTGTGCGGATGTTGACCACGGCGGGACCCACCCGCTCCACCAATTCGGTGAAATCGGGCAGGGACGCGGGCTGGGCCTGCACCGCAGGCGGCGCGATGGCCCAGAGGGCGGACGAGAGGAGGCCGGCCAAGGCCAGGCTTTGAACAGAGGCAACCAGGGTGCGCATGGGAAGTTCCATCCAAGTTCTTGCGTTCAACGCGGGCAGCGCGCAAATGGGGTCGAGATGTTGGCGCGCAAGCCCCCGCAACGGCTGAAAGTCACCCAGGGGTTGACGATGAGCGGCGGGCATCGCCCAACCAGCGGCGCTGCAGGGCCAGTGCAGCCCGCAGCACGGGCCAGTCCACGGCCACGCGACCCCGCCTCAGCCACAGGTGCTGCTCACCGGGCCACCAAGCCCATCGCCCCCCATGCCACTGAACCCGCAGCCAAAGCGTCGACCCGGTGTCCAAGACGACCGCCACCGCGCTCAGCGGCAGTTCGTCGGCCCCGGGGGCCCGGGGCAGCAAGAACCAAGACTCGCCGTCGAAACGAAGCGCCTGCCACCGCCGGTGCGTCAGCGGGCAGTGACAGGCTGGCAGGGTGCGGCGAGCCATGGCCGCCAAAGTTCAGCCGAAGCGCTTGAACAGCAAGGTGCCGTTGGTGCCACCGAAGCCAAAGTTGTTCTTGGCGGCCACCTCGATGCGCATCTCCCGCGCCTGGTTGGCGCAGTAGTCGAGGTCGCACTCGGGATCGGGGTCGGTCAGGTTGATGGTCGGGGGGGCGATTTGGTCGCGAATGGCCAGCACCGTGAACACCGACTCGATGCCGCCCGCGCCACCCAGCAAGTGGCCGGTCATGGACTTGGTCGAGCTGATCACCAGGGACTTGGCGTGATCGCCAAAGGCCTTCTTCACGGCGTTGGTTTCGTTCACATCGCCCAACGGCGTGGACGTTCCGTGCGCGTTCAGGTACTGAACGGCGTCGGCGTTCAAGCCCGCGTCGCGCAAGGCGGCCTGCATCGAGCGCTTGGGCCCATCGACGTTCGGCGCGGTCATGTGGAAGGCATCGGCGCCCATGCCGAAGCCGACGAGCTCGGCATAGATCTTGGCGCCCCGCGCTTGCGCGTGCTCGAGGCTTTCCAGCACCAGCACGCCAGCACCTTCGCCCAGCACGAAGCCGTCGCGACCCTTGTCCCAGGGGCGCGAGGCGGTTTCGGGGCTGTCGTTGCGGGTGGACAGCGCGCGGGCCGCGGCAAAACCGCCGATGCCCAAGGGCGACACGGTCGACTCGGCGCCACCGGCCACCATCACGTCGGCGTCGCCCGACTGGATCAACCGCGCGGCCAAGCCGATGCAGTGCAGGCCGGTGGTGCAGGCCGTCACGACCGACAGGTTCGGACCTTGGTAGCCCAGACGGATCGAGAGCTGGCCCGAGATCATGTTGATGATCGAGGCCGGCACGAAGAAGGGCGACACGCGGCGCGGGCCCTTGTTCACCAGGTCGGCGTGGGTTTCTTCGATCAGCGGCAGGCCGCCGATGCCCGAGCCCACCAGACAGCCGATGCGCTCGGCTTGGGCTTCCGTCAGTTGGTCGCCCTGCGGCAAGCCAGCGTCCGCCACGGCTTGCAGGCCGGCGGCCATGCCGTAGTGGATGAAGGTGTCCATGTGCCGGGCCTCTTTGGCCGGCATGTAGTCTTCGACGTTGAAGCCCTTGACCTCGCCCGCGAAATGGCAGGCCAGGTTGGAGGCGTCAAAGCGAGTGACCGTGGCAATGCCGGAGCGGCCGGCCAAGATGTTGGCCCAGCCCTCGGCCACGGTGTTGCCCACCGGGGAAACGAGGCCCAAACCGGTGACGACAACGCGACGACGGGTCATGCAGATCTCTCAGAAAAGCGAGGGGCTGCACCCAGACGGCCGAGCCCCCAAGGGCAAGGTGCACGGACCGGGCCCGTGCACCACTGCAGAAACGACAACGCGCCCAGCGCGGGCGCGTTTCAGGGCCTGAGACTCAGGCCTTTTGGTGCTTGACGGCGTAGTCGATCGCCAGCTGCACCGTCGTGATCTTCTCGGCCTCTTCGTCCGGGATCTCGATGCCGAACTCGTCTTCCAGGGCCATCACCAGCTCCACGGTGTCGAGCGAATCGGCGCCCAGATCGGCCACGAAGGCCTTTTCGTTGGTGACGTCCGCCTCAGGCACGCCGAGTTGTTCGGCAACGATCTTTTTGACGCGGGCTTCGATATCGCTCATGACTCCTCCGGGAGGGGTTTTCAAACAAACAGCCCATGATTCTAAGGGCTCTAGGGCGGCACCCCTAAATCTTGGGGCGCCGGGGGGATCAACACATGTACATGCCGCCATTGACGTGCAGCTCGCTGCCCGTCACATAGCCGCCGTTGGGGCTGGCCAAGAAGGCCACGGCCTCGGCCACCTCCCGGGCTTCGCCCAGGCGACCCAGCGGAATCTGCGCCATCAGGGCCGCCTGCTGCGCCTCGGGCAACACGGCGGTCATGTCGGTGGCGATGAAGCCGGGGGCCACGCAATTCACCGTGATGCCGCGGCTGCCCACCTCGCGGGCCAATGCGCGGCTCATGCCGGCCAGACCCGCCTTGGCAGCGGCGTAGTTCGCCTGCCCGGCGTTGCCGGACGCCCCCACCACCGAGGTGATGCTGACGATGCGCCCTTGGCGCTGCTTCATCATCGGCTTGATGGCCAGGCGGCAGAGGCGGAACACGGCCTTGAGGTTCGTGTCCAGCACGGCGTCCCAGTCCTCGTCCTTCAAGCGCAGGGCCAAGGTGTCGCGGGTGATGCCCGCGTTGTTGACGAGCACGTGCAGGCCGCCTCGCTCGGTCACGATCTGGTTGACCAGGGCCTCGCTGGCGGCGGCGTCGGTGACGTTGAGCACCACGCCTTGCCCGCGGTCGCCCAACGCGGCCTGGATCTTGGCGGCGCCTTCGGCCGAGGTGGCCGTGCCGACGACGAAGTGACCAGCCTCCACGAGGCGGGCGGCGATGGCGGCGCCGATGCCGCGCGTGGCACCGGTGACGAGGGCAATGCTGGGGGTGCTCATGCAGTGGCTCCAATCAGGGCCCGGGCTTCGGCCAGGCTGGCGGGGTCGAACACGGTGGTGGTGACCAGGTTCGCGTCAATGCGCTTGACCATGCCCGCCAGCACCTTGCCCGGACCGCACTCGATCACGTGCGTCAGCCCGCGGCCGGCCAAGGCCTGCACCAACTCCACCCAGCGCACGGGCTGGTAGGCCTGGCGGTAAAGGGCGTCGCGCAGCGCTTCGGCGGCGTCGGGCGTGGCCACGTCGACGTTGTTGATCACCGGGAATTGAAGGGCCTGGAACGGCACCTCGGCCAGCGCGGCCTTCAGGCGTTCGGCGGCCGGCTTCATCAGGCTGCTGTGGAACGGGGCCGACACGGGAAGCGGCAGCGCGCGCTTGGCGCCAGCGGCCTTGAGCAGATCCATGCCCTTTTCGACGCCGGCCTTGGAGCCGGCGATGACGGTTTGCTTGGGGTCGTTGAAGTTCACGGCCTCGACGACTTCGCCGCTCTCTGCCCGGGCCTGGGCGCAACCGGCCTTCACGGCCTCGCCGTCCAGGCCAAGAATGGCGGCCATGCCGCCCTGCCCCACGGGCACGGCCTCTTGCATGGCCTGGGCACGCAGGCGCACCAGCGGCAGGGCTTGCGCCAGGCTAAGGCCCCCCGCGGCCACCAGGGCGCTGTACTCGCCCAGCGAGTGACCCGCGGCGATGGCCGGCGTCAGGCCGGTTTCCTGCAGCCAAGCGCGGTAGCAGGCAATGCCCGCCGTCAGCATGACCGGCTGGGTGTTCGTGGTCAGGTCGAGCTGCTCCTTGGGGCCCGCTTGGATCAGCGTGGCCATGTCCAGGCCGAGCGCATCGCTGGCCTCTTGCAGGGTGGCGCGCACCGCGGGGTGCTCGCCCCAGGCGTCCAGCATGCCCACGGCCTGCGAGCCTTGGCCCGGAAAAACAAAAGCAAAGGGAGTCGTCATGCGGCTTCTTCTTTGGGTTCAGTAAACAACGAGCGCGGCGCCCCAGGTGAAGCCGCCGCCCACGCCTTCCAACATCAAGGTCTGGCCGCGCTGCACACGGCCCTCCCGAACGGCGGCATCGAGCGCGAGCGGCACGGACGCGGCCGAGGTGTTGCCGTGCTCGTGCACGGTGACCACCATGCGCTCCTCGGGCAGGCCCAGCTTCTTGGCCGTGCCCTTCATGATGCGCAAGTTGGCTTGGTGCGGAATCAGCCAGTCGATGCTGTCGGCCGTGCGGCCGGCCTTCTCAAGCACCTCGTGGGCCGCCTTCTCCAGCGCGCCGACGGCGAGCTTGAACACGGCCTGGCCGTCCATGTGCACGTACTCCCCCTGGGGCACGCACAGCACGCCGGCTTGGCGGCCATCGGCGTGCAGGGCGGTGGCCAAGATGCCGGGCTCTTCGGACGCCCCCAGCACCACCGCGCCGGCACCGTCACCGAACAGCACGCAGGTCGTGCGGTCCTTGAAGTCCAGCAAGCGCGAAAACACCTCGGCACCGATCACCAAGGCCTTGCGGGCATTGCCGGCGCGGATCATCGCGTCGGCCACGCTCAGGGCGTACAAAAAGCCCGAGCACACGGCCTGCACGTCAAAGGCGGCGCAGCCATGCACGCCCAGCTTGGCCTGGAGCAGTGCCGCGGTGGACGGGAAGGTCATGTCGGGCGTGGTGGTGGCCACGACGATCAAGTCGATGTCGGCGGCCTCCACCCCGGCGGCCTGCAAGGCCGCTTGGGCCGCAGGCAAGGCCAAGTCCGAACTGCATTGGTTCGGTGCCGCGAAGTAGCGCGCTTGGATGCCCGTGCGCTCTTGGATCCAAGCATCGGACGTCTCCACCCCGTCGGCCGCCAACTGGGCCGCCAAATCGGCGTTGGAAACGCGGCGCTCGGGCAGGTAACTGCCCGAGCCCAGGATGCGCGAGTACGCAGGCAAGCTCATTCAGCGGTCTCCGCAGCCGGCGCGCCGGTCTGCAAGGTGGCGGCCACGCGCTCGTGCACGCGGTCCAGCAGTTGGTGACGGGCCGCCTCGTAGGCGCGCTCCAGCGCGCGCTCGAAAGCGAAGGCATCGGCCGACCCGTGGCTCTTGAACACCAGGCCGCGCAGGCCCAGCAGCGCGGCGCCATTGAAGCGGCGGTGGTCCATCGCGGCTTGGAAGCGGTTCAGCACCGGCAGGGCGAGCAAGGCGGACAACTTGGACAGCCAGGAGGCCGTGAACTCGGCCTTGAGCTTGCCCTTGACCATGCTGCCCAAGCCTTCGGCCGTCTTGAGCAGCACATTGCCCACGAACCCGTCGCAGACCACGACGTCGGTGGTGCCTTTGAAGATGTCGTTGCCTTCCACGTTGCCGTGGAAGCGAATCTGCCCAGCGGCATCGGCCGCGCGCAGCAACTCGCCCGTGCGCTTGATGACCTCGCTGCCCTTGATGACCTCTTCGCCCACGTTCAGCAGGCCCACGGTCGGCGCTTCGTTTTCGGTCACAGAGGTCACGAGGGCGCTGCCCATGACCGCGAACTGCAACAGGTGCTCGGGCCCACAGTCGACGTTCGCACCCAAATCCAGCACCGTCGTGAAGCCGCCGGTTTGGTTGGGCATGGACGCCGCGATGGCCGGCCGGTCGATGCCATCCATCGTTTTGAGCAGGTAGCGGGCCAGCGCCATCAAAGCCCCGGTGTTGCCGGCCGACACGCACGCATCGGCGCGCGGGAGCTGGGCACCCTGCCCCTTCAGCAAGCCAATGGCCACCCGCATCGAAGAGTCCTTCTTCTTGCGCAGGGCCACCTCCACCGGGTCGTGCATGGCCACCACCTCGGAAGCGGGCACCAACTGCGTGCGAGGCCAATCGGCCGCCGCCGCCAAGGCGTCAGGGTGCCCGACGAGGAGCAGTTCGACCTCGGGATGTCGCTTCAGGAAGGCTTGGCAAGCCGGCAGCGTGACGCTCGGGCCGTGGTCGCCCCCCATCACGTCCACCGACACACGAACCCGGTTCAAGACAGGCAGCGTCATGGGCAGGTCAAGCACAAAAGCCCGAGGCTGCGCTGCAGCGTCGGGCTTTGGGATTCGAATCGATCAAGCCAGGAGACACGCGTGCGCGTGCACCCAAACCCAATGGATCAGGAGGCGTCCGCCTTGGTCTTCAAGACCTTGCGACCACGGTAGAAGCCGTTGGGGCTGATGTGGTGACGCAGGTGGATTTCACCGGTGGTCGGCTCGACGGCGGTGCCCGGGTTGTTCAGGGCGTTGTGCGAGCGGTGCATGCCGCGCTTCGACGGCGACTTCTTGTTTTGTTGAACGGCCATGGTCGGCTCCAGGTCGGTAAGGGTGGGTGGCGAAACGTCCCGCCCGCCTGAGCGGTTTGGGGCCTGCTGCGCCATCGCGCCAACCCCTCCAAACCCAAGCAAAAGCGCAGCGCAAGGCTGCAGGGTCAAAGGGCTAACGCCGGAAAAGCCCACGATTCTAGTGCAAACCCGCTCGTTCGATCAAGCCGAACCCGAACTGCCTTTGTCGCCCTTCAGCGCCTGCAGCACCGCAAAGGGGTTGGGCTTGGCCGGCTCGTCGGACTCTTCGGGCTCAGACACCATGGGCAAGGGGGCCGGGCAGACGTCGTGGAAGGGCACGATGGGCAAGGCCAGCAGCAGCTCGTCCTCCACCCAGTCTTGCAGGTCAAAGCGCCGGCTCATCACCAGCACGTCGTCGTCACTGTCGGCGTCCAACTCGGCCGCTTGGGCCTCGTCCCGCACGAAACGGAACGACCGTTCCACCACCACGTCCAAGGCCGCGGGTTGCAAGCAACGCTGGCAAGTCTGATGGACTTGCGCTTGCACCGACAAGGCGAGCCACACCTCCGCGTCCCCGCCCAGCACCGGCTTGACCGAGCCCAACACCCGCCAGCGAACGGGCGGCCAAGCGGCTGCCGGGCTCTCGGGAGCCCCAGAGTCGGCCAGCCGCGTCAGCGCCGCCGCAGGCCACTCGCCCGCCAACTCAGCCCCAGCCTGGGCAAAAGCAGCCACGTCCAGGCCGCGAGGGGAAAACGTTCGATCGTTGCTCATGGCGCGAGTGTAGAAAGCCAGCGCGGGCGGGGTGGAACAATCCATGCCATGCCCAATGCCCCCCTCATCCTGGCGTCGACTTCCCGCTACCGCCGCGAACTCTTGGAGCGCCTGCGCGTGCCCTTCGAGGTGGAATCGCCCTGGGTCGACGAAACCCCCCAAGAGCGCGAACCGCCCGCCGCCTTGGCGACGCGCCTGGCCCTGGCCAAGGCCCAAGCGGTGGCCCAGCGGCACCCGGCCGCCTGGGTCATCGGCTCCGACCAGGTGGCCGACTTGGACGGTCAGCCGCTGGGCAAGCCTGGCAACCACGAAGCCGCGGTGAGGCAGTTGCGTAGCATGCGCGGTCGTCAAGTCGTTTTCCAGACCGCCGTGGCCGTGGTCGGCCCCGGCCATGCCCAGGCGCAGACCGTGCCGGTGCACGTGCGGTTCCGCGAGGCGTCGGACGCCGAGATCGAGCACTACCTGCGGTTGGAACAGCCCTACGACTGCGCCGGCAGCGCCAAAAGCGAAGGTCTGGGCATCAGCTTGCTGGAGGCCATCGTGTCGGACGATCCGACCGCGCTGATTGGCCTGCCCCTCATCGCCACCTGCCGATTGCTGCGCGAGGCTGGGTACCCCCTCTGGGAGTCCGCGCGTTGACCGCCCCCCGCTTGCTCCTGATCCCGGCGCCGCTGGATTTCGGCCTCGACGCCAGCGCGGCACTGGATGAACTGCTGCCCTTGCGCACGGTGCGCGCCGCGGCCACGCTGCACCACTGGGTCGTCGAAAACGCCAAAACCGCGCGTGCGTTCCTGAAGCGCGTCGAGGCGATCGCGCCCTTGGCGCTGCCGCTGCAGCAATTGCACATCCAGGAACTGCCCCGACCGCCCAAGGGAGCGTCGCGCGGCCCGGTGGACCTGGGGCCGCTCTTGGCGCCCCTGCGGGCTGGGCACGACCTGGGCCTGCTGAGCGAAGCCGGTCTCCCCGCGGTGGCCGATCCCGGCGCCCACTTGGTGGCCGCCGCCCACCAGGCCGGCTTCTCCGTTCAAAGCCTGCCGGGCAGTTCCAGCATCGTCCAGGCATTGGCGGCCAGCGGCCTCAACGGCCAATCGTTCGCGTTCCATGGCTACGCCCCCACGGACGCTGCGGCGCGGCTGCAGCGTTTGCGGGAGTGGGAGGCCCAGTCCCGCAAGTTGCAGCAAACGCAAGTGCTGATCGAAACGCCTTACCGCAACGCCGCGCTGTTGCAGGCCCTGCTGCAAGCCCTGCAGCCCAGCACCCGCTTGGCGGTCAGCCGGGCCTTGACCACGCCGCAGGAATGGACCCGCAGCGCCACGGTGGCGCAGTGGCGCCAGCACGCCAGCGACCTGCCCGGCGATCAGCCGGCGATGTTTTCCTGGCTGGCCGCGGCCGGCTGAGCCGGCTCGACCGGCTCGAGGTCCCGCTTGGGGCCGAAGAGGGCCGCGGTTTGGCGCTTGGGCTTGATGTACTTCGAGGGACCCGAGGGCTTCAAGGACTTGGCTGCGGCCTGTTCCCAAGCGGGCGGCTCGGCCGGGTTTGCCTTCGGCTCGTAGGGCTGGTCGAAGAAGGGGTCGGCAGGGGCACGGCGCGGTGCAGACCAAGAACCGCGATCGCTGCGCTCGGCCCGCTCCGGCCGCTCGGACCGTTCGCTGCGCTCGCCCCGCTCGCGACGGGGCGCCTCGGTTCCGGGCTCGTCCGCTTCACGGCGAGGGCGGCGCGGGCGCTCGTCGTCGGACGCCAGCGACGCGGCAGCCGGCTCCAAGTCCATCTTGCGCTTGATCAGCTTTTCGATGTCGGCCACCAGGCGGGCATCGCTGGGGGACACGAAGGTGATCGCCACGCCTGAGGCCCCAGCACGCCCGGTGCGCCCGATGCGGTGCACGTAATCTTCGGCGTTGAAGGGCACGTCGAAGTTGAAGACCAGGGGCAACTCGGCGATGTCCAGGCCGCGACCGGCCACGTCCGTGGCCACCAACAAGTCCACCTCGCCGGCCTTGAAGGCCGCCAGCGTCTTGAGGCGCTCGTCTTGGCTCTTGTCGCCGTGCAGGGCGCTGGCCTTCAGGCCTTCGCGCTCCAGGGCGCGCGTCAGGCGCGCGGCCCCGAGCTTGCTGTTCATGAACACGATGGCCTGTTTGCTGCCGCGCTCGCGCCACAGTTGCAGCAGCAGCGCGCGCTTCTTGTCGTCACCGACCGCGTAAAAGCGCTGCTCGACCGTACTGGCGGTCGCGTTGGGCCGCGCCACCTCCACGAGTTCCGGGTTCTGCAGGTAACTGGACGCCAGGCGCTTGATCTCGGGCGAGAAGGTTGCCGAGAACAACAAGGTTTGGCGGGTCTTGGGCAGGTGGCTCAAGATCCGCTGCAGGTCGGGCAAGAACCCGATGTCCAGCATGCGATCGGCCTCGTCCAGCACCACGTATTCGACCTGGTGGAGGGCGCAGTTGCGCCCCTCGATGTGGTCCAACAGTCGGCCGGGCGTGGCGATCAACACCTCCACCCCGGCCTTCAACTGCGCCGCCTGGGGCTTGATGTCTACCCCGCCGAAGACGCAGGCCACGCGCAAGTTCGTGTGCTTGGCGTACGCGAGCACGTTCTGCGCCACTTGGTCGGCCAACTCCCGGGTGGGCGCCAACACCACGGCGCGCACCGGATGGCGGGCCGGCGACATGCTGGCGTTCTCGTGCTTGAGCATGCGCTGCAGCAGCGGGATCGAGAAGGCCGCGGTTTTGCCCGTCCCGGTTTGCGCGGCCCCCATCACGTCCTTGCCCGCCAGCACGATGGGGATGGCCTTGGCCTGGATGGGGGTCATCGCCGTGTAGCCCGAGTCGCTCACGGCGCGGAGCAACTTGGGGTCCAGCGGGAGGGTGTCGAAGCGCGGCGCCTCGACCTTGGTTTCTTCAGTCATGCCCCGATTGTCGCCCGGGCCCACAACGACTGGACTCAACGGCGCAACAGAAAGCGCGGCGAGCGGAAACGCACGATGCGCCAGTACAGCAGCACGTAGCCCAGCACGTAGGTGACCAACACACCCAGCAGCATCGGGGTCGAGTCCCACCACAAGATGGCCGGCACCACGCTGCCACTGCACACCACCCACAGGTAGGGCGCGGTCAGGGAGTTGCGCCGAACCAACTGCGCGGCGTCCCGGGTGCCCACGGCCCACCGGATCAAGCGCCGGTAAATCAGGCTGTGCAGGTGCACCCCGTCCGGCGCGTCCATGGGCCGGCCGCGCAGCACCTTGCGCCGGTACATCGAAAACACCGTCTCCACCACGGGGTAGGCGCACAAGACCAAGGGAAAGAGCGGCGAAACCTGCGCGTTGCGGCCAATCAACAAGATGCCCAACTCGGCGACCAAGAAGCCCAGCAGGTAGGCGCCGCCATCGCCCAAAAAGATCAGGCCCAGGGGGTAGTTCAGGACGAACAGGCCGAAGGTGGCGGCGCCCAAGATGAGCGCCACCGACGCCACCCAAAGGTCGCCCACTTGCAAGCCGACCACCACCAGGCCGGCGAGCATCAGCATCACGCACATCGATGCCAGGCCATTGAAGCCGTCGATGATGTTGACCGAGTTCGTCACCCCGGCCACGGCGAACAAGGCCAGGGCCACCGCACCCAGCGGCGTCGCCGCCACGGCGTCGAGCCCCGGCAGGTCCGTGCGTTGGATCGAAGCCCCCAGCCACCACGCCGCCAGCAAAGCCGCGACCATCAGACCCATCATGCGGCGGGCCGGACTGACCCGCTTCGTGATGTCCTCCAGCAGTCCCACGGCAAAGGCCGGCAAGGTGGCCGCGGACAAGGCAAGGCACAAGCGCCAATGCTCGGGATTGCGCCAGGTCCAGAACAGCAAGGCCAACAACATGCCGGCCAAGACGGCGATGCCTCCCACCCGCGGCACCGCGCGGGCGTGGAACTTCTGCGGCCCCTTCAAGTCATGGTCGCCCGACCAGCCTTCGTGCAGCCTTGACGAGCGAACCAATGCCAAGGCGGTGCCCAGGGCAACCACGAAGGCCACCAGTGCCGACCCCAAGATCCACGTCATGCTGTCATCAAGTCGGACGGCGTCCCAGCAAAGCAGGTCCAACTGCACGCCAGGCTCGCCGCTGACGCCCGTCGGGGTCGTTTTGGCTGACATGGAACCGCGCCAGCACCCATGCCACCAGTCCGAAGCCGGCCACAACCGACACCCCAATCCCGATCAGGGCCCGTTTGGGTTTGCTCTTGCGTTCAGGCACTTGGGGGGCATCCACGACTTGCAGGATGCCGCCCTCCCTCCCCTCGTCCACTCTCGCCAGTTCCAACTGGCGAGAGAACTGTTCGAACAGCGCCTCTTGGTACTTGAACTCCCGGTAGCGAGACAGGTACGCCGCATCGTCGGGTTTGGCCGTGGTTTGCTTGGCTTCCAGTTCGCGCAGTTGCGACTGCAACTCCGCCACCAGCGAGGCCTGCTGCCGCACCTCGGCCGCTTGAGGCGAAAAGGTACTGCGCAGACCTTGCAGCCGGGCTTGGGCCGTCGTGAACTCGGCCCGCAGCTTGGCATAGCCCTCCGCGGCAGCCTTCGGCTCTGCCTTGAGGGCGTTGGCAGCAAACCCGCCGGATGTCAGTTCTTTCTGGGCCTCGTCCAGCCGCTGGCGCACTTCGGCCACGCGCTTCTCAAAGAAGACCCGGCGCTGCTGCGCCTCGGTGACCGCGATTTCGCTCGCCATGCGTCGGAACTGCTCCACCATGGCCCGGGCCATGGCCGCAGCGCGCTCCGGGTCCCGATCGTCCATTTCGATGGTGATCAGGCCATCGCGCCGCCCCGCCGTCACGCGCAAGTTCTTCCAGAACTGCTTCCGGGCCTCCATCCGAAGTTCTTCGTCGTAGACCTCCAAGAGCTTGAACTGGTCGACCATCCGATCGGCCACGGTCGTGCTTTGGATCAAGGCCACGTACTGGTCCAAGGAGGTGCGCGCCGCGCCGCCACCGCCGGCCAAACCGGCCAGCGCGCCCAGCGAGGCCAGCGCTGCCGACGCACCGCCTCCGCTGGCTTGCGCGGGAGGCAACACCACGGTCGTGCTGGTGAACGTGGGGGGCACGGCATAGCTGATGGCCACCGCCGCAGCACCGGCGAGCAGCGAGCCGCCGATCAGCAAGCGCGCCGAGCGCGCGATCTCGATCAGGTAGTCCAGCGCGCCCGGGCCAGTCGGCGTGTCGTCTGCGGTCACGTTGCTCATTGGGTCAGGTTCTTCAAAGCCACGGCACCCAGGCCGAACTGCGAAACGATCAGGGCCCAGTCTTTGAGCACCGACGACCAACGCACCTTGTCGAGTTCTTCGGGCATGAAGACGGTATCGCCCGGCAACGCTGGCAGGTTTTGCAAACCCTGCCGCCACCAGCCCGACTCCGAATGGCGCGCACTCACCACAGACCCGTCGGCCCGCAGCACGAACACTTCGGCCGTGTCGGCGTTGCGGGTGGCGCCACCGGCCTGGCGCAGGTAATCGCCCACCTTCTTGCCCGGCTGGAACAAGAAGCTGCCCGTGTTGAACACGCTGCCGTACACGTGGACCGACGACGAGCGCGAAGGCACCAACAAGCGGTCACCGTCTTCCAGCGAGACCGCCGGCAGGTCTTTGGCGTCGGGCTCCAACTGCAGGACCACACGGCCCGTCGGCTGAACCTGGCGCAGGCGCTCGAGGATGCGGCTGTGGATCAAGGGTTGTGCCGGGTTGGCCTGCTCCTCGGGCGGACCCAGGCGCTCGCGGCGCGTGACCGCCGCGCGCGTGAACTCGGCCTCGAGTTCACGCAGGCTGCGGTCGTAGGCCTCCAGTTGCGACTGCCGCACCGACTCGCGGTTGAACTCGGCCCCGAACAGGTAGGCCTGCGGGGTCAAGCCCCCCGCGGCGGCCACGGCGTCGCGCAAGGTCGCTTGGGCCGGGAGCACGTAGTCGCCCGGCCGCTGAACCTCGCCTTCGACACGGATGCGGCGCGCCCCTGCCAAGGTGGGCAGGTTCAACTCCGACAGGCTGTGCACACGCAGCACCTCGCCGGCCTGCAACTTCAAGCGCGAGGCTTGGGCCAAGTCCACCGCCCGGGCAGGCGCATTGCGCCCCAAGCCCACCACGGCCGCCTGCTCGCGGTTGGCCACCGGCGCCAGGCCGCCAGCCATGCGCAGCAAGTCGGCCACGCTCTCTTCGCCCTTCAGCTCGAACACCGCCGGACTGTTGACGCTGCCGATGACGGCCACCTGCGGGCCGACGGCGGGCACGTGCAACACATCGCCCGCCTGCAGTCGCGGGTCGGCCTTGAGATCGCCTCGCAGCAGCAGGTCGTACAGGTCCAGCGTTTCCACCAGGGCCCCCTTGCGCCGCAACTGCACCTGGCGCATCGTGCCCACGGCCGAAGGCCCGCCAGCCGCGGCCAAGGCCTGGGTGATGCCGGCCGCGGCCGACACCAGATGCACACCGGGCTTGACGACGAAACCGGTGACGAACACCCGCACTTGGCGGATTTCGCCCAGGCTCACCGCCACTTCGAAGTTGCGGAACTGCTCGCCCACACGGGCGCGCAGCACATTGGGCAGGTCGGCGAAGCGAGTTCCTGCCACGCCAATGCTGCCGATGCGCGGCAGGGAAATCGTGCCCCGTTGGCTGACCTTGGTGCGCAGGCTGGCCGACACGCTGCCCCACAGATCGACGATCAGCTCGTCGCCCGGCCCCACGATGTAGTCGTCGGCCACCAGGGCCTGGTCGGCGCCCGATTCCGTGGCCGCAGGCGCCCACAGCAACTCGCTGCCGTAGCGGCGCACCCAATCGATGGGCTCGCCTTGCAGGTCTCGCTCGGTCTTGGGCGTCGCCGCCATGCGCGTCACGTGGCGTTCGAACTCGCTCAGCGGCATCACCCAGCGCGGTGCATCGGCATCGGTGCTCTTGTCACTGAGCTCACCCGATTGCCGCTTTTTCTTCTTCTCATCTTTGGCCGCCTTTTCCTCGCGCGACTCCGGCTGCTGCTGGATCTGCACCGGACCTGCGGCAGGCGCCACCTCCGTCGGGATGACCCGCTGCGCCCAAGCTGGCGCGACGACCCATGCCAGCAGCACGCTGCAAACGATCAGAAAGGGGCGCATTGCAATGACCATGTTGGCTGACAAAAGCAAGCCGCCCGTCCTGGGGCGGCTTGGTGAAACGATTCGGCAAATTCTAGGCGGCGCCCTGTGACCCTCAGGGCAGTCCCCAGACGCGACGGCGAACGAAGCCGGTGTAGCTCAGGACGATGCGCAGCACCTTGTCGGACACGTTGTCCGGGGTGTAGTCCGCCACCCGGCGTAGCAGGCGCTCCTCCCCACGGGGCTGCTGGGCCAACAGGCGCAACCCGTCTTGCACACGGGCCAGGTCCAGGCCCACCATCATGACGGCGCCCTCCTCGAAGCCCTCTGGCCGCTCGTGCACGTCGCGGAGGTTCAGCGCAGGGAAGTTGAGGATGTTGCTTTCCTCGGTGATGGTGCCGCTGTCGCTGAGAACGGCCTTGGCCTGCCGCTGAAGCTGCACGTAGTCCAAGAAGCCAAAAGGCTTCATGAACTGCACGCGGGCGTCCATGGCCACATCGGTCACGTCTTCGAGCCGCTTGCGGGTCCGCGGGTGGGTGGACACGATGACCGGCAGCCCGTGCTCCCGGGCCAGGGCATTGACGATGTCGAGAAGCCGGCGCAAGCGGGCCGGGTCGTCCACGTTTTCTTCTCGGTGGGCGCTGACCACGAAGTACTGCTGCGGCGACAGACCAAGGCGCGCCAAGGCGTCGCTGGCCTCAATGCCCGGCCGGTAGTGCGCCAGCACCTCCCCCATGGGGCTGCCCGTGACGATGATTTGGTCCGGCGGCAGGCCCTCGCGCACGAGGTAGTCGCGGGCGATTTGGCTGTAGGGCAAGTGGATGTCGGCCGTGTGGTCGACGATGCGGCGGTTGATCTCCTCCGGCACGCGGAAGTCGAAGCAGCGGTTGCCGGCCTCCATGTGGAAGATGGGAACCTTGCGCCGCTTGGCCGCAATGGCCGCCAAGCAGCTGTTGGTGTCACCCAGGATCAGCATCGCGTTGGGTTGCTCGGCCACCAGCACGGCGTCCACCTTGGCGATCACCTGCCCGATGGTTTCCGCCGCCGTGGCCCCGGCCGCGCCGAGGAAGTGGTCGGGCTTGCGAATGGCCAGTTGCTCGAAGAAGACCTCGTTGAGCTCGTAATCGAAGTTCTGGCCCGTGTGCACCAAAACGTGCTGCGTGTGGGCGTCAAGTTGGGCGATGCAGCGCGACAGGCGGATGATTTCGGGCCGCGTGCCGACCACCGTCATGACCTTAAGCACGGCCGGCCTCCCGCAGCGCTTGCTGGATCAGCGGCAGGGTCAGCAGGGTTTGCTTGACCTCTTCCACCGTCAGCCGGCGGGTGTTGTGCGAGGTGTAGTCGTCCAGTTCGGCGATCTCGCGCTGGCCCTCGACGAAGTACTTGTCGTAGTTCAAATCGCGAGCATCCGCCGGGATGCGGTAGTAGCCGCCCAGGTCCTCCGCGCGGGCCATTTCCTCGCGCGACACCAGGCTCTCGTAGAGCTTCTCGCCGTGGCGGGTGCCGATGACGCGGATGTCGGCGTCGGGGCGGAACAGCTGCCGCATGGCCTCGGCCAAATCGCCCACGGTGCTGGCCGGCGCCTTCTGCACAAAGATGTCGCCCGGGCGCGCGTGCTCGAAGGCATACAGCACCAAGTCGACCGACTCTTCCAAGGACATCAAGAAGCGCGTCATCGACGGGTCGGTCAAGGTGAGCGGTCGGCCCTCCTGCAATTGCTGCAGGAACAAGGGGATCACGGAACCGCGCGAGGCCATCACGTTGCCATAGCGCGTGGCGCTCATGACCGTCTTGCTGGGGTCGGCGATGCGGCTCTTGGCCACCATCACCTTTTCCATCATGGCCTTGGACAGGCCCATGGCGTTGATCGGGTAAACGGCTTTGTCGGTGGACAGCACCACGACGCGCGAGACCGACTGGGCCATGGCCGCGCGGATCACGTTCTCTGCCCCCACCACGTTGGTCTTCACGGCCTCCATCGGGTAGAACTCGCAGGACGGCACCTGCTTCAGCGCCGCGGCGTGAAACACGTAATCGACGCCGCTCAGCGCGTCCATGCAAGCGTCGAGGTCGCGCACATCGCCGATGTGGAACTTGAGCTTGTCGGACTTGAGCGCGATGCGCATGTCCTCCTGCTTCTTCTCGTCCCGGCTCAGGATCCGAATCTCCTTGATGTCGGAGGCCAAAAAGCGGCTCAACACGGCGTTGCCGAAGCTGCCCGTGCCCCCGGTGATCAGGAGCGTCTTGTTCTGGAACGAATTCATGCGGAAAAGTCCTTCATGGCCTGCACCAACTCGGGCCAGGCCGCAGGCTGGTAGCCGGTGGCATCGCGAAAGCGAGAGGAATCCAAAGAGCGGTCGATGACCAAGGCGTCGTCGGGCCGAATGAGCGTCTCGCGCTGCCAAGCCTGCTTCACCAGGCCGAGCAAGGCGTGCTTGTCGATGGGCGCGGTGGAGACGTGCCAGACGCCCCGCAACGCCGGACGCGGCAGCACGTGGCGGTGAATCACCCGCGCCAACTCGAGCGTCGGCAGCCCGGAGAACACCGCGCGGGTGAAGCCCTTGACCTCCCCCTGCTGCGCCAAAAACCAACCGACGAGGCCTTGGGCGCCGCCCCGCAACTCCGGCCCGATGATGGAGGTGCGCAAGGTCACGGCATGGGGGTAATCGACCTCGCCCAGGAGCTTGGAGCGGCCGTACAGGTCGAGGGCGTCCGGCGCGTCGGCCTCCCGGTAGCCCCCTTGCTTCCCGGTGAACACGCAGTCGGTCGACACGTGGATGAGGCGCGCGCCCACCAACTCGCACAGGCGGGCCAGGCGGTGGGGCAACAGGGCGTTGATGGGCAAGGCCACCAAGGGGTCGTCGGCAGCGGCCAGTTGCTTGACCACGCCCACGGCATTCAGCACCACCTGGGGACGCACTTGCGCGAGCAGGGCCGCCAAGGCATCGGGGTTCTCCACGTCGACGCCGGCCACCAACTGCGCCCGCGGCGCCAAGGCCTGCAGGCCAGGGTTGGGCGCCCGCACGCTGCCCACGACCGACAGCTCGGGCTGGGCGGCCAGGTAGCGCAGCGCCGTGTGACCGAGCATGCCACTGGCCCCCAGGATCAAGACGCGCGTAGGTGTGGAAGCGTTCATGCCGATTGCAGTTGCGCCATCAGGCGCTGTGCCGACTGCGTCGGCTCGTAATGGGTTTCGAAGTAACGGCGGCCGGCGCGCCCCATGTCGGCGCGCCGCCCTTCGTCCAGAGATTGCAAGTGCCGGGCGGCGGTCGCCAGGCCCGCGGCGTCTTCGGCGGCCACCGCCAGCCCCGCCCCCGACGCCTGCACCACGCGCGCGCCCTCGCCATCCAGGGCGGCAAGGATCGGTCGCCCGGCGGCCAAGTAAGCCTGTATTTTGCTGGGCACGACCTGCGCCAGCGCGGGCGCGCGGTTCAAGGTGACCAGCAGGGCATCCGCTTGGGCAAACAGAGCGGGCATCAGGGCGGCCTCAAACCGGCCGGGCAAGCGCACCCGATCGCCCAATCCGCGCCGGGTCACCTCGGCGGCCAACCAAGGGCTGCGAGCGCCGCTGCCCACCAGCATCCAGACCAGGTCCGGTCCGGCCTGCTCGGCCGCGTCCAAAACCGTCTCCAGGGCTTGCACCGTGCCCAGATTGCCGGCAAACACCAGCGTGAACCGGTCCGCGGGCTTGCGAAGGCCCTCGGGCAAGGGCTGCAGGGGCGCGTCGCGGTCGCCGGGGTTCTCATGCACCGCCACCGGCGTGGCGCCCGCCATGGCCTGCACCGGCGCCATGAAGGCCGGCGATTGCACCAAGAGGCGGTCGCTGCGTCGGTAGATGAAGCGGGTCACGGCCGCCACGGCCGCCAGCACGCGGGGCGAACGCACGTAGCCCGTGATCACCAGGCTGTCGGGCCACAGGTCCTGCACCCACACCACCACCTTGGCCCGCTTCCAACGGCCGATCCACAAGGCCGCCAGGGCTTGCAAGATGGGCGAGGTGGCGTAGACGAACACCGTGTCGACACGCCGGCCGCGCAGCAACCACAGGCCGAAGCCCATCGCGCTGGCGATGAAGCTCAGATAGTTCAGCACCAAGCGCAAGGCGCCCCCAGGGCCGCGCGGCACCAAGGGCACGCGCAAGACCTCGTAGCCATCAACGTGGCGTTCGCGTTGGACGCACCAGGCCCGGTAGCCAGGGAACACGCGGCCTTCCGGGTAATTGGGCTGGCCGGTCAGCACGGTCACGTCCGCGCCCTGCGCCACCAAGGAGGCCGCAACCTCGTTGATGCGAAACGATTCCGGCCAGAAATGCTGGCTGACGATCAACACCCTCACGACCAACACGCACGCCAGAAGTCCGCCGCCGAGGCCGGGGCGGCCGGCGTCGGCGCCAGTTGCAAGTGCCGCAGGACCGCGTGCGCGATGGAACGCGGGGACTCGGGGTCGAAGGTTTGCACCGGCACACAAACCTCGCGCACGTAATCGCGCTCGGCCGCCACGATGGGCAGGCCCTGCGCCGCGGCCTCCACCAGGGGCAGCCCGTAGCTTTCACCGAGCGAGGGGAACACCAAGGCCCCCGATTCGGCATAGGCCTTCAGCACCGCCGCGTGGTCCATGGGGGGCAAAAACTCCACGGCCAAGCCGTGCGCCGCGATGCCCGCCTCCCACTCGGCGCGCAGCGCGCCGTCGCGCGCACCCAGGGTCAGCGCCAGGCTCGGTCGGTGCCCTGAACCGGCCATCAGCACCCAGGCGGCCAACAAGCGCCGGTGGTTCTTGTGCGCTTCGCCATCGGCCACGTAGATGAAGTCGCGCCGCGGCGTCGTGGACGGTGGTGCCGCGTGCGTGGGCAGGGGCGGGGCAAAGCCGCACACGCGGACGGTGGGCGTCCCTGACGGGCCCCACCAGGCCCGCACGGCGTCGGCCATGGCCTCGGTTTGCACCCAATAGACGTCGACATGGTGTCGCATGCGCCGGCTCACCTGCTGTTCGAACCAGAGGCGCACGCGCGTGCGCGGCGCGAACTGCCGCAAGGGCACTTGCCCCAGCAAGTTGCGGTTCTGCTGGAACAGGGCCGTGAACGCCCGACTGCGCCACAGGGGTGGCAGGCCGTGGAAGCACAGCAAGCGATCCGTGGCCCGGGCCTCCCGGCGAAGGTCCCACTCGGCCGACCAGCGCGACTTGGCCGTCGCGGCCACCCAGCGCACCTGCACGTGCTCGGGCAGCGGGGCCCCGCGGTCGCGCGAGCGCTGGTCCAGCCACGCCAGCACCGGCACGCCGGCCGGCAGCCCGCGCAGCAAGGCCTCGAGCAGCACCGCCCCCCCGCCCGTGTGCACATTGGGGGCGTACAGCAAGATCCTGGACTCGTTCAAGCCTTGGGGCCCTCGTACACGTCCCGCTTGCCCAAGCCCCCGGGCACCAGCTTGCGCAGGGCGTTGCGGGCCAGGCCGTCGGCGCGAGCCAAGAGCCGCAGCCACGGTTGCTCGGGCCGCGCGCTGAAGGAAGTGACGTTGAAGTACGGGCGCCCCGTCGGCGACTGTGGCGAGAAGTAGTAGTTCGAGACGCAGCGGCGAACGCCTTCGCCCACCACCGGGCAAACCGAGTGCCAGGAGGTCGGCGTCGTCTCCATCAGGGCCAATCGGTTGAAGCGGCTTTCGATGACCACGTTCCGCCGCACCGCCGTGTCCCACAACTCCAAATGCCCGCCGTGCTCGCGCTGCCAGCCGGGCGTCACGTAGTACAGCAGGTTCAGGGTCCGGTACAGGCGACGCGACCCCTCGTGCGAGTTGTCAATGTGAGGACCGAGAAAGTGCCCCCGCGTCATGGCGCTCAGGCCCCCCGCGTACAACTGGGGATCCGGCACCTGCTGCGCGATGCCCGTGATGCGCTCCACCACCCGGACCACGCGCTCGTCTTGCAAGGCAAAGGTGATGTCCTTCATCAAGGGGTCGAAGGCATCGAAGTCCTTGGAGGTGTGCTTGCGCTCTCGGAACGAGTCCATGAGGCGCATTTGATGGGGCTGCGGAAACTTGCTGGCAATCTGCTCGGCCCACTCAGCGGGCAGCAGGTCGTCGATGGCGACGTACCGAACCCCGACCTCCGCAGAGGACGCGGCAAAGGCCTTGGCCAAGCTCGGTTCATCGCGTTCAAGGCGCGCCACGATGGCGCCAATCAATGCTTCGTTCATGTCGAACTCCGGCGGCTGGATGGCCGGCAAAAGAGAAAAAACGCAAAGAGCCCCAGCAGGTACGGGCCCGAGAAATAGCCGGTGCCGCGAACAAAGGCCCCCAAGGTGATGACCAACAAGGCCCCCGCCGCCAGCGCCATTCGCTGACGTCGATCGGCATCGGCTTCACGCCGGCCCGCACGGATCAAGGCCACCAAGACACCGAATCCGACGAGCAACCAAAGCGCGCCCAGCGCACCCAGCTCGCTCAAGAGCTTGGCCGCAGTGAACGAACCATCGTTGTAATTGAAGTCGGCCAAGTTCCAAACTTCCAGCAGTGGCGTCACGTCGGTGACCGGCCGAGGCTCACATCCCATCCGGTTGAGTCCCAGGCCGAACCACTGGGAAGCCTCCACGTTGGCAAGTGCCGACTGAAGTCCGTTCAAGTAAATCAAGCTCGACACGTTCGACTCGGCCGAAACCTCCCCCAGACCCACGATGCGAGCCAGGAAATCGTCACGGTAAGGCGACAAAGCGACGAGCAGCAACACCAAGGCTGCCACGCCCAGCCCGCGCAGAAGACGCTGCACCCCGCCGCCTCGACGCGCCAACATCAGGGCCACAACAGCACACGCGGCAAACAACACGAACAGGGTGGCCGAAGCCGCGAGGCCCATCAGCATCGCGACGCTGATCCAGCCCACGGCCTTGTCCTTTCCGTGCTCCGACACCACCAAAGCCGCCAAGACGGGCGCGCATGACAGGGCCAAATGGCTGGGCTCCTCGAAGATGCCACTGGGCCGGATAAAGACGGAGGCGTTCGTCCACAGCAGGTAGGCCTTGTCAAGCAAGACCGACAAGACGACCACCCCCATGATCCAGCGCAATGTCGCCCCAATGGGACCTCGCTCAGCACCGGCGGCAGCGGCCACCAACGCGGTGGCAACGATCAGCATCAGCAACAAGCCCAGGCTGCCCAAGGACCGCCCAAGCATGTCTCGGCAAGGTGACATCAACGAGGCCAGCACGGTGTGCACCAACAGCGCCCCAGCAATGCCGAGCACCCACCCACCCGCCACGCCGCGAACACCACCTCGAAGCAGCACAACGCCAGCCAAGACGACGATGGCCAGCACGTGAGCCCCCAGCGATGTCGCCCCCCCCAAAATCGGCAGTGGCGCCAGCACGATCAAGATCCAAAGCATCGCTGGGTAGACCCATGCGCGACCCGATTCGTTGCTCATCAGCTGGACCCCAGGCGGTAGTAGCTTCGACGGAAGAAGCCTGAAACGATTCGGCGCCAGACGATCAACTGCAAACCGATGGCAGGGTGCACGCGCAAGGCTTCGCGCAAGCGTTGGAAAGCCATGCGAACACGGCCCGACTGAGCGTGGTTCATGGCGCTGATCACCAAGGCCATGCCCATGGCGAAGTGGTTGCGCGGTGCGGCGTCCGGCATGCAGATGTGCCGACGCACCACCGTGACGATTTCATCCGCTCGCGCTTCGGACATGGGCCTAAAGGAGGCCGACTCGTCGTGAACGCGGTAGTCCGCAAGGAGCAAGGGGACGCGCAGAAAGGGGCCACTCTGAGAAGCCCGCAACCAGAACTCAAAGTCCGGGACCTGCCGCAAGTTGGCGTCCCATCCACCCGCCTTGGCGTAGACCGCCCGACGGAAGAAGGCACCGGGCCCTGGCTGGCACACCAAGTGATCTCGCAGCCGAGTCTCCGAGAAGTCTTCGGTCATCACGTCGGCCATGCGATCGCCCCGCGAGTCGATGAGGCTGAAGTCGCAATAGGCCACTGCAACGTCAGGGGCGGCTTGCAAAGCCCGGACCATCCTTGAAACGGCTTGGGGGTGCAAACGGTCGTCTGAGCTCAGGTAGGCCAACACCTCCCCCTTCGCCATGGCCCACCCCCGGTTCAGCGTGGCCGCTTGGCCCGCATTGCTTTGGGTGATCAGCGTGAAGCGACCAGGGTTTTGCGCCGACAGTCGCTG
The DNA here is from genome assembly GCF_004004565.1 of Inhella crocodyli. Lineage (GTDB taxonomy): Bacteria > Pseudomonadota > Gammaproteobacteria > Burkholderiales > Burkholderiaceae_C > Inhella > Inhella crocodyli. The sequence goes on from NZ_SACM01000001.1 coordinate 1,358,549, forward strand.
CAGCACCGCCGCCGAGCCGTCGCTGGAACCGTCGTCGATGACGATGTACTCGATGCGGGGGTAGTCTTGGCTCAAGACGCTTTGGACCGTTTCCGCCACGAAGTCCGCTTGGTTGTAGACCGGCGTGACGATGGTGACCCACGGAAGCGGCTCCCTCGGTTCGACGACCGCTTCATCGGCGAGGCCCGCCGGACTGCGCGCCTGCTGCTCGCGCATCGAACGCCACTGTCGGTAGCCCAATGCAGCCCCAGCAACCAGCAGGCCCAGCACCAGCGCGGCTCGCAGCACCATGGGGGCATCAAGAGCTGCGTAGGCCCCCAAGGTCACCAAGACGGCCACGGCCACCCGGATAGGCCGGCGGAACATGCCGGGCGCCGGACGCCGCACATGGCAAAGCCAAAACATCGCGAGCGAATCGACGCTGATGCGCAGCAACCAAACCCAAGCGGCACCGATCAGACCGTGGTGCGTGGCCACCCAACCGATCAGAGGGCCGTAAATCACCAACTGAGCCAAATGGACCATGGCCGCCGGTCGGTTGTTGCCCGAACTCTGAAGCCAAGTCACGGGGACGTGCGCCAAGCAGCTCAACAAGATGCCCAAGGTGAAGATTTGCATCACCGGCGCGCTGTGTGTCACGAAGTCCGCGTTGCCCAACCACAGCCCCAACAACTCCGGGGCGAACAGCGCCAAGGCGATTGAAATGGGCATGAGCCCCAGAAAGAGGGCTTGCACCGCGTGGTCAAAGAGCACCCACGAACCAGGATCCCGTCGCTGGATCAATAGTGCGAACGTGGGGAACAGCACCGACGTGAGCGCCCCAGGGATGATCCAAAGCTTCGTGAGGATCTCTTGAGGCGTCGTGTAGTAAGCAACGGCAGCTGCAGACACGCAGGCACCGATGACAAAGCGATCGACATAAGCGAGCAAGGGGCTCACCAAGTTGCTCACCATGAGCCAGCCGCCGGATGTCAGCAGCGGGCGCACCCATGCGGGGTCCCACACCCAACCTTGACGGACTTGGGGCAACACGCGCCATACGTACGCGGCGTGCACAAGGGTCGCGAGCCATCGTCCCGCCGTCAGCGCGACGGCAATCAGGGTCAGGCTCGGCCCCTGCCAGCTCACGATCAACCAAGGCCCCGCAAAAGTCCAAACGCCCATCGGCAGCCGGATGGCGTTGACGAGGCCAAAAGCATGCTGGGCCTCCAACATGCCGCGAAGTCCGGTGGTCATCACCACCGCCGGCAGCGCCAAGGCCATCACCCAAGTCGCATGGATGGCATCGACCGGATCGGGCAGCGACTTGATCTGCGCGATGCCAGCCGGGGCCAAAAGCCATAACAAGACGCCGGCGATGCAGCCGATGGCAGTCATCAAGCTGAGCGCGGTGAAGCTCAACGGGGCGACTTGGTGGTCCATGCGCTCGCCCAGCACGATCGCCAACTGCTGTGTGAGCGCGCGGCCCAGGCCCAAGTCGAACAGGCCGAAGTAGCTGGTCACAGCCCAAATCAACGCCAGCATGCCGAAGCGGGCCTCGCCCAGCAGCCGGATCAGCTCCGGAATGCTGACGACCGCCACCAAGAGCGGGGCCCCCAAACCGATGAGGTTGAGCAATGTGTGGCGCGCGAGCTTCAAACCATGGAGGGCTACGCCCCAGCGAGAGATTGGGCGCGGATTCTAGAAAGCACGCAGGCGCTCGGCCGCTCGAATCTCCTGGGGCGACCGCTTGCTGGGCTGCCCCGACGCCGACAACACCCCAGGGCGCAGGGTGATCCATGGCGATGGCCCGGAGGCAAGCGGGGCACGGCCGCAGCCCAGTTCGGGCCGGCCTGCGCCGCCCGAGGGCTAAACTTTGCCGCTGTTTGCGCACCCAGCGCCACCGCATCCGGTGCCCTCCCCCATGTCGCTTGTTCACCGCCTCGCCGTGCTTTGCTTCATGCTGCTTATGACGCAGCAGGCACACGCTTACATCGACCCCAATGCCGGCGGACTGTTGTTCCAACTGCTCGCGCCGCTGTTCGCCGGCATCGTGGGCGCTTGGCTCGTGGCCCGGCGTTGGGTGGCGGCGCAATGCCGTCGTTGGTGGCGACGCATCACAGGACGGCCTGAGGTTTGACCCGGGGATTGCCAGCGTTCACTCCCCTGCGGGCGTGGGCGGCGGCCATCGCCGCAACCGCCGTTCTGGGCGTGCCACTCACGGCTTTGCCCATCTTGGATGGCATGCTGTTCATCAACAGCGGCGTGCTCGTGGCGCGGGACTTGGCCATGTTGCTCGCGCTGGGCATCCTGGCCTGTGCCGGCTTGGTGGCGCTGTCTTCGCTGGTTCGGATCGGCCTGGGCCGGTGGCTCGGCACGGCACGGGCCAGTTTGTGGGCCTGGACGATCGTGCTCCTGCCGCTGGCCCTCTTGGTGCTGCGGCAAACGGGGCGCGTGGGCCTGGAGTGGCTGCGCAGCGTCTCGCCCTGGGTGCTGACGCTGTCGCCCTGGCAGAAACTGGCGCTGCTGGCGGCCTTCGGCGCGCTCGGGCTGGTTTGGATGCTGCGGACGGGGTGGCAGCGCTCGCTCGGCCACTTGCTGGCGGGTTTCGAGGCCCTGCGGCCCTTGGCATGGGGCTTGTGCATCGGGGCGCTGGCCTTGATCGCTTGGCGCCCGCCGGTGTGGATGCCCCTGGGCGCCAAAGCGCCGTCCACGGCCCAAGTGGCGACCCCGGACAAGCCCCACATCTTGGTGTTGACCATCGACACCGTGGCCGCGCAGGATGCGGCAGCGTGCCGCAGCGACAGCGCGACGATGCCGAACTTGGCCCGATTTGCGAGTTCGGCCACCTGCTTCACCCGGTTCCAGGCGGCGTCCAACTTCACCACGGCCTCCGTGTCGAGCATGGAAACGGGCCTGTTGCCCTGGCAGCACCACGCCAACCAGCCCGATGCAACCATCGTGCCGCCGCTGCGCCAGCACACCGTCGCGCAGGTGCTGCGCGACCACGGGTGGCGCACGCACTTCATCACCGACAACCTGCTGGGCAGCCCGCGCCACCGGGGCAGCTTTGAGGGCTACGACAGCGCCCCCTTGGCGCCCACCACGCTGTGGGTCAATGCGGTGCGCTTTGCCGCCACGCGCTGGCCCGACACCGCCCTGCCGCGCCTGGTGTCTGCCAGCTTGGCCTTCCTGGCCCCGCTCGACGAACGCCGCCACCAGCACCAGAGCCCTTACCGCTCGGAAGCGGTGTACGACGCGCTGCACGCCACCCTGGACGCCGAACGCGCCCACGGGGCCCCGCAGTTCGTGTTCACGCTGAGCCTGCCGCCCCACGCGCCCTACCTGCCGCCACCGTCCACGCGCTACAAGCTCCTGCCCCCCGGGGTGCTGGACCGTCTGTCGGACCTGATGCCGGACAACATGGCCTACCCCTCCGCGCAGCAACCGGCGGTCGACCAGCACCGCTTGCGCTACCGCGAGTCGCTGATGGCCGCCGACGCCGCCCTGGGGCGCACCTTGGATCGCCTGGAGCGCGAAGGCTGGCTGAAGAACGCGATCGTCATCGTCACCAGCGACCACGGCGAGTCGTTCGAAAAGGGCTACCTGGGCCACGCTGGCGTCCCGGTGCACCAGGCCCTGGCCAACGTGCCCTTCGTGGTCAAGCTGCCCGGCCAGACCGAGGGCCGGGTGGTGCACCAAGCCGCGAGCCAGGTGGACATCGCGCCGACCTTGCTCGACCTGACCGGCCTCGCGCCTCTGCCCCGCGCCGAAGGCCGCTCGCTGCGCCCCATCTTGGAAGGCCGCGACCTGCCGGACGCGCCGGTGTTCACGATGGCCCTGGAGCGCCAAGGTCGCGACGCCCCCATCCAGAGCGGTCGCGTGGCCGTGGTGGACGGCCCTTGGAAGCTGATCCTTCACCTCGACGACGGCCAACACCAACTGTTCCGCCTGGACCGCGACCCGCTGGAAACGCAAGACCTCAGCGCCCAGCACCCGGCCGAAGTGCAGCGCCTTCAGGCCACCATCCGGCAGCGCATCGCCCGCGTCGACGCCCAGCGCGGGCTGGCCCGCCCATGAGGCCGACCCTGGCCGTGAGCCAGCCCCTGCTGGCGTGGCTGCGCGATGACCCCGCTTGGCGCCAGCTGCCTTGGTCCACCCGCGCCGGCCTGGCGTGGCGTGCCCGGTTGGGCTCATGGAACGCGGGCTTGAGCGCCCAACTGGCCCCTGCCCGCAGCTTGCCGGAGCACGCGCTGTTCATCCTGGGCCCCTGGCGTAGCGGCAGCACCGTGATGCACGAACTGCTGCACGCCGCCCTCGGCTGGCCCACGCCCAGGACCTGGCAGTGCATGGACCCCACGGCCTTCCAGTTGCAGCGCGCGCCACGCCGGGACACCCCGGTGGCCCGCCCCATGGACGGCCTGGCGCTGGGCGCCCTGTCGCCCCAAGAGGACGAGTTCGCGCTGCTGGGCCTGGGCGTCGACTCGGCCTACCGCGGCTTTTGGATGCCGCACCGCCTGGACGCCCTGCACCACACGCTGGACCCGGCTCACTGGCAGCAACAGGCGGACTGGCTGTCGGTGTGGGGGCGTTTTGTCGGCGCCATCCAGGGGTCGCACCCGCAGGTGCTGCTCAAGTCGCCCAACCACAGTTTTCGCTGGCCGGCTTTCGTGGCGGCCCTGCCCCAGGCCAAGGCCGTGTGGATGCTGCGCGATGGGGCGTCCGTGTTCGCCTCGAACCGCAAGATGTGGCGCCAAATGGCCCAACTGCACGGACTCACCGAGGTCGAACCGGCCGCGCTCGACCGCTTCTTGGCCGCGGCCCTGCGGCGGTGCGCCGAGATCTTGGCGTCGAACGCCCTGCCCGCCGACCGCTTTGCCACCTGCCACCAAGAGCGCCTGCGGCTGCAGCCCGCGGCCGAAGTGCGCCGCCTCGTCGAACAGCTCCAACTGAGCGACCGGGTGGACGAAGCGGCCCTGGCGGCGGCGGTGGCCCGCACCGCGTCAGGCCGCATCGACGCCTATGCGCCCTTGAACGACCTCGATGCCGACGTGCAGGCGGCCATCCAGCGCTTCGACGAGGCGCAGCAGCGCGTCGATCAGCCCGCCATCTGATTCATGCTGGTGATCACCAGCATCACCGAGATCATCACCATCGCGATCACGCCGCCGATCACCAAGATCGCGGCGGGTTCGATCAAGGCCAGCAGCCGGCGTTGGGTGGTGCGGGCGGCCTCGCGTTGGGCCTTGCCCAAGGCCAGCAGCATCTTCGGCAACTCGCCGCTGCGCTCCCCCACCCGGATGAGGTTCAAGCGCTCGGGCGGGAACCAGCCTTGGATCGCCAAGGCGTCGGCCAGGCTCGATCCCTGTTGGATGTCGCGGCAGGCGCGGCTCACGCCCTCGCGCATGGCGGCCGAGTACAGCACCTGCACCGACAGGTCCAGGGCCGGCACGATCGGCACCCGGTTGGCCAACAAGGCCCCCAACACCGTCGCCCAGCGCCCGATCTCGCCTTGGATCAGCCAGGGGCCGATCGCCGGCAGCCGGGTGAGCCACTGCCAAACGGCCTGCCGCCAAGCCGCCTGGCGCATGGCCACCACCGCCAGGGCGACAAGGGCGCCTGCGGCGTAGGCAAAGAACTCCCAATGGCCCTTGACGAACACGCCGGCCTCGATGACCCAGCGTGAGAACTCCGGCACGTCGGCCCGCGCACTGCGCAGCATGGGGGCAAACCGCGGCACCACGCCAACGAACACCAGCAGGATGGCCAAAACCCCGGCCACCACCAGAATCGTCGGGTACACCAGCGCGCTCTTGAGCTCTTCCACGCTTTGCCGGGCCGATTCCAACTGCTCGGCCGCGTCGTCCAAGGCCGTGGCCAAGGCGCCGCTCGCCTCCCCGGCCTTGACCAAGGCCAGCACGTAGGGCGGGAACGCCAAGCCCGCGCTTTCCATGGCCTCGGACAGGGCGCGCCCTTGCCGGACCCGCTCGTCCAGCAGCGCCACCGCCTGCCCCAAGGCCTGCTTGGCGTAGGCCTGCGCCAGGCCCGGCAAGGCCTCGCCCAAGGTCACGCCAGCGGCCAGCAGGGTGGCCATCTCACGCAGCAGCAGCACGCGGTCCTCGGCCTTCACGGGCCGGCGCGAAACGCTCGTAGGCGCCAGACCGCCCTGCGCCACCACGGACACGGGCGTCAGCCCGCGCTCTTGCAGGCTGCGCACGGCGTCGGCCTCGCTCGGCGCGTCCAGGTGGCCCTGGTGCAACTGCCCCTGAGCGTCGCGAGCGCTGTAACGCACCTTCATCGCTGCGACCCGGTGGCCGTTGACGGGCAACCGAGGGCGGCGCTCATGCGCCCTCCTCCATCGCGCCCCCCGTGGCCCGCAGCACCTCGTCCCAGGTGCTGGTGCCTTGCATCACGCGGGCCAAGCCCTCGTCGGCCAAGGAGCGGCGGCCCGCCCGGTTGGCCAACTCCACCAAACGGGCCATGGGCGCCTGCTGCGAGATGGCGTGCTGCAGATCGGCATCGACGTCCATCATTTCGTAAATGCCCAAACGCCCCAAGAAACCGCTGCCCCCGCAACGGGCACAGCCCACGGCCGAGCGCCAACGGGGCGCCGCCACCTCGCCATCCGCGCGTCGCGCGCCCTCGACGCGGGCCAACAAGCCCTCGCTCAGCGTGGGGGGCGGCGCGCCGGCATCGACGGCGCAGGCCTCGCACAAGCGCCGCACCAAGCGCTGCGCCATCACTGCCCGCAGGGACGCGGCCACCAAGAAGGGCTCGATGCCCATGTCCACCAAGCGGGTGATGGCCGACGGGGCGTCGTTGGTGTGCAGGGTGGCCAAGACCAAGTGGCCAGTCAGGGCCGACTGGATGGCGATCTCGGCGGTCTCGCGGTCGCGGATTTCGCCGACCATGATGATGTCCGGATCGTGCCGCAGGAAGGCGCGCAGCGCCCGGGCAAAGGTGTAGCCGATGTCGGGCTGGGCTTGCACCTGGATCACATGGGGCAAGCGGAATTCCACCGGGTCTTCCACCGTGACGATCTTGCGCGTGCGGTCGTTCGTCGCGGCCAAGGCCGTGTACAGCGAGGTGCTCTTGCCTGAGCCGGTAGGACCGGTCACCAGCACCAACCCGTTGGGCATGTGCAGCCAGCGCTTGAACTGCAGCAACTGCGGCGGGCGCATGCCCAAGCGGTCCAGCGACAGGTCGTCGCGCTTCTTGGGCAAGAGGCGCATCACGATGGATTCGCCGTACACCGCCGGGATGGTGGAGACGCGAACGTCCATCTCGGCCCCTGCCGCGCGGGTGGAGATGCGCCCGTCTTGCGGCAACCGCCGCTCGGCGATGTCGATGCCGGCGATCAGCTTGATGCGCGAGGCCACCGCCGGGTAGCGGTCCATGGGCAGGGTTTGGCGCACGTGCAGCACGCCGTCGATGCGCAAACGCACCTCCAACTGCCGCTCACCGGGCTCGAGGTGGATGTCCGACGCGCGGGCCTCGACGGCTTGGGCGATGAGGTTGTTGACCAGCGCCACCACGGGCGCGTCCTCGGCCAACTCGCGCAAGGCGCGCTCGTCCAGCGGCCCCGTGGCCCCGGCCCCGGTGGCCGGCCGCGTCAAGCGCTCCAGCCAGGCCTCCAACTCCGTCTCGGGCATCAACGCCCAGCGTGCCTGCGGGCCCCAGGGGCAGGCAAGCACGGTTTCTTGCAGGTCGGGGGCCTGTGGCAGGTGCGAGGCCACCCACCAGGCGCCGTCGTCCTCTTGCCACACCAAGGCCTTCAAGCGGTGCAGGCGGCTGGCGTCGCGACCCAGCGCCTCGGCCCCTTGCCGCAGGGCGTCTTCGCTCAGGGCCTCGCCCCGCACCGGGCGCACGCCCAAATGCTCGGCCAACGGGGCCAGCAGCGAGTCGACCGTGAGCGCGCCCATGCGCAACAGCACGTCGCCCAAGCGGCCGCCGTGTGCCGCCTGGTAGGCCAAAGCGGCTTCCAAGTCGGGTGCGCGCAGGAGCCCCAAGCCCAGCAGGCGCTCCCCCAGCCGGACGGGCGGCGGTGTGATCGCCGGCGGGACGTCGTCGCGAAGAGCCATCGCGGTGCTCAGGGTGCGGGCAGCGCGCTGGCGCCTTCCGCGGGCTCGGCTGCTTTGCGCAGTGCGGCGGGCTGTTGGGCCCAACTGCCCAGCGACTTCCGGAACGCATCGGTGATGGCCTCGGCCTCGTGCGTGTCATTCGCGATGTAGGCCGTGATCAACACCACCAGTTCGGTGCGCCGTTCGCTGCGCGTTTGCTTGCTGAAAAGGTTGCCCACCACCGGAATGTCCTTCAGCAGCGGCACGCCGTTCTTGCCTTCCGATCCCGTGCTCGAAATCAAGCCACCCAACAGCACCGTGGCACCGCTGCGCAGCGTGAGTTTGGTGTCGACCTTGCGTTGCTGGATCGTCGGCGATGAGGTCACGCCGGTCGTGGTGTTGATGGCTTCGCTGACCTCTTGCTGGACGTCCAAATCGATCTGATCGCCCGAATGGATGACCGGCTTGATCTTGAGGATCACGCCCGTGCTGCGGTACTGCACCGTGGTCAAGAGTCCATTGGAGGTGCTCGTCGTGACGCCTGTGGCCTGCTGCTGGCTGACGATGGGCACCTCTTGGCCGACTTGGATCGTGGCCGACTCGCCGTTGCGGGCCATCAGGCGCGGGCTCGACAAAATGGTCGCGCGGTTGTCCGTGGCCAAGGCACTGAGCGCCAGTTTCGGCACATTCAGCCCGTTGAACACGTTGATGCTCAAGGCGCCCGTGGCCGAGCCACCGGCCGACGTGCCAATGCGATATCCCCCGCCCGCTTCGATGCGACTCGCAAGCAGGTCCACCCCGATCTCGGTCGAGTCGTTCAAGGTCAACTCGGCCACGGTCACCTCGATCAGCGCCGCGCGCGACGGCCGATCGAGCATCTGCAACAGGCCCGTCAACTGCCCGTACTCCTCGGGCTTGGCCTGGAAGATGAGCGTGTTGGTGGCCTTGTCCACGACCACGGAATTCAGACGCGTGCTCGCGCTGGCCTCGGGCTTGGCCCCGGTGGCCGGCGTGGTGGTGGCGGAGCTGCCACCGCCTGACAACAGCCGGTCCAAGGTGCCCGCCAAGGCTTCGGCGTCCTTGTGCTTCACGGCGTAGCTGAAGAAGTTCTTGCCAATGCCTCGGTCGGCGGGCCGGTCCAAGGCCTTGGCCCATTGCGACACGTGGGCCGCGACGGCGTCCGTCGTCGCGAACACGTAGACCGTGTTGAGCGCCGACACCGGCAGCAAGATCACCGGCGCACGGGCCGCCCCCGGCGTCACCGGGTTGCCCACCGGGTGCACCGTGTAGCCCTCAGCCGCCAGCACTTCGGCCAAGCGCCGCGCCAGTTCTTCGGCCGACCAAAACGCGGGCGACAAGGCCAGGCTGGCCCGGCCCTTCATCGCGGGCTGGTCCAGGGCGGCAATGGCCTCCATGGCGGCCTGCACGTTGTCCGGGTTGCCGCGCAGCAGCACCGCATTGCGTCCTGCGTCCTCCATCACCGTCACCCGGTCGCCAAACATGGTGCGCAGCCACACCGTGACGTCGGTCTGGCGCACCGCCTGCAGCGGCACCAAATGAAAGATCGGCCGCAAAGGCAAAGGCACTTCGGGCGAGGCGGCGCCGTACCGGATGGCCGGCAAGTCGCCCAAGGCGGCGTTGTCGGGCAGGACCCGCACCACGCCGCCCACGTCCACGGCCGACAAGCCATAGGACTTCAACACCAAGCGCACCGCCTGTTCGACCTGTTCGGCCGTTTGGTCGGGACCGGTTCGGAAGGTGACCAGGTCCTGGCGCTGCACCACCGACGGGTGCAGGTTCACGTTCTTCTTGATCACCTCGGCGTAGACCAATTGCACGAAGGTGGGCAGCGCCACCTGCTGCAGGTTCACCGCGGCCACGGTGGCATCGCCCGCCGCGGCCTTGGCCGGCGCGGGCTCGGCCGGCGCCGCCTGGACTGGCGGCACGGGGGTGCTGCTGGTGCGCAAGGTGCGCGGGGCTTCCACGGCCTCGTTGACCGGCGCCGACGCCGCGGCGCCCGGCACGCGAAGCGGCGCGGGAATGTTGGGCGACAGGGGTGCGCAAGCCGCCAGCAATGCGGCCACCGCCGGCGCGCCACCGGCGCGCAGGGCGATCCACCACGGGGTTCGATTAGTCAAGGGCTTGCACTCCAATGCGAAGAATCTTTCGACCCACTTGCACACACACGGTGCCGGGCTCCACCGCTTGCACGCGGTGCCCACTGGGCAGGGCGTCGCCCACGCGCAGGATCTGGGTGGGGCGGCTCGGGTCTCGGAAGGACACCACGACCTGGGCCTCGCGGCCGCGGCCCAGCACGCCGGCAATGCGCCAGCGCTCGTCGGGGGGTGGCGCGGCGGCGCCAGGGGCGGCGGAAGGCGCTTCGGCCTCGAACATCGCCGAGGTCGCCAACGACAAGGCCACGCCAGCTTGGTCGGGCTTGCGGGGCATCTCGGCCAAGGCCCAACTCGCCGACTGCCGCAAACCCACTGTCTTGCCGGCCTCGTCGGCCCCCGGTGCCAGCACGGCCCCCAGCGCCAACAGGCCCACCCACAGCGCCCCCCGTTGCCAAGCGGTCATGGCTGGCCTTTCGGGGCGCTGGCGGCGGTCGGGGCGCTGGGCCCCGCGAGGGCGCGCAGTTGAAGCTCGACCTGCGGCGGCACCGCCGAGCCCCGCCACACCAAACGCTCCACCAACAACGATTGCTCGTTGCGTTGCAACTCGGCCAAGAGCGCCATGACGGCGCTGCGCTTCAAGTCCACGATCAGTTTGGCCCGCATGGCGGTCGTTTGCGGCGGCACGCGGGCCACCAGGCCGTCGGCCGGCACGGCGGGGGTCGCCGCGGCGCCGGCCGACGGCGTCGCGACGCGGGCCACCTGAAGGTCGCGCACCGTCAGTCCCAACCCCGTGGTGACCTTGCGCAACCAGTCTTGCAAGGCCGCTTCGCCCAGGGCCGGGTCGCTGCCCGACCAAGCCATGCTGCGGTACGCCAGCAGCTGCTCCTGCGCCTGCTGCGCCCGGGCTGCCCAGTCGCCTTCTTGCCCCATGACCGCCAAGCGGCTGCCTTCTTGGCGGGCGGCCTTGAGCGCCGAGCGCTTTTGGTCCACGTCGTCCAGCACCGTGAGCAGGCCGTGCACGCACAAGATGCCGAGCACCAAGCGCACGCCCCAACGCAGTCGGGCCGAGGCCTGCCACTGCGCCACCCAGGGCGAGAGCGCAGGAAGGGTGCGGGTGATCCAGGTGTCCGCCATGCTCGTCATTTCACGGCGTCGAACACCGACTGGGGAGGAAAGTCTTCACCGCTGGCGGCCATGGCGATGGGCTTGGGGTTGCTGCGGAACTGCGGCCGCGCTTCGGCAGGCGCCGTCGCCGGGGCGTTCGGTTTGGTGCTGCCGGGGGCAGGGGCCGGGCGTGCCGCCACCACCGGCGCCGGGGGGGGTGGGGCCACGGCCGCTGGCGTGGGCGCCGTGGTGATGGCAGCAGCGGGTCCGCTCGGGGCCGCCGCCGTGTCGGCACGAGGCGCTGCGCCGGCATTGGAAGAAGCGGTGGCAGCCTGCGCCCCTGCGGGCGCCCCACCCGGCATCGCCGTTCGCAAGTCCACGTCCAGCCAGAGCAGGTCGCGCCCACTCTCCACCCGCACCTCGGTGGGGTTGGCAAACTGGCGCACGCTTTGCACGCCCTTGAGCAACTCGCTGCGCGGCAAGGCCGCGGGCACTTGCAGTCCCATGCGCAGCTTGTCGCCGCGCCAGTCCAATTCCTTGACCACCACTTGGCGCTTGGCCAGGGCCTCGTGCAGAGCCTCGAAGAGCTCCACCGGCAGCACCGTCGGAATCAGCCACTGGGCCCACTGGCCGGCCTCCGCGCTGCGCTGCAGGGCGGCGTCGCGCTCGGCCAGCACCGGACCCAGCCGGGCCCGCTGGTCGGCATTGCTGGCCAGCTGATCGCGCAACGATCGCTCGACGCCCCACCATTGGGCGCCGACCACGCCGGCGCAGAACACGAGCGCCGCCAGCGCCACGTCAACGAGGCGGGACTCGCGCGCCTGGTCGTGGGCCTGGTCCCCGAGCGGCACGGCCCAGGGCTTGTTCAGCCACGCTGGCGCGTCGTCCACGGTCGGCTGCGGCCAGCCGGCCGCTTCGCCCGACAGCGACTGGGCAAAGAGCCGCCACGCCTCGGGCGCCGGCGCCTCGGGCCACCAGCGACTGGCGACCAAGCGGCCGTTGCGCCAGACCTGCCCTTCCACGCCATCGGACATCCGCGCCAAGCGAGGTCCGTCGGCGCCGGGGGCGCGCAGCAGCACTTCGGGCAGGACCTTGCACGCGTCGGGTCGCACGCCCCGCTCGGCCAAGGCCTCGCGAACCTGTCGTGCATCCCAGGCCACGGCCAGGCCCTCGTCGTCGCCAAGCAGCAAGCACAAGGCGCTGTCGTCAAATGGCTGCCACGCCAGGGCTTGCACGCGAAGGGCGTCGGCCCGCTCGTGCGCCGGCACGTGCGCCAAGGCGAACCATTTCAGGCGGCACAGTTCCCGCGCCACGACTAGGGTGGCGCGACCCCAGCGTCGCCCGGCGTCGCCCGCCAGGCCCTCAGCGCGAAGCAGCAGGGGCGCTTGGGTTCGACCCAGGGTCGGCATCGAGCGGGAAGCGGGGAAGCGCGCGGCGAGTGGGCTCATCAAGGGGCAGAGGGCGCGGAGCCAGTTGATGCTCGCGAACCAGCCAGGGTCCATCCTGACCGGCCGGCGTGAGCTGAAGATTGTAGTCAAGGGCCTGTGGCAATCCGGGGGCCCAGACGGTCACGCGGCTCGTGAAGCCGGGCACCAGCAAGGTCTGCTCGTCGTCCATCAACAAGCCGGTGGCTCGGCCGGCCGCACGGTTCTCTCGCAACAGGTCGGCGGCCCGCAGCCCTTCCAGCGCCGTCAGCTGCTCGGGGGTCGCCCCCGCATAGCGGGCGCGCAGCACCGGCAGGGGCGCCGTGTTGGGGTTGAACTGGTTGTTGATGGCGGTGTGCAGCCACCGGGCGATGCGGCGGGTGCGCACCAGGTCGTCGCGCCAGCCCGGCATTTGCTCCAACTCGGCCAGGCTCAGCAGCCAGTCGTTGCGCGGCCCGCTCCGCCCTTGGGCCCGGTAGTCGTCGGCCTCTGCGCCATTGATCCGCCGCAGGCTGTCGGGGTCCTCGTAGTCCTGCAGAACGTCCAACCAGGCCTGCGCCGTGCCCAGGGGCAAACCGTCGTTGACCAAAAGCTGGATCAGGGCGTTGCGGTCGAGCGCGTTGACCGACAAGAGGCCGCGATGGTCCTGCACGGCCACCTGCGCGCCCTCGGCGGTGAGGTACCAGCGGCCGTCCTCGCGCAGCACCCGGATGCCGTCCCCGTGGCCCATGGGCTGCAAACCTTGGGTGGCCATCCAGTAGCGGGTCACCGACCAGGCCGTGGCCGCATCGGCCTGGGCCTGCGCCATCTCATCGAAGCCCAGCACCTGACGGCGAAGCGCGTCGTTGCGCTCTGCAAACCGCAAGGCCACGAAAGAGCCCACGGCCAGCAAACCCAGCACCAAGATCAGGACATAACCCGACTGTTGCTTTCGCATCATCAGTCCACCCAGTCGCGCAAGCGGGGGCGGCTGCGCTCGTTGTCGAGCACCGACACCCACAGGGGGCCGCCCACTGACTCGTCCAGGTCCACGAGGACGCGTTGGGGCGGACGACGCGGGCGCTCGGCCACCGCCTGCGGCGGCCAAGCCTTCAGCCAGCGGCCGTCTTCGTCTTGGTACTGAAACGACGGGGCCGCCCCCGTCCAACGCAGGAGGGTCACGGGCTCCGCGCCCGGACCTTGGGCCAGGCGCAGGCTCCCGGCCTGCGTGCGGGGCTCGTAATCGAGTTGCAGTTGGACGCTGTCGGTCACCGCCCCGCCGCCGGCCAGGCCCACGGCGCTTTTCAGCTGCAGGCGCTGGGCATCGCCCAAGAAGGCCGTGGGCTCGTTGACCTGCTCGGGCAAGGCAGAGGCCAGCAGCACGCGGACCCATTCGCGCCGCACCAGCACCGTCTGCCCCGCGCTGCCGCTGCGCTCCAGCAGCTGTTCCACCCCCGCCAGTTGCCGCATGGCCTGGGTCAACAAGGTGGTGGCCATGGCGGCAATCAGGAGCGCCACCATCATTTCCAGGAGGGTCAGGCCACGCACCGGGCCGCCGTTCGCGCTCATGAGGGATTGGCCGGCGCCCAGCCGCGCAGCGGCTGCCAGCCCACGATGCGTTGCCGCCACTGCACGGCATCGCCGGCGGTTTTGGCCTCCAGCCGCACCTCGTACAGCCCCAAAGCCCAGCGCGGGCTCAGGGCGCCGCCATAGTCGTTCTCCAGCCGCATCGGCTCGACCAAGCTGCTGCGCCACTGCAAGGTCCAGCGACCCAGTTGCACCTCGCCTTCCGGCTCCTTGGCCGGGTTCAGGTGCATCAGCCAAGCCTGCGCCTCCAGGCGGGCCTGGGCGCGGTCTTGCGTGGCCCGCAAGCGGTTGGCGGTGTCGTAGCTGGATTGAATCCAAGCGAACAGCATCAGGCCAGCCGTGCCCAAGAGCGCCATGGCCACCACCGCCTCCAAGAGGCCGAAACCCCGCTGTTGGAGGCCTTGCCGGCCCCGACTCATGGCGCGGCCTCCACGAGCTCGCCCGTCAGGGGCTGCACCCGCCAGCGCGTCACCTGCCCGCCCGCTTCCAGGCGGACCCAGCCCCCTTCGGCAGCGCCATTGGCGGCGTAGCGCAGCGGTCGCTCCAGGGTCAATCGGGCCCCGGCAGGTTGCGCGGCCAAGCCCTTCAGCAGCGTGGCGGCGTCCACTTCCATCGGCGCGCCGGACACGTAGGCATCGACGGGCAAGCGCTCGATGCGCGCGCGCACGTCGGCGCGCCAGCCTCGCAGCTCGGCGTTCTCCAGCCAGCGCACCACTGGGGGCGCGGCCACGCCGGCCACCATGGCCAGCAAGGCCATGACCACCAGCATTTCCAGCAGGGTGAAGCCGCGCCGTGCGCGGAAGGCGGGCGACGGCCGCATCAGCAGGCCGTCACTGGGCGGGCAACACCCCGAGGTCTTGCGCATCGCCCGTGCCGCCGGCTTGGCGGTCCGCGCCCCAGGAGTACAGCGCGAAGGGCAGGCCATCGCGTCCGGGCACGGCGTATTGGTAGGGCGAGTTCCAAGGGTCCAGTGGCAAGGCCACGTCGTCCAGGTACGGGCCCCGCCAGCGGGCGGCAAAGGCCGGATCGGCCGGGGCGCGGCTCAGCAGGTTCAGGCCCTCTTCGGCGGTCGGGTAGCGCCCGATGTCCAAGCGCAGGTTCTCCACGGCGCCACGCAGCAGCTTGATCTGGGCCTGGGCCGTGGTGATGTTGGACTTCTCCACGTTCTTGAACAGGCGCGGCCCGACGAGGCCGGCCAAGAGGCCAATGATCACCAAGACCACCAGCATTTCCAACAGCGTGAAACCGCGCGATTTGGCGTTTGACATCGGGTGCACGTCCCCATTCCCTGCGTGAAAACAACGAGCGCGGGAGTGTAGTCGGCCACCCCGCGCCCCAATGAAAAAGGGCGCCCGAAGGCGCCCTTGAAGCAGTTGGCTTGCGCCGTGTGCTTAGTAGGTCTTGCCAGCGTACGGACGCTCCAGCGCCAGGTAGCCAGCGGTCACGCCGTTGATGGCTTGCTGGTACACGCCCTTCACGTTCGCGGCCGGGCCGTTGATCGTGAAGGTGATCGCGCCACGCTGACCAGCGCTGAACGTGCAAACGTCGGCGGCGGTGATGGTGGTTTGACCCGTGCGCAGCGTGCCGGTCTTGGCCGTGCCGTAGGTCACGGTCTTGGCGGCGTCGTCGCTGTAGCAGGTGGCGGTGTACGAAGCGTCAGCACCCGTGTTCTGGAAGAAGAAGCGGGTGATGTTGCCGTTCGTGGTGTCGTTGTTGAAGAAGGCCGAACGCAGTTCCATCGCGTTGGCGCCCCACACCCACCACGAAGCGTTGCCGGTCACGGCCATGTCGGGCACGCCAGCCAGAGCCGGGTTGACCGAAGCCGAGATGCCGTACGTGCGGCTGGTGCCCAGGGACTTGGTGCCCAGGGTCTTCAGGCTGACGTTGCCGTCGGTGGCGCCGGTGGCGTTCAACTGGGCCGAGGTGGCGGTGAACGAGGCCGTGGCGCTGGCGCCGGTGCCGGCGGTCGTCACGGTCATGGCGGCGCCATTGACCGTCACGGCGCTTTGGCCAGCGAAGTTGACCGACACGCCGTCGAAGTCACCAGCGACGGTGAACGTGACGTTGGTCAGGGCGGCGTTGGTGAACTGCACGCCAGCGTTGGTCAGCAGCGAGCCGTTGATGTTCAGCGCGAAGTTGGCTTCGGCGGCATCCACGGTGTCGCCGTTGGCGGCCACGAAGCCGAACAGCGGACCGCGGGTGTCGTCCACGTTCGTCACCGTGCCGGTGTCTTGCGTGGCGGTCATCGTGACGCCTTGGTAGGTCTGGCCAACGGTGTTGGTCAGATCGGCCGAGTTGTCGATGCGGGCGGTTTCACCCAGGTCCCACACGCCGACGCTGATGCTCTCGGTAGCGCCGACCGAAGCCAGGCCGTGCGAGGCCAGCACCAGACCCGTGAAGGTCAGGTTGGCGGCGTTGTTGACGAACGCGGTGGTCACGTCAACTTCGTACGCGCACTCGGCGGTCGAAGCGCGCTTCACCGAGACGGTGGCAGCGCCGGTGCCGGCGACCACGGGGATCGCGGTCGTGCAGCTGGCAGCCGAGAAGGTCGAACCGGCCTTGGGCTTGATCACCACAGTGAAGTCTTGCGCCGTGGTGCGATCCACGCCGATCGTCAGAACGGCGGCGGGCAGCGTGACGGCGCTGCTGTTGGTGATGGCTTCCACAGCGTACTTGCTGGGGGTGACAGCCAAGCTGCCTGCCATGGCGGCGGTGCCGCATGCCGAGGCGGCTGCGACAGCCAGCAGCTTCAAACTAAAGCTTTTCATCGATAACTCTCCGAGTCGTTGTTGCAACAAATGAACGAACCACAAGCCAGGGCACTTCAGCTCGCCGCATTGGGTCGATTGCGGCGGTCCGTTGCCAGAACCGCCTGCAGCCACCAACACGGCGACCACAGCGTCGACGCAAAGCACTCCGGCCTGCATCCCCACATGCAACAAGCCCATAGGAGCCTGAAACAGCAGGTTGGCCGACAGCATAGCAGAGGGTTCTAGGGGGTTTGGCGCACCAAGGCGGTGTGTTCCCTGGGATTTGCCCCAGCAACGTTGCTGCGGCGCATCAGTTATGTCGCTCGGGGGCGCGGCGGCGTGAAAGAAAGTTACAGGGCGGACCAGCGCCGCCGCTGGCTCGGGCGCCCCACCCCGCCCGATAAACTGCCGCCCCCGACCCCCCAGACGCCCGACTGACGGCGCGCTAAACCTTTTCGCCCCCCATGACCGCGCCCGCCGCCCCCGCCTCGCCGCCGACCATTGCCGAACTGATCGACCTCCTGGAGCGGGCCGTCTTTCAGCGCCGTACCGCCGAAGGGGTGGAGCGCCTGCTGCAGTTGCTGTTGGCGATGTCGACGCCTCGGGCCCCGCTGGGCCTGATGCCCCCACCGGGCACCCCGGAGCAACGCCGCGCGGTTTACACCCGGGTCGCGGCCATGATTTCGGCCCTGCTCTGCAGCCCGGATTTCCGAATGGATTTGCGACAGATCACCAATCTGTGCGGTCGCAAGCCCATTTTGGAATCGATCTTTGAGTTGAGCGGGTACGAGGGACCGTTCCACCTGTTGGCCTACCACGGCATTCGAAACCCCGACGGCAGCCTGGCGCTGCGATCGAACCAGGTTTTCGTGGTGTCGCTGTTCTATTCCCTGGACGACCTGCCGGAAGAACTTTTGCAAGGCGTGCTCCAGCTGCCGCCCGACCAACTCTTGCCGCTGACGCTGGGCTGGTTCACGGCGCCTTTCGTCCACAGCGCGAGGGGCGAAGCCAACCGCCGGGCCTTGATCGACGCCAGCAGCCGCATTGAAAGCGCCACGCCGACAGCCGAGGTGCTGCAAGGGCTGTCGTCCGCCTGGATGCATTGCAGTTACGCCGATTACCCGGGCAAGCACGCGCTGAAGCGCAGCCTGAACGCGGTGTGGCGGCGCGTGTGTGCCTTGAGCGGCATGAAGTCCAACATGACGCCGCGCCGGCTCACCGACCGCCCGGTGTTGCTGGTGAATGCCGAGCGCATGATGAACGGGCACGCCATGCACCGCAGCTACGCCGCCTGCCTGCGGCAACTGCGCAGCAGGTTCGAAGTCGTCTGCATGGTGACGCGCGCGACCTACACCGACGACACCGCCGAGTTGTTCGACCGCGTGGAGCTGATCGAGCCGGGCGTGGACCTGAAGGACATCTGCGCCAAGATCGTGAAGCTGGCGCCGGACGTCATCTATTACCCGAGCCTGGGCATGTCGGAATGGACCCAGGCCATCGCCAACTTGCGCTTCGCGCCCGTGCAGGTCATGACGCTGGGGCACCCGGCGCCGGCCATGGCCGACACGATCGACTACACCCTGGTCCAGTCGGGCCACGGCGAGGCCGGGGCCGAATTCGGGGTGAAGGTGATCGAGCGGCAAGCCTGGGGCCAGTTCGTGCCGCATGCCTCGGCCGAGGTGTTCGCGGCCGAGCGCTTGCGCCACAACGACGACCGCTTCCACATCGCGGTGAACAGCTCTTTGATGAAGCTGTCGCCGCGCTTCCTGGCCCTGTGTGAGCGGCTGGAAGCGGAATCGAAGCGCAAGCTGCACTTCCACTTCTTCTCCAGCGCCGTGGGCGTGGCCTTCGACCGCATGCACCAAATCTTGGAGCGCCGGTTCCGCCACTTCACCTTGGAACCATCGCGCCGCTACGACGGCTTCCTGCACATCCTCTCGGGCTGCGAGCTGGCGCTGTCCGCCTTCCCCTTTGGCAACACCAACAGCACGGTGGACACCTGCTTGATGCACATCCCCACCGTGGCCTACGTGGCCAACGAGGTGCTGAGCATTGGCGACCGGGACGTGATGCGCATGGTGGGCCTGCCGAGTTGGTTGGTGACCGACAACGACGAGGACTACTTCCAGGTGGCGATGAAGTTGATCCACAACGACGAGGCCCGCCAGGCCATCATGGACCAGCTCGCACAAACCGACGTTCGGGCCAAGGTGTTCGAGGCGCCCCGCCCCGAAGACGCCACGGAATTCGTGGACGCAATGGATTGGATCTACCGCAACCACGAAGCGCTGCAAGCCAGTTCGCAGCACCTGCTGAAGGTCGGCGAACCGATCCCCGTTTGAAAGCCAGCGCCCCATGAGCGACAAGCCGATCTACGTCACCCAGCCCTTCCTGCCTCCGCTGGAGGACTTCATGCCGATGCTTCGGCAGATTTGGGACAGCAAGGTGCTGACCAATGGCGGGCCCTTCCACCAAAAGCTGGAAGCGGCGCTGTGCGAGCACTTGGGCGTGCCGCACATCTCGCTGTTCACCAACGCGACGATCGCCCTGGTCACGGCCCTGCAAGCGCTTCGCATCACGGGCGAGGTCATCACGACGCCCTACACCTTCGTGGCCACCGCGCACTCCCTGGTGTGGAACGGCATCGAACCGGTGTTCGCCGACATCGATCCAGAGTCCTTGAACTTGGACCCGA
Source organism: Inhella crocodyli (assembly GCF_004004565.1). GTDB lineage: Bacteria > Pseudomonadota > Gammaproteobacteria > Burkholderiales > Burkholderiaceae_C > Inhella > Inhella crocodyli. The sequence continues at coordinate 1,378,241 of NZ_SACM01000001.1, forward strand.
AGAAGATCGAGGCAGCGATCACGCCCAAGACCACGGCCATCATGCCGGTGCATTGCTACGGGCGCCCCTGCGACACCGAGGCCATCCAGCGCATCGCCGACACCTACAACCTCAAGGTGATCTACGACGCGGCGCATGCCTTTGGCGTGAACTGCCACTGCGGCAGCGTCTTGAACCACGGCGACCTGTCCGTGCTGAGCTTTCACGCCACCAAGGTGTTCAACACCTTCGAAGGCGGCGCCATCATCTCGCCGGACGCCAAGACCAAGAAACGCATCGACCACCTGAAGAACTTCGGCTTCGTCGACGAGACCGTGGTCGTGGCACCGGGCATCAACGGCAAGATGAGCGAGTTCAACGCGGCCTTGGGCCTGCTGCAACTCGAACACGTGGGCGAGGCCTTTGCGGGCCGCGGCCGTGTGGACGCCATGTACCGCGAGCGCCTGGCCCACGTGGCCGGCATCGACTGCGTGGCCACCGACCCCAAGGCCACCAGCAACCACAGCTACTTCCCCATCCTGGTTCGACCGGGCTTCCGCACCAGCCGGGACGGGCTGTACGCCGAGTTGCGTGCCGCCAACGTGTACGCCCGGCGCTACTTCTACCCCCTGGTGTCGGACTTCCCCATGTACCGCGGCCTGCCTTCGGCGGCCCCGGCGAACTTGCCGGTGGCGCGCGCCGCGGCCGACCAAGTGCTGTGCTTGCCCATCTTCCCGGCGCTGACCGAGTCGCAGATCGACCGCATCGTGGACGTGATCCGAGGCTGACGCGGTGCGCCTCGCGATCATGCAGCCGTACTTTCTGCCGTACATCGGGTACTGGCAGTTGATGGCGGCCGTGGACACCTTCGTGGTCTACGACAACATCAAGTACACGAAGAAGGGCTGGATCAACCGCAACCGCATGCTGCTCAACGGCGAGGCGGTGACGTTTTCGCTGCCGCTGGCCAAGGACAGCGACGACTTGGACGTGGTGCAGCGCCGCCTGGCCGACACCTTCCAGCGCGCCAAGTTGCTGGCGCAGTTGGAAGGCGCCTACCGCAAGGCCCCGCACTTCGCCGAGGTGCGTCCGCTGCTCGAGCAGGTGGTGATGCACCCGCAGGACAACCTGTTCGACTACCTGTGGCATTCGATCGCGTGCGTGGCGAAGCACTTGGGGCTGAACACCCACCTGGTGCGCTCGTCGGACATCGCCATCGACCACGGGCTCAAGGCCCAAGACAAGGTGCTGGCGCTGTGCCGGGCCTTGCAGGCGACGACCTACGTCAACGCCATCGGGGGCCTGGAGCTGTACGAGCGACCCGCCTTCGAGGCCCAAGGCACCCGATTGCAATTCATCCGCTCGACCTGGGCCCCCTACCCCCAGTGGCCGAACCAGGCGCACGTGCCCTGGTTGTCGGTGGTGGATGTCTTGATGTTCAACCCCCTGAGCCAGGTCCAAGCGGCCCTGAGCACCGACTGCGAATGGCTGTGACCCCCTACCGTTGGACCAAGCTGGGCCGCCCCTTCGTGCCCCAAGCGATCCAAGACCGCCCCTGGCTGGCAGAGTTCGCGCAAGCGCCGGCGTCCTTGCTGATGGACGACCGCTTGCGCATGTACTTTTCTTGCCGGCCCAAGCCGGACGAACGCGGCCAGTACACCAGCCTGTCGGCCTACGTCGACCTGGCGCTGGACGATCCGATGCGCGTGATCGGCCTGGCCGAACAGCCCATCCTGGCGCTTGGCGAGCGCGGCTGCTTTGACGAGTTCGGCACCTACCCCGTGTCGGTGGCGCGCGACGGCGATCGCTTGCGCGCCTACTACGCGGGCTGGACGCGCTGCGAGTCGGTGCCCTTCGACACCGCGATCGGCATGGCCTTCAGCGACGACGGTGGCCGCACCTTTCAGAAGGCCGGCCCGGGGCCGGTGTTGGCGGCCAGCTTGAACGAGCCTTTCGTGCTCAGCGGCCCCAAGATCCGCCGCTTTGGCGACCGCTGGGTGCTGTTCTACATCGCGGGGCGTGTCTGGAAGATGCACGCCGGCCGCGCCGAGCCGGTCTACAAGATCCGCATGGCCACCTCGGACGACGGGGTGCATTGGGTTCGGCAGGATCGCGACCTGATCGAAAGCCGGGTGGAACCCGACGAGGCGCAGGCCAGCCCCGACGTGATCGAAGCCAACGGGCGCTTCCACATGTTCTTCTGCTACCGCCACAGCACCGACTTCCGCAGCGGGCCGCGGGGCTACCGCATCGGCTACGCCTGGTCGGACGACCTGCTGCACTGGACGCGCGATGACGCACGCGCCGGCCTGGACGTTTCCGCCAGCGGCTGGGACGACGACATGGTGGCCTACCCCCACGTGTTCCAACTCGGGGGCGCGACCTACATGGCCTATTTGGGCAACGGCGTCGGGCGCGAAGGTTTCGGCCTGGCCCGGCTGGAAGGCAGCCTGTGATGCGCTGGCGCAAGATGGGCCACATCTTCCGCCCCCAAGACCACGACCTGGTGGGCGGCGGCGCGGGCTTCGCGCAGTCGCCCCAGGCGGTGGTGCTGGCGGACCGCGTGCGGATCTACTTCTCGACCCGCTCGCGCGACGAGGCGAGCGGCAAGTTCGTCAGCCATGTGGCCTTCGCGGACTTCAGCAAAGACCTGTCCACCGTGCTGGGCGTCAACCGCGAGCCCGTGTTGGGCCCGGGCGGCCTGGGTTGCTTCGACGAGCACGGCGTGTTTCCCTTCAGCCCGGTGCCCGTGGGCGACGAGATCTGGGCTTACACCACGGGATGGAGCCGGCGGGTCGCGGTGTCGGTCGAAACGGCGGTAGGCCTGGCCGTGAGCCGCGATGGCGGCCGCACGTTTCAGCGCCTGGGTCCTGGCCCGGTGCTGGGGCCGAGCCTGCAGGAACCCTGCTTGGTGGGCGACGCCTTCGTGCGCCACCTGGGCGGGCGCTTTCACATGTGGACCATGTTCGGTACGGGCTGGAAGCACTACCCGGGCGAACCGGCGCCCGATCGCATCTACAAGATCGGTCACGCGCAATCGGACGACGGCGTGCACTGGACGAAGGACGAGGGGCGCGCCATCGTGTCGGACCGGCTGGGCCCCGACGAGTGCCAGGCCCTGCCGGCCGTGTTGCCGGTGGGCGATCGCTACTTGATGGTGTTCTGCTACCGCGAGGCCAGTGGCTTTCGCACCGATCCCTCGCGGGGCTACCGCTTGGGCCAGGCCTGGTCGGACGACCTCGTGCACTGGGTTCGCAGCGACAACCAGCCGGCGTTCGAGCGCCAGCCCAGCGCGTGGGACAGCGACATGGTGTGCTACCCCCACCTGTGCGAGATCGACGGCCGCACCGTGCTGCTCTACAACGGCAACGCCTTCGGCCGCGACGGCTTCGGGGCCGCGGTGCTGGAGCCGTGAGCCTTCGCCTCTCGGCCAACGAGTCGGACCGCGAGCAGGTGCTGACCCACTTGCGCGCGGCCGACGCGCAATTCGTGCCCCCGCTCAGCCAACGGGTGGACCTGGCGGCCTACGCGACCAAGCTGTGTGCCCATGCCGAGCGGGACGAAGCCTGGCAGGACGGTGCCTTGGTGGGCCTGGTGGCCACCTACTGCAACGACCGGGACCAAGGCGCCTACATCAGCAACGTGAGCGTGCTGCCGGCGCTGCGGGGCCAAGGCCTGGGTGACGCCCTGGTTCGGCAAGCCCTGGCCCGGGCCCGGGAGCGCCGCTTCCCCCGCGTTGGCCTTCACTTGCACCCGGACAATTTGGCCGCATTCGCGCTCTACCGGCGGCACGGCTTCGTGCCGGGCGCCGTGGAGGGCGAGCAACTGACGATGACCCTGACCCTGGACCGACCATGACCCGCGACTACAACGCCGAAACCGTCGACAACGACCGCCAATACGCCTACGGGTTTGACTTCGACGTCATGCACCCGTTCATGGTTCGCTCGTTCGCGCCCTTCTTCCGGCCGGGCGCCATGCTGGAGTTGGGCAGCTACAAGGGCGACTTCACGCGGCGCTTGTTGGCCGAGTTCGACGACGTGACCTGCGTCGAGGCGTCCGACCAGGCCATGGCCGAGGCCCAGGGGCGGCTTGGCGCGCAGGCCGCGCATTTCATCAACGCCCGCTTCGAGGACGTGACGCTGCCCCGGCGCTACGACAACATCGTGATGACCCACGTGCTGGAGCACCTGGACGACCCGGTCGGTGTGCTTCGCCGCGTGAACGAAGAGTGGCTGGCGCCGGGCGGACGCTTCTTCTTGGCCTGCCCGAATGCCAATGCGCCCTCGCGGCAGATCGCGGTCAAGATGGGCTTGATCGACCACAACGCCGCCGTGACCCCCGCCGAGGCCGAGCACGGGCACCGTTGCACGTACGCGCTGGACACGCTCGAGCGCGACGCCGTGGCCGCTGGCCTGAAGGTCGTTCACCGCTCCGGCATCTTCTTCAAGGCCCTGGCCAACTTCCAGTGGGACCGCCTGTTGAAGACCGACATCATTTCGCCCGCTTACTTGGAAGGCTGCTACGCGCTGGGCCAGCAGTACCCGGACCTTTGCTCGTCGATTTACCTGGTCTGCGAATCGAGCCGCCAGGGATGAGCCTGCCCTTGAACGCCGGTCCCCGCGTGCTGTGGCTCACGGGCCTCTCGGGCGCGGGCAAAACCACGCTGTCGGAGGCGCTGGCACGCGGCCTGCGCGCGCGCGGCGAGGCGGTGGCGGTGCTGGACGGGGACGCGCTGCGTCGCGGCCTGTGCGCCGACCTGGGTTTCTCGCCCGAGGCGCGCGCCGAGAACATCCGCCGCGCGGCCGAGGTGGCCCGCTTGATGGCCGATGCCGGCCTGCGGGTGATCGTGGCCCTGATCTCGCCCTACCGCCATGAGCGGGCCTTGGCGCGTGGCCTGTTCCGCCCGGGCGAATTCGCCGAGGTGCACGTGCACGCGCCCCTGGCCGTCGTCGAGGCCCGCGACCCCAAGGGCCTGTACGCGCGGGCCCGGCGCGGCGAGATCCCGCAGTTCACCGGCATCGACGCACCCTACGAGGCGCCGGAGCAGCCGGAGTTGCGCATCGACACGGCCGATTGCACGGTCGACGAGGCCGTCGACCGCATGCTCGTGCTCTGTCAGCCCGCGGCGGGGGCCGACGCCGCCTGAGGCACCTTGGCCGCCGGCGCAGGCCGCTGCGCCATGGCCTCGTTCAAGCCCGCCACGAGGGCCTCACGGCGGGGCAAGACCTGGTGCAACTGGAACTGGGCGCCCATCAACTGCAGCACGAAGCCGAGCGAGGCCTGGCCCTTGCTGATGTTGGCCGAGAGGTCCAGGCGGGCGGCCACGAACTGGCGAACGCCCGGCCCCTGCATGGCCTGCAATTGCTGGCGCAACTGCACGATGACCGGCCCGACCTCGTCCCAGGGCATGGCCAGCACGCGGTCGCGGATGGCGCCCTGCAGCCAGGCGTCGCTGTGGCGATGGCGTTGCTGCTCGGCCAGCAGCTCGTTCAACAGGCCCGCCACGTGGCGCCCGGGGTGCCCAAACTGCAGGCGGCGCGCACGTTCCACCGGGGCGGCCACGCGGTCCCACTGGCCCATCGCCTGGGCCAGCAAGGCCTGGTAGATGCGCAGTTGGATCTGGGCGTCGCGGTCCATGGTGCCCACACCCGCTTCTTGCGCTTGCAACTGCTGCGCCACCCAAGCGTGCACGGGGGCCCAATCGCGGGCCGGCGCGTCGAGCATCTCGCTGGGACTGCGCGGCAGGCGCACGCTTTCGGGCGCAGCGGCGGGGGCGGGCGAGCTCTCGGGCACTGGGGTCGAGGCCGAGGCCGCGGGGTCGGTAGCGTGGGCGGGGGCCCATGCGGCCCAGACCAAGGTCAAGAGAAGGAGGCAGCGTTTCATGTCAGTGGGGTGGCGCGGGGAGGTACTCGGAGTCCAGCCAGGCCCGCAACAAGGCCGAGGCATTGACGCCATCCAGGGGCTGGCGCAGCCCCTGCATCACGCGGTCGGCCGCCTCGGAAGGCTTCAACAACGCGATGCGCAGCCGAGGCACGGCGGTGGCCAGGGTCTCGTCGTCGTGGGCCAGCAGCTCTTCGAACAGCTTCTCGCCGGGCCGCAGTCCGGAAAACACGATGGAGATCTCTTCCGGATCGTGGCCGCTGAGCAGGATCAGCTGGCGGGCCAGGTCGACGATCTTGACGGGCTCGCCCATGTCGAGCACGAGCACCTGGCCCGACTCGCCGATGACGGCGGCCTGCACCACGAGGCGAGCCGCCTCGGGGATGGTCATGAAGTAGCGAATGATGTCCGGGTGGGTGACGGTGACCGGTCCGCCCTTGGCGATCTGTTCCTTGAACTTCGGGATGACGCTGCCGCTGGAGCCAAGCACGTTGCCGAAGCGAACCGCCATGAAGCGCGTGCCGGGGTGCTCGCGGGCCAAGCTGCGCACGACCAACTCGGCCGCGCGCTTGGTCGCGCCCATCACGTTGGTGGGGTTGACGGCCTTGTCGGTGCTGATGAGCACGAAGCGTTCGACGCCCAGCTCGGCGCTGGCCAGGGCCGCGTGGTAGGTGCCCAAGGTGTTGTTGCGCAGGCAGGCGTCGGCGTTGTCCTCGTCCTCCATCAGGGGCACGTGCTTGTAGGCCGCGGCATGGAACACGATCTGGGGCCGGTGCTTGGCCAGCGTTCGGCGCAGGTGCACCAAGTCCTTCACGTCGCCGATGAGCCGCACCAGGGGCAAGTGAGGAAAGGCCTGGCTCAGCTCCTGCTCGATCGTGTACAGGTTGAACTCGTTGAGCTCGTACAGCACCAGCTTGGCGGGGCCGTAGCGGGCGACTTGCCGGCACAGCTCCGAGCCGATGCTTCCACCCGCGCCGGTGATCATCACGACCTTGCCGGCGAGGGTGTCGCTGATGCCGGCTTCGTCCAAGGCCACCGGGGCGCGGCCCAAGAGGTCCTCGGGCTGGATGCTGCGCAATTGGTCGGTGCGCAGGCCGCTGCGCAACTCGTCGGCGCTGGGCACCGTCAGCACCGGCAGCTTGGCCAAGGCGGCGGCCTCGAAAGCGCGGCGCCGCTCGGCCCCCTGGGCCGAGGGCATGGCGACCACCAGGTGGGTTGCGTCCTGCTCTTGCGCCAAGCGCGCGCAGTCGGCCAAGCGGCCCAGCACCGGGACGCCCGCGATGCGCGTGCCGGCCTTGGCCGGGTCGTCGTCCAGGAAGCCGGCCACCCACCAGCCGCGGTGCTGGATGCCCGCCAACAGAAGACGGCCGGCATCGCCCGCCCCCAGCACCAGGGCGCGGCGCAGGCTGCCGTCGCGGGCCCGCAAGCGGCCCAGCAGGTGCTCGTAGAGCATGCGGTAGCCCAGGCGCATCATGGCCAGGCCGATGAGCACGAAGACCGGGTGCAGGGCCAGCACCGCCCGCGGCACCTTGCTGAGCTGCAGCATCAGCACGACCGCGGCGCCCGCGGCGCCGGCCACCAGGCAGGCCCCGGCCAGGCGCTTGACTTCGCCGAAGCCGCTGAAGCGCCAAACGCCCTTGGGCACGCGCAGGGCCCAGAGCACGGCGCCGTACAGGGCCAGGAGACCGAGCAAGACCGCGGCGTCGTAGTCGGGCCGGGCCGACCACCAGCGCTCGAAACCCAAGCGGAACAGGTAGGTGGCCTGCCAGGCCAAGGCCACGACGGCCAGATCCAGGGCCAGGCTGAGGGGTTCGCGGTGGGGGCGCAGGCGGGTCAGCCAGCGGTCGAGTTGGGGCCAGAAGGACATGGGTCTTGGCTCAGCGCCCCAGCAGGAGCAAGGCGGTTCGGGCCATCAGGCGCAGGTCGGTCCACAGGCTGGCTTGGGCGGCGTAGTCGGCCGACAGCTGCAGCTTGTGGGGCAGGATGCGTTCGAAGTAGGCGCGCTCGGGGTCGGGCTCTTGGGCCAGCAACTCGGCCTCGTTGCGGTAGGCGAGCGAGGCCGGGTCGGTGATGCCCGGGCGCACGGCCAGCACCTGCTGGCGCAGGGGCTCGGGGTAGCGCTCGACGTACTGCGGCAGGTCGGGCCGGGGGCCGACGAGGCTCATGGCGCCGCGCAGCACGTCCCAGAGCTGGGGCAGTTCGTCGAGCTTGAGGCGGCGCAGCAGGTGACCGGCGCGGGTGATGCGGGCGTCGGCGCCCACGGTCAGGCCCAGGCCGGCGGGCGCATGGACCATGGTGCGGAACTTGTGGATGGTGAACAGGTGCCCGTGGCGGCCAACCCGCACCTGCCGGAACAGGGCCGGGCCGGGGGAGTCCAGGCGCACCCACAGCGCCACGGCCAGCATGACGGGGGCGAACAGCAGCAGCAGGCTGGCGCTGACGATCACGTCGAGCAGGCGCTTGCCCATGGCAGGCGTCAGCCCAGCACCTGGCGCAGCACGCCGACGACGCGGTCGGCGTCGGCCAGCGTCATGCGCGAGTACAGCGGCAGGCTGAGCATGCGCTCGTACGCGTGGTGGCTGTGCGGGAACTGCGCCGGCTTCAGGTCGTAGCGATCGCGCCAATAGGGGTGCAGGTGCAGCGGGATGTAGTGCACGCTGGCCCCGATGCCCGCCCGAAACAGCGCCTCGATGACGGCGTCGCGCGACACGGGGCAGGCGTCGGCCAAGCGCAGCACGTAGAGGTGCCAGGGGTGCTCGTCGCCGGGCAGGGCGTCCGGCGGCAGCATCACCGGCAGGTCGGCCAGGGCCTCGTTGTAGCGCTCGACCACGGCGCGCCGCGCGTCGGCAAAGCGGCGCACCTTGGCGAGTTGGTGCAGGCCCAGCGCGGCACCGATGTCGGTCAGGTTGTACTTGAAGCCTGGCGCCACGATCTCGTAGTACCAGGACGGGACCTTGGCGGTGAAGCGGTCGAAGGCGTCGCGGTTGATGCCGTGCAGGCGCATGACCTTGGCGCGCTCGGCGAGCTTCGCGTCGCGGGTGACGAGCATGCCGCCCTCCCCCGTCGTCATGGTCTTGTTGGCGTAGAAGCTGAACACGGTCGCGGCGGAGCCCAGCGTGCCCACCAAGCGGCCCTTGTAGGTGGTGGGCAGGGCGTGGGCGGCGTCTTCCACCACCTGCAGGCCATGCTGGGCCGCGATGGCGTGGATCGCGTCCATGTCGGCCGCCAAGCCGGCGTAGTGCACCGGGATGATGGCCTTGGTCTTGGGCGTGATTGCGGCCTCCACCAGGGCCGGGTCGATGTTGAGCGTGGCCGGGTCGATGTCGACCAGCTTCACGTCGGCGCCCAGGTAGCGCACCACCTCGGCCGTGGCCGTGAAGGTGTGCGTGGTGGTGATGACCTCATCGCCGGGGCCGATGCCCAAGGCTTCCAGCGCCAGGTGCAGGCCAGCGGTGGCGCTGTTAACAGCGATGCAGTGCAGCGCAGGGTCGCCCAGGAACTCGCCGAAGGCGGCCTCGAAGCGCTTGGCCTTGGGGCCGGTGGTGACCCAGCCGCTGCGCAGGGTGTCGACGACCTCGGCGATTTCTTCGTCGCCGATCTCGGGCAGGGCGAAGGGCAAAAACGGCAGGGGCGACGGCTCACTCATGGGGCTTCTCGATCCAGGCCAAGCGGTGCGTGCGCAGCAGCGGCACGGCATTGACTACGGGGTACAGCAAAGGGTGCAGGCGGCACAGCGGGCGCGCCAGGGGCGGCGCCAGGGTGACGCGGCGGGCATCGATTGTCGCGCCGGGGAACAGCGCCCGCACCCGCGACAGGGGCACGCCGCGCACGTCGGGGTTGCGCGGGTTGTTGACGGTGAAGTCGTACCAAAGCACGGCGCCGCCGGGGCGCAACCACGTCCACATGGCACTGGCCAAACGGTGCTGAAAGGCATCGTCCAACAAGGAGCTGAAGACCGTCATTTGCACAACCAAATCGAAACTGGCCGGCTGGAAGGGCAAAGCGCACGCGTCGCCCGGAATCACGGTTACCGCAGCCGGCAATCGTTGGCGGGCACTGGCAACCCGCTCGGGCAGCAATTCACTGCCGACCAGTCGCTTGGCATCCACGCCAAGGCGTAGCAACTCCAAAAGCTGATTGCCGTCACCACAACCGATCTCGAGCACGTCCATTTGTGCGAACGTTTTGGCGTGGTGGCGCCTTGCGAGATTGACGATGGCTCGCTCCCGCTCTTGGCGGGCCAACACGACCTCAGGCCGCCATGGATCGTACAAACCGACCAGGGCTGGGTTCTCCTGGCGCCGCGCATAGCGGCGCACCACACGGTCGGCTTCTTGGTCTGGCGGCACGGGCGCAGTCATGTTGGTCGCGCCGCCTCGAGCAAGACGCCATGAAGGCGCTCAGCAATCACCTCCCGGACATGATGTGCCAACACATAGCGGCGGCCCGCTTCTCCCAGCCGGCCGGCAAGCTCTCGGTCGTCGCACAACTGGGCGACAGCCGATGCAACCGCTGCGGCATCGCTGTAGGGCGCGTACAAGCCGCAGTTCGCCCGCTCAAGGAGTTCCCGCGGATCGCCCTCCGCCGCCAAGACGATGGGCACTTCACTGGCCATGGCTTCGTACATCTTGGACGGCAACGCGCCCGGAATGGTCTTGACCAGAGGGATCACGGTCACGTCGAATGACGCAACAAGGGCCGGCATGTCCGCTTTGGGCATCAGCCCTGCGAATACCACGTTCGCACCAGCCTTGCGCTCAAGAGAAGCGCGCTCGGGCCCGTCGCCAGCAATCAAAAACACGATGTCCGTCCGATGTTCGAGGCGCTTCGCAACGTCCAGCAACAACTCGATGCCCTGAGCAATGCCCAGCAGCCCGGCATAGCCCACCACATGCCGTCCCTCGCCACCAAAGGGCTTGAGAACCGCACGGTCCCGACGTTGCGGAGAGAACACCTGAGCATCAACACCGCCTGGGATCAACGCCACATTCGCCGTCGGGCATTTCGCTCGAATGCCGTCGGCGATGCCTGACGACTGCGCAGTCACGGCAGCAGAAACACGATAAAGCCAACGCTCCAGCCCCACCGCCAATCTCACGGCCCGCGACTCCCGGGAGTACAGGCCCAAAGCCACGGCAGTCTCCGGCCAAAGGTCCGATACGTTCAACACCATGGCAGCGCGCTTGAACCGACGCAAGCAAGCGCCGGTCAACCCCAAAAATAGCGGTGGCGACTCCACAAGAATGACGTCGCATGGCTTGGTCATAGCCAACCCAGCCACCAAGCTTGAGAACACAAACGAGAAGTAGTTGAGCAGCCGGGGCAGCGTCTTGGTGCTCTTCGTCGGATAGCCAAAGGCGCGCACCACCTGCATCCCTTGCCATTCATCCCGCATGAACCAACGACCGCGCCAATCCGAAAACACGCGTCCGGTCGGGTAGGACGGCATCGCCGTGAGGACCTCGACCTCGGCGCCCAGTTGCTGAAGCTTTCTGGCCGTTTCAGAAAGCCGCGCCTGCGGGGCACCCACCTCAGGCGGGAAATACTGCGTCAAGATCAGAACGCGCAACTTGGCACGCACCGACGACGGACTCGTCGCTACCGAATTCATGAGGTCGCTCCAGGCAAGGTGTTCACCAGCGCACTTGCCACTTTCCGTTGCTTAGTGATTGCTGTGACCCCGAGACGGGAAACGGGCTTGCGTTGAATCCAAAAGCCGGCGGTACAGCTGGTCCGCCCGATCCATTTGGGTGTCTCGCCCACCCTCTTCTTGCATCCGCTTTGCGTTCAGCGCTCCCCAAGTGGCTGCCAAAGCGTCGTCGTCCCGCAACCGGGCAAGGCCAGCAGCAAGCGCTCGATCGTCACCAACAGGCACCAATGCGTCCTTGGGCAGCCACTGTCGGTTGGCAGGCAAGTCGCTGGCAAGGACAGCCAATCCGCACGCCATGGTCTCGAGCAGGCTGACTGAGGTCGCGTCACTGGTCGGCACGGTGATCGCGACTTTGCACCGAGCCATCACGGCCGCCATGCCCGCATCATCAAGACGACCGTGAAAGTGAACTCGATCGCACACGCCCAAGCTGACGCTGAGCGCTTTGAGCGCAGCCTCATCGGGTCCGCCTCCTAGCAAATGCAAAACGACCCCCTGAACGCGCGCAAGGGCACGAAGCACGACGTCAATTCGATAGTTGGGGGCCCAAGTGCGTGCGCTGACCACTTCAAACGGAGGTTTCAATGGCCAGGGTGTGGGCCGAAACCGAGACAGTTCCACGCCCCAATGCAATTCGAGCAATTCGGCGCGCGGCTGATACGCGGCGGCGGCCGCAACCAAATCACTTGAATCTCCAGTAATCGCGTCCGCTTGGCGCAAGGTGTATGCAGTGAGCCAGCGCACCAAGGGTTGGGCATTGGGCGTGACCAACAAGTCACTCCCCCACGCAGTCATCACCAGCGGATGACGTCGACACCGCGCGGCCAAGTAGCCATAACTGGTGACGTAATGCGCGTGCACGACATCGGGAGCCAAGCGCTTCACTGCTCGCTTTGCCGCCGACACGCGAAACAACCAATCCACCGAACGGCGAACCTCGGGCAGGATGATTTGCTCAACGCCCGCTTGCTCCTGAGGTCGCGCCGTGACGATGGAGACCTTCCAGCCCCGGTCAAGCATGGCCTGCGCCCAACGCCGCACGTGAACGTGATTGCCATCGCCGAACAGGCATAGGTGCGGAGTCTTCATGCAGCACGCTCCTTGTTGGAACCAGTGCCTACGGAGGGTGCCTGCCAAGCCTGGTAAAACACCTGCAGTTCCGGGTGTTGCTCCAGATATCGAGCGTCGAGATCTCGCGTGTCGCCAACCTGCTTTGCAGGCTGGCCTGCCACGATCGCGAAGTCGGGAACATCCCCGCGCACTTGGCTGTACGCGCAAACCAGCACACCCCTTCCGATCCGACTGCCCGCCTCGATCAAGCTGTGAGGCCCAACAAATGTGTATGCGCCTACCTCGATTGCACCTCGCTTGAATCCAGGCATCTCACCGGACCACGTCGCATAAGCGCGACCCAGCAATCGCTGAGACACCTGTGAGCTGTGGGTGACCAAGCTGCAGAAACTTGTGATCTGCACACCCTCCTGCAACTCAATACCGGCACTGGCTTCCAAGAAGTTGAACGGGCCGATGTACACATGGTCAGCGAGCCGAAGTCCACCCTCGTTTTCGATGCACGTACTCGGCGAGATGCGACTGTGCGGTGCCCGGCTTTCGCCGAAAGCCATCCGGAACAGCATCCATCGGGCAATCCTGCGTCGGAACCGGTTCAACCAAGGTCGAAAAAAATTCATGAGCGAGTCGACACGGGCCAGCGCCACAAAGTGCCCAAGTAGTACCCAAAGTATCCAAGCATCGCGACCGAGACCCCCCAACCCGCCGCTACGAGGCCCCCAATTGCCAAGCCGACAATAAGACCGCCAGCAAACAGGAGCAGTCCAAGAACGGACAAGCGAAGCGCCCATGCCTGCGCGCGCCAAGCCATGGTGACAACGCCCAATGGGGAGGCCACGAAGTGCAAGGCCAAGTAGGGACCCAGTGCTTGCGCTAAGTAGCCCGCTTCGCGCCAAGACTCGCCAAACGCCCAAGCGAACAAAGTCGGTCCAGCCAACATCAGCAGACCCGCCCAACCAAGTCCCATCCACATGAGCACCACCATCGTGTGGCGCAGATGCCGACGACTTTCCTGCGGATCGAGTGCTTGGGTGAGTTGTGGATACAAAGCGGACGACACGGCGCCGCCCACCAAAGTCGCCGGTGCCTTGAGATAGCGCAGGGCCAATGCCCAAAGCCCCGCAGAGGCATCGCCCAACCAGGCCGAGAGCAACAGCAAAGTCAGCGTATCTTGGGCGGTCGCCACAAACGCATGCGGCGTATTCAACAGCGGAAAGTCGCGATAAGCCTTGGCAGTAGCCCATAAAGTGGGCGCTGGCAATCCAGCCAATACGAGCCAGCCCGCCTTCGGCCGGGTGGTCGCGGCAAGTGCAAGAGCCGCGAGCACTGCGGCGGTGATGGCCCCCCACCACAGCCCAGCCACACCCCAGGCAGCCAGCCCAAGCACGACTTGCAAGACAGCGCCACCTCCGTGTTGCAGCACGCGGGATGCAGACAACCAGCCAAACGCTTGGGCTCGGGTAGCCCACATGGTCAGTGCTTGAACTGAGCTTGAAGCAAGCACAGCCACGGGCAGCGCCCATGCCAGGGTCTCCCCTGTGCAAAAGGCCCAAACCGCCCCAATGAAACACGCGGCTGCAGTGCTGATCGCCACGAGTCGCGTACAAATCGCTGCCAATCGAGCAGCTTCCTCGTCATCGGACGCCAAAGGAAGCGCGAACTCATAGCGAGCGCTACCAACCACCGCCAAGTTGATCGCCACGCTCCAAACCAAACTGAATCGCCCATAGGCTTCTGGGTCATACAGCCGAGTCAGCCAGGGCCCCAGCAGCAAGGGCAGCGCCTGCGCCGCCACGCTTCCTGTCAACAGCGTGAGTGATGCGCGCCAAAGCGCCGAACGCGACATCAGAAGACCAGCGCCAAGGTCGAGCAACGCGCTCGGAGCCGCCCGAGCTGCCTGCTGATGCGAAGAAAGTGGGGGGGCGCGCTCATGAGGGCCGGGATTCTAGAGAGCCACCCCCCTGGCGCCCCGGCGCCCGATCAGGGTCACTCCCTAGAATCGCCCCCTTCTTCAACCCCCTCCTCCGTTTGGGATCCGCCATGGACAGCACCGCGCCGCACGCCGACGACAACCAACTGATCGCCGAGCGCCGCGCGAAATTGGCGGAGCGTCGCAAACAAGGTGGCGTGGTCTTCCCCAACGACTTCAAGCCCGAGCACCGCGCGCTGCCCCTGGCGCAGCAGTACGGCGAGCTGCCCAACGAGGAGCTGGAGCCGCAAGGCGTGACGGTCAGCGTGGCCGGCCGCATGATGCTCAAGCGCGTCATGGGCAAGGCCAGCTTCGCCACGGTGCAAGACGCGACCGGCCGCATCCAGCTCTACGTGCAGCGCGACGCCCTGGGCGACGACCTGTACGCCGACTTCAAGCACTGGGACCTGGGCGACATCCTGGCCGCCCGCGGCACCCTGTTCCGCACCAAGACCGGCGAGCTGTCGATCAAGGTGACCGAGCTGCGCCTGCTGACCAAGAGCCTGCGCCCCCTGCCCGACAAGTTCCACGGCGTGGCCGACCAGGAGCTGAAGTACCGCCAGCGCTACGTCGACCTGATCACCGACGAGGCCGCCCGCGACCGCTTTGCCCAGCGCAGCAAGGCCGTGGCCGCGATGCGCGGCTTCATGGTTGAGCACGGCTTCCTTGAGGTGGAAACGCCGATGCTGCACCCGATCCCGGGCGGCGCCAACGCCAAGCCCTTCGTGACGCACCACAACGCGCTGGACCAGGAGATGTTCCTGCGCATCGCGCCGGAGCTCTACCTCAAGCGCCTGATCGTGGGCGGCTTCGAGCGCGTGTTCGAGATCAACCGCAACTTCCGCAACGAAGGCCTGTCGGTCCGCCACAACCCCGAGTTCACGATGATGGAGTTCTACTCGGCGTTCTGGGACCACCACGACCTGATGGACTTCACCGAGGCCCTGCTGCGCCACGTGGCCGTCAAGGCCCACGGCAGCGCCGCGCTGACCTACAACGGCCAGCCCGTGCACCTGGACCAGCCCTTCGCCCGCCTGACCATCCGGGACGCCCTGCTGCAGCACGAAGGCCTGAGCGAGGCCGAGGCCGACGACCCGGCGGCGCTGACCGCGCGCATCCAGAAGGCCGGCGAGAAGGTGCCCAGCAACGCCAACCTGGCCCAGCTGCAGTACGCCCTGTTCGAGGCCGTGGTGGAAGAGAAGCTCTGGCAGCCGACCTTCATCATGAACCACCCGATCGAGGTCTCGCCCCTGGCCCGCGCCAACGACGCCAACCCTGGCATCACCGACCGCTTCGAGCTCTACATGACCGGCCGCGAGGTGGCCAACGGGTTCAGCGAGTTGAACGACGCCGAAGACCAGGCCGCGCGCTTCCAAGCGCAGGTGGACGCCAAGGACGGCGGCGACGACGAGGCCATGCACTTCGACGCCGACTTCGTGCGCGCCTTGGAGATCGGCATGCCCCCCACCGGCGGCTGCGGCATCGGCATCGACCGCTTCGTCATGCTGCTGACCGACTCGCCGAGCATCCGCGACGTCATCCTGTTCCCCGCGCTTCGTCGGGAAAACTGACCCAACCGCCATGCCCAGCAGCGCCGCCGAAGACGATCTCGCGGCGCTGCGCATCGCGCTGTGGGACGAGCTGCAGCGCGCCGCGCGCGACAAGGGCCACGGCTGGCGCACGCCGGTGCTGGCCACGCGCGACGGCGACGGCGCCGACGCCCGCACCGTGGTGCTGCGCGAGGTCGACGCCGAGCGGCGCCAACTGGTGATCTACACCGACGCCCGCAGCCCCAAGGTGGCGCAGTTGCAGGCGCACCCGCAGGCCAGCTTGGTGGCCTGGTGCCCGAGCCTAGGCTGGCAGTTGCGCGTCAAGGTCCGGCTGAGCTTGGACACCGACGGGCTCGCGCTGTCCAGCCGCTGGGCGCGCCTGAAGCTCAGCCCAGCGGCGCAGGATTACCTGAGCCCCCTGCCCCCCGGCAGTCCCCTGGACGCTTCGCCCGTTCCGGCGCGCGACACGCGGGGGCATTTCGCGCTGATCCGCGCCGAGGTCGAAGCCATCGACTGGCTGGGCCTGCGCACCGCCGGGCACCGCCGCGCCGTGTTCGACGCCGCGGGTGCCCGTTGGGTCACGCCTTGAGCGACGCCAACGCCGACATCGCTTCGTCGAGCGCGGTCAGGTCGATGCGAAAGCGCCAGTGGTGGCGCACCGGGTGGGAGCCCGTGTCCGCCTGACCCGCCAAGAAGGCGTGTCGGATGCCGAGGGCCTCCAAGGCCGCGGCCCACGAGGGCAGGTTGCCCGGTTGCCCATTGAACAAGGTCAGCACGCGCGCGCCGCTCGGGCACGCCAGGGCGTTGGACAGCGCCGAGCCGTGGGCCCCCACGATCCACTCGGCCTCGGCGAAGTGCTGGACCTGCGCATCGAACGCGAGGCGTTCCGGCTCGATGGCCTCGAAGGCCCAACGGCGCACCAGGTGCGCCTCCACCTCGTCTTGATTCAGCAGGCCTCGCAAGGGCGTGCTGCGTCGCACGAACCAGCGCCGCCGCGGCACCGCCACCCCCCGCCCTGCAAGCCAGCGCTGGCGCAGCCACTGCAAGCTGGGTCCATGCGAGGGCGCGATGTGCACGCTGTCGGCCACCGACTGGTGGACGTAGTGCGGGAAAAAAACGTCGCGCCCCGCCACCCACAGCTTGGCGGCCCGAACGGCCACGTCCGCCTCGATCACCCGCACGCGGGGCACTTGCCCCAAGACCAGGCCCAAGGCCTGGAGGTGCGTGTCGGGCATTCCGGCGTCAACCAGGTAGGTCGCGCGCGGCCAGTCCATCCGTCCTTCGAAGTGCCGCAGCCGGGGCAAGAACTCGAACAGCCAATGCCCGAACTGGCGCGACGAGACGCCCAGCAAGCTGACGGCTTCCTCGGCCAGTTCCAACCGCTCGCGCGGAGGACGCGCGACCAAGCGTTCGGCATGACGCCAGGCCACGGCCTTGTCGTGCACCAGGTTGGCCAAGGTCCCCAAGGGATGCGCCAGCCCGTCGTGCAGCGCGAACCCAGCGGCGTCCAGCACCAGGTCGCTGCCCCCGCGTGCTTCGCCGCCTGGCAAGCACAGGGCGTAGCCGGCCGCGCTCCGCGTCCGGCCGACCGACGGCGACCAATCCACCGGCGGGCCGAAGCTTCGGGGCGGAGGCACCTCGATCGGCTCGGCCGGCGAGGTGGTGGCCCCGGGCCAAAGGGGGCCCGCGCGCAAGTTCAAGGGGCCCAACAGCCCTTCCCCTTCCGTTGACACGCCGACCCAATCACTGAGCGCCTGCGCCGGGGCGACGCCCAACTCGAATGCTGCTTTGGCGCGGTAGCCCTGGGCCAAGCGTTCGGCGGGCTTCAAGGCCAGTGCCCGCTCGGCCGCGGCACCGCACGCCTCGAGGTCTCGCCGGCGCGCCGCCGGGAGCGCGGTGGCCAATGCCTTGAAGTCCGCCGGGTGCCCCTGCGCGTCGGTCAGCACGGCGCCCAAACTGGGGCTGAGTTCGCAATGCGTGCCAGCCAGCATGGCCCAGCCTTCGGCCCAGCGGGGCATCGACGCCAACAGGTCAGGCAAACGTTGAATCAAAGCGCCGAAATGCCCGCTGCGGAATTGCGCCGGCACCGCCAGGCGCGCGCGCAGCACGGCATCGACGGCACTCAGTTCCGCGTCCAAGTCGGGGCTGCGCACGCGGCCAGGCTGCGCCAGGGCCCAACCCAGACGCGCGGCGTCCTCGCAGCGGTCCAGGCGCAGGCAGGCGTGCAGCAGCGCGACCGCGGCCCGCTCATCGAAGCGGCCGTGGTTCATGGCGTGCTGAAGGTGCGGCAGGGCCTCGTCACACCGGTCCATCCGCACCAGGCAGCGGCCAAGCGCGGCATGGGCTGCGGTGGGTGCCGATGGCGCTTCGCAGAGCCGCTGCAGCGGCCCCAGGGCCCGCTCGACCTGGCCTGCCTCCAGGTCCGCCGAGGCGGCCTGGAGCGTTCGATCGAAGCCGTCGGGAAGGCCCGTCAGCTCCCGTGCTTCCATTGCGGCGCGCGCTTTTCCAAGAAGGCGGTCATGCCCTCGCGCTGGTCGTGCGTGCCGAACATCGCGTGGAAGGCCAGGCGCTCGGCCTGAACGCCTTGGGTCAGCGGGGTCTCGAAAGCCTGGTTGACCATTTCCTTCATCAGCGCCAGCGCGGGGGCCGATTGCGCATTGAGAAGCTCGGCGACTTTCAGCACCTCGTCCAGGAAGCCTTCGGTGGGGAACACGCGGGCCACCAGGCCGGCTTGCAGGGCCTCTTGCGCGTCCATCATGCGGGCGGTCAACAGCAGGTCCATGGCCTTGGCCTTGCCCACCCAGCGCGGCAGGCGCTGCGTGCCGCCGGCGCCAGGGATGACGCCAATCTTGATTTCAGGCTGGCCAAACTTGGCGCTTTCGGCGGCGTAGATGGTGTCGCACATCATGGCCAACTCGCAGCCGCCACCCAGCGCGTAACCGGCCACGGCGGCCAGCACGGGCTTCTTGACCTTGAGCACGTGCTCCCAGTTTTTGCTCACCAAGCCGCCTTGGTGCGCGCTGAGAAAGTCCAGGTCCTTGATGGACGGGATGTCGGCGCCGGCGCAAAAGGCCTTCTCGCTGCCGGTCAGCACGATGCAGCCGATGCCGGCGTCGGCGTCGAAAGCCGCCAGGGCCTCGCCCAGTTCGTCCATCAGCGGATCGCACAGGGCGTTCAGGGCCTTGGGGCGGTTGAGGCGGATGAGGCCGGTCTTGCGCGGGCCGTCGCCCACGGTCTCGACCAGGATGCAGGTGTAGGTCATGGGGGGTTCTCCTTCGAGGGGCCCGGATTGTCGGTGGGCGCCAGCTCCTGCAGGGGCGGCTCGGCCAGGGTGAGCAGCAACCACACGCCGTCGCCCTGCTCGATTCGGATCTGCACCGGCAAGTACTGGTAGCTGGGCGCCAGCCACACCTGCGCGGCCAGGGCCCCGGCGGGCAGGGGCGCCTGCGGCCGCAAATGCCAGGCCCGGATGCGGCCCAAGGCCGTGTCCAGCACGACCTCGCCGAGGTTCTCGTAGCGCCAGGTGTTCACGCCCTGCGGCAGGGCCAAAGGCACCGGGATGACGTGGCCCTCGCGGGCCGGCTCGCGGCCGGTCAACAGCAGCCAGGTCAGGTGCACGAACTGGCTGGCTGAGTCTTGCACCCCGGCGGGGGCGAACACACGCTGGCCCGAGGGCAAACGCACTTCGCCGCCTTCCCATCGGATGCTGCTTTGACGGGCCGTGCGCCACAGCAACTGGGTCGCCTCGTCGTAGCGCTGGGGGGCGATGCCGCTGGGCGTCAAGCGCCCTTCGCTGACGAGCCGGCGCTGGCCAAACGGGGTCAGCTTCGGGCCGATGCCCACTTGCAAGCGCACTTGGTAGCGGGCCCCTTGGCGCAGCCATTCCACCTCGGCGTCGCCGTGCACCAGACCTTGGTAGTGGCCCACCACCGCGTAGCGCAGTCGGGTCGACAGCGGCCACTCGGGACCGGGTGCGTCGTCGCCCTCGCGCGGCGCCTGCACCTCGGGGCGGGTGGGCTCTGAAGGGGCCGAGGCCACGGCTTGGGCGGGAGGTGGCGCCGGTTCAAGGGCTGGCGGCGCCGATGCCGGCTCGGCCGCGTCCTGCGGCGCTGGCGTTGGCGCCTGCGGCTGCGAGGCCGCTGGCGCGGGCTCCGGCGTCGCCCGGGGGGATGGCGGCTTGGGGCGAGGCACAGGCCGGGCCCGCTCGGGCGCGGGACGCATCGCCTGCGTCAATTGGACGCTCAAGCGGGGCGGCGGGCTGGGCGTGAGGGCGTGCCAGCCGTCGAAGGCGCGCCACGCCGCCCAGTGCGCCAGCAGCACCACCAAACACCAGGCAGACGCGACCGTCCGCCGCAGGACGCGGGGGCTCAGGTGGCGGCCGCGGCCAAGAAGCAGCACAGCGCCGCCAGCAGGGTGCAACGGAAGCGCAGGGTCAGCCAGCCGCCCACGCCCAAGCGCGGGAACTGGTGGCGATCGACCGCGTAGCAAACGATCAGCACGATGCCGTGCACCACCAAGCCGGCGTACGCCGGCATCAGCAGGCCCACCCAGGCCAGCAGCGCCGGGACCACGCCCCAGCGCATCGAGAACGGCTGCGGCTGGCGCATCGCCAAGCCCCAGTGCAGGGCCCCCAGGAACGCGATCACCGTCGCCGCGTAGGCCGACAGGCCTTGCATCACGAAGGCGTGCTCGTCCAGGTAATCGGGGCGCGCCAGCAACCAAGCCAGGGCGGTGCCGCCGACAAAGGGCAGCAGGCCGGCGTAGCCCAGGCGGCTGGCCAGGGCGCTGGGTTCGGCTTGTCCGGGGGTGTTCATGTCAGGACTTCTTCTGGGCGCGCTGCAGGCGCTCTTCGACTTGTTCGGCCGGGATGGCGCCCGGCACGCGGGTGCCGTCTTCGAACACCAAGGCCGGGGTGCCGTTGATCTGGAACTTGCGGGCGAAGGCCAGGTTGCGCGTCAGGGCGGCGTCGTCGCAAGCCCCTTCGGGTTTGGCCGGCGGCTTGTCGCGCAGCATCCAGTCCTGCCAGGCCGCGTAAGCGTCCTTGCTGCACCAAATGGCGCGCGAGCGCTCCAGCGAACTCGGCCCCAAGATCGGGATCAGAAACGTATAGATCGTGACGTCCTTGAGCTCCGCCAAGCCCTTCTCGAAGCGCTTGCAGTAGCCGCAGTTCGGGTCTTCGAACACGGCCAGCTTGCGCGCCCCGGTGCCCCGCTTGACCACCATGGCATCGGCAACGGGCAAGGCGGAGAACTGGATGGCGGTGAGCTTGTCGACACGGGCTTGCGTCAGGCTGCTGCGGGTCTTCAGGTCGACCAAGTCGCCCTCGATCAGGTACTCGCCTTTGCCGTCGACGTAACGGATGTCGGTGCCAAAGCGAATCTCAAAAAGACCGGGGATCGGTGTGGTGCGGATCTCGTCGATCGGCGGGAAGTTGGGCAGGCGCTCGGCGATCGCCCGGCGCAGCGACACCTCGATGGCGCGCACCTCGGGGGCGGCCGCCGCAGGCGCTGGGGCTGGCGCCGCCTTCTTGGTGGGCACTTGGGCGGAGGCAC
The DNA here is from genome assembly GCF_004004565.1 of Inhella crocodyli. GTDB lineage: Bacteria > Pseudomonadota > Gammaproteobacteria > Burkholderiales > Burkholderiaceae_C > Inhella > Inhella crocodyli. Next base: position 1,399,895 of record NZ_SACM01000001.1, read on the forward strand.
CGGCCAGGGTCAAGGACAGGGCCAGGGCAGTGGCCAGCTTGCGGGGGAGCGTCATGGGGTCGGCCTTGCGGCGTTGGAAGCGTTCGAAGAGGGGGCACTGGCGCGGTGGCCCAGCGCCTGCTGGGTGAACCAGCGCTTGAGCGGCCCGAGGGCGTCGACCAAGGCCAGGCCCTGATTGCGCGCCACGCGGGCCCAAGGGGCGCCGTGCGCGAAGCCGTGCCACAGGCCGTCGGTCACGGTGGCCATCATCCAGGTGTCCAGCGCACGCTGGCGTTCGTAACGGCGCAACAGGGTCAAGTCGCCCAGCGGGCGCCAGGGCTCGCGCGCGGCCAGCACCTCGGCCAGGGCGGCCACGTCAGCGAGGCCCAGGTTCAAGCCCTGCCCGGCCAGCGGGTGAACCTGGTGGGCGCAATCGCCCAGCAGGGCCAAGCCGGGACGCACAGTGGGCGTGGCCCGCAGCAGGTTCAGGGGCCAGGTCTGCGCGGCGCCCACCTGCTGCAAATGGCCGGCGCGTTGGTGGGTCGCGGCCTGAAGTTCGGCCGCCAAGGCCTCGGGCGACAGCGCGGCTCGGCGCAGCGCGTCCTCGGCCGGCTGCGACCACACCATCGCGTAGCTGTGCCCGGGCGTGGGGCGGTCGAGCGGCAACAGAGCCAGCACGTCGCCGCCCGCCCCGAACCACTGCCAGGCGCGGCCTTGGTGGGGCACGTCGCTGACCCAGCGGGTGGCCAGCGCGTGGTGCCCGTAAGCCCGGCGCTCGACCTGGATGCCGTGCGCCTCGAGCCCGCGGGCCTCGCGCCCCTCGCACAGGGCCAGCAAGGCGTGCGGCAGTTCGCCGTCCACCCGTTGCACGTGGGGGGCAAAGCGCAGGGCGGCGTCCAAGGCGGCGTCCAGCTCGGCCGCGTCGACGATGACGGCCAGTTCGGCCAGGTGCGCCTGCCAGGCGCTGAAGTTCAGGCGCCCGCCTTCTTGGTCGCCGAACACCTGCATGTCCTGCACCGGCGTCTTGGCATCGGGCGGCAGGCTGTCCCACACCTTCAAGCGGCGCAGCAGGGCCTGGGCCCCGGCGTTCAGGGCGTAAGCGCGAACGTCTTGGGGGCGGGCTTGGGCGCGCCCCTGCAGGCCCACGCGCAGGCCCTGGTGCGACAGCGCCAGCGCCAGCGAGCGTCCCACGGCGCCATCGCCCCGGATGAGTACATCGACCTGCATAGCGCTCATTCTAGGAAGGGCCCCTCCGGCCCTTCTAAAATCACGCCTTTGGCCCGGACGACCGGGCCGCCTGCCCGGACGAACGACGCACCGGGCGCCTCCCCCACTGAAAGCCCTGCGCGATGAGCCTCAAATGCGGCATCGTGGGCTTGCCCAACGTCGGCAAGTCCACCCTCTTCAACGCCCTGACCAAAGCCGGCATCGCCGCCGAGAACTACCCCTTCTGCACGATCGAGCCCAACGTGGGCATCGTCGAGCTGCCTGACCCGCGCCTGGCCCAGCTGTCGGAGATCGTGAAGCCCGAGCGCATCGTGCCGGCCATCGTCGAGTTCGTGGACATCGCCGGCCTGGTGGCCGGGGCCAGCAAAGGCGAAGGCTTGGGCAACCAGTTCCTGAGCCACATCCGCGAGACCGACGCCATCGTCAACGTGGTGCGTTGCTTCGAGGACGAGAACGTCATCCACGTGAACGGCCGCGTCGACCCGATCGCCGACATCGAGGTCATCCAGACCGAGCTTTGCCTGGCCGACCTGGGCACTGTCGAGAAGAGCCTGCACCGCTACAACAAGGTGGCCCGCGCCGGCGACAAGGACGCCCAAGCCCTGGTCAAGGTGCTGGAGAAGTGCCAGGCCGCGCTGGACCAGGCCCAACCGGTGCGCGCCATCGACTTCAGCAAGGAAGAGCGCGCCATCCTCAAGCCCCTGTGCCTGATCACCGCCAAGCCGGCGATGTTCGTGGGCAACGTGGCGGAAGACGGCTTCGAGAACAACCCCTTCCTCGACCGCCTGCGCGAGTACGCCACCAAGCAAAACGCCCCTGTGGTGGCCATCTGCGCCAAGACCGAGGCCGAGCTCTCGGAGATGAGCGACGAGGACAAGGCCATGTTCCTGGCCGAGATGGGCCAGGACGAGCCCGGCTTGAACCGCCTCATCCGCGCCGGCTTCAAGCTGCTGGGCCTGCAGACCTACTTCACCGCCGGGGTGAAAGAAGTGCGCGCCTGGACCATCCACCAGGGCGACACCGCCCCGCAGGCCGCGGGCGTCATCCACACCGACTTCGAACGCGGCTTCATCCGCGCGCAGACCATCGCCTTCGACGACTTCATCGCCTACAAGGGCGAGCAAGGCGCCAAAGACGCCGGCAAGATGCGCGCGGAAGGCAAGGAGTACGTGGTCAAGGACGGCGACGTGCTGAACTTCTTGTTCAACGTCTGACACCACCCCTGCGAATGAAAACGGCGCCCTGCAAGGCGCCGTTTTCATTTGGAAGGGCGGGACCAACGCGGTTCAGGCCCCGCGCGGTGGGGCGGCGCGCCAGCCCCACCCCACCACCCCCGCCCCCAAGGCCACCCCGAGCAAGGCCTGCACCGCGGGGGGTGTGGCGGCCCAGCTTTGGCACAGGGCATTCCAGGCGTTCAGGTCCCCGAAGAACTGGAAACCCACGCTCTGTACCACCAATACGCCAGCCGCCCACAGGTAGGGCTTGGCGTGCTGCCGGGCTTGCAGGGCCAGCGCGACGGCGATGGCCAAGGCCACCAGCTGGGCCAACTGCACGCTGCCGGCAAAGCGCGGCAAGTCTTCCAGCCCGCGCATGGCGAAGGGCGGCAGGAACCCGGTGAACAAGCGGGCCAGCACCGGGCTGACCAACAGCAAGGGGGTGGCCATCAGCCAGCCGGCGTGCGCCGCCACGCGCCGGCGCTGGGCCAGGGCGGCGGCCACGAAGCCGGCAAAGCCCAAGGTGGCGAAGAAGTCGATGGCGATCAGGCGGTGGGCGTACATCGCATGGAACGGGCTCTTGCCTTGCGCCATGGTGCCCATCACCAGCAGCCCCCCGGCCAGGAAGGCCGGCACCAACAGCACGGCGCTGGTGCCCAGGAGGCGGTGGCCGGCGCGCCGTCCGCCATGGATCAACAGGCCCTGCGCCACCAGCAGCAGCATCCACAGCGTGGCGGTCACGCCGTGCACGTGGAACTGCCAGGGCACGGCGTCGAGCTTGCCGAAATAACTGGGCCAAAAGGCCAAGCCGGTCAGGCCGAGCAAGAGCAGCAGGTACAACCAAGCGCGGGGATAGGGCATGGACTTCGACTCCTTCAACAGGGCGGACCACGCTGGCCCCAAAACGCAGGTCAGCAACGCGCAGCATAGACACCGCGAGGCCGGGCCACAGCCCGCAAGCAGGGGGTCGGCCCGGCGATGATGGCGGCATGACCGAATTCACTGTGCTCGACCGACCGCCACCCCCGTCCTCGCTGTTGGCCCAACGCGCCGCGCAGGGCGAGTACGTCGACGCCTACTGCCTCCAAGTGCCTGCGCCTGCTGCACTGCCGGGCTGGGTGGTCGCCTTCTACGGCACCCGTCTCTTTGCCGCCGAGCGCTGCGTGCTGGCCCTGCTCGGCCACCCTTCTCGGCGCGCCCAGGCCCATGCGCTGGCCCAGGGCGAGCGCGAGGGCTTTGCCGCCTGGATGGTCACTGCGCGGCGCAGCGACGAGCTCTTGCTGACCGAGGCCTCGGGGCGCACGCGCTCGTGGCTGTCGGTGCAATCCTTGGACCCAGGCAGCCTGCTGTGGTTCGGGTCGGCGCTGCGCACCCGGCAGCAAGACGCCGACGGACGCCCGCGTTTGACCGGCGCGATGAAGGCCTTGCTGGGCCTGCACGAGCGCTACTCCCGCGCCCTGCTGCGCGCCGGCGCCCGCGACCTGCTGCGGGGTGCCGCATGAAGGCCCGGGTGGTGGGCGGCGGCCCGGCGGGCCTGATGGCCGCCGACGTGCTCAGCCAAGCCGGCTGGGCCGTGGACCTGTACGACGCCATGCCCAGCGTGGGCCGCAAGTTCTTGCTGGCCGGGCGCGGGGGTTTGAACCTCACGCACAGCGAGCCCTACGACCGCTTCGTCGCGCGCTTCGGCGCGCGCGCACCGGCCTTGCAGGCCGCCCTGGACGCCTTCACGCCGGACGACCTGCGCGCCTGGGCGGCGGACCTGGGCGTGGACACCTTCGTCGGCAGCTCGGGCCGCGTGTTCCCCACCGACCTGAAGGCCGCGCCGCTGCTGCGCGCGTGGCTGCGCCGCCTGCACGCGCAGGGCGTGCACTTCCACAGCCGGCACCGCTGGCTGGGCTGGGACGAGGACGGCGCGCTGCGCTTTGCCACGCCGGCCGGCGAGGCCCGTGTGCCCGCGGCGCCCACGCTGCTGGCCCTGGGGGGCGCCAGTTGGGCCCGCCTGGGCAGCGACGGCGCTTGGGTGCCGGTGCTGCAAGCCGCGGGCGCAGAACTCGCGCCGCTGCAGCCCAGCAACTGCGGCTTTGCCGTGGAAGGCGGCTGGAGCGCGTTCCTGCGCGAACGCTTTGCCGGTCAGCCGGTCAAGCCCGTGAGCCTGACGTTTGAAGGCCGCACGCAACAGGGCGAGTTCGTGCTCACCGACGATGGCGTGGAAGGCAGCTTGGTGTACGCCTTCAGCGCCGCGCTGCGCGACGCCATCGCCCGCGACGGCCAGGCCACCCTGCACCTGGACCTGCTGCCGCAGCACCCGCTGGACAAGGTGCGCGAGATCCTGAACCGCGGCCTGGGCGCCAAGAGCCTGGCCAGCTTCTTGAAGAGCCAGTTCAAGCTCAGCGGGCTGAAACCCGCGCTGCTGCACGAGGTGTTGGGCGCCAGCAAGGACCCGGCCGCGCTGGCCGCCACGCTCAAGGCCCTGCCTCTGACCCTGGTCGCCACGCGCCCCATCGACGAGGCCATCAGCACGGCTGGCGGCGTGCGCTTCGAAGGCCTGGACGCCGGCTACCAACTGCGCGCCAAGCCGGGCGTGTGGGTGGCGGGCGAGATGCTGGACTGGGAGGCCCCCACGGGCGGCTACCTGCTGACCGCCTGCCTGGCCACGGGCCGCGCGGCGGCTCAGGGGATCTTGTCGGCCGCCGTGCCGGGCTGAGCGTCGGCGCAAGCCGCGTGCGGCTGGCGCACGCGCTGCGTGCTCGCCGGGTTGCGCGCCAGCGCGTCGCCCACGCGGCGGGGCCGGGGCTGCAGCTCGCCGCCGCAGTTGGGGCACCGTCCGCCCAGGCGCTGGCGCACGCAGTCGTCGCAGAAGGTGCACTCGAAGCTGCACACCATGGCGCCGGGCGCGTCGGCCGGCAGGTCGCGGTCGCAGCACTCGCAGTTGGGGCGCATCTGCAGCATGGGGGTCTCAATGCTCACCGCACACCGGATTGGGCGCGCCGTACTGCAGGCGCATCACCGCGGCACTGCCGCCGGCATCCACAACGGGCTGCACCACGTAGGCCCAGCCGAACTGGTTCTCGCAGGGCGCCGGCACGGCACGGCCGCTCAGGGCCTTGACGATCTCGGCCACGGTGTTGCTGTGGCCCACCACCAGCACGCGGCCGCTCAGGCGCTGCACCGCGGCCGCCACCTCGGCCACGTGGGCCGGCAGCTCGCCTTTGCGGATGGCGACCACCTGGGGCGTCAGGCCCCGGGCGCGGGCCAGCGGGGCAGCGGTCTCTTGGGTGCGGCGCCAATGGCTGGTGACGATGGCGTCGATGCCCGCGTCGCTGCCGATCTGCGCGAGCAAGGCGGCGCGCTCGGCGCCTTCCGGCGTCAGCGTGGGGTCGCCAGCGGGCTCGGCCGCGCGCTCGGCGTGGCGAACCACCAGCACGAGGCTGGGGGCGGCGCTGGCACTGCCCCACACCACCAGGCCGCCGAGCAGCCAGGGAATCCAACGGGGCATGTCACGCCTACTGGTTGACGAAGGGGCGCCAGCATCGCACGGCGGCCACAATCCGACGATGAGCCTTCCGACCTCCCTCGCCAATCCCGCCGCGCCTGCGTTGACCTGGATCTCCACCGACGGAGAACCCCTGAGCGCCCGCTGGCACAGCGGCAGCGGCGCCCCCGCCCCCAAGCGCATCCGCGCCGTGGACGACAGCATCAACGCCGACGCCGCCTACAAGTTGGTGTGCGAAGGCACCGCGCTGGTGTGGGAGGGCGACTACCACCAGGCCCGGCAGATGCTGCAAGCCATAGCCCACCGCATCGACCGCCGCCGCGCGCGCAAACCGGCCACCGCCAAAGCGCCGGTGGCCTCGCCGGCCGACGCCTTCCACCAGCACCGCAAGGGCCAGGCCGAACGCGCCCGCATCCTGGGCCTGTTGGTGATGCGCCTGACGCCCGAGTTGCAACTGCCACTGCGCCGTGCGCCCGACCTGGCCCTCGCCGCCCGCGCGGCCATCGGCCCGCAGACCGAAGGCACCTTGGTGAGCCTGCGCGAGCTGCTGGGCTGGATCGGCGCCTGGGAATGGCGCCAGCAAGGCGTGCCGGTGCCGGCCCTGGGCCTGCGCAAGAACGGCGAAATCGCGCGCATCCACCCCTGGTACGGCGTGTTCAGCCCGGTGCGCGGGGAGTACCTGGAGCTGGTGCTGCAAGCGCCGTTGCCCGAAGCCCTGAAGGCGGAAGGTGCCTGGGCCATGGACATCGGCACGGGCACCGGCGTCGTCGCTGCGGTGCTGGCCCAGCGGGGCGTGGCCCGCACCGAGGCCACCGACCTCAGCCCCAGCGCCCTGGCCTGCGCGCTGGACAACCTGCAGCGCCTGGGCCTGCAGCACAAGGTCAAGCTCACCCAGGCCGACCTGTTCCCCGACGGCCGCGCCGCGCTGGTGGTGTGCAACCCGCCCTGGCTGCCGGCGCGCCCCAGCAGCGCGCTGGAGGCCGCCATCTACGACCCCGACAGCCGCATGCTCAAGGGCTTCTTGAACGGGCTGGCGGCGCACCTGGTGCCGGGGGGCGAAGGCTGGCTGATCCTGTCCGACCTGGCCGAGCACCTGGGCCTGCGCACCCGCGCCGAGCTGGAGGCCTGGATCGCCAGCGCCGGCCTGCAGGTGCTGGCGCGCCTGGAGATTCGCCCCACGCACGGCAAGGCCAGCGACAAGGCCGACCCCCTGCACGCCGCGCGCGCCAAGGAAACCACCTCGCTGTGGCGCCTCGCCGCGCTTTGAGTTCATCGCCATGACCACCTCGCCCCGCGCCACGCCGTACTGGTCCCTCGTGCTCGTGGCGGCCGCCATCCTGATGGTGACCATGGGCGCGCGGCAGAGCATGGGCCTGTTCATCGCGCCCATGAGCCGCGACACCGGCCTGTCCATCGTGGACATCAGCTTCGCGCTGGCCATCGGCCAGTTCGTCTGGGGCGCGTCGCAGCCGGTGTTCGGCATCGTGGCCGACCGCTTCGGCCCCACCAAAGTCGTCGTGCTGGGCGGCCTGCTGCTGGCCGCGGGCACGGCGCTCACGCCCTTCGTGCGCAGCGAGTGGGCGCTGATGGTCACCCTGGGCGTGATGGCCGCCGCTGGGGCGGGCGCGGGCAGTTTTTCGATCCTCATCGGCGCGGCCGCGCAGCGCCTGCCGGCCGAAAAGCGCAGCAGCGCCTCGGGCGTCATCAACGCCGGCGGCAGCTTCGGGCAGGCGGTGTTCGCGCCCATCAACCAGGCGCTCATCAGCGCACTGGGCTGGGTGCAGGCCATGTGGACGCTGGCGCTCATCACCCTGGCCACCCTGCCCTTGGCCTGGAAGTTGGGCGGCGGCAAGGCCGGCAGCCCGGCCCCCGGCGCGGTGGCCGCCCCGGCAGGCCCCAGCCTGGGCCAGCAGCTGCGCGAGGCCTTCGCCGACCGCAGCTACTGGTGCCTGCACCTGGGCTTCTTCACCTGCGGTTTTCACATCGCGTTCTTGGTCACGCACCTGCCCGGCGAAGTCGGCCTGTGCGGCCTGCCCGCCAGCGTGGCCGCCACTTCGCTGGCCGTCATTGGCGTGGCCAACATCGCCGGCAGCCTGATGGCCGGTGCGGCCGGCAACCGCTTCCGCATGAAGTACATCCTGTTCTGGATGTACGGCACCCGCGCGCTGGCCATCTTGGTCTACCTGGCCGCGCCCAAAACCGCGCTGACCTTCTACGTCTTTGCCGCCGTGCTCGGCTTCACCTGGCTGGCCACGGTGCCGCCCACCGCCGGCCTGGTGGGCAAGCTCTTCGGCACGCGCCACCTGGCGACCCTGTTCGGCATGACGCTGCTAAGCCACCAAATCGGCGGCTTCTTCGGCGCCTACTTCGGCGGCTTGGCCTTCGCGCGCTGGAACAGCTATGAGTCCATGTGGTGGGCCGACATCGCGCTGGCCGCCGCGGCCGCCGTCATCAACCTGCCCATCCGCGAGGCCAAGCTACCGCCGCGCGCCCAACCCGCTTGAGGACGCCCATGCGCTTGGCTGCCCTGCTCCTCGTTTCGACCTTGGCCACCGCCCCCGCGTTGGCGGCCGATGCCCCTCCGCCCCCGGAACTGCCTCGCCTCGGCGTGCAAGCCGACGGCGCCACGGTGTCGGGCGTGTCTTCGGGCGCCTACTTGGCGGTGCAATTGCACCTGTCGCAAGGCTCGCTGTTCGCCCGCGGTGTGGCGGCCGTGGCCGGTGGGCCCTTTGGCTGCGCGCAGGGCTCGGTGCTGCAAGCCTTGGGGCCCTGCCTCGGCCGCAGCCCCATCGACGTGCCGCTGCTGGTGCAACGCACCCAGGCGCTGGTGACCCAGGGCGAGATCCCGCCGCTGACCGCGCAGCAGAACGCCCGCGTCTACCTGTTCAGCGGCGCCAAGGACACGGTGGTCAACGTGGCCACCACCCAAGCCCTGCAAGCCCAGTTGCAGGCCCTGCTGCCCCACGCCCACATCACCGCACGCACCGACGTGCCTGCCGCGCACGGCTGGGTGGTCGACCGCGAAGGCGGCGACTGCGATCGCATGGCCGCGCCGCACCTGCTGAACTGCGGCGTCGACCTGGCGGGCGCACTGCTGCAGCACCTGCTGGGGCCGCTGAACGCCCGCGCCGATGCGGTTCCCGAGGGCGCGCTGCGGGCCTTCGACCAACGCCCCTTCCACACCGGGCCGGACCTGGGGCCGCAAGGCTTTGTGTTCGTGCCCCCGGCCTGCGAAGCCGGCGGCTGCCGCGTGCACGTGGCGCTGCACGGCTGCCAGATGAACGCCGGCTTCGTGGGCGAGGCCTTCGCGCGGCGCAGCGGGCTCAACGCGTGGGCCGCCACCAACCGGCTGGTGGTGCTGTACCCGCAAACCGGGCCGGGCGCGGTGAACGGGTGCTGGGATTGGTGGGGCTATGGCGGGGCCGGGTACCTGGGGCGGAACGCGCCGCAGATGAAGGCGATTGCGGGCATGGTGGCGCGCTTGCAGGAATCGCCCACGCGCTGACCGGCTCAACCCAAGGGGTCGCTGCGTCCTCAGACCCGACCACGGGCGGGGATCAAGGCCCCGTGCAGTGGCTCTGCCTCGGGCGACAGCAAAAAGGCCACCACTTTGGCCAGGGCCGTGGGGGTCACCCAGCGGCTGGCGTCGGCATCGGGCATGGCCGCGCGGTTGGCGGGGGTGTCCAGCAAGCTGGGCAGCACCGCGTGCACCCTCAAGGCACTGGCCTTGAACTCCTCCGCCAGCGCCTCGGTGAACCGCGCCACGCCCGCCTTGGCCGCGGCGTAGGCCCCCATGCCGGCGCCGGTCCGCTCCGCGGCAGCCGCTCCCACGTTCACCACGCACCCGCCGCCGCTGGCCAGCAACGCCGGCAGGGCCGCCTGCGTGCTGCACACCGCACTGCGCAGGTTCGAGCGGTACATGGCCTCCCAGATCGCCAGGTCACCGCCCGCCACATCTTGCATCTGAAAGCCGCCGGCCACGTTGACCAAGCCGTCCAAACGTCCATGCCATTGCAGCACCTGCGCCATGGCGACGCGGGCCGCCTCGGGCTCGTCCAGTCGCACCTGACCCAGGCACATCAAACCGTCGTCGTCGGGGAGCGCCCCAGCGTCGGGCGCCGTCGCGGCATCCAGCAAGGCCACCTGCGCGCCCTGCGCCCGCAGCACCTGCCCCAAGGCGCGACCCAAGGCGCCAAAGCCACCGGTGACCACGATGACCGGGACGGCGCTCATGCCAACTCCTGCTCGGCGTCGTCGTCGTAGGGCTTGCCGCCCGGGCGCAAGGCCGAGTGGATGCGGCGCGAACGCACCAAGGGGTAGAACATCTGTGCCGCCCAGTGCTCGTCGCCGAACAGCTTGTCGTCCACCAGCCCCACCTCAGGCGGGTAGCGGCGGGTGATGTGGGCGCTGCCGAAGAGCATGTCCCACACAAACAGCAGGTTGCCGAAGTTGCCCTTGTAGTGCCCCACGCCATCGCGGTTGCTCATGGCGTGGTGGGCCCAATGCGTGGCCGGGGTGGAAATGGTGCGCTCCAGCACCCAGGCCAAGGGGCGCAGAACCGGCTGCCGGTACAGGACTTCGTCCCACCGCCAGGCGCAATGGGCCCCCAAGATCACGGCGATCTTGACCACCACGTACACGAGGTACACCGCCCCAAACCCCAGGTAGAGCAGCACGCCAGACAGCCACAGGCCGGGCATGAGCAGGTAGTAGAAGAAGTTGTTGCGGTAGGTCACGCGGATGCTCATGTACCGGGCCGAATGGTGGGCGCGATGCAAAGGCCACAGCAACGGCGTGTGCGACAGGCGGTGCCACCAGTACTGGGTCATGTCGTCGGCCAGCAGCAGCACGCCCACCATGGCCCACCAGGGCCAATCGGCCAGCGCATTGCGTTGCTCGGGCAGGAGCCAGGCGCACAGGGCATTGCTGCCCAAGAGGGCCGTCGGCTGCGCCACGGCGAGCAAGCTGACAAACATCAGGCCCTCGAGCCAGGTGTCATTGCGGCTCGCCCGGACGGTGGTTTGGTAACGGCGCGTGGCGAACTCCATGCCCGCAAAGCCCAGGATGAGGCAAAGGATCAGCGTGTTCTGCAGCAGCGGGTTCATGGGCACCTCCGGCAAAGACCAACTCCGAATTAGCGGCTCCTTTCGGTAATGCGTCCAATGCATTGTTAGAAATGCTTTAATGCATTCAAAGCAATGGAGTTGCAGTGGACCTGAAGCACCTGAGCCACCTGGTGGCCTTGGACGACGAGCGCCATTTCGCCCGTGCCGCCCAACGGGTTCACCTCAGCCAACCCGCCTTCAGCCGCAGCATCCAAGCGGCAGAACAGGCGCTGGGATTGCGTCTGTTCGACCGCGAGGTGGGAGAGGTGCGGCCCACGCCCGCGGCCTCCTTCCTGCTGCCACGGGCCCGGCGCCTGCTGCTCGAGGCGCGCCACCTGCAGCACGAGGCCGCCCTGTTGCGCGACGGGCAGTTGGGCGACTTGGCCTTTGGGGCAGGACCCTTTCCCGGCGAAACCCTGGCGCCACGCTTGATGGCCCAGTTGCGCGTCGCGCACCCGCAGGTGCGCATCCGCTTCGAGAAGAACAACTGGCAATCGCTGTTGCAGCGCTTGTTCGACGAAAGCATCGAGTTCTTCGTGGCCGACCACCGGGACATTCCGGCCGACGCGCGCATTCAGGTGATGCCGCTGGGGCGCGACCGGGGCCGCTTGTTTGTGCGCCAAGGCCACCCCTTGGCCGGCCGCACCTGCCAGCTGAGCGAAGCCTGGGCCTACGGCTTGGCGGGGCCCAAGCTGCCGCAGGCCATGCACGCCTTGCTGGTGCGTTTGCTGGGTCTGCCCCACGCAGAAGACGCCGTGATGGCCCTGGAGTGCGACGAGGTGCCCTTGCTGCGGCAGGTGGCGCTGAACACCGACACCGTGGTGGTGTGCAGCGAGCTCGCCCTGCGCGACGAAGCCCAGGCGGGACGCCTGCTGCCGCTGGACGTTCACGGCTTGCCCGACGTGGGGGCCGACATGGGCATCGTGCTGCTGCGCCACCGAACCCCGTCCCCCATGGCACAACGGGCCATCGAAGCGCTTTGGCAACTGGCCCGCAGCCTGGGAATCCCAGCCCTGCCTGACTCGCCTTCCGGCCCAGCCCCATTCGGCGGCGTTGCCGCAGCGCGCCCGTGAGTGCTGGCTAGGGACGCCTTCGAATCGGCGCCTTCGGCTTGGCCGGCTTGCGCGGCACCACCGCCACCGGTGACGCCGCCGGTGCCGGCGCAGCGGCCGCGCGAGGCAACGAGCCCAGCACGTCGAACTGCTGCATCAGCCGCTGCAGGTACTCGGGCGACAGGGATTGCAGTTGCGCCAAGGCCTTGGGCATCAGCGCGTGGGCGTTGAGCGGGCCCACCGGGGTGCTGGGCTCGGGCGGCACGTCGGCCAGGCGGCGGGCCACGCGCAGGCGGGTCCAGTCGCGGGTGTTGGCGCGCACCGCGCGCAGCTCGGGCCAGGCGCCGTCGGCGGCTTCGGGGTGGCCGGCGTTCAGCGCGGCGGTCAGGGCCTGCAAGGGCGGGCGCACGGCCGAGGGCGCGCGGGCGGGTGCTGGCTCGCCCCCGGGCAGCGCCGCCACACCAGCGCCCAAGCGGCGGCACAGCAGGGTGCGCAACGCGCCTTCGGCGCGGGCCGCGCGGCGGGCCAGGGCCACCAGGGCGTGCCAGCGCGCGGGGTGCGTGCGCGCGGTCTGGGCTTGCGGCTGCGCTTGCAGCCAGCTCAGCGGGTCGTCGGCCGGGTCCAGCATCGTCAGGGGGCGCTGGCCGCCGAAGCGGCACTCGCCGCGGCGCCCGCACGGCGCGGCATCGGGGCGATCTCCACGCGGCGGTTGAGCGCGCGGCCGGCGGCGTCGGCGTTGGAGGCCACGGGCTGCTCTGGCCCGAAGGCGGCGGCGAACACGCGCGAGGCGGGCACGCCGTCGGCCATCAGCGCGCGGGTCACGGTCAGCGCGCGCAGGGCCGAGAGCTCCCAGTTGTCTTCGAAGCGGCGGTTGCCGCCGCGCACCTGCTTGTCGTCGGTGAAACCGCTGACCATCAGCACCTCGTCGCGCGCGGCGAGGTAGGCGTTCAGGCCCGGCGCCAGGCCGCGCAGCAGCTGACGGCCTTCGTCGTGCAGTGCATCGGAACCCGGCGCGAACAGCACGTTGCCGGCGATGCCGATGCGCCCGTCTTTGAGCGTGATGCGCCCGCCCGCCAGCGGGCCGGCCAGGGCCTGTTCCAAGGCCTCGCGGCGCTGGGCCTCGGCCTGGCGTTGGCGTTGCGCGTCGTCCAGCTGCTGCGCCAGGTCCATCTGCATGACGAGGGCGAAGGCCAGGATCAGCACGAAGGCGCCGAGCACGCCCGTCATCAGGTCGCCAAACGCCGCCCACACCGGCGTGGCGCCGGCGCCGTCGGGGGCACCGTCCACCAACGGGTCGTGCTCAAGCATGGCCGGCCTTGCCCGCGTGGCGCAGGGCGTCCACGGCTTGCTTCTGAGCGTCCAGGCAGAGGTCGATCACCTCGCGGGCCTGGGCCACGTAATAGGCCAGCTGCTCGTCGCTGCGGGCGATGCTGCGCTCCAGCGAAGCGTCCACCTGGCTGAGGTGGCCCACCAAGGCCTCGTTGGCGCTGTGGAACTGCGCCACGGCCGCGCCAAAGCCTTCGCCCAGCGCGCCCATCTCGGCGGCGCTGCCCGCCAGTTGGGTGGCGGCTAGCGCCAGGGTCTCTTGCGTGGCGCTGGCCTGCGTGGCGACGCGCTCGCTCAAGTCGTTCATCAGGGTGGACGAGGCGCTCACCAGCCCGTCCACCGCGGCGCGCTGCTCGCCCGCGGCCTGCTGCACGGCGGTCAGCAGGGTGTGCAGGGTCTCCATGAGCTGCGCGCGCTCGGCCAGCGCGGCGTTGTCGCGCACCAGGCTCTGGCTGAGCTGTTCGCGCAGCGCGGCGACCACCTCGCCGGCGGCGCGCGGGGCCTCGGCGGCGCTGGCCAGCAGGCCGGTCACCTCTTGGATGGTGGCGCGCGCCTGGGCCTCGGCCTGGGCCACCACCTCGCGGGCGGTGGCGGCCAGGGTGTCGGCCAAGGCGGTGTGGTGGGCCTGCTGCTGCGCGGTGGCCGCGCTCCAGGCCTGCTGCATGCCAGACTGGGTTTCGGCCAGCGCGCTGCGCCAGGCGGCCAGGCGCTCGGCGTCGGCCTGGGCCAGGGCGGCCATGCGCTCGCCATCGGCCTGGGCCAAGGCCGCCTGCTGCGCGGCTTGCGCTTCGCTCCAGCGCAGCACCAACTGGGTGGACTGCGCGGCCAGGCCCTCGGCCCAGGCGCTGGCGGCTTGGCGAGACTGGGCGCTGGTCTCGGCCAAGGTGGCCTGCGTTTGCTGGGCCAAGGCCTGCACGGCCTCGCGGGTGTGGGCCACGGCCTCGGCCAGGGCCTGCTGGGTGTGCGTCACCGTCTCCGTCAGGGCCACGCCACTGCGCTCGGCCTGCTCGGTCATCAGGGCCGCTTGGCGCTCGACCTGGGCCTGCATCAGCGCAGCCTGGCGTTCCACCTGCGCCTCCATCAGGGCGGACTGCTGCTCGGCCTGCGCCTGCATCAAGGCCGACTGGCGCTCGGCCTGCTCGGTCAGCGCACGGGCCTGCGCCTCGGCTTGCGCCGCCAAGGCGGCGGCCTGCTGCTGGCTGTGCTGCTGCAGGGCCTGCTGCAGCGCGCCCACCTGCGTGGCCGCGGCGGCCAGCTGGGCCTCCACGGCCTGGCGCACGTCGGCGCCCAGTTGCTGCACGCTGCCCTGCACCTGCGCGGCGGTGTGCTGCAGCTGCTGCGCGCTGGCCTCGGCCACCGCCTTGTGAAGTTGTTCGGCGCTGGCGCGCACGGTGTCGGCGGTGTGGCTCAGCGCCTGCTGCAGGCCTTGCGCTTGGGCGCTGGCGGCGGCGGTGTGGGCCTCGGCGCTGGCGCTCACCGCGCGCGCCAGGGCATCCACCTGCTGAGCGATGTCTTGCACCGTGCGCTGGTGCAGCGTGGTGGCGCTGGTGGTCAGCTGCGCGTGCAGCGCCTGAGCCTGCTGGGCCAGGGCGCTCAAGGTGGCGTCCACCGCGGGGCGGATGGTGTCGGCGGCGCGCTGGGCGCTGTCCACCAGGCTGGTGCGCAGCGTTTGGTCCACCGAGGCGGCCAGGCCGGTGAAGGCGCTGCGCGTGTCGGCCTGGAAGCGCTGCTGCTCGGACAGCCACTGCGCCTGGAACTGCGCCTGCTGCTCGGCCATCTGCGTGTGCAGCGCCTTCACCTGGGCCACCAGCTCGGGCACGGCCAGGGCTTGGGCTTGCAGGGCGCGCTGGGCTTCGTCGCGGCGGTGGGCGGCGGTGTGCGGGTGCAGGGGGCCGAGCAAGGCGGCGTCCAGCGCCTGCGCCACGGCCTGGCGTTCGCGACGGGCCAGCGCGGCCATCAGGCCCAGCATGGCCGAGGTGGCCACCCCCGCCACCGAGGTGCCGAAGGCCAGGCCCAGGCCCTGAACGGGCGCGGTCAGCGCGGCGCGCATGGCGGTCAGGTCGGTGGTGGCGCGCAGCGCGTTGGCCGTGCCGCCCAGGGTGATGACCAAGCCCACGAAGGTGCCCAACATGCCCAGCAGAACCAGCAGGCCGGCCAGCGAGGGCGCCAGGGCCGGGCCGGGCAGCTCGCTGCGTGCGCCGTCCAAGCGCTGGCGCACGGGCTCGCGCAGCGCGGCGGGCAGCTGCAAGAGCCAGTCGCCCAGCGCCGCCACCGCGGCCCCCGGTTGGGCCAAGGGCAGCAGCGCGCCTTTCAGCTGCGCCGTGGCGCTCCGGTAGCCGTGCAGCTCCCAAGCGCCCAGGCCGAAGAAGAAGGCGACCAGCACTGTCGTGCCCAGGGCCACGGCGTGGTGCTGCACGGCAGCGCCCCCGGCCCAGCCGATGGCGGCCAGGCCGGCAACGAGGGCGGCGGGGTACAGGAAGGCGGTCAGGCGGTTCATCGCGAAATCAGTCGGAGTCGGTGGGCGGCGCCTCGGCAGCGGCCGCGTCGTTCAGGGCTTCGAGCAGGCCCAGAACGGGTTGGAGTCGGAGGTCGAGTTCGGCGCGCAGCAGGCGCTGCACGTCGGCCCAGAAGGTGGCGCGCCAGCCCACCGGGGGCCAGGCTTCGGCGTCGGCCGGCTCGCCGGGCGTTTGCGCCTGCAGGTCAAGCCCACGCTGGACCAGCAGCGCGCTCAGGCCCGAGAGGCGCTGTTGCTCGGCCTCGGCCAAGGCGCGGTCGAACACGGCGTCGTAAGCGGCCAGCTGCGCCAGCGCGGGGCCCGCCTCGCTCAGCTGCGCGCGCAACCGGGTGCGGAAGGTGGCCACGCGGCCAGCCAGCGCGCGTTGCTGGGTGGCGTGGTGCAGCCGGTACGGGGCGACGGCATCTTGCGGGTTGGAGGCGCTGGCGCTGCGCGCGGGCATGGCACGGCCGCGGCCCAGCGGAAGCGGCGGGCCACCTTGCACCAGGGTGGGCTCGGCAAAGGCGGCGTGCAGTTCGGCAACCAAGCGCTCCAACGCGGCTTCGGCCCAGCGGCGGGCGGCCAGCACGGGCGATTCGGCGTCGGGGGCGTCGGTCGGTGCCGGGCGGGTGGCAGCGGGGGCGGCCAGCACCTGGGCCAGGGCCACGGCGTCCATCCAGCCCATGGCGTCGGCCAAGCGGGGCGTGAAGGGCTGGCGCGGGG
Source organism: Inhella crocodyli (assembly GCF_004004565.1). Lineage (GTDB taxonomy): Bacteria > Pseudomonadota > Gammaproteobacteria > Burkholderiales > Burkholderiaceae_C > Inhella > Inhella crocodyli. The sequence goes on from NZ_SACM01000001.1 coordinate 1,416,508, forward strand.
GGCGCAGGCGCGTGCCCCAACTTGCCAACAAGCGCGGCAGGTGCTGGGCCGAAGGGGCCGTTAGGGCCGTTCGCCCAGCCCCATTGGGGGTCGGCGCGGCCGGCTGATTTCCCCCTGCGTGCATGCCGAGTTCGCCGTCGAAAAAACCGCGCATTTTAGGCGGTGGGGTGTGGGTGACTTGAGCCGCCACCGAAGGGGGAACGGCGGACAACAAGGGGCATGTCCACTGGGGGCGCTCGCCGCGGAGCCGGATCGGCAGTGGCCGCTTGCCCCGGACGCCATGGTTAGGCGTCGCTCCACGTACTTCCCATGCTTTCGGATACGGCTGAAGCGGATTGGGCTGATAAGGTCGTGCTGATGATCGAACCATCAACCTGTACGCCTTCAACATGACCTCGCCCAGTGGGCACGAGTCTGCCCTGAAAGCCGTGCGCGACACGACGTGGGTCATGGTGTCCTCTCCGAGCGCTAGCGAAGACGAGATAGTGAATCGCCTGATTGGCCTGGGCTATTCCGCTACCGGAGCGGAGAAGCTCAACGCATTCGTCCCGTCGGCGTTTGCTTGGGTGCTGTTACGGCGCCTAGGTGTCGGGAGCTTTCCAAGCCACTACATCGCACTTGATGCAGATGGGACCGAGGTCAGTATTCCAGTTGCCAGGGAGCACTACTTCACAGCGGCACTACAACTTGCTTTTGAGACGCTTGAACATGGCTGGAGCGATGACCTTCCGCGAGAAGCGTTTGAGGCGGTCATTGCTCGAAGCGCAGAGATGAATGCCGCAAACAAGGCGCTGAACGAGGGGGCGTCCATTGCGGGCGCGGCACTTCAGCCGCTCCGCGTATTTCGCTTTTCTGCAAACGAGGCGAGCAATGGCTAAACAGTCGCCCAAGCCGATTCTTATCGACGAACCTGCGCTCACGGCTCGGCTTCAAGGTTGATCGGCGCTCACTCGACCCTCACCTCCCCAACGCTACCCACTTCCCCTCCCGCCGCACGAACAACTCCGGCGTCAGCGCATAGGCCGACTCCCGGTGCGCCTTTTGGGCGATGCCGCGCAGGCGCTCCACCATCGCCGGGGTGCTCAGGCTGGTGACGAGCAGCAGGTCGCGGGCTGGAACGGCGACCACCCAGGGCTCGGGCAGGCCGATTTGGGCCTCGGTCCACAGCGTGTCGAGCAGCAGCAGGCTGGCCTCGAAGTTGCCGCCGGCGGTGACCATGGCCAGGCCGTTGCCGCGGCGCACCTCCACGTCGCTGAGTACGCGGCGCAGGTTGGCCAGGGCCAGCACGCGCAGGGCCTCGGGGCGGGTGGTCCAAGCGGCGAGGTCGGCCTCGGTGAGGTAGCGCAGGCGCTCGGGGGCGTCTTCGGCGTAGTGGACGGTCAGGGCGTCGTTCAGCGGCTCTTGGAACAGCGGTTTGGGCGCCTTGCCGCCGCGCTGAGTCACGGTGCGGGCCACGCCCTCGGCCCAGGCGCGGTCTTTGACGATGGGCACGACGCGGGCCAGGTCGATGGGCTGCGCGGTGTCGGTGGCGCGGGTGCCCTGCAGCGCGGCGATGTGGCGGGCGATGACGGCCTCGGTGTCGGCCGGGTTCTGCAGGGCTTGGCGGTGGGCGTTGTCGAGGTACACCAGCTGCGGCGACTGCCCCGGGGGCGCCACTTCCAACTCGCCCGGGCTTTTCTGGACGACCTTCCAGTTGGGCTGCGTCTTCTTCAGCTGCTCGACGAAGCGCTGCTCGAACTGGGCCAAGGTGGGCGCCGCAGGGGGCGCGGCCAGGGCCGGGAAGGCGAAGCAGCAAAGGGCCAGGATCCAAGCGCGCATGGGCGGTCTCCGAAAGGGGGCGGCGCATTGCACCACCACAATCGCCGCCGATGACCCCCTCACGCCCTCCCCGTGGCCCGATCGACCGCAACGCCGCCCTGCTGATGCTGGGCCTGTGCCTGTGCTGGGCGCTGCAACAGATCGCGGTGAAGTGGGCGGCGCCCGACATGGCGCCGGTGGCGCAGATCGGCTGGCGCTCGGCCGTGGCCGCGGGCCTGGTGGCCCTGTTCATGGCCTGGCGGCAGGAGCCGCTGCACTGGCGCCGCAACGGCCGCGCGGGGGCGCTGGTGGGCCTGCTGTTCGGCGTGGAGTTCTTGCTGGTGGCCGAGGCGCTGGTGCGCACCTCGGCCGCGCACACGGTGGTGTTCCTGTACACGGCGCCGCTGTTCGCGGCGCTGGGCTTGCACCTGCGGGTGCGTGCCGAGCGGCTGCGGCCGCTGCAGTGGGGTGGTCTGCTGCTCGCGTTCGCGGGCATTGCCCTGGCCTTTGGGCGGGCGCCGGCCGCGGGCACCTCGCTGCTGGGCGACGCCTTCGCGCTGGCGGCCGGGCTGGCCTGGGGGCTGACGACGGTGGGCGTGCGCGGCAGCCGCTTGGCCGATGCAGCGGCCAGCGAGGTGCTGCTGTACCAACTGGTGGGCGCGGCGCTGCTGCTGCTGGCGGTGGGCGCGTGGACGGGGCAGATGGCCTACCGGCCGACGCCGGTGCTGGCGGCCAGCCTGGCCTTCCAGGCGGTGGTGGTGGCCTTCGTCAGCTACTTGGTGTGGTTCTGGCTGCTGACGAAGGTCGTGGCCTCGGCGCTGGGCGCGTTTTCGTTCTTGACGCCGGTGCTGGGCGTGGGCCTGGGCGCGCTGCTGCTGAACGAGCCGCTGGAGCCGGCCTTTTTGGGCGGCGCGGTGCTGGTGCTGGCCGGGGTGACGGTGGTGAGCCTGAACCCGGCGAAGTCGGAGCACTGAACAGCGCCTCCTGAAACGACAACGGCCCGGCAGGGCAGGGCCGAAAAGACAACGGCCCGGCAGGGCAGGGCCGAAAAGACAACGGCCCGGCAGGGCCGGGCCGTTCGATCCCCCGAACGGGAACCTTAAGAAGCGCGTTTGACGATCACGACCACCGGCGGCAGCTTCGCGATGGGCGCGGCGCTGGCGTGGACGGGCGTGGGCTTGGCGATCAGCGGCTCGGCCACGGCGGCGGCGCTGGCGATGGTCAGGCCGATCATCAGGCTGAAGGTCAGCACGTCGCTGAGCAGGCCGAGGGACGAAAGGCTGAAGGTGTTGCGGGTCATGAAGGGCTCCTGGGGGTGGTTTCGGTGGGGGAATCGGTGTTCGATGGGTGGACTTTGATCCCCCGTTCCCCGCGCCACCAGCGCCGTGTGACGACCTGCCAAATGCCGCGACGAATGCGGGAAAACCCCGCATGAGCAGCAGGCCGGTGCGGGGTCTCAGCCCGCCATCCACCGGCCCAACACCCGCGGCGCGCCGCCCTGGCCCCGCACCCACACGCCTTCGCCCGAGGCCGGCACGAGGCCGGTGAGCGCGGTGATGTTGACTTGGTGGGTGACGACCACGAGCACGCCTTGGCGCGGCTGCGCCGCGAAAGCGGCCAACTCGGCCTGCGCGGCCAAGGTTTGGGGGTTTTCGCGCTGGGGCTCGGCAAAGAACGAGGCCCAGGCCGTGCGCGGCTCGACGACCGGTTGTGGGAAAGCCAAGCGGGCGGTGTCTTGCGTGCGGCACCAGGGCGAGGCCCACACGGCCGCCACCGCCAGGCCTTGCGCTGCCAGCGCCTGGCGCAAGGCATCGCCCAGGCGGCGGGCCTGGTCGCGGCCTTCGGCGTCGAGGTTGCGTTGGGTGCGGCAGTCGCCCAACTGGAAACCCGCCGGATCGCCCGTGCCCGGGGCGCGGGCGTGGCGCAGCAGCAGCGCGTCGCCGGGGCGCAGGGCGGTCCAATCCAAGGCTTGCGCCTGGGCGACTGCCAAGGGCCCAACCCCCAGTGCCAACGTGAAAGTGCGGCGTTGCATGGCCGACGATTCTGCTCAGGCAAGGCCGCCCCGGTGCAGGGAGGGGCTTGCCTAAGATGCCCCGCCCAATGCTTGGAGACCCCCAATGAAGACGCGCGCCGCCGTGGCCTGGAAGGCCGGAGCCCCTCTGACGATCGAGGAGGTGGACCTGGAGGGCCCGCGCGACGGCGAGGTGCTCGTGGAGGTGAAGGCCACGGGCGTGTGCCACACCGACGCCTACACGCTCAGCGGCGCCGACCCCGAAGGCCTGTTCCCGGCCATCTTGGGCCACGAAGGCGCGGGCGTGGTGCTGGAGAGCAAGGTCCCCTGGCTGAAGCCCGGCGACCACGTGATCCCGCTCTACACGCCCGAGTGCCGCGAGTGCAAGTTTTGCCTGAGCCGCAAGACCAACCTGTGCCAGGCCATCCGCCCCACGCAGGGCAAGGGCCTGATGCCCGACGGCACCAGCCGCTTCAGCCTGAACGGCCAGCCCATCCTGCACTACATGGGCACCAGCACCTTCGCCAACCACATCGTGGTGCCGGGCATCGCGCTGGCCAAGGTGCGGCCGGACGCGCCCTTCGACAAGGTCTGCTACATCGGCTGCGGCGTCACCACCGGTGTGGGCGCGGTGCTGTTCACCGCCAAGGTGGAGGCTGGCGCCACGGTGGCGGTGTTCGGCCTGGGCGGCATCGGGCTGAACGTGATCCAGGGCGCCAAGATGGTGGGCGCGGGCCGGATCATCGGCATCGACATCAACCCGGCGCGCGAGGACATGGCCCGGCGCTTTGGCATGACCGACTTCGTGAACCCGAAGGACGTGCCCAACCTGGTGGACCACCTGGTGCAGATGACCGACGGCGGCGTGGACTACAGCTTCGAGTGCGTGGGCAACACCACGCTGATGCGCCAGGCCCTGGAGTGCACGCACAAGGGCTGGGGCCGCTCCATCATCATCGGCGTGGCGCCGGCCGGCGCCGAGATCAGCACCCGCCCCTTCCAGCTGGTGACGGGCCGCAAGTGGGAAGGCAGCGCCTTCGGCGGCGCGCGCGGCCGCACCGACGTGCCCAAGCTGGTGGACTGGTACATGGAGGGCAAGCTGCAGATCGACGAGCTGATCACCCACAAGCTGCCGCTGGAGCGCATCAACGAGGCCTTTGACCTGATGCACGCCGGCACGTCCATCCGCACCGTGATCGAGTTCTGATGGACGGCTTCGCGCTTTTGAGCCAGCACGCGTGCTTTGGCGGCTGGCAGCAGTTTTGGCAGCACGCCAGCCGCGAGACCGGCACGTCCATGCGCTTCGGGCTGTACCGCCCGCCCGGCCCTGTGCGCGGGCTGCTCGTTTACCTGGCGGGCCTGACCTGCACGGAAGAGACCTTCGCCATCAAGGCCGGCGCGCAGCGCCGCGCGGCCGAGTTGGGACTGGCCGTGCTGAGCCCCGACACCAGTCCCCGCGGCACCGACATCGCCGGCCAGGCCGAGGCCTGGGATTTCGGCGTGGGCGCCGGCTTCTACCTGGACGCCACGCAAGCGCCGTGGGCCACGAACTGGCGCATGGAGAGTTACCTGATGCGCGAGCTGCTGCCGGCGGTGCAGGCGGAGCTGCAGGGCGTGCCGGGCGTGCCGGGCTTGCCGGTCGGCCTGATGGGCCACTCCATGGGCGGCCACGGCGCGCTGACGCTGGCGCTGCGCCACCCGGGGCGCTTTGCCTCGGTGAGCGCGCTGGCCCCCATCTGCGCGCCGGCGCGCTGCCCCTGGGGGCGCAAGGCCTTCGCCGGCTACCTGGGCCCCGACGAGTCCACCTGGGCGGCGCACGACGCCAGCGCGCTGATGGCCTCGCAGGCCCAAGCACCCTACCCCCGCGGCATCCGCATCGACCAAGGCCTGGCCGACCAATTCCTGGCCGAGCAGCTGCACCCCGAAGCCTTCGAGGTGGCCTGCGCCGCGGTGGGCCAGCCGCTGACCCTGGTGCGCCACGCCGACGCCGACCACGGCTACTACTTCATCGCCAGCGTGATCGACGCGCACCTGGCGCACCACGCGCAAGCGCTGGGTTGAAGCTCAGCGCTTCGTGCGCGCTCGGCCTTGCGGCGAGATGGCGCCCTCGGGGTGGCGCTTCAGGCTGGGGATGAAGTCGGCGCGGCGAAAGCGCAGCGCCGACCAGTCGGCGTCGATCGCCACCTGGCGGACCGGCTCGTAGCCCGCGGCGCCGAGCACGGCCCAGCCGCTGTCGCGGTTGAACTCGGCGCGGTAGGCCTTGGACGTGCCCTTGGGGTAGGCGATCCACAGCACCGCATCGCCCTCGGCGGCGGCGCACAGCGCGGCGCAGGCTGCGTCCCGCTCGGCCACCGTCACCGCGAAGGCCAGCCCAAACCCCAGCGGGGCGTGGGCTTGGCGAAGGACGCTCACGCCGTCCAACGCGGCCAAGGCCGGCTCGAAGGCGGCGGGCGCGTTGAGCACCGCCACGCGGCGGTGCGTGCCGAGGTTGAGCTTCTGGAACAGCGGGGTCATGCAAGGCCTTTCAGGCCGGGGCAGTGCCCCCCGGCGCAGGCGTGACCTTAACGGGAGATCGAGGCGCCTCGATGCCCACCAGCCCGCGCAGCCCTGGCACGTGGCGCAGCACCGCAAAAGCCAGCGTGCACACGGCGGCGGTGCCCACGATGAGCAGCAGCGCCTCCCATCCCCAGGGCAGGCCGGCGGGCTTCAAGGCCATGGCCAGCAGCACGATGACCGACTGGTGCAGCACGTACAGGCAGAACACCGCCGCACTCCAGGCCCGCAACCGCGGCGTCTCTTGGGGGAACGCGCGTTGCGCCCAGCCGCAAGCCGCGGCGATGGCCCACCAGCACAAGGCGGCCCAAACGACGCGCATGGCCATGCGCAGGGCCTCCGGCGGGGTGGCCGTGTCGTAGGCCTGGAAGTAGGTGACCGTGGCCACCCAGGCCAACAAGGCCGTACCCAACAAGGCCCAGCGGGCGCGCAGGGCGTGCGCCCAAAAGGCCGAGCCCGCCGGCGTTCGCACGGCCCAGCCCAGCGCGAATAGCCATCCGTACTGGGCATGGTTGTACAGGTCGTTCACCAGATCGTGTGTGCTGGGGAAGGCGCTGAGCAGGCCGACCCGGGCCGCCGCCAAGGGCAGCACCGGCAACAAGCACCAGGACCAGGGGCTGGCGATCCAACGGGAGCGGGCCGTCCCCACCCATCGGGCCAAACGGGGCGCCAGCAGCGCCCCCACGCAGGCGTAAAGCCACAGGTAGGGCAAGAACCACAGGTGGTTCCAGGTGGGCGTGACCAGGCACTCCGTGCCTCGACAGAAGTGCCCGCCTTGCAGGTAGGCAACCCAAAAGTCGAAGTAGCCGCCGTCGCCTGGCAACTGGGCGGGCATTTGGGTCTGCACCTCGAAGTAGGTTTGCGGCACCACGATCACGGCCATGCCGAACACCAAGGGCAGCAGCAGCCGGCGCGATCGATCGCGCCACACGCCCCAAGGGCCCCGCCGGGCCATCAGGCCCTGGCAGGCGGCACCGGCCACGAAGAACAGCAGGCCCAAGCGCCACGGGCTGGTGAGCAGCATGAAGGGCTCCAGGCCCGGGTGCAGCGTGGCGCTTTTGACGTGCCAGCCCCAACTCACGTAGTACATCCCCACGTGGTACGGGATGAGCAGCGCGAAGGCGGCCAAACGAAGCCCGTCCAGAAACGGCAGGCGCGAAGGAGCGGTGAGGGAGTTCATGGCGCACAGCTTGTCGCGGCACGGCGCGCGCGACCAGCGCGCTGGGGTCAGCGGGGGGCGGCCTGGGGCGAGTGGGGGGCGGCGCCGGACAGCACCGTGTCCAGCGCCTCGCGAAAGCGACGGGACACGCCCAGCACCGCGCCACTGCGCATCGTCAGCAGGGCCTCGCCGCCGGCTTGCGGCGCCACGGCTTGCACGTGCGCGGGGTTCACGGCGTGGCAGCGGTGCACGCGGACGAATCGGCCCGCCCACCCGGGCTGGGCCAGCCAAGCGACCAGGGCGCCGCGCTCCAGAAACTGCTGTGGCGGCAGGTGCAGGCTGACGTAGTTGTCGGCGCTGGCCACCCATTGCACGTCGGCCAGGGCGATGCGGCGGCGACCCTCGCGGGTGCTCACCCAGGCATGCGCCGCCGGGGGCTGCGCCACCCAGGCGCGCACGCGGTCCAGGCTCTGCGCCAGGCGCTCGGCATGGAAGGGCTTGAGCAGGTAGTCGACCGCGCCAAGCGCAAAGGCGTCGAGCGCGTGCTGCGCGTGGGCGGTGGAAAAGACGACGCAACGCACCAGGCCGTCGCGCGTCAGGACTTCCGCCAGCTGCAGGCCGTTGGGACCCGGCATGTCGATGTCGAGCACCGCCAGCGCGAAGGGGCCCTCGCGCTGCGCCGCGGCCAGGGCGCTCGGGGTGTCGACGGCCTCGACCACGTGGCCCACGTCGGCATGCGCCGCGAGCAGGCGGCGCAATCGCGCGCGGGCGGCGGGCTCGTCGTCGGCCACCAGCACGCGCAGCCTGCGGTCGGTGCTCATGCCGGCCACGACAGCGCCAAGCGCATGCCCCCCGCATGCGGGCCGAACTGCACGGCCGCGTCCGCGCCCCAGCGCGCCTGCAGGCGCTCGCGCAGGTTGCGCAGGCCGTGCCCCCCGTCGGGTTCGCCTGGCGCATGCACGCCGCTGTTGTCGAGCTGCAAGTGCAGGCGCCCGTCGCGCAAGGCGGCCGTCAAGGCCACGGTGACCGGCCCCGTGTGCCGGGCCACGTCGTGCTTGACGGCGTTCTCCACCGGCGCCAGCAGCAGCAGGGCCGGCAATCGGCAGGCGAGCGCGGCCTCGCTGGCCGCGATGTCCACTTGCAGGCGGTCCCCGAAGCGGGCCTGCATCAGCGCCAAGAACGGTCGCACCAAGCCCAGCTCCTCGGCCAGGGTGTGCTCGCCCGCCACCTGGGCCGCGGTGGTCTGGCGCAGCAACTGGGCCAAGTCGCACAGCAAGCGGTCGGCGCGATCCACGTCTTCGTGCATGAGGTTCGCAATCAGGTTCAGGCTGTTGAACAGGAAGTGGGGCTGCACCTGCTCGCTCAGGCGGGCCAAGCGGGCCTCGGCGAGCTCCCGGCGCGTGCGCTCCAACTCTTCGCGCTGGGCGCTCGTTTCCTGCATGGCCCAGATGCCGTGGCTGAGGGCCAGCAGGATGGCGTAGCTCACCAAGTCCTTCGCGCCCTCGTACACGAGCACCTCGGACCACGGGTCGGGCTCGTAGCGCACCCCGGCCCCCGCGTAAACCGCGAAGCGCAGCCCGAGCATGCCCGCCACGTGCAGGGCGTTGAAGGCCAAAGCGCCAGCGACCCAAGCCAGCCAACGGTGTCCTGGCGGCCACCGCCGCCAACGCCCGACCAGGACATGCAAGCCCAAGGCCAAGCCCCCGACCACCCATGCCGAACTGAATTCCCACACGAAGGGCTCCCAGTCGCGCGTGCCACCGACCTGGTGGTAGTCCTGCAAGGCCGCCACGCTGAGCAGCAGGCCCACCGCCGACCAAAAGGCGGCGTAAGCAAGGGAGCCCCAACGGCCGTACGGAAATGCAAATGGCATGCCCGCAAGGTAGCACCCGCGCCGATCCAGGCGCCCACCATTCGCCCCCCGACCAGCGCCACTCGCCCCAGGCGCTCCACGAATGGTTGAAGATGCCGTGTCCCGCCACCCTGTGCTGTTCCCATGCGACTGCGTGCTTGGCCGCTGCTGTTCTTGACGACCGTTGGGCTCCCGCTGGCCGCTCGCGCGGAGTTCCAAGCGCTGACGCTGAGCACGCCGCGCGGCGCGGCGCTGTCGGTGCTGGCCGACTGGCCGGACCCCGAGCGCTTCGGCCCTGGGCCCTACCCGACCTTGGTGCTGGCCAGCGGCGCCGGCTACCACCAGCGCATGCCGCTGCAGGCCACGCTGGCCGAGGCGCTGAGCGCCGCCGGCGTGGGGGTCGTGCGATTCGATTGGGCCTACTTCAGCGCCCAAGGCCAGCCCTCCGACGACCTGGCCCCCGAGCGCGAAGACCTGCAAACCGTGCTGGCCCATGTCCGAGGCCTGAAGCACGTGGACGTGGACCGCCTGACGGTGGCCGGCAAGTCCCTGGGCAGCCTGGTGGCCTGGCAGGTGTTCCGCGCCGACCCGGACGTGTCGCGGGCCGTGCTCTTGACGCCCTTGTGCTCGCGCAGCACCGACGGCACGCTGCAATCGGTGGCCGCCGAGCGCTACCCCGGTGTCAACGGCCGCGACGCCCGCCCTGCGCTGTGGGTGCTGGGCGACCGCGACCCCGCGTGCGCGCCGGCCGTGTTGCGGGCGTTCCTGCGCGAACGGCCGCAGGACGGGGTGCGGGAACTCGAGGGCGACCACGGCCTGGAGCGCCGCGACCTGCCGGCCCCCGTGGCCCGCGCGCGGCGGGCGCGTGCGCACGACGAGGCGGCCCAGGCCGTGCTGCAGTTCACGCTGGGCGACGGCCGCGCCCCGTGATCGTGGCGGGTACGCGGCACCCCGCCCCGTCGGCTCCGCCAACAAAGTCGCGCCGCCCGCCGCTTTCCCATCCCCAGGTCTGGACGCCCGCGGCCCAGCAACCTATCGTTCAGGTCGTCCATCCCTTCCGCAAACCCGGTGAAAGCCGGGGACGCAAAGCCTCCGGCCTACAGCCGGGCCTGCTGACCCCAGCGGCCCGACCACGGTAGCGGGGCTGCCAAGGCGACACCGCACGCCTTGGCCTCGAACCCCACGAGGCACCCATGCTCCCCTTCCGCTCCGCGCTCTCGGCCCTGCTTGCTTTGTCCGCCGTGGGCGCCGCCGTGGCCGCCCTGCCCGACGAGCGCGCCCGCCGCCAGCAGGAGTTGGAAACGCAAGACGGCCCGCCCGCCGCATGGCGCCGGATGCAAGGCATGGCGCCGGTGTCGGACCGCCTGATCGTCAAGTACCGCAGCGCCGAGGCGGGCAACAGCGCGCTGAGCCAACAAGCCACCCTGGTGGTGGGCAACCGGCAGGGCGTGGCCTTGTCGCCGCTGCGCACCACCGCCCATGGCGCGCAGGTGCTGCGCCTGAACCGCGCGCTGCGGGTGGAAGAGTTGCGCACGATGGCCGACACCCTGCAGGCCACCGACCCCAACGTGGAGTACGCCGAGCCCGACCTGCTGCTGCAGGCCGCGCTGACGCCCAACGACAGCCTGTACGCCCAGCAGTGGCACCTGAGCAGCAGCACCGCGGGCATCCGCGCGCCGGCGGCTTGGGACCGCGCCACGGGCAGCGGCATCACCGTGGCCGTGATCGACACCGGGGTGCGTCCGCACACCGATTTCAAGTCCAAGCTGCTTCCCGGGTACGACTTCATCACCAGCACCACCATGGCGGGTGACGGCAACGGCCGCGACGCCGATGCCGCCGACGTGGGCGACTTCACCACCGCCGGGCAGTGCAGCACCGGCAGTGCCGCCACCAACAGCTCGTGGCACGGCACGCACGTGGCCGGCATCGTGGCGGCGCAGGGCAACAACGCCCAAGGCGTGGCAGGGGTGGCCTTCAACGCCCGCATCCTACCGGTGCGGGCCCTGGGCCGCTGCGGCGGCTACAGCTCCGACATCGCCGACGCCATCGTCTGGTCGGCCGGCGGCGCGGTGACCGGCGTGCCCACCAACGCCAACCCTGCGCGGGTGATCAACCTGTCGCTGGGCGGCACCGGCGCCTGCGGCACGACCACGCAAAACGCCATCAACACCGCCCGTGCGCGCGGCGCCGTGGTGGTGGTGGCCGCCGGCAACGAACGTGCCGACGCCAGCACCTCCACCCCCGCCAACTGCAAAGGTGTGGTGGTGGTGGCCGCCACCGGCAACACCGGCGGCAAGGCGTCTTACTCCAACACCGGCAGCATCGTGACCCTGGCTGCCCCGGGCGGCGACAGCACCGGCGGCATCTTGTCGACCTACAACGCCGGGAAGACCACCCCGGGCGCCGACAGCTACGGCAACCTGATGGGCACCTCGATGGCCACCCCGGTGGTCAGCGGCGTGGTGGCCTTGATGCTGCAGGCCAAGCCCGCGCTGACGCCCGACCAAGTCAGCACCCTGCTGCGCAGCAGCGCCCGAGCCTTCCCGGCCGCGTGCAGCGGTTGCGGGGCCGGCCTGGTGGACGCCAACGCCGCCGTGCTGGCCGCCAGTGGCGCCACGGCCGCGCCCGCACCGGCCCCCGCTCCGGCACCGGCCCCCGCGCCCGCCCCGGCCCCCACGGGGACGGTCAAGGACCTGGAGCCCAACAACACGGTGGCCACGGCGCAGAAGATCGCCGCTCTGCCCGCCACGGTGGGTGGGGCGCTGGCCACCACGACGGACGAAGACCACTTCCGCGTCACGGTGACCGCCGGCAAGTCTTTGGTGGCCAAGTTGACGACGGGCAGCACCTCGGGCTTCGGCATCGGCGTCTACACGACCTCGGGCCAGCAGTTGATCTTGCTCACGGCCCTGCAAGGCCAAACCTCGCAGGTGACGCTCAAGAACGCGGGCACGGCCAGCATGGACGTGGTGGTGCGCGTGATGCGCAGCACCGGCAACGCCGGCAGCTACACGCTGGCGATGAGCAACTGAACCCGGTTCAGGCGCCGTCTCAGCCGATCTCCACGGCGTAGATCGGCGGCAGATGGGCCGCCACGGCCACCCAGTGCTCGCCGGCATCGTCACTGGCCCACAGGTGGCCGGTGGTGCTGGCCATCAAGAGGCCGCGCCCTTGCGCGTCCACGGTCAGGCCGTGGCGGTAGACCAGGTCGTAACAGTGCTGCTGCGGCAGGCCCTCGCGCAGCACCTCGAAGGTCTGACCGCCATCGCGCGTGCGGGTCACGCACAACGCGGCGTCCACCGGCACGCGCTTCTCGTCCTTGATGGCCGGGACGAACCAGGCCGTGAGCGGGTCGCTCGGGTGCGCGGCCACGGCAAAGCCAAAGCTGCTGGGCTGGGCCTTCAGCTCGGTCCACAGGCCGCCGTGGTTGGCGCTGCGCCAGATGCCGCAGTGGTGCTGGGTCCACAGCACCTCGGGCGCGGCCGAGCAGCGGGCCACGCGGTGCACGTCTTGGATGTTGGGGTTCTCGCCCTGCTCGGGCGGCATGAAGTCGGCCTTCATGCCCTGGGTGTGCACGGCCCAGCTGGCGCCGCCATCGCGCGTGCGCCACACGCCGCCGCAGCTGATGCCGATGCTCAGGTCGTTCGCGTCCTGCGGGTGCGGCAGGATGGAATGGATGCCAGGCTCGGGGTAGCCGCCGCCGAACCATTCCAGGCGGGCGGGCAGCTGCCACAGGCTGTCGACCAACTGCCAGCTGGCCGCGCCGTCGCGCGACACGAACAAGCCGCCCGGCAGCGTGCCGCACCACAGCGCGCCATCCACGCCGCGGGCCAGGCTCCACACCAGGCCCAACTTCCAAGGGAAGGGCTGGGGCGGGGCCTCGGGCTGGGGTGGGTAGGTGGGGCAAGCCACCTCGCGCCAGGTGGCGCCGGCGTCGTCGCTGGCGTGCAGCTTCACCCCAAAGTGGCCCAGGTTCAGCGCCGCCAGCATGAAGCCGCGCTCGTCGGGCGGCAGCACCATGCTGACCGGCTCGGCCAGGAAGCTGACGCGCGCGATCTGCCACGCGCTGGCGCTTCGGCGCAGTTCGAAGAGGCCCTTGCGGGTGGCCACCCAGGCGCGGTCGTTGCGGGTCATCGTGTCAGCCTCCAGACAGGGCCTGCAGCACGTGCACTTGGCTGTGCGGCTGCAAGGCGTGGTTCACGTTCAGGGTTCGCGTGCCGTCCACAAAGGCCGCCACGTTGGGCCGCAGCTGCCCTTGGTCGTCCAGCACGTAGCCGCGCAGGCGGGGGTTCAGGGCAAAGGCGGCGTCCAGCGCGGTGGCCAGGTCGGGCGCGTCCACCTCGACGTCTGGGGTGTCGGTGAATCGACGCAGTTGGGCGGTGAATTGCAATCGGGCCATGGCCCATGGTGGCAGCCCCGAGGCCGTTGCCCATCGGTCACAACCCGTGGCAGCGGCTTAATTTCTGTCTTGACAGAATTTATCGACGCAATAGAGTCGAGCGCATGGAACTCACCGACATCGCCCGCCGCTTCATCGTCCACTGGGGCGAGATGGGCTCGAGCTGGGGCGTCAACCGCAGCGTGGCGCAAATCCATGCGCTGCTGTTCTTCCACGGCACGCCGCTGCACGCCGAGGAGATCGCCGACACCCTGGCCATCGCCCGCAGCAACGTCAGCAACAGCCTGAAGGAGTTGCTGAACTGGAACCTGATCCGCGTGACCCATGTGCTGGGCGACCGGCGGGATTACTACGAGACCAGCGGCGACGTGTGGGAGCTGTTCCGCACCATCGTTCGCGAGCGCAAGGAGCGCGAGTTCGACCCCACGGTGCGCCTGCTGCGCGAACTGGCGGCCGACCCCGCGCTGGGTGGCGAATCGCCCGCCGCGCAAGACCGCCTGCGCAGCACCATGGCCTTCATGCAAACCTTGGGCGCCTGGAGCGACGAGATGCTGCGCCTGTCGCCGGCCACGTTGGAGAAGATCTTGAAGCTGGGCGCGCAGGTGCAGCGCTTCGTGCGTGCGCCCGAGGCCGAACCCGGGCCTGGCGACGCGAACGCCAACCCCCAGCCGCCTTTGCCGCCGGTGATTCCGCCCTACTGAGCCTTGCCCCTGCGGGCGCCCTGGCGCCCTTTCTTTGGCTTCTTGATTTCACTTTATACAGAAATACCAGCTATGACGAACATCGAACTCACCACCTACTACGACGGTGCCTGCCAGCTCTGCCGCGCCGAGATGCGCAACCTGATGCGGCGCAACACCGAAGGCCGCGTGGACTTCGTGGATGCGGCCGCGCCCGGCTTCGACGCCGGGGCGCTGGGCCTCACGCAAGAGGCCGTGATGAACGCCTTGCACGTGCGCACCGCCTCCGGCGACTGGCTGGTGGGCGTGCCCGCCTTCGAGGCCCTGTACCGCACCCTGGGCCTGCCCTGGGTATCGGCCGCCCTGCGCCAGCCCCTGCTGGCCGCCGTGGCGGCGCGCGTTTACCCCTGGGTGGTGCGGCACCGCCACCACCTGCCGCGCGCGCCCATCACCTGGCTGTTCGAGCGGGCCGGTCGTCGCGCCGCCGAACGCGCCGCCGCCCGTCGCTGCGACGACAGCGACACATGCCGCCTTTGACGGCGAATTCCTCAACCCTCGGAGAGCCCCATGACCGACTCGCTGCAATTCCTGCTCGCTCTCGCGCTCGCCGCCCTGGGTCCTGTGGCCGCGCTGCGCTACCTGCAACCCATCCTGCTGCCCGTGCTGCGCACCCAGTGCGAGGAAGGCGGGCAAGGCGCCGAGTTTTGGATGCGCAGCGCCTACGTGTTGGCCGTGTGCGGCACCCTGCTGTTGACGCTGAGCTTCGGCCAGTACCGCGGCGATCTGCTGCACACGCTGGAGCGTTCGTTGTGGCTGGTGGCCGCCGGCACCTTCGTCACCGTGGCCTTCATCGCACGGCAGGTGTGGGCCCCGGTGCGAGAAAGCCGCGCCTTGCGGCGGCTTGAGGCCGAGCGCGCGGCCCGCGCGCGCCCCGGCCCGGTGACCCCAACGGGAGCCTGAGATGCGCGTGCTTCTCGTCGGCGCCGGCGGCTTCGTGGGCCGACATACGGCCCACGCCTTGGCAGCGCAGGGCCACGCGGTGGCCACCCTGGATGGACGGCTGGACTGGGCCGAGGCCCACCGCGCCAAAGCCTGGCTGCCGCTGCTGGGCGAGGTGGACGCGGCGATCTACCTGCCCGGCACCATGCGCGACCGCCTGCAAGGCCGCAACGGCTGGTTGGAGCGCCTGCACCACCACGCCCCCGCGGCCCTGGCAGAGGCCTGCGTGCTCGCCGGCGTGCCGCGGCTGACGCACGTGTCGGTGCTGTGCCGGGGCGACAGCGCCTACGCTCGCACCAAGCGCGCGGGCGACGCCGCCGTGCAGGCCGTGGCCCAAGGCACCGGCTTGATCGCCCACGTCGTGCAGCCCAGCCTGGTGCTGGGCGAACGCGGCATCACCAGCCGGCAGTTGGAGCAACTCAGCCGCCTCCCCGTTTGGCCCCTGCCCGCGGCGATGCAACGCTGCCAAGTGCAGCCCCTGCGCGTGGAGGACCTGGCCGACGCCCTGGTGGCCACGCTGGGCGCGGCCGCCCCAGCCGCACCTTGGCACGCCGTGGGCCCCGAAACCGACGCGCTGCCGCACTGGCTGCAGCGCCGGCGTGCGCAGCGCGGCCAGCGCCCCGCCCGGGTGCTGACCCTCCCGGACGCCGTGGCCATGGCCACCGCCGCCCTGGGAGACCACGTGCGCTTCACCAGTTGGAGCCGCGAGACCTGGGCCTTGATGGCCCACGACAGCGCCAGCGCCGACCCACGCGCGCCGCAGCGCCTGGCCGACTTGCTGGGCCGGCCGCTGAGACCGGCGCTGGAGGGCGCATGGTGACCCGTCCCCTCCACCGCGATGGGCCGCGCGCCGCCCTGGTGACCGTGTGGCTGGGCACGGCCGCCGCCAGCCTGTGGGACGGCGGTGCGCACGGCCAAACCCTGCTGCAGCGCCTGGGCCTCGGTGCCGGCCTGGCGCTGGCCCTGGTGTGGGCCGGCGCGCTGTGGGACCTGACCTTGGGCCTGTGGCTCGCACGGCGTCCCAGCGCCCTGACCTACCGCGCCGCGCTGTGGGGCATGGTGGGCATGACGGCGCTGGCCACCGCCTGGTTGCCCGCCCTGTGGCTGGACCCGCTGGGCCCGCTGCTGAAGAACCTCGCCATCGCCGCGCTGCTGCTGCAAGGCCTGCAGCGCCATCCCCCATGAGCGCCTACCTCGTCCTCAAGTGCCTGCACATCGTCAGCAGCGTCTTGCTCGTCGGCACCGGCTTCGGCACGGCCTTCTACCTGTTCTTCACCAACCGCCAGCCCAGCCTGGAAGCCCGCGTGGTGGTGGCGCGCTTGGTGGTGCGGGCCGACCTGTGGTTCACCACGCCGGCCGTCATCGTGCAGCCGCTCACCGGGGTGGCCATGGTGCGCATGGCCGGCTGGCCCTGGGACAGCCCCTGGCTGCTGGCGTCCATCGCGCTCTACGCCCTGGCCGGCGCCTGCTGGCTGCCCGTGCTGTGGCTGCAGTTGCGCATGGCCCGGATGGCCGAGCAGGCGGTGGCCACCGGCACGGCGCTGCCGCCCACGTACCGCCGGCTGCAGCGCGCGTGGGAATGGCTGGGTTACCCGGCCTTTGCCGCCATGCTGGCGGTGTACGCGCTGATGGTGCTCAAGCCGCCGCTTTGGGGCTGAGACACTGCGCGCATGAGCGACCGAACCGACGCCCGCCTGACCGAGCTGGAAATCAAAGCCTGCTTTGCCGACGACCTGCTGGAGCAGCTGAACCAACTGGTGGCGCGCCAGCAGCAGCAAATCGACCTGCTGCAGCGCGAGCTGCTGTCGCTGCGCCAACAGGTGCGCGACCAACCCAGCCACGGCAACAGCCCGGTCGACGAGCGCCCGCCGCACTACTGAGCGGGGCAGCGCGCCTCAGGTCGGGCGCCACCACAGCTCGCGGCGGTGCAGCGGCGTGTCGGCCGGCAAGTGGGGGTTGTGCAGCTCGATCACGCGGCGCTGCGCCACCTTGAGCGGCGCCACCAGGGGCTTCACGTGCTGCTGGAACAGGCGGTCCATCCGCCCGCTGGCCACCAAGCGGTTCAGGCCCAGGGTCAGCGCCTCGGCCAGCTCGGCGTCCTCGCGGTGCACGAAGGCGTAAATTGCGGCCGGGTAGCTGAGCACCAGGTGCGGGTCGATGACGCATCGGTCTTGGTGCCGCTCTTGGTCCCAGGCCACCTCGGCCACCGAACGCGGAAAGGCCTGTGCCGGGCCGGTGTCGAGCAGGCGGAACAAGGCCTCGAAGGACTGTGCCGTGTGCACCGTCAGCCCGTTGGCACGCAGCAGCGTGGTGTCGGGCCAGTCGTGGCCCTGCACCATCGGCACCTTGCGCAGATCGTCCAAGTGCCGCACGCCGGCCAACAGGTCGGGCGTTCGCCGCGACACGAGCATCACCCGCCAACCGTAAAGCCCCTTGTAGAGCGGGATGCGCACGGGGCGCAGTTGCGCCTCGCGCTCCGGGGTGGTCATGGTCCAGGTCACCTGCAAGCTGCCGGTGCCCTCTTCCAGCTCGCGCAAGGCGCGGGTCTGCACCATGGGCCAGCGGCTGGGTGCCAGGCGGTGCGCAAAGCCGGCCTCGGTCAGGGCCAGGCCCAACAAGCGCACGACGTACTCGCGCTCCTCCGACAGCCCGCGCAGGCTGCGGGGGTAGTGGATGGTTCGGGGGGGCGCCTCTCCCCCCCAGCCGGGCAGCGCACAGCCCAGGCCCAGGGCCCCCAGGGCGATGCGGCGACCGAGCGGCGGAACGTTCATGACCGCAGCTTACGAGGCCAGGCGTCGCTTGCCCTCGGCAGATGCCCGCCCTCGGCGGGCCCGCCTGTCATGCAAACGCCACGGCCTTGCCACGGGCCCGTCACACAGCCGCCCCACCATGACGGCTCATGCAGCACCCGATGCCCCACCTTTCGTCCAGCACGGTCGCCCCCCTGCGCCTGCTGCCCGCCACCGAAGCGCGCGCCGTCGAGCTGCGCGCCTCCTGGGCGCGCCACCCGGCCGAGGTGCGCGAGGCCCAGCGCCTTCGCCACGCGGTGTTCGCCGAGGAGAAGGGCGCCCGCCTGCGCCCGCTCCCCGGCACTGCCCCCGGGCTGGATGCCGACCTGTACGACCCGCACTGCGAGCACCTGCTGGTGCGGGCCGTGCCCTTGGGCGAAGACAGCGGACCGGTGGTCGCCACCTACCGCGTGCTGTTGCCCGAAGCGGCCAAGCGCCTGGGCGGCTTCTACGCCGAACAGCGCTTCGACCTGGTGCGCCTGCGCGCCCACCGCCCGCGGTTGGCCGAGTTGGGGCGGGCCTGCGTGCACCCCGATCACCGCCAAGGGGCCGCGCTGCTGATGATGTGGGGCGAGATCGTGGCCTTGCTGGCGCGCCACGGCGTCGATTACGCCCTGGGCAGCGTGAGCCTGTGCGCCCGCGACGGCGGGGCCCGGGCCTGGGCGGTTTGGCAGCAGGTGGCCAGCCAGCACCTGGCCCCGCTGGAGTGGCAGGTTCGCAGCCGCAGCCCGCTGCCGCGCCCCCTGCGTCCGCACACCGGCGAGTGCGTCCTCGACCCCCTGCTGCGCGGCTACCTGAAGCTGCACGCCCAGCTCTTGGGCGAGCCGGCCTGGGACGGCGACTTCCAATGCGCCGACCTGCCGGTGATGGTGCGCCTGGACGCCCTGCCCGGCCGCTTCCGCCGCCAGCTCGCCCAACCCCTTCGCTGGGCCGCCTGAGCACCGACCAACAACAAGGCCCAACCCCCTCGCGGGGGTTGGGCCTTGTTGCGTTTCCCCACCGCCGGGGGCGGGGTCAGGCGCGGACGTTGGCGGCGCCGCGCTGCGCCACCACGATGACGGTGGGCAACTGCGCCACGGGCGCGGCCCGCTTGACGGTCATCACGACCGGGGGCAACTGCACCACGGTGGCGGCGGACGCCGGGTGGTGCGTGGCCCAGGTGGCGGCGCTGGCGAAGGTCAGGCCGGCCATCACGGCGATGCTGAGAACGCCGCCGACGTGGTCGAGGACGGGAACGGGGCTGAAGGTCTGGCTCATGGTCGGCTCCTGGCGGTGGGTGGCGTGTTGCGGTGAGTGAACTGTGCGCGTTCCACCCCGCCCCCACCACCGGCTTGCGACGGGCCGACGCCGCACGCGATCGGCAGCAGAAATGCCGACACGAACGGCGGCCGGCCTCAGCCGGCCAAGGTCCGCAGCGCCTCGCCCGTGACCCGGCAAATGCGCCAGTCGGGCAGCACCGTGGCCCCCATGCGCTCGTAGAAGCGGATGGCCGGCGTGTTCCAGTCCAGCACGCTCCACTCGAAGCGCCCGCAGCCGCGGGCCACCGCCAGTTGGGCCAGGTGCCGCAGCAAGGCCTGCCCCAGGCCCGACCCGCGGTGCGCGGGCTGGACGTACAGGTCCTCCAAGTACAGCCCCGGCTGGGCGAGGAAGGTCGAGAAGTTGGTGAAGTACAGCGCGAACGCCACCACCACCCCTTCGACTTCGGCGACCACCGCCTCGGCGGCCGGGTGCGGGCCGAACAGGTGCTGCTGGAGCTTTTCGGGCGTGGTTTGGACGAGGTGACCGAGTTTTTCGTAGTCGGCCAACTCACAGATCAGGCCGGCCAAGGCCGGCGCATCGCCCGCCAAAGCGGGCCGCAATTGAAAGGTCATGGGGTGCCCCAGGGCATGGCAGGTCGCAAAGGCCGCCGAGCATAGGACGCGCAAAAAAAAGCGAGCGCCAGGCGCTCGCGGAAGTCAGGCCCCGGCAGCCGCAAGGCCGCCGCGCCCAAGAGGACCCCCCATGGGGTGAACCCAGTGTGCCGGCCGGGGCGTCCAGCGCCACCCGGCATGCGACCAACGGGCGCTTCGCGGGGACGAACTGCAACTCAACGCGCCACGTGGAGCCGCCCCAACTCCTGGCGCCACTCGGCCCAGCGCTGGGCGGTGGCGCGCCGTTGCTCGGCCTGGGCCAAGGCCACCACGGCCAGCGCATCGGCCGCCACGGCGTCGCGCAGGGCCTGCTCGCTGGCGCTGCGGGCCCCCGGCACCTGGTTCAGGGCCAGCATCAGGTGGCGCACGCCGTTGCTTTGCTGCCCGGCGGCCCAGTCGCGCAGGCCAGCCACGGCCTGGGCTTGGCGCTGCTCGCGCTGCGCGCGCCAGGCGACCAGGTCCACCGGCCAGTGTGCCGCGCGCTCGCGCGCCAGGGCTTCTTGGGGGCGGCTCAGGTCACCGGTCCAGCGGGCCAGGCTGCGCGTGAAGCCCTTCTCACGCGCCCGGCGGCGGGCGTCCTCGCTGCCCTGCTGCTCGCGCCACCACCGGGCCTGCCGTTCGTCGATGGCCCGCTGCAAGTCGGTCCACTGCGCCGGGCTCAGGCTGGCCAGCAGCGGCGTGGCCAAGGGGGCCAGGTGGGCCAGGCTGCGCTCTACCGACTGGGCCAGGCCGGCCTCCAGCGCGGCCAAGGCCCGGGTGTCCAGGCTGCCTGCCTTCAAGCCCTGCTCGGCCTGGGCCAGCAAGGCCTGCAAGCGCGGCAACTCTTCCCGGCGGTGCCAGGCTTGCCACTGCGCCCAAGCGCGGTCGAACTGGGCCTGCTGGGTGCGGTCCAGGTCGACGTAGTCGTCCACCCACCACGAGGCCAGCCGCGGCAGTTGCTCGTAGCCCAGGCGCAGGCTGCTGCAGGCGCTCAGCAGCACGGCCAACCCCAAGATCCACAGCACGCGGCGCATGGGGCTGGCAGGGCGTTCAAGCCGCTTGGCAGCGCTGCCGCAGGTGGGCCAGCGCCTCTTCCACTTGGTCCACCAGCACCAGGCACAGGTCGCCTTCTTGCAAGAAGGAGAACGCGTGGTCGATGGCGGCGAACTCGCCCCGGATGTCGTCGATGCGCGTGGTGCGCTTGGCGCCTTCGAGGCCTTGGCGCAGCAAGGCCACGACCTCGCCGTCCTCGCGGCCGCGCTGGCAAGCGTCCTGGTACAGCACGACGTGGTCGAAGGCCGTGCCCAAGATTTGCGTCTGCTCGACGATGTCCTGGTCGCGGCGGTCGCCGGCGCCGCTGATGACGACCATACGGCGCTTGGCCGGGATGGCGTCCACCGCGGCCACCAGGGCGCGCATGGCGTCGGGGTTGTGGCCGTAGTCGGCGATGACCGTGGCGCCCTGGAACTCCATGACGTTGAAGCGGCCCGGCGCGTTGTCGCCATCGCTGTTGAAGCTGGCCAGGCCGCGGCGGATCGCGTCCCAGGTCAGGCCCGCGCCCCAGGCCGCCGCGACGGCGGCCATGGCGTTCTCGACCTGGAAGCCGAGCTGACCGCCCCGCGTCAAGGGCACGTCCCGCAGCGGGATCGACTCGCGCCAGGCCCCGTCGCTGGCCACGATGGCGCCTTCGTCCACGAACACGCAGCGCTTGCCCTGCGCGCGGTGGGTGGCCATCAGGGGCAGGTGGCGGTCGGCGCAGAAGTAAATGATCTTGCCCGGGCACAGCGGGGCCATGCTGGCCACCAGCGGGTCGGCCGCGTTGAGCACGGCGTAGCCGTCGGGGCTCACGTTCTGCACGATGACCGACTTGACGCGCTTGATGTCTTCGGGCGTCTCGAGGTAGTTCATGCCCAGGTGGTCGCCGGCGCCCACGTTGGTCACCACGGCCACCGCGCAGCGGTCGAAGCCCAGGCCCTCACGCAGGATGCCGCCGCGCGCGCACTCCAGCACCGCGGCCTCCACGTCGGGGTGCATCAGCACGTTGCGGGCACTCTTGGGGCCGGAGCAGTCGCCGCTGTCGATCTGGCGACCGTCGACGTACACGCCGTCGGTGTTGGTCATGCCCACCGTCATGCCCGAGGTGGCGAACAGGTGGGTGATGAGACGCGCCGTGGTCGTCTTGCCGTTGGTGCCGGTGACGGCCACGACGGGGATGCGACCGTCGGCGTTCTTGTCGGGGCCGTAGATGCTTTGGATGACGGCCTTGCCCACGTTGCGGCCCTTGCCGTAGCTGGGGCTCAGGTGCATGCGCAGGCCCGGCGCGGCGTTGACTTCCACGATGCCGCCGCTTTGCTCTTCGAGCGGGCGCAGCACGCTCTCGGCCACCACGTCGACGCCGCAGACGTGCAAGCCCACGATCTGCGCCGCGGCGATGGCGCGCTGCGCCACCTCGGGGTGCACGTCGTCGGTCACGTCGGTGGCGCTGCCGCCGGTGCTGAGGTTGGCGTTGTTGCGCAGGATCACGCGCTGGCCCTTGGCCGGCACGCTGTCGGGCTCCAGGCCCTGCTGGCGGATGCGCTCGATCGCGATGTCGTCCAGGCGCATCTTGGTCAGCGAGGTGGCATGGCCATCGCCCCGGCGGGGGTCCTTGTTGACCTCGTCCACCAGCTCGCGCACGGTGTGCACGCCGTCGCCACTGACTTGCGGTGGGTCGCGGCGGGCCGCGGCCACCAGCTGGTTGCCCACGACCAACAGGCGGAAGTCGCTGCCGGGCAAGAACTTCTCGACCATGGGCGTGCCGATGTCTTCGGCCGCCTTGTAGGCCAGCTCGAAGTGCTCGCGCGTCATCACGTTGACGGTGACGCCCTTGCCTTGGTTGCCGTCCAGGGGCTTGACCACGACCGGCAGGCCGATTTCGAGCGCGGCCTCCCAGCCGTCGTCCAGGCTGTCCACGGGGCGGCCGATGGGCACGGGCACGCCGGCGCTTTGCAGCAGGCGCTTGGACAGGTCTTTGTCTTGCGCGATGGATTCGCTCACGGCGCTGGTGGCGTCCACCTCGGCGGCCCAGATGCGGCGCTGCTTGTGGCCCCAGCCGAACTGGACCAGGCTGCCTTGGGTCAGCCGGCGGTAGGGCACACCGCGCGCCACGGCGGCGTTGACGATGCTGCCGGTGGACGGGCCCAGGCGCACGTCTTCGTCGAGCTCGCGCAGCTGCTTGATGACGGCGTCGTCGTCCCAGTCGCTGCGGCCGTCCAGAGCGGCCTGCACCAGCTTGACGGCCTCGTCAAACGCCAGCCGGCCGACGTCTTCCTCGCTGTACTCCACCACCACCTGAAAGTGGCCGGCGGTGGGCGTGACGTGGGTCGTGCTGAAGGTCACCGGGCAGCCGGCCTGGGCCTGCAGGGCCAGGGCCGCTTGCTCCAGGACGTGGGCCAGGCTCACCGGCACGCGCTGCCCCGAGGCCGGGCGCAGCGGCCCCATGCCCGGGAACAAGGCGCGCAGCCGCGTCTCGAAGCCCGGCAGTTCGTCGATGTTGCATTCGGCCGGTTGGCAGATGACCACGACCTCCACCGCGGTGTGGCGGCTCCAGAGGTTCGGGCCCCGCAGGGCGCGCAAGCGAGAAACGTCCATCGCGTTCGTCTCGGTTTCTTATTGAGGAAGGGCCGGCACGAAGGTGTCCAGGCCGGCAATGATCAATTCGGGAGAGATGCCCAGCGCCCAGGCCGCGCCCACGGCGGCCAGCACGGCCGGCGCGTCGACTTGCAAGCCGGCGGTTGCAAACCGCGCCTGCAAATCGGCCACGTGCGCGCCCTGCACCTCGCCCGTGGGCGCCAGCAGCACGGCCTGGCCGGCGCGCAACACCACGGCGCGGCCGCCGGCGTGCAGGTGGGCCTGCAGCGCGGCGTTGTCCTCGTCGCGGCTGTAGAAGATGACCTCGCCGTCGCACAGCTCGGCCATGGCGGCCACCTGCGGGTCTTCGGCGTTGAGCACCGCCGCGCCATCGGGCAGCACCACGTCCACCTGCGTGCGCAGCACCTTGAAGAGCTGGGCCGGCTCGTGCACGTCGTGCACGTGCAAGGCCTCGGTCAGGGTCAGGTCGGTGACCACGCCCACCAGGCAGCGGTCGTAGGCCAAGCCGTCGTTCAGGATGGCCATGGCGTCGTTCTCGGCCACCACGGCGTCCACGCGGCGGTTCATCAGCAGGCGGTGCGCGGCATCGAAGGGCTTCTTGAAGCGCTTTTCCACCTGCCGGGCGCCGAGGAACAGGCCGTCGGCGCAGGCCAAGCCCACCTGCTTGCCGTGCAGGTGCAACAACCAGGCCACCAGGCGGCCGATGGTCGCCGTGCCCTGCGTGCCGGCCACGCCCACGATGGGGATGCGACCCGTTTCGTCCTCGGCGAACAGGTGGTCGACGATGGCCTGGCCCACCGGCTGGGGCAGGCCTTCGGCGGGCTTCAAGTGCATCAGCAAGCCGGGGCCGGCGTTGACCTCGACGATGGCGCCGCCTTGTTCTTGCAGCGGGCGGCCGATGTCTTCGGCCACCAGGTCGATGCCCGCGATGTCCAGGCCCACGGTGCGCGCGGCCAGGCCCACGGCATAGGCCACCTCGGGGTGCACCTCCGGCGTGCAGTCGATGGCCACGTTGCCGTTGCGCTGGATGAGCACGCGCTGGCCGTGCGCCGGCACCGACTCGACGCGCAGGTTCTGCCGCTGCAACTCGAGCATCACCACCGGGTCTTCTTCCGGCACCACGCGGTTCAAGGGGAAGTCTTCCGTCAGGCCGCGACGGGGGTCGGTGTTGATCTGCTGGTCGATGAGTTGTTTGACGCTGTGCTTGCCGTCGCCCACCACCCAGGCCGACTCGCCGCGCGCCGCGGCCACCAGCTTGCCGCCCACCACCAGCAGGCGGTGCTCGTTGCCCGGGATGCAGCGCTCGACGAGCACCTCGGAGCCCTCGCGGTCGGCCAGGGCGAAGGCGGCGTGCACGTCGGCCTCTTCCTTCAGGTCCAAGGTCACGCCCCGGCCATGGTTGCCGTCGCTGGGCTTGACGACCACGGGCAGGCCCAGGTCTTGGGCCGCTTCCCAGGCTTCTTCCGGGCTCTTGACCACCACGCCCTCGGGCACCGGCACGCCCACGGCCTTGAGCAGGGCCTTGGTCAGGTCCTTGTCGCGGGCGATGCCTTCGGCGATGGCGCTGGTGCGGTCGGTCTCGGCCGTCCAAATCCGGCGCTGCTTGGCGCCGTGGCCCAGCTGCACCAGGTTGCCGTCGTTCAGGCGGATGTGCGGGATCCGGCGGTCGGTGGCCGCGGCCACGATGGCGGCCGTCGACGGGCCGAGGTAGCAGTCGTCGATGGTGTCGCGCAACCGCGCCACGGCGGCGGGCAGGTCGAAGGCCTCGTCGTTGATGGCGGCCATCAAGAGCGCGTGGCCCTCCTTCAGCGCGGCGCGGGCCACTTGCTCGTCGCGCGCCCGGAACACCATGCGGTAAACGCCCCGCTGGCTGGTGGAGCGCGTCTGGCCGAAGCCGGTGGGCATGCCCGCCAGGTTCAGCAGCTCGATCACGACGTGCTCCAGCACGTGGCCGCACCAGGTGCCCTCTTGCAAGCGCTGCAAGAAGCCGCCCCGCTCGCCCACCCCGCAGTGGTGCTCCACCAAAGCGGGCAGCCAGGCGCACAGGCGCTCGTTCATGCCCGGCAATTGGTTGGAGGGGAAGTCCTCCAACTCGCCCAGGTCGAGCCAGGTTTCGAGGCAGGACCGGTAGGTCCAGATGTTGGGACCGCGCAAATAGTTGATGCGCAACAGCTTGATGTCGTTCTTCTTGCTCATGGACAGGGCCAAGGGCTGGGGGCGATGGGCCTCATTCTGCGCTGACAATCGCCGCCGATTCGAACAAGAACCGCGCCCGATGCAGCCCCTCCCCATCAGCGACACCCTGCGACAGCACCCTCAGTGGGTGGCCGCCCAAGCGCACGTGAAGCCGGGCGAGAACGTCGTGGCGGCCGCTGGCGTTGACCTGGACGCCCAGCGCCGCTTCGTCCCCGGCCTGCTTTTGCTGGTGCAGGGCGAGGCCGGTTTCCGGCTGCTGGACGCCGCCGGCGGCGCCTGGCGCTTGGCCCCCGGCCAGCAGTTGAAGATGCAGGACCAGGGCGGCCTGGGCCTGCTGGAACTGAGCGACGCGCACCAGCGACTGGCCCATTGGCCCTTCACCCTGGGCGAACAACTGGGCCTGCAGCGCCTGAGCGAGGCCTTCGAGCGGGCGCTCGAGGAAATGGCCGGCCAGGTGCACGCCCCGGCCGGCGACGACGCCGAGCACTGCCCCACCTGCCAGGCGCCTTTGCCGCCCGACAGCGAGGAATGCCCCACCTGCCACCGCGAGCTGCACACGCCGCCCAGCACCTGGGTGCTGCTGCGCTTGTGGCGCTTTGCCAAGCCCTACCAGGGGCAGCTGCTGCTGGGCTTCTTGCTGATGCTGGGCGCCACCGGCGCCACCTTGGTCGCCCCCTACCTGACCATGCCCCTCATGGACGACGTGCTGATCCCGTTCCAGAACGGCCAGCCCATCGACCGCATGCACGTGGCCTTGTTGCTGTCGGGCCTGTTCGGCGCGGCGCTCGTCAGTTGGGGCTTGGGCTGGGCCAAGACCTACATCCTGGCCTTGATCAGCGAGCGCATCGCCGCCGACCTGCGCACCGCCACCTTCGACCACCTGCTGGGCCTGTCGCTCGAGTACTTCGGCAACAAGCGCACGGGCGACCTGATGGCCCGCATCGGCTCGGAAACCGACCGCATTTCGGTGTTCTTGAGCCTGCATGCGCTGGACTTCATCACCGACGTGCTGATGCTGGCCATGACGGCCACCATCCTGTTCAGCATCCACCCCGGCCTGGCCCTGGCCACCCTGGTGCCCCTGCCCTTCATCGCCTGGCTGATCCACCTGGTGCGCGACCGCCTGCGCACCGGCTTTGAAAAGATCGACCGCGTCTGGGGCGAGGTCACCAGCGTGCTGGCCGACACCATCCCCGGCATCCGCGTGGTCAAGGCCTTCGCCCAAGAGAAGCGCGAGGCCAACCGCTTCAAAGAGGCCAACGCCAACAACCTGGCCGTCAATGACAAGCTGAACAAGACCTGGAGCCTGTTCGGCCCCACGGTGGGCCTGATGACCGAGGTCGGCCTGCTGGTGGTCTGGGTCACGGGCATTTGGCTCATCAGCCACCAGAGCATCACGGTCGGCGTGTTGACGGCCTTCCTGGCCTACATCGGGCGCTTCTACGGCCGGCTGGATTCGATGAGCCGCATCGTCTCGGTGACGCAAAAGGCCGCGGCCGGCGCCAAGCGAATCTTCGACATCCTGGACCACGTCTCCAACGTGCCCGACCCGGCCCAGCCGGTGCCTTTCGACCAGGCCAAGGGCGCCTTGAGCCTGCAGGGCGTGCACTTCCGCTACGGCAGCCGCGCCGTCATCAAGCGCCTGGACCTGGACATCCGCCCGGGCGAAATGATCGGCCTGGTGGGCCACAGCGGTTCGGGCAAGAGCACCCTGGTCAACCTGATCTGCCGCTTCTACGACGTGACCGAGGGCAGCATCAAGATCGACGGCGTGGACCTGCGCCGCATCAAGGTGGCCGACTACCGCCGCCACATCGGCCTGGTGCTGCAAGAGCCCTTCCTGTTTTTCGGCACCATCGCCGAGAACATCGCCTACGGCAAGCCGGGCGCCACGCGCGAAGAGATCGTGGCCGCGGCCCGCGCCGCCCATGCGCACGAGTTCATCCTGCGCCTGCCCCACGGCTACGACAGCCTGGTGGGCGAACGCGGCCAGGGCCTGAGCGGCGGCGAGCGCCAGCGCATCTCCATCGCCCGCGCCCTGCTGATCGACCCGGCCCTGTTGATCCTGGACGAGGCCACCTCGGCCGTGGACACCGAGACCGAGAAGGAAATCCAGAAGGCCCTGGACAACCTCGTGAAAGGCCGCACCACCATCGCCATCGCGCACCGCCTGAGCACCCTGCGCAAGGCCGACCGCCTGGTGGTCATGGACCGCGGCGAGATCGTCGAGGTCGGTCCGCACGACGAGCTGATCGAGCAAAAGGGTCACTACTGGCGCCTGTGGGAGGCCCAAGTGCGTCGCGTGGACCAAGAGGAGGGCGAGATCGTCATGACGCCCAACCCGCACCAGCACGTGGAGGCCTCGGCATGAACCTGCAACGCGACCCCTTCGGCCGCCTGCTGCTGGACGGCGAGCCGGTGAACCCCGTGCGCGCCCACCCCATCAGCGCGCCCGACGAAGGCCTGAGCCTGGTCGGCCCCGACGGCCACGAACGCGCCTGGGTGGACCGCCTGTCCACCTGCCCCGAGCCCGCCCGCAGCCTGCTGCAAGAAGAACTGGCCCAGCGCGAGTTCCACCCGACGGTGCAGCGCCTGGTGAAGGTCAGCACCTTCAGCACGCCCAGCGAGTGGACGGTGGAGACCGACCGCGGCCCCTTGCAGTTCGTGCTGAAGAGCGAAGAAGACATCCGGCGCTTGGGCGGCCCGGGCGAAGGCCGCCTGCTGATCACCACCAGCCACGGGCTGATGCTGTTCATCGCCGACCGCTGGGCGCTGGACCGCGCCTCGCGGCGCTTGCTCGAACGCTTCCTGTGACCCCGGTCGCGCTGGCGCACGCCACGCGCCTGCTGAACCACGGCCCCACGGTGCTGGTGGCCAGCGCCCACGGCGACCAGCGCGACGTGATGGCCGCGGCCTGGTCCATGCCGGTGGAGTTCACGCCACCGCGCATCGCGGTGGTGATCGACAAGAGCACCTTCACGCGCGAGCTGGTGCAGGCAAGCGGCCACCTGGTGCTCAGCGTGCCCACCCGCGCCCTGGCCGACGCCACCTTCAGCGTGGGCAGCGTCAGCGGCCGCAACGGCGACAAGTTCGAACGCTTCGGCCTGGCGGCCGACGCCAGCCCGCTGCTGGGCCTGCCCCTGTTGCGCGGCTGCGCCGCCCACATGGAGTGCCGGGTGATTCGCGAGCCGCACAGCGAGGCGGCCTACGACACCTTCTTCGTGGAAGTGCTCGCCGCCCAGGCCGACCCGCGCGTGTTCGCCCAAGGACGCTGGTCGTTCCGCGAGGACAACGCCGACCTGCACACCCTGCACCACCTGGGCGCGGGCCTGTTCGCCCTGCCCGGTGCGACCGTGCAGGGCCACGTGATGGCGGCCCCGGACTGAGGTCCTTGCCCCATGGAAAACGGGCGCCGCGGCGCCCGTTTTCATCGCAAGCGCAGTCGCGCGCTCAGTGTGCCGGCAAGCGCTTGGGGTGCTCGTGCACCTGTTGGCGCTCCATCATCTTGCGCAGCTGCCACTGCTCGGCGGCCGACAAGGCCTGGCGGCGGTCGTTGGCCTCGGCCGGACGAACCGGGCTGAGGTTCAAGTTGCTGCTCCAGGACTCGCCGACGCGCATTTGCACGGGGGCCGGCAGGGCGTCGACCTCGGTGCTCGGCAGCCACGGCACCACCAAGGAGGCGGCTTGGCGCACGCGCGGCTTGATGCGCGGGTCGCCCACGCGGCCACGTTGGCCCCAGCGCACATTGCTGGTTTGAATGGTCTCGCCATTGCGCGGAACCATCGCCACGTCGCGCTGCACACCCAGGCGGCGGCTCATCAGCATTTCTTCCACGCTCATGGCCACGTCTTCGCGAGAGGTGCTGTAGGCGTACTCGTCGGTGGCCAAGTCGGCGCTGAAGAAGCCGGCCACTTGGTCGGCCGTGTAGGCGTTTTGCGTGGCGGTGGCCGTCACCCCTTGGAACTTCACCTGGCCCAGGCCCTTCATCTCGGTCGAGGTCAAGGGGTAGGCGCTGCTGACCAAGTCCGACACCAGCTGGCGCGCCGAGAAGCGCGGCGCGATGTTGCCCCAGGCCGACAGGCTGGGGTTCAGGCCGGCGTACTGGCCCGGCGGCATGAAGTCCAGCGCGTGGGTGAGCTCGTGGTACATCAGCCAGCCGGCATCGGCCAACAGGTCGGCTTGGGTGCGGGTGACGCGGCGCTGCGGGTCGAAGTAGGCCAGGTAGCCCCGGTTGTCCTTGGCGTAACGCCACAGGCCGTAGTAGCTCAGGCTGTTGCCGAAGCCGGCGCGGTAGTCGGGCGCCTCGTCGATCGTGTCGCGCTGCTCGGGCGTCAGCCAGAAGTTGTCGGCATCCAGGTAAATGGCACCCGTGCCCGCGTAATAGAACGAGGGACGGACGTGCGCGCCCAGCACGATGGCCGTGGTGCTCATCAGCATGCGGCGGAAGTCACCGCGGGTGTCGTTGGTGCGCAAGAACTGCTCGAAGTTCTCGCCCAGCCAGTCGTGCGACACGATCACCCGGTCCATCACCTGCTCGACCGTGGGGATCTGGCCCGCCGCGACGTCCTGGGCCAAGAAGGGCAACTGGCTCAAGGGGCACAGCGCCCGGTCGCTTTGCGCCGAGTCGTAGGTGCAGCGCACCAAGGCGCTGGCGTACGGGCTGCTGGCGCGGTAGGCGTAGACGCGGGAGATGTGGTCGCCGCCCCAGACGGCGTTGGCGTCGCTGGCCGAGGCCTGCACGTGCCGCTCCACGAGCACCAGGGCTTCGTGCGAGTCGCTGGCCCCGTTGGCGGTCGTCACCGTCGCGCGGAAGCGCAGCACGGTATCGCGGGCCACCTCTGGCGCCACGAATTGCTTGGCCAGCGGGTCGACGTTCTGCAGGCTCACCGTCGGGCCCGCGGTTTGCACCCAGCTGACGCTGTTGACCGACTCGCCCGTCGGGGCCCACGCGCGCAGCGAGATCTTGCCGCCCATGCGAACGGCTTGGTGGTTGCGCACCACGGCGCGCACCGCCTGGGCCGGCGCCGTCACGGCCACCGTCAGGTCTTCGGTGCGGGCGGTGCCGCTCGGGTCGGTGAAGCGCACCCGGAAGCCGTAGGTGCCGGCCACGGCGGGCTCGAAGTGGATGACCTGGGACTTGGCACTGAGCAGGGCCACGGCCGGACCGGCGGTCTGGGTCCACTCGGGGGCCACGATGGCGCCCGTGCACCCCACGACCGCCGCAGCCGCCTGCTTGCCCACCAGCTCGCCGGCCAACGTGGTCAGTCCGTAGGCGTTGCTGCCGGTGCAGGGGTCGGCGCCGGTGGTCGACACGGTCGGCGCCGGCGGCGGCGGTGCGGGCGTGGGCGCGGGGGTGGAGCCGCCGCCACCGCCACCGCAGGCGGCCAACAGCAGGGCCAAGGTCAACGCGGCGGAGGTGCCACGCGGCGAAGGCGTCGAGATCATGGTTGAAATTCCTAGGGGGGGACAGCGAAGGGAGCCTGGCTCCTCGGCGAAGGGCGGCAGTGTGCCCAAATGCACGGCCCCCACGCCCGGATGGCCCCCACAAGCCCGAGAGGGCGAAGCTGGAAAGCAACACACATTGGGAAAGACCCGCATAATCCGGGGCTCGTTTCGAGGAGCGCTGCAACCGTCTGTAACGACGGCCAGGCTCGAAGCGAAGGCCCTCCCGGGCCAATGGCAACCGCGCTCACCCGCTGATTCGGCGTGGGTGAGCTCGCACCTGAACCCCCATTCCGTTCGGCGGCCCGTGATCATTTTCGGAGCCCGCGCATGAACGCCGTTGCCAAACCCATTTCCACCGACCAGTTCCACATCGCCGACCTGTCGCTCGCCGACTGGGGCCGCAAAGAGATCAACATCGCCGAAGGCGAGATGCCCGCGCTGATGGCCATCCGCCGCGAGCTGGCCCCCAGCCAGCCCTTGAAGGGCGCCCGCGTCACGGGCAGCCTGCACATGACCATCCAGACGGCCGTGCTGGTCGAAACCCTGCAAGCCCTGGGCGCCGACGTGCGCTGGGCCAGCTGCAACATCTTCAGCACGCAAGACCACGCCGCCGCCGCGCTGGTGGCCCGCGGCACGCCGGTGTTCGCCTACAAGGGCGAAACCCTGGAGGAC
The DNA here is from genome assembly GCF_004004565.1 of Inhella crocodyli. GTDB lineage: Bacteria > Pseudomonadota > Gammaproteobacteria > Burkholderiales > Burkholderiaceae_C > Inhella > Inhella crocodyli. Next base: position 1,448,582 of record NZ_SACM01000001.1, read on the forward strand.
TACTGGGACTACACGCACCGCATCTTCGACTTCGGCGCGGCCGGCACGCCGGGCGAAGGCCCGAACATGATCCTGGACGACGGCGGCGACGCGACCCTGCTGCTGCACCTGGGCCAGAAGGCCGAGAAGGACCTGTCGGTGCTGGCCAACCCGGGCAGCGAAGAAGAGCGCATCCTGTTTGCCGCCATCAAGGCCAAGCTGGCCGTGGACCCGACCTGGTACACCCGCAAGAGCGCCGAGGTCATCGGCGTGACCGAGGAAACCACCACCGGCGTGCACCGCCTCAACGAGATGGCCGCCAAGGGCACGCTGCTGTTCCGCGCCATCAACGTGAACGACAGCGTCACCAAGAGCAAGTTCGACAACCTGTACGGCTGCCGTGAATCGCTGGTCGACGCCATCAAGCGCGCCACCGACGTGATGGTGGCCGGCAAGATCGCCGTCGTGGCCGGCTACGGCGACGTGGGCAAGGGCTCGGCCCAGGCCCTGCGCGCCTTGAGCGCCCAGGTCTGGGTCACCGAAATCGACCCCATCTGCGCGCTGCAGGCCGCCATGGAGGGCTACCGCGTCGTGACCATGGAGTACGCCATGGACAAGGCCGACATCTTCGTCACCGCCACGGGCAACCGCGACGTCATCACGCGCGCCCACATGGAGAAGATGAAGCCCAACGCCATCGTCTGCAACATCGGTCACTTCGACAACGAGATCGACGTCGCTGGCCTGGAAGGCTGCACCTTCGAAGAAATCAAGCCGCAGGTCGACCACGTCGTGTTTCCCGACGGCAAGCGCATCATCCTGTTGGCCAAGGGCCGCCTGGTGAACCTGGGCTGTGGCACGGGCCACCCCAGCTACGTGATGAGCTCCAGCTTCGCCAACCAAACCCTGGCCCAGGTGGAGCTGTACGCCCACAAGGACAAGTACGAAACCGGCAAGGTCTACGTGCTGCCCAAGCACCTGGACGAGAAGGTGGCCCGCCTGCAGCTGACGACGCTGAACGCCCAACTGAGCGAGCTGACGCCCGCCCAGGCCGCGTACATCGGCGTGACGCCGCAAGGCCCCTTCAAGGGCGACACGTACAGGTACTGAGCCCACCCCCGAAGCGGCTTCGCCGCCTCCCCCTCAAGGGGGCACCCCGAGCGGTCCGGCGAAGCCGGTCCCGCCGGGGTCGCTGAAGGCGGACGCTCCGCGTCCGGGGATGGCGCATTCATCCATGAGCCCCAACCCTTTGCAAACGCGCGTGGACCAACTGTTGGTCCAGCGCGGCCTGGCGCCCACGCGGTCGGCCGCCCAGCGGCTGATCGCGGCCGGGGCGGTGCAGTGGCTCGGTCCGCAAGGCTGGGCCGCGCCCAAGAAGGCCGGCGACGTCCTGCCCACGCGCTGCGAGCTGAGGGTGACCGACGACGCCGAGACCCGCTGGGTCTCGCGCGGCGGCCTGAAGCTGGAAGGCGCCTTGGTGCACACCGGCCTGGCCCTCAGGGATCAGCGGGTGCTCGACCTCGGTCAAAGCACGGGCGGCTTCAGCGAGGTTTGCCTGCACGCCGGGGCCGCCTCGGTGGTCGGCGTGGACGTGGGCCACGGCCAACTGCACCCGCGCTTGCGCGGCGACGCGCGCCTGCGCTGCCTCGAGGGCATCAACGCCCGCGAGCTGACGCTGGAGGCCGTGGGGGGCGACCCCTTCGACGTGGCCGTGGGCGACCTGAGCTTCATCTCGCTCACGCTCGTGCTGCCCGCCGTGGCCCCGCTGGCGCGCACGCTCTTGCTGCTGGTCAAGCCGCAGTTCGAGCTGCAGCCCGGCCAGATCGGCAAGGGCGGCTTGGTCAAGGACGAGGCCTCGTACGCCGAGGTCGAGCACAAACTGCGCGACGCCGTGCAGGCCCTGGGCCTGCGGGTGCGCGACTACTTCGCGAGCCCCATCGCCGGTGGCGACGGCAACCGCGAGTTCTTCATTTGGATCGAGTCATGACCCGAGTTCCGGTTTCGGTCGAGTTCTTCCCGCCCAACACCCCTGTGGGGCACGACAAGCTGCTGAACCAGGTGGTGCCCGCGCTGCAGCGCTTGCAGCCCGAGTACTTCAGCGTCACCTACGGCGCCGGCGGCGCCACGCGCGAGAAGACCCTGGCCACGGTCAAGGCCATCGCCGCCACCGGCGCGCAGGCCGCCCCGCACCTCAGCTGTGTGGGCGCCACGCGCGAGACCATCAGCGAGATCCTGGCCGAGTACCGCGCCCAGGGCATCCGCCGCGTGGTGGCGCTGCGCGGTGACCTGCCCAGCGGCACGGCGTCTTTGGGCGAGTTCCGGTATGCCGACGAGCTGGTCGCCTTCATCCGCGAAACGCAAGGCGCCGACTGGCACATCGAGGTGGCCGCTTACCCCGAGACCCACCCGCAGTGCCGCTACGCCGCCAAGGACCTGCAGCACTTCGCGCACAAGATGAAGGCCGGGGCCGACGGCGCCATCACCCAGTTCTTCTTCAACCCCGAGGCCTACTTCCACTTCGTGGACGAGGCGCGCAAGCTGGGCGTCACGCAGCCCATCGTGCCGGGCATCATGCCCTTCCACAACTTCCACCGCATCGCGCAGTTCGCGCAGCGCGACGGCATCGACATCCCCCGCTGGGTGGCGCTGAAGATGGAAGGCTTCCTGGACGACGCGGCCTCGATCCGCGCCTTCGGCCTGGACGTGATCACCCGCCTTTGCGAGCGCTTGGTGGCCGGCGGTGCGCCGGGCCTGCACTTCTACGCGCTGAACCAGAGCGAGCTGGTGCTGGAGATCGGCCAACGCTTGGGGCTCACGGCCCCTCCCGCCCAGGCCTAAACGGCTGAGGGATCGACCCAGACCCAGCCGCCGGGCTTCAGGTCGGGCGGCACGCTGAGCTGGCCAAATCCGCTGCGGTGCAGGCCCTCGCAGCGGTTGCTCACCGCCGCCACCATGCGCTTGACCTGGTGGTAGCGGCCGCTGGTGATGGTCAGGCGCAAAAGCGTCGGCGTCAGCAACTCGGCCGCACTGGCCACCACCGGCTCCGGGTCGTCGTCCAGCACCACGCCGGCCAGCAACTTCTGCCGGGCGGCCTCATCCATGGGGTGCTTCAAGGTCACGTCGTACACCTTGGGCAGCTTGCGCTTGGGGTGCGTCCACTTGTGGATCAAGGCGCCGTCGTCGGTCAGCAGCAGCAGGCCCGTCGTGTCTTCGTCCAGGCGCCCCACGGGCTGGATGCCGCGCACCCGCAAGGGGCCGGGCAGCAGGCTCAACACGCTGGGGTGGTGCTTGGGCTTCATGCTGCATTCAAAGCCCGCCGGCTTGTGCAGCAGCACCACGGCCTTCTCGGCGTAGGGCCAGGCCTCGCCGTTCACGTGCAGCACGAGGCCGTCGGTGTCCAAGTCCTCGAAGGGGTCGTCCAGCACGCGACCGGCCAGGCTCACCTGGCCGTTGACCACCATGCCGGTGCATTCGTGACGGGTGCCAAAGCCTTGGCTGAAGAGGATCTGTTGGACGTGCATGGCCCGATCGTAAAGACCTCCCTAGAGAGCCCTTCCTAGAATGGCAGGCTCCACGAAACACGAAGTAACCCTTGCCATGAACCTCCCCGGCCTGAACTTCCAACTCGGCGACGACATCGACGCCCTGCGCGACGCCGTGCGCGCCTTTGCCGACGCCGAGATCGCCCCGCGCGCGGCCGAGATCGACCGCAGCGACCAGTTCCCCATGGACCTGTGGCGCAAGATGGGCGAGCTGGGCGTGCTCGGCATCACCGTGCCCGAGGAGTACGGCGGCGCCAACATGGGCTACCTGGCGCACATGGTGGCCATGGAAGAGATCAGCCGCGCCAGCGCCTCGGTCGGCCTGAGCTACGGCGCGCACAGCAACCTGTGCGTGAACCAGATCAAGCGCAATGGCAACGAGGCCCAACGCGCCAAGTACCTGCCCAAGCTGATCAGCGGCGAGCACGTGGGCGCGCTGGCCATGAGCGAGCCCGGCGCCGGCTCCGACGTCATCAGCATGAAGCTCAAGGCCGAAGACAAGGGCGGTTACTACCTGCTCAACGGCAGCAAGATGTGGATCACCAACGGCCCCGACGCCGACACCCTGGTGGTCTACGCCAAGACCGAGCCCGAGCTGGGCGCGCGCGGCGTCACCGCCTTCCTGATCGAGAAGGGCATGAAGGGCTTCTCCATCGCGCAGAAGCTGGACAAGCTGGGCATGCGCGGCAGCCACACGGGCGAGCTGGTGTTCCAGGACGTCGAGGTGCCCGCCGAGAACATCCTGGGCGGCCTGAACCAGGGCGCCAAGGTGCTGATGAGCGGCCTGGACTACGAGCGCGCCGTGCTGGCCGCCGGCCCCATCGGCATCATGCAAGCGGTGATGGACAACGTGGTGCCCTACATCCACGACCGCAAGCAGTTCGGCCAGAGCATCGGCGAGTTCCAGCTGATCCAGGGCAAGGTGGCCGACATGTACACCGTGCTGCAGGCCGCCCGCGCCTTTTGCTACACGGTCGGCAAGAACCTCGACCTGCTGGGCGCCGGTCACGTTCGCCAAGTGCGCAAGGACTGCGCCAGCGTCATCCTCTGGTGCGCGGAGAAGGCGACCTGGATGGCCGGCGAAGGCATCCAGATTTATGGTGGCAACGGGTACATCAACGAGTACCCGCTGGGTCGCCTGTGGCGCGACGCCAAGTTGTACGAGATCGGGGCCGGCACGAGCGAAATCCGTCGCATGCTGATCGGCCGAGAACTCTTCGCGGAGACGATGTGATGTTGATGCTGGCCTTTGGCGGTTTGATGGTCGTGTTGGGCCTGCTTTCGGGCGGGGTGCTCACGGGGTCGGCCGTGGGGGTCAGCGGCTTGCAACCCGGCTGGACGGCCTGGCTGGCCTACCCCGGACTGACCTTGCTGGGCTACGGCCTCTTCGTGGCCGCGGCCAACGACGGCCCCATCCAGGGCCTGACGCGCGGCGCCGGCGCGCTGTGCACCCTGCTGGGCATGGCGGCCATCGCCGTGCTGGTGCTGCGCTCGCTGGGCATCCTGGCCTTCGAAGGCGGCACCTTCACCCTGTGGTGGGTCTTCGCTTGCAGCCTGGTGCTGGGGCCACTGGGCTGGATGGGCGGCAAGATGCCCCGCCCCGCATGAGCCTGCCGACGCTGGCCCTGCCCCACCCAGGCTGGACGCTGCGCCCCTGGCGAAGCACCGACGCCGAAGCCTTGGCCCGGGCGGCCAACGACGACGAGGTGCTTCGCTGGATGAGCGACACCTGGCCCGAGCCCTACACCCTGAAGGATGCGCAGTGGTGGGTGGACGAAGGGCAGTTGGCGATGGGCGACAACTGGGCGATTTGCCTGCACGACGTTCCCCAAGGCGGCTGCGGCCTGTCGCCGCTGGACGGCTTCCAGCGCTGCAACCTCGAAACCGGTTGGTGGCTGGCTCCGGCCCACTGGGGGCAAGGCGTGGCCAGCCACGCCGCGCGCCTCATGGTCGCGCGCGGCCTGGCGCAAGACGGCATCACCCGCGTGTTCGCCCCCATCCATGCCGGCAACACCCGCAGCATGGGCGTGGCCCGCCGTGCCGGCATGGCGCTGGAAGGCGTGCAGCGGCGCAGCGCCTTCAAGCGCGGGCAAGTCATCGACCGCCACCTCTACGCCGCCGTGCGCGACGACCTCCCGAACCCGGCCCCATGAGCGACGCCCTCGACCAACTGTTTGCCAACAACCAAAAGTGGGCCGCCAAGATGGAGGCCCGCGAGCCGGGCTTCTTCACCAAGCTCCTGGCGCAGCAAGAACCGCAGTACCTGTGGATCGGCTGCAGCGACAGCCGCGTGCCCGCCAACGACCTGGTGGGCCTGCTGCCGGGCGAACTCTTCGTGCACCGCAACGTGGCCAACCTCGTGGTCCACAGCGACCTCAATGCCCTGTCGGTCATCCAGTACGCGGTGGACGTCTTGAAGGTGACGCACATCATCGTGGTCGGCCACAGCCAGTGCGGCGGGGTGCGCGCGGCGCTGAGCGGCCGACGCGCCGGCCTGGTGGACAACTGGCTGCGCCACGTCCAAGACGTGCGCGACGCGCACCAGGGCCTGCTGCGCTGCATCGAAGACCCGGCCCGCCAGGTCGACGCCCTGGTCGAGTTGAACGTGCTGGAACAGGCCCGCAACCTGTGCCACACCACGGTGGTCAAGGACGCCTGGGAGCGCGGTCAAACCGTGGTCGTCCACGGCTGGGTATACGGCCTGCACAACGGCCTGCTGGACGACCTGCGCATCACCGCCAGCGGCCTGCACGAGGTGCAGATCGCCTACGCCAAGGGCCTGGCGGCCGTGGCACAACGCTACTTGGGCTCCACCGGCATCGACGATGTTTCCCCACCGCCTTAACGACCCCCGCGCCTTCGAAATTGCCGAGTGCCTGCTCGGGGGCTTCAACCGCCACTACCGCCTGTTTCGCGAGACGACCGCGAAGGCCAAGGCCCGCTTCGAGACGGCCGACTGGCACGGGCAACAGCGCGCCCAGGCCGACCGGATCGAGTTCTACGACCAGCGCGTGGGCGAAAACGTCGAACTGCTGCAGTCGCGCTTCGGCGCCAGCCAACTGCCCATGGAGGTCTGGCAGCAGGTCAAGCTGCACTACATCGGCCTGCTGACCGACCACCTGCAGCCCGAGCTGGCCGAGACCTTCTTCAACTCGGTGTGCACGCGCATCCTGCACCACAGCTACTTCCACAACAACTTCCTGTTCGTGCGCCCGGCGGTCAGCACCGAGTACATCGAGAACGACGAGCCCGCCGCCACCCCCACCTACCGCGCCTATTACCCCGAGCCCGGCAAACTGGCCGAGACCTTCCGCCGCATCGTCACCAACTTCCAGTTGCAGCGGCCGTTCGCCAACCCGGCCCGCGACGCGGCGCACGTGATGGACGCCGTGCAGTCGCGCCTGGGTGGCGAGCGCTGGCGCACCAACTTCCAGATCCAGGTGCTCTCCAGCCTGTTCTACCGGAACAAGGGCGCCTACATCGTGGGCAAGATCGTCAACGGCTTCCGCGAGATCCCCTTCGCACTGCCCATCCTGCACGACGCCAACGGCCAGCTCGTCATCGACGCCATGCTCTTCGGCGAGGACGACCTGCTGATGCTGTTCAGCTTCGCCCGCGCCTACTTCATGGTGGACATGGAGGTGCCCAGCGCCTGCGTGCAGTTCCTGCGCGGGCTCATGCCCAAGAAGCCGCGGGCCGAGCTGTACAACGCCATCGGCCTGCAAAAGCACGGCAAGAACCTGTTCTACCGGGACCTGCTCTACCACCTGCGCCACAGCTCCGACAAGTTCCGCATCGCGCCCGGCATCAAGGGCATGGTCATGCTGGTGTTCGACCTGCCCAGCTTCCCCTTCGTGTTCAAACTGATCAAGGACTTCTACCCGCCTCAGAAGGACACGACCCGCGAGCTGATCCAGAGCAAGTACCTGCTGGTCAAGCAGCACGACCGCGTGGGCCGCATGGCCGACACGCTGGAGTACAGCAACGTCGCGCTGCCCCGCCACCGCTTCGACGAAGAACTCATCAAGGAACTCAAGCACTTCTGCCCCAGCCTGTTGGAGGAGAACGGCGACGACCTCGTGCTCAAGCACGTCTACATCGAGCGCCGCATGGTGCCGCTGAACATCTACCTGCAAGACGCCACCCCCGCGCAAATGGAAACCGCGGTGGTCGAGTACGGCAACGCCATCAAAGACCTGGTGGCGGCCAACATCTTCCCGGGCGACATGCTGTGGAAGAACTTCGGCGTCACGCGCCAGGGCAAGGTCGTGTTCTACGACTACGACGAGATCGAGTACCTGACCGACTGCAACTTCCGCAAGGTGCCCGCGCCACGCAACGAGGAAGACGAGATGAGCGGTGAGATCTGGTACGCCGTGAACAAGGGCGACGTCTTCCCCGAAACCTTCGGCCCCTTCCTGCTCGGCCACCCTGGCGTGCGCGAGCCCTTCATGAAGCACCACGCCGACCTGCTCGACCCGGCCTTCTGGCAGCGCTGCAAGGACGCCATCCTGGCCGGGCACGTGCACGACGTGTTTCCGTACGACGCGAACCGACGATTTGCACGCTGACAATCCGCGCCCTCTTCAAAAAAGGGCCGTATGCGTTTTCTTCGTTTCTCCCGCGGGCTGTGGCCCCTTGTCTGGCTGGCGAGCATGTCGCTGGCCGCGGCGCAATCGCCTCGCTTGGAGGCCGCACAACGGCGCATGGACGAGGGCCATGCGGCGGAGGCTTTGGCCTTGCTGGAGGAAGACCGCAGAGACAACGGCCTGACCTCGCACAACGCCTGGGACTTGCTGCGTTTGCAGGCCGATCAGGGTCGGCACCATGAAGCGCTGCAGACGCTGGAGACCATGCTGCGGGTTGGGCGTGCCGTGCCTGCCGCGTGGCTTGAAGCCGAGGCGCGTCTGGCACCGTTGCGCGAGGATCCACGCTGGCAAGCGCTCGTCGCACGCGCACACCAACGCGACGCCTTGGAGCGTCGCTTGCAGGGTGCCGCTGCACTCGAAACCGGCTACCGCGCCAGCTTGCCCCTGGTCGAGCGCTTGGCTGGCGTCTCGCGCCTGTGGATGGAGGCGAAGAACCACTTTGCCAACTTCGACTTGGTCCCGGACTTGGACTGGGATGCGCTCTACCTGCGCACCCTGGAACGGGTGCAAAAAACACCGGACACCCTGACTTACTACGGTGAACTGATGCGCATGGTGGCCGCCTTGAACGACGGCCACAGCAATGTGTATCCACCCGAGGCCTTGTGGGAGGCCCTTTGGGCACGTCCCGCCCTGCGAACGGCTCGCATTGAGGACCGGGTGGTGATCACGGCCGTTCTCGATCCTGCCCTGGCGAAGCAGGGCGTGCGGGTTGGACAGCAGGTCCTCCGCGTCGATGGACTGGCCGTCGAGACCCACGTCGCCCGACGTGTGCTGCCGACCCTCAGCGCCTCGACGCCGCAGGACCGCAAGCATCGCGCCTACGGACAGTCGCTGCTCGCTGGCAACCTGGGCCAGGCGGTGCGCTTGCAGCTGGGCGACGGCACACGAACGCGCCATGTGCGCATACCGCGGGTTTCGGTGGCCCGCGCTTGGGAGTTGGAAGAACGACCGGCCTTTGCCTGGCGCAAGTTGCCCGGTGACATTGCCTTGGTGGAGCTCAACAGCTTTGCCGACGACAGCGCCGCCGACGCTTTCATGGCCGCCTTCGACGAGATTGCCCAGTCCCGCGCCATCGTGTTCGACGTGCGCCACAACGGCGGCGGCAACAGCCAGGTGGGCTACCGCATCTTGGCCACGTTGAGCGATCGCCCCATCGCCAGCTCACGCTGGTGGACGCGAACCCAGGTGTCCGCCTGGCGTGCCTGGGGACGGGCAATGCCCTTGGAGGGCGGTCACCATGGCGACGTCCTGCCCGACCCCAAGCGCCACTACCGCGGGGCGCTGGCGCTGCTCGTTGGGCCTGGGACGTACTCGGCAGCCGAAGACTTCACGGCCGCGTTCCGCTCGCTCGGGCGGGGCCCGGTCCTGGGCGCCGCCACCGGTGGCAGCACAGGCCAGCCGCTGTTCTTCAAGCTGCCCGGCGGCGGCCAAGCTCGCCTGTGCGTCAAGCGCGACCTGCTGGCCGACGGGCAGGAGTTCGTCGGTCGCGGCATCGCGCCCGATCAGCCGGTGGCGACCACATGGTCCGGCTGGCTGGCTGGCCGCGACGAGGTGCTGGACGCTGCGGTGCAAGCGCTGCAAGAGGTCGCGAAACCCTGAGCATGGCGGGATGGCCTCACTCGCTGGTCGCCCTCGTCCAGCTGTCCATGGTCGTCTGGGCTTCGGTCATCGCCGCACGAGCGCTGGGCCGACCGAGCCCCGGTCCTCAGGGCATGGGCTTGGCGTAGAAGCGCGACGGGCTCAGCGTCGGCAGGCGCACGAGCACGTCCACGCCGTAGCCCAGGACGTCGGGGCTCTCGTAGGCCCGCTCCATCTCGGGCGGCATCACCGCCGCCCCGTAGCCACCGCGCACGAAGGGCGTGGCCCGAAACCAAGCGGCAAAGCGCTCGTCGCGCGGCATGGCGGCCAGGTCGACCCAGAAGGCCGCCGCCGCATCGCCGCCGTCCACCAGGGCCGCGTCGAGCGAGCCGGGGCCCATCGTGCGAAACCACGTGGGCACGGCCCCGCCCCGCTCCATCTGCCCCTCGGCATTGATGCGGCGAGCGTGGAAGGTCGCGGCGCCGTACGTGAAGTTCACGCTCTGGTAGCCCGCCTGCAGCCGTTGGCGCAAGGCCAGGCCGGTGGTGGGCGCGGCGGCACCGGCCAGCAAGTAGCCGTGGTCGGCCACGTGCCCGTCGTGCGCCCACAGGGCCACCCGCCCCTGCCGCCCCGCCGCCCGCACCGTGCGCTCGGCCATGGCCACGTCGCGCCGGGTGAATGCCTCGGTGGGCAGGTCCATCATCGAGGCGCCTTGCACGTTGAACTCGAAGGTGTGGATGGCCATGCGCAGGGCGTACGCGGCCTCGTGCCCGTCAGGGTCGAGCTCGGGGGGCAAGGCCGCTTCCAAAGCCGACGCCGCATCCCGCCAGGCCTCCCACTCTGCCCGGGTGGCCTTGGCAAAAGGACCGGGCATGGAGGTGGGCGCCCCTTGCACCAAGGTCCCCAAGGCGGCCTGCAGGCGATCGGCCCGGGCGGCATCGCGGGCGCGCAGGGCGGCCAAGGCCGCCTGCCCGTCGCGCACCGGGTCTTGCACGTCGATCCCCACCACGCGGACCGGCTCCACCGCCTGCCGGTTGAAGGCTTGCAAACCCAGCAGCAAGCGCCCCAGGGCCTCCACGCGGTAGACCTCGAAGATCCGCGATTCGTGCAGCGCGCGCCCCACGTCGGACTCGGCGCTGCCGGGGGCGATGAAGCGCTGCAAGCGCTCGCCCACGGCGCGGTTGGACTCGAGCGCGACGACCCGGAAGCCGTGCTCGCGCACCAGGGCCAGGATGAGGTCGGCCTTCAAGACCATGTCCTCGTGCGTGCCGTGGGTGGCTTCACCGATGCCGACCACGCGGGCCGGCGCCAGTCGCGCGGCCAAAGCGGCGACGGCGTCGGGCGCGCCCAGATCGCGCCGGTTCTTGCCCAACCAGGCCTGAAGGGCCGCGCGGTTCTCGGCGCTCATCTGCGCCGGCGACGCGTACACCCCATCCAGCGAGGTTGGCGCGGTCTGCGCCTGCAAGGGCGACGTGGCCAGGGAAAGCAGCAGGGCCAGGGTCAGGCCAGGGTGACGCAGGAAGGGCACGGTCGGGTCTCCAACGATGGGCTTCGGAACGGCAGCGAGCAGGATAGGCCGCAGCGCAGAATCGAGGCCCCACCGGCCCCCCCGCGATTGCATGGACATCAACTGGCACGAAACCCTCGAGATGGCGAGCTTCATCGTCACGGTGGTGGGCTTGCCCTTCGCCATCTGGGTGTTCCTCAAGCAAGAGCGCGCCGAGCGTGAGAACGAGGAAGAGGAGGCCTACCTGCTGCTGGCCGACGCCTACGACGAGTTCCTCAAGGTCGTGCTGCAGCACAGCGACCTGCAGCTGCGCACCGCCGCCGCGCTGGAGAACCCCACGCCCGAGCAGCGAGAGCGCATGCAGGTGATCTTCGAGATGCTCATCAGCCTGTTCGAGCGCGCCTACCTCGTGGCCTGGAAGCCCGACATGAGCGAGAGCGAGCGCCGCCGCTGGAACAGCTGGGACGACGCCATGCGCGAGTGGTGCGGGCGCGACGACTTCTTTTTCCTGCTGCCGCAGCTCCTGCGCGGCGAAGACGCCGCCTTCGCGGCGCACTTGCAGCAGGTGGCCAAGGACGTGCGCGGCAGCCAGTTCATGGTGCGCCCGTGACCCGCCTGCCCCTGCCCAGCGGTGGTCCTGCACAAGACCCGCGCGCCTTCGACGCCTTTCACGACCAGCCCGAGGCTTGGCGTCCGGCCATGGAAGCCCTGGTCAGGGCCCAAGGCTGGACCGGCGACTGGCGGGCGGCGGGCGAGGGCACCGTGCTGGTCGCGCTGTTGGGCGATGCGCAGGTGCTCAAGCTGTTCCCGCCCTTCTTGGCCGACCACGCGCACTTCGAGCAGGGCCTGCTGCAGCGCCTGCAGGGCCAGCTGAGCCTGCCCACGCCCACGCTGCTGGCCCAAGGCGAGCAAGACGCCTGGCGCTGGACGCGCATGACCCAGCTGCCCGGCCAGCTCTTGCTGACCCGCTGGCCGTACATGACCGAGATCCAGCGCCTGACCTTGTTGCAGCGCCTGGGCGAACTGGCGCGCGAAGTGCACGCCCTGCCCGTCGGCGACCAAGCCGAGCGCGCCCCGGCCTGGGCCGACTTCCTGACCCGGCAGCGGGCGCAGTGCGTGGCGCGCCAGCAGCGCACCGGCTTACCCGCGCACTTCCTGGCCCAGTTGCCCGCGTTCCTGGACGGCCCCTTGCCTGCCGAGGGCGCGCCCGACGTGCTGCTCACCGGCGAGTACACGCCCATGAACCTGCTGGTGGACGAGCACGACGCCCTGGCGGGCATGTTCGACTTCGGCGACGGCCTGGTGGGCCTGCCCGCCTACGACTGGCTGGGGCCGCTGTGCTTCTTGTGCAGCGGCGTGCCGGCGCGCGTGCAGGCCTGGTTCGACGGCCTGCTTCAGCCGGTGCCCGCCGACCCCGTGCCACTGCTGCGCCTGATGCTGTTGCACCGCTACAGCCACCTGCCCTTCCAACTGGCCAGCCTGCCAGGGTGGCAAGACGAGCCCACGCTGGCGCGCCTGGCCGAACGTTTGGTGGGCCGATGAAACGGCTGGCCCTTCTGTTGGCTTGGGGCGCCCTGAACGCGGGGGCACAGCCCCCCGAACTCGGCACGCGGTGGGTTCAGGTGCCGGTGCTGCCCGTCCGCACCGAAGCGCGGGCAGACGCTCCCGTCTTGGTCCACCTGCAACAGGGCAGCCGTTTGGCGGCCGTGCGGGCGGTGGCGGGCACCGAGTTTTGCTGGGGCAGTGTCCGCTGGGACCAGACCGGCTTCGTGCCCTGCCACGTGCTGAGCGCCACCCCGGTGGCACCGCGGCGTGCGGGCGTGGGCGGGGTCCCGAGCGAGCTGCGCTGGGTGGCCGGCCAAGGCGTCTTTCTGCGTGCGGCGCCGAGCCCGCAGGGCGAGGTGCTGGCGCGGCTTCCCCTGAACGCCGAATTGATGCTGGAGGCGCCGAGCGGCACCGACTATTGCCCCGTCCGAACGGCGGTCGCCCCTGGCGCGCCCGTCCAGCGGGGCCACATCGCCTGCCGCTACCTGGCCGAAACGCCCGTGGCCATGGAGCGCATCGCCCAACCCCAAGGCCCCGACGGCCTGCCCAACCCCGACTTCAACCCCCGCCTGGCCTTCGCCATCGAGCCCAACTGGGAGCACCTCGGTCAGTACGTCATGTGGCGCGGCCGACCCTGCGACGCCCTCGCGGGCTGCGCCGCACTCGCGCAAGACCCCGAACTGGCCGCCATGCGCCGCCAGTTGCACGGCCAGATGGTGGACCACCGCGACCCGCCGCGACCCTGGCCCGCGTGGACGCCGGAGGCCTTGCGACCGGTGCGGGGCAACGGCTTCGAGGCCGATGCCGCGCTGAACATGGCGCTGTGGCAGGCGCTGCCCCTGCCGGCGCTGCGCCCCTCCTGGTTCCGCAATCCGACCGAACTGGCCGGCCCCGGCGAGCCCCTGGCCGAATTGGCCGCGCGCTTCGACGCCCGGCAGCAGTGGTTCGTCGGCGAGCTCTACGCCCCCGGCCCCCAGTTCGCCGGGGCGCGCGTCGAACGCCTGACCAAGAAACTGCACCGCATCGACCTGCTCGGCGACGGCCGCGTCCGTGGCGAAGAACACACCCCGCAGTGGGCGAACCGGGCCTGGCTGCCCGACAACGAGGCCATGTGCCAGAACTGGCACGGCCTGGGCTACGCCTTCGGCGACACCGACGCCGCCACGCGGCGGCGCAATGGCTTCCCCCCAGCCACCCAAGCCGGTGGCCCGCCGCGCCTGTTCTGGTTGCACAGCACGCGTCCCCTGCCGCCCGGCCCGGCGCGCAGCGAACGCCAGGTCTTCGCCCTGGACCGTGCCCGCACCGGCTTCACCCAAGCCGAGCTGCGCCCCTTCGACCTGGACGCCGACGGCGTGCCCGACCTGCTGTGGGTCGAAGCCACCGGCCGCGGTCCCGGCCACCTGGACGAAATCCCCAAGCACGACGACCCTTGGCTGCGCCTGCTGCTGGTGAACCTGAACGGCGCTTGGCACCTGCTGTCGGCCGACGCCATCAGCTGGGGCTGTGGCTGCTGAGCCCCTGCTGATATTGCGCCGCAGCAAACGCGCCAAAATCGCGAGTTCCATTCGATTACAGCCCCGGAGCCCACCATGTCCGATCCCATCGTCATCGTTTCCGCCGCCCGCACGCCCATCGGGGGTTTGCTGGGCGATTTCGCCCACCTCGCGGCCTGGGAGCTGGGCGCCGTGGCCATCCAAGCCGCCGTCGAGCGCGCCGGTGTGCCGGGCGACGCCGTCAACGAAGTGCTGATGGGCAACTGCCTGATGGCCGGCCAAGGCCAGGCCCCGGCCCGCCAAGCGCTGCGCAAGGCCGGGCTGCCCGACAGCGCCGGCGCGGTGACCCTGAGCAAGATGTGCGGCAGCGGCATGCGCGCCATGATGTTCGGCCACGACATGCTGGCCGCCGGCAGCGCCGACGTCGTCGTGGCGGGCGGCATGGAAAGCATGACCAACGCGCCGCACCTGATGTTCGCGCGCAAGGGCGTCAAGTACGGCATGACGCAGATGTACGACCACATGGCCATCGACGGCCTGGAAGACGCCTACGAGCGCGGCAAGGCCATGGGCGTGTTCGCCGAGTCCTGCGTCAGCCACTACCAATTCAGCCGCGAGGCGATGGACCAGTACGCCATCACCAGCACCCAGCGCGCCAAACAGGCCAACGAAGACGGCAGCTTCGACTGGGAAATGGCCCCGGTCACGCTGCGCAGCCCGAAAGGCGACACGGTCATCAAGCACGACGAGCAGCCCTTCAAGGCCAAACTCGACAAGATCCCCGGCCTGAAGCCCGCCTTCAAGAAGGACGGCGCCATCACCGCCGCCACGGCGTCGAGCATCTCCGACGGCGCCGCCGCCCTGGTGCTGATGCGCGAAAGCGAGGCCGCCAAGCGGGGCCTGAGCCCCATCGCCCGCATCGTCAGCCATGCCGTGCACGCCCGCGCGCCCGAGTGGTTCACCACCGCGCCCGTGGGCGCCATCGAGCTGGCCTTGAAGAAGGCCGGCTGGGACGCCAAGAGCGTCAACCTGTGGGAGGTGAACGAAGCCTTCGCCGCCGTGACCATGGCCGCGATGACCGAGTTCAAGCTGCCGCACGAGATCGTCAACGTGCACGGTGGCGCCGTGGCCCTGGGCCACCCCATCCGGTGCCAGCGGCGCGCGCATCGTCGTCAGCTTGCTGGGCGCCCTGAAGAAGCGCGGCCTCAAGCGCGGCGTGGCGGCGCTGTGCATCGGCGGCGGCGAGGCCACCGCCATGGCCGTGGAAATGATCTAAGCCCCCGTCCTTCCACCGAACCCGACCGCGGCCCCGGCCGCGGTCTTTGCTTTCCTCTCCATGCACCTCCTTGTCATCGGCGCCTCGCGCGGCATCGGCCTCGAGTTCGTCAAGCAGTACCGGGCCGAGGGCCACCAAGTCACCGCCACCGCGCGCGACGAGGCCAGCCTCATCCGCCTGCGCGACCTGGGCGCCAAACCGGTGCGCCTGGACGTGCTCGACCCCGGCTCCTGCGCCGGCCTGGCCTGGCAACTCGACGGCCTGCAGTTCGACATCGCCATCGTCAATGCCGGCGTGTACGGGCCGCACGTGGACGCGCCCACCGCGCCCTCGCAAGACGACTTCGACTTCGTCATGCGCACCAACGTGCTGGGTCCCATGCGCGTGCTGCCCGCCCTGACCGAGACGCTCGCCCAAGGCGCCAAGCTGGCCGTCATCAGCAGCAAGATGGGCTCCATGGCCCTGCGCGCCAGCCCCAACGGTTGGCTGTACCGCGCCAGCAAGGCGGCGGTGAACTCCGTGTTGAAGGACGCCAGCATCGTGCTGGGCGGGCGCGCCACCTGCGTCGCCTTCCACCCCGGCTGGGTGCGCACCGACATGGGCGGCCCCCAGGCCGACCTGAGCCCGGCCGACGCCGTGGCCGCCATGCGCCGCACCTTGGTGGGCTTGGGCGCCGGCGACAACGGCAGCTACCTGAACTTCGACGGCCAGCCCCTGGCTTGGTGAGCCGAGCCTTCCCACCATGCAACTGCACGACATCGAGGCCTTCTTCCGGGCCTACGCCGACGCCTACCAAGACCTGAACGGCGACGCTGTGGCCGCCCACTGCGCCGCGCCCATGGCCATCTCCCAAGGGGGCAAGGTCACCTGGTGGGCCGAGCACGCGCCCGTGCAGGACAACATGCGCCAACTCTGCGCCGTCTACCGCGAGGCCGGCCTGGACCGCGTGGACTTCGCCATCGAGCAGGCCACGCTGATGGGCGCGCACGACGCCTTCGCCCTGCTGCGCTGGACGCTGACGCGCGCCGACGGCTCGCTGCTGCAGCAGTTCCGCACCGGCTACCACCTGCACCGCCACGGCGGCCGCACCCAAGTGCTGCTGGTGACGGCCTTCGACGAAAACCTGGCGGCGATGAAGCCCGGCGCCTGAACCGACCCAAGAGACCCCCATGCTCCTCTCCGAAGACCACCTCGCCGTCCAAGACGCCGTTCGCGCTTACGTGCAGGCCGAAATCGCCCCCCACGCCGCCGCCTGGGACAAGGCCCACCAATTCCCCGCCGAGCAACTGAAGGGCCTGGCCCAACTCGGCTGCTACGGCGTGGCGGTGCCGCCGGAGTACGACGGCGCCGGCCTCGACTACCTGGCCTTGGCGGTGATCCTGGAAGAGATCGCCGCCGGCGATGGCGGCACCTCCACGGTGGTCAGCGTCAACAACTGCCCGGTGTGCTCCATCCTCATGGCCTTCGGCAACGAGGCCCAGAAGGAACAGTTCCTCAAGCCCTTGGCCCGTGGCGACATGCTGGGCGCCTTTTGCCTGACCGAGCCGCACGTCGGCTCGGAGGCGGGCGGCTTGAAGACCACCGCGGTGCGTGACGGTGACGACTACGTGCTCAACGGGGTCAAGCAGTTCATCACCAGCGGCAAGAACGGCGACGTGGCCATCGTCATGGCCGTCACCGACAAGGCCGCCGGCAAGAAGGGCATCAGCGCCTTCTTGGTGCCCACGGCCACCCCCGGCTACACCGTCGCCCGCTTGGAAGACAAGATGGGCCAGCACAGCAGCGACACGGCGCAGATCCTGTTCGAGAACTGCCGCGTCCCCGCCGCCTACCGATTGGGCGACGAAGGCCAGGGCTTGAAGATCGCCCTCAGCGGTTTGGAAGGCGGCCGCATCGGCATCGCCAGCCAATCCGTGGGCATGGCCCGCGCGGCGCTGGAAGCCGCCCTGGCCTACAGCAAGGAGCGCGTCAGCTTCGGCCAGCCGATCTTTCAGCACCAGGCCATCCAGTTCAAGCTGGCCGACATGGCCACGCAGGTGGAGGCCGCGCGCCAGCTCATTTGGCACGCCGCCGCGCTGAAAGACGCCGGCAAGCCCTGCCTGAAGGAAGCCGCCATGGCCAAGCTGTTCGCCAGCGAAATGGCCGAGCGGGTGTGCTCGGCCGCCATCCAGGTGCTCGGCGGTTACGGCTACGTGAGCGACTTCCCGGTCGAGCGCATTTACCGCGACGTGCGGGTCTGCCAGATCTACGAAGGCACGAGCGAGGTGCAGAAGATCTTGATCGGCCGCGCCATGGCCTGAGGGCCACCAGGTTCGGGATCGCCAAGGGGGCGGCGTGCTGCTACGGTGGCGCCCGCTCACCGAGACCCGACCCATGGACATCAGCGTTTACTACGCCACCAACCGCGCCCACGAGGGCGAGCACCGCTTCCAGCCCACGCGTTACGGCAAGCGCTTCTCCAGCGATGGCATGGAGAACCTGCGCTTCGGCCGCGTGGTGTTCCAAGCCGACCGCGCCCGCGTGGACGCGCTGCTGGCCCAGGCGCCCAACCCGCGCATCGGCGCCGGCGATGGCGAGGCGCTGCAGGGCTACTTCACGCAGTGCGTGAAGGACAGCCAACGCATCGAGGCCTACGCCGAGCACATCCCCGACGCCGGCTTGAACGAGACCGCGCAGGCCGATGTCCGCTTGGGCTCCTTGGCCATGTTCGCCGACCTGCGCGCCGACATGCAGGCCGGCCGCGACCTGCTGGTGCTGGTGCACGGCTTCAACGTCAGTTGGGAAGAGGCCGTGGCCACGGCCGCCGCCTTCGAGGCCGCGCTCAACCGCGTCGACCCCGCGCTGGACGACCCGGCCCAGTGCCACCCGGTGCGCGTCGTGCTGTTCACCTGGCCGAGCGACGGCGCCGCCCTGCCCTTCGCCAGCTACAAGAGCGATCGCGCCGACGCCCGCGGCACCTCGGGCGCCTTCGGCCGCGGCCTGCTGAAGCTGCGCGACCACCTGCACCAGCTCGGCCGCGAGGCGCGACAGGGCAGCGTGCAGATGCGGCAACTGCGGGAGGCCATGGCCGGCTCGCCGCAGGCCGAGGTCGACCGCGCCGTGGCCCGCTTGGAGGCCACCGCGCTGTGCGGCCAGAAGATTCACCTGCTGGCCCACTCCATGGGCAACTACGTGCTGCAAAACGCGCTGGCCCGCGTGTTCGAGTTCAGCCCCGGTCCGACCATGCCGCGCCTCTTCGACCACGTGGTGATGGCCGCGGCCGACGTCGATGACGACGTGCTCGAGCCCGGTCAGCCCCTGGCCCGTTTGCACCAGGTGGCGCAAACCGTGCTTGTGCTGCACAACGCCGGCGACACGGCGCTGAAGATCAGCGACTACACCAAGGGCAACCCCGATCGCCTGGGACAGCGGGGGGCGGCCAGGCCGCAGCACTTGCACCAAAAAATCGTCCAAGTGGACTGCCAGCCCCTGGTCAGTGGCCTCACGCAGCACAGCTACTTCACCAACGGCCGCGTGGCCCGCGACCTGCGCTTGGCCATGCAAGGCCTGAGCCCGAAGCAGCGCGGCCTGACGCCCTTGGGCGTGGCGCCGAATTGTTGGCAGCACGCGGGGTGATTCCGGGCCGCGCGCTGGGGGGCGCACGCGCATACTCATGGCCATGCGCCTGCCCATCGACTTCTACTTCGATTTCTCGAGCCCCTACTCGTACATCGCGTCCGAGTGGATTGGCGCGGTGGCCGCGCGCCACGGCCGCACGGTGCGGTGGCACGCCATCCTGCTGGGCGCGGCCAACCAAGTCACCGGCCTGCAGCCGCCGGTGAACTTCCCGCTCAAGCGCGACTACCTCTACCGCGACGTGCAGCGCTCGGCCGCCTTTGCCGGCGTGCCCATCCGCATGCCCGACCCCTTCCCCATCCCCACGCAGAACGCCGCCCGCGTGTTCTGGTGGCTGCACGAGGCTGACCCCCAACGCGCCGTCGCCTGGGCGCGGGCGGGTCTGCGCGCCTACTTCACGCGCAACGTGAACCTGAGCGACGTTCCGGCGCTCAAGGCCCTGGTGCACGAGACGGGCTTGGACGCCGACGCGGCCGAAGCCGCCTGGAACGACCCCGCCTGGAAGGCCCGGCTCAAGGCCGCCAACGAGGCGGCCATCGCCACCGGCGTGTTTGGCGCTCCCTACGTGGTGGTGGACGGCGAGCCGTTCTGGGGCAACGACCGGCAGGCCCAGATCGAGGCCTGGCTCGCCAGCGGGCCGCCGCGCGGCCTGGAGTGAGGGGCGCCGCGGCCTGATCAAGCCGCATTTATCATTGCGCCCCTATGCCGACCGCGCCCCGCGATGTGGCGCAAGTCCGTTTGGACAACGCGCTGCGCCTGTTCGACGAATTCGTCGCTGCCACCATCAAGCACCCTGACGCCGCCGCGCTGCGCGGCCTGGAGCGGCGCTTTGCCGAACGGGTGCTGATCCAGCCCAGCTACTGGAGCCAGATCAAAAGCCGCTCGCGCCAGATCGGCGAGCGCTTGGCGCGGCAGTTCGAGCAGTGCTGCCACAAGCCGCGCGGCTGGATGGACCTCGACCCGGCCGAAGGCGCGGCCCCTTCGCCGGCCCCCGGCGCGGCACCCGTGCCGCGGCCCGACGAGGGCAGTCCCAGCGTGCCGCAGGACGACGACGAGCGCTTCATCGTCGGCCTGGTGCTGACCTACTACCGCCGCCACCCCCAGCGCGCCCGCACCCGACTGCTGGACCTGCTGGGCGAAGTGCTGACGCCCGCGCCCAGCCCGGCCCCCACGCCGACACGCCCAGCCCCGGCCACCGACGACAGCCTGAACGACTGGCGCAAGGCCGCGGCCGGCATCGCCCCCCTCAAGCCCTCGAAGAAGCGCTGACCGCGCGCGCCTTTTTTTGGCGCCCCACGTTGTGGGGGCTTGATTTCCTGAGCAAGTGTTCTTTATCATTTGCGCACTGTTTATCAGACAGTGTTGCTCAGGAGATCACGATGCCCCATTTCACCCAAGCCCGACCGATGACCGCCAAGGCCTTGCGCAAACCGCGCAATCCGGTGGTCGCACCCGCCCTGCTGCGCCAAGCCGGCCGACACCAGGGCCCCCATGCCCGGCAGTCGGCCCAGTCCCAGCTGCGCCACGCCTTGCAAGACCTTCATCCCCCCACGCCCCACGACTGAATCGCCGCCTGCACGGCGGCGATGCCGGAGACCGACATGCACGCTTCGCCACTCGCCACCCGCCACGCCACCCAAAGCAGCGCCCCTTTGCGCCGCGCCGTGGCCCGCGTCCTCCAAACCCTGAGCCAGCAACTCGACGCGCTGGCCGAGCGCCTGCAGGCCCCGCCTGCCGACGACGTCGACCAAGCGTCGCACCTGGAGTTCCGCCACGACCCGCGCACGGGGCATGGCGTGCTGTTCGAGAACGGCGAACGCCGATTCACGTTTTTGCAGGGCCTTGAGCGCCTGTAATCCGCGTTTGTCCCAAGCAAGGGCCGCCCTATCATCGGGCGGCCCTTGTCATTGGTGCCCTCGATGGACTTCCAGCCCCGCGCCGAGTTCCTGACCAAATCGCTGCACCGCGCCGATGCGTGGGTGGACCACTTCCGCCGCCAGGAATTCCCGGTGCTGGCCAGCAGCGCCGAGGCCCTGGAGCAACTGCGGGCCAACGAAGACGACGTCGACGCCCACCTGATCGGGCAGACCTTCGCCAACGACCCCTTGATGACCCTCAAGGTGTTGATCCACGCCTCGAACCTGAACCGCGAGCGGCGCACGGCCGACGCCGAAACCCTGACCAGCGCCGTGGTGCTGATGGGCATCACGCCCTTCTTCAACCTGCTCGGCCCGCAACCCACCCTGGAAGACTGGTTGGCCGGCGACAGCGAGGCCTTGGACGGCGTGGACGCCGTGCTCGGTCGCGCCGAGCGCGCCTCGCGCTTCGCCTTGGGTTTCGCCGCCCACCGCATGGACCCCGACGCTGACATCCTGCACCAGGCCGCGCTCTTGCACGACTTCGCCGAGCTGCTGCTGTGGTGCCACGCGCCGGCCTTGGCCAAGACCATCCGCATCCATCAGAAGTTCGACCCCGGCTTGCGCAGCAAGGTGGCGCAGCAGCAGGTCTTGGGCGTGGACCTGATGAGCCTGCAAAAGGACTTGATCCGCGCCTGGCACCTGCCCGCGGTGTTCGGTCACCTCTTGGACGAGCGCGACCCCCAGGACCCGCAAGACCGCTGCGTGTACCTGGCCACCCGCGCCGCCCGCCACAGCATGCTGGGCTGGGACAACGCGGGCCTGCCCGACGACCTGACGGACATCGGCGCGCTGCTCAACCTCGGCCCCATTCCCACGCTGCGCCTGCTGCACGACCTGGCCGGCGACCCGCTGGCCCGCGGCCCCGACACCACGATGTGAGGCCTCAGGCCGGGGCGGCCTCGCGCCGCCCGAGCAGCCAGCGGCCCCAAACGCCGTTGCGAATCCACAGGGCGAAGGTCCCCAGGCTCAAGCCCAAGGTCAGGCCCAGCACCAGCGGCAGCTTGAGGGTCCACGGCCAGTCCAGGTCCATCGTCGCCAGCTGCAGGGCCAGCAAGATCGGCAGGTGCACGAGGTAGACCCAGTAGGCGGCATCGGCCAGGAAGTGCATCGCCCGCCCCAACGGCGCCCGCCACGCGCAGGCCGCCCCCGCCACAGCCCCACACCCCCACACGGCCGCCACGCTGGAGACGGCCGCCACCGCCCAATCGCCGGGCGGCACCGGGCGGGGCAAGAGCAGCACAAAGCCCACCATGGCCAGCCCCGCCCCAAGCCCCAGTCCCAGCCAACATTTCTTGCGGGCGAGCACCGGCAACCACGGACGGGACACCGTGCCCAGCGCGAAGAAGGTGCCGTAGAACGCGATGGCCCAGGGCTGCGGCAGCAGCGCCTCGGGCGCCGGGTGCGGCGCGGGCACCGCGGCCAGGGTCGGCACCAGCAGCACCGGCAGGGCCAGCAGCCCGAAGGCGCCGGCGCCCCGACTGGGCACCGACCAGCGGGCCCGCCAAGCCAGCGGCACCAGCGTGCGCCCCACCCACAGCAAGACGGTGAAGAGCAACAGGTAAGCCAGGAACCACAGGTGCCCCAGGCTGGGCGGGGGGGAGGGCCAGCCCTCGGCCCAGGCCCGGCGCACCCAGCCCATCAGCGGCGACGGGTGCTGCACGTGGGCCACGCCCCACTGCACCAAAGCGTCCATGGCCAGGTGCATCAAGGGCAGGCCCACGACCAAGGGCACCAGCACCCGGCGGGCGCGGTCGCGCATCAAGCCACCCGCGCCCCGCCGCTCCCACTGCCACGCCGCAAAGAATCCGGCCAGCCAAAAGAACAGGGGCATGCGCAGCAGGTGCATCGGCCACAAGAGGCCGTCCAGCCAGGGGGCTTGGGCGCGGTCGGCGGTGAGCCACAGCGGCTGCACCATGGGGCTGTGGGCCAAGGCCGCGTGGAAGGCCACGCCGGCCAGCATCGCCCCCGCGCGCAGGCGGTCCAGCGCGTCCAGGCGGGTGGGCATGGCGTCAGTAGAAGGCGGGTTTGCGCAGGTGCTGCCAACCCGTGTGCACCAGCAGCGCCAGGCCCAGGCCCAGCTGACCGGCCAAGATGGCCACGGCCTGCCAGCTCCACACCACCTCGGGCCCCGACCAGTGCGACGCGATGGCCGGGATTTGCCCCAAGGCCATGAGCAAGGGGTTGATCAGGACCGAGCTGCCAACCATGGCGAAGATGTTCCAGCCCTCGGACTCGACCCGCATCGCCACGGCCAGCGACACGCAAAAGGCCAGCAGCAGGTGACCGGCCAAGAGCAAGACCAGGGTCAGCAAGCCGTCGGGCAGCGGCGTCCACAACACGACGGCCACGGCACCGGCGGTCAGCACCGTGAAGGGCACGCCGAAGGTGATCAGGTTGCCCACCAGCTTGGCCAGGTAGAAGTCGAAGGGCGTCACCGGCAGGCTCATGACCAGAGCGAGCGTCTTCTCCTTGCGCTCGTTGATCAAGGCCGTGCTCACCGCGAAGCAGGACGCCGCGACCATCACGATGATCAGCATCAGCGAGCCCAAGTAGAAGCTCCAACCCTTGGCGAGCCCCATCAACGCCAAGGCCAAGAGGCCGGCGCCCACGTAAGCGGCCAGCTGCTTCTCGAACAGCTGCCAATCCTTGAGCACCAGGGTGCGGATCACAGGCCCTCGCAGGCAGTGGAAGACGGTGTTCATGCGGCAACTCCAGCGTGCTGGCGAACGGTCGTGACAAAAATCTCTTCGAGCGACAAGGGCTCGACCTGGCGGATGTGCAGGCCCTCGGCCAGCAGTCGCTGCTGCAGCGCCTCGCTGTGCTGGCGCACGCGCAGCTCGACCAGGGAGCCGTTGCGGCGCACTTGGGCCACCTCGGGCCAGGCGCTCACGGCCTCGGCCAAAGCGCCCTGCCCCACGATGCGCCGCCAGCGCTGCAGGTAGTCCTCTTTGTCTTCTTCGGTCAGCAAGCGCCCTTGGTGCAGGAAGCCGATGCGGTCGGCCAAGCGCTCCACTTCGTTCGTCTGGTGCGACGAGAACAGCACGCTGCGCCGCTCGTCCAGCAGCACGTCCGACAGGGCGTCCAGCACTTCGGCCCGCGCCACCGGGTCCAGGCCCGTGGTGGGCTCGTCCAGCAGCAGCAGGCGCGGCCGGCGCGCCAGCACCAAGAGCAGCAGCGCCTTCACGCGCTGGCCGTGCGAGAAACCGCCCACGCGCTGGTCGGCCGGCAGGTCGAAGCGCAGCCGCAGGTGCTCGGCGTAGCTGGCGTCCCACTGCGGCACCAGGCGCTGCACGAAGTCCATGTGCCAAGCCAGGGTCTGGGAGCCGTAAAGGCGCATGTCGTCCGACGCCAAGCCGGTGTGCTGCTTGGCCTGCACCTGCTGCTCGGGCAAGCGAAAGCCCAGCACCTCGACGCGGCCACGGTCCGCCAGGGTCAAGCCGGCCAGCAAGCGCAGCAAGGTGCTCTTGCCGGCGCCGTTCACCCCCACCAAGCCCATGATCTGGCCCTCTTCCAGGCGCAGGTCCAAGGGGTGCAAGGTGAAGGCCTCGTAGCGCTTGCTGGCGCCGTGCAGGGCGAAGGCGGGGGTCATGCGGTGTCTCCGTCGGTGGCGCGCGCGGCGCGCCGGGTTTGGACGAGTTGCTGCCACTCGGCCTCGCTCAGGTCCAAGCGCTCGGCACGGGCCAGCGCCTGGTCCAGGTGCTGCATAAGTTCAGCGCGCAGGTGGGCGCGCGAGGCCTCGGTCGACTCGGCCACGAACGAGCCTTTGCCATGGCGGGTGACGATCACCCCGGCGTGCTCCAACTCCAGGTAGGCGCGCTTCACGGTGATCACGCTCACGCCGTTGGCCGCGGCCAACTCGCGGATCGAAGGCAAGGCCTCGCCCGGCGCCCAGTCGCCCGCCACCACCTTGGCGCTCACCTGCTCGACGATCTGCCGGTACATCGGCTGGGCGTCGGCGGGAGAGAGAAACAACTCGGCGTTCACGGGCGGGTCTTACTGTGCATATGTGACATACACAGTATATACAGCGATGTGTGACCGGCACAAGGCCCGGGTTCACACAGCTTTACCTTCCCTGCAAGACCGTGACACGGACGCCTCCGACCATGCGACGTCCATGCAGAAGCCCACCCCTGTCCCGCCATCGATCGCCCCCGTTCGCGCCACCTGGCGCAGCCCCCGCTTCTGGGCCACCGCCGCACTGCTGGCCGGACCGGTGCTGACCGTGGTGGGCAGCTGGTACCTGCGCGTCTACTTCGGCCCGGTGTCGGTCGACCAACTGCTGTTCCATGCGAACGAGGGCGGCCTGGGCTGGGCCGACGCCAAGGCCCTGTGGCGTGCCGTGCGCAGCGTGCTGCTCTGGGCCTTGCTGACCCTGGCGCTGACCGCGCTGCACCTTCGCTTGCGAGCGCGCTCTCGCGGCCTGCTGTGGGTCGCGCTGTTGGGGGCCAGCGGGCTGTCGGTGGCCACCACGCTCAAGCCCGGCTGCGCCGACCCGGATTCCGGCGACGCCATCGCCCAGTGGTACGTCGACCCGCGCGCGCAACGCGTCACCCAGGTCGGCCCGCCGCCCGACCTGCTGCTCGTGTACGTCGAATCCCTGGATGCGGCCTATGCCGGGAAACGGGCCTTCGGGGCGCCGCTGGCGCCGCAGCTGGCGGCCTGGCGCGCCGCGCACACGCGCTTCGGCCGCTTGCAGATGCTGGACGGGGCCTCCTGGACCATGGCCGGCCTGTTCAGCAGCCTGTGCGGCCTGCCCCTGCAGAGCGTGGGCCTGCTGACCGCCAAGTCGACCGACCGCGCGCCGCGCTTCTTCGCCGACGGCCAGTGCCTCACCGACTGGATGGCCGCCCAAGGCTGGGAGCTCTCGTTCTACGGCGGCGCCTCGCTGGACTTCGCCGGCAAGGGCCGCTTCTTCGCCGACCACGGCGTGGCCCGCCGCTTCGGGCGCGACGAGTGGCAGGCCCTGGGCGTGCCCGTTCCCGAGGAGGGTTGGGGCCTGGCCGACACGGCGCTGGTGCAGCAGGTCATCCGCCAATGGGATCGCCCGCGGCTGGGCCCGCACGCGCGCGCCAGCATCGTGCTCACGGTGGACACGCACGACCCCCACGGCAACCCCGACCCCGACTGCCCGATGCCCGTCGCCAGCGACGACGACGAAGCCCGCATGCGACACGCGCTGCATTGCACCGACGCCGCCGTGCAGCGCTTGGTGCAGGCCTTCGTCGCGCGGCGTGACGGCCGCGCCAAGCTCGTTTGGGTCATGGGCGACCACCTCAGCAAGGCCCACCCCTTGATGCCGGCCCTGGAGGCCGCGGCGGCGGTGCGTCCCCGCGGCGTTTTCCACGCCGTGGCCCGCTGGGACGCCCAGGGCGAGCCCCTGCCAGTGCCCCTGCCAGGGGGCACCGAACGCCAGTTCACCCACCTGGACGTGGCACCCACGCTGGCCCAACTGCTGGGCCTGCGCTGGCAGCCGCAGGGCGACCGCCTGGGCTTGGGCCGTTCGCTGCTGGCCGAACCCGGCCGGGGCACGCTGCTCGAGCAGCACGGGCTGACGCGCCTCAACCAACGGCTCGGTTGCCCCTCGCCCCTGTTCGCTTCGCTGTGGACCTGAAGCGCTGGCCGGAGCGCCGCGTCAGCCGCGGCCTTTGACCCGCTCCAGCACGAAGCTCGTCTTGCAGTCCTGCACGCTGGCATGGCGCAGCAGGGTGTCGCGGATGAAGCGCGAGAAGTGCTCCATGTCGCGCACCTGCACGTGCAGCAGGTAGTCCATCTCGCCGGCCAGCGCCACGCAGTCCACCACCTCGCTCCAGCCCTGCACCGCCGCCCGGAACGAGTCCATCGGGCTCTGCCGCTGGCTGGGGGTGTGCTTCTCCAAGCGCACGTTGATGTATGCGAGCAGGCCCAAGCCCATGCGCTCGGGCGCCACCTGCGCGGCGTAGCCGGTGATCACGCCCTCGGCCTCCAGCCGCCGCACCCGGCGCAGCACCGCCGAGCTGGACAGGCCCACGCGCTCGGCGAGTTGTTCGAAGGTCAGGCGCGCGTCCTGCCGCAGCGCAGCAATGATGCGCTGATCGATGGCGTCTAGCCCGTCTGCGTTGCTCATTTGCTCGATTTTGCAGGATTCCTGCGCCAACGACGCGTACAAAGGGACAGCTTGCAGGCTTCCTGCGGGCCTTCGTTCCTACAGTGCCGCACCCCTCTTTGGAGCTCACGCATGGCCGCCTTCACCCCCTGGGACAACCCGATGCAAACCGACGGCTTCGAGTTCGTCGAATTCGCCGCCCCCGATCCCGTGGGCCTGGGCAAGCTGTTCGAAACCATGGGCTTCAAGGCCGTGGCCAAGCACCGCCACAAGAACGTGCTGCTGTACCGCCAGGGCGACGTGAACTTCATCGTCAACGCCGAAGAGCAGTCGTTCGCGCAGCGCTTCGCCCGCCTGCACGGCCCCTGCGTGTGCGCCATCGCCTTCCGCGTCAAAGACGCCGCCTTCGCCTACCAGCGCGCGCTGGAACTGGGCGCCTGGGGCTTCGACAACAAGACCGGCCCGATGGAGCTGAACATCCCGGCCATCAAGGGCATCGGCGACTCGCTCATCTACTTCGTCGACCGCTGGCACGGCAAGGACGGCGGCCAGCCCGGCCAGATCGGCAACATCAGCATCTACGACGTCGACTTCGTGCCGCTGACCGACGCCAACGGCCAGGCCGTGCCCAGCGAGGTGCCCGGCTTTGGCCTGGAGACCATCGACCACCTGACGCACAACGTCTACCGCGGTCGCATGAAGGAATGGGCCGACTTCTACGAGCGCCTGTTCAACTTCCGCGAGGTGCGCTACTTCGACATCGAGGGCAAGTTGACCGGCCTGAAGAGCAAGGCCATGACCAGCCCCTGCGGCAAGATCCGCATCCCCATCAACGAGAGCAGCGACGACAAGAGCCAGATCGCCGAGTACCTGCACCTGTACAACGGCGAAGGCATCCAGCACATCGCGCTCAGCAGCCCGCACATCTACCAAACCGTGCAGGGCATGAAGCAGTCGGGCGTCGAGTTCCAGGACACCATCGAGACCTACTTCGACCTGATCGACAAGCGCCTGCCGAACCACGGCGAAAACGTCGACGAGCTGCGCCGCCTGCGCATCCTGATCGACGGCGCCGCGCACCTGGGCGCCGAGAAAGAGCTGCTGCTGCAGATCTTCACCAAAGAAGTGATCGGCCCGATCTTCTTCGAGATCATCCAGCGCAAGGGCAACGAAGGCTTCGGCGAAGGCAACTTCCAGGCCCTGTTCGAGAGCATCGAGCTCGACCAGATTCGACGCGGCGTTCTAAAGGACGAGAAGGCCCCGGCCTGAGCCCGGTTTGACAATCCGGGGATGACGACCGACCCCATCGGCACCGACATCCTCGATTGCCTCGCCCGCGTCGGCCAAGAACGCGCCGCGCGGGCGGCCGACCCCGGCTTGCAAGCCCGCTGCACGGCGCTCAAGGCCTTGCAACAGGCGCGCTTCCAGCGCAGCTACGCCGACCTGCTGGCCGCGCCGCGCTACGCCGGTGCGGCCCGCTTCTTTCTCGACGAGCTCTACGGCCCGCGCGACTTCAGCCGGCGCGACGCCCAGTTCCAGCGCATCGTGCGCCCCTTGGTCCGCCTGTTCCCGCGCGAGGTGGTGCACACCGTGCACGAGCTGGCCCGGCTGCACGCCCTGAGCGAGCGCCTGGACACCGCCATGGCGCAGTTGCTGCCCGCCGGTGACGAGGCGCCGACGCCCGCGCAATACGTCCAGGCCTGGCAGGCCGTGGGCCAGCCCGAGGCGCGGCAGCAGCAGATCGACCTGACCCTGAGCGTCGGCCGCGCGCTCGACGTCTACACCCGCAAGCCCTTTTTGCGGCACGCGCTGCGCATGATGCGCGGCCCCGCCTCGGCGGCCGGGCTGAGCGAGCTGCAGGCCTTCTTGGAGTGCGGCTTCGACACCTTCCGCGCCATGAACGGGGCCGACCACTTCTTGGGCACGGTGCGCGAGCGCGAAATGGCCTGGGCCGCCACCTTGTTCGCCGGCGACCCCGAGGGCCGCTGGGTCGCCCTGTTCGGCTAGGGCAAGACCGGGCCCCCAGGCCGCCGCCGCACCGCAAAATCACCCCCATGCTGCCCGCCACCATCGCCCTCGTCGACGACGACCCCGAGTTCAGCCAGTACCTCGCCCAGCACCTCAGCTCCGAGGGGGTGTCGGTGCAGGTGTTTGCCGACAGCAACCTGCTGCTCGTGTCGCCCAACGCCTACCAATTCGACTTCTACGTGCTCGACCTGTCCCTGCCCGGGGTCGACGGCGTGGAGTTGATCCGCATCCTGCGCCTGCGCACCAAGGCCGGCATCCTGGTCGTGTCGGGGCGCCTGTCGCCCGACGTCTTCCAGTCCGTCGTGCGCGCCGGCGCCGACATGTACCTGGCCAAGCCGGTGCAGTTCGAGCAGGTCTCGCTCGCCATCGAGGCCGTGCACCGCCGCTCCAGCTCGCCCGCCGGGCCCGACGCGATGTGGGTGCTGGACCGCAAGAGCGCCGACCTCGTCGCGCCCGACGGCTCCCGGGTCGGTCTGAGCGAGGCCGACCTCGCGCTGCTCAGCTGCTTCGTCAAGGCGCAAGGCGCCGTGGTGCCGCGCGAAACCCTGCTGCAGGGCCTGGGCCGCAACCCCGACGACGGCGACAACGACCCGCTCAACGCCACCATCTTCCGGCTGCGCCGCCGCATCGAGCGCGCCACCCCGCTGGCCGTGCCCCTGCACAGCAAGAGCCGCGTGGGCTACGCCTTCCGCGCGCCGCTCAAAGAGCTGAGCTGAGCCCGCCGGCGGCGCTCAGGCCTCCCCGGCTTCGGGCCCGTCCTCGTTCAGTTCCAGCCGGAAGGCGCTGCCCTTCGGCCCGGTGGCCAGCAAAAAGGCCCGGCCGCCCTGCATCTCCAGCGCGCGACGCACGATGTACAGGCCCAGGCCGTGACTGCCCCGGCGTTCGTGCGCCCGGCCGCGGGCGCCGCGCTGGAACAGGCGCGGCAACACGGCCGCGTCGATGCCCGGTCCGCGGTCGATCACGTCGATGAACAGCCCGTTGGGCGCGTCGCTCAGGCGCACGTCCACGGCGGCCTGCGGCGGCGAAAACGCCAAGGCATTGGCCAGCAGGTTGCGCAGGGCCAGGCGGGTCAGCCCAGGGTCCAGCATCAGGGTGCGGGTGGCCGACTCGCGCACCACGCGGATGCGATCGCGCTCGGGCGCCGGCATGTCGGCGATGGCGATGTTCAGCAACAGGTCCACGTCGGACTCGGCCAGCACGGCCTGACCGTTGCCCGCCACCAAGGAGGCCACCGCCAGGGCGTTGTCCACCCCCGCCATCACCTGCCCCAACACGCGCTGCGCCCGCGTCAGGGGCTCGGTGGCTTGGGGGTCGCCGCGCGCGGCCAGGGTGTGCGCGGCGTTCTGCAGCGCGGCCGAGGCGTTGTTCAAGGGCTGGCGCACCTCGTGCGCCAGCACGTTCAGCATTTCGCTGCGCTCGCGCAGCACCGTGTTCAGGTCGTGGGCGTGGCGCTCCAGTTGCATGCGCAAGGCCTGCTCCTGGCGCAGCTCGTGCGTGCGCTGCAGCGGCTCGGTGACGTCCTCGGTGGCGCCGCTCCAGCCTTGCAACTTGCCGTCGCTGCCGCGCAGGGGCGTCGCGCGGCAGTGCACCGCCCGCACCTCGTCCTCCAAGCCCAACACCCGAAAGCGCACGTCCAAGCCATGCCCGTGGGTGACCATGGCCCGCCAGGCCTTGCGCACGGCCGGCGCGTCGTCAGGGTGAACGCAGCGCCACCACTGGTCGCCCAGGGCCTCGCCCACCGACAGCCCGTGCATCGCCTCCCAGCGCTGGTTCACCGCGCACACATGGCCCGCCACGTCCACGCGGAACAAGGCGGACGGGGCGCGTTGCCACCACAGCAGGTCGTTGGATTCGGCGGTCGAGTCAGGCACGGCAGGCATGGCCGCGCAGCCTACCCGAGCGCGCCGCGCGCGGCGATCCCAGGGTTCGCCCGATGGCAAGGCCCGCACCACCTGGCGCTGAAAGAATCCCTGGGCCATGAACGCCCCCGCCTTCCCGCCCCGCGCGGGCTTGGAACTCCACCAGGAGCTCCACGCCCGACCGGCCCTGCCCGCGCGCACGCCCTGTGCGGTCTCCCACTGGGTGCAGCACGGCATGGACCCCGCCTGCGCCGACGCCGCGTTGCAGGCCTTGTGCGCCAGCGTCGGGGCGGAGGCCCCGCGGACCGGCCAGCGCCACGCGCGCGTGCAAGGCCCGAATTGGCAGCTGAAGTTCGAACGCCACGGCGAGTTCGTCAGCTGGCAGGTCAACCGGCCCCTGGCGCCCACGCCTTGGCCCGAGGACGGGAACCGCGCGCGCGAGCAGCTGCTGCGCACCAGCGCGCTGGACGAACTGCCCGCCGCCTTCCGCCAGGCCCTGACGGCCGACGGGGCCGGCGCCATGCTGGCCGCCACGCACGTGCTGCTGATCGACGCGCGCGGCAACGACGAATTGCTGGGCCGCTGCCGCGCCGCCCTGCGCAGCGGCAGCGCCCCGGGCAGCGACGACCTCGCCCCTTTGATGGGCGCCTTCATCGGCGACGCCCGCAGCGCCGCGCTGTTCACGCCGCTGCAGCTGGGAGCCGACGGCTTCACCCGCTTCTTCGTGCTGGACTTCGACCTGCCGCCCGACCAGGCCGCCCGCGAGGCCCAGCGCCTGTGCGAGATCGAGGCCTACCGCATGCTGGCCATGCTGGGCTTCCCACTGGCCCAGGCCGAGTCGCAGCGCCTGGGCGCGCTGGAGCAACGCTTGCAAGCCACGGTGGATGCCATGGCCAACGACGACCAGCACGACGACGCCCAGGCCTTCGCCGCGCTGACCACCCTGGCCGCCGAGGTCGAGCACGCCGCGGCGCGCACGCGCTACCGCTTCTCGGCCACGCGGGCCTACCACGCGCTGGTGCAGCAGCGCTTGGCCGACCTGCGCGAGCAGCGCATGGCCGGCGTGCAAACGCTCAGCGGCTTCCTGTCGCGGCGCTTCGCCCCCGCCATGGCCTTTTGCGAAAGCACCGACCGCCGACTGACCGACGTGGGCGAACGCATCAACCGTGCGCTGAACCTGGCGCGCGTGCGCATCGAGTCGCAGCGCGAACAGGGCAACCAAGAGCTGCTGCGCGCGCTGGCCGAGCGCCAGCACCAACAGCTGCGCCTGCAGCAAACGGTCGAGGGCCTGTCGGTCGTGGCCATCAGCTACTACGCGCTGGGCTTGATTGGCTACGCCGCCAAAGCCCTGGGCAAATGGCCCACCCTGGCCGCCTGGTGGCCGTCGTCGGAAGCCCTGGTCGGGATGGCGGTCGTGCCGGTCGTGCTCGGCGTGGCCTGGGGCTTGCGCCGGCTCCGGCACTAAAGCCCTTCAGGCGGACGCGCGTTCCCCTCCGAACTGCTCGTAGGCTTCCATCGCGTGGGCCGCGTACATCAGCGCCGGCCCGCCGCCCATGTACACGCACATGCCCAGCATTTCCTCCAACTCGGCCCGGGTGCAGCCCAGTTTGACCAATGCCTGCGCATGGAAGCCCAAGCAGGGATCGCAACGCGCCGCGACCGACAGCGCCATCGCGATCAGCTCTTTCGTCTTGCCATCCAGCGCACCCGGCCGGGTGGCAGCTTGCGCCAGGCTGCTGAAGCCGCGCAGGGTGTCGGGCTGATCGGCGCGAAGGGCCGCCAAGCTGCGGGACACCTCGGCCGTGATCTCAGGGTAGGACTTCGCCATGCCTTTGTCTCTTCATTTGAATAAACCAATATTTAGGTC
Source organism: Inhella crocodyli (assembly GCF_004004565.1). Classification (GTDB taxonomy): domain Bacteria; phylum Pseudomonadota; class Gammaproteobacteria; order Burkholderiales; family Burkholderiaceae_C; genus Inhella; species Inhella crocodyli. The sequence continues at coordinate 1,481,527 of NZ_SACM01000001.1, forward strand.
GTTGTCGGTGGCTGCGTGGGCACCATCAGCGCTGGCCGCCTGAGCGGACGGTGTCTTCGGCCACGTGGCGCAGGAAGTAGCGGACGTAAAACGCGCCCATCCCAAGCATGAAGACGATGACGCCCAGGCTCATCAGGCCCACGTCGGAACCGAGCAAATCCTTCCAAAGCTGCATGGTGGTTTCTCCTGTGGTGGAGTCACCATTCGACGGCCGACCGACCTTGCGCGCCTTGACGCAGCGCAAGGCCCCGTGCCGTGGCGATCAGGCCAGGCCCGTGCGACGTCGCCCAGCCATTTCGTCGCCCATGACGGCGATCTCGCCCTCGGCCAAGGTGCGCCGCACCGCGGGGTAGGCCACCTGCTCTTCCAAGGCGATGTGCGCGTCGTACAGGTCACCAAAGGCGGCCCACGAACCGGTGTCGGGCACGCGGGCGTCGTCGCGCAAGGCGAGCAGGCCCGGGCGCAAGGCGGCCCAGGCGGCATGCATGGCCTGGTGGTCGGCGGCCAAGCGATCGGCCACGTCCGCGCGACCCATCGCGCGCAGGCGAGGCAGCACGTGCCGCTCCTCGTCCTCGTGGTGGTGCGGGGCGGCGAGGTCGAAGTAGCGCAGCACGTCGCCGGCCGCGTCGCGCGCGGCCGCATCGGCGCCGGCCATCGGCAGGTGCGCAGCCAGGCGCCCCAGCAAGGCCAGGCTGCGCTGCACCCGCTCGTGGCAGGCGCTGAGCATCTCGAAAGGCTGGTCAAAGCCCACGGCAGGCGGGGTGTGCAGCAGGCTCATGACCCCTCCTTCAGACCCAGAGCTTCAACAGCCCCAAGGGGTGGTGGAAGCGCGCAACAGCCGCCATTTGCAACACGCACAGCAGCGCCAGCAGGAAGCACAGCGCCTTGCCACTGGCGCTGCGCGCACGCTTCAACGCGAACGCCCCCAGCACGATGTAGGCCAGCAGCAGGCCGAGCTTCACGTGCAACCAGCCCATGGGCGCCCACTTCAGCCAGGCCCAGAGGCCCAGGCCCGCGGCCAGCAGCAGGCTGTCGACGACCACGCTGGCCTGGCGCACGCCGGCCTTCATCGGCCAGCGCGCGCCGGCGAGCACGGCCAGGCCGCGCAGGGCAAAGCCCAGCACGCTCACCGCGGCCAGGCCCATGTGGGTGTGTTTGAGAACGGGGTAGAGGTCCATGCCGCCATCCTGCCTCAAGCGCCGAGCGGCCGGCGTTCACCAGCGGCCCTCCAGCGTCAGCCGCAAGGTGCGTGGCAAGTCTTCGTAGCTGAACAGGGGCGAGCGCTCGGCCAGACGCAGGTTCGTCGCGTTGTCCAGGCCCAAGCGCACGGCCATGTGGGCCGTGACGGGCACCTTGGCGTGCAGGTGCACGAAGGTGAGCGAGCGCACGGCCTGCGGCGGCTGCCCAACGACCGCACTGGCCAAGCGCAGGCCGCCTTGGTGCTCCAGCGCGACGCCCAGGCTGCCGGCCTCGCCGCGCACGTCGGCGCGCAGCCCCAAAGTGCGGGCGGCGCGCTTTTCCAACCACACGCCCTGGCCATCGCGGGCGCTCAACCAGGTGGCATTGGCCTGCAGCGACCAAGCGCCCTGGCGCCAACCCAGCTGCGTCTCCAAGCCCTGCAGTCGAGCCTGGTCGATGTTGCGGAACTCGTAGACGCCGCGCGCCGCCGTGCCGCTGATGAGCTTGGGCACGATGAGGTGCGCCACCCGGTTGCGGAACAGCATGGCCGAGGCGCCCCAGTGGGCGGCGTCCCAAGCCAGGCCCAGCTCGGCGCTGTCGTTGACCTCGGGGCGCAGGTCGGCCCGGCCCACGTAGGTGTTGGGCCCCTCGTCTTCGCGGTAGGCCGGGTCGATCTGCTTCAAGGTCGGTGCCTTGAAGCCGTGCCCCACCCCGCCCTTGAGTGTCCAGTCGGCGCCCAGCTTCCACACCGCGTAGGCGCGCGGGCTGAGCTCGCTGCCAAAGCGGGCGTGGTGGTCGGCACGCAGCCCACCCGTGATCGCCAAGGTGGTGTTGGCCTGCCATTCGTCTTGCAGGTACGCGGCCCGGTGCGTGGCCTGGGCCTGCCCGCCGGGCAGGCCCGCGTTGTCCAACTGCTCGTCGCGCCACTCAAAGCCCGTGGTGACCCGGTGCGACGCGCCGACTCGCCAGCCGGCTTGGCCCTCGACCACGCCATCGCGCAGGGTGTTGGGTCGCAGGGAGGCGACGCCGTTGGTCTTCTGGTTGTGAACGTCCAAGCCGCTGCGGTAGGCCCGCAACAAAGTCTCGAGTCCGCGCTCGCCCTCCCAGTTGGCGGTCCATCCCAGGCCCAGCTGGCGGCGGCTCAGGTCGTGCAGGCTCTGGTGGTAGCGGCGCAGGCCGCTGCGCTCGCGGGCGTCCAACCAGCGGTCCTCGTCGCTGTGGCGGGCGTCCAGCGTGAGCTCGTGCCCCAGGGCGGGCAGCCAGCTCAGGCGCAGGGCGGCCTCCTTCGCGTGGCGGCCCTCGACGGCGGTGATGCGGGGGTCGGCTTGGGTGGGCGTGGCCTCGCGCCGACCGTCCGACACCGACAGGCCCACGCGCCAGTCCTGCGCCAAGCCCCCCCGCAGGGCGACGGCCGCCCGGTGGCCACTGCCCCCGCCTTCGCCTTCACGGCCCTCCAGCAGGGCACGCCCTTCCCAGGCCTCGGGCAAGGGCTGGGTGATGACGTTGACCACCCCCCCCAGGGCCTCGGCGCCGTAGAGCACCGACATCGGGCCGCGCACCACCTCCACGCGCGCGATGTCCACGGCCCCGGTCCAGTCCAGTTGGAAGTCCGACGAGCCCACCAGGCCATCGCTGGCATTGATGCGCTGGCCGTCCACCAGGATCAAGGTGTGCCGCGGGTCCATGCCGCGCAGGCTCAAGGCCTTGCGTCCGCCGATGGGCCGGCCGAAGCTGCTGACGCTGGGTTCGGTGCGCAGCAAGGCCAGCAGGTTGTCGCTGCCGCGCTCGGCCACGGCCTCGGCGTTGAGCACGGTGATCGCGGCCGGGGCGTCGGCCAGAGCGATGGCGTGTCGCGTGGCGCTGACCACCACCTGGGGCAGGGCACTGGGTGGCAATGAAGTCGCGGTCTGCGCTTGGGCCGCGAAGGCGCCTGTCAAGGCAATGACCAAGGGCAAGGGGTGGCGCATGTCGTTTCCTGGTTGGCGGTGCATGGCCGCAGGTTGCGCCGGCCCTTCGCCCTCGGCCTTGACCTGGTTCAGGTTTTGCCCCGCCCCTTCAGGGCCCTTGACCTGCGTCAACACGCCCAGGCCAGTGTGGGATTGCTTGAAGCAGTTCAAGGATTTCCAGGCGCCTCGACCGGAGCATCTCGCCATCCTCAACGACCCCTGAAGGAGGCGCCATGAACGCGCTGAAGATGCTCCCGGCCCTGACGGCCATCGCCGCGACCCTCGTGCTGTCGGGCGCGGCCGTGGCGCAGGAGAAGAAGGACCAGGCCGACGTGAAGTACCACGCCGCCCCGTCCGCCCTGGCCAGTGTGCCGATGGTGGAAAGCCGCAACCCCAAGGCCCCGCCCATGACGCAGGCCGAGTTCGACCAAGCCCGCACCATCTACTTCCAGCGCTGCGCCGGCTGCCACGGCGTGCTGCGCAAAGGGGCCACGGGCAAGCCCCTGACGCCCGACATCACCATCGGCAAAGGCACCGACTACCTGAAGGTCTTCATCGCCTACGGCAGCCCGGCCGGCATGCCCAACTGGCAAACCAGCGGCGAGATGAGCGAGCAAGAGGTCGACGTCATGGCCCGCTACATCCAGCACGACGCGCCCACGCCGCCCGAATTCAGCATGGCCGACACCAAGGCCACGTGGAAGGTGATCGTGCCGCCCGAGAAGCGCCCGACCAAGAAGATGAACAACTTCAACATCAAGAACATCTTCAGCACGACCCTGCGGGACACGGGCGAGGTGGCCCTGATCGACGGCGACACCAAGAAGATCATCAACATCGTCAAGACCGGCTACGCGGTGCACATCTCGCGCACCTCGGCCAGCGGCCGCTACCTGTACGTGATCGGGCGCGACGCCAAGATCAACATGATCGACCTGTGGATGGAGAAGCCCGACAACGTCGCCGAGGTGCGCGTGGGCTTGGAGGCCCGCTCGGTCGAAACGAGCAAGTTCAAGGGCTTCGAGGACAAGCTGGCCATCGCCGGCAGTTACTGGCCGCCGCAGTACACGATCATGAAGGGCGACACCCTGGAGCCGCTGAAGATCGTCAGCACCCGCGGCAACACCGTGGACAAGCAGGAGTACCACCCCGAGCCCCGGGTGGCCTCCATCGTGGCCAGCCACTTCAAGCCCGAGTTCGTGGTCAACGTGAAGGAGACCGGCCAAACCCTGCTGGTCGACTACTCGAACATCGACGCGCTCAAGGTCACCACCATCGGCACGGCCCGCTTCCTGCACGACGGCGGCTTCGACTCGACCAAGCGCTACTTCATGGTGGCGGCCAACCAAAGCAACAAGATCGCCGCGGTTGACCTGAAGGAGGGCAAGCTCACCAAGCTGATCGACGTGGGCAAGATCCCGCACCCGGGACGTGGCGCCAACTTCCTGCACCCGACCTTCGGTCCCGTGTGGAGCACCGGCCACCTGGGCGACGAGACCATCTCGCTCATCGGCACCGACCCGGTCAAGCACCCGGGCAACGCCTTCAAGGTGGTGCAGACCTTGAAGGGCCAGGGCGGTGGCTCGCTCTTCCTGAAGAGCCACCCCAAGAGTCAACACCTTTACGTGGACACGCCCTTGAACCCGGAGCCGGGTCTGTCGCAGTCGGTCGCGGTTTACAACATCAAAGCGCTGGACAAGGGCTACAAGGTGCTGCCCATCGCCGAGTGGGCCGGCCTGAAGGACGACGGCGCCAAGCGCGTGGTGCAGCCCGAGTTCAACGTGGCCGGTGACGAGGTCTGGTTCTCGGTCTGGTCGGCCAAGAACAAGGAGTCGGCCATCGTCGTGGTGGACGACAAGACCTTGACCCTCAAGGCCGTGATCAAGGACCCGCGCCTGATCACCCCCACGGGCAAGTTCAACGTGCACAACACCCAGCACGACATCTACTGAGCCCGCTCGCCCCGCCCGGCCACCCCTGGGCGGGGCCCCCTGCACTGCACGGAGTCCAACATGCGCAAACTGATTCTTTTGAGCGCCGCGCTGGCGCTCACCCTGCCGGCGGTGGCCGCCCCCGAGGACGCCATGAGCAAGGCCGGCTGCATGGCCTGCCACGCCAAGGACAAGAAGATCCTCGGCCCCTCGTTCAAAGACATCGCGACCAAGTACAAGGGCCAGGCCAGCGCCGTGGCCACCCTCAGCGACAAGGTGCGCAAAGGGGGCAAGGGCAGCTTCGGCCCGATTCCGATGCCGCCCAACGGGCCCGACAAGATCAACGACGCGGACCTGAAGGCGGCCGTGGAGTTCATCCTGGCCCAGTGAGGGTCGACCCGCACCGGACGGCATGGCCCACGCCCCCACCGCCCCCAGCTGCTGCGCCGGACTGCGACCGGCGCTGCTGAACGGTTGGCGCGCCTGTTTTCCGGTGCACCCCTCGCCCTTTCACCAGGTGGCGGCGCAATGCGGCGGCACCTGGCGAGAGGTGCTGCAGCAGTGCCAGCGGCTGCACCACAGCGGCGGCCTGCAAGCGCTGCAGGCGCGCTGGGGCCACGCCCTGCAACGGGTTCATTGGCGCTTGGGCCTGCGCCCTGCGGCCTCGGATCGCCAGCGCGCGGCCCGCGCGCTGGCGGCGCACCCGGCCTGTGTGCGCTTGACGCATTGGCAAGGGCAAGACCCGGGCCCCGCGGCCCCGCCCACGCTGTGGGTCGACCTCGTCGGGCGCGACAGCGCCGCCTTGGCGGCCACCGTGGACGCGTGGCGCGACGCCGGCTGGGTGGACGCCCAGGTGCAGCGCCTGGTGCTGCGCGAGCCCGACCGCCCCTGCGACTGCGCCCAAAGCGAAGGGCCCTGCGCGGATGCCGAACTGGCCCACGCCCTGGAGGCCGGGCTGCCCCTGGTTGCCCACCCCTACGGTGCTTTGGCGGCCCAACTTCAGCGCCCAGAGCGCCGCGTGCTCGCCCGCTTGCAACGCTGGCAGCGCCAGGGTCAGCTCGGGGCCATGGCCTTGTCCGGCCCCTGGTCCGCCGCCACGCTCACCGGCGCCGCGGCCCTGCTTCGGGACGCCGCCCTCGACGCCGATCGGCTGCGCGCCTTGCGCGCCCAGCCGGGCGTGAGCGAGGTGCACGTCCTGCCGCCGGCACCGCTGCAGCCCGGCGGCCTGTGGGTGGCCGTGCAAGCCCCGCACGATCGCGCGCTGGCGGTGCTGCGCGCCGCGCTGTCCGGCTGGGGCACGGTCTCGCCCCCGGCGGTGCTGGGCCTGACGCACACCACGCTGCCGCGGGCCGCGCCGGCGCTGTTCTCGCACGCGGCGTGATTCGCCGTCGCCCCTTGCTGGCCCTGGGAGCAGGCGGCGCTGTCGCCGCACTGGGCCCATTCGGCGCGCTGCGAGGGGCGGCCGCCAGCCCCGCCCCGGATGCCTGGTGGGCCTGGGGCCCGGAGGGCGTGCGGGGCCCGGCCGGCTGGGTCCCCTGGCCCGCGCCTCCGGCGGGCGCGCCGCAGGCCGGCGCCGGCGCGCTGTGGTGGGTGGACGCCCGCCCGGCGCTGCAGCGCCTGGCGGCGGACGGCGCCCTCACCACCCTGCCCTTGGCGGCGATGCCCGACGCCTGGGTGCCCGCCCCGCGCGGCGAAGGCCTGCTGCTGACCGACGGCCCCCTCGCCCGCTTGCTGGACCCGACCTTGCGCGAGGTGCATCGCTGGCCCCTGCGGGACCTGGCCGGCCGGCAATCCGCCCCGGCCGCGCACGCCTTGGCGCACGAGGGTCGGCGCAGCCTGCTGCTGAGCCTGCCGGGCCTGGGCGAGGTCTGGGAGCTGTCCTTGGACCCCGACGCGCCGCCGGTGTTCGACGGCCTCGTGCACGACCACCGCCTGGGCGAGGCCATCGCCCGGCCCGGTCACCACGGGGTGCGCCGCGTGCCGCTGCGCGAGCCCGGCGACGCGGTGCCCCTGCGCCTGCACGGCGTGCCCGATCGGCCCTGGGTCTACGGCCCGGTGCCCGGCGGCGTGGCCGTGCTGAACCTGGACGTGCGCCGCCGGCTCGCCACCCTGCCGGCCCTCGACGACCTGCACGCTTGGCAGCCCCAGGGCGGCTGGCTCTGGCTGCGCCAGGGCGAACGCCTGCAGGCCTTCGATGCGCAGCGTTGGCAGGCCGGGCCCACCCTGCCCCTGCCCGCCCCGGCACTCCAGCTGGTGGCCGCGGGGGCCGAGCTGTGGCTGCGCGACGCGAGCGACCGCCTGTGGCGTGGCGGTCCGGGCAAGGCCTGGGAGCGCCAGGGCAGCGCGCGCGCACTCGCCCTGGCCCCCGATGGGCGCTTGGGCCGCCTCGACGACCACTGGGCCGCCGGCTTGCGCGGGCTTCAGCCGGCTTGGTAGGCGGCGAGGCGCTGGGCGTCCAGGATGCGGATGTCGCGCTTGTCCACCTCGATCAGGCGGGCCTCTTCCAGCTCGCGCAGCACGCGCGAGAAGTACTCCGGCGTGAGCGACAAGCGCGAGGCCAGCGTGGCCTTGCTCACCGGCAGCGACACCGTCAGCGGCTCCCCGTCGCTGGCGGCGTCGCGCAGCAGGTAGCCGATGACACGCTGGATGCCCGACTGCAGGGCGTAGGCCTGCACGTCGCCGACCAGGCCGTGCAGGCGCCGGCTCAGTCCGGCCAGCATGCGCATGGCAAAGCGGGCATCGGCCTCCAACTCGTCCACCACGGCCTGCCGGGGCACCGCCAGCAAGGTGGTGTCGGCCAGGGCCTGCGCGTTTACCAAGCAGGGCTTGCCCAGGAACATCAGCGCCTCGGCAAAGCTCTGCCCGGGGCCGATCAGCTCGATCACCTTCTCGTTGCCGTTGGGCGCGATGACGAAGAGCTTCACCTGCCCCGTCACGGCCACGAAGAAGGCCTCGCAGGGGTCGCCGACGTGAAACACCATCGCCCCCCGCTCCAGGCGGCTGATCTGGCACGCCGGCGCCAAGCGCAGCAGGGCCTCGTCCCCGATGTCTTGGAACAGGGGCAGGCGGGCCAGGAAGCGGGCGGTGTCAAAGCTGCGGGTGTCGAGCATGGCGGCATTCTTCTGCGCCGCCGCCGGCCCCCGGTTGACCCAGGTCAAGGGCCGGGGTCCCCGCCTCCCAGCGCCTGCTGGATGCCTTCGAGGCTCGCACCGCGCGTTTCCACGCCGCAGCGGGCCAGCCACCAGGCCGAGGCCAGCATCGGCAGGGCCAGCAGCACCGCGGCCAGCACGAAGTGCTCGAAAAAGCCCCCCACCGCCAGCAACGCGCCCACGATGCCGCCGGCCTTGGAGCTGGCTGCCACCACCCCCGAGCCGCTGCCGCGCAGGTGCACGGGGTAGATCTCGGCGGCGTAGGGAATCAGCATGGCGATGACCCCGCTCACGCTCACCAGCAGCGCCGCAGTGGTCGCCGTGGTCAGCGCCGGCGCGCGCAGGCCCAGCAGCGCCAGCGCCGCGAACGCCAGCAGGCTCAGGGCCGTGAGGGCGATGAAGAGCACCAAGGCCCGCACGCTGCTCCAGCGGTGGTACAGCAGCACCACCAGCGCGATGCCCGGCAGCGCCAGCACCGAGGACCTGGCCAGCAGCGCGTTGGCGCCGCTGGCGTCCACCCCCAGCGCGCCCAGCTGGCTGGGCAGCCACAGCAGGAAGCCGAAGTTCACCAAGCCCCAACCCAGGCCGCACAGCAGCAGGGCGCCGGTCAGTCGGGCGTGGCGGCCCTGCAGCAGCGCGCGCAGGCCCTGCACCGGGTGGCGCTCGTCGTCCACCTCGGGCGGCGCCGGGTGGCGGGCGTCGTCCAAGGCCAAGCGCTGTCCGCCGGCAAAGCGGGCCAGCACGTCCCGGGCCTGCTCAGCCCGGCCGGTGGCCGCCAGGAAGCGGGGCGACTCGGGAATGAAGCGGTTCAAGAGCACGATCACCGCGCCCGTGGGCAGGCCCAGCAGCCACAGCACGCGCCAGCTGAACAGGGGCTCCAACCAGGCCGCCGCGCCCGCCGCCAGCAGGTAGCCGGCCGAGGTGCCCACCCCGCCCAGCGCCACCAGCAGCCAGCCGCGGTGGCGCGCGGGCACGGTCTCGGCCATCAGCGTGAACGCGATGGGCAGCAGGCCGCCCGCCGAGGCGCCCATCAAGAAGCACATGGCCAGGTTCCACTCGAAGCTGGGCATGGCCCCGCATATGGCCGTGCCGATGAACATCAAGGCCGACAGCAAGATGGCCGCGCGCCGTCCGTAGCGGTCCGCCAGGCGGCCCCACACCACCGAGCCCACGGTGGTGCCGGTCAAGGCGAACAGGGCAAGCCATCCCGCCTGGCTGCGGGCGATTTCGTACTCCGCGCTCAGACCGGGCATGACGAAGCCCAGCGTCGCCGGCTTCATCACGTCGATGGCCAAGGTGACGATCAGCACCAGCACCAGGCTGGCGTGCGCGCGGTTCAGCGCCGCCCCATCGGCCACGTGAAAGCCCTGCCCCAGGCCATGCGCCGCGTCGCCGGGGGGCGGCGGCAGCAGGCCCCAAAAGGCCAGCGCCAGGCCCAGGGGAATGAGCCCCATGCCCACCCACATCTCCCAGGTCATGGGCATGCCCACCATGCGCCAGTGGGTGTGCTGCCCCATCAGGAACATCGGGCCGTGCGACAGCACACCCAAGGTGATGAGCAACACCCCCGCCCAGAAGGCCAGGGGGCGTTGGAAGAAGGGCTGGGCGGTCATGCGAAGGGGCGCGAGGCGGGACAGGTCGGCCCGCGATTAGACGGCGTCGCCCCGCCCCGGCATGCCCTGGCGCGCCCTAGCGCGTCAGCTGCCCGTACAGCGTGGCCAAGCGGGCGGGCAGTTCATCGGGCCGGCGCACCCAGGCCCAACCCTGGCTGCCGAAGAGCTGGGGCAGCGCTTCGGGCGCGGTCTCGTCGATGCTGACCGCAAACGGCAACAGGCCGGCCGCGCGCGCCTCTTGCACGGCCTGGCGCGTGTCCTCTTGGCCCAAGCGCCCCTCGTAGCCGTCCAAGTCGTGCGGCTTGCCGTCGGTCAACAGGATCAGCAAGCGCTGGCGCTCGGGGCGCTGTTGCAGGCGCAGGGTGGCGGCGCGCAAGGCCGCGCCCATGCGCGTGTAGTAGCCCGGCTTGAGCGCACCCAACCGAGCGTGCACGCCCGCGCCCCAACGCTCGTCAAAGCCCTTGAGCGCGTGCAGGCGCAGTTGCCGCCGCACAGAGCTGAAGCCCAGCATGGCGAAAGCGTCGCCGCTGCCGCTCAGGGCCTCGCCGAAGGTGAACAGCGCGTCGCGGATCACGTCGATCACCCGCTGCTGGTCGTTGGCGTGGGCGTCGGTGGACAAGGACAGGTCGGCCAGCAACAGGCTGGCCAGCTCGCGCTGCGCGCGCACCGGCCGTTGGTACACGGCGGCCACGCCAACGGGATGGCTGAGGTGGCGCACGCAGGCGTCCAGGTCCAGGGCCTCGCCGTCGCGCTGGCCGCGCAACCAGCGCGGCGCCGCCTGTTGCAGCGCCAGGCGGCGGCGCAGCCGCGCGGCCTGGGCGCGCAGGGCCGGCGCCGGCTGCCAAGGGACCGGGTCGCGCGCGGCCATGGCCTGGGCCAGCACGCGGCGCGGCACCAGGGTTTGGCGGCGGGGGTCCCACTCGGACAGCCACTCGCCCTCGCCCACCGGCAGGTCGTCGGCGCTGGCCGCGGGCAGGTCGAGGTCGAAGCGCACGCGCGCCGCCAGGCTCGGGCCCGGTTGCCGTTGCAGCGTGAGCGCGTCCAGCTCTTCGGCCGCGGTGGCCGCGTCGCCGTCGTCGTGGTCGTCCTGCGCCCGGTCGATGGGGAAGGGGTCGGTGAAGGTCTTGAGCCACTCGCTCTTGGGCGCCAGCAGCAGCGGCGCGCGGGCCGCCTCGCCGTCCTGGTGCTGCACGCGGCGGCGCTGGCGCAGCGTCGTCACGCGCGCCCCGGGTGGGTGCGGTGGCGGCGCCCCGCCCGCTTCGTCCGCCGCGTCCGCGGCGCCGCTCCAAAGCGCACCGGCGCAGGGCCGCAGCCAGCACCACACGGGGGCCACATCGCGTGGGTCCACCGGGGCCGTGGCGCGCAGCGCCCGCAGCGCGGCCTGTACCGCGCGTTCAGGCCCCAGCTCGGTCGCGGTGGGCCGCAGCGCCAGCTCGGCCTCGCGCAGGCGCTGCCAACGCGCGCGCAGGCCGGGCAGCGCCGCCAAGGTGCGCTGCGTGGCCGCCAGGTTGGCCTGCAGCCAGTCCCCGTCCCGCGGGTCCAGGTGCGCCGCCAGCGCGGCCAGCCACAGGTAGAGGTCGCGGTTCAAGCCGGCGTCGGCGTGCACGGCCAAGCGCTCGGGCAGGGCCAGCACCTCGGCATCCAGCTGGCCCAGGGGGGCGCGGCGACCGGCTCCAGCCAGGCGCTGCCACAGCGTGCGCTCGCCCCCCACGGCCACCGGCGCGGCCGGGGCCACGCGGGCCTGCCCGCCGGCGGCGTGCAGCAGCAGGGCGATGGGGCGCTGCATCTCGGCCAGGCTCACGGCCGCATCGGCGTGCGTGCCATCGGCCTGGGCGGTGACGAAGCGGTGCCAATGCTGGCCGATCCACTCTTCCATCAGGGCTTCCCTTTCTGGCTCACGTTGTGGCGCAGGGTTTCGCGCAGGGCGTCGGCGCCCACCGTCCACACCAGGGTGGGCGAGGCGCCGCGCTGGGCGTGCGAGCGATCGCAGGCCTGCAGGCACTGCCCGCACTGCACGCAGCTGAACATCAGGCGCTTGAGGTTGCGCGGGCGCAGGCGCATGGGGCAGGCGTTCTCGCAGGCGTCCTGGGCGGGACTGCAGTCGCGGCATTCGGCGGCGCGCGCTCGCGCGAAGCCCACCACCAAAGCCCGGCGGTTGGCCATCCAGGCCAGGCTTTGGAAGAAACCCACGGCGCAGCCGAAGCGGCAAAACAGGTGGCGCGCGAACAGCAGCTCGGCGCTGAACACCGCCCAGGCGATGAGCAGGAAGCGCGTTTGGTTGGGGGTGAGCGTGCCGCGCCACAGCCCGCCCCAGATTTCGGCCGGGGGCAGCAGGTAGGTCAGCAGGGTGATGGACCAGGCGAAGCCAAAGAACAAGGCCGTGCCCACGAACACCGGCCAGTAGCGGGCCTGCGGGCGCACGCCCGGCTGGGACTGCCGGTCCCACAGGCTGAGCTTGCCGCTCGCGCGCACCAAGAGCGCGTTCAGGCCTTCCACCAGGCTGAAGTGGGGGCACAGCCAGCCGCAGTACAGGCGCCCCCAGCGGTAGGCCACCCACAGGAAGCCGACGATCAAGGCCAGCGCGGGCACGATGCCGCGCAGCAGGATGGACAGCGCCACCTCGTTGGCCGAAAGCTGCCCAGCGCGGAAGGCGTCGATCCCCAGGCTCCAGCGCAGCCCCAGCACCCACAGCTGCGCCTCGTGCAGGTCAAAGCGCAGCAGGTTCAGGGCCGGCGCCGACAGGAACAGCGCGAAAAAGCCCAGCTGCAGCGCGCGGCGGCGCGCCTGCAGGCTCATTGCGCCCGGGGTCGCGACCCGGTTCGCGCCCGTGCCCGTGCGCGGGGGCTCAATCGCCGAGCACGGCACGCAGCACCTCCGCCAAGGCGGCCAGGGTGGGTGCGTCGTCGGTCAGGGCCTCGGCCACGGCCACGTGGGCGGCGCGGGCCAGGGGCAGGCCGGCTTGCGTCAAGCGGGCGGCCATCACCAGCAGGCGCGTGCTGGCGGTCTCCTCCAGGTCGTGCTCGGTCAGGCGGCGCAGGGCCTGGGCCAGGCGCACCAGTTGCAGCGCCACCTCGGGCGGGCAGCCGCTCTCGCTTTGCACGATCTGCGCTTCCAGCACCGGGCTGGGGTAGCCCAGGCTCAGCGCCACAAAGCGCTGCCGCGTGCTGGGCTTCAGGCCTTTGAGCAGGTGCTGGTAGCCGGGGTTGTACGAGAGCACCAGCATGAAGCCGGGCGCGGCGGCGATCTGCTCGCCCGTGCGGTCCAGCGGCAGTTGGCGGCGGTCGTCGGCCAGCGGGTGCAGCACCACGGTGATGTCCTTGCGCGCCTCCACCACCTCGTCCAGGTAAAAGATCGCGCCCTCGCGCACGGCGCGGGTCAGCGGCCCGTCCACCCAGCGGGTGTCACCGCCCTCGATCAGGTGGCGGCCGGTCAGGTCGGCCGCGCCCAGGTCGTCGTGGCCGCTCACCGTGATCAAAGGGCGCCCCAAGCGCGCGGCCATGTGCTCGACCAGCCGCGTTTTGCCGCAGCCGGTGGGGCCCTTCAACAGCAGCGGCAGCCGGGCGGCATGGGCCTGGGCGAAGAGGTCGCACTCGTCGGCCTGGGCGAGGTAGGGCGGCGGGGCGGTGGCCAAAGGAACGGCGGCAAGGTGGGGCGATCGCATGGCCCCAAGACTAGGCAGCCGGCGCCCGCCTGTCCTTGAAGTGGTTCAAGGACGGCGGGGGCCCTCAGTCGTCGTCCCAGTCCCGCGCGTGGTGGCGCTCGCCACCGTGCCGTTCCGCCCGGGCCGAGGGCTCCCGCGCCGACTCCCACTGCCAGGCCGCGACCGCACCGACCAGCACGGCCAGGGCCAGCAGCAGCGCCGCACCGCGGCGCTCTTGGCGCACCAGGTCCGGCCCGGGGCCGGCCACGCGGCCGCTCCACATGGCGCGCGCCAGGTTGCGCCCGCGCAGCACGCTTTGCGCCAGCACCAACAAGGGGTGCAAGAGCGCCACCAGGCCCAAGCCATTGGCCAGCCCCTCGTGCACCTCCTCGAACACCTCCTCGCCGCCCGCCCAGTCCAGGTGCGTGGCCAGGCCACTCAGCGCCAAGAAGGGCAGGCCCATCAGCAGCACCGTGGGCAGCAGGCCCACGAGCAGGGTCAAGCCCTGCTGCGCGTGCTGCTCGGGCGCACGCACGCCCCCCGGCTGCCACCAGGCCGACCCCCAGCGCCGCAGCGCCCCGAGCCGGCGCCCCACCGGGGCCAGGCGCGCCGAGGGCGGCCCGAACAGGCCATAGGCCACGCGCCATGCCAGCAAGCCGGCCAGGCTGTAGCCCAGGGTGACGTGCAACGGACGCCAGCCGTCCTCGTCGCCCGTCAACCAGGCCAGGGCAAAGCCCAGCGCCAACAGCGCGTGGAACACGCGAATGGGGGCGTCGGTGACCCAACGGTCGGGGGGCGTGGCGGTGGCGTTCATGGCAAGGCCCTGTCTGCAGCGATGCCGCCATCTTGAAACGCCAGGGTGAAGCCGGGATGAAGACGCGGCGGGCTGGGTGCCCCCCGCGCCAAATCAGCGCGCCAGCACCCAATCGGTCACGCGCCGCACCACCTCGGCCTCCAGGCCGTTGAAGCCGTGGTGCGCAAAGGCCTCGCAGGGCTCGCCCACGTTGCGGCCGCCGGTGAACGACAGCAGCTCGCGCCGCGGCGCGTGCGTGAACTTCGCCATCAGCGCCGGCACCTCGGCAAAGGCACAGTGGCCGCAGCCGTCCTGCTCGTGGTGCACCACGAGCACCGGCACGGTCACGCGTTCCAACGCCATGGCCGGTACCGGCCGGCCGCGGGTGTCGCTCAAGATCGTCGCCGTCAGCACCAGGCCGTCCGGCCCCTCGGGCGGCGGCAGCACCGTGGCCACGTGCGCGGCCGACTGCGTGCCCCTGCTCGTGCCCACCAGCCACACCGGCAGGCGGTGGCGCTGGCGCAGCCAAGCGAGGGTGGCGGCCACGTCGGCCACGTGCTCGGGCGTCTGCCGAAAGCCCGCCAGGAACGGTGGGCCCTGGCGGTCGGACGGCGCGTCCAGCACCGCCACCGCCAGCCCCTGTGCGGCAAAGCGCTCGCGGCTGCGCACCAGGAAGTTGCCCTCGCCCCAGCGCATCGCGCCGTCGAGCCCCAGTTGCAGGCCCCCGTGCCCGCCGGGAAGCAGCACCACCACCGCCTTGGGCTCGGGCGGGGTGAGCAGCAGCAGGCGCTGCGTCACCCCCGGGCGCGTGGGCAACTCGTGCACTTGGGCCTCGGTCGCGACCGCCGTGCCCCACGTCGACCCCGCCACCACCGCGGCCAGCATCGCGCGCCGCAGGCGCCCCCATGCCCGCACGCTCATGACAGCGGGTCGAACAGGAACACGCGCAGCTCCTGCGCACAGCGGCAGCCCGCGGCCAGGCGCGCGGCCCAGTCCAGGGCAGCGGCGCGGTCGGGCAACTCCAGCACGGCAAAGCCGCCGTCCAGCAGCGGGCGCTCGGGGTAGGGCCCAGGCGTCACCGCGCCATCGCCCGCCACGCGCACCGCGGGCACGCTGGCGTCGATGCCGCCGGCAAACACGTACACCCCCGCGGCCTTCGCCGCCGCGATGACCGCGCGCGACGCGCGCCCCACGGCCTCCATCTCCTCAGGGGGCGCGACCATGGCGGCGCTGGGGAAGGTGATCAGGTACTTGGCCATGCGGGGCCTCGGGGGTGGAGAGGGGAACAGTCTCGCGCAGCGGGCAGGGTCATCAACGCGAGCCCATGGAAGCGAGGGCGGAGTGCGTGGGGCGCCCCTGCAACGCCAGTTTGGGCGTCAAGGTCAGGCTTGCAGCGGGTACTGCCGTTCGGCGACGGCAGTTTGACCGGCCGCTCTCGGCCAGAAGCGGTAACTTGCGAATGACGGCTCTCAGGTAGGCTGATCACCGTCGGCCCGACCTCGGCATGGCGCCCGTGCGGCTTACAGGCCGATGTCCAACGGCGACATGATCTGCAACCCAGTCAGTGCTCCCGCATTGCCCTCTACAGCCTTGGCATGAGACCCAAGAGGTGACTCTTTCCGATCCAGCCATTTAGTTGACCGTGCCCAGCACCACCAACCTTTGGAGCTACCGCCATGCTGCTTGAATCCATCTGCACCAGGGCGCCCGCACGTCCACTTCGCCATTGGGCCTTGGGCTTGTTGGCCGCTGCGCTGATGCTCACCGGCTGCGAGAGCCAAGCGGACAACGACAAAGCGGCAACCGATGCCGCTTACCGCGAAAAGCTAGCCAAGGCGCAAGCCATCTTTGCGGAGCGATGCAAGTCGGCGGGAGTGGTCATTCACCGCACAGTAAAGGACGTCGAAGGCATTGAGCTCAAGAGGATTCGGCCGAAGCTGGAGTTTGGGGACAAGCGGTACTTCGACCCGATGTTCGAGGGAGCGGCGATGGCGGGGGAGCAAGGCGGTGTGGACTACATCAAGCAGTTTTTGATGTACGAGTTTCGATCACCTGACAGACCGACTTCGCGTGGGTCCTTAGGGCCCATGACGCTAGAGGCCCGTCGGACACGACCGGATGCCCGAAAGGGCTATGCATTCATCGAGTACGTTGATGCCAAGGATCAGAAGCGCCATCGGTGCAGACCTGACTGGTCGCTGAACCACCCCAACTGGATAGAAGGGCAGTTGAAGTGCGAGCAAGTCACCGAGACCAATGCTCGATATGCGCTGGATTATGAAAACCTGGTCGATTCAGGCGACCGGGCGCACTGGGTAGCAGGAACCAAGCTACGCGTCATCGAGCGGCAATCTGGCGAAACCGTCGCCGAGTTGACGCGATTTGTCATCGATCCCGGCTTCGGGGTGAGCACAACCGGTCGCTGGCCTTGGTCGCACGCAGCAAGCGCAGCTAGCAACGTCTGTCCTTCTGACGCCACCAGATTGCTGGGCCACGAAAGCCGCTACTTCGTGGACTCCGTACTGATTCCAAAGCAGGGAGATTGATCATGAGCCAACCCACACCGCGAGATCTTCAGACCTCAACGCTGCTCCAGATCGCAGCCGAATAGTTTCTGAACGACACAACCAGAAATGACGGAACCAAGCCTCCAAGTGGTCCAGAGGACTATCCCCTCACCGTCAAGATGCACACCGACGGCAACGGCCAATACAGCCGCATGACCGATGTCGCCGAGACGGCCATTCGCAGCAATGGGTCGCGATTTGCCGTCCGCTGCATATTGGGTTGAGCGACAGCTCTGGGGTAGTTCGCTGGGGACTGCCCAACGACCTCCTTGGGTCGAGTGCAGCTGCTGATCAGATTGGATGGACGGCCTGCTCACCGCCTGCACCGGACCCAGCACCCACCCAGCCCCAACCCCACGGGCGGTGGCCTGCCGTCACAAGATCCCACCGCCCCTTGCCTGCCGATGCCCGCCGCCTTCCTTCGCGACCTCCTCGCCCACGCCCCCAACGCCGCCCTGCTGGCGCGCTGGCCGGCGCTGGGCTTGCCCCACGCGTGGCTGGTGGCTGGCTGCCTGTTCCAGCCGGTGTGGAACCGGCAGGCGGGGCGGCCGGCGGGGGAAGGGGTCCGCGACCACGACCTCTTCTACTTCGACCCCAGCGACCTGAGCGAGGCCGGTGAGCGGGCCGCGCAAGCGCGGGCGGATGCGCTGTGTGCCGACCTCGGGATCACCGTGGAGGTGGCCAACCAGGCCCGCGTGCACCTTTGGTACGAGGCGCATTTCGGGCGTCCCTGCCCGGAGTTGCAATCGGCCGAGGACGGCATTCGCCGCTTTTTGGTGCTGGAAACCTGTGTGGGCGTGCGCCCCGGGGCATGCCATGCGCCCTATGGGCTGGACGGCTTGGCGGCCGGCACGCTGACGCCCAACCCGCTCACGCCCTACCCCGAGCTGTTCGCGGCCAAGACCGACAGCTACCTGCGACGCTGGCCGCACCTGCGACGAACCTGAAACGAAAAAGGCCGCCCTCAAGGGCGGCCTTGTCTTGTGGGTGAAACCGGATCAGGCGCGGGCCAAGTTCGGCACCGTGGCGTCGGGCTCGTGCTGGCCGATGAAGAAGCTGCTCAGGTAGGTCAGCAGGCCCACCAGGAAGCCCACACCGCCGGCCACGCGCAGCCAGTAGAAGAAGCGCAGTTGGTCTTGGGTCTGCATGAAGCCCATGGCGCTGCCGTCGGTGGGGATGCGTTGCAGCCACACCTGCAGGATGCCGGCGCCGGTCAGGGCCAGCACCATCACGCCCATGCCCAGGGTCATGAGCCAGAAGCTCCACATCTCGGCGTTTTGGGCGCGCTGCGGGGCGGCCTGGCGGCCGCGCAGCAGGGGCATGGCGTAGCTGATCATGGCGATGACGACCATCACGTAAGCGCCGTAGAAGGCCAGGTGACCGTGGGCCGCGGTGACCTGCGTGCCGTGGGTGTAGTAGTTCACCGGGCTCAGGGTGTGGATGAAGCCCCACAGGCCAGCGCCCAAGAAGCCCATCACCGCGCAGCCCACCGTCCACAGCACCGCCGCTTGGTTCGGGTGCTCGCGCTTGCGGCGCTGCACCATGTTGAAGGCGAACAGGGTCATCATGAAGAAGGGGATGGGCTCCAGCGCGCTGAACACCGAGCCGACCCACTGCCAGTAGCCGGGCAGGCCGATGAAGTAGAAGTGGTGGCCGGTGCCCAAGATGCCGGTGACCAGGGCGAAGGTGATGATCAGGTACAGCCACTTGTCGATGACCTCGCGGTCGACGCCCGTGGTCTTGACCAGCAGGTAGGCCAGCAGCGCGCCCAAGATCAGCTCCCAGGTGCCTTCCACCCACAGGTGGACGACGAACCACCAGTACATCTTGTCGCGCACCAGGTTGCTGGGGTTGACGAAGCTGAACAGGAACATCAGCGCCAGGCCCCACAGGCCCATCAAGAGCACCAGGCTGATGGCGGTTTTGCGGCCCTTGAGCACGGTCATGCTGAGGTTGAACAAGAAGCCCAGCGCGACGACCACGATGCCCAGCTTGGTGGGCAGGGGCTGTTCCAGGAACTCGCGCCCCATGGTGGCCAGCAGGTCGTTGCCCGTGGCCTGCGCCAAGGTGGCGTAGGGCACCAGCAGGTAGCCCAAGATGGTGAGCGCCCCGGCGACCAGGAAGGTCCAGAACAGGATCACGGCCAGCTTGGGGCTGTAGAGCTCGGTCTCGGCCTCTTCGGGCACCAGGAAGTAGGCGCTGCCCATGAAGCCCATCAGCAACCACACGATGAGCAGGTTGGTGTGCACCATGCGCGCGATGTTGAAGGGGATGAAGGGGAACAGCAGGTCGCCGATCAGGTACTGCAGGCCCAGGGCCACGCCGAACACGATCTGACCGAGGAACAGCGCCAGCGCGCCGATGAAGTACAGCCGGCTCACCGACTGCGACTTGAACTTGAGGGTGGTGGTGGTCATGGGTTGCTCCTCAACCTTCCTTGTTGGGCGGCCAGTTCTCGGTGTTGATCCGGCTGGTCCACTTGAGGAACTCGGTCAGGTCGTCGAGTTGCTGTTCGTTCAGGTGGAACTGGGGCATTTGCCGGCGGCCCGGGGCGCCACTGGGTTGGCCCTGCATCCAGGCCTTGATGAACTCGGGGCCGCGGCGCGTGTACACATTGCCCAACTCGGGCGCGAAGTAGGCGCCCTCGCCCAGCAGCGTGTGGCAGCCGATGCAGTTGCGCGTCTCCCAGATGTGCTTGCCGCGCACGACGGCGGGCGTCAGTTCGGCCACGTTGGAGCGCTGCGGGATCCGCTGCTCCGTGTGGAACACGATGGCTGCGAACAGCAGGATGAAGAAGGCCGTGCCACCGTAAAAGATGTTGCGGGCGGCCTGGCTGGTGAAGCCTTGGCTCATGGGGTGCCTCTTGGGGGTTTCTGAGTGACCCGAAGGCTAGGGATGCCCGGCCGCGCCGTCCTTGAAGCGGTTCAAGGAAAAAGAAAGCGCCGCACTTGATCCCGATGAAGGCAAGGGCTTCGCCGCTGCGCGATGCTGTGGCCCTTCATGAAGGAGCCCGCCATGACGCCCCCGCGCCGCCACTTTCTGCAACAAGCCCTGGCCGCCAGCAGCCTGCTGCCTGGCCTGTTGCACGCCCAAGCCCGCGCGCCCCTGCCGCCGGTGACGGTGTGGAAGGACCCGAGCTGCGGCTGTTGCAAGGACTGGATCGTGCACATGGAGGCCGCCGGCTTCGCGGTGAAGGCCCTGGACGAAAGCCCCAACGCCGCCCGCGCCCGCCTCAAGGTGCCCCGCGCACTGGGCTCGTGCCACACGGCGGAGGTGGGCGGCTACGCCATCGAAGGCCACGTGCCGGCCGCCGACGTCAAGCGCCTGCTGCGCGAGCGCCCCACCCAGGCCATCGGCCTGACCGTGCCCGGCATGGTGGTGGGCAGCCCGGGCATGGACGGCCCGGTCTACCAAGGCCGCCAGCAGCCCTACGAGGTGCTGCTCATCACGGCCGACGGCCGCACGCGCGTGTTCGCCAAGTACGGCTGAGTGCGGCTCAGCCGCAGGCCCCCACGTGCCCGCAGGCGGTGCAGAAGTCGCAGCCGTCTTTGTGGATCAAGGTGGCGTTGCCGCATTCCGGGCAGGGGCGGCCGGCCTGCAGGGCCAGGCCCGGCGCCGACCCGGGGGGTTGCGGCGCGGGGGCTTGCATCACGCCCATGTCGCGCACGGGGTGGCCGGCTTCGTCCAGCACGCCCAGCTGGGCGTAGCGGTGGATGACCAAGCGGGCCACGTAGGCCACGGTGCTGGGCCAGGTGCGCTGGCGGCGCGGGCCTTGCAGGCAGGGCTCGAAGGCCATGAAGTCGCCCAGGGGCTCGGCGTAGTTCAAGAGCTTGCGCAGCTTCATGCCGATCCAGGCGGGGTCGACCACGCGCATGTCCAGGCTCAGCACGCGGGCCAGGCCGTCCAGGGCCTTGGGGTAGCGGCCCGAGAGCGCCATGGCGCAGGGCCGGGTGTGCACGCTGCCATCGGGGCTGCTCAGCGCCACTTCCTTCAGCGTGAGCGTGAAGTCTTCGTGGGTGGCGGGGTTCACCACGTCCACCGCCCAGGCCAGCGTGCCCTCGAAGCCGGTTTGCGGCTCGTGCCGGCTGAAGAGCGCGTCCAGCACGGGCGTGGGCGCGCCTTCGGGCGCGGGCAGGGTGCCAAGCTGTTCGCAGCGCCACTGCAGCAGCGCGGCCAGCGCGGCCACCACGCCGGGAAAGCGGCGGGGCTGGCCGTGCGGCGGGAAGGGCAGCTCGAAGGCGTGCTCTTCGGCCACGGTGGCCAGCTGCGCCAGCTTGAGCTGCAGCCAGCCGGTGTCGTCGGCGCGCAGGTCCATCGACAAGGTCTTGGCCAGCGCGCCCAGGCCGCGCAGGCCCTCGTGCTGCTCGGCGCCGTTGACCCAGACCTCGAAGGGGCGCGGCCGGCCCGCCTCCGCCAACTCACCCACAAAGAGCGCGAAATCGCCCTGCGGGTGGCGCACCATGAAGGTCCATGCCGGGTTGCCGCCCGGCAGCTCGGGCCGGCCGGGCCAGCGCAGCGAGGCCAGCACCGGCGCGCGCGGCGGCTGCAGGGCCAGGCGCTGGTTGGGGTCGCTGGGGCCATGGGCCGATGCGGTCGTCACTGGCGGGGCGGCGGGCGTGGTGGACAGCACCGAGCCCAGCACGGCGTTGGGCCGGTAGGTGGCCAGGCCCTTGAGGCCGAGCTGCCAGGCCTGGCGGTACAGGTCGCGGAAGGCCTCGAAGGGGTAGTCGGCCGGCACGTTCACCGTCTTGCTGATGGCGGTGTCGATGTAGGGCGCGACAGCGCCCACCATGGCGGCGTGCGACTCGGCGCTCATCTCCAGCGCGCTCACGAAGGCCGGCGGCAGCGGCGCATTGGGCCCGTGCTGGTGGCGGAACAGGCGGTAGGCGTGGTCCTCCACCGCGTACTCCTTGGTCGTGCCATCGGCCTGGCGCTTCTTGCGCTGGTAGGTCCAGCTGAAGGCGGGTTCGATGCCGTTGCTGGCGTTGTCGCAAAAGGCCAGGCTGATGGTGCCGGTGGGCGCAATGGCCAGCAGGTGCGAGTTGCGCAGGCCGTGCTGGCGGATGCGGTCCTTCAGGCCGGTGGGCAGGCGCGACGCGAAGCGCCCGCCGCTCAAGAACAGGTCGGCGTTGAACATCGGGAAGGCGCCGCGCTCCTGCGCCAGGTCCACCGAGGCGCCGTAGGCCGCATCGCGCATCAACGCGCTGATGCGCGCGGCTTGGGCGCGGGCCTCGGGGGTGTCGTAGCGCAGGCCCAGCATCACGAGTGCGTCGCCCAGGCCGGTGAAGCCCAGCCCCACACGGCGCTTGGCCTGGGCCTCGGCGGCCTGCTGGGGCAGGGGCCACAGGGTGAGGTCCAGCACGTTGTCGAGCATGCGCACGGCGGTCGGGATCAAGGCCGCAAAGGCCGCCTCGTCGAACCGGGCTTCGGGCGTGAAGGGCGCACGCACGAAGCGCGTCAGGTCGATGGAGCCCAGGCAGCAGCAGCCGTAGGGCGGCAGCGGCTCTTCGGCACAGGGGTTGGTGGCGGTGATGGTCTCGCAGTAGCTGAGGTTGTTGTCGCGGTTGATGCTGTCCAAGAACAGCACGCCGGGCTCGGCGTGGTCGTAGGTGCAGCGCACGATCTGGTCCCACAGGGCGCGGGCGCCGAGGCGGCGGTAGACCCACTGGCCGTCGTCGCGCCGGTAGGCGCCGTCGGCCTTGAGCGCCGCGCCCGGCTCGGCCGCGTGAACGAGCTCGATCTCGCCGTCGGCCTCCACGGCGGCCATGAACGCGTCGGTCACGCCGACGCTGAGGTTGAAATTGCGCAGCTCGCCACCGTCCTTGGCGTGCACGAAGGCCTCGATGTCGGGGTGGTCGCAGCGCAGCACGCCCATCTGCGCGCCACGGCGCGCGCCGGCGCTTTCCACGGTCTCGCAACTGCGGTCGAAGACCTTGAGGTAGCTGACCGGGCCGCTGGCGCTGCTTTGCGTGCTGGCCACCCAGGCCCCGGCGGGGCGGATGCGCGAGAAGTCGTAGCCCACGCCGCCACCCCGGCGCATGGTCTCCGCGGCCTCGGCCAGCGCCGTGTAAATGCCCGGGAAGCCGTCTTCGGGGGTGCTGATGCTGTCGCCGATGGGCTGCACGAAGCAGTTCACCAGCGTGGCCTGCAGGCCGGCGCCGGCGGCCGACTGCACGCGCCCGGCGGGGATGAAGCCTTGGTGCAAGGCCGCCTCAAAGCGCTGCGCCCAGGTGCCGCGCTGCTCTGGCGCTTCCGCCTGGGCCAAGGCCAGCGCCACGCGGCGCTGCACCGCCTCGGCGCTGTCTTCGTCGCCCTTGGCGTACTTTTCCAGCAGCACCTCGCGGCTGATGGCTTGGGGCGGGAGTTCGAGCGACAGGGTGGCGTTCATGGCTAGATGTAGGGGGTGATGTGCCGACTTGGCACTACATCCAGTGTTGGACGCTGCGGCGCCGAAATCCTTGAATCAGATCAACCCGCCACCAAAGCGGCGGGCAAACGCTCAGCAGCCGCCGGCGCGTGCGCCCCCGCAGGCGCAGGCACAGGCGGCGCAGCCCAAGGCCTCGGACGTCTTGCGCAGGGCCACGCGCCATTCGCCGGGGGCGGCCTCCAGGCGGTCCCACTCGAACACGCCGCTGCGGGCCGCCTGCAGCAGGTGGTGGAGGGATTGCAGTTCGCGGTCGTCGCACAACTCCAGGTGCTCGCCCACGGTCAGGCCGTCCAAGGCGGCGAACACGGGGCGGTGGCGCTCGCGCAGCGGCGCGCTTCGAAGGTCGAGAACGGTCATGGCAGGTCTCCGGCGTGGGGTGCCGCAGGCTAGGGCCGGGGGCCCACCGCCGCTTTGCGCCACGTCAACCCGGGCGCCCGTCCACGCGGGGGCGGCCCAGCCAAGCGCCATGGCGCCCGGCCCAGGCCAGCGTGACGACGGCCCAACCCAGCGCGGCGGCCAGGGTGAGCGCCCCACCCATGGCCGGCCAGAGCGCGGCCAGCACGCGCGCCACGGCCGTGCCTTGCAGCAGACCGTACAGGCCCCAGGCCAGCGCGTCCACCGCCAGCGGGCGGCCGCTGTGCCCGGCCGACACGCGGGTGATCATCGCGATCAGGGTGCAGCCCAGGTAGCCCACGGTCAGGGCGTGCAAGGGCGCCAGCCCCAGGCCGGGCAGGCCCAAGGCCTGCAGGCCGTTGGACGCAGCGGCCAGGCCCAGGGCCAGGCCCAGCCAGACGAAGCCGCCGTGCAGCATGGCCAGCAACCGCAAGGCCTTGCCACGCAGGCTGTGCAACAGGCCCCAGCGCACGGCCAGCCACAGCATCAGGCCCGAGGCCGCCGCCTGCAGGCCGGCCGCGGCCGCCAACAAGGGCGCGGGCCATCCCCCCCACAAGGCGTCGGCCATCGCGACCAGGGCGCTGGCCGCCAAGGCCCCCCCCATGGCGCTGAGCAACCAGTGGGGCCGCCAGGCCTCCAGCTGCGGCAACACCGAGGCGCTGAAGAAGGGCAGCATGCGGTGCGACACCACGGCAAAGGTGGGCGCCAAGAAGCCCCACAGCGCCAGCTGCACGGCCGCGCGCGCCAAGTCGGGCGCGTCCAAGGCCCAGGCGGCGGCCAGGCCGGCCCAGGCCAGCAGGCCGAAGCAGCCGGCCCCCAGCACCGCCTGGGCGTGCACCCGGTCGGGCACGCGGCTGTCGCGCACCAAGTGCGCGAAGCGCCACAACACCTTGGCCCAACCCGAGGCCTGCAGCCCCAGACCGAGCGCTGCCAGCGGCCCGTGCACGTGCACGCCCAACAAGGTCAAGGCGCCACCGCCCACCATGGCCAGCACCGGCCGCAGCAAGACGGCGGCTGGCACCTCCGGCTGCCCCAACCAGCGCGGTCCGGCGGTGAACAAGAAGCCCACGATGAACAGGGGCATGAAGGCCAGCGACAGCAGCGCGCCGTGGGCCAACAGGGGCGCCACGGCCCAAGGCCAGGCCCAGCCCTGCGCGCGTGCCGTCAGGGCCAGCGCCCACCACAGCCCGGTCAGGGCCATGGCGCAAGCCCCGGCAAAGAAGGCCAAGCGGTGAGGCGCGCTGAGCAGGCGCGTCCAATGCCAGCGCCCGCCCTGGGCGCGAGGCTCGGGCGGCGGGGCGGCGGGTTGCAGGTGCATCACGCTCATGGCCAGATCCAGCGCTTCAAGCGGGCGCGGTGCCCAGGGGCACGCCGGGCGTGAGCAAGCGCTCCAGCAGCTGGCGCACGGTGGCGATGCGCGGGCCGAAGGGCAGGGCCCCGCGGCCGCGGAAGAACAGGCCCTTGGCCACGTCGCCGCGCAGGGCCGCGGCCAGGCGTTGGTCGATGCAGAACTGGCCCCAACCTTTGAGACCGTCGCGCAGGCCGCACTGGGCCAGGCAGTCGAAGGCCAGGGTGCAGCGGCTCTTGACCTGCGCCACGGCCTGCAAGCGGGCTTCGGCGCCGAGGTACTTGTCCAGCCAGGGCGTGCGCACGGCGCGGGCGGGCAGGCCGGCCACGCTGGTCAGCTCCACCAGGTCCTCGTCGCGGGCTTCGGCCAGCACGCGCTTGAAGGCCTCGTCGGCGTCGCATTCCTCGGTGGCCACGAAGGCCGTCCCCAACTGGGCCGCGTCGGCCCCCAGGGCTTGCACGCGCAGCAGGTCTTCGCAGCGCCGCAAGCCGCCGGCGGCGATGAGCGGCACTTGGCCTTCGACGCCGGCGTCGCGCAGCAACTGGCGCACGGCGGGCAGCACGGTCTCGAAGTCGAAGCGCGGGTCGCTCAGGTCGCCGATCTTGGCCGCGCCCAGGTGGCCGCCGGCCCAGTTCGGGTGCTCGATGACGATGGCGTCGGGCAGGCGCTGCTTGCGCTCCCACTTTTTCAGCACCAGGGCCACGCCGCGGGCGTCCGACAGGATGGGCACCAGCGCCGCCTTGGGGTGGTCCTTGGCCAGCTCGGGCAGGTCCAGCGGCAGGCCGGCGCCCACCACCACGGCGTCGATGCCGGCTTGCAGCGCGGTGGTGACGGAGGCGGCGTAGTCGGACACCGCGCGCATCACGTTCACGGCCAGCAGGCCGCGGCCTTGCGAGAGCGTGCGCGCCTGCGCGATCTCGCGGCGCAGGGCCTCTTGGTTCGCGTCTTGAATCAGGGCCTTCTTGGTGTCGTCGTCGGGCAGACCGCGGGTGCGGGCCATCAGGTCGAGGTGCTGGCGGCGCAGGTCCACCGACGACAGGGTGCCCACCGCGCCCTGCGCGGCCACGCTGCCGGCCAGGCGGTGGGCCGACACGCCCACCCCCATGCCGCCTTGCACGATGGGCAGCAGGGTGCGCCCCGCCAGTTGCAAGGGGCGCAGGCCGGCGTCGGCCACGCGGGCCAGGAGCGAAGCGGTCATGGGCGGGGCGGGGCAAAAAGTCGAGCGGGCCCCGACTGTGCGGGCGCGGGTTCGGGTTTGCCTTGACGCAGTTCAATAAGTGCGCGTTCAAGCTCGGCCACACTCCGCCCCGCCATGCTTGCTTCGCCCCCCGCCCTGCTCCAAGCCACCGACCTGCGCTGCGAACGCGCGGGCCGCGCCTTGGTCGACGGCTGGCACCTGGCCCTTCACGCCGGCGAGACCGTTTGGTTGCGCGGCGCCAACGGCAGCGGCAAAACCACCCTGCTGCGCACGCTGGCGGGCCTGCGAGACCCCGACGCCGGCACAGTGCATCGCCCGTCGCCACTGCGCTACCTGGGGCACGCCAACGGCCTAAAAGACGAATTGACCGTGCTGGAGTCGCTGCGCTTCGCGGCCCAGTGGCAGGGCCTGCCGCACGACACGCCCGGGCTGCGAGCGGCCCTGGAGCACTTTGGCTTGGGCCGCTTGGGCTCGCGTCCCGCGCGCCAACTCAGCCAGGGCCAGCGTCGCCGCGCGGCCCTGGCCCCGCTGGCCTTGCCACAGCCCGGCAGCGTGTGGCTGCTGGACGAACCGTTCGACGCCCTGGACGACGCCGGCGTGGCGCAGCTCGTGGCGCTGGTGCAAGCGCACGCCGCCGCCGGCGGCGCCACCCTGTTCACCAGCCACCAAACCGTGCCCGCGCTGAGCGCCCGCGCCATGGCCTTGGGAGAGGCCCGCGCATGACGCGACTGCTGCTGTTGCGCGAACTGCGCCTGGCCGCCCGCCGCCCCATGGAGGCCTGGCTGCCCGTGGCCTTTTTCGTCATGGCGGCCAGCCTGTTTCCCCTGGGGGTGGGGCCCGAGCCCGAGCAGCTGCGCCGCCTGGCGCCCGGCGTGCTGTGGGTGGGCGCGCTGCTGGCCACGCTGTTGTCGCTGCACAGCCTGTACGCCGCCGACGCCCAAGACGGCAGCCTGGACCAATTGCTCTTGCCCCCGCACAGCGCCTGGCGCCTGGCCGCCGTCAAGGCCCTGGCGCACTGGCTGACGCACGCCCTGCCCCTCCTGCTGGCCGCGCCCCTCTTGGGCCTGATGTTCGGCCTGCCGGTGGCGCAGCTCGGGCTCTTGATGCTGACCCTCGTGCTGGGCACGCCCACCCTGAGCCTGCTGGGGGGCTTGGCTGCGGCCTTGACCTTGGGCCTGCGCAACGGGGCGCTGCTGAACCTGCTCATCGTGCTGCCGCTGGCCGTGCCGGCGCTGATCTTCGGCACCGGCGCCGTGTCGGCGATGCAGGCGGGCCTGGCCTTCGACGGGCACCTGTCGCTGCTGGGCGCCCTGCTGATCGCCAGCCTGCTGGCCTTGCCGCCGGTCACGGCCGCGGCGCTGCGCATCGCCACCCCTTGAACCGTCCGAAGCCCGCTGCATGACCCGCTTCTTCACCTTTGCCGCGCCCGTTCGCTTCTACGCCCTGACCGGCCGCCTGCTGCCCTGGTTGTGGGCCGCGGCGGCCCTGCTGGCTGCGGCCGGCTTGCACCGGGGCTTCTTCGTCGCGCCCACCGACGCCACCCAAGGCGAGGCCTACCGCATCATCTTCATCCACGTGCCGGCGGCCTGGCTGTCCATGCTGCTGTACCTGGCCATGGCGTTTTGGGCGGTGATCGGTTGGGCCTTCAAGGCACGGCTGGCCTCGCTGCTGGCGCGGGCCATCGCCCCCACCGGGGCGCTGTTCACGGTCTTGGCGCTGGTGACCGGCGCGCTGTGGGGCCAACCCACCTGGGGCACCTGGTGGGTGTGGGACGCCCGCTTGACCTCCGAGTTGATTCTGTTGTTCCTCTACCTGGGCTACTTGGCCCTGGTGAACGCCATCGACGAGCCCCGGCGCGCCGATGCCGCGGGCGCCCTGGTGGCGCTGGTGGGCGCGGTCAACGTGCCCATCATTTACTTCAGCGTGCGCTGGTGGAACACCCTGCACCAGGGCGCCAGCGTGAGCCTGACCGCCGCCCCCAAGATGGCCGAGACCATGCTGCAGGCCATGCTGCTCATGAGCCTGGCCTGCTGGGCCTATGCCTTTGCCGTCGTTTTCACCCGCGCCCGCGCGATGGTGCTGGAGCGGGAACGCGACACCGCCTGGGTGCAGGCCTTGAAGGAGACCTCAACATGAACTGGCACAGCGCCACCGAGTTTTTCGCCATGGGCGGCCACGGCCTGTACGTGTGGGGCAGCTACGGCGCCGCCCTGGCCATCGCCGTGCTGGAGCCCTGGCTGGCCGCGCGCCGCCACGCCCGCGCCCTGCAAGCCGAGGCCGACGCATGAAGCCCCGCCACCAACGCCTGCTCTGGGCCGGCGCCGCCCTGCTCGGTCTGGCCGCCATCGTGGCCCTGGTGATGAACGCCTTCCGCAGCAACCTGGTGTTCTTCTACTCGCCCACCCAGGTGGCCGCGCACGAAGCGCCACAAGGCCGGCCCTTTCGCATCGGGGGCCTGGTCGAGCCCGGCAGCGTGAAGCGCGAGGGCGTGCGCGTGCAGTTCGTCGTCAGCGACGGCACGCACCAAGTCCCGGTGGTGTACCAAGGCGCCCTGCCCGACCTCTTCAAAGAGGGCAAGGGCGTGGTGGCCCAGGGCCAACTGCAGGGCGGCACCTTCAGCGCCCGCGAGGTGCTGGCCAAGCACGACGAGAACTACATGCCGCCCGAGGCCGCCGATGCGCTGGCCCGCGCCGAGCAGGCCCGAAACCGCAGTGAGAAGTCGATGAAGGGCACGCCGTGATCCCCGAGATCGGCCACCTCGCGCTGTGGATGGCGCTGGGCGCCGCGCTGTTGCTCGGCACCCTGCCCCTGCTGGGCGCGCAGCGCCAGCGCGCCGACTGGATGGCGCTGGACCGCCCGCTGACCCACGCCCTGGCGCTGCTCGTGGGCCTGGGTTACGCGGCCCTGACGCAGGCCTTCGTGGTCAGCGATTTCTCGGTGGCCTACGTGGCCCAGAACAGCAACGTGGCCCTGCCGCTGGCCTACCGCGTGGCCGCGGTCTGGGGCGGGCACGAGGGCTCGCTGCTGCTGTGGGTGGCGCTGCTGGCCGCCTGGTCGGTGGCGGTCGCCGCCGCGGGCGCGCACCTGCCCGCGCCCTTGCGCGCGCGCGTGCTGGCCGTCATGGGCCTGCTGGCCGCGGGCTTCTTGCTGTTCATGCTGGTCACCTCCAACCCGTTTGAGCGGCTCGTGCCGGCACCGCCCGAGGGGCGCGACCTCAACCCCTTGCTGCAAGACCCCGGCATGGTGCTGCACCCGCCCATGCTGTACATGGGCTACGTGGGCTTCGCCGTGGCCTTTGCCTTCGCCGTGGCCGCCTTGGCCGGGGGCGAGCTCAACAGCGCCTGGGCGCGCTTTGCCCGCCCCTGGACGACCGCCGCCTGGGCCAGCTTGACCGTGGGCATCGCCCTGGGCAGCTGGTGGGCCTATTACGAGCTCGGCTGGGGCGGCTGGTGGTTTTGGGACCCGGTGGAGAACGCCAGCTTCATGCCCTGGTTGGCCGGCACGGCCCTGTTGCATTCGCTGGCCGTGACCGAAAAGCGCGGCGCCTTCAAGGCCTGGACCGTGTTGCTGGCCATCGTGACCTTCTCGCTGTCCCTGCTGGGCACCTTCCTCGTGCGCTCGGGCGTGCTCAGCTCGGTGCACGCCTTCGCCACCGACCCCCAACGCGGCCTGGCCATCCTGGCCTTCCTGGTGCTGGCGGTGGGCGGCTCGCTGAGCCTGTACGCCGCCCGCGCTGGGCAGGTCGGCCTCGGCGCTCGCTTCCACTGGCGCAGCCGCGAAACCACGCTGCTGGCCAACAACGTGATGCTGCTGGCCGCTTGCGGCGCCGTGCTGCTGGGCACCCTGTACCCGATGGCGCTGGACGCCTTGACCGGCCAGAAGATCTCCGTCGGCCCGCCCTACTTCGAGGCCGTGTTCGTGCCCTTGATGGCGCCCGTCATCGTGCTCCTGGGCATCGGCCCCCTGGTGCAGTGGAAGGGCATGGAAACCGCCGCCTTGCTGCGTCGCCTGCGCTGGCCCCTGGTGCTGGCCCCCTTGGCGGCCGGCGCCCACGGCTGGGCCACGGGACGCCTGAGCCTGGCGGCCTGGGGCGGGCTGCTCTTGGCCTGGTGGGTGCTGGCCTCGGTGGCGGCCGAGCTGGCGCAGCGCTTGCGCCCGCAACATGGCCAGGGCCTCTGGGCCCGCGCCCGTGCGCTGCCACGCTCGGTGCTGGCCATGGCGGTGGCCCACGCGGGCGTGGGCGTGTTCATCGTCGGTGTCACCTTGGTCGGCAGCCTGCAGCTCACGCGCGACCTGCCGCTCAAGGTGGGCGAATCCGTCGCGCTCGGGGCCTACACCTTTGAACTGCAGGGCCTGCGCACGGTGGACGGCCCCAACTACCGCGCCATGCGCGGCACGGTGCAGGTCGTTCAGGCTGGACGCCCTGTGGCCACCTTGCACCCGGAAAAGCGCATCTACCGCACCCAGACCATGCCCATGACGGAGGCCGGCATCGACGCCGGCTGGCTGCGCGACGTCTACGTCTCGCTGAGCGAGCCCCTGAACGAGGCCGCCGACGCTTGGATCGTGCACCTCGCCATCAAGCCCTACGTCGACTGGATTTGGGGCGGCTGCGCGCTGATGGCCCTCGGGGGCCTGCTGGCCGCCAGCGACCGGCGCTACCGTCGACCCCGCGCCAGCGAGGAGGGCGCCGCATGAAGCTCAAGCACCTGTTGCCCCTGGTGGGTTTTGCCGTGCTGGCCGCCTTCTTGGCACGCGGCCTGCAATTGAACCCGCGCGAGGTGCCCTCGCCCCTGGTGGGACGCGCCCTGCCCGCCTTCAGCTTGCCGGTGTTGGAGGCCGGTGCGCCGCCCCTGCGCCACAGCGACTTGCGCGGCCGGGTCAGCCTGCTGAACGTCTGGGCCTCCTGGTGCGCCCCGTGCCGCGACGAGCACCCCCTGCTGGTCGACCTGGCCCGCCGTCGCCCGCAACTCCACCTCGTTGGCTTGAACTACAAGGACGAGCCTGCCGCCGCGGCGCGCTGGCTGCGTGAACTCGGCAACCCCTACCGCGCGGTGGGCTTGGACGCCAAGGGCCAGGTGGGCATCGACCTTGGGGTCTACGGCGTGCCCGAGACCTTCGTCATCGACCGCGACGGCCAGGTCGCGCTCAAGCACGTGGGCCCCATCACGCCCGAGGTCCTGCGCACCAAGATCGAACCCCTGCTGGACGCCCTATGAGCCCCCGCCTGCTTCGTGCGCTGGTGCTGGGCGCGGCCCTGGGGGCGGCTCTGGGCGCGCACGCCACAGCGCCAGAGCCCGACCCCGTGGAAGTCCGCACCCACGCGCTGGCCTCGCAGCTGCGCTGCCTGGTGTGCCAGAACCAAACGATCGCCGACTCCAACGCCCCCTTGGCCCTGGACCTGAAGGCGCAGGTGCGCCAGCAGTTGGCGCAGGGCAAACGGGACGACGAGGTCATCGCCTACATGACCGCCCGCTACGGCGACTTCGTGCTCTACAAGCCCCCGGTGCAGGGCAACACCCTGCTGCTGTGGGCCGGCCCCGCGCTGCTGATGGGCGGCGCCCTGCTGGGCCTGGTGCTGGTGCTGCGCCGCCGAGCGACCCAGGGCGACGAGGCCTTCGAACCCGACCCGGCGCCCGACACCGAAAGCCCCTCGCCATGAGCCTGCCCCCCGCCCTTCAAGCCCTGCGGGCCCAAGGCCTCGCCTTGCAAGCGCGCCTGCGCCAGGCCCAGGACCCGGAGCGGGCGCCGCTGCAGGCCGAACTCGACGCCTTGCAGCAGCGCATCCTCGCCCTCGTGCTGGCCCCGCCCCCGCCACGCCTGCCCGCGCGCTTGGTGGCCGGCTGCGTGGCCGTGGTGCTGGCGGTGGGGGCCGCGGGCTATGCCTGGAAGGGCCACCCCGAGGCCATCGACCCCGCGCCGCCCCCCGACCGCACCGAGGAGATGGTGCAGCGCCTGGCCGCCCGCTTGCAGCAGCAGCCCGACGATGCCAACGGCTGGGCCATGCTGGGTCGCTCCTACTTGGTGCTGGGACGCCCGACCGAATCGGTGACCGCCTACCGCCGCGCGCTGGCCCTGCGGCCCGACGACGCCGACCTGCTGGCCGACCTGGCCGACGTGCTGGCCAGCCACCAGGGCGGCTCGCTCGAAGGCGAGCCGGCCCGGCTGCTGGCCCACGCGCTGGCGCAGCAACCCGAGCACCTCAAAACCCTGGCCCTCTTGGGCACGCTGGCCTACCGCCAGGGCGACAAGGCCACGGCCATCCGCCACTGGGAACGATTGCAGGCCCTGGCGCCCGCCGAGCACCCCCTGCGCCAACTGGCCGACCAAGGCCTGGCCGCCGCCCGCGCCCCCTGAGCGGGGCGCCCGCCAGGGCGCAGGGATTTCCCGTGTAACCGGCCGTGGCTTGACATTTCGCAAGCCCCACCAAGGGGCATCGGCCCACACTCGCACCCAGTTTTGGTGCATGGGAGACGCCGATGAGCGTGCTGGGAGTGGTGGTGCGCACGCGCCCCGAACACGTGGAGGCCGTGGCCGCCCAATTGGTGGCCCTGCCGGGCGTGGACCTGACCCACAACCCGGGCGATGGGCGCTTGGTCGTCGTCATGGAAGACACGGCCGAGGCATCGGCGGCGGCCCAGTTGGGCGCCGTGGCGCTGTGGCCCCAGGTGCTGGGCACCTCCCTCGTCTACGAGTACAGCGGCCCCGACGCGCCGGCACCGGAAGCCCACCACCAACCGGCGCAGGGCTGGCGCACGCGCCTGACCGACCTCGACCCGGCGTTGCCTTGAACTGCTTCAAGGCCTTCGCAGTCGCTTCCCGAGAACATTCCCCCATCCCCACCCCCTGGGCGCTGACCCCGTGCGCCCGCTGGAGCTCACCATGCAAGTCGATCGTCGCGACCTCCTGAAGTTGCAAGCCGCCGCCGCGGCCGCCACCGCGGCCGGCATCCCCGTCGTGGCACAGGGCGCGGCCCCGGCCCAAGCCCCAGGCGCCGTGCGCTGGGACAAGGCACCCTGCCGCTTCTGCGGCACCGGCTGCTCGGTCGTGGTGGGCGTGCAGGACAACAAGGTCGTGGCCACGCAGGGCGACGTCGAAAGCCCGGTCAACCGCGGCCTGAACTGCATCAAGGGCTACTTCCTGTCCAAGATCATGTACGGCAAGGACCGCCTGACCACGCCCTTGCTGCGCAAGAAGAACGGCGTGTACGACAAGAACGGCGACTTCGTGCCCGTGAGCTGGGACGAGGCCTTCGACCTGATGGCCGCCAAGTGGAAGGAAACGCTGAAGAAAGACGGCCCGGCGGGCATCGGCATGTTCGGCTCGGGCCAGTGGACCATCTGGGAAGGCTACGCCGCCGCCAAGCTGTGGAAGGCGGGCTTTCGCTCCAACAACCTCGACCCCAATGCCCGCCACTGCATGGCCAGCGCCGTGGCCGGTTTCATGCGCACCTTCGGCATCGACGAGCCGATGGGCTGCTACGACGACATCGAGCAGGCCGACGCCTTCGTGCTGTGGGGCAGCAACATGGCGGAGATGCACCCCATCTTGTGGAGCCGCATCACCGACCGCCGCCTGAGCCACCCGGAGACCAAGGTCGCCGTGCTCTCCACCTACGAGCACCGCAGCTTCGACCTGGCCGACCAGCCCATCATCTTCAAGCCGCAAACCGACCTGGCGATCCTGAACTACATCGCCCACTACCTGATCAAGAACAACAAGGTCGACCACGCCTTCGTCAAGGCCCACGTCAACTTCAAGAAAGGCGCCGACGACATCGGCTACGGCCTGCGCCCGGCCCACGCCTTGGAAAAGGACGCCAAGAGCAATGGCTACCCCGGCGCCGACGGCAAGCCCAAGGGAAGCCCGAACGACGCCACGCCCATCGGCTTCGACGAGTTCGCCAAGTTCGTCAGCGAGTACACGGCCGAAAAGGTCAGTGCGCTGTCGGGCGTGCCCGTCAAACAATTGGAAGAACTGGCCAAGCTCTACGCCGACCCGAAGGTCAAGGTCGTGTCCTTCTGGACCATGGGCTTCAACCAGCACACGCGGGGCACGTGGGCCAACAACATGGTCTACAACATCCACCTGCTGACCGGCAAGATCAGCCAACCGGGCAACAGCCCCTTCAGCCTGACGGGCCAGCCCAGCGCCTGCGGCACCGCGCGCGAGGTGGGCACCTTCGCCCACCGCTTGCCCGCGGACATGGTGGTCACCAACCCCGAGCACCGCAAGCACACCGAGGAGATCTGGCAGCTGCCCGAGGGCACCATCCCCGACAAGATCGGCCTGCACGCCGTGGCGCAAAGCCGCGCGCTCAAGGACGGCAAGCTCAAGTGTTACTGGGTCACCACCAACAACAACATGCAGGCCGGCCCGAACATCAACGACGAGATCCTGCCGGGCTGGCGCAACCCCGCGGCCTTCGTGGTCGTCAGCGACCCTTACCCGACCGTCAGCGCCATGGCCGCCGACCTGATCCTGCCCGCCGCCATGTGGGTTGAAAAGGAAGGGGCCTTTGGCAACGCCGAGCGCCGCACGCAGTTGTGGCGCCAGCAGGTCAGCGCCCCCGGCCAGGCCAAGAGCGACCTGTGGCAGTTCATCGAGTTCAGCAAGCGCTTCAAGATGGAAGAGGTGTGGCCTGCCGAGCTGTTGGCCAAGAAGCCCGAGTACAAGGGCAAGACCTTGTTCGACGTGCTTTACAAGAACGGCAAGGTCAACAAGTACCCGCTGGCCGACGTGGGCAAGGTCAACGGCAAGTACATCCCCGGCTACATGAACGACGAGTCCAAGCAGCTGGGTTACTACCTGCAAAAGGGCCTGTTCGAGGAGTACGCCGAGTTCGGCCGCGGCCACGGCCACGACCTGGCCCCCTTCGACACGTACCACGAGGTGCGCGGCCTGCGTTGGCCCGTGGTCGACGGCAAGGAAACGCTGTGGCGCTTCCGCGAGGGCTACGACCCCTACGTCAAGAAGGGCGAGGGCGTGAAGTTCTATGGTCACAAAGACGGCAAGGCGGTCGTCTACGCCCTGCCCTACCAACCGCCCGCCGAGAGCCCCGACAAGGACTACAACCTGTGGCTGTGCACGGGTCGCGTGCTGGAGCACTGGCACACCGGCAGCATGACGCGCCGCGTGCCCGAGTTGCACCGCGCCGTGCCCGAGGCCCTGCTGTACATGCACCCCGACGACGCCAAGGACCGCGGCCTGCAGCGCGGCATGAAGGTCAAGGTCGCCTCGCGCCGCGGCGAGATCACCTGCGCCGTCGAGACCAAGGGGCGCAACAAGGTGCCGCGTGGTTTGGTGTTCGTGCCCTTCTTCGACGAGGGCCGCTTGGTCAACAAGCTCACGCTGGACGCCACCTGCCCGATCTCGAAGGAAACCGACTTCAAGAAGTGCGCGGTGCGCGTCCTGAAGGCCTGAGCGAGCGACCCGCATGGCCCTGAGTCGACGTGCGCTGCTGCAAGGCGCCACCACCTCCGCCACCGCCGGCCTCTTGGCCGCGGGGGCGGCGGTCGTGTCGCGCCCAGCGCGGGCGCGCGCGGCCCAGGCCTTGCGCCCCCCCGGCGCCTTGGACGAGCCCGACTTCTTGGCCGCCTGCGTGCGCTGTGGCCTGTGCGTGCGCGACTGCCCGCCGCACAACCTCCAGCTCAGCCAGTGGGGCGACGGCCTCGCCGCCGACGTGGCCATCGGCACGCCCTACTTCGAGGCCCGCGCCATCCCCTGCGAGATGTGCGAGGACCTGCCCTGCGTCAAGGCCTGCCCCACCGGTGCGCTGGACCCGCTGTTGACCGACATCAGCCAGGCGCGCATGGGCCTGGCCGTGCTCATCGACCACGAGAGCTGCCTCAACTTCCTCGGCCTGCGCTGCGACGTTTGCTACCGCGTCTGCCCGGTCATCGACCAGGCCATCACGCTGGAAAAGGTCAGCAACCCCCGCAGCGATCGCCACGCCATGCTGCTGCCCACCGTGCATGCCGAGGCCTGCACCGGCTGCGGCAAGTGCGAGCACAGCTGCGTGCTTGAGCGCGCCGCCATCAAGGTGCTGCCGCGCGCGTTGGCCCAGGGCGAGTTGGGCCCGCACTACCGCAAGGGATGGGAGTCCACGAACCGCCAGGGCAAGCCGCAGTTCGCGCAGCCCGAGCAGCGCCTTCCCGCGCAAACCGACGACCTGGGGCCGCTGCGCAGTGGCGCGCAGCCCTACCCCGCGCCCCGCGCGGCCTCGGAGCCGGCGCCATGATCCCGATCGCCCTGGCCCCCGCGTCGCCGCCCGAACGCAGCGCCTGGCGCCGCCACCGCTTCCTGCTGCTGCGCCGCAGCAGCCAGTTGGCAGTGCTGGCCCTCTTCCTGCTCGGCCCCTGGGCCGGCCTGTGGTGGGTCAAGGGCAATTTGGCATCGAGCCTGAGCTTCGGTGTGCTGCCCCTCACCGACCCCTTCGTGCTGGCGCAAAGCCTGGCCGCGCAGCACTGGGCCGAGGCCACCGCGTTGATCGGTGCGGCCCTTGTGCTGGCCTTTTACGGCCTGCTGGTGGGCCGCGCCTACTGCGGCTGGGTGTGCCCGGTGAATGCCGTCACCGACGCCGCCGGCTGGCTGCGTCGCCGCTTCAAGCTCAACGCGGGCAGCGCGCCCCCGCGCGGCCTGCGCTACGCGCTCTTGGCCGCCGTGTTGCTGGCTGCCGCCATCACCGGCCTGCCGGTGTGGGAGTCGGTCAACCCTGTCACCCTCACCCAACGCGCGCTCATCTTTGGCGGCAGCGTGGCCTGGGCGGCCGTGGTCGCTGTCTTCCTGTTCGACCTCGCCGTGGCGCCCCGCGGCTGGTGCGGCCACGTGTGCCCCATGGGCGCGGCCTACTCGCTGATCGGCAGCAAGCCTTTGCTGCGCGTCTCGGCCGCGCACCGCAGCCGCTGCAACGACTGCGGCGACTGCTACGCCGTGTGCCCCGAACCCCAGATCCTCGTGGCCCCCTTGAAGGGCAAGGCCGGCAGCGGCCCCCTCATCCAAGCCCGCGAATGCAGCGCCTGTGGCCGCTGCGTCGACGTGTGCAGCACCGAGGTTTTCCAGTTCACCCACCGCTTTGACCACCGAAGGGACTGACCATGAAGCGCCCCGCCCTGTTCCAACGCTGCTGGCCGCTGCTGCTGGCCGTGTCGATGTTCGCCATCGGCATCGACATGGCCCACGCCGCCGAGCCCGCCGCCCCCGTGAAATTGGAGGGCCTGCGACAAGGCACGCCCCTGAACCAGGACAACCCGCCGGCCAACCACCGCCAGGAGCGAGACCACCCGGTGGGCGACCGCGACTTCGTGCAGATGCCCCCGCTGATCCCGCACACCATCAGCGGCTACCAAATCACCAAGAATTTCAACAAGTGCATGGACTGCCACGCGTGGCAGAAGACCAAGGAAAGCGGCGCCACCAAGATCAGCGTCACGCACTTCAAAACGCGCGACGGCGTGGAGTTGGACACCGTGAGCCCGCGGCGCTACTTCTGCACGCAATGCCACGTGCCGCAAAGCGACGCCAAACCGCTCGTTCCAAACACCTACGAACGCGCCAAGGGCATGAAGTGAGGGTCGCCCCATGAAAGCCCTGATCCAACGCCTGTGGGCCTTCGCCCACACCAAGCTGTTTTGGCTGCTGACCGCCGCGTTCGCAGCCGGCATCGTCTTCTGGGGCGGCTTCAACACCGCCATGGAATGGACCAACCGCGAAGCCTTCTGCATCTCCTGCCACGAGATGGAGAAGAACGTCTTCGTCGAGTACCGAAACACCATCCACTACCAGAACCGCACCGGCGTGCGCGCCACCTGCCCCGACTGCCACGTGCCCAAGGAGTGGGGCCCCAAGATGTGGCGCAAGATCCAAGCCTCCAACGAAGTGCTGCACAAGATCCTGGGCTCCATCGACACGCCCGAGAAGTTCAACGCCAAGCGTCCGGTGTTGGCCCAGCACGAGTGGGACCGCATGAAGGCCAACGACTCGCAAGAGTGCCGCAACTGCCACAACTTCACCTACATGGACTACGCGGAGCAAAACAGCCGCGCGGCCACGCGGCACCAGGTGGCGTTCACGGCGGGCCAAACCTGCATCGACTGCCACAAGGGCATCGCCCACACCCTGCCGCCCATCGCGCAGCCCATCGGCGCGCACAAGGAAGGCGAACTGGTGCTGCCGCCCAGCAGCGCCGCTTCGGATTCAGCCTCGGGCCATTGAGATCGCTTGCGTGGGGCAGCCCCCCACGCACGCCCCGCAGCCGGTGCAGGCCTCGGCGGTCAGCACCGGCTGGGCCACCTGGCCCAAGCGCGGCGGGAAGCGAATGGCCCGCGCGTCGCAGGCCTCGCCGCACACGCGGCATTCCACCCCACGCTGCGCCAGGCAGGCCGCGCCGAAGCGCGCCGCCCAGCCTTCGAACACCGCCGGAGCTTGCAGGGCACCCGGCTCGCAGGCGCTCACACAAGCGCCACAGGCATCGCAACCTGCTTGCGCGAACTGCATTTCCGGGAAGCCCCCGCCGCCGCGCCGGATGACCTGCGGCGGACAGGCCTTGATGCAGGCGTCGCAGCGCGTGCAGCGTCGCTCGAACACGGCCTCGGCCACGGCCCCAGGCGGCCGTTGAACGGCACGTTGCGCCGCCGAAGGGCGGAACAGAAAGCGACGGCGAGGGTCCATGCGGGCATTGTGGTCGCCGGGGCGCGGCCGCCCCTTGTGGTGCATCAAGGCCCCGCGCCGGTCCGGCTTCCACAATGCCGCCATGAACGTCTTTGGCATCGCCGGCCGCTCCGGCATGGGCAAGACCACGCTGTTGGAGCGGCTCGTGCCCGCCCTCACCGCGCGGGGCTTGCGGGTCTCCCTGATCAAGCACAGTCACAAGGACATCGAGGTCGACCGGCCCGGCAAGGACAGCTACCGCCTGCGCGAGGCCGGTTGCCAAGAGGTGCTGCTGCTCGGTCGCAGCCGTTGGGCCCTGATGCACGAGCTGCGCGGCGACGAGGAGCCGCCGCTCGATTACCTGCTCAGCCGCATCCAGGCTTGCGACCTGGTGCTGGTGGAAGGCTTCAAGGGCGGCGACTTCCCCAAGCTCGAGGTGTGGCGCGCGGAAGAGGGCAAGCCCATGCTGTGGCCCGATTGGCCCGGCATCGTGGCCCTCGCCTCCGACGCCCCGCCGCCCGACCTGGCTCTGCCCTGGGTCGACCTGGCCGACACCGCCGCCGTGCTCGCGCTGGTGCTGGCGCACGCCGCGCCGGTGGCGCTGGCTTCGCGCTGAACGCCCTCGTCACAATGGCGGCATGCCCGCCCCGTCCCCCGCCCCTCGCCGTTCGGCCTGCCGCCCTGCGGTGAGGGCCGCCCTGGCTTGAGCGCGCCGGCCGACGACGCGGCCGGGTCCGCGGACGAGGCCCTGCCCCCCTTCCACGCCACGGCCGACGTCGACCCCTACGCCGACGCCGCCGCGCGGCCCGAGCGCCGCCGCCTGCGACGCACCCTGCCGCTGTCCTTCGCCGCGCACGCGCTCTTGCTGCTCAGCCTGAGCCTGGGCACCGCCAGCCTCGCGCCCGAGGCCTGGCGCAGCGCGACCTTGCCACCGCCCCTGCCACCCTCGCCGCCCCCGGTGTGGGTGGCCGAGCTGCTGCCCTTGCCCACCGCCCCCACAGGGCCCACCGCCGCGCCGGCGCCCCGACGGGGCGCCCAATCCCAGCCCGCGCGCGGGCGCGGCAACGCTGGCAAGGCCGGCGCGGCGGCGCCCGTGGCCGAGCCCTGGCGCGCCCTCGGCCCCCGCGCCGCGGCGGGCACCGAGCCGGCGCTGGCCCTGCTGGCGGTGGAGGACCCGACCGAGACCGCCCCCACGCCCCCCACAGCGGCCTCGGCCCCCCCGTGGACCCCGGCGCCCACGGCCGCGGTTGCGCCCGTTCCTGTGCCCGTTACTGCGCCCAGCCCCTCGCCCGCCGCCAGCGCGCCAGCGCCCCACGCGGACCCCACGCCGCCCCCCGCGCCGGTGGCCGACGACGCGGCCGAGCCCGATCGCCTGCTGCGCTTGGCCCGCGAGGCGCAGGCCCGCACCGAGCGGGCCGAGGCCCAGCGCCAAGAAGCCGCCCGCCAGGCCAGCGCCCGGGCTGAGCTGCAACGCGCCGAGGCCGCGGCCCAGGCCGCCCAACAGCAAGCCCAACAGCAAGCCCAAGAGGCCGCGCGCCGGGCGCAAGCCGTGGCGGCGCAACAGGCCGCGGAACAGGTGGCGCAGCAAGCCGCCGAGAAAGCGGCCCAACAGGCCGCTCAACAGGCCGCTCAACAGGCCGCCCAGCAAGACGCGGAACGCCAGGCCAAGGCCTTGGCCGCGCAGCAAGCCCGCGCCCGCCATGAAGCCGCCCAACGCGAGGCCGAGCAGCGCGAGGCCGAGCGCCAGGCCGAAGCCGCGCGGGTCGCCAGCGCCAAGGCCGCCGCCGCATTGGCCCAAGCCGATGCCGAACGCCGCGAGGCCGCGCGCCTGGAGGCCCAGAAGCAAGAGGCGGCGCGGCAAGAGGCCCTTCGACAAGAGACCGCCCGGCAAGAAGCGGCGCGGCAAGAAGCCCTTCGGCAAGAAGCCGCCCGGCAGGAGGCGCAACGCCAAGAGGCGCTTCGGCAGGAGGCCGCGCGGCAACAGGCCGCCCGGGCCGAGGCCGAGCGCCGCGAAGCGGCGCAGCGGGAGGCCGCACACCGCGAGGCCGCCCAACGAGAAGCGGCCCAGCGCGAAGCGGCGCGCCAGCTGGCCGCCCAACAAGAAGCCGCCCGCGCCGAGGCAGCCCAGCGAGAGGCCGCGCAACGCGAGGCCGCCCGGCAAGCCGCCGCCCGCCAAGAGGCCGAGCGCCAAGCCCAGGCGAACGCCCAAGCGCAGGCCAAGGCCGAAGCCGCCCGCCTTAAGGCGGCCGAAGACGCCGCCGACGAGGCCCGCCGCGAGGCCTCGCGCCGTGCCATGGGCCGGCAGCTGGACGAAGAGCGCGCCCAGCGCGAGGCCGCGGCCAACGCCACCCAGAACCCGCACACCGCCCCCAACGTCCGCCCCGGCGGCGCCCTGCCCTTGGGTTGGGCCCCGCTGCGCCGCGCCCGCCTGTACGGCCACACCGACCCCAACCCCGAGATCGTGGCCTTCGCCCAGGCCTGGGCCCGCAAGATCCAGCTGAACACGCCGCCCGATCTCGTGCGGCAACTGGCGCAAGCGCGCCACAACCCGCCGCTGGTCACCGTGGCCGTGCGCCGCGACGGCTCCGTCGAAGCCATCACCTTCGTCATCGGCAGCGGCGCGCCCGAGGTCGACGAGGCCATCCGCCGCATCGTGCAAAGCCACCAGCCCTACGCCCCCTTCAGCCCCGAACTGGCCCGCGAGGTGGACGTGCTGGAGATTCGCCGCACCTGGAGCTTCAGCAGCGTGGTGGGCCTGCAGTGAGCGCCCGCCCACCCGCCACCGCCCTGTCT
The DNA here is from genome assembly GCF_004004565.1 of Inhella crocodyli. GTDB lineage: Bacteria > Pseudomonadota > Gammaproteobacteria > Burkholderiales > Burkholderiaceae_C > Inhella > Inhella crocodyli. Next base: position 1,523,152 of record NZ_SACM01000001.1, read on the forward strand.
CTTTTTAAAACCAAAAATAATTTAGTTGGGCCGACGGATAACAACTGACGTATAAACGGCGCCGCCGCAGCCCCTGCGGTGCTTCATGGCGCGCCCGGTGCGCGCCGCCCGCGACCCCCGTCGCCCCCCCTGGAGCCCGCCTGCTGGCGGCTCCTTGCGCCCCGGTGGCGCACGCCGGTGCAGGCCACCCGCGCAAGCGATCGAATCCCATCTCCACCTTCACCCTCCCCCTGGGCCGGCCCCTCGGCTCGCCCACGACCCCACCGAGCGGCAGCGGCTGCTGGCGGGCTTCGTTCGCGCGCCAACGCGCCCACGGCAAGGACGGCCATCGCCGCCCCGGTCCGCCGGGCCGCCCCCAGGTGGCGGCCCACCCACCCTCAACCCCCGTGCGCTGACGGGAGGCCTTCCCAGGCCCCACCCGCAGCGCCCGTGTCCCGCGTCCTACCGGTTCGCACTCCCGCACCCCGACGGTGCGACTTGACCTCCAGAAAGGCTCCACCATGAGCAAAAAGATTTACGTGGGCAACCTGCCCTACTCCGTCACCGACGAGAGCCTCAAGAGCAACTTCGGCGAGCACGGCGGCGTCGCCTCCGCCAAGGTCATGATCGACCGCGACACCGGCCGCTCCAAAGGCTTCGGTTTCGTCGAGATGACCTCGCCGGAAGCGGCCCTCGCCGCCATCGCCGCCCTCAACGGCGTGCGCGTCGACGGCCGTGCCATCGTCGTGAACCTGGCCCGCCCGCGCGAAGAGCGCAGCGGCGACAGCTACAGCCCCGCCGGCTACCGCAGCACGCAGCGCCCGGACGTCGGTTACGGCAACGGCGGCTTCGGCGGCGGCCGCTACTGAGCCCTTCGGTGCGCCACGAAAAACCGGCTCCTCGGAGCCGGTTTTTTTATGGCCGGACGGACCCCGTGCCGGCGGCACCGTCGCGCAACCTCACCCCGGCGCCCGACCGTCCAACAAGCGAACCTCGCCCGACCACGCGTGGTCGGCGACGTACACCACCCAGGCCTGGCCCGAGGCCGGGTCGCGGAACCGCGAGTTGTGCCAGGGGGAATCGGCATCCCAATTGGGCGACTCTTCCAGCAGGCCGAGGCGGACCTGCGCCACCGACCAGCGGTGAATGGCCGCCACCTCCAAGCGCTGCTGGGTGTTTCGAACTTCCATGATCGATCGCGCGAGGATTTGCAAGGCGCAGCTTCGCGCTCAGATCCGCCCACTCAAGCTCAGCATCAGCTGCCGCGGCGCGCCCATCAACAGGGTTTGGTTCGTGCCGCTGGGGTCGCTGTTGGGAAAGCCGTTGGTGCCGACCGTGGCCACGTAGCGGCGGTTGCCGAGGTTGGTGACGGCCAGGCGCAGGCTGGCGTCGCGAACGGCGGTCCAGCCCAGCCATGGCCCCAAGCGCAGGCCGGCGCTGGCGTTGAGCAGGGTGCGGGCGGGCACGGCCGCGTCGTTGGTGTGGCTGTAGAAGCGGCGGGCCATGAAGTCCAGGCCCAGCTCACCGAACCAAGGGCCGCGCTCGGCGCTGAGGATGGACTTGGCCATGGTGCGCGGGGCATCGACCACGTCCTTGCCGGCCAGGGGCACGGTGATGGGCTGGTTCGCCGCGTCGCGGCTTTGCACGTCGTCGCGGTAGGTCGAGCGGTTGAGGCTGAGGCTGTTGTAGAGCGTCCAGCCCGGGTGCAGGCGCAGCGACAGCGTGGCTTCGAGCCCGCGGGCGCGCACGCCGCCCACGTTGGCCAGCACCGCCGGGTTGCCCACGATGGCCGAGCCTGGGGTGACGGCCAGCAGGCGGTCGCGGAAGTTCGCACCGTAGAGGGTGAGCGCGGCCTGGTAGCGCGCCTCGGTGGCGCGCCAGCCCAGCTCCACCGTGGTGGCGGTTTCTGGGCGCAGGGTGTCGCGGATGGCGTCGAAGCCGGCTTGCGTGGTGGCAAAGGGGCTGGCGCCGGTGGCACTGGCTTGGAAGGCGCGCAGGTTGCGCTGCGCGCCAGCGAACAGCTCGTGCACGGCGTTCACCTGCCAGTTCAGGCCCAACTGGGGCAAGAAGCCGCGCTGCGCACGGATGGCGCCGGCCGGGCCGGTGCCGAGCAGGCGCTCGGCATCGATGGTGGCGCTCAGGGCCTTGAAACCCGCGCCCAGGGTCAGCGTGGGGCTCAGCGCCAGGGTGTCGGACAGCGAGGCCTGCTGCGTGCGCGTGTGGAAGCGGTAGGCCCACTGCGTGAGGAAGGGGTCGCGCGGGAAGGCGTAGGGGCTGGGCACGGCGCCGGGGGGCGTGGCGTAGAAGCGGCGGGCCTGGTCGAAGTCGTTGTCTTCGTGCCAGAAGGCGGCGCGCACTTGGTGGGCCCCCAGGTCCCACTGCAGCGCGGCCGTGGCGCCCCGGCGGTGGATGGCGTACTCGGTGGTGCGCAGCGAAATCGGCGTGCCGTCGGGCGAGGGGGTGTAAGGCGTGTACCAAAGTCCGCGCCCGTCGTTGCCGTGGTGGTAGGCCCCGAGCTGCAGGCGCCAAGCCGGGGCCAAGGCCGTCTCCAAGTTCACCCCCGCCAGCAGGTCGCGGCGCAGGCCGGCGCCGGCGTAGTAGGCGTCGTCGCACTGCGGCACGTAGGCGGTGTTGCCGTTGCCGCACAGGGCCTGCGCGGCGCGCAGGGCGGCGTTGAAGTCGGGGTAGGTGTTGTCCCAGCGCGGGCCCAGGCGCTGGATCATCTCCAGCGACAGGTCTTGGTCGTCGATCTCCTCGCGCGACGAGTGGTTGAAGAAGGCGGTGAGCTGGCCGCCGTCCCAGGCCTTTTGCGCCTTGAGGTTGAGCTGGCGTTGGCGCTGCTGGCCGGCGCCCTTCCACTTGTCGGCGGCCTGTTGCGTGGCGCTGAGGTAGGCGCTGCCCAGCGCGGTGTCGCCGCTGTCCAGGCGCAGGTGGGTGCGGCGGTTGGCGTGGCTGCCCAGGGTCTGCGCGGCGCGCAGGCCGAAGCGGCGCTCGGGCGCGTCCGAGAAGAACTGCAGCGTGCCGCCCAGGTTGCTGCTGGACGGGGTGTCGAGCGCCCCGGTGCCTTGCGAGAGCTCGGCCCCCGCCACGTTCTCGCTGGCGATGGCCCGACCGATGTGCAGGCCGTTGAGGTTGCCGTAGCTCATGTCGCCCAGGGGCACGCCGTCGAGCGTGAAGCCGAGCTGGTTTTGCGAGAAGCCACGCACCGTGAAGCGGGCCGACCACTCGTAGTTGCCCAAGGCGTCGGCCGATTGGACGTTCACGCCGGGCAAACGCGCCACCGTGAGCAAGGGGTTCTGCCCCGAGATGGCGGCGGTTTGCAGCTCGCTGCGCCCCACGCGGTGCACCGAGCGCAGTTGCCCACGGCCCACGGTGATGGTCACGGCCTCGAGTTCGGTGCTGGGGCGCTCGCCCGATTCGCTTTGCGCCGCCGCCGGCACGGCCGCACCCGCGCCCAGCAGCAGCAAGCAGCTGGCCAAGGCGGTGGCGGCAATGCGCATGAGGGCGTCCTTTTCTTGGGGGGATCTCGGCGGGGCCCGTCGCGCCGGCGCGGGGCCGGGGCGAACGCCCGCAGTCTCGCAGGGTACGCACCTGCCCCTGAAGCTTTCGTGAAGCTGACGCATCAGGCCCACGGCCGTTCGGGTTTTCGCGCCTTTGTGGCGCGCTTGGGGACTTTCGCTACGCGGCAAGGTGCTGGAGGCCATTAGGCTTCACGCCAATGCCCAGCCCACGCTTCCGCTCCCTGCCTCGCGCGGCCCTGGCCGTTTGGGCGACGCTCGGGCTGGCACTGGCCCTGGGCACCGGAACCCCGGCCCACGCGCAAGTCCTGACGCTGAAGACGATCTCGGTGTGCGACGACGTCAACGAATGGCCGCCCTTCACCTACCTGGCCCCCGGGGCCGCCGAGAAGGCGCAGCGCACCGGCAGCGGCCCGCAAGATGTGCAGGGCTTTTCGGTGGAGGTGCTGCGCAGCATCTTGGCGCCCAAAGGCATTGCGCTGCGCATCGAGTTGCTGCCCTGGGTGCGCTGCCTGCGCGAGCTCGACAGCGGCACGCAGTACCAGATGGCCCTGAACGCCAGCGCCAACGCCGAGCGGCAAAAGCGCTTCTACCTGTCGGACACGGTGCACGCCACCACGCCCGGCTACTTCTACTCGCGCCGGCGCTACCCCGACGGCGTGCCCGTGAGCAGCGCGCAGGACCTGGCCTCGTTCCGGGTGTGTGGCGTGCACGGCTACAACTACTCGGCCTACGGCCTGCGCGACGACCAGGTGGACCGCGGGGCGCTGAACTTCGGCCGCGTCATCGCCAAGCTGCTGGCCGACCGTTGCGAGCTTGGCGTGGGCGAGTTGGAGGTGGTCAAGGCGTCCGAGCACCTGGGCCAGCCCATCGCGCAAGACCCGGACATCGCCTACGCCCGCGTGCCCGGCATGCCCAAGGTGGAGTTCCACATGCTGGTCTCGCGCCAGCATCCGCAAGGCCAGGCCTTGCTGCAAGTGCTGAACAGCGGCCTCAAGGACCTGCGGGACCGGGGCCAGTTGCAGGCCATCCACCGGCGCTACACGCAATGAGGCGGGTGCGAGGCCGGCACCGCGCATGACCCAGCTTGCCCCGCCCCGCTCTGCCGTCGAAGCCTTGCCGTCAGGGCCGCGGCAATGCCGTCCTGGGCGCCGGGCGGCGCTGTCGCTGTCGCTCGCACTCCCCCTCGCGCTGGGGGCCGGCCGCCTGCACGCCACCGAGCCGATCGAAGTCCGGGTGCCCGCCTTTGACGCGCCACGCGACGGACGACCTGGCTACTTCTTCGAAGTGCTAGAGCTCGCCCTGCGCAAGACCCAGGACAGCCATGGCCCGTACCGCGTGAGCATCCTGAAAGAAGTGATCTCGCTCGAACGCGCGGTGCAAGAGCTGAAGAACCAGCAGCTCATCGACGTGGTGTTCACCGCGCCCAACCCGGGCTTGACCGATGGCCTTCAGCCCATCCCGGTGTCCTTGCTGAAGGAGCTGAACAACTACCGGATCTTGTTGATCCGCGAGGGCGAGCAGGCCCGCTTCGACACGGTTCGAACGCTGGACGACCTGCGAACCCTCCGCGCGGGCCTGGGCCTGCAATGGGTGGACACCAAGATCCTGCGGCACAACGGCTTTCGGGTGGAGGGCTCGGCCTGGCACGAGAACCTGTTCAAGATGCTCGCCGCGAAGCGCTTTGACTTCTTTCCCAGGGGCCTGTACGAGGTGCAAAGCGACCACCGCCGCTACCGGCACCTGGGCTTGGCCATGGAGAAGAACCTGTTCCTCTACTACGAGGCGCCCTTCTACTTCTTCGTCAACGCCAAGAACCAGGTCCTCGGCCAGCGCTTGGAGACCGGGCTGAAGCTCGCCCTGGCCGACGGCAGCTTCGACCGCTTGCTGAACAGCTACCCCGAGTTCCGCGCGGCCACGGCGCTGCAGCTCCAAGCACCGCGCCGCTTGCTCCGCTTGGCGCCATTGCCGGGCGGCTGCGGGGCGCTGTCGCCCTCGAAACCGAGCTGCTGAGGCCCGTCCCGCCCCAAGCGCTCAGCCCGGGGCCACCAGCCCCAAGAATCGGTCGAGCATGTGGAAGTGGTCGTCGAAGCATTGCGCTTCCATCGCAGCCAGCTCGGCGATGGGCACCCAGCGGGCTGCCGCCGCGTCGTCCTGGCCCCGCACCTCGGGCAGCTCGCGCTCGCCCAAATCGAAGTGGTGCGTGTGCGAGATGGTCCGCCCGCGCTGGCTGCGGTCGGGGTGGTCGAAGGTGGCCACGCCGCGCAGCGCGCGCTGCAGGGTGTCGGGCAGCAGGCGCAGGCCGGTCTCTTCTTCCAGTTCGCGCACGGCCGATTGGTAAAGGGTGTCGCGCGGTTCCACAAAACCGCCGGGCAGCGCCCACAGGCCCTGGCCGGGGTCGCGCCCGCGCTGGATCAGCAGCACGTGGCCGGCGCACTGCACCACCACGTCCACGGTGACGAACACCGGCGCGTAGGGGGCCGCGGCCCAGGCCTGGCGGTAGCTTTTCAGCATGGCCCACTCGCGGCGCAGGGCCGCCAGGTAGGGCAAGTGGGCCCAGGCGCGCACGAAGTCGCGCGTGCTGGGCGGCACCTGGTCCACCCAACTGGCCAGCACGGCGTCCAGGGCCTCGGGCTCGCTGTCGAAGAGGGCGGCGCGCAGGTCGGTGGCGTCCACGCGGTGCTGGCGCGGCAGGCTCAAGAGCTGCCAAGGCGCGAAGCGGCGCAGGTAGTCGCTGGTGGCGTCTTTGAAGTGGCCGACCAGCAGCGCCTCGTCCGTGCCCGTGAGCCACTGCACGCCGTCGCGCACGGCCTGCACCCAGCGCGTCTCGTCGTACAGGTCGCGCAAGGGCAGCACGTCCACGCGGGCGCGCTCGGCCTCGGGCAGGGCCAGGCGCAGCATCTCGGCGCGCTCGGCCGCGCTGAACGGGTGCCGGGGCGAGCGCGCCTGGTGGGCCGATCCCAGCACCACCACCACGCGCGGGGCGCGGGCCAAGGCCTCGCGCACCAGGGCCAGGTGGCCGAGGTGAAAGGGCTGGAAGCGGCCGATGACCACCGCAACTTGAACGGCACTCATGCGAACACCCCCGGGTCATGCGCCGCGATCGGCATCTGCCGCCCCTGACCAAAGGCCCGCGCACGCAGGCGAATGAGGGGCGGGGCTTGTCGGCGCTTGTACTCGCTGCGGTGCACCAAGCGGGCCACGCGCTCGATCAGGGCGCGACCCTCCTCGCTGGCGCGCAGGCCGGCCAGGCAGGCCTCGGCCGCCTCGCGCTCGCGCGCCGACAGGCGCTCGCCTTCGATCATGCCCTTGAGCACCTCGTCCAGCACCGGGTAGGGCGGCAGGCTGTCGCTGTCGCGCTGGCCGGGCGCCAACTCGGCCGAGGGCTCCTTGACGAGGATGGCCTCGGGGATGAGCTCGCGGCCGGCGGCTTCGTTGAGGTGGCGCGAGAGCGCGAAGACCTCGGTCTTGTAAAGATCGCCGATCAGGCCCAGGCCGCCGTTGGTGTCGCCGTACAGCGTGCAGTAGCCGACCGAGACCTCGCTCTTGTTGCCGGTGGTGAGCAGCAGGTGGCCGTGGGCGTTGGAGTAGGCCATGAGCACGGTGCCGCGCACGCGGGCTTGCAGGTTCTCCAGCGTGAGGCCCTGCATGGACGCGCCAAAGCTGCTGGCGAACTGGGCTTTGAGCGCCTCCACCGCGCCCTGGATGGGGTGGTTCAGCAGGGGGATGCCCAGGTTGCGGCACAGGGCCTCGGAATCGCTGACCGAGCCGCTGGACGAGAAGCTGGAGGGCATGGTGATGCCGACCACGTTCTCGGGGCCCAAGGCCTCGACCGCCAGGGCCAGGGTGAGCGCGCTGTCGATGCCGCCCGAGCTGCCCACCACCGCCTGGCGAAAGCCGCAGCGGCGGGCGTAGTCGCGCAGGCCGAGCACGATCTGGGCGCGGTAGAAGGCCAAGGTGCTCAGGCCGGCGGGGTCGGGCCGCGCCGGGCGGCGCCCGTCCAGCTCGACGAAGCGCCCGTCGACAAAGCCCAGGGTGTGCACGCACTCGTCGAAGCGCACGGCCTCGAAGACCACCCCCTCGTCGGGCTCGACGGCGAAACTGGCGCCGTCGTACACCAGCTGGTCGTGCCCGCCCACGTGGTTCACGTACAGGATGGGCAGGCCGTTGCGGCGGCTGGCGGCGCCGAAGACCTGGTGGCGCTGCTCGCGCTTGCCCACGTTGCTGGGGCTGGCGTTGAGGCTGATGACGAGCTCGGGGGCCGCATCGCGCAGGCGATCGAACGGATTGACGCGATAGTCGTCGGCCTCGTCGTTCCATCCGTCTTCGCAGATCAAGAGCCCGACCTGCGTGGACCCCAAGCGCAGCACCTTGGCCACGTCGGGGCCGGGCTCGAAGTGGCGGCGTTCGTCGAACACGTTGTAGGTGGGCAGCAACTGCTTGGCGTAGCGCAGCAGCTCCTCGCCCGCCTGCAGCACCAGCAGGCCGTTGTGCAGCTTCTTGCCCGGGCCGTCGTGGCGCAGCGGCGTGCCGACCACCCAGGCCAGCTCGGGCAGCGCGCGGGAGGCCGCGCGCAGCGCGTCCAGGCCGGCGTCGATCTGCCGCCCAAAGCCGGGCTCGTCGAGCAGGTCGCCGGGGTAGTAGCCGGTGAGGGCCAGCTCGGGGAAGACGATCAGGCGCGAGCCCTCCATGGCGGCCTGTTGGGCGGCCTGCACCATGCGCGCGACGTTGCCCTGCACGTCGCCCACGGTGAGGTTGAGTTGGGCCAGGGTCAGTTTCAGCATGGCGCTTTCACCCCGAAGACCTGGCGCAGGTAGGCCAAGAAGGTTTCGTCGTCGCACAGGGTCTTGCCCGGGCTGTCGCTGAGCTTGGCCACGGGCTGGCCGTTGGCGTGGGTCAGCTTCATCACGATGTTCAGCGGCTGCGGCCCCAGGTCGTTGCTGAGGTGCGTGCCGATGCCAAAGCCCAACTGCACGCGGTCGGCAAAGTGGCGGTGCAGCGCCAGCGCCTTGGCCACGCTCAGCCCGTCGCTGAACACCAGGCGCTTGGTGTGCGCGTCGATGCGCAGCTTGGCGTAGTGGGCCAGGGCCTTCTCGCCCCAGACCACGGGGTCGCCGCTGTCGTGGCGCAGGCCATCAAAGAGCTTGGCGAAGTAGAGGTCGAAGTCGGCCAGGAAGGCGTCCATGCCGACGACGTCGGTCAAGGCGATGCCCAGGTCGCCGCGGTACTCCTGCACCCAGTCTTCCAGCGCGGCCTTTTGGTGATCGCGCAGGCGCACGCCCAGGGCCTGGAAGGTTTGCAGGTACTCGTGCGCCATGGTGCCGATGGGCACGAGGCCAAGTTCCTTGGCCAGCAGCACGTTGGAGGTGCCGCGGAACACGCCGGGCAAGGCGTCGCGGAAGCTCGCCACCACGTGGCGCTGCCAGTCGCCGGCGAAGCGGCGGCGCAGGCCGAAGTCGAACACCTCCAGCGGGTGCTGGCCGGGCTGCACCTGCGCTGCGCCCTGCTGCAGCGCGTCGATCTTGGCGCGCAGGCGGCGCTCGCCCTCCATGCGCACCTCGGGCGTGTCAAAGCGGCGGAAGTACAACTCGTTGACGATGGCCAGCACCGGGATCTCGAAGCCCATCACGTGCACTTGCGGGCCTTTGGCCACGATGTGCAGGGTGTCGCCCTCGGTGTGCACGGCGATGAAGGCGCGCTGGAAGCGGAACACGCGCAAGAAGTCGACGAAGTCGCTCTTCATGTAGCGCAGTGCGCCCAAGAAGGCCAGCTCGTCGGGCTGGAAGCTCAAGGCGCACAGCGCGTCCAGCTCGCGCTCCACGTCGGCCTTCAACTCGGCCAGCGGGTAGGCCGGCTGGTTGCGGCAAACGAAGCGGTACTCGGCCTGGGTCTGCGGGTGCCGGTGCAGCAGGGTTTGCCACATCGTGAACTTGTAGAGGTCGGTGTCCAGCAGGCTTTGGATGACGGGGCGCATCAGGCGATCTCCTCCGCCGTGGCCAGGCGCAGGCCGCGCGCTTGGCAGTCGCGCAGGAACTCGGCCTGCTGGGCCTCGAAGCCGCCCACGGGGCTGATGCAGTCGGTCAGCAGCACCAGCTTGTCCAGGCGGCCCGAGGGCAGGTGTGCGGCCAGGTGCTCCACGGTGGCGCGCACGCAGTGGCTGCCCGCCTCGCCCGCAATCAACACGCGCTCGCTGGCGTCCAGTTGGGCCAGCAGCGCGGTGTTCAGCGCGGTGCGCGCGTCGGCGGCGTCGGGCACCTCGGCCTGCAGCGCGCTGTAGTGCTCGGTCCAGGGGTTCTCGCCCTTGGTGACCACGGCCACGGCGCGGCCTTGCGCGTCCGACCAGGCGTCCAGCGCCGCTTGCAGGCCGGCGTGCACGGCGTGGCCCCAGGTGCCCATTTGGCAGTGCACCGGCCAGACCATCAGCGTGTAGCGGCCGGTGGCCTCCAGCGCGTCCAGGTAGGCCAGCACGCGGGGCAAGGCGGCGGGGTCCCGCGGCGCAAAGCGGCCGGCGCGCACCTCGGCGGCGGTGATGGCCGTGAAGGGCGACGGGGCCTGGCCGGTGGCGGCCTCGCGCCAGAAGCCGGGGTGCGCCACGTCGATGCGGTGGTGCGAATCCAGGGTCAGGGTCACGGCGTCCAGGCCGGCGCCCAGGCGCTTCACCAGCGCGGCCACGCGCTGCAAGTCGGCGTGCGCGCCGGCCACGGGCAAGGCGGGCCGCAGGGCCTCGCCCGTCACGGGCGAACGGGGCCACCAGGCCTCGGGCAGGTCGCAGAAGTCGTTCTGCGGGTCGATCAACAGCAGCTGTGTGCGCATCGGGAACCTCTCTCTTTCGTGCTTGTGTGGCGACATCCTAGCGCCACTTTAATGCACTGTGCACTTAAGTTGTCTTGCCGCCACAAGAGGACGGTATGCTTGCTTCGGTGAACGCTTCAAAGAACTCCGCCGCCTCGCTGATCTGCACCGTGGACGTGGTGCTGCTGACCCTGCGCGAGCGGCAATTGGAGCTCTTGCTGTTGCAACGCGAGCGCGAGCCCTTCGCCGGCGCCTGGGCCCTGCCCGGAGGGTACGTGCACCCGCAGGAAGACCAGGACTGCGAAGACGCCGCGCGCCGCGTGCTGCAGCACAAGCTCGGGCTCGCCAGCCCCTACCTGGAGCAGCTGGCCAGCTTCAGCGGCCCGGCCCGCGACCCGCGGGGCTGGAGCGTGTCGGTGGCCTACGTGGCCCTGGTGCCGCCGCCCAGCGGCCCCCTGCCCTTGGGCCAATGGCGCGCGGTGGACCGCCTGCCCCAACTGCCCTTCGACCACGGCCGCATCGTGGCCACGGCGTTGGAGCGGGTGCGCAACAAGAGCCAGTACTCCTCCCTGCCCCTGCACCTGTGCGGCGAGGCCTTCACCCTGCCCGAACTGCAAGCCGTCTACGAGACCCTGATGGGCGAGCCCATCAACCCGGTGAGCTTCCGCCGCAAGATGGACGAGCTCGGCACGCTCGAGCCCATCCCCGGCGCCAAACGCGCCGACGGCCCGCACCGGCCGGCGCAGCTGTTCCGCCGCAAGGCCGGCCGCGAACAGGGGCTGGGCCTGCTCGGGCGCGTGATCAACAGCGGCTGAGCCTCGCCCGGGTGGGGGGGTGGCCCCCGCCGATACTGGAACGGCAAAACCCGCGGGGGCGCGTGCTGCCTCCCGCGTTCGTCACCGTTGCCAAGGACGCCCATGAAGACCCACGCGCTGCTGCTGGCCCTGTCCCTCTTCGCAGGATCGGTGCTCGCCACCGAGCCGGCCCCGCGCCGCCCGGCCTCGATCGACGAGCTGCTCCAGCTCAAGACCCTGGTCGGCGGCACGCAGATTTCGCCGGACGGCCGCTACGTGGCCTACCTGATCAGCCAGGCCGACTTCAAGCAGGACGCCTTCGTCACGTCCATCTGGCTGGCCGACACCACGACTGGCCGCCAGTTCCCCTTGACGCAAGGCGGCAAGTCGGCCGGCAACCCGCAGTGGTCGCCCGATGGGCGGTGGCTGGCCTTCACCAGCGGGCGCGTGGACGACAAGGACCAGCTGTTCGCGATCCGCCCCGATGGCGGCGAGGCCGTGCAGCTGAGCAAGTCGGAGACCGGCGTTCGCGGCTACGCCTGGTCGCCCGATGGGCAGCAGATCGCCTTCACCGCCAACGAGGCCCCCAGCCAGGCGGCCAAGGACCGCAAAGCCCATTTCGCCGACTACGAGGTGGTGCGCAAGGAGACCCAAGCCGCGCAACTCTGGACGCTGAACCTGGCCGAGGCCCTGGCCGCCCCGCAGGCCGGCCAGCAGCGCACCCGCAACGCCCAACTGCACGTCGAGGGCTTCAACTGGTCGCCCGATGGCGGCCGCATCGCCTTCAGCGCCGGGGCATCGCCAGAAGCGCGGCACTTAGCCACCACGGACCTCTACCTGCTCACGCTCAGCGACAACAGCGTTCGGCCCCTGGTCGTGCAGCCCGGGCCCGACTCGAACCCGCACTGGTCGCCCGACGGGCGGCAGATCGCCTTCGTCTCCTTGATGGGCCGCACGCCCTTCTTCACCCGCAACCAGCGCATTGCCGTGGTGCCGGTGGAAGGCGGCACGCCGCGTTCCGTCAGCGAGGCCTTTGACGAGCACGCGGCGCTCATCGGCTGGACGGCCGACGGGCTGTACTTCGGCGGGCTGCAACGCACCAACGGGCACGTGTTCCGGCTCGACCCGGCCAGCGGCCGCATCGAGCGCGTCTCCGCCCCCGACGCGCTGATGGCGGGCGGCGTCTCGCTCAGCCGCGACGGCCGCCGCCTGGCCTACACCGCGCCCTCGCCCCACTCCTTGGCCGAGGTCTTCGTGACCGACCTGCCGCGCTTCGCGCCGCATCAGCTGACCCAACTGACCGAGCAGACCCGCGGGTTCTGGATGGCCCGCCGCGAGCTGATCCGCTGGAAGAGCAAAGACGGCACCGAGATCGAAGGCGTGCTGATCAAGCCCGCCGACTTCGACCCCCAGAAGAAGCACCCGCTGCTGACCATCGTGCACGGCGGCCCCACGGGCATCGACCGCCCCACCCTGCTGGACATGCGCTACTACCCCTCCGACCTGTGGGCCGCCCGCGGCGCGCTGCTGCTGAAGGTCAACTACCGCGGCAGCGCGGGCTACGGCGAGGCCTTCCGCCGGCTCAACGAGCGCAACCTGGGCATCGGCGATGCCTGGGACGTCGTCTCCGGCGTGGACCACCTGGTGGCCCTAGGCTGGGTGGACAAGGACCGCGTGGGCAGCATGGGCTGGAGCCAGGGCGGCTACATCTCGGCCTTCTTGGGCACGGCCACGAACCGCTTTGCGGCGGTGTCGGTCGGGGCCGGCATCTCCGACTGGTCGACCTACTACTACAACACCGACATCCCGCAGTTCACCCTCAACTACCTGGGCGCCGACCCCGTGGCCGATCCCGAGATCTACCGCAAGACCTCGCCGTCCGGCTACCTGAAGGGCGCGCGAACGCCAACGCTGATCCAACACGGCGAACTCGACAAGCGCGTTCCCATCGCCAACGCCTACCAGCTGCGCCAGGCCCTGGAAGACCGCAACGTACCCGTCGAGCTGATCGTCTACAAGAGCTTTGGGCACGGCATCACCAAGCCCAAGGCGGCGCGCGCGCAGATGCAGCACAACCTCGACTGGTTCAACCACTGGATCTTCAAAGACCCCCTTCCGGACTACGCGGCGCCCGAGCTGCCCAAGCCGAAGAAGGAGTGAGGCTCACGCCCCATCTGGCCGCCTCGGCGCTGCCGACCCCGGTCACTCGCCCACGACCCACGTCGCCCAATGCCGAGGCTTGCTTCCTATGAGCACGCCATGGCCGCCGCCGCGGCGCCACGGGTCTTGGCAAACAGAGTCGAAAACTCGTGTCATTGACCGAGAGGGACTTGCTGAGCAACCGACTCGCCGAGATGCAAGACAACGTCGAAAACTGAACGATTCGGTACCACGGAGGATGCGAGCGCCTGTCGCACCCGCGTGAATTGCCGTGAATCGGCTTGGCAGCGATTGCAGACGGTCGCGGCGGGCGTCCGTAAGACAGGAATGTGCCCATCGCTGCGCGCCGAAATCAACGGCGACGGTGCGGCGCTTTCTTCGGCCGAGCCGCCGCAGGCGCTCAGGGCCAGCAAAGCCAAGGTCAGCGCGGCGAGGCGGCGGTAACGAAACTTCAGTGAGGGGGTCATGGCAACAGAACTGGCATGCGCGGATCGGCATGGGCTCATGCTGCAAAGCCGGCCTGAAGGCTCGCTGAGCCGCAGATGAAGGCAGTCTGAGGAAGCTCCGACCGTCAAGCTAAGGCCCAGCCCCCGCGTGGAGGCTGGAGACGGCCCCGCCTACGCATCCAGCGGCGCTTCGTCGCTAAACGCAGCCTGCGTGGCCGCGTCGCGGTGCAGCTGGAGCAAGGCCAGCAGCTGCAGCCAGGCCTCGGCGCGGGCCACGCCGGCGGTCAGCCCCGGCAGCGGGCGCAGGCGCGCCGCCAGGGCCGAGAAGCCGCGCTGCTCGAGCTGTCCGGCCAGCGCCTCGCCCTCTTGCGCCCAACGCGCCGGGACCTGGGCCAGCCCTGTGTGCAAGGCCTGGCCCAGGTGCTGGCGCAGGCGCTCCAGCGCCTCGGCCGGGGCGCTGGGGTCGGCAGGCGGCGGCCGGCCCAGCGGCAGGTGGGCCAGCGCCCCGGTCGGCTGGCTGGCGAAGTCCGGCACCAGCACCTGGTCGCAGGCCAGGGCCCAGGGCTCCAGCCAGGGCTGACCGTCCTGCCAGCTGAGCAGGCCGGCCACATGGCGCAGCGGACCCTGGCAACCGGCCAAGCCGGCGGCCAGGCTGTCCAGGGCCCAGGGCAGGTGGCCCTGGTGCGTGCGCTGCAGGCCCAGCGCGTCGCCGTTGGCGTCTTCGACCGTGGCCAGCAGGGTCTGGGTCTGCGGGTCGTAGGCGATGTCGACCGCCCCCGGCGCCGGCGTGAAGACCACGAAGCGGCGCGCCGCGTGGCGTGGCTGCAGCGCCGCGATTGGGCTGGCGCTGGCCTCGCGGCGCAGGGCCGCTACCGCGTCGAAGCGCACCGGCGGACCGAGCAGCTGCCAGTCGGCTGTCTGCGGCAGCACGCTGTTCTGGCTGCTGCGCGCCCGCGCCAGGCGCAGGCTGCCGTCGGGGCGACGGGCGGCGGCCTGAGCCAGCAGCTGGCCTTGCGCGAGCGCCTCCAGCCCCAGGCCCGGCGCCAGGCGCTCGCGCGCCCGCTGCTGGGCCTCGGTCGCGGCGTCGCTGCCTTCGGGCGGCGTCCAGTCGTGGCGCAGCACCAGGCGGGTGCCGGTGTCCAGGTCAGCCAGCACCAGCTCGGTCTGGCGCTGCGCGCCGTCGCGGCGCGTGCGGGCGCCCAGGGTCATCAGGCGCAGGCGGTCGAGCAGGGTCTCGCCCGATTGGCCGAGGCCCAGCACCGCGGCGGCCTGACCGGGCTGCCCCCCGGCCGCCAGGCGCAGCGCCAGCTCGGCCAGCAAGTCCACCCCGTCGGCGGCGTCGTAGCGGGCGCTGCGCCGGGCGTAGGCCTCGGACCAGCTTTCCAGCTCCGCCACCAGCAGCGCCAGCCAGGCCGCCTCGCGGCTGGCCGCGCGCGCCTGGCTCAGGGCCTGACCGAGGGCGCCGCTGCCATGGGTCACGCCCAGGCGCAGCAAGGTGTCGACCGCCGCCACGAAGGGAAGGCGGTCCAGCGCGCGGGCGGCTGCCAGGGCGCCCAGCTGCACGCTGCGCGCGCCCTGCGCGGCGCGAAAAGCCCAGAGTCCCAGGGCCACGTGGGCGCAGGCACTGCCGCGCAGGCAGTCGCAGCGCGCCGCCGCCAGGGCGCCACCGGCCCAGTAGCGCACAGTGGCACTGGGCAGGCGGGCGGTGTCGCAGGGCTCGCCGTCGGCGCGACCGCGCAGCTCCACGCGCAGCCCCGCCGCCCGCGCCCGCTCGGCCTCCTGCAGCACCGCGGGCGACAACGCGGCGGCCAGCTCGGCGTCGCTGACCGATTCGAGCGCCGCGGTGGCCGGCGCGGCATCGGCCGGCACCTGCTCCCGGTAGGCCAGCACCGCGATCAGCCGGTGCCGGCAGACCCCGTTGGCGCCGCAGTTGCAGCGCGACTGCGCGATGCTCAGGCCCTGAGGCCACTGGACCTCGACGCCGTCGTCGAAGCGGGCGCTCAGGGTGGCCGCGTCGTCCAGGGCCAGCGCCGGCCGGTAGCCGCCAGCCAGCTCGCGCAGCGCCCGCTTGACCAGGCCCGCGTTGGTGAACTGGATCAAGGCCTCGGGCCCGAGGGGCAGCAGGTCGGTGCGCATGCGGTCGGGCGGGTTCAGGTCAGCTTCTCGGCCAGCCAGGTGGCCAGCTGACCGGGCGTCATGGCCCCGACCTCGGCGCCGGCCGCCACCAGCTTGGCGGCCAGCGCCCGGTCGTAGACCGGGTCGGCCTGCTCGTCCAGCGCCGCCAGGCCCAGCACCTTGCTGCCCTGGGCCGTCAGCGCGCGCACCTGATCGATCAGCAAGCGCTCCGGCAAGCCCTCGTAGAAGTCGCTGATCAGCACCACGATGGCGCGGCGCGGCACCTCGATGCGCTCGGCCGCGTAGTCGACGGCCGTCGCGATGTGGGTGCCGCCGCCCAGCTGCACCTGCATCAAGAGCTCGACCGGGTCGCCGACCTGCTCGGTCAGGTCGACGAGCTCGGTGTCGAAGGCGATCAGGTGGGTCTTGATGCCGGGCAAGGCCCACAGGCAGGCGGCGGTGACGGCGGCGTGGATCACCGAGCCCAGCATGCTGCCGCTCTGGTCGACCAGCAGCAGCACCTGCCACGGCTCCAGCTGGCGGCGGTGCCGCACATGAAAGTGCGGCTGCTGCACGACCAGGCGCCGCGTCTGCGGATCCAGGTGACGCAGGTTGCGCTGCAGCGTGGCCCGGGCGGCGAACTGCGCGCTGCTGCCGCGCCGGCTGAGCTGGTGGGGGCTGCGCTTGCCGCTGAACGCGCTGCGGACCTGGGTGGCCAGCTTCTCCATCAACTCCTGGACCACCTGGGCCACCAGCGCGCGGGCCATGGCCAGCACCTGGGGGTTCATCAGGTGCTTGGTGCGCAGCACGGCCTGCAGCAAGGCCGGGTTGGGCGTGGCGCGCGCCAGCACCTCGGGCTGGGTGACCAGGTCGTCGATGCCATAGCGCTCCAGCGCATCGCGCTCCAGGCGCTCCACGGTCTCCTTGGGGAACAGGGTGTGGATGGCATTGATCCAGTCGGGCACGGTCAGGCTGGACGCCTGATCGCCGGCGTGGCGATCCAAGCCGTCGCCGGCGTCGCCGCGCCCGTCCGGACCGTCGCGCCCGTACAGCCAGGCCAGTGCCTGGTCCATGCCCAGGGCCACCCCGCCGCCGGCGCCCAGGCTGGGCGCGCTGGCCTCGCCCAGCAGCAGGCGCCAGCGGTCGGTGAGATCGAGCTCGGGCCAGGGCTTCATGCGAGCACCCCGTGCGCGCTCGCCCAGGCCAGGGCCTGGGCCTCGATGCGCTTGGCGTCCAGCAGCGCCTGGGCGCCTGGACCCAGCTCGAGCAGCCGCCCCCGCCGCGCCGGCGGCAGGCCCAGCAGCGGCGCCACGCGCTCGGCAATGGCGCCGCGCTCGCGCGGCGGGAAGTCGGCAAAGGCCGCCCGCAGGGCCGGCAGGGCCAGCAAAAAGTCCTCGTCGCCCAGGCTTTGCAGCGCGACGTGGACGGCGCGCACGATGGCGTCGTCCTCGGTGGCCAGCGCGCGCGCGCAGGCGAACAGGCCGTAGAGGAAATCGCCCAGCGCGTCGCGTGGCGGCATGCCACGGGTCAAGGTCAGCACCTCGGCGCGCAGCGCGGGCGGCGCCGGGAAGCCAGCCTGGCTGACGCGCACCCCCAGGGCGGCGCCGCGCAGGGCCGGCGGCTTGTCCGGGCTGCGCGCCAGCCGCTCACAGGTGCTGAGCAAGCACGCGCCGTCCAGGTCCGCCAGGTCCAGGCCGAGCAGCCGTTGCAGCGCGCGCAAGCTGCGCACGTCGGCCTCGATCCACGCGGCGCTGCCGGCGCCATCGCGCCCCTCCAGCAGCCACAGCAGGCGCTCGGCCAGGGCGACCAGGGTGGCCTGCAGCAGCGGGCGCGGGTCCTCGCCCCAGAAGCCGGCTTGCACCAGCTCCGCCAGGGTCAGGCAGGCCTGGGCCAGCTCGCCGTGGTCCTGAGTCTGCGCCAGGCTGTGGCGCAGGCGCTGCGCGAACGCGTCGCCCACGTCCTGCAAGCCGGCGCGCACCGCCGCGAGCAAGGCCTCGGCCAAGGCGGCCGGCTGGCCGTCGGCGGCGCGCAGCAGCAGGACCTGCTCGGCCGCGGTCGGCAAGGTGGCGCCGTGCACAGCGGCCTCGATCAGGTCGGGGTACCAGCGCCCATCCTGGTGCAGCTGCCAGTGCTCCTCGAAGGCCAGGCGGGCGTCGAGCGCGCGCGCCGCCTGAGGCGCCTTCAGTGCCTCGAGCTGGACACCGCCCACGCCCAGCAGCTGCAATTGCCACAGCAGGCGGGCGCGGGGCAGGTCCGCGGGGCGGCGGCGGTCCAGCACCAGGCGCTGCGGCTCGCGCCGCGGCTGCAGCGCGCAGGCCGCCAGGCGCGCGTTCACGTCGTGCACCAGCGGTGGCAAGGGCGTGCGGGCGTGCAGGCGACCGCCCCCGTCGCCGGTCAGGGCCAGCAGCGCTTCCCGCAGCAAGGGATGGTGCGCCGGGTTCAGCGGGCCGCGCTCGCTCCAGGGCGCCGGCTGGTCCAGGGCCTCCTTCAGCAAGGTGGACTGCAGGGCATCGAGCAGGTCGACGCGCAGCGGCACTGGATGACCGCGCAGACGCGCCAGGCCCAGCGCCTGCTGCTCCAGCGCGATCAGGTCGGCGGTGGAGACCGCTTGCTGCCGGGCCCGCAGGCGCTCCACGATGCGCTGCAGCGCCCAGCGCGCGGCGGCCGCGGCGCCCTGCTGCCAGTGCTGTTGGTAGAACATCGGCGACGGCATGCCGGCGGCGTAACCGCCGAGCGCGTCGACCTGGCGGAACTCGTAGGGCACCAGGTAGCAGCCGGCCTCCCGCTCGGTCTCGGGTCGGGGGCTGATCGGCTCCTCGGCAGGGTGCAGCGCGGGCCAGGCCCGCTGCAGCGCCGGCACATGCCAGCCGCCGCAGACCACCAGCACGCGTTCGAAGCGCGCGGCGGCCCAGGCGATCCACGCCGCCATGCAGGCCTCGCGCTCCGCGTCCTCCTCGCCCGCCGGCTCGTCACCGCGCAGGTCGGCGAAGTAAGCCTCCAGGCGCTGACCCAGCGCCGGATCGTCCGGCGGCAGGGCTTCGAACAGGTGGTCCCAGAGCGCGTCGTCGCCGTCACAACCGGTGCGCCGGCACAGCGCCTGCACCACCTCGCGGTAGCGGTCTCGCTGCGGGCGGTGCACCCGCGCGCGGGTGCGGTAGCGCCAGTGCGGCAGGTCGATGAAGCGCAGCTGCGCCTGGATGCCCGCGCCCTCCTGCAGGGCCACCCACTCGGGCGAGAAGTCAAGCAAGGGGAACCAGCACTGCTGGGCGCGCTGACCCGCCTCGTTGGCGTAGCTGTACAGGGCGATGGGCAGCTGGTGCGGCAGCAGCAGTTCGTCGAGGCGGGGGTTGAAGTCGGCCGGTCCCTCGATCAGCACGGCCTGCGGCCGGTGCGCGCGGATGTGCTGCCGCACGCGCTGCGCGCAGGCCGGGCTGTGGTGGCGAACCCCCAGGAAGTGAACGCTCATGACGCGACCGCCCTGCCCTCGCGTTGCTCAGGGCGGCAGCAAGTGCCGGGCGGCGTGAAACGCCTTCCAGGCCTCGCCAGGGCGCTTGGCGGCGCGCTGCTCGATGTAGCGGCGGATCTTCTTCAGGTCGTCCGCGTTGTCCTTGGCCGCGGCACCGGCCAGCAGCTCGACGATGTCGGCCGCCTGCCCGGCATCACCGCGCAGGTAATGGCCGCGCAGCGTCACCGCATGGGCGACGGCCACCGCCTCGGCGGTGCTGACCACCGACGACAAGCGCTCCCCCGCCTGCCCCTGCCCGTCCACGCCGTTGCGCAGCTCGCGGAAGGTCGTCACCAGCACCTCCAGCAGGTCGGCCGCCGGGGCACGCGGCACGCCGTCCTGGGCCAGCAGGCGGCTGACCTCGGCCTGCACCAGGGCCAGCTCCTGGTCCAGGTCGGCGATCGGGAACACGGTCTCGAAGCTGAAGCGGCGCTTGAGCGCCGCCGACATCTCGTTGACGCCGCGGTCGCGCGTGTTGGCGGTGGCGATGAGGTTGAAGCCGGGCGCGGCGAACACCGTCTCGCCCAGCTCCGGCACCGCGAGCAGGCGCTCCGAGAGCAGGGAGAGCAGCGCGTCCTGCACCTCGGGTGGGCAGCGGGTGATTTCCTCGAAGCGGGCGATCCGGCCCTCGCGCATCGCGCGCATCAGCGGCGACGGCACCAGGGCGCGGGCGCTCGGGCCTTCGTTCAGCAGCAGCGCGTAGTTCCAGCCGTAGCGGATCTGGTCCTCGGTGGTGGCGGCGCTGCCTTGCACGGTCAGCGTGCTTTGGCCGCAGATGGCGGCGGCGAGCAGCTCCGAGAGCAGGCTTTTCGCCGTGCCCGGCTCGCCGATCAGCAACAGCGCGCGGCTCGAGGCCAGGCCCACCATCGCCCGCTCGATCAGGCTGGGCGCGCAGACGATCTTCGCCGGCGCGTCGCCATCACCGAGCAGGAAGCGGCGCACCGCCGGCATCGACAGCCGCCAGCCCGGCGGGCGCGGGTCGCGGTCACTGGCCGCCAGCGCGGCCAGTTCGTCGGCGTAGCGCAGCTCGGCCGGCGGGCGTTGAACAGCGGGGTTCATGCTCAGGCCTTCACCGCCGGCAGCAGCTCGATCTCGCGCAGCAACTCGCTGAGCACGATGGGCGGCAGCTGGGTCCAGGCCGGGTGCGCGTCGCTGGCGCACAGCCGCAGCTCGGGCAGGCGCTGCGTGGGCTCGTCGAGAGGGGCGAAGCTCGACCAGCCGGGCTCCAGCTGCAGTTCCACCCACAGGTCGGGCGTCAGGGGCTTGCTGAGCGAATCGACATGCGCGTTGTCGCCGACGTTGGCACGCCAGTCGCGCTGCGTCAGGCCCAGGGCGCTGCCGGTGGCCACCTGCTTGCGGGCAAAGCGGGTCAGCGACGCTCCGTCGGCCTCCTCGGCGCTGAGCGCATGGGTCTCGCGGCTCAGCTGCTTGAAGGGCTGCAGGATCTCGTAATCCCCGAACACCTGACCGAAGGCCGTGCGCAGGGCCGGCGGCAGCTCCAGCGGGTGGGCAATGCCGACCAGCGCCTCGTCCGGGAGCGCGTAGGCCTGGTCTTGCGCGTCGGCGAGGCTGAGGTCCTCGGCCACGCGGAACGCCGTCGACAGCGCACCGGCCTCGGTGTACACGCCCCAGACCAAGCGCGCCGCCAGGTGGCGCATCAAGGGGTGCTGCACGTAGAAGAGCCGGAACTCCTGCGCTCGCCAGCGCCGCTGGGTCACCATCGCGCGCTCCAGGCGCTGCAGCTGCAAGGTGGCGGTGGCCTTGGCGTCCTTCTTCAGCTGCTTGAAGCGCGCGCTGGCCTCGGCCGCCAGCGCCTCGTCATCGGACGGCAGCGGCTTGGGCAGGTCCTTCAGGCGCAGGCCCTGGGCGTCCAGCACCAGGGGCTGGAGCGACTCGTCAAAACGAAGCGTGAACTGGCGCGGCCCGAAGTCCAGGGTCAGGCTGCCCGACTCGTCGAGCCCGAAGTCGGGCGCGATGCGGTCCTCCAGCTCCTCCGCGCTGAGCCCGCGCGCCGCGGCCACGGCGGCCAGCTTCTCGCCGGCCTTGGCCTGCAAGGGCTTGCTCTTGAGCCGCATCGACAGGCGCTGCAGCTGGATCAGCGCCGACTCGCAGGGCATCTCGGCCAGCAGGTCCAGGCCAGTAACGGCACGGCCGCTCAGGCCCTCGGCCGGCCAGTTGCGCAGGCGCTGGGCCAGCTCGACGGCCACCGCGTCGTCGCCCAGCAGGCCCAGGGCCTGGAAGGCCCAGTTGCTCTTGGCCGGCGCACCGGCCGCGTGCCAGGCCTCGTACAGGTCCCAAAGGAAGTTGCGCAACGAATCCGGGTCGCAGGCCTCGCGCACGGGCGCCAAGCCGGCGTAGGGCGCGCTGAGGCTGCTGAAGGCCAGCATGCTGCCCAGGT
Organism: Inhella crocodyli; assembly: GCF_004004565.1. GTDB lineage: Bacteria > Pseudomonadota > Gammaproteobacteria > Burkholderiales > Burkholderiaceae_C > Inhella > Inhella crocodyli. The sequence goes on from NZ_SACM01000001.1 coordinate 1,544,859, forward strand.
GCTCGACGCCGGCCGCGGGCACGCGCGTGCCGTTGCGCAGCAGCAGGCCGGCGCGGGCGACGGCCGCAAAGAAGTCCGGCAGGGCCGGCAGTCGGCTCGGGTAGTTGAGCAGCGGGTCGGCGTCCAGCAAGGCCGCCAGCTCGGCGCTGGCGCCCACCGCCTGCGCCTGCGATTCGAGCGCTGCGCGCAGGCCCTGGCCGGCCAGCCAGCGCAGGCCGAACACGGCGTCCTGGTGCTGGGCGGACTTCGGGTTCAGGGCCTCGATCAGGGCCAGCTCGGCGACCAGGTCGACATGGCGGCGCAGCCACTGGCACAACAGGTCCCGGCCCTGTTTGCGCTGGGCGCGCAGCGCGGCCAGCATCGGCGCCACCAGGGCCGGATCGGCCACGGCGGTGCAGGCCGGCAGCGCCCCTGCGAAGTCGTGGGCCAGGTAACGGCGCAAAGCCGGCAGCAGCGCCTCGCCGCCGCGGGCCACCGCCACGCGCAGGCAACGGCCCGGGTCCTCGTAGCGCTGCCAGAGCGACGGCGGCAAGGTGTTCCAGGCGAGCGCGGCCACGGCATCCGGCCAGCGCAGCACGACCTGCGGCGACACGCGGTCGACCAGCGCGGCGAGCTGATCCGGCTTCAGCGACTGGCCCTGCAGCAGCGCCAGCAGCTGCTTGCGCTCACTGCCATCGAGGTAGAAATCCCGCACGCGCTGGTCCAGCTGCTCCGAGCCCTTCCGCTCGGCCTTGCCGACCCGGGCCTCGCGCTCCCCCGGCAACCAGCGCAGCGCCGGCGCGCGGGTGCTGGCGGGCAGCGCCTTGCTGGGCGGGGCGCTGGGCTTGCGCTTCTGGACCCAGGGCGGGTTGTGCAGCAGGGCGGGCAGTTGCTCGGCGCTGGCCTCGGGGGCGGCCGCCTGGCGCAGGCGCGCCTGCAAAGGCTGCTGGCCGCTGTGCCGGGCCAGCAGCGCCGACCAGGTGGCGGGCGTGCGCAGGGCGGCGGCCACCAGGACCTGCAAGCGCGCAGCCACCTCGGGCCAGCGGGTTGCATAGCGGGCCAGCAACGGGATCGCATCGACATGCTGAAGCTGACACAGCAGCTCGGCCGCGGGGCTCAGCGACCGGTCCTCCGCGTCAGGGAGCTCGGACAGCTCATCCTCCAGCAGGGCCAGCGCGGCGCTGCCGCGCAAGCGCAGCTGCAACAGGATGGGCGACAGCCGCTCCGTGGCCGCCTGGCGCTTGGAGTCACCCGACCTTTGGGAGTCAAACGAACGGTCCCACTTCAGGCCCTCTCGGACGGCCTTCAAGGGCAGCGGGCAGTTTCGCAAGAGGAAGAAGCCACGGGCCTGCACGATGAAGAAGTCGCGGACCAGGGTTCCCTCCAAGAGCTGCGCCAGCCAGTCACTGCGCTCCGGACACAGCACCGCGCGCAACACCAATCCCTCTTCAGTCCAGCCCGCCATGAGGGCTTGGGCCGCCTGATGCTCCGGATCAGGACACTGGGCCAACCAAGCACGCAGCGCCTGCTGGGCTTCGGGGGTGATGAACGCCCGTTCCCCCTCCAGTCGGGACAGCACATCAAGCACGAAGCTTGCACCATGCCAGCGCAGGCCCAGGTCGATCAAAGCAAGCAGGGGCAGGTCGCTGTCCCAGGCCTCGGGATCGCCCCCGCGCACCCGGCATTTCAACTGGGCCACTTGCGCGAAGGCCTGAGTCCAGTGGGCGGGGTCGGCCTGGCGCAGGCGCGCCTCGCTCAGCTGCTCGTGGCGATCGACCTCGCGCCACAAGGTCCAGCTTTTGCCAAAGGCCCGGCCACAGGCCTTGATCGCGTCGTTCAAGTACTCGTGATTGCCGGCCTGCTCCAGGTCCAAGCCCTGATCCAACCAGGTGAGCCGCGGTGGAACGGTGGGAGCATGCAGGCCGCGCAGCACAGGCAGGCGTGACAGCCACTCGTCCGTCCAGACCAAGAGCTCAGCCGCGCTGGCTGCATCGCCCGCCTCCCCGACCGGATCTGCTGAGGCTGCTGGAGCTGCTGGAGCTGCTGGGGCCACAGCGTCAACAGGCGCCGGAGCCGGCGACGGCAACGGGGCGACCGGTGCGGCCGTCGGGTCAGCGTCCGCCGCGGCGACCTCCTGGTAGCCCTTGCCGATCTTCTCCTTGATCAGCGTGTCCTGCTCTTTTTGGGCTGCGGCGGCGTCCGCCAGCAGCTTGTCCTTGGTCTGCCCGGCCGTGCCGATGCGCCCGAAGCACACGGTGACCCGGTTGTCTTGCAAGTCGATCTGCCAGAACTTGCTGGCACTGCCTTCCACCAATTCAAAACGGCGCATATGGTTCTTCGCGAATTCCAATATTTCAATTCAATGTCAAGCGACAACTTGCCCCTCTTTCAAGGCAGCAAATTGGGAGAGCCAGAGTCAGGCTTGATGCAATAAAAAGCCACAACGTACTGATTATTTAATCAGTATTTCGCATGCCACAGCAAAACTCTACACCGCCGCTCTATCGAGAGAACCCGGCGCCAGCACGCGCTGTTCAAGAAAAATGAGCTCAGCCTCGTCAACATACCGAAAACGGTGTTCTCCGACGCTTGATTCGTAAGATTTTGTTGTCGCCGCTAGAAACAGACCGCGCGAACTTGACGCGATGGATGGGGTCGAAAGGCGAACCCGCAAGGAGTGAGGGCGCGTACGGATGAATTCCGCGGCCACTGGAGCACGGCGCTGCCAACGCTAAGACGTCTCAACGCATTGTGGAGTTGCGAACGAATCGCAAACGTCACTGCATGGCAACCCCGCCATCTTTGCCCTACGTCAGCGCAGGACGGTAGACCGGTGGCTTTGCGACCCCGGCTTTCGCGCGGGTGTGCCGTTATCTAAGCGGCTCATCTCTATTTGAATGAGGCTGATGGGTATTGCGGTGCAGCGTGACCAATTTACGCAAATTGCGATTTGGTGGTGTAACGGGCTGCAGCGAGAGACTGCGGCGCCCCTCGAATCGAACAAGCACTGGTCGCGGTGCTAGTCAGTTAATGCCCAGTAGGTGGTCGACCGGGTGAGCTCAGCCGGAGCGACCGAACGGCGGGCGGGAGCCGGTGCAATCTTGACCTTCAGCCCTGAGCTTGAACTTCGGCGTTGGGCACATAGCAGCCAGCCGCAAAGAGCGCCGCGAGCGGCAGCAACCAGTCTGGAACTGCCGTTCTCATCAACCAAGCTCGCCTTGGTCAGGCGCCCATCTTCACTGCCGCCGAGTATTTGACTTTGCCCGCCGATCACATCTGCGAGGGCGCGAAAAGGCGCTGGTCTCCTATGGAGCGGGGCGCGCCATCACTGGGCGCCCGCCCCAGGCTATTTCGACTTTAATTGCCAGTATTCGACTTTATTTGCACGGAACACGACTCGGCTTCGCCGGCCGCGGTCATTCGACCGTGACCGACTTCGCCAGGTTGCGCGGCTTGTCGACGTCCGTGCCGCGGGCGCAGGCCGTGTGGTACGCCAGCAGCTGCAGCGGCACCACGTGCAGGATGGGGCTCAGGGCGCCGTAGTGCTCGGGCATGCGGATGACGTGCAGGCCCTCGCCGCTGGCGATGTGGCTGTCGGCGTCGGCGAACACGAAGAGCTCGCCGCCACGGGCACGCACCTCTTGCAGGTTGCTCTTGAGCTTTTCCAGCAGGGCGTCGTTCGGGGCCACGGTGACCACGGGCATCTCGGCCGTCACCAGGGCCAGGGGGCCGTGCTTCAGCTCGCCGGCCGGGTAGGCCTCGGCGTGGATGTAGCTGATCTCTTTGAGCTTGAGCGCGCCTTCCAGGGCGATGGGGTAGTGCAGGCCGCGGCCCAGGAACAGGGCGTTCTCTTTGCGGGCGAAGGCCTCGGCCCAGGCCACGACCTGGGGCTCCAGGGCCAGCACGGCTTGCACGGCCACGGGCAGGTGGCGCAGGGCCTTGAGGTGCTCGGCCTCGGACTCGGCGCTGAGGTGGCCGCGCAGCTTGGCCAGCGTGAGCGTGAGCAGGAACAGGCCAACGAGCTGGGTGGTGAAGGCCTTGGTGGAGGCCACGCCGATCTCGGCGCCGGCACGGGTGATGTAGGCCAGCGCGCACTCGCGCACCATGGCGCTGGTGCTGACGTTGCAGATGGTCAGCGAGTGCGGCATGCCCAGTGAGCGGGCGTGCTTCAGCGCGGCCAGGGTGTCGGCGGTTTCGCCGCTTTGGCTGATGGTGACGACCAGGGTGCGCGGGTCGGGCACGCTGTCGCGGTAGCGGTACTCGCTGGCGATCTCCACGCTGGTGGGGATCTTGGCGATGCTTTCCAGCCAGTACTTGGCGGTGCTGCCGCTGTAGTAGCTGGTGCCGCAGGCCAGGATGAGGATGCGATCGATCTGGCTGAAGACCTCGGCGGCGCGCGCGCCGAAGAGGCTGGGCTCGATGGCAGAGACGTCGTCGACGTTGTCCAGGGTGTCGGCGATGGCCTTGGGCTGCTCGAAGATTTCCTTCTGCATGTAGTGGCGGTAGGGGCCCAGCTCGGCGGCGCCGCTGTGGGCGTGCACGGTCTTGACCTCGCGCGTCACTTGCTCGAAGCGGCCGGCCTCGCTCTTGTGGGTGATCCAGTGCTTGCCCAGTTGCAGGTCGACGACGTCGCCCTCTTCCAGGTAGCAGATCTGATCGGTGACGCCGGCCAGGGCCATGGCGTCGCTGGCCAGGAAGGCCTCGCCCTCGCCGACGCCCAGCACCAGGGGCGAGCCCTCGCGGGCGCCGACCACGCGCTGCGGCTCGTCGCGGTGGAACACGGCGATGGCGTAGGCGCCGTGCAGGCGGCCCACGGCCTGTTGCACGGCGTCGAGCAGGTCGCCGTCGTACAGCGAATCGACGAGGTGGCAGATCACCTCGGTGTCGGTCTGGCTGTGGAACACGTAGCCGCGGGCTTGGAGTTCGGCGCGCAGCTCGTCGTGGTTCTCGATGATGCCGTTGTGCACCAGGGCCACGCGGCCGGGGGCGCCCTCCGCCGCGTTGGGGCCGTGGCTGAAGTGTGGGTGGGCGTTGCGCACCGCGGGCACGCCGTGCGTGGCCCAGCGGGTGTGGGCGATGCCGGTGCCCGAGGCGATGCCGTCCTCGCCGGCCTGGGCTTGCAGCTCGGCCACGCGGCTGGTGGAGCGGGCGCGGCGCAGGGCGCCGTCTTGGTGCACGGCCACGCCGCAGCTGTCGTAGCCGCGGTACTCCAGGCGCTTCAGGCCTTCAACCAGGATGGGAACGATGTTGCGCGCGCTGACCGCGCCGACGATGCCGCACATGGAAGTCTCCGAGGCCGGTGGCCGTTGAACGAGGCGCGGATGCTAGGCAGTCGATGTCGAAATGAGTTTGCAGGATTTGTCACTTCCTGCAATTTTTCATCCATGACCCGTTTGTTTGACTGAAAATTGCATCAAGTAATCAATGGCGCAATTTCATGACAAGCTCCATCCCCCTCGATCCGGTGGATCGCCGCCTGCTGGCCCTGCTGCAGGACGACTGCGCCCTGACCAACCAGGCCTTGGCCGAGCGGGCGCACGTGTCGCCAGCCACGGCACTGCGCCGCGTGAAGGCCCTGGTGGAGGCGGGCGTGGTGGAGCGGCAGGTGGCCATCCTGAGCCCCCAGCACCTGGACACCGGGCTGACCGTGCTGGCCGAGGTGACCTTGGACCGCCAAGGCGCCGAGCACCTGGACGCCTTCGAGGCCCACGCCGTGGGCTTTGCCGAGGTGCAGCAGTGCTACCGGGTCTCGCCCGGGCCGGACTTCGTGCTGGTGCTGCACGCGCCCGACATGCCGGCCTACCAGGCGCTGAGCCAGCGCCTGTTCACGCAGCAAGCGAACGTGCGCAACGTGAAGGCCTTCTTCGCCACCAAGCGGGCGAAGTTCCACCCGCGGGTGCCGGTCTGAGCCGGGCCTAGGAGGCTGGGCGGCAGAAGCTCAGGCTCCTAGGAGCCCAACACGCCGTAGGCGTAGCCCACGCTCAGGCCCACGAAGGGCGAGCGCTGGCCGCTGCCGCGCAGGGTGCCCCACTGGCCGGCGCCCAGGCGCACGCGAAGGCGCTCCAGGTCGCCCGTGCCTTCCAGCTGCAGCCAGGCCTCGAGTTGCCCCACGGCCCCGCCGCCGACCACGACGCCACCGCCCCCGGCCGCGCCCACCAGGCCTTCGACGCCCGTGCGCCAGCGCCAGGTGCCGTGGGTCCGCGCGGCGGACTGCGCCCCCATGCCGAAGAGGCCGACGGCGTAGGCCCCGGCCTTGCCCCCAGCGGCGGCATTGCCTTGGGCGGTGCCGTACCAAGTGGGGCCCAGCTCGCGGGTGAGGCTCAGGGTGGCCTGGGTGATGCCCTCGCGGCTGCCGTCCTTGAAGCGCACGCGGCCGTGGTGTTGCACGCCTCCCGCCAGGGTCTGCACGCGGACGGTGCCCTCTTCCAGGTCCTGCCCACGGGCGTCCACGCCGCGGCGGCCTTCGAGCGGCAGCACCAGGCTCAGGCGCGTCTCGTTGACGGAGAAGTGGCCGTTGGTGGCGTGGGTGCGGTTGGCGTCCAGGCGCAGCGAGGGCCCCCAGGGCGTGATCCAGCGCAGCGTGGGGCCGGCGCGCAGCAAGCGGCCGCTGCCGGTGTCCACGCCGCCGCCGCCGCCCAGGCCCAACCCGGCTTGCACGCCCAGGCGCAGCCGGGGGTGGAACAAGGCCCAGTCGGTGCCGGCGTTGACCAGCACCTCCATGTAGCCGTCGATGCCGCCCTTGGCCGCACCGGCGGCCTCCAGGCCCCACCAGGTGTCGGGCGCGGTGTACTGGCGCGCATCGGCCCCGGCCCGGCCCAAGCGGGCGGTGAGCGGCCGGCCGCTGCGGTCGCGGGTGTCGCCGCGCGGGGCGTAGAAGCCGCCGTTGAGGGCGATCTCGTCGAAGCCCACGCCGCCGCGCGCGTAGGTGCGCCCCGCGCGGCCGACGTCGCGCGGCGCGAAGGCGCGGAAGTCGTCCATGCGGCCCACGGTCAGGGTGACGCGGGTGTCGCGCACGTTGCCGCTGGGGAAGCGGATGTGGGCCACGCCCGCGCCCAGGTACCAATCGCCGAACTCGTGGCGCACTTGCAGCTCGGGCCGCAGCATCAGGCCGCCCCCGAAGCGCAGGCTGGGGCTGCTCAAGCCGCCGCCGGCGCCCACCGTCAAGTTGGCCGCCAGGTGGGTGTTGTCGCCCAGGCGCCAGCGGCGCTGCCCGGTGACGCCGAAGACGAACACGCCGCCGTAATTGCCTTTGGCTGTGGCCAGCACCGTGGGGCCGAAGCCCCATTGGTCGTCCACCGCCACCAGCCAGCTGCCGGCCAGCAGCCCGGCCGAATCGCCGTTGGGCATGCGCAGGGGCTGCACGCTGAGCTCGGCCGTGGCCGGGCGCGCGTCCTGCGGGGCCACGGGCGGGACGGGGTTGTCATCGGCCCAGGCGGAGGCGACGAGCGCGCAGCTGGCCAGCAAGAGGAAGGGTTTCATCAGCGCTTGATCACGAGCAGGCCCTTGAGGTACTCGCCCTCCGGGAAGCACAGGGTTTGCGGGTGGTCGGCCGCCGCGCTGAGCCGGCCGACGATGGCGCCGTCCACGCCCGCGGCCTGGCCGGCCTCGGTCACGATCTGGTGGAACAGCTCGGGGCCCACGCCGCCGCTGCAGCTGTAGGTGGCCAGCAGGCCGCCCGGGGCCAGCAGCTGCAGGCCCAGGCGGTTGATGTCCTTGTAGGCCTTGGCCGCGCGTTCGGCGTGCGCCGCGCTCGGGGCGTACTTGGGCGGGTCGAGCACGATGGCGTCGAACTGGCGGCCCTCTTGCAAGAAGCGGCGCAGCGTCGCGTTCACGTCGGCGTCCAGCGCCGTGTGGTGGGCCGGGTCGAAGCCGTTGAGCGTGACGTGCGCGCTGGCGCGGGCCAAGGCCGGCGCGGACGAGTCGACGCTGGTGACCTCCGTCGCCCCGCCGGCCAAGGCGGCGACGGAGAAGCCGCCGGTGTAGCTGAAGCAGTTCAGCACGCGCTGGGCATTCAAGCGGCGCACCCAGCCGGCGAACTCGCGGCGGTTGTCGCGCTGGTCCAGGTAGTAGCCGGTCTTGTGGCCCTCGGCCACGTCCAGGGTCAGGCGCCAGCTGCTCTCGATCAGCTCCACGGTGGTGCTGCCCTCGCCGCGCAGCCAGCCGGTGACGGGCGGCAGGCCCTCGAGCTGGCGCACGCCGCTGTCGCTGCGCTCGTACAGGCGGGTCAGGCCGGTCACGCGCAGCAGCGCGTCGGCGATGGTGGCCTTCCAGGCCTCGGTGCCGGCGGCCCCGAACTGGGCCACCAGGGTGTCGGCGTAGCGGTCGACGATGAGGCCGGGCAGCCCATCGGCCTCGCCGTGCACCAGGCGCACGCCGTTGCTTTCGATGCCCAGGCGCTCGCGCAGGGCCACCGCGGCGCGAAGGCGGCGCTCGAAAAAGTCGGCGTCGATGCGCTCGGCCTCGTCGAAGCTCCAGGCGCGCAGCTTGATGGACGAGTTCGGGCTGTAGGCGGCGGTGCACAGGAACTCGCCGGCGGTGCTGACGACGCGCACCGTCTCGCCGAACTCGGCCTTGCCCTTTTGGATCGCGCCGTCGAACACCCAGGGGTGCCGGCGTTGCAGCGAGCGCTCTTTGCCGGGGCGAATTTGGATGACTGGCATAGGGGCGGGATTGTGGCCCGCGCCAAGGGCGAGGCCGTGCCCAGCGCCTACTTCTTGCCCTTGGCCCGCGGGTGTGCGGCGTCGTACACCTGGGCCAGGTGCTGCCAGTCCAGGCGCGTGTAGACCTGCGTGGTGCTGATGTTGGCGTGCCCCAGCAGCTCTTGCACGGCGCGCAGGTCGCCGCTGCTTTGCAGCAGGTGGCTGGCGTAGCTGTGGCGCAGCATGTGCGGGTGCACGTGCGTGGGCAGGCCGGCGGCCACGGCGGCCTCGGCCAAGCGCTTGCGGGCCTGGCTGGGGCTCAGGCGGGCACCGCGCTCGCCCACCAGCAAGGCGGGCTCGTCGGGCCGGGCCAGCCGGTGGCGAACGGCCGCCCAGGCCCGCACGGCGGCCAAGGCCGGCGCGCCCAAGGGCACGGCGCGGCGCTTGCTGCCCTTGCCCACCACCTGCGCCTCGGCGTTGGCCAGGTCCACAAAGCCGTTGCCACCGGGCTGCAGGTCCAAGGCCAAGACCTCGCCGATGCGCAGGCCGGCGCCGTAAAGCAGCTCGATCAGGCAGCGGTCGCGCAGGGCCGCGGGCTCGTCCTCGCTGGCGGCCGCCGTGGCGTGCTGGGCCAGTTGCACGGCGTCGTCCACGGCCAGGGCCTTGGGCAGGGGGCGCCCGGCGCGCGGGGCCTTCACGCCCGACAGCGGGTCGTGGTCGATGCGGCGCTGTTGCGCCAGCCACTGGTAGTAGCCGCGCCAGGCCGACAGGATCAGCGCCAGGCTGCGCGGCCCCAGGTGGGCGGCGTGCAGCTCGGCCACCAGGCCTCGGGCGGCCGCCGGGCGGAGCTGGTCCAGCGGCAGGCCGAGTTGCTCGCAGCCGGCTTGCAGGCGGGCCAGGGCGTCGGCGTACAGGCGCAGCGTCCGCTCGGCCAGGCGGCGCTGCACGCGCAGCGTCGTCAGGTACTCGTCGAACGGCGACGCGGCGTCAGGCAAGGGGCAGCGCGCGCCGAGGCGTCAGGCGAGGTGCTTGGCCAAGGCGGTGCCGGCCACCTCGGCCACGCGCAGCAAGAACTCGTTGCCCTTGTCCGGGGCGTAGCGGGTCGCATCGGGCGACGACAGCACGATGAGCCCGAAGGGCGCGGCGTCCGGCCCTTGGCCGGGACGGCGCAAGGGGATCAAGGCCATGGAGCCCACGGGCCCGGCCACCCAGCGCGAGGGGGCGCTGCCGTCGTTGAGCGTGCAGCGCGGCTCGCTCATCTCGGCGGCCAAGGCCTTGACCTCGTCGGCCACCGGCGCGGCCCAGTCGGCCTCGGCGTGCTCGGGCTTGACCCCCCACACGCGCAGCGCGGCCTGCGGGATCAGGAACTGCTCGCGCAGGCCGTCCAGCAGGCCCTCGGGCGTGGCGCCGTCTTGCATTTGCGCCAGGGTCCAGCGCTGCAGCTTCTCGAAGTGACCGAGGTTCTCGGTGCCGGCGCGGATCATTTCGATGATGCGCTGCTCCAGGCCCTTGATGCGCTGGCGCAGCATGTCGGCCTGGCGCTCTTGCAGGCTGACGGTGCGGTGCCCCAGCGGGTGGCTGAGCTGGATGGCGGCCAGCAGCTCGGCGTAGCGCTCGAAGAAGCTGGGGTTGGACGCCAGGTAGTTGGCCAGGTCTTGCTCGGTGATGCCTTGGATCTCGTTCGTGCTCACAGCTGGATGACTCCGTCAAAAACCGTTTCGGCCGGGCCGGTCATGAAGACGCTGCCCTGGCCATCCCATTCGATGCGCAGCAGTCCGCCGCGCGCTTGCACTTCCACCGCGGCGTCGAACCAGCCCGCGCGGATGCCGGCCACCACGGCCGCGCAGGTGCCGGTGCCACAAGCCAGGGTTTCGCCGGCGCCGCGCTCGTAGACGCGAATGCGGGCGTGCCCGCGGTCCAGCACCTGCACAAAGCCGACGTTCACCCCTTGTGGGAAGGCCGGCAGCGCCTGGATGCGCGGGCCCAGGGTCTCGACCGGCGCCGTGTCCACGTCCACCACGCGCAGCACCGCGTGCGGGTTGCCCATGGACAGCACGGCCACGTCGTTCAGCAGGGGCTCGTCCCCCGGCAGCGCAGGGGGCACATACGGCACGCGGGCCGCTTCGAACACGGGCGGGCCCATGTCCACGCGCACGCGCCCGTCGGCCGCCAGGGCCAGGGTCAGCACGGCGTTGACGGTGCGCACGCGCACCACGTCTTTCTCGGTCAGGCCTTTGTCGCGGACGAAGCGCACGAAGCAGCGCGCGCCGTTGCCACAGTGCTCGACCTCGGCGCCGTCGGCGCCGTTGAAGATGCGGTAGCGGAAGTCGATGCCGGGCTCGGTGCTGGCCTCGACCACCAAGACTTGGTCGCAACCCACGCCGAAGCGGCGGTCGCCCAGCCGGCGCAGTTGCGCGGGGCCAAGCTCGAAGGGCTGGCGCGTGGCGTCGATCACGACGAAGTCGTTGCCGGCGCCTTGCATCTTGGTGAAGGACAACTGCATGGGTCGATTGTCGCGGTCAGTACAGCCCAGGCTGCCCTTCGGGCCGCGTTTTGAAGCGCTTGTGCACCCACAGGTACTGCGCCGGCTGCTCGCGGATGCGCGCCTCCAGCCAGCGGTTGAGCGTGGCCGTGTCGGCCTCGGCGTCGCCCGTCGGGAAGTTTTCCAGCGGCGGCGGCGCGATGACCTTGTAGCCCTGACCGCCGGGCTTGGTGTGCACGATGAGCGGCAGCACGGTCATGCCCAGGCTCGCGGCCATCTTGGCCGGGGCCAACAGGGTGCAGGCCGGCACGCCAAAGAAGGGCACGAAGGTGGAGTTGTCGCGGCCGAAGTCCATGTCGGGCGCATTGACGAAGCCGTAGCCCTGGCGAATGAGCTTGATGACCGGGCGGATGCCGTCGTGCCGGTCGACGAAGGCGTTGGTGCCAAAGCGACCGCGGCCCTTCATCAGCGCCGCGTCGAACACCGGGTTGCTCTGGCGCTGGTACACGTCGACCGCGGACTTGCTTTGGCCCAGCATCAAGGCCGGCGCGGCCCAGTCCAGGCCGGCGAAGTGCGGCAGCAGCCACATCACGGGCCGCTCGCTGCGCTCGCCCTGGCGGATGTCGCCCTCGAACTCCATCAGGCGCAGCAGGCGCTCGCGCGACGCGAACCACAGCAGGCCGCGCTCCAGGATGGAGCGGCCCATCCAGCCGAAATGCTCGCGGGCCAGGGCCTCGCGCTGAGCCACGCTGTGCTCGGGAAAGCAAAGCGCAAGGTTGCGCAGCGCGATGCGCCGGCGCGATGCGGCCAGGCGCCACAGCAGCGCGCCCAGGCCACGGCCCAACGCAGCCAACACCGGCAGGGGCAGCCAGTGCAGCAGCCAAAGCAAGGCGATGGCGGCGCGCGCGCCGGCGCGGGACAAGACGCCCTTCATGCCGACGGCTCCGCCGAGCGGGGTGCTTTGTAGCGGTTGTAGCCCCACAGGTACTGGCTGGGCATCTCGCGGATCAACAACTCCATGGCGCGGTTGGTGGCCAGGGTCAGGGCGTCCAGATCGGGTTCGCCGGCCGGCAGCGGGAAGTCGCGCACGTGCACCACGAAACCGCGCCCCCAACGCAAGCGCTCGCACCAGAACAAGATGGGCACGCAGGCCGTCTGCTGGATCAAGCGGGCGGCCAGGGTCATGGTGTAGGCCGTCTGGCCGAAGAAGGGCTGCCACTGGCCCATGCCCTCGGGCGGCACCTGGTCGGGCAGCACGCCCACCGCCTCGCCCTTCTTGAGGGCCCGCAGCATTTGCCGGATGCCCGCCAGCGCCGCCGGTGCGGCCGCCAGGTGCTCGCGGTCGCGCGAGGCGGCCACCAATTCGCGCAGCCAGGGCTTGCGCGCCGGCCGAAACATGACGGTGATGGGGCGTTGGGCGCCGAAGCGCTCGGCGTAGGCCTGCGCAGCGGCCTCGAAGCAGCCCATGTGCGGGGTCAGGATCAAAAGCCCACGCCCTTGCGCCAGCGCGGCCTCGACCTTCTCGGCCCCGTCCCAGTGCACCCAGTCGCCCAGGGGCTGGGTGCGCGGGCGCAGCCACAGCCAAGGGATCTCGAACAGCATGCGCCCGGCCGAGGCCACCGCGCCCACCCAGGGCACGCCGGCCAGGCGCGTGTGCGCACGCAAGCGGCTTCGGTAACTGGGCGACAGCGCGAAGGCCACCCAGCCGGCCACGGCCCCCAGGCCGTGCAAAAGCCACAGGGGCCAGCGAGACATCCAACGCAACAGGAACATGGGCAGATAATGCGGCGGTCGCCGAGTTAACCAGACAACTTGCGGGGCGACGGAGCTTCGGGCTCCACCAAATGCCGCTAAAGCGTCGCCGCCACCTTCCTGGGACGGCAACGCCGGTTGCAACGTTCACAGGAGTTTATGCAGTGGCATCCAGCGATTTCCTCTTCACGTCCGAATCCGTCTCGGAAGGGCACCCCGACAAGGTGGCCGACCAAATCTCCGACGCCATCCTGGACGCGATCTACACCCAAGACCCCCTGAGCCGCGTCGCGGCCGAGACCCTGTGCAACACGGGCCTCGTGGTGCTGGCCGGTGAGATCACCACCAACGCGCACGTCGATTACATCCAGGTCGCCCGCGACACCATCAAGCGCATCGGCTACGACAACACCGAGTACGGCATCGACTACAAGGGCTGCGCCGTGCTCGTGGCCTACGACAAGCAAAGCAACGACATCGCCCAGGGCGTGGACCGCGCCAGCGACGACTACCTGAACATCGGCGCCGGCGACCAAGGCCTGATGTTCGGCTACGCCTGCGACGAGACGCCCGAGCTGATGCCCGCGCCGATCTACTACGCACACCGCCTGGTCGAGCGCCAAGCCCAGCTGCGCAAAGACGGCCGCCTGCCCTTCCTGCGCCCCGACGCCAAGAGCCAGGTGACCATGCGCTACGTGGACGGCCGCCCCCACAGCATCGACACCGTGGTGCTGAGCAGCCAGCACGCGCCCGAGATGAGCCTGGGCGACAAGATGAAGCCCGAGTTCATCGAGGCCGTCATCGAAGAAATCATCAAGCCCGTGCTGCCCAAGGAGTGGCTGCAGGACACGAAGTACCTGGTGAACCCCACCGGCCGCTTCGTCATCGGCGGCCCGCAGGGCGATTGCGGCCTCACCGGCCGCAAGATCATCGTCGACACCTACGGCGGCGCCTGCCCGCACGGCGGTGGCGCCTTCTCGGGCAAGGACCCGACGAAGGTCGACCGCTCGGCCGCCTACGCCGCGCGCTACGTGGCCAAGAACATCGTGGCCGCCGGCCTGGCGCGCCAGTGCCAGATCCAGGTGGCCTACGCCATCGGCGTGGCCCGCCCGATGAACATCACGGTCTACACCGAAGGCACCGGCGTCATCAGCGACGACAAGCTCTCGGCCCTGGTGGCCGAGCACTTCGACCTGCGCCCGCGCGGCATCATCGAAATGCTGAACCTGCGCCGTCCGATTTACGAAAAGACCGCCGCCTACGGCCACTTCGGCCGTGAAGAGCCGGAGTTCTCCTGGGAAAGAACCGACAAGGCGGCCGCGCTGCGCGCGGCTGCGGGGCTGTAAGCCTCCGAGCGCAGCGAGCTTGGCGGTTCTTGGGCGGAGTTCATGCCGGCACCTGCCGGCGTGAACACAGACCAACGCACCGACAAGGCCGCCACGCTGCGCGCGGCCGCCGGGCTGTAAGCCAGGCGCCGGATCGCCGGCGCCAGCGGCGCCAGTGGCCCCATCCGACCCCAGCCACCCTCGGTGTCTGGGGTTTTTTCATGCCCGGAACACCCGGCCTTCGGGGGTGCGAGATCGAACGCTGCGGCCTATCCTTGCCGACCGCCCACGCCGCCCGCCATGGCCCAGCCGTCCACCTCCCTCACGGTGCTCGTCGTCGACGACCAGGCGGTGCCGCGCCTGCTGGCCAAGGCGGCGGTCGAATCGCTTGGCCACCGGGTGCTGGAATGCGCCGATCCCGTGGCCGCGGTCCAGGTCTTCCTTCAGCGCAAGCCCGACTTGGTGCTGCTGGACGTGGAGATGCCGGTGCACGACGGGTACTGGGTCGCGCAGCAACTGCGCAGCGCCGAGCAAGGCGGCTGGACCCCGATCCTGTTCTTGTCCGGGCTCCATGGCGACGAAGACGTGTGGCGCGGCATCGAAGCCGGCGGTGACGACTTCATCGCCAAGCCGGTCACCACCCTGCTGCTGGCGGCCAAGCTGCGGGCGATGCAACGCCTCATGGCCATGCGCGCCAAGCTGTTGGAACGCTCCGAAGAATTGCGGCAGGCCAACGCCCAGTTGCAGCAACTGAGCCAGATCGACGCCCTGACCGGCCTGGCCAACCGCCGGGCCATCGACCAACGCTTGCACCAGGAGATCGCCGCCTGCCGCCGCGAGGGCCGGCAACTGACCTTGGCGCTCTTGGACATCGACCACTTCAAGCGCTACAACGACCGCGCCGGTCACGTCGCAGGCGACGCTTGCTTGCAACAGGTGGCGCGCCTGCTGCGCGAGACTTGCCTGCGTCCGCGAGACGTGGCCGGTCGCTATGGCGGTGAGGAGTTCGTCCTCATCCTCCCCGCGACGCCCCGTGCGGGTGCCATGACCTACGCCCGCGCGCTGCTGCGGCAACTCCACCTGGCGGCGCTGCCCCACCCCGACTCGCCCGTGAGCGAGCGCGTGACGCTGTCGGGCGGCATCACCACCTGCGTGCCCGACGCCCACACCACCGCCGAGGGCCTGCTGCTTCGGGCCGACGACGCCCTCTACAACGCCAAGGCCAAAGGGCGCAACCGCTTCTTCAGCTACGAGATGAAGGTGGACACCGAGGAAGACCGCCCCCACCACCGGCCGCATTGAGCCTCACGGCCCCCAACGCGCCCTGCTGGGCCGCGTGGGGACCGCGAGAATCGCGGCCATGCCCACCCCCCGCCTCGACGACCTGCGACGCCACGCCGTGGCCCGCAGCCTGTTCGCCCCCACCTCCCTGGGCGAAGCGGTGCAGCGCCTGGGCGGCTTCGTGCAGGCCGACCCGCTGCGCGCGCCGGCCCGCGCCCAAGACCTCACGCTGCGCCACCGCGTGCGCGACTACCGCGTGGGCGATCTGGAACGTCGCTACCCGCGCAGCGGCCTGCAAGAGGACTTCTTCATCAACTACGGTTTCGTGAGCCCCGAGCTGCGCGCGCTGATGCACCCGCGCCGCGCCCGCCGCGTGTGGGACGCCACCCGCCAACGCCAGGCCCGCGAGGTGCTGGCCGTGGTGGCCGACTTGGGCGAGGCCCACCCGGCCGACGTCGACGCCGCGCTGGGCCACGGCAAGGTCAAGAACTGGTTCGGGGGCGACAGCCGCTTGTCGACCGAACTGCTGGACGGCCTGCACTACCGCGGCCACTTGAACGTGCTGCGCCGGGACAAAGGCACCCGCGTGTACGGTCTGGCCGCGCCCTGGGCACCGCCGGCCGACCCCCAAGCGGCGATGGACGCCATGGCCGACGTCTTGGTGCAGAAGTACGCGCCCTTGCCAGCGGCCAGCCTCTCGCAGTTGGTTTCGATGCTCTACGCCGCGGCCTACCAATGGGTGGACCTGCGCAAGCCCACCTTGGCCCGCGCGAAGGCGCGATTGGCCCATGCCAAGGTCGATGGGACGGACTGGTTTTGGCCGGCCGACGAGGACCCGACCCGCGGCTGGCGGATCCCCGCGCGCGTGCGCTTGCTCGCGCCCTTCGACCCCGTCGTGTGGGACCGCCGCCGCTTCGAGCTGCTGTGGGGCTGGGCCTACCGCTTCGAGGCCTACACGCCGGCGGCCCAGCGCGTGCGCGGCCACTACGCCTTGCCGCTGCTGTGGCGCGACGCGGTGATCGGCTGGGGCAACCTGAAGTGGCGCGACGGGCGCTTGGACGCGGACCTCGGCTACGTCGCCGGACGCCCCCCTTCCGATCCGGCCTTCGCCACCGCCCTCGACGACGAACTGACCCGATTCCAAGCCTTCATGGACGCCTGAGATGACCCGCCGCCCTTTCGACTTCCTGCTGGGTACGCTGAGCTCCGTGCTGCTGGCGCTGAACACGGTGTTCTGGTGCACGCCGCTGCTGAGCCTGGCCCTGCTTAAGCTGCTGCTGCCCCTGCCGGCGCTGCGTCGCCGGCTCGACCCGGTGCTCAACGCCATCGCCGCCGCCTGGATCGGTTGCAACAGCGCGTGGATCGACCGCCTTCAAGGCGACCGTGCCTGGACCGTGCAGGTGGACGGCGCCCTGCGGCCCGGCGGTTGGTACTTGGTGAACTGCAACCACCGCTCGTGGGTGGACATCTTCGTGCTGCAAAAGACCTTCAACCGCCGCATCCCGATGCTGAAGTTCTTTTTGAAGCAGCAGCTGATTTGGGTGCCCGTGATCGGCCTGGCCTGGTGGGCCCTGGACTTCCCTTTCATGCGCCGGCACTCGGAGGCGCAGCTGAAGAAGAACCCGGCGCTGCGCGAGCAAGACCGGCAAACCACCCGGCGCAGTTGCGAGCGCTTCGCCCTGGTGCCCACCAGCGTCATGAACTTCGCCGAGGGCACGCGGCTGACGCCGGCCAAGCACGCCGCCCAGCAGTCGCCTTACCAGCACCTGCTCAAGCCCAAGGCCGGCGCGCTGGCCCTGGCGCTCAACGCCATGGGTCACCAGTTCCAGGCCCTGCTGGACGTGACGATCGTGTACTTGGATGGCACGCCCAGCTACTGGGACCTGGCCTGCGGCCGCATGGGCCGCGTGGCCCTGCACGTGCAAGAGCGCCCTATCCCCACCCACCTGGTCGACGGCGACTACGGCGGCGATGCCGCCTTCCGCGCCGAATTCCAAGCCTGGCTGGGCGAACTTTGGACCGACAAGGACCGGCGCATCGCGCAGATGCTCAGCGCCGCTTGAGCCCTCAAACGATGGTGAGGTGCTCGGTGCCCGAGCCGATGTCGCCGCTGCGGGCGCGCTCGCTGTTGAGCTTGATGTTCAGGCGCAGGTCGTTGACCGAGTCGGCGTTGCGCAGCGCGTCGTCGTAGGTCACCTTGCCGGCCTCGTAGAGGTCGAACAGGGCCTGGTCGAAGGTCTGCATGCCCAGCTCGCGCGAGCGCTTCATCACTTCCTTGATCTCGCCGACCTCGCCCTTGAAGATCAGCTCTTGGATCAGGGGCGTGTTGATCAGGATCTCGACGGCGGCCACGCGGCCCTTGCCCTCGCGGCGCGGCAGCAGGCGCTGCGACACCAAGGCCTTCAGGTTCAGCGAGAGGTCCATCAGCAGCTGCTGGCGGCGCTCTTCGGGGAAGAAGTTGATGATCCGGTCCAGCGCCTGGTTGGCGCTGTTGGCGTGCAGGGTGGCCATGCACAGGTGACCGGTTTCGGCGAAGGCCACGGCGTGGTCCATGGTCTCGCGGTCGCGGATCTCGCCCATCAGGATCACGTCGGGCGCCTGACGCAGGGTGTTCTTCAGCGCCATGTCCCAGCCGTCGGTGTCGATGCCGACCTCGCGCTGCGTGACGATGCAGTTCTTGTGCGGGTGCACGAACTCCACCGGGTCCTCGATGGTGATGATGTGCCCGTAGGTGTTCTCGTTGCGGTGGTCGATCATGGCCGCCAGCGTCGTGCTCTTGCCCGAGCCGGTGCCGCCCACGAGGATGATCAGGCCGCGCTTGGTCTCCGACAGCGGCCGCAAGATCTGCGGCAGGTCCAGGCTGGCCACGGTGGGCAACTGCGCCGGGATGGTCCGCAGCACCAGGCCCACGTTGCCTTGCTGGATGAAGGCGTTGACGCGGAAGCGGCCGATGCCTTGGGGCGCGATGGCGAAGTTGCACTCCTTGGTCTTTTCGAACTCGGCCGTCTGCTTGTCGTTCATGATGGCCCGGGCCAACTGAATCGTGTGCTGACCGGTGAGCGGCTGCGGCGAGACCTTGGTGATCTTGCCATCGACCTTCACCGCGGGCGGGAAGTCGGAGGTCAAGAAGAGGTCCGAGCCCTTGCGCGAGACCATCAGGCGCAGCAGGTCGTTGATGAACTTGGATGCCTGGTCGCGTTCCATGCGCGCTCCCTTCGTGTCGAGGTCGGTGCCGGATTAACCGGGGAAGTTTTCCGGCGTCTTGGCGCGGCTGCGCGCCTCGGCGGCGCTGATGACGTTGCGCTTGACCAGTTCCATCAGGTTCTGGTCCAGGGTCTGCATGCCCTGGCCCTGACCGGTCTGGATGGCCGAGTACATCTGCGCGATCTTGTTTTCGCGGATCAGGTTCCGGATGGCGGAGTTGCCGATCATGATCTCGTGCGCCGCGGCCCGGCCGCTGCCGTCCTTGAGCTTGCACAGCGTTTGCGAGATCACGGCCACCAGCGACTCCGACAGCATGGCGCGCACCATGTCTTTTTCGGCCGCGGGGAACACGTCCACGATGCGGTCCACCGTCTTGGCCGCGCTGCTGGTGTGCAAGGTGCCGAACACCAAGTGGCCGGTTTCGGCGGCGGTCAGGGCGAGGCGGATGGTTTCCAGGTCGCGCATTTCGCCCACCAGGATGGCGTCCGGGTCTTCGCGCAGCGCGCTGCGCAAGGCGTTGGCGAAGCTCAGCGTGTGCGGCCCGACCTCGCGCTGGTTGATGAGGCACTTCTTGCTCTCGTGCACGAATTCGATCGGGTCTTCCACCGTCAGGATGTGGCCGTACTCGGTCTCGTTGAGGTGGTTGACCATCGCCGCCAAGGTCGTGCTTTTGCCCGAGCCGGTCGGGCCGGTCACCAGCACCAAACCGCGCGGCCGCAGCGCCAGATCGGCAAAGACCTTCGGGGCGTTGAGCTGCTCCAGGGTCAGGATCTTGCTCGGAATCGTCCGGAACACGGCGCCCGCGCCGCGGTTCTGGTTGAAGGCGTTGACGCGGAAGCGCGCCAGGCCTTGGATCTCGAAGGAGAAGTCCACCTCCAGCGTGTCTTCGTAGACCTTGCGCTGGCTGTCGTTCATGATGTCGTACACCATGTCGTGCACGCCGCGGTGGTCCAGCGGCTCGACGTTGATGCGACGCACGTCGCCGTGCACGCGAATCATGGGCGGCAGGCCGGCCGAGAGGTGCAAGTCGGAGGCCTTGTTCTTGACCGAAAACGCGAGCAGTTGCGTGATGTCCATGGTGGCGGCGCGAAGCGGGTAGTCTGCGAACCATTATGGCCACGCTCCACGACCGAATCACCGCCGTTCACACCCGGATCAACACCGCTTGCGCCCAGGCCGGGCGCTCTCCCTCGGAGGTGGGTCTGCTCTGCGTCAGCAAGACGCAGCCGGCCGCCGTGGTGCGCGACGCGCACGCCTGCGGCGAGCGCCACTTTGGCGAGAACTACGTCCAGGAGGCCCTGGACAAGATGGCCGCCTTGGCCGACCTGCGGTCCTCCCTGAGCTGGCACTTCATCGGCCCCCTGCAAAGCAACAAGAGCCGGGCGGTGGCCGAGCACTTCGACTGGGTGCACAGCGTCGACAGCCTGAAGCTCGCGCGCCGCCTGTCCGACCAGCGCCCTGCCCACCTGCCGCCGCTGCAGATTTGCGTCCAGGTCAACGTCGACGACGAGGCCAGCAAATCGGGCGTGCACCCCAACGAAACGCTGGGCTTGGTGGACGCCATCGCCACCCTGCCGCGCCTGCGCTTGCGCGGGCTGATGAGCATCCCGGCCCCCCAGTCCGACCCGACGCACCGCGGCGCGCACGACGCCTTGGCCGCCCTGCTGCACTCCCTGAACCGGGCGCGCAACCTGCCCCTGGACACCCTGAGCATGGGCATGAGCCACGACCTGGAAGCCGCCATCGCCGCCGGTGCCACCTGGGTGCGGGTGGGCACCGCCCTGTTCGGCGAGCGCCCGCCCAAGGCCTGACACGCCGCTTCGCCTGGCAAGCGCCGTTCAACCGTTCTGAAAGTGCAAGAAAAAAGGCCCGCTTGCGCGGGCCTTTGGGCGTTCGGGAACCCCGAGGTCAGAACGAGTAGCGCACGGTGACCTGCACGGCCCACTGCGACTCGCCGCGGTTCTGGCGCGTGGTGAAGTCCGTCGGGTCGTTCACCGAGTACACCATCTTGCCCGTGGCGGGGTCGATGCCGGCGAAGTTCACGAAGTTGCGCACGTTGCCCCCGGTGCCGAAACCGACTTCGTCGATGCGGCCCCAACGGCGGTTCAGCAGGTTGCCGAAGTTCTGCACGTCCAGGGTGACCGCGCCCTTGTGGCCGTCGAACAAGCCCGGGATTTCTTGGGTCAGGCGGACGTCGAAGCTGTTGGTGAACTTCGAGAAGGCCTTGTTGCGCCCCACCACGCCGCCCTTGGCGTCGCGCAGGGCTTGGTTGGCGTCCACGACGGCCCAGAACTTGGCCTCGGCGGCGGCGCCCGAGTTGGCAACCGTGTTGGTCGAGCCCGGCAGCTTGAACAGCACCTCGCCCGAACCCACGCCCGACGGCACGTACAGCAGGTCGTTGCCGGCCACGCCGTCGCCGTTCATGTCGTTGTTGAAGGTCCAGCTGTAGGGCTTGCCCGAACGGCCTTCGTAGGTCACGCCGAAGGTGGTCTTGTACTTGCCGAAGTAGGCCTTCGTCACGTTCAAGTTGGCGTTGAAGCGGTCGCGGATCAGGTAGGCCGAGTTCGCGGCCACTTCCTCGTTCGGGTTGTAGACCGCGCGGTTCAGCCAGTTCGAGTTGGCGGTCGACGAGGTCAGCGGGCTGACTTCGGTGGCGCTGGTGCGGGTGTAGGCCGCGGTCCAGGACACGCCAGGCATCGGACGCTGCGACAGCGACAGGGTCAGCTGGTTGCCGCTGCCCAGGCTGGTGTGCTCAACCAGGGTGACGTTGTTGAAGTTGACGTTGTTCAGCGCCTTGACCAGCGAACCGCAGCCCGTGGTCGGGGTCGAGCCGCCCGCGCCCCAGCAGGTGGTGGCGTTGCGACCGGCGGCGTTCCAGAACATCTGGCGGCCGTCCGGCGCGGTGGCGGTGACGGTGCCCAGGTTCAGGTACTGGTAGAAGATGCCGTCCTTGACCTGGCTGTGCAGCCACTCGGCGCCGAAGGTCAGGCCGTGCCAGGGCAGCTCGGTGTCAAACGCCAGGTTGGCCTTGATGACCGAGGGCTGCTTGACGCGCGACGAGATCACGTCGATGTTGGCCGCCGGCGGCGTGCCGGTGATGACCGGCTGACCGTCGGGGTTCGCAACGAACACCAGGCCCGGGGGGCAGACGGTGCCGCCGGTGCCCGAGCAGCTGAAGTTGGCCGTGGCGCTGCCGTTGTTCTGGAAGGGGTTGGTCATCCAGACGTTGGCTGCATTGCCTTGGAACAGGCCCATGCCGCCGCGCAGTTGCGACTTGCGCTTGTTGACGGGGTCGAAGGCGTAGTTGAAGCCCAAGCGCGGCTGCCACAGCTTGGTGCCGTCCATGGTGCGGGTGTTGTCGAACCCGAAGCCGCCGGTTTGGCGCAGGTTGGTGGCGGCATTGCCCGCCACCACCGGGCCCGAAGCCAGGGCGTTCGCGATCGGGCGATCGCCGGTGCTGAAGCTGTCCACGCGCAGGCCGCCCGTCAGGGTCAGCTTGTCGTTGACGGTCCAGGTGTCCTGCAGGAACAGGCCCAGGTTGTTCTGGGTCCAATTGGCAGCACCGTCGTTCAAGGTCTTACCGGCCAGCGGCAACTGCACGTTGTAGCTGGTGGGACGACCGGCCAACCACAGCGCGACCGGGTCGGCGCCTTGGAAGACGTACACGCCCTTGGTGTTCTGCAAGAAGGCGTTGTAGATGTCGTTCTTCTCGAGGTCGAAGCCGGCCTTCAGTTCATGGTCGCCCATGAAGTAGTTGGCGGCGAAGAAGGTGTTCAGCGTCTTCGTGGCCAGGTTGTTGAAGTGGCGGCTGTTCTCGGTGCCAAAACGCAGCGTGCGGTTGCCCGTGGCCGTGCCGGCCGGCGCCGGGTTGGTGAACACCAGGCTGACCATCGGCAGGTTGCTGTTGTTCAGCGGCGTGCTCTCGTAGTCGCGCTGCGAGATCTTCAACTCGGTCGAGAAGTCGTCGGTCCAGTTCGAGAAGACCTGGCCCACCAGCGTTTCCAAGGTCTTTTGCTGCACGTACCAGTGCGAGCTCATGGACAGGGTGGTGTTGCTGGTCGTGCTCGGGAAGATCGGGTTGGCTTCTTCCGACTTGGTGTAGCGCAGGTTGGCCTTGTGCTTCTCGCTGATGTTCCAGTCGAGCTTGAGCAGGCTGTCCTTGGCGACCAGTTCGACGCCGCTGACCGGGTTCAGGTTGCCGATGTCGATGCCATAGGTCTTGCCAGCGGCGATCGCGGCGTCAACCTGGGCTTGGGTGATGCCCACGGCCGGCAGGGTGCCGCCGATCGGGCCCCACTGCGGGCCGTTGCGGGTGCTGCGCAGGTCTTCGTAGCTGGCAAAGAAGAAGAGCTTGTCCTTGATGATCGGACCGCCGATCGTGATGCCCTTGGTGTCTTCCTTGAACGCCGGCGGGGTGAAGTAGGTGCCGTTGTTGCGGTTGAAGCGATCGCCCGCCATGTTGGCGTCGCGGTACACGTAGTACACGCTGCCCTTGAGCTCGTTCGTGCCCGACTTGGTCACGGCGTTGATGTTGGCGCCGGTGTAGCCCGTCTGGGTGACGTCGTAGTTGCTCAGGTTGACCTGCACCGCCTGGATCGCGTCGATCGAGATCGGCTGCTTCAGCATCGGCAGGTTGTTCGACTCCAGGCCGAAGGTGTCGTTGATGCGGACGCCGTCGACGGTGATGGAGTTGAAGCGGGTGTTCTGGCCGCCGGCCGAGATCTCACCGCGCTCCTTGTCGGTTTGCGACAGGCGCGGGTCGTTGCGGGCGTAGTCCTGCAGGTTGCGCTGGATGGACGAGTAGGCGTCCAGCTCGGCGCGGCCGATTTGGGTGCCCGAGCCCATGGTCGTGCTGGCGAACTTGTTGTTCACGGCCTGGCCGGTGACGACCACGCGCTCCAGCGACTGGGCGGCGGCGGTGCCGACTTGCAGGTCGACTTGCGTGGTTTCGGCCAGCACCAGGTACACGTCGTTGGTGACCGACTTGTCGGCGCCCTTGGTCACCGTCACGGTGTAGGGGCCGCCCACGCGCAGGCCGCGGGCGCTGTAGCGGCCGTCGGCGTCGGTGGTCAGGGTGTTCGAGGCGCCCGATTCCAGGTGCAGCACGACGACCGTGGCACCGGCCACGGGCTTGCCATCGGGGGTCAGGACGCGGCCACCAATGGCGGCGGAGGTGTTCTGGGCCAGGGCGGGGGCGGCGGCCACGATGGCGACCGCGGCGGCCAGGGCATGGCGGGTGAACAAAGAACCAAGGGGGTTCATGGGCAAAAACTCCTGGAAAACGAAGGAGAAGCCCGCTTTGGCGCCCAACGCCGCCGCGTCAAGCGGCGTGACAAAGGCTCACAAAGGGGCGCGAAAGTCGAAAAGCGTCGATTCTGGGGGGGGTCGGTGACGCTTGGGTGACAGCCCCTGCCGCGGAACGGTGTTCGTTCGCCGGGTTGGCACTTTTTCGCAACAGTGTGGCGTCCACGCCGCAGCGCGCTGGCGTCGCCATGCCCCGGCTTGGGGCGCAATGGGGCGCGCCGGTGGCCTTGGGTTCAGAAGCCGAGCGAGGCGAGCAGGTCGTCGACGTCGTCCTGCTGCAAGGCCTTGTCGGGGGTTTGGACGCCCACCAACTCGCCGTCGTTCAAGGGCATGGCCTCGGTCGCGCCGTCGCCGGCATGGTCCAACACCTGGTGCAGCGGGCGCTCCACGCTTTCCAAGAGCTTCACCACCTTGTTGATGACCTGGCCCGACAGGTCCTGGAACTCTTGGCTGAGCATCAACTCGGTGCTCAGCGCCTGCTGCCGGTCGGCCAGGGCACGCAAGGCTTCGGGGTTGGGCGTGGCCGCCAGGTCGCGCAGGGCCTGGGTGTCGGCCTGCAACTGGTCGATGAGGGCGAACACCTTGTTGGCGGCCTGCTCGGTCATCTGCTTGACGTACAGCAGGCGCTCGCAGGCGTCGGGCAACTCGTGCGCCGCCACCTGGATGGCGCCCAGTGCCTCCTGCGTCAACCCGTTTGTACGACTCTCTGCCATGCGAGCCTCCCGTGCGGTGAGCGATGCTAGCCGCCCCGAGCCCCCGCGGTCGACAGGGTCGACCCGGCACAATCTCACGACCGCGCCCCACTCCTTGGGGCCCCCGGCCCTGCTCACGAGGTGGGCGCCGGCGCACCCGCACCCAACCTCACCTGCGAGACCTCGCCATGAGCGACGCTTTGCCCCTGCGCAGCTACCAGCTGAGCGACAACCTGGCCGCCGACAGCGGCGCTGTTTTCCTGACCGGCACCCAAGCGCTGGTGCGCCTGCTGATCATGCAAAAGCGCGTGGACGAGCGCGCTGGCCTGAAGACCGCGGGTTTCGTCTCTGGCTACCGCGGCTCGCCGCTGGGCATGGTGGACCAGCAGCTGTGGAAGGCGAAGAAGTTCTTGGAGAAGGCGCAGGTCGAGTTCCTGCCCGCTATCAATGAGGACTTGGCCGCCACCGCCGTGCTGGGCACGCAGCGCGTGGCGCTGGACCCGCAGCGCCGCGTCGAGGGCGTGTACGCCATGTGGTACGGCAAGGGCCCGGGCGTGGACCGCAGCGGCGACGCGCTGAAGCACGGCAACGTCTATGGCTCGTCGTCGCAGGGCGGCGTGCTGGTGGTGGCGGGGGACGACCACGGCTGCGTGTCCTCGTCGATGCCGCACCAGAGCGACCTGGCCATGCAGGCCTGGTTCATGCCCGTGCTGCATCCGGGCAACGTGGCCGAGTACCTGGAGTTCGGCCTGTACGGCTGGGCGCTGAGCCGCTTCAGCGGCAACTGGGTCGGCTTCAAGGCCATCAGCGAGGTGGTCGAGTCGGGCATGACGGTGGACCTGGACGCGGTGCCGCTGGACTTCGAGCACCCGATCGACTTCACGCCCGCCACGAACCTGCACATCCGCCAGACCGACCTGCCCAGCCTGGACCTGGAAAGCCGCCTGGCGCACAAGCTGGCCGCGGTGAAGGCGTTCAGCAAGCTGAACTCGGTCGACAAGCACATCGTGTCCAGCCCGGCCGCCACCCTGGGCATCGTCACCGTGGGCAAGGCGCACTTCGACTTCATGGAGGTGCTGCGTCGCCTCGACCTGGACCCCAACGCCCTGGCCGCCGCCGGCGTGCGCGTCTACAAGGTCGGCCTGGTGTACCCGCTGGAGCCCACGCGCATCGAGGCCTTCACGCAGGGCCTGACCGACGTGCTGGTGATCGAGGAGAAGGCCCCGGTCGTCGAGCGGCAGATCAAAGAGATGCTGTTCCACCGCCCGGCCTTCCAGCGCCCGCGCGTGGTGGGCAAGTCCGACGAGCACGGCGCGCCGCTGCTCAGCGAGTTGGGCGAGCTGCGACCGAGCCGCATCATGGCCGTGGTGGCCGAATGGCTGGCCCGCCTGAACCCCGCGCTGGACCGCCGCCACCTCGTCGTGGACTTCACCGCGCCCTGCGTGCTGAGCAACGCCGCCGACGCCACGCGCCGCCTGCCCTACTTCTGCTCGGGCTGCCCGCACAACACCAGCACCAAGCTGCCCGAAGGCTCGCGCGCGCTGGCCGGCATCGGTTGCCACTTCATGGCCAACTGGATGGAGCGCAGCACCTCGGGCCTGGTGCAAATGGGCGCCGAGGGCGTGGACTGGGCGGCGATGAGCCGCTTCACCGACGCGCCGCACGTCTTCCAGAACCTGGGCGACGGCACCTACTACCACTCGGGCTACCTGGCCATCCGCCAGGCCATCGCCGCGCGCACCAACATCACCTACAAGATCCTCTACAACGACGCCGTGGCCATGACCGGCGGCCAGCCGGTGGATGGTCAGACCAGCGTGCCGCAGATCGCCCGCCAGGTGGAGGCCGAGGGCGTGAAGCGCCTGGCCATCGTGTCCGACGAGATCGAGAAGTACGACGCGCACCGCGCGCTGTTCCCGCCGGGCACCACGTTCCACGACCGCGGCGACATGGACGCCGTGCAGCGCGAGCTGCGCGAAGTCAAGGGCGTGAGCGTGCTGATCTACGACCAGACCTGTGCCGCCGAGAAACGCCGCCGCCGCAAAAAGAAGGAGTTTCCGGACCCGCCGCGCCGCATCTTCATCAACGAGCAGGTGTGCGAAGGCTGTGGCGACTGCGGCCAGGCCAGCAACTGCCTGAGCGTGGTGCCGGTGGAGACCGACTTCGGCCGCAAGCGCGCCATCGAGCAAACCAGCTGCAACAAGGACTTCAGCTGCGTCAATGGCTTCTGCCCCAGCTTTGTCAGCGTGGACGGCGCCGTGCTGAAGAAGAAGGTGGGCGCCAGCTTCACGCCGGCCGACGTGCAGCGCGAGCTGGCCGCCATCGGCGAGCCGCCAGCGTGGACCTGGACCGGCCCCTTTGACCTGCTGGTGACCGGCGTGGGCGGCACCGGCGTGGTGACCGTGGGCGCCCTGATCACCATGGCCGCGCACCTGGAGCGCAAGCAGGCCTCGGTGCTGGACTTCATGGGCTTCGCGCAAAAGGGCGGCAGCGTGCTGAGCTTCGTGCGCGTGGCCCCCACGGCCGACCTGCTGAACCAGGTGCGCATCGACACCCAGCAGGCCGACGTGCTGCTGGCCTGCGACCTGGTGGTGGGCGCCAGCCAGGACGCGCTGCAAACCGTGAAGCCCGGCCGCACCGTCATCCTGGCCAACACGCACGAGCTGCCCACGGCCGCCTTCGTGCGCAACCCCGACGCCAGCCTGCACGCGGGCGAGCTGCTCGAGAAGATGAAGTTCGCCGTCGGCCAGAACGGGGCTGAGGGCAAGCTGCAAACGCTCGACGCCCAAGGCATCGCGCAGCGCCTGCTCGGCGACACCATGCCCAGCAACATCGTCATGCTGGGGGCTTGCTGGCAGGCCGGCCTGGTGCCGGTGAGCCACGCCGCCCTGATGCGCGCCATCGAGCTGAACAACGTGGCGGTGGAGGCCAACAAAACGGCCTTTGCGCTGGGCCGCTTGGCCTACGCGGCGCCGGCGGCGATTGGCCGCCTGGGCGGCGAGCAAAAGGTGCTGCTGAACCTGAGCAGCGACAAGCTGGACGGCAACGAGGGCTTGATCGCCCGCCGCGTGCGCTTCCTGACCCAGTACCAAAACGCCGCCTACGCCGAGCGCTACCAAGCGCTCGTCGCCCAGGTTCGCGCCGCCGAAGCCCGGCTGGGCGAGGCCGGCAAGGCCGAGCGCCTGAGCAAGGCCGTGGCCCGCTACCTGGCCAAGCTCATGGCCATCAAGGACGAGTACGAGGTCGCGCGCCTGTACACCGACGGCCAGTTCGAAGCCTCGCTCAAGGCCCAGTTCGAGCGCTGGGACGGCCTGCGCTTCCACCTGGCGCCGCCCCTCCTGGCCAAGCCGGGCAGCGACGGCCGCGTCAAGAAGCTCACCTACGGCGGCTGGATGTGGAAGGCCTTTGGCGTGCTGGCGCGGTTCAAGGGCCTGCGCGGCACCGCGCTGGACGTCTTCGGCCACACCGCAGAGCGCCGCATGGAGCGCCAGCTGCTGGCCGACTACGAAGCCCTGGTGCGCGAGCTCGTCGCCGGTCTCACGCCCGAAAAGCTGGAGCTCGCGCTGCAACTGGCGCGCCTGCCCGAGCGCATCCGCGGCTACGGGCACGTCAAGCACGCCAACGTCACCGCCGTGCGGCAGCAGTGGGCCGACATGCTGGCCCGCTACCGCGCCGCGGCCCCCCAACCCGAAGCCCTCACCGCCTGAACCCCATGCGCCTTGCCTTTGCCCTGACCGCCGCCG
Organism: Inhella crocodyli; assembly: GCF_004004565.1. Lineage (GTDB taxonomy): Bacteria > Pseudomonadota > Gammaproteobacteria > Burkholderiales > Burkholderiaceae_C > Inhella > Inhella crocodyli. Next base: position 1,573,260 of record NZ_SACM01000001.1, read on the forward strand.
CCCTGTCGGGGCTGCTCTCGCACACGGCCGCCGCCGCGCCCCTGAAGGTCGTCACCTGGAACCTGGGCTGGCACCTGAGCCAGGCCGAGACCCGCGACTGGATCGCCGCCTGCAGCGCCCCCTTCGCACTGGACAACGGCACCTGGAAGCCGGCCGCCAGCGCCACGGCCGACACCAAGCCCGGCTGGGAACTGCCTTGGGGCCGCAACGCCCCCGTGCAGTGGGACATCGGCGTGCTGCCGCCCTGCGACATCTACCAGGCCAACCGCGCCGTGGTGCCCATCACCGAAGCCGCCTACGCCACGCGCGTGGCGCGCATCGGCAGCATCGTGCGCGACCAGCTGAAGGCCGATGTGATCGCCTTCCAAGAGGTGAGCGGCGCGCCCGCCGTGCGCGAGCTGCTGGGCCAGGGCTACGACGTCTGCAGCTACGAGGGCCACAAGGTGCAGCGCCTGGCCATCGCCTGGAAGAAGAGCCTGGGCGCCGGCCGCTGCGCGGTCGAGTGGCCGCTGAGCCTGCCGCAGCGTGCGCTGCGCGACCAGGTGCGACCGGGCCTGTCGCTCGCCCTGAACGTGGATGGCAAGCCGCTGAAGGTGCTGACCGTGCACCTGAAGTCGTCCTGCGTCTCGCCCTTCGACGAGCGCGCCGCCGAGGGTCGCGGCCAATTGGACAGCGCCGAGCCGAATTGCGTGTCCTTGCAGCAGCAGCTGGCGCCGCTGGAAGCCTGGGTGGACCGCGAAGCGGCCGACGGCAGCGCGCTGGTGCTGCTGGGCGACTTCAACCGCAACCTGGCCCACGAGGCCAGCGAACCCGGCGACGCGGCGGTCCGCAGCGCCGGCGGCAGCGCCACCGATCCCCACGGCCCCGGCGTGAAGGTGCGCAGCCTGTGGCGCGAGCTGAACGACGGCCAGCCCTTGGCCCTGCGCCTGCTGGACAGCCAGTGCACGTCCGACGTGGACGCCCCGGGCCTGTGCAAGCTGGCCAAGTCGCGCAACCTGGAGCGCGAGCAGATGAACGCGCTGCGCAGCGGCGAGGCCCTGGGCTGCCGCAACCCGCTGGGCCTGGACCACATCGTGGTCGGCGGGCCGGTGCAGGCACCCGAAGGCGCCTTCAAGCACCCCTTGGGGCGTTTGGCCCTGACCCTTGCGGCCAAGGACGGGCGCGAGGCACAGTTGGGGGTGTCGGATCACTGTCCCTTGGGGGCGGTGGTGGAGGTGGGGCGCTAAGACCTCGCCGCTCGCGCTGAGGAGGCGACGCCCGACGATGGGCTCGCTGCTCGGTACAGCCCGCAGGCGCTATCCGCCCTGCACCCGGAGTTCCTTTTGTCTTGCCAAAAGGAACCAAAAGCGCCGCCCCGGCAGCCTCGGCCCCGCCGTTGGCGGGGGTTCCCTGCGCTGCTCGCCAAGCCCGGGTCGCCCTTAACTCGCTGCGTTCGCTTCGCTCGCTGCGCTCAAACAAGCGGGCGAAGTCAGAGCTTGAAGCGCGCTGACGCGCGCGCCGGACTCGGCTGTGCTGCTCGGCTCGTCAAACGGGGCGAACAGCCGAACAGCCAACCGCCGGGAAACGGCGCGACAGGTTGAAGTCCGGGCTGTTCGGCATTCGGCTGCTGGCTGTTCGGCTGTTGCCCCGTTCGGAGGCGCCGAGCAGCGCAGTGCAGGGGGGGCGCACGCGAAGCGTGCCTCGTGAACTGACCCGGGATTGCTGTTTGACCGAAGTGAGCGCAGCGAACGCAGGGAGTTCAATCCCGCAGCCCCCCGGAACGAGCAGCGCAGGGAATCCCTGGCGGAGCCAGGGGCGCTGGAGCCGGGGCCAGCGGTTTTGGTTCCTTTTGCCAAGACAAAAGGAACCCGGGTGCAGGGGGTGGAGCCCCCTGCGGGCTCTCACGAAACGCCGACCCAGCGCCCGCAAGCACCGGCGAAATCAATCCGCCAACTGCAACACCAGCTTGCCGAAGTTCTCGCCCTTGAACAGCTTGGGCAGGGTGGCGGGGAAGTCGGCCACCGTGCCGCGCACCACGTCTTCCTTGCTCTTCATGCGCCCGTCCTTCAGGTAGGCCGCCATCTCGGTGATGGCCTCCATGTAGCGCGGGGCGTAGTCGAAGACCACGATGCCTTCCATGCGGGCGCGGTTCACCAGCAGGCTGAGGTAGTTCTTCGGGCCCTGCACGGCCGTGGTGTTGTTGTACTGGCTGATGGCGCCGCAGATGATGATGCGGGCCTTGCGGTTGATGCGGGTCAGCACCGTGTCGAGGATCTCGCCGCCGACGTTGTCGAAGTAGACGTCGATGCCGTCGGGGCAGTGCTGCTTGAGGCCGTCTTTGACGGAGCCGTTCTTGTAGTCGATGCAAGCGTCGAAGCCGAGCTCCTTCACGACCCACTCGCACTTGGCCTCGCCGCCGGCGATGCCGACCACGCGGCAGCCCTTGATCTTGGCCAGTTGGCCCACCGTCTGGCCCACGGCCCCGGCCGCGCCCGACACCACCACGGTCTCGCCCGCCTTGGGCTGGCCCACGTCCATCAGGCCGAAGTAGCCGGTCATGCCCGGCATGCCCAGCACGTTGAGCCACTGCGTGACCGAGCCCAGGCGGGGGTCGATGCGGGCCAGGCCGGTGCGCTTGATTTGGTCGCCCGGCACCAGGAAGTAGTCCTGCACGCCCGGGCCACCGGTCACGAGCGCGCCCACCGGGAAGGCGGCGTTCTCGCTGGCGATCACGCGGCCGATGCCGCCGGCGCGCATCACGGCGCCGATCTCCACCGGCGGGATGTAGCTCTTGCCCTCGTTCATCCAGCCGCGCATGGCCGGGTCCAGGCTCAGGGCCAGGGTCTGGCACAGCACGCCCCCTTCTTGCGGGGCCGTCACGGCTTCCTCGGTGGCTTGCCAGCACTCGGGGCCGGGCAGGCCGACGGGGCGTTGGGCAAGGCGAATCTGGCGGTTCTTGAGGGTGCTGAGGTCCATGGGCGTCTCCGAGGGGGGCAGCGATCCTAATTCGGCGTCCCGGACAATGCTGTCCTCTCCCCGACACAACGAGCAGGCACCCCGTGGCGATTCAATGGTTCCCCGGCCACATGGCCTTGACGCGCAACGCGATCAAGGACCGGATGAAGGAAGGCATCGACGTCGTGATCGAGATGCTGGACGCCCGCTGCCCGGGCTCCAGCGCCAACCCTATGCTGGCCGAGCTGACGCAGGGCAAGCCGGCCTTGAAGGTGCTGAACAAGCAGGACCTGGCCGACCCGGCGCGCACCGAAGCCTGGCTGGTGCACTACAACGCCACGCCGGGCACGCGCGCCATCGCGATGGACACCAAGCAGATCACGCCGGCCAAGGCCCTGCTGGCCGCTTGCCGCGAACTGGCGCCCACGCGCACCAGCATGGTCAAGCCCCTGCGCCTGCTGATTTGCGGCATCCCCAACGTCGGCAAGAGCACCCTGATCAACGCCCTGATGGGCGGCAAGCGCGCGGCCAAGACGGGCGACGAACCGGGCATCACCAAGGTGGAGCAGAAATTGGTGCTGGCCAAGGACGTGTGGCTGTTCGACACCCCCGGCATGCTGTGGCCGCGCATCAGCATCGAGCAGGCCGGCTACCACCTGGCCGCCAGCGGCGCCGTGGGCCGCAACGCCTTGGACGAAGAAGACGTCGCGCTGGCCCTGATGGAGCGCCTGCGCGCCGACTACCCCGGCTTGGTGGCGGCGCGCTACGCGCTGGCCGACGTGGCGACCTCGACCGACGACGCGCTGCTGACCGCCATCGGCCGCAAGCGCGGCGCCATGCTGCCCGGCGGCCGCGTGAACCTGCAGAAGGCGGCCGAGGTGCTGCTGTACGAGTTCCGCCAGGGCGTGCTGGGGCGCATCACGCTGGAAACGCCCGAGCAGTTCGCAACCTGGGCGGCCGCGGCCGCCGAGCAAGACCGGGCGCGCGAGGCCAAGCGCGCCGAGCGGGCCAAGGCCCGCGCCAAGGGCCCGGCCACGCGGCAGGAGCGCGAGGCCCTGCGGGCCGCAGAGCAGGCCGAAGCCCCCGACCCCGACGAGCCCGGCCCCCGCTGAGGGCGCCGCTCAGGCGGGAACGGCGGCCACCCAGCTCGGGTCGGGCCGCCAGGCTTGGACCCAATCGACCAGGCGCTCGGCGGGCATCGGGCGGGCAATGCCGTAGCCCTGTGCCGCCTCGCAGCCCAGCGCCAGCAACTGGGCGCCGTGCGACACCGTTTCCACCCCTTCGGCGATGACGGCCATGCCAAAGGCCTCGGCCAGGCCCAGGATGCCGCGCAGGATGGCCTGGTCGCCGGCACTGCCCAGCATGTCGCGCACGAAACTCTGGTCGATCTTGATGCCGGCCACGTCCAACTGCCGCAAGTAGGTCAGCGACGAGTAGCCTGTGCCGAAGTCGTCCAGTTCGAAGGCCACGCCCAGGACCTTGCAGGCGTCGATGACCTGCGCGGCCTGTGCCAGGTCGCTCAAGGCGCTGGTTTCGAGGATCTCAAGCGTCAGGTGCGCCGGCCGCACCCGGGGCCGGTCGCGCAGCTGCTGCGCCAAACGCTCGGCGAAGTTCGGCTGCTGCAGGTGCAAGGCGCTGACGTTGACGCTGACGGGCAGGCACAGGCCCTCGTCCAACCAGCGCTCGTGCTGGGCCAGGGCGGTGCGCACGACCCAGTCGCCCAGGTCCACCGCCAAAGACTCGCCCTCCAGCTGGGGCAAGAAGGCGCCGGGGGGCAACAGGCCCCGCTCGGGGTGCCGCCAACGGATCAGGGCCTCGGCCCCCATGACTGCCCCGGTGCGCAGGTTCACCTTGGGCTGGAAGTGCAGCACGAACTCCTCGCGCTCGAGCGCCTCGCGCAGGCGCACCAAGGAGGCGTGGTGCTCGCGCGTGTTCGAGTCGTGCAGCGCGTCGAACACGGCGTGCCGGTTCTTGCCCGCCAACTTCGCTTGGTACATCGCCTGGTCGGCCTGGCGCAGCAGCTGGTCGGGCGCCACCGGCTCGGACTGGGGGAAGTGCGTGACGCCGATGCTGGCCGACACGTGCAGGCTCAGGCCGGCGATGGAAAACTCCTCGGCCGCCACCCGCAGCATGCGCCCCAGCAAGGGGTCGGCGGCGGCGGGGCTTTCGAGGTCGATGAGCACGGCCACGAACTCGTCGCCACCGATCCGGGCCAAGGTGTCGCCCTCGCGCAGCACGTCGTGCATGCGGTGGGCCAAGATCACCAGCAGCTTGTCACCCACGGCGTGGCCATGGCGGTCGTTGACGACCTTGAAGCCGTCGAGGTCGAGGTAGGCGATGGCCACCGACTTGCCCCGCCGCGCTGCCTGGGTGAGGGCCTGCTGAAGGCGGTCGGCCAGCAGCAGGCGGTTGGGCAGGCCGGTGAGGGCGTCGTAGTGGGCGATGTGCTCGAGCTCCGCCTGGTACTTCTTCAGTGCCGTGATGTCGGAGAACAGCGCGACGTAGTGCTGCAGGTGCCCCTGCGGGCTGTGCACGGCGCTGATGGTCAGCATCTCGGCGTACACCTCGCCGCTCTTGCGGCGGTTCCAGATCTCGCCGGACCAGGCCCCGCCCTCGCGCAGGCCGGCCCACATCGCGCGGTAGAAGTCGTCGCCTTGCCGGCCGGAGCTGAGAAAGCGCGGGTTGCGCCCCAGCGCTTCGTCCCGCGTGTAGCCGGTGATGCGGGTGAAGGCCTCGTTGACGTCGAGGATGTCCCCATGGGGATCGGTGACCATGATGGCCTCGCGCGCGTGCTGGAACACGCGGCCGGCCAATTGCAACTTTTCCTCGGCCTCGTGCCGCTCGGTCACGTCGCGGGCGATGAACACGAACCGCCGGTCGGCGGGATCGGGTGTGGCCATCGGTGCCACCGACAGCTCGAACCAGCGGCGCCCCTGGGGCAGGTCGAGCGCGTAGCGCTGGCCCACCGAATGTCCGTCCCGCGCCGCCTCTTCGATGGCCCGGTGGCACACCGCCGCCGGCTCGGGCGGCAGGACGTCGGCCAGGCGGCGCCCGAGAAACACCTCAGGGGGCGCGGCCAGCAAGTCCCCGCGAAACGAGTGGTAATGGTGAATGCGCCCGTCCACCCCGATCTCGAACAGCAAGTCAGGCAAGGCGTCCAGGGTGGCCTGAAGGCGTTGGCGGGAGGCCATGACCTCTTGCTCGGCCACCTTGCGCGCCGTCAGGTCTTGGAAGGTGCCACGCAGGAACTGGGCCTGCCCCGCCGCATCTCGCACGAACTCGCCGCGGGCTTCGATCCAGCGCCATTCGCCGTCCGTGGGACGCACGATGCGGTACGTCCAGCAAAACTGGTCGTCTTCGGCCACCGCCCGCTCGAAGTGGGCGTTCAGCGCGGGCCAGTCGTCGGGGTGCACCAGCGCTTGCCACTGCGCCAAGGTCAAAGGGCGGCCGCTGGGCACGCCGATCAGGTGCTCGGCGATGGGCGACACCGTCCAGTGCTGGGCCGCCACGTCCAGTTCGTAGTGCCCCAGGCCCGCGATCTCTTGCGCCTGCTCCAACTGCGCCTGGGTGGCGAGCAAGGCCGCCTCGTGCGCCTGCGCCGTTCGCAAGGAGGCATTGACCTCGTTCACCAGGCGACGGATCAAGCCGAACAGCAGCACCGAGGTCAGGCCCACGAAGAGCCAGCCCTTGACCATGCTGATGCGCGCCATGGCGTCGGCGTCGCTGATCAACCAGGCCAAGAGGCTGTCCGAGCCCCCGATCCACAAGCCGGCGAAGCCGGCGTACAGCAGCACGATGCGCCACACCTCGCGGGAGGCCACCGTCGACCACGGCGTGGCAGGGGGCTGCGGGGATTCCCAGGCCTTCATCGCCTGGCCTTCGTGGTCCATCGCGGTGGCTTGCTGGGTTGGCATCGGCCCCTCCTCACACCGCCCGGACGCCCATGGGGCAGTCTTGGTCCAGGCGCTCTGACAAGCCCTGGCGCAAGGCCTGCAGCGCCACGATGCGCTGGTCGATCTCGGCGAGCTTGGCGCGCAGCACGCGCTGCAGGGCCGGTGCGGGGTCGGGGTGCTGCCACACCGCCGGCAGTTCCTGGGCGATGTCCCGCAGACTGAAGCCGAGCTGCTGGGCCGCCCGGATGTAACCCACCAGCAGCGCCGTTTCGGGCGCGTAATGCCGGTAGCCGTTGGGCCGCCGCTGGGCGCGGATCAGGCCACGCCGCTCGTAGAAGCGCAGGGCGTCGCACGACACCCCGCTGGCTTTCGCCAACTCGCCGATTTGCATCGCTGTCTCCCTTGACCTTGGAGCGTACTCCAGGCTTGAGACTGCCGGCCATCGTCGTTTTCGGAGCCCTCCATGCCCCTCGCCGTGTACCTGAAATGGGTGCGCGCCAGCGCCTTGTACGACCTGCTGGTGACCTGGCCCTTTGCCCTGCCCTGGACCTTCGCCTGGGTCTACGCCCAGTTGCATGCGCTGGACCTGGCCTGGGGCCTGCCGGGCGCCATGCCCCCGCTGGACCCCTTGCACCTGCTCTTGGCCAACCTGCTCGGTTCCGTGGTGGTGGTCTGGTCGCTGGCGCGCTGGACCGCGCCCTCGCTGCGCCTGGGTCGGCTGGACGCCGCAGCGCGCTTGATGTTTGCAAGCTGGCAGGTGCACGCCGTGCTGCAGGGCGCCAGCGCCATCGTGCTGGGCTTCACCGCCTTCGAGCTGGCCTTTGGGGGGGTGCAACTGCAGCGCGTGCGCGCTGAGAACGACGCTTGATCAGGTGTCGGCCCACATCCTCAGCAGGTGGTGGTAAGTGCCCATCAGGGCCACCGCCTCGGCGCTCTCACCGTCGCGCTCGCGCAGCGCCGTGAGGGCGCGGTCGAGGTTGAACAGCAGCTCGCGCTGCTCGGGCGCGCGCACCAGGCTTTCGACCCAGAAGAAGCTCGCCAGGCGCTCGCCGCGCGTGACTGGCTCCACCCGGTGCACGGTGTGACCCAGGTACAGCACGGCGTCGCCGGCGCGGCCTTTGACGCGGAAGGTTTGGCCGCCCAGTTCGGTGACCAGCTCGCCGCCCTCGTAGTCCTCGGGCTCGCTGAAGAACAGGGTGCAGCTGAGGTCGGAGCGCAAGCGCAGGCCCTCGCGGCTGCGGATGCCCTGGTCCACGTGGTCGCCGTAGGTTTGCCCGCCGACGTAGCGGTTGAAGGCCGGTGGCCAGATCTTCTTGGGCAGCGCCGCGCTGAAGAACAGCAGGTGCCGCTCCATCGCGGCCAGCACCAGCCGTTGCAGATGCTGCGTGAGCGGGTGCGCCGGGTCGAGCTGGGCGTTGTCCTTGACCTGGGCCGACTGGCGGCCGGCGGTGTGCCGGCCCCCCGTCCAAGCGCCGGCGGCCAGCCACGCGCGGGCCTGCCCCAGCTCGTCGGGCGTCAAGACATGGGGCAGGGTGATCAGCATGGTCAGAAGGTGTAGCTGCCGGTGACTTGGAACAGGCGCCCGGCCCCGGGGATGTAGTGGCCGGCGTACAGCGCGTCGGCGTACAACTTGTTGGTGAAGTTGCTCAGGTTGGCCTTGAACACCAGGGGCGCGCCGCTGACTTTGTACTCCGCCATCAGGTCGCCCGTCACCCAGCCCTTGGCGTAGTAGCCAGGGTTGCGGATGGGCTGCATGCCGCTGCGGGCGGTGAGGCCGCCGCCCACCCGCCACTGCGGCGTGAGCTGGTAGGTCGTCCAGACCGAGCCGCTGTGCTGCGGGGTGAGCGAGGGGCGATCGCCCGCGATCTCACCGCCGGTGGCGCTGCTGACGTCGATCTTGGCCACCGGCAGCCAGCTGTACGAGGCAAAGGCGTCCCAGGCGGGCGACAGCTTGCCGGCCAACTCGATCTCGAAGCCGGCCACGTGGCGCTTGCCGGAGAGGGTCACGATGTTGAGCAGCGGGTCGGTGTTGCGTTCGTGCAGCTTGGTGGCGCGGAACACGGCGGTACGCACGCTGAAGCGGCCGTCGGCCGAGTCCCACTTGGCGCCGGCCTCGACGTTCAGGGCCTCTTCGGGCGGGATGTTGACGTTGGCGGCCGACAGCGAGTAGGCGTCGCCCGAGGTGTTGAACGAGGTCGCGGCCGACAGGTGGAAGCTCCATTGCGGGTCCGGCTGGAACAGCAGGCCGGTGCGGTAGCTCCATTCGCCGATCTTCATCCGGTAGCGGGTGGTCGTCACCGGCGAGCTGGCGTTGGTCGGCACGGTGAAGGCGTCGTAGTCGCCCTTCAAGCTGTCGTAGCGCAGGCCCAGCAGCAGCTTGGTCGTCGGGGTGATCGACACCAGGTCTTGCAGGTACGCGCCCCAACCGGTGGACACATAAGCGTTGCCCACGCGGAAGGTGCGCAAGCTCTCGTCGATGCTGGCGCCATCGTTCGGGGCGCCCAGGGTGGTGGTGGGTTTGACGGGCACCACGCCGCCCTGCGCCGCACTGATAGCGGCGTAGACCTTCTTTTCTTCGCGGGCCACATCAAAGCCCGCTTGCACTTGGTGCTTCATGCCGGCAACCTGGAAGCTGCCGTTGAAGTCGCTTTGCACGAACAGGTTGTCCATGTCCTGGACCTTGAGCTGCGTGCCGCGGTTGATGACCGAGTTGGCATTGAGCGTGGCCAGGGTCACGGTCTGGCGGTCGGGCTGCAAGGCGGCCGCGGCGAAACGCACGGTTCCGGCGCGCTGGTCGCGCTCGTACGCGCCCTTGCGGATCTTGGTCACCCATTCAGCCTGTGGGCTGAAGCGATGCGTGTGTGCCAAGGTCAAGGTGCTGGCGCTGCCGGCGTTGCGGTCGCTGGCCAGGCCGTAATAGGTGCTGGGGTCCACCGGCAGCAAGGTCGTGGCGGCCACGGGCGCGCTGGCCGTTGGGCGGATGAAGGGCATGCCGTAGTTCATGCCGTTGTCGTTGTCCAGGTGGTAGGCCGTGACCTGGAACTCGTCCCGCTCGCCGATGCCGGTGCGCCAGCTGGCGGCCACGCCGCGCTTGCTCAGCGACGAGCCGGCGCCGTTGTTGTCGGCCTCGGTGACCATGGTGCCAATGCGCACGGCGCTGCTCTCGCCCACGCGCAGGTTGAAATCCCCCACGGCACGGACGTGGCCGTGGCTGCCCACGGTCACGTCCACGGTGCTGCGGTCGAGCAGGCGCGGCGCCTTGTTCACCTGGTTCACGGCGCCACCGGTGGAGCCGCGGCCGAACAGCATCGAGGCCGAGCCGCGCAGCACCTCCATGCGCTCGTAGTTGAAGGTGTCGCGCTCGTAGAAGGCCGGGTCGCGCATGCCGTCGACGAACACGTCGCCCGTGGCCTGCAGCGGGAAGCCGCGCAGGCGGATGTCCTCTTCACCGCCCTCGGCCGCCAGGAAGCTGATGCCCGCGGTTTGCTTGAGCGCGTCTTTCAGGGTGTCGAGGTTGCGGTCGTCGATCAGGCGCTCGGTCACCACGCTGATGGACTGGGGGAGGTCGCGCAGCTCTTGCTTGCCCTTGCCGATTTGCGTTTCCGTGGCCTGGACGCTGTCTTTGCTTTCGGGCTCTTTGGCGGCCTTGGCCTTGACGGTGGGCAGGGCCTTGTCGGTGGCATTGGGCAGCGGTGCGGTCTGCGCCAAAGCGCCCAGGCTCAGGCCAAAGCCGGCGGCCAGCGCGCCGAGGGGGAGGGTCGGTTTCTTCATGGGGAGCGGGGGAACAGGGAAATAGGGATCGAGGGAGAAAAGGGGCGGCGCCGGCTCACTCGAGCTCGTACTCGAGCGTGGCCTGGGCCACGACCTCGATGGCGCGACCGTCTTCGAGGTAGGGCGCGATGCGCGCGGCCTGCATGGCCTCGCGGGCTTGGGCGTCCAGGCGGGCAAAGCCCGAGCTGCGAAGCAGTTGGATGTCGCGCGGGCGGCCCTCGGTGTCGAAGACCACGCGCAGCAGCACGCGGCCGTGCTCGCCGGCGCGGCGCGACAGGCGGGGCACCTCGACGGCCGGCTCCACGCGGTAGCGCAGGCTGCCGGCCGCCACCGGCTTGGGGCCGGGCGGCGGGGCCGCCACGGCGCGGATGGGTGCGGCCTCGGTCGCCGCCACCGCAGCGGCGGGCGGCGGGGGCGAGGCATTCGTCTCGCGCGTTGCGGCCGCCGGGGTGAACTCGGGCAGGGGCGGCACGGGCGCCGGGCTCACGGGCAGGGAGGGCAGCTCGGTGCGCGGCATGGCGGGACGGGGCGCGGCCGCAGGGGGGGCGTCGGCCGGGAGCAGGCTCACCGCCAGGGCCGGGGTTTGGATCTTGGCCACCACGTGGCGACCGGCCTGCCACAGCAGGGCCAGGGCCAGCAGGTGCAAGGCCAACACCAGCAAGGCGGCGCCGCGCCGGGCCGGCGCCGGCGCCCAACGCGCGCTCGGCACGAAGGGCGCCGCGGCGGCCGTGACAACGCTGGCCGAACCGCGGGGCGGTGGAGGCAATGGCAGGGACAGGTGGGCGGCGGTCATGGCAGGCGGACGCGGTGGCGGTCGGGAGCGTCAGTGTATCGGTAATGCGAACGATTCGCATTTGTCTTCTTCTTGCCGTTGCCGCGCCGCGACGGCGCCAAGCGCCCTGGACAATCGCGCCCTTTCTCCAACGCCTCCCCTTTCTCCAACGATGGCCAAACTCTTCTGGCGCTACGGCGCCATGGCCGCCGGCAAGACCCTGGCCTTGCTGGGCGTGGCCCACAACTACGAGCGCCTGGGGCGCAGCGTGGTCATCTACACCGCCGCCATCGACGACCGCTACGGCGAGGGCACGGTCGGCACGCGCCTGGGCCTGCAGCGCCCGGCGCGCACCTTCGCGCCCGACACGGTGTTCGCGGCCGACGACATCCCGGCCGGCACCGCCTGCGTGCTGATCGACGAGGCCCAGTTCTTGACGACCGAGCAGGTGCGGCAGTTGCACCGCATCGCCGTGCTGCACGGCGTGCCCGTGATCGGCTACGGCCTGCGCACCGACTTTTTGGGCAACGGATTCGAAGGCGCTGCCGCCCTCGGCCTGCTGGCCGACCAGGTGGAAGAGTTGAAAACCGTGTGCGCCTGCGGCCGCAAGGCCAGCTTCAACATGCGGGTGGACGGCAACGGCCGCCGCGTGAACGAGGGCGAGCAGGTGTCGATCGGTGGCGACGCGTCTTACATCGCCGTGTGCCCGTTCCGCTTCTACACGGACGCTTGCAAGCCATGACGCGCCGGGCGCTGCTCTTGCCCGCCCTGCTCCTGACCACCGCCGCTGGGGCCGGGCCGACGCCGGCCCCGGTCCGCGCCGAGATCGACGGCCTGATGGCCGAGTTGCGCGCCGGGGCCTGCCGCTTCCAGCGCAACGGCAGTTGGCACGGGCTGGACGAAGCCCAGAAGGTGCTGGCCTACAAGCTGCAAAAGCTCGAGGACCAAACCACCCTGACCCGCACCGAAGACTTCATCGACCAAGCGGCCACGCGCAGCAGCAGCACCGGGCAGGCTTACCAGGTGCAGTGCGGCCAGGGGCCGATCGAGCCCGCCGGGGCCTGGCTGCATGCCGCGCTCAAACGCCTGCGGGCCGCGCGCGCCCGCTGACGCCTTGGGGCCTAGCGCGCCGTGAAGCCCCCGTCGACGACGAACTCCGCGCCCGTGACGAACTTGGACTCCTCGCTGGCCAGGTAAACGGCGCACCAGGCGATGTCGTCGGGCTCGCCCATGCGACCCAGCGGGTGCGCCGCGCCCGCGGCCGCCTTGGCGGCTTCCAGGTCCGGGCTCACGGCCTTCAGGTGGTTTTCCACCATCGGCGTCCAGATGTAGCCCGGGTGGATGGAGTTCACGCGGATCTGCTCGGGCGCGTACTGCATCGCGTCGTTCTTCGTCATCAGGCGCACGGCGCCCTTGGACGCGTGGTACGGCGGCACCGAGGCCAGCCCCACCAGCCCGGCGATGGACGACAGGTTGACGATGCTGCCGCGGCCGGCGCGCCGCAGGTGCGGAATGGCGTGCTTGGTGCCGAAGAACACGCCCTTGACGTTGACCGCCTGCACCCGGTCCCACTCGGCCTCGGTGGTTTCGTGCGTCGGTTTGCTGAGCCCCGCGATGCCGGCGTTGTTGACGAGCACGTGCAGGCCGCCGAAGTGCGCGGCCGCCGCGTCCAACGCGGCCTGCACCTGGGTTTCGATGGCCACGTCGCAGTGCCAGTAAGCCGCGCGGCGCCCCTGCGACTGCAAACGCTGCACCAGGGCTTGGCCCTCGGCGTCCAGCACGTCGAGCACGGCCACGGCCGCGCCCTCGTCGCTGAAGCGCTGCACGCACGCAGCGCCGATGCCCAACGCGCCGCCCGTGATGGCGGCCACCTTGCCTTGCAGTCGATCCATGCCCGTCTCCTCGTCCACCCAGGGAGGGTGGCGTGAGTTCAGACTAGGGGCTTCGGCGGACGCCCGTCTTGACGCGGCGCAAGGCCGCTGAGGTCAGGGGCCGACGGCGACTTGGCAGGCGGGCGTCCAAGGCGATGGCGCGGTGCGCGCCCAATCGTCCCACTTCGGCGGTGGCTGCCAGAGGTAATCCGCGCTGAGCAGGCTCTGCGCCCCGACGCGACCGCGCCAGGCCAGGCCCAGCACATCGGCCATCAAGGGGGCCCACCAATCGGAGCGAAACGGCCGCTCGCCCAGCCCATTTGGCCATGGCCCCTGGTCGGCGCTGCGCCACAGCAGCAAGGGGATGCGGTACCCCGAGGCCGTTCCCGGGCTGTGGCCGGCGTGGTTCGTGGTGTGCCCCACCTCCTGGCCGTGGTCCGACACGTACAGCCAAGTGGCACGGCCCGACGCGCCAGCCGCCCGCGCGGTCGCTTCCAAGCTGGCCGCCACCACGCCCTCGTGAAAGCGCACGGCCGCGTCGTAGTCGTCGCGCTGCGCACGCAGCCACGCCGGTCGGCGCCAGGCACGAAGCTGGCAGTTCACCGCGTCGTCGGATTCATCGAACAGGCCTTGGCCCACCGGGAAGCGCAGGTGGTAATGCTGGTGCGCGCCCAGCAGGTGCAGCACCACCAGCTTGCGCGGCGACGGGTCGGCCAGGGCGGCGTCCAAGGCGGGCAGAACCACGTCGTCCAAGGCGCGGGTGCTGCGGCCGGGCACGCGGTTCAACAGCCGCAGTTCATCGGCCATGCGGCCGTGCTGGTTCTTCACGGCCAGGTCGTCGTGGTTGCTGACCCACCAGACCTTGTAGCCGGCAGCGCGTGCCAAGGCCAGCAGGTGCTGCTCGCCTTGGGAGCCTGTGCGCCACATGGCCTCCAGGGCCGGCACCGTGCTGGCCTCGGTGGACCAAGCCTCCTGCACCCGCGCCCATTGCGCGCCCCACCGCACCTGCTGCGCCAGCAGGGTGGGCGTGGTGGCACGGGGGTAACCGTAGAGCTGCAAGTTGTCGCGGTTGACGCTGTCGGTCAGCACCACCACCACGGTGGCGGGGCCGTCGCGCGTCACCTGAACCGTGGACAGCGCGTGACGGTGCCAAGCCTCCCGCGCGCCCTCCAAACGCTGCCAGTCGCCCTGCAGGCCCGCCACCTCGGCGGCCCAATGCGCCCAAAAGACCGTGGGCAGCCAACGGCGAGATGGCTTGAGGGTCACCGGCAGCAGGGCCAGCACCAGCAAGGCCACCAGCCAAGTGCGCGACTGAGGGGCGACGGGCGGCGTCCCGCGCAAGCCCAGCACCACGGCCGCCACCGACCCCAGAGCGCCGAGCAGCCACGGCCCTGCCTGCCAAGCGTGGGCGCGCAGGTACTCGGCCGTCTCCTCGCCCGTGGCGTTGGCCACCGCCGTCAGCACGACGCTGCTGTCGGGCGCGGCGCCGTAGAAGCGCAGCAGGTAAGCGCGCAACCAGGCATCCAGCACGAAGCTGCTCAACCACAGGCCCACGGCCCAGGCGCGGAGCCCGCGGCCCCGCGACAGGGGCCAGCACCACAGCACCCACGCGGGCGACAGCAGCCACGCCATCTGCACCGCGCGCCAGGGCGCGTGGCCCAGTGCCAAGGCGGCCAAAGGCACACCGAACACCAGCAGGGCCGGCAGCCACCGCGCCCGCGTGGCCCCCATCACCACGGCAAGCCGCCCACCAGCGTGACCCCGCCCACCACCGCAAAGATGCCCGCGGCGATGGCGTGCACCAGCTTCATCGACAACTTGCGCGCGATGGCCTCGCCCATGAAGACGGCCGGCACGTTGGCGAGCATCATGCCCAGGGTGGTGCCCGCCACCACGGCCCACCACTCGGGGTAACGGGCCGCCAGTGCCACGGTGGCGATCTGCGTCTTGTCGCCCATCTCGGCCAGGAAGAACGCCAGCACGGTGGTGAAGAACACGCCCCAATGGCGGTCGCTGCCGGGCACCTCGTCGTCGACCTGGTCGGGCACCAGCATCCACACGGCCATGGCCAAGAAGGAGCCGCCCAGCACCCAGCGCAGCAGCTCGGGCCCGAGGGCGTGGGCCACCCAGGCACCCACGGCACCGGCCAGCGCGTGGTTCAACACGGTGGCCAGCAAGATGCCGGCCACGATGGGCCAGGGCTTGCGGTACTTGGCGGCCAGCACGATGGCCAGCAGTTGGGTTTTGTCCCCCATTTCACCCAGGGCCACGACCCCGGTGGAGACAAGAAAAGCTTCCATGACCGAACACTCCAAGGACCTGCGGACGCAATGACCACGCGCCGCCCGGTCCTCACCGGCGGCATGTGGTCAAAGGTCTTGCCAGGCCAGGGCTTCCACCCCGAGCTGCCTGCGCCAGGGTCTGCGGACCCAGTGTGTTGGCGAAGACCCCGGTGCGCATCGCGCGGCCGGGCGGCTACTCCCCAATGACTCGGCGCGCAGTTTAGTCGCGGGCCTGCTGGCGCCGGGACTCGCGCAGCGTGAACAAGTAAAGGCTTTCCACCTTGGCGCGCGCCCAAGGCGTCTTGCGCAGCATCTTGAGGCTGGAGTTGATGCTGGGATCGACGGCGAAGCACCGCAGCGCGATGCGCTCGGCCAGGCCGTCCCAGCCGTAGTAATCCACCAAGTCCTCCAGCATGCGGGCCAAGGTCAGGCCATGCAGCGGGTCTTTGGAGGCGGCGGGGGTCGTCATCGGGCGATTGTCCGGCTCAGGCCAAGCCCATCAGGTCCGCGGGTGCGGCCAGCAGGCGCTGCGCCCCCGCAGACACCAGCTCGTCCTGCGAGCCGTGGCCCCACAGCACGCCCACCGAGGCCAGGCCATGGGCCTGCGCGGCGACCACGTCCACGGCGCGGTCGCCGATCATGGTGGCGCGGCCATCGATCGCGCCCTGGGCCAGCAACTCGCCCAACTGCTGGGCCTTGGGAATGCCCACGTCGCCGCCGCTGACGAATTCGAAGTGCTGGCGCAGGCCGAACAGCGCCAAGATCATTTCGCAAAAGTCCACCCGCTTGGAGCTGCACACCCCCAAGCGCCGGCCGGCCGCGCGCAGGCCCGCCAAGGCCTCGGGGATGCCGGGGTAGACCACGTTCTCGGCGTAACCCACCGCCTTGTAGCGCTCGCGGTAGGCGGCGACGAGCTCGGCGATGTGGGCGGCCTCGTCGATGCCGGTCAGGGCGCGGAAGGACACGTCCAGCGGCGGGCCGATGACGAACGAGCGCTGGTCCGGCCGCAGTGGCGGGTGCCCGTGGCGCGCCAAGGCGAAATCGAAGCTCTTGCCGATGCCCTCGGCCGGGTCGCTCAGGGTGCCATCGAGGTCGAACACCAAGACCGGCGGGCGTGTTTCCATGGGGTGCATGGCTGCCATTGTTTCGCGGCCGCGCCGACGGCCCTAAGCTGAGCGCATGGCGCCGACCCCGCCCACCCCGTCCACCGCCGCGTCCGCCCCTGCCGACCCCCTGGCCGAGTCGCGCGAGCGCACCCAGCCGCTGCTCTTCCGTTGCGGCTTGGCCTTTCTGTTGCCGCTGGTGGCCCTGAACCTGTGGGAAGGGCGCGTGCTGCAGGCGTCGATCGTGGCCGTGCTGTGCGCCTGCCTGGGCCTGAACCTGTGGGCGGTGGGGCGTGGCCGGCCGGCGCCGGTGTCCTTTGCTCTGCTGCTACTGCCAGGCCTGGCCGCGATGTGGCTGGTGGTGGAAAAGCGCGGACCGACCGGTCTGTTTTGGGCCTTCCCCGCAGCGCTGTTTTTCTACTTCAGCTTGCGGCGCAGCGTGGCCAATGCGTGCGTCGGCTTGATGCTGGCGGTGGGCGTCTGGCGCGCCTGGGACTTGATTGGCGGCGACGTGGCCCTGCGCTTCGCGCTCACGCTGGGCGCCTTGGTCGGGGTGATGAACCTGATCCTGTCGGCGCTGGCCCGCCTGCAAGAGCGCCTGGCCTTCGAGGCCACGCGCGACGCCCTGACCGGCGCCTACAACCGCCGCGAGATGACGACGCAGTTGGCCGCCGCCGTGGACCGGCAGCGCCGCCACGCCCACCCCGCGACCCTGCTGGTGCTGGACCTGGACCATTTCAAGACCGTCAACGACACCCTGGGCCACGACGCCGGCGACCGTGTGCTGCAAGGCCTGGTGGGCCTGGTGCAGGCGCGCATGCGCCGCACCGACACCCTGTTCCGCACCGGCGGCGAGGAGTTCGTGCTCTTGATGCCCGACACGCCCGTGCCCGAGGCCCTGACCTTGGCCGAGGCCCTGCGCGCCCAGATCGCCGCCGCCGCGTGGCTGCCCGACCGCCCGGTGACGGCCAGCGTGGGCGCCGCCCCCCTGCAACCGGGCCAGGACGTGAACGCCTGGCTGCGCGCCGCCGACCAGGCGCTCTACGCCGCCAAGGCAGGCGGGAGAAACCGGGTGGTGCTGTCCCCCAGTGCCACGCATACTGGCCCCACAGTCAACGCCGGGACCTCCCCATGACGATTTGCCCCATTGCCGTGGTCGCCGGTTGCGCCAAGTGCCCTGCCTTCAAGGTCTGCCCGCTCAAGAGCGTGCTCGGCGACCAGCCGCCCAAGGGCGAGGCCGCGCCGCCTGCGCCGGCGGCCAAGGGCAAGAAGAAGAGCTGATCAGTCCTCGTCCTGCACCTGGTAGGCCGCGGCCAGCGCGGCCTGGGTGTTGGGCGGCACGGGGTCGTGGTGGCTCAGGCTCAGCGTGTAGCGGGCCTGCCCGCTGGTCATCGCGTTGAGCCGCGTTTGGAAGTTCGCCAGCTCGGCCAGCGGGGCCAGGCCCTGCACCACCAACTGCCCCGGCACCGCGGTGCGCGTGCCCGTCACCTGCCCGCGGTGGCTGGCCAGGTCGCCACTCACGTCGCCCACGGCGCCCTCGGGCGTCAGCACCTCCACCTGCACGATGGGCTCCAGCACCACGGCACGCGCCTCGCGCACCGCCGCCTGCAGCGCCTTCTTGGCGGCGGTCACGAAGGCGATCTCCTTGCTGTCCACGCTGTGGTGCTTGCCGTCGAACACGGTCACCTTCAGGTCCACCAGCGGGTAGCCGGCGATCACGCCCTGCGCGCAGGCCTCGCGCACGCCCTTCTCGACCGCGGGGATGAAGGCCGTGGGGATGACACCGCCCTTCACGGCGTCGACAAACTCGACCCCAGCGCCACGGGGCAGCGGGTCGATCTTGAGCCACACTTCGCCGAACTGCCCGGCCCCGCCCGACTGCTTCTTGTGCCGGTGGTGCCCCTCGGCGTGCGTGCTGATGGTCTCGCGGTAGGCGATGCGCGGCGGGCTGGTTTTGACCTCGAACTTGAAGTTCTCCTTCAGGCGCTCCAGCAGCATGCGCAGGTGCAGCTCGCCCAAGCCGTACACCAGGGTCTCGTGGGTCTGGGCGTCTTGCTCCAGCTTGAGGCAGGGGTCTTCTTCCACCAGGCGGTGCATCACGTCCCACAGGCGCTGTTCGTCGCCATGGCGCGTGGGCGCCAAGGCCAGGCCGTGCACCGGCGTGGGCACGGCCAGTGGAGCCAGGTGCAGGTGCTCGTCCTCGGCCAGGTCGTGCAGCACGGCGTCGGGGTGCAGCTCGTCCAGTTTGGCCACGGCGCACAGGTCGCCGGGCAGGGCTTGGTCCAGCGGCACTTGGGCTTTGCCTTGCAGCAAGAACAGGTGACCGACGCGCACCGGCTTGCGGCCGTGGCCCACGTAGAGCGTCATGTTCTTGCGCAGCGTGCCCTGGTGCACCCGCACGAAGCCCATCTTGCCGAGGAAGGGGTCGGCCCGCACCTGAAACACATGGGCCAGCACGTGCTGGGTCGGGTCGATCTGCACCGTCACGGGCTGCGCCTCGGCGCCCTCGCCGCGCAGGAAGGCCGGCGGGTTGGCCTCCAGGGGGTTGGGCAGCAGCTTGTCGATGACGGTCAACAGCTCGGCCACGCCCACCCCGGCCTTGGCCGCGGTGAACAGCACGGGCACCAGGTGCCCCTCGCGCAGCGCCTGTTCCAGCGGCGCGTGCAACTCGGTGGCCGGCACGTCGCCGTCGTTCAGGTACCGGTCGACGAAGGCGGCGTCCACCTCCACCACCTGCTCCACAAGCGCGCGGTGCGCCGCCTCCACGCTGCCAAAGTCGCTGCCACCGCTGCTGGCAAAAAAGCAGTCTTGAACGCCCCCCGCGTGCGGCAGGTTCAGCGGCAGGCATTCCTTGCCGAACTGCGCTTGCAACTGCGCCAGCAGGGCGGGCAAGTCCACGCCAGGGGCGTCGATCTTGTTGACCACGATCACGCGGTCGCGGCCGCGCGCGGCCGCCGCGTCCATGGCCCGCTGCACCATGGGGTCGATGCCGCGCTGGGCGTCGACGAGCACGACGGCGGTCTCCACCGCTTCCAAAGCCGGCAGGGCTTGCCCAACGAAGTCGGGGCTGCCAGGGGTGTCGATCAGGTGCACGCGCAGCCCAGCGTGCTCGAAGTGCAAGAGGCTGCTCTGCAAAGAGTGCTGCGCGCGGCGCTCCAAGGGGTCGTGGTCGCTGACGGTGTTGCCCTTCTCGACACTGCCCGCCTGGGCAATCGCCCCCGCGGCCTGCAGCAGCGCCTCCGCCAAGGTGGTTTTGCCGGCGCCCGCCGGCCCCAACAGGGCCAGGGTGCGGATCTGGGTCAGCTCCTTCATGGGCGCTCCTCGCGGCGTGGTTGGAGCCAGCGTATGCCGCTTGGCCCCGGTCGGCAAGCGCCATGGCACCGCTAGGATCTTCAGCCCTTCGCCTCTCAAGCCCACGCCCCTTGCCGCCCCCGCCCCACCCCTCCCAGGACCCCTGGCAAGACGGCTTCCAACTGGGCGACTGGTGGGTCGATGTCAGTGGCAACCGCTTGGTGCGCGACGCCGAGGTGCGCCCCTTGCGCCACAAGGCCATGGCCTTGCTGGTGATGCTGGCGCGGCACGAAGGTCGCACCGTGGCACGCGAAGACATCGTCAACGAGGTCTGGGACGGCAACCAGTTCGTCGCCCCGAAGGCCATCAACACCGCGGTATGGACGATCCGCCAGGCCTTGGGCGACGACCCCGACACCCCGCGCTATTTGGAGACGATCGCCAAGAAGGGCTACCGCCTCGTGGCGCCGGTGTCCCACCCCATCGCGCGCGAGCCAACGCACGATGCACCGGCCGGTGGGCCGCGCAGCCCGTCCACAGACCTGGGCGTCGACGCAGCCCATGTTTCGGGTTCGCCCGACTCACCGCGGCGCTCGCGATGGATCGCCACCGGCCTGGGTGGCGCCTTGTTGCTGGCCGCTGCCGCATGGTGGGCCGGATCGCGACCCAGCGCTGCGCCTGATGGGCCACGCTCGGTGTCGCCTTTGAGCGCGCCGGAGGCGCTGTCCCAAGAGGAAGGCGTCGAGTACCTGGCCGCCCAGTCGCCCGACGGTCGGCACCTGGCTTTCGCCTGGTGGCGGGGACAAGGCGTCGGCGAGTTGCACTTGCGCGACCTCGCGTCGGGTGGGCGCCCTGCCTCGCCGCCCCGCCCGGTGTCGCACGGTGCGGGCGACGTGCACGGCTTGGCGTGGGCACCCGATGGCCACGCCCTGGCCTTCGCGGCCATGCAAGCCGATGGCAGTTGCGCCCTGTGGCGCCAGGACCTGGGCACCGACGGTCGCGCCACGAAGGAGCGCCAGCGCCTTGGCCGTTGCGCCCCCCTGTACACCGCCACGCTCGCGTGGTCGCCCGATGGACGCTGGCTGGTTTACAGCGGCGAACAGGACGGCGCCGGCGGGCTGTTTTTGATGTCGCCGCAGGGCGGCACGCCCCGCCGATTGACCACTGCCGCGCCGGGAGCCATGGCCGACCACCAGCCCAGTTGGTCGCCCGACGGTCGCCACATTGCGTTCGTGCGCCAAGACCCCGCCGATGGCACGCGCGACGTGTACGAAACCACGCTGGAGGGTGAACCACGCCGCCTCACCCAGCTCCGGCTGCACCACGTGCACGGCCTGGCCCATGCGCCCGATGGGCAGGACCTGGTGCTGTCCACCACCGTGCAAGACCTGCGGGTGCTGCAACGCTGGCAGCGACACGACGGCCGCGTCGTGCCGCTGGGCCTGGAGGGCAGTGCGCCCTCCCGGGCCAGCGACGGCAGCTTGGTCTACGCGCTGATGCGCAGCCACGTCAGCCTGGCCCAAGGCCGGTTTGACGCCTTGCCACGTCGCGCCATGCAGTCGATCGCCTCCGACCGTTGGCCGCGTCCGGACCCGCGCGGCGAGCGCGTGGCCTTCGTGTCGCGGCGCAGCGGCAGCCTGGCCTTGTGGGTGGCCCACGCCGACGGCAGCCAGGCCCGTGCCCTTGCCGACCTGGGAGGACAGTCGGAGGCCCCGGCCTGGTCGCCCGACGGCCGTCAACTGGCGTTTGTGGGCGCTTGCGGCCCGGGCCGGCGGGTGGGGCTGTGCCGCATCGGTGCCGACGGGCAAGGCCTGGCACCGGTGGCGGCCGACGCCGCCGGCTATGGCAGCCCGCAGTGGCACCCGACCCGCCCAGAGCTGTGGACCGTCAGCGACCGCGGCGGCCGCTGGCAGTTGTGGCGCTTCCCGGCCAAGGGCGGTGCCGGGCAGCCCGAGCCCACCGAGCACGAGCCTGGACGGGCGCTGCAATGGGCCGCCGACAGCAGCGGTTTCGTGTACCAAACCCGCGGGAGCGACCGACTGCGCTGGCGCAGTGCCACCGGCCCGCAGGCGGGTCAAGAGCGGGAACTGGTCCCCGCGCGCCACGGCGAGAGCCTGCTGGACTGGCAATGGAGCCCTCGCGGGGTGGTGGCCTTGGTGCGCGGCGACCGCGAGCGCTGGCGCTTGCTGCCTTGGGACGGCAGCGCCAGCCATGCGCTGGGCGACCACCCTGTCGGCACCTTCCCGGAGCGCGCCCGCTTCGCGATCGCCACCGACGGCACGCTCTGGGTCGAGCTCGCCGACACCAACGTGGCCGACATTTTTCGCGTTCGCTGACGCCGCCAGAGGCGCGCCAAGTCCTTGTCACCATTGGTGAATCTTTTTTAGATCGGGCTTGGATCGGAATCGGAGCGCCCGCCTCTTGCCGCCGCGGTGCAGCGACCGTCCACTGCGGCCGCCAAGCCCTCCAGGCGACGCCGGCCCCACCCCGGGCGCTGGGCCGGAGGGCGCCTCAGGAGGCCCCATGACGACCCGACGCCAATCCCTGCTGACCCTGTCTTCTGCCCTTTCTTCCGCCTTGTTGGTTGCCTGCGGCGGTGGGGGGGGCGGCGCGCTGGCCGAGACCGTGCCGCCCGCGCCGCCGCCGCCCGTCCCGCCGCCCGCGCCCCCCGCGGGCTGGACCCGGCTGGCCGACCTGCCTGCCGGCCGCGCCAAGTTCGGGGCCGGCGCCATCGCCGGCAAGGTGGTCGCTGCGGGGGGCTACGACACCCTGCGGTCGGTGCTCGTTTACGACGTCGCCAGCAACGCCTGGAGCAACGGCCCCAGCCTGATCTCCGGCACCGACAACGTCGCCGTGCTCGCGGTGGGCGGGCGGGTGCACGCCATCGGTGGCGAGGCCCGCACCGCGCACCAAGTGCTGGACGCGGCGCTGGGTGCCTGGGCCTCCGCCCCCGCCTCGCCCGCCATTCGCTTCGCGTCCGCCGCAGCGGTGCTCAACGGCCGCCTGCATTTGGTGGGCGGCTGGAACTACAGCAACACCGCCAGCAACTCCGTCGACACGCACGACGTGTACGACCCGGCCACCAGCACGTGGTCCGCGGCGGCGCCCCTGGCCACGCGCCGCAACGCCGCCGCGGCCGCGGTGGTCGATGGCAAGCTGTACGTCATCGGGGGCCGCGCCCCCGGCATCCGCGCCAGTGACCAAACCAGCCTGGCCAGCGTGGAGGTTTACGACCCCGCCACCAACACCTGGCGCGCAGGCCCCGACCTGCCCCAGGCCCGATCCGGCGCCGCGGCCGTGGCGCTGGGCGGCAAGGTTTACGTGCTCGGGGGCGAAAGCACGCCTGGCGGCGTTCGCAACGCCGTCAGCCGCCTCGACCCCGCCACCGACTCCTGGACCGAGCTCGCCGGCATGCCGTTCAGCGCACATGGGTTGGCGGCCGTCGTCGTGGACGAGGCCATCGTGGTGATGGGGGGCTTCACCAGCGCATCGGACGCCGTGGGCACCGAGTCGGCCCAGTGCTGGCGCTTCGCCCCGGGGGCCGCATGAGGTCGCCGCGCACCGTTCGGGCCGTCGTCAAGGCCTTGTGCTGCCTGGCCGCAGCGGCTTTCATGGGCGGCGTCGCCATCGGCGCTGGGGCGCCGGCTGTCGAGTCCGGCCACCTGCCGCCGGCCTGCCAGGCCGAACTCGACGCTCGGCTGGTCCGGCTGGAACGCGAGTTGATGGCACGCCGCAAGGCGCTGCCGCCCCTGCCGCCCGGGCCCAAGTCGTCCGACGCCCAATGGGCGCGCGACCAGGCCCTCATGAAGGAGGCCCACACCCGGCTGGAACAAATCGGGAAAGAGATCGACGCCTGCGTCCAGCGCGTGCGCCAGCAGCATCGCCAGCCGCAATGAAGCACCTGACCCGACCCCTGCTCGTGCTCCTGGCGGCAATGGCGCTGCAGAGCGCGGGCGCTGCCGGCCTGCCAGAGCCGCCCAGCCCCCCCAC
Source organism: Inhella crocodyli (assembly GCF_004004565.1). Taxonomy (GTDB): domain Bacteria; phylum Pseudomonadota; class Gammaproteobacteria; order Burkholderiales; family Burkholderiaceae_C; genus Inhella; species Inhella crocodyli. Next base: position 1,597,167 of record NZ_SACM01000001.1, read on the forward strand.
GGCGGCGCCAGGGACACCGCCTGCGGCCTTGCTCGAAGCCCTCGTGGCCCACTCGCGCCTGGCCCTCCTCATGGAGGGAGGCCGTGTGCAGGGACCCGGCGCCGAGCGCTGGCGGCAACTGGCTGGCGCCGCCCAGCACGTGCTGCTGGGCGAGCAGCACGGCAACGCGGGCATCGCCCGGCTGGCCCAAGCCCTGTGGGCCGACCTGGCGACGCAGGGCTACACCCATGCCGCCCTCGAAACCGACCCCTGGGTGAGCGCGGCGCTGGCGTCCTCGCTGCGCCGAGGCGGGATGCCGGCCTGGCGCGCCTTTCTGGTGCCGCGCGGGGGCGCGCAAGCGGTGCCTTTCGTGGGTTGGCAAGAAGAGGCGGCGCTGGCCGAGGCGGTGTTGCGCACGGGCTCGCTGTGGGGCCTGGACCAGGTCTTCATCGGGAGCGCGCCGTGGTTGCTGCGCGACCTGTTGGTCCAGCCGCGTGCCGGGCTGCATCCCACAAGCCGCGCGACGCTGGTGCATTGGGTGCGCGAGGCCGAGGCCGACCCGCAATGGCTGGGCCGCGTGCCGCTGGCCGCGATGCAGACCGAGGCCGCCCGCAGCGCGCCGCGCTCTGCCGCCCGCGCGCTGCTCAGCGCCCTGGCGGAGTCCCGCGCCATTTACGGCCCATTCACCGGCGACGAGGGCGAACCCTGGACCGCCAACCAGCAGCGCGAGCAGGCCATGAAGCAGCGCTTCGTCGCGCTGCTTCGACAGGCCGAGGCCCAGCGACAGCGTGCCCCCAAGGTCATGCTCAAAGTGGGGGCGTACCACGGCTTCCGCGGCGCCAGCCCCACCGGCGTGCAAAGCCTGGGCGGCTTCGTCACGGAGATGGCCGCCGCACGCGAGCAAGCCGTGCTGACCGTGCTGCTCCTGTGCGGGCCGGGCAGCCAAGGCGCCGTGCACGGCGGCAGTCCCCAGCCTTGCGACGGCTGGCTGCAAGAAGGCGACTGGCGCTTTCTGGCGCCGTGGGTGGACGCGCAACAACCGACGCTGTTCGATTTGCGCACCTGGCGCTTGCGCCCCAAGCGCTGGGCGCACCTGCCCGCCGAGGTGCAACGTGTGATCGGCAGCTACGACCTGCTCGTGTTCGTGCCCAACACGCCCGCCGCCACGCCCTTGTGACGGGGCAGCCAGGCGCCAGGTGTTCGAGGCCCCTTGCCCCCAGGGGGCAGCGCGCAAGGGCTAACGTGCGGGTTTTGCATCCTTGCCGACCCTGCATGTCCGACACCCCGCCCTACACCCCACCCAAGGTCTGGACCTGGGACCAAGCCAGCGGCGGCCAGTTCGCCAACATCAACCGCCCCACCGCCGGCGCCACGCACGAACAGGCACTGCCGGTGGGGCAGCACCCGCTGCAGCTGTACTCGCTGGCCACGCCCAACGGCGTGAAGGTCACGGTGATGCTGGAAGAGCTGCTGGCCCTGGGCCACGCCGGCGCCGAGTACGACGCCTGGCCCATCCGCATCGGCCAGGGCGAGCAGTTCGGCAGCGGCTTCGTGGCCGCCAACCCCAACTCCAAGATCCCGGCGCTGGTGGACCGCAGCGGCCCCGAGCCCGTGCGCGTGTTCGAGTCGGGCGCCATCCTGGTCTACCTGGCCGAAAAGTTCGGCAATGCCTTCCTGCCCACCGAGGGCGCGGCGCGCGCGGAGACCTTGAGCTGGCTCTTTTGGCAAATGGGCAGCGCGCCCTTCCTGGGTGGCGGCTTCGGGCACTTCTACGCCTACGCGCCCACCAAGCAGGAGTACCCGATTAACCGCTACGCGATGGAGGTCAAGCGCCAGCTCGACGTGCTCAACCGCCTGCTGGCCGAGCGCCCCTACCTGGCAGGCGAGGCCTACACCGTGGCCGACATGGCCACCTGGCCTTGGTACGGCCAGCTGGTGCAGGGCCTGCTTTACGGTGCGGGCGAGTTCCTGAGCGTGCACGAGTACGCGCACGTGCGGCGCTGGGCCGAGGCCATCGCCCAGCGCCCGGCGGTGCAGCGCGGGCGCAAGGTCAACCGCCTCTTCGGCGAGCCCGCCGACCAGTTGCACGAGCGGCACGACGCCAGCGACTTCGCGCTGCGCACGCAAGACAAGCTGGCTCAGCCCGCAGGCTGATCGGCCGCTTCCGGCGGCGCCAGCGAGGGCCCGCGCGTGGTCTGCGGCACCGTCACCGGCTGACCGGCGGCAGCCCGGCCGCGGGCGCCGTTGATGGGCCAGACCCAGGTTTCTTGCAGCGCCTGCACCTGCGCGGCCAAGGCCTCCGGGCCGTCGATGCGCTTCGCGTGCCGCTCCAACACCGAGCCGGCCATGTCGATGAGCTTGGCGTTGCGCGTGGCCTGGCCGCGCTCGGCCAGCAGGCGCACCGCCTCGGTCGGCTGGTGCTTGAGCGACAAGGTCAACGCCTGCTCGGCGATGCGGAACACCTCCTCGTGCGCGCGCCGCACCAAGGCCACGGCGGGCTCGTCGGCCTCGGCCATGGCCACCAGCACCTCGGTGCTGGCCTTGTTGACGCAGTAGCGCAACGCCAGGCGGTGAAGGCAGGCGTCGTCGTCGGGCAAGCGCAGGCCCACGCGCAGGAGCCGCTGGCGCACGGCGATGAACAGGCAGGCCGCCTCCAGGTCGGCGTCGGGCAGGTCCAGGGCCTGGGCCAGGCGGGCCGCATCGGCCTGCGCCTCGGCGCCCTGTCCGGCCAGCCCGGCCACGAGGGCGCGCACCGCCAGGTGCAGGCGCTGCACCCGGGCCGACTGGGCCTGCTGCGCCTGCCAGCCCTCGAAGCGCACCAGCACCTGCTGCAAGGGTTCGCGCAGGCCGGCGTCGAAGTGCAAAAAGGCCAGCAGCACCAGGCTGTAGTAATCGAACAAGCGCGAGTCCAACCCGCTTTCGGCCGCCCAGCCGAGCAGGCGCAGCGCCTCGTCGCGCTGGCCCACGTAGAACGCCAGGGTGCCGGCCCGCTGCGCGCGCAGCAAGCAGGTGGGCGTCAAGGCCATGGCCTGTTGGTAGGTGGCCAGGGCCTGCTCGAGCTGCCCCTCTTCCAGGTGGACCCGCCCCAGCACGTCCCAGCCATCGGCGTACTTGGGCATCTCGCCCACCAAGGTCTGCAGGCTTTGCTTGGCGTTCTGGGCGCGGCCCGCGGCGTACTCGGCGCAGGCCACGCCGAGCTTGGCCCAGGGCACGGTCTTGGCCTCGATGATGGCCGTGTACAGCGCCCGCGCCTCGCTGGCGCGCTGCAGGCGCAACAGCAGCTCGGCCCCGATGCGCGCGGCGTGCAGCCAGCAGTCCTCACGCGCCTGGAATCGGGCCAAGCACAGCCGCGCCGCCTCCTCGTGCTGGCCGGCGGCCATGGCGTCGAACACCGGCTTGAGCACCTGCTTGCGGCGGCGGGCGCTTTGCAAGCGCTCGGCGAAGGCGTCGAAGGTGTAGGGCTTGATCAGGTAGACGTCCAGCGCCGCCTCGGCCGCACCGGCCACGGCCGCGTAGCTGCGGTCGGTGGTGACCATGACGAAGACGGTGGACGGCGGCAGGATCTGCTCGCGCCGCAACTCGTCCAGCAGCTGTTGCCCGCTGTCTTGGGCGTTGCCGAAGTCGTTGTCGCTGACCACGATGTCGAAGGCCATCGCCTCCAGCGCCAGGCGCGCATCCCGCGTCTTGGTCACGGCGCGCACCGTGCCCACCCCCAGCTCTTTGAGGTGCGACACGACGAGCATGCGGGCGTTGGTGTTCGCGTCGATCACCAGCGCCTTGGCGTGTTCCAAGCGGTCCAGCATGGGGGCCGACTATGGCGGAAACCAGTGCTCACAAGGCGGCGGCGGGAGATTGCCTAGCATCGCCGCCATGCCACTCCGCAGTCCCCACGCCGCTTGGATCGCGGCCGTCGCAGCGCTGCTCCTGGCCGCCTGTGGCGGCGGGGGCGGCGCGCCCCCGGCGGCCCCTGCCCCACCCCCGCCCCCGGCGCCCACCCCGCCGCCGGCGCCTGCCCCCACCCCCACCGTCACCACGCTGCGCAGCGACCTGGCCAACCCCTGGGCCCTGGCTCGGCTGCCCGACGGCCGCTGGCTGCTGACCGAGCGCGCGGGTCGCTTGTGGGTCTTGAGCGCCGACGCCCGCAGCAAGACCGAAGTGACGGGCCTGCCCGCCGTGGCCAGCGCAGGCCAAGGCGGGCTGCTGGACGTGGCGGTCGACCCCGACTTCGCGCAAGCGGGTGGCAACCACATCTACTGGAGCTACGCCGAGCCCGGCAGCGGCGGCAACGCCGGCACCGCCGTGGCCCGGGCCCTGCTGAGTGGCAACACCCTGGGCCCGGTGCAGGTGATCTTTCGGCAATCGCCCAAGGTCGGGGGCAGCGGCCATTTCGGGTCGCGGCTGGTGTTCGCGCGCGACAAGACCTTGTTCGTCACCCTGGGTGAGCGCCAGTTGGGCAACCCAGCGCAGGACCTGCAGCAGACCCTGGGCAAGGTGGTGCGTTTGCAGCGCGACGGCAGCCTGCCCGGCGACAACCCGCGCTGGACCCTGCCCGCGCTGCCGGGCGTTTGGAGTCTGGGGCACCGCAACCCGCAAGGGGCGGCCCTGCACCCCGACACGGGCGAGCTCTGGGTCAGCGAACACGGCCCCCAAGGCGGCGACGAACTCAACATCGCCCGCGCCGGCGCCAACTTCGGCTGGCCACTGCGCAGCTACGGCTGCAACTACGGCGACCCCGTCGGCGAGGCCTGCCGCATCGGCGGCGGCGTGCACGCGCCGGGCTACGTCGAACCCCTCACCCACTGGGTGCCCACCTCCATCGCGCCCAGCAACCTGATCTTCCACAGCGGCACCATGTTTCCCGAATGGCGCGGCCAGGTCCTGATGGGGTCCTTGGCCGGCTCCGCCCTGTGGCGCTTGGTGCTCAGCGGCAACACCGTGGTGGCGCGTGAACGCCTGCTGGGGGAGCTGGGCGAGCGCATCCGCGACGTCGACGAAGCCCCCGACGGCGCGATCTGGCTACTGACCGACAGCGGCAAGCTGTTGCGTTACGGGCGTTGACGGATTGGGGGATGGTTGGACGCCCAGACCCCCACCACAATCGCCGACCATGAGTTCCAAGCCTCCGCCCCGTGGCGCCTCGCTGCACCTGGGCCTCAACCGCGTCGACCCGAAGCACTACGCAGGCTGGTCGGGGGCGCTGGGGGCCTGCGAGGCCGACGCCCGCGACATGGCTGCCTTGTGCCAGGCGCAGGGCCTGAACCCAAAGGTCCTGCTCAGCGCGCAGGCCACGCGCGCGGCGCTGGCCGAGGCCTTGGCCACGGCGGCGCGGGCCTTGCGGCGGGGCGACCTGTTCGTGCTGACCTTTTCCGGGCATGGCGGGCAGGTGCCCGACGCCTCCAAGGACGAACCCGACGGCCAGGACGAAACCTGGTGCCTGTTCGACGGCCAACTGCTCGACGAAGAGCTGTATGCCGCGCTGGCCACATTCGCCGCCGGGGTGCGGGTGCTGGTGCTCAGCGACAGCTGCCACAGCGGCACCGTGGTGCGCGCCGCCCCGCCGCTGACGGCCGATGCGCGCCAGCGGGCCCGCCACCTGCCGCCCGAGGTGGCCCGGCGCACCTACGCCGAGCACGCGGCCTTCTACGACGGCCTGCAGCGCCAAGCCCCGGGCCGCGATGTCGACCCCGATGCTGCCTTGGCCCGGGTGACGAAGCCGGGCCGCGTGGCGGCGGTGGTCAAGCGATTCAGGCCCAGCGTGGTGCTCATCGCCGGCTGCCAGGACAACCAAACCAGCCTGGACGGCGAGCGCAACGGCGCCTTCACCGCCGCGCTGCTGGCCACCTGGAACCAAGGCGCCTTCCGCGGCAACCACACCCAATTCCACGCCCGCATCCGCGCCCGCATGCCCGCCACCCAAAGCCCCAACCTGTTCACCTTGGGCCCCGCGACCGCCTTCTTGGCGCAGTCGCCCTTCACGCTGTGACGCTGCGCCTGCGCTTGGTGCACGGCGACGCGCGCTTCGCGCGCTGGCCCGTGCTCTTGGGGCACTACGAGGGCGACACCTTGGTCAGCGCCGAGGCCCGGCTGGACGACTGCCTGCGCGCGCCCGACGCCCGCGAAGGCCCGCTGCGCCAGCTGCACCGCCTGGGCCTGTACCCGGGCGCCATGGGCACGCAACGCGCCCTGGCGGCCCCCACCGGGGCCACGCCCCCGGGCCTGGTCGCGATCGGCCTGGGCGAGGTCGGTGCGCTCACGCCCAGCGGCCTGCGCGACGCGGCGCAGCGCGGTTGGCTGGACGCCGTCCGGCAAGGCCTGCTCGGCGACGGCCGGGTGGCGGCCTTGATGGTGGGCACAGGCGATGGGCAGCTGCGCGTGAGCGAGTCCATCGACGCGTTGGTGCAGGCCGCGCTGGGCGCCAACGCCACGCTGGCCCGCGCCGGCCAGCCCGAGCGCCTGCAAGAGCTGGTCCTGCTGGAGCTGTTCGAAGACGCCGCGCTGAGCGCCGCCCAGGCCTTGCACGGCCTGCTGCGCCAGGCCCCGTGGGCGCGCCAAGTGCGCTGGCCCGATCGCGCGATCGAAGCGGGCGAAGGCCGGCGCAAGCGCCGTCGCATCCAGGGCGACCCGGCCTGGTGGCAGCGTTGGGTGGTCGAGCAGGTGCACGACCTGGGCGAAGACCGGCTGCGCTTCGTGGCCCTGGGCGAGCGGGCCCGCGCCGAGCTCAGCCAAGCCAGCGGCCAGCTGGACCTGGTGGACGAGTTCGTGGCGCGCAACGCCGCCCAGGTCCGCCACGACCCGGCTTTGACCCACACCCTGGCCGAGCTGCTGCTGCCCCTGCGCCTGCGCGAGGCGCCCCCCGAGCCGCGCGACCGCCTGCTGCTGCTGGACGCCGCGGCCGCCCGTTTCCCCTGGGAGATGCTGCCCGGGCAGGGCGGCACGCCCTGGGCCGTGGAGCGCCCGCTGATGCGCCAGCTGCGCACCGCGCAGTTCCGCGCCCAGCCCCAGCACGCGCCCGACGACGCCCTGCTGGTCGTCGGCCACCCCGACCTGGGCGAACGCAGCCCCTTGCCCGGGCTGCCCGGGGCCCGCGCCGAGGCCCAGGCCGTGGCGGCGCTGGCCCGGCGCGCCAAGCTGCCGCACACGACCGCCATCGACGCCCCGGCCGTGGAGGTCTTGCAAGCCCTGCACGCGCGGCCCTGGCGCCTGCTGCACCTGAGCGGTCACGGGCTCAGCGCGCCCCGTGCGGGGCTGGCCTTGGGCCCGCGGCGGGTGCTGTCGGCCGGCGACGTGGCGCAGCTGCGCTGCGTGCCCGAGTTCGTGTTCGTCAACGCCTGCCACCAGGGCTGCCTGGCGCCCGAGGGCGCGCCCCAACGCGCCGCGGGCCTGGGGCAGGCCTTCATCGAGATGGGCGCGCGCGTCGTGGTGTGCGCCGGCTGGGCGGTGGACGACGCGGCCGCCACCACCTTCGCCCGCGCGCTGTACCGCGCGCTCTTTGCCGGCCAAAGCGCGGCCGAGGCGGTGCACGCGGCACGCCGTGCCTGCTGGCAGCGCCACCCGGGCACCCTCACCTGGGGCGCCTACCAGGCCTATGGCGACCCGGGCTGGCGCCTGGACCGCGCGGTCTCGACGGGCTCGACGGGCTCGACGGGCTCAGCGGCAACGCCCACGCAAGCCCTGCCCTTCTTCCTGCCGCAGGAACTGCGCACCGAGCTGGAAAACCTCGCCGAGGCCACCCGCGTGCGGACCGCGCGGGGCCAAGACCCGGGGCTGCGCCGTCGCCTGCGCGGCCTGCTGGGCCGCGCACCCCGCGCGTGGCGCGGCCGCGGCGACCTGTGCGCCGCGCTGGGCGCGGCTTACCTGGCCGCGGGCGTGGCGCCCAAGGCCTTGTTGTGGCTGGCGCGGGCCCTGGCCGCGGCCGATGGCGACGCCCCGCTGCGCACCGCCGAGCAGGCGGCAACCTTGGTGCTGCAGGCCGCGCTTCGCGGTCGGCGCTTCAGCGCCACCACGCGGGCCGAGGCGGTGGCCACGCTCAAGGCGTGGCAGCGTCGCTCGCCCACGCCCGAACGGGCGCGCCTGCTGGCGGCGGTGGCGCGGCGCGGTCGGTCGATGCGGCGCTGAGCCCCCCGGCGGCCGCGCGCCGCTGGCGCCAACGCGCGCCAAGCGCCTGCCAAGCCGCCGTGAGCGCAGCACAGGCCAGCGCCGCCCACAGGCTGTGGCTCACGAAATGCGCCCCACGGGCCCATTGGGCCAGCGAACCGAGCAAGCCCGCCGCCAGCACCGCGAGCAGGATGCGGCGCTGCACCTGGGGCACCCCGCGCCACAACCACACCAGGCCAAAGAAGGCGAAGCTGCCGACCGCATGGCCCGAGGGGAAGCAGTGCCCTGGCCCCCCGTCGTTGCGCCCCCAATCCCAGTGCGACATCCAGGCGGCCACGCCGCCAAACTCCGACAAGCTCCAAGGGCAACTGGTGGTGCTTTGCGACTTCAAGGCGGGCACGACCAGCAAGGCCAAGACCGTCCCGGCCAGCGCCCAAGCGCGCTCGCCCCGGGTCGGGCCGTCGTGCGGGCGCAGGGGACGCCAAAGGTCGAACAGCATCCACACGACGGCCGCCCCCGACAGCCACCGCAGGCCGTTGTGCAGCAACTGCTCGGACCAAAAGGCGTTGCGCGCGGCAAAACCGCCAGCGTCCCCGAACAGGCGAGCCACGACCAAGTCGCCGGAGGTCGCATCCCAGGCCAGCACCAGGGCCAAGGCCCAGGCCCAAGCGCGCCAGCCGGTGGGCCAGACCGCCTTCATCGTTGGCATGGGCGCATCAGGTCCCATTGGGGGTCGTAAAGCGCCGTCTTCACGTCCAGCAAGGTCAGCAGGGTGTGGAACAGGTGGTCGTGCTGCGGATCGGGGGTCTTGGCCGGCAGGCCCTTCACGCAGTCCAGCGTCCAGCCCCGCGCCTTGGCAAAGCCCTCGCTCAGGCCCAGCAGCATCGGCACCTCGGTTTGCTCGCGCGGCGCCACGGCGTAGGGCAGGCCGTGCAGGTAGATGCCGCGCTCGCCCAGGCTCTCCCCGTGGTCGGGGATGAAGAGCATGGCCGTGTCCACACCGGGGGCGGCCTGAAGGCGGCGCCACAGGGTGTCGAGCAAGGCATCGGTGTGGCGCAGGGCGTTGTCGTAGGCGTTGACGATCTCCTGACGGCTGCAACGGCCCAGGTCGTCCTTGGCGCAGAAGGGCTGGAAGGGCGTGGCCCCGGCCGGCACACGGCGGTGGTAGGCCGGGCCGTGGTTGCCCAGCATGTGCAGCACCCAAATTTGCGTGCCTTTGCCGGTGGCCGCCTTCGCCAGGTCGGCCTCCAGGCCGTGCAGCAAGGCATCGTCCAGGCAGGTGCCGTTCTTGCACAAGCTGGGGTCGACGCCCAGGTCGCCGACCATCTCTTGGCCCAGGCCGTCGCACACGCCCTTGCAACCGCTTTGGTTGTCGCGCCAGCGCACCGTGACGCCAGCGCGCTGCAGCACGTGCAGCAGCGATTGCTGGCCGCGGATGCGGTCTTCGTCGTAGTCGCGGCGGCCCACCGGCGCGAACATGCAGGGCAGCGAGCTTTCGGTGTGCGTGCCACAGGTGCGCACCAGGGGGAAGAGGGCCAACTCAGGCAAGGCACCCGTCAGCGGCGCGGTGTTGCGCAGGGTGCCGTCCAGGGTGGTGTGCGGGCCCCAGTTGGCGGCGCGCACGGTCTCGCCGACCACCAGCACCAGCACGCGGGGCCGCTCGGCCTGCGCCCAGCTCGGCCCGGCCTGGGCATCCAGGCCGATGGGCTGGCGCACGCGGCGGGCTTCTTTGGCTTCGTTGAACAGGCTGCGCGGCGCCGACCACAGCGGCGCGGCGGGCACGATTTGGTAGCGCAGCGCCTTGTGGTTGCGCATCAGGCTGGACAGCGGCTGGTAGATGCTGAACAGCAGCACCAAGAAGGCCAGCAGGGCGGCGCCCCACCACAGCAGGCGCCGCCCGGCGGCGCGGGCCCAGCCGCCGGTGCGCGGCGCGATGCGCGCTTGGCTCAGGAACCACCAGGCGGGCACGGCCTGGACCAGGGTGTGCAGCAGCAGCGAGGGCGTGAACAGCTCGCGCGCTTCGGTCCATTGGGTGCGCATGGCGTTGCGCAGCATGTCGGGGTCCAAGGCAGCGCCCAGGGCCAACACGAAGTGGCTGGCGATGGCCGCCACCCCGACCAGCACGGCCAGCAGGCCACGGCCCCAGGCCCGGCCCATGAAGGGCGCCACCAGCAAGAAGTGCAACAAGGCCAGCAGGCCCACCAGGGCCACCAGCACGGTGCCTTGGTCGGCCCCCAGCGCAGCGCGCGCATTGACGAGGAAAGCGCGGTTGGCGGTGAGCGCCCAGTACACGCAGAGCACGGCCACCATGGCCTCGCTCGACAGCGTGATGGGCGACCAACCGCCGCGGCGCAGCAGCGGGGAGGGTGCAGGGGTCGACATGGCGTCGGATTGTTCCCAGCGAGCCTGAAGCGACCCTGAAGCCACCCTGAAGCCGGCCAAGGCATCATGATGGCCATGCGCGTGCTGCTCCTCGAAGACGACCCCTTGCTGGGCGAAGGCCTGCGCGATTTCCTGCGCGCCGAAGGCCAGGTCGTGGACTGGTGCACGCACCTGGGCCAGGCCCAGGCGGCCATCCAAGGTGAACCCTTCGACGCCTGGCTGGTGGACTGGCAGCTGCCCGATGGCTCGGGCCTGCAATGGCTGGGCCGCCAGCGCGCGGCCGGCGCGACCACGCCGGCCATCATGATGACGGCGCGCGAAACCGTGGCCGACCGCATCCGCGGCCTGGAAGGCGGCGCCGACGACTACCTCGTCAAGCCCTTCGCCCCCGAGGAGCTGGTGGCGCGCCTGCGCGCCTGCGTTCGCCGGCACCAGCCCCGGGTGATGGCCTTGGCCGGCGGCGTGAGCCTGGACTGGGGCGCCCGCGAAACCTTGCTCGACGGGGAGCGCGTGAGCCTGACGGCGCGCGAGTGGACCGTGCTGGAGGCCCTGGCGCAACGGGCGGGCCGCTGGGTCAGCAAGGCCGACCTCGAGCGCTTGGTGCTGGGCTTCGACGCCAACGCCGCCAGCAGCAACGCCTTGGAGGTCCACGTCTCCAACCTGCGGCGCAAGCTCGGTCGCGAATGGATCGAATCGCAGCGCGGCCTGGGTTACCGGGTGGTGCCGGCATGAAGTTGCGCAGCATCGTCGGCGAGCTGGGCTGGATCGTCGGCCTGGGCGCCCTGCTGGGTGCCTTCGCCGTGGCCACGGCGGCGGTGATCGCCGTGTTCGACGAGGTCGACGAGCTGCTCGACGACACTTTGGAGGCCACCGCCCAAGGCCTGGCCCCGGTGCTGGCCGCCCTGCCCCCCCCACCCCACGATGCACCGCCCACCACGCACCAGGCCGGGCATTTCGCTTGGGTGCTGCTGGATGCCCAGGGCGCGGTGCGCCAGCGCTCCGCCGGCGCCGACGCGGCCCCCCTGTTGGCCCAGGCGCCTCGGGTGGGCTTTCACGACGTCGCCCAGTGGCGCGTGTACGGCAAGGCCGTGGGCACGGACGGCAATTTGCTCTTGGTGGCCCAAACCCGCGACGAGCGCAGAGAAGCCCACACCGAGGTGGCGCTGCACGCCGGTTTGACCGCGCTGGGCGTGGCCCTGCTGCTGCTGCCCCTGCTGCTGGTGCGCACGCGCCGGGCGCTGTTGCCCCTGGACGCCCTGTCCGAGCGCCTGGCCAGCAGCGAAGCCGAGCCCCTGCACCTGGGCCGCGACCTCGGGCCGCCCGAGCGCCGCGAGCTGGCCCCCATCCACGAGGCCCTGGGGGCCTTGGGCCAGCGCCTGGGCCAGCGCCTGCAGTTCGAGCGGGCCTTTGCCGCGCAAGCGGCCCACCTGCTGCGCACGCCGCTGGCGGGCATGGACGCGCAACTGGCCATCGCCGTGCGCGAGCACCCCGAACTGCCCCGCCTGGCGCAGGTGCGGGCCGCCACCACCCGGCTGCAGCGCCTGGTGCTGGCGCTGCTGCGCCTGTTCCGCAGCGCGCCCGAGCTGCAACGGCAGGCCCTGGACGCGCGCAGCCTGCTGGGCGAGCTGATGCTGCAAGGCCTCACGCTGAGCGAGGGCCCGCCCGTGCCGCTGAAGGCCGACGCCGAGCTGCTCGCCGCCGCCCTGCTGAACCTGCTGGACAACGCGCAACGCCACGGCGCGCGCAGCGTGCGCCTCAGCGCCCATGGCGCCAATGGCCTGTGCCTGCAAGACGACGGCCCCGGCGTGACCGAGGCCGAACGCCTGGCCATCCTGGCCGCGCTGGACAGCAACACCGACCACGACCACCGCCTGGGCTTGCGCCTGGCCGACCTCGTCGCCCGCGCCCACGGCGGGCGCCTGAACCTGCCCGCCACGCCCGAGGGCGCGGGCTTCACCGTGCACCTGGACTTCGCCTCCGCCCCCGCCCCATGAGCCTTCACGCCCCCCAGAAAAGCCGCGGCGGCATCGCCCGCGTGTTCAAAGCCTTCCGGTACTCGCGCCAGGGCTTGCAGCAGGCCGTGGCCCACGAGGCCGCCTTCCGCCAGGAGCTGGCTCTGTGCGCGCTGCTCTTGGTCGCCGTGCCCTTCGTGGCCACGAGCGCATGGCAGGCCCTGGCCCTCGTGGCCGTGATGCTGCTGGTGCTGGTGGTGGAGCTGATCAACTCCGCCGTCGAGGCCCTGGCCGATGCCTTGAGCACCGAGATGCACCCCTTGCTCGGCCGCGCGAAGGATTTGGGGAGCGCGGCCGTGCTGCTCAGCCTGACGCTGGCCGGGGCCACCTGGGCTGTGGCCCTGTGGGAGCGCCTGCGCTGAGACCGTTCAGGGCCGCCACCACAGGGCCGAGCGGTCCAGGGGCGTGCCCAGCGGCAGCAGCGGGTTGCGCAAGCGCAGCACCCGCCGGCGCCCCAGGTCGGCGCGCGCCAGCAAAGGCGCGAAGTGCGACTCGAACAGGTGCTGCAACTGCCCGTTGTCGACCAAGGCCTCCATGCCCTGGCGCAGGCGGGCCAGCAGCGCCGGCCGGTTGCGGTTGACGAAAAAGTAGAGGGCCGTGGGGTAGTGCAGCGCCCATTGCGACTCGACCGCCAGGCCCGGGTGCGTTTCGGCCTCCACGTAGGCCTCGACCACCGCCCGCGGAAAGGCGTCCACCCGGCCCTGGCGCAACCAATCCAACATGGTCTCGTAGCGGTCCGGGCCGCTGACCTTCAGGCCGTTGGCCCGCAGGATGTCGGTGTCGGGCCAGTCGCGCCCCTGCACCAGGCTCAACTGCCGCCAGTCTTGCGCCCCGCGCAGCGCGCTGAAGCGCGCCTGCTGGCCCTGGGCCACCAGCAGCAGGCGCCAGCCGAACAGGCCCCGGTACATGGGCACGCGCACCGCGTTCAAGCGCCGCTCTCGGTCGGCACTGGTCATGAACCAACAGACGTCGTAGCCGGGCGTGCCCCGGGCCATCTCGCGCGCCCACACGCCCTGCTGCAGGTCCTCGCCGGGGCGGTGCGGGTGCTCGCGCATGGCGCCCCGCCAGCCGCCGGCCTTCAAGGCCAGGTCCAGCAGGGCCAGGCTGTAGCGGTAGATCAGGCTGCTCTGCGCGCCCTGGTGGGGCACCTCCACGGTGGTGGGCTCGGCGGCCCAGGCGCGCCCGGACGGCGCCGCCAGGGCCAGGCCCCAGGGCAGCGCGCCGCGCCGGGTCAGGCCCTCAGAAATGGATGCCCCGCATCATCTGTTGCAAGGCCACGGCCTCGGCGCTGAGCTGTGGCTTGCCGGCCTTGTCGCCCTTGGCGGCGTCGCTGTCGGGGAACATGCGGAAGCTGGTGTTCATCACCACCTGGGCGATGCGCGGCGCCACCGCGTGCAGCACCTGGCCGGTCAGGCCCAGGCGCGTGGCGATGCGCACCGGCTTGGCGATGCAGGCCTGCGCCACCATGTCGGCCGCCTCTTCGGGGCTCAGCGTGGGCACGTTGTTGTAGATCTTGGTGGGCGCGATCATGGGCGTGCGCACCAGGGGCATGTTGATGGTGGTGAAGGTCACGCCGGTGTCGGCGTACTCGCTGGCGGCGCAGCGCGTCCAGGCGTCCAGCGCCGCCTTGCTGGCCACGTAGGCGCTGAAGCGGGGCGCGTTGGTCAGCACGCCGATGGAGCTGATGTTCACCACGTGCCCCTTGCGCTTGGCGGCCATGCCCGGCAGCAGGCCGAGCGTGACGCGCAGGCAGCCGAAGTAGTTCAGCTGCATCGTGCGCTCGAAGTCGTGGAAGCGGTCGTAGCTGTTCTCGATGGCGCGGCGGATGGAGCGGCCGGCGTTGTTGATCAGGAAGTCCACGCCGCCGAAATCGGCCTCCAGCCAAGCCACCAATTCGGCGCAGCTGTCGGGGTCGGCGATGTCGGCGCTCTTGGCGTGCACCTGGGCCTCCGCTCCGGCGAACTCGCGGATCTCGGCCACCGCCTCGGCCAGCTTGGCCTCGTCCCGCGCGCAAATCACCGTGATGGCCCCGGCCTCGGCGAATTTCTTGGCCGCGGCCAGGCCGATGCCCGAACTGCCACCGGTGACCAGCACCACCTTGCCGCCGCAAGCCCCGCGCAGCGAGCGGTCGATGTGCAGGTCGGGGTCGAGGTGGCGCTCCCAGTAGTCCCAAATGCGCCAGGCGTAATCGTGCAAATCTGGGCAGGCGATGCCGCTGCCCTTGAGCATGGCCGTCGTTTCGCGGCAATCGAAGCGCGTGGGGTAGTTGATGAACTGCAGCAGGTCTTCGGGAACGCCGATGTCCTTCATGATGGCGTTCTTCACCCGACGCACCGGCGCGAGCGCCATCAGGCCCTTGGTCACGCTCTTGGGGATGAAGCCCAGCAGCGCGGCGTTGATGAACACGTTCATCTTCGGCCCGTGTGCGGCGCGGCCGAAGATGTCGAGCACGTCGCCCACGCGGTAGCCCTTGGGGTCGACGAGGTGGAAACAGCCGCCGCCCTTCTCGACCCGGTGCGCGATGTGGTCGAGCGCGTCCACCACGAAGTCCACGGGCACGATGTTCACGCGCCCGCCCTCCAGGCCCACGGCCGGGAACCAGGGCGGCAGGATCTGGCGCAGGCGCTGCAGCGGTTTGAAGAAGTAGTAGGGGCCGTCGGCCTTGTCGGTCTCGCCGGTCTGCGAGTCGCCCACCACCATCGCGGGGCGGTACACCGTCCAGGGCCGCTTGCACTCTTTGCGCACGATCTTCTCGGACTCGTGCTTGGTCATGAAGTACGCGTGGTCGAGGTTCTCGGCCTCGTCGAACATGTCCTCGCGGAACACGCCTTCGTACAGGCCGGCTGCGGCGATGGACGAGACGTGGTGCACGTGCCCGACCTGCAGGGCCTGGCACACCGCCACGAAGTGCCGCGTGCCGTCGATGTTGGCCGCGATCTGGCTCTCCTCGTCGGCCTCCAGGTCGTACACCGCCGCGAGGTGGAAGGCGTGGTCGATCTGGCCCTTGAGCGCTTTCAAGTCAGTCGCCGACAGGCCCAGCTTCGGGGCGTTCAAGTCGCCCCAGACGGGGATGGCGCGCTTGGGGCTCGCCCCCCAGTACTCGAGCAAGGCCGGCAGCTTGTCCTGGCTGGCCTCGCGCATCAAAAAGTAGACCGTGCTGCCGCGCCGCGCCAGCAACTTCTTGACCAAGCGCTTGCCGATGAAGCCCGTGGCGCCCGTGACGAAGTACTGCATGACTTGCTCCTGTTGACGGGCCGCCGCCCGGGGGGGTGCGGTCGATTCTTCTGCATCCCCACCCCCCCTCGATGCCGCACTAACCCGCAGTGACGGGGCCCGTCCCACCCCAGGCGAAACCCCTGTTTTTCATAGAGGCGAACCACTAGGAATCGGCGTGCACGCCGACAGGGCCCGGCCTACAGTGCCGTCCAGCGTCGCAGGGGTCTGCGGCGATCCAACCCCTGCCAGGAGAACCCCATGGTCAAGAAGCTGCAAAAGATGGCCTCGAAGAAGGCCGCGCCGGCCGCCGGTTTCAACCCCGCTGCGTTGCTGGACAACCAAGTCGCCGCCAACGTGCGCGACCAAGCCCAACAAATCTGGGCCGCTGGCCTGGGCGCTTTCAGCAAGGCCCAGGGCGAAGGCACCAAGGTCTTCGACACCCTCGTGAAAGAAGGCATGAGCCTGCAAAAGAAAACCCAATCCATCGCCGAGCAAAAGTTCGGTGCGGTGGCCACCAAGATGACCGGCATGGCCGGTGAAGTCGGCGCCAAGGCCGGCCAGCAGTGGGACAAGCTGGAGTCGATCTTCGAAGAGCGCGTGGCCCGCGCCCTGAAGAGCCTGGGCGTGCCCAGCGGCACCGACATCAGCAGCCTGATCGCCCGCATCGACAGCCTGGCCGCCTCCATCGGCTTCGCCCCCAAGAAGAAGGCCGCGCCGGTCGCCAAGGCCAAGACCGCCGTGAAGAAGGTCGCTGCCAAGGCGACCAAGACCGCGACCAAGGTCGTGGCCAAGGCCGAGAAGGCTGCCGCCCCCGCCAAGAAGGCCGTCGCCAAGAAGGCCGTGGCCGTGAAGAAGGCCGTGGCGCCCGTGGCCAAGAAGGCCGCTGCCCCGGTGAAGAAGGCGGCCGCGCCCGTCAAGAAGGCCGCTGCGCCCGTGGCCAAGAAGGCCGCCGCCGCTGCCGACAAGGCCGTGGAAGCCGTGAAGGAAGCCGTTCAGGCTTGAGGCCCTGGGGTCACCCGTTGACCCCGCCTCCCGTCAACGCCGTGACCGTCGTCGCCCCGCGACCGACGCCACGGCGTTGACCGTTTCACGGGGGTAAATCCGGCCCAGACCGGGGCCCCCGACTGCCTACAGTCCCGCCCGCCCATGCCCGCACGCCGCTCCCGCCCCGCCGCCCCGTCCCGCCCCCGCATCGGCCTCGCCTTGGCCGGAGGTGGCCCGCTGGGTGCGATCTACGAGGTCGGCGCCCTGTGCGCCCTGGAAGAGAGCATCGACGGGCTGGACATCACGCAGTGCGACGGCTTCATCGGCGTGAGCGCCGGCGGCATCATCGCGGCCTGCTTGGCCAACGGCCTGAGCCCGCGCGAGCTGGTGGCCGGCTTCATCGAGAACAGCGCGCCCCCGCCCGACCACTTCGACCCGCGGGTGCTGCTGCACCCGAACTGGCGCGAGATCCGCAGCCGCCTGCGCCGCCTGCCCAAGCTGGTGGGCGAGGCCGCCTGGCGCGTGCTGGTGGAGCGCCGCTCGCTGCTGGGCGCGCTGGAGCTGCTGGGCCAGGCCCTGCCGGCCGGATTGCTGAGCAGCGATCCGCTGGCCGCGCAGCTCAAGGCCATGTTCAGCCTGCCCGGGCGCAGCGACGACTTCCGCCAACTGCAGCGTCGCCTGCTCCTGGTCGCCTCCGACCTGGACAGCGGCGAGGCCGTGGCCTTCGGCACGCCGGGCTGGGACCACGTGCCCATCAGCCGCGCCGTGCAAGCCAGCGCCGCGCTGCCGGGCCTGTACCCCCCGGTTTTGATCGACGGCCGCTACCTGGTGGACGGCGCGCTGAAAAAGACCATGCACGGCAGCCTGCTGCTCGACCAGGGCATCGACCTGCTGTTCATGCTGAACCCGCTGGTGCCCTACGAGGTCAGCCCCAAGGACAAGCAGCTGCGCGCCAAGCCCGGCATCCCCAAGCTGGTGGACGGCGGCCTGCCCGTCGTGCTGAGCCAGATGCTGCGCAGCCTGATCCATTCCCGCCTGGAGCTGGGCATGCGCAACTACACGCGCAGCCACCCGGACACCGACATCGTCTTCTTCGAGCCCGACCACCGCGACGCCGAGCTGTTCCTGGCCAACACCTTCAGCTACCGGCACCGCCGCGAGCTGGCCGAGCACGCCTTCCAAAGCACCCGGGCCGACCTGCTGCGCCGCGCGCCCGACCTGGCGCCCAAGCTGGCCAAGCATGGCCTGCACCTGGACATGGACCGCCTGCTGGACCCCACGCGCCGCCTGCTGACGGTGTGGGACACCCCCAGCCGCACCCCGGCGGAACGCGCCCTGCTGCAGTTGGACGAAATCCTGACCCTGCTCGAAGCCCGCGCCAAGCAGGCCGCCCAGGCGCTGGAGGCCGAAGCCGCCTGAGCCCCCGCCCGCCGGGGTTCAGGCGCCCCGGAACTGCAGCAGCACGCGCAAGAAGCCGTGGTCGCTGCGGCTGCCGTCCCGGCCCTCCAGCAGGTGGTCGTTGAAGACCTCCACGCGCCGCACCTCGCCCACCGCAAAGCGGCTGCGCGGGTCGAATTCCTCGCTCACCCACACCTGGTCCAGCAACTCCGGCCAGCCCTGGTGCACGTGGCTGTAGGGCCGGTCGTGCCGCAGCCCGGGCTCGGTTTGCAGGTCCACGGCGTGGAAGAGCGCGGTGTCGCGCGCCTCTCGGTCATAGGCCACCGCCTGCGTGGCGGCCACCAACTGGCTGGTGACCGACAGCGGGCCGTCGTTGAAGTCGCCCGCCACCACCAAGGGCCGCTGCCGCCCACGTGCCAAGGTGACGACAAAGCGGCGCAGCGCGGCGGCCTCCGCCGCGCGCATCAGCAGGCTGCGCAAGGTGGCGCGCGCCTGCACGCTGGGATCGTCGCGGTCTTCGAGCGGGTTACCCTCGGCGTCCAGCAAGAACTTCGGCCGCTTGCTCTTCAGGTGCACGCCCAGCAAGGTCAGCTCCTGGTCTTGCGGGCCGCGGAGTTCGGCCATCAGCACCGGGCGCTCAAAGCGCGTTTGCAGCCCCAGTTCTGGCACGGGCACCTGGTCGGCGGGGTCGAAGTCGGACAGGGTCTGCAAGCGCTCCACCTGCCAACGGCTGACCAGCCCCAGGCGCGGCGTGCCTTGGGCGCCGGCTTCGGCCCCCGGCACGACCACGGTGGGGTAGCGCAGCTTGCTGGCGGCCACCGCCTCGCGCAGCGCTTGCTCGTCCCAGACCTCCGGGCACAGGAGCACGTCGGCGCTCAAGCGGTGAAACTGCTGACCGACCCAAGCCACTTTGCGCCGGTACGCGGCCTCGCTGTAGCCGTCCTGGTTGGGGTAGTAGCGCCGCCCGGGCAAGGCCAGGTTTTGCAGGTTGGCCACGGCCACCCACATCGGGTGCCACACGGTGGTGGGCAGGCGGTTCATCGGCGCTGGCTCAACGCCGCCACACGGCGGCCAAGGACTTCAGCTTGTCGAGCGAGGACAGGCGCTCGTCCGACAAGGCGTCGAGGAAGTCGGACAGGCGCTTGCTCTTCACGATGGTCACCACGGTGATGGCGCAGGTGACCAGCAAGGTGAGCCCAAACACGGCGAGCCGATGCGCCATCGGCGCCTCGCTCTCCGACAGCAGGTTCATGCCCAAGAAGCCGGTGGTGATGGTGCCCACCAAGCCGAAGATCGTCACCACGGTGAGGCGCACCACGGTGTTGGCCTGGCGGCGGATGCTGTCGGTCTCCAGGTACTGCGCCATGTCGCCGATGCGGGTTTTGACCTCGCCGTACAGCGCTTGCACCTGAAGGTGCTGGTGCAGCAGCCCGTACAGCGCGCGGGCCTGGGCCTGCTCGCTCACCTCGTGGAACCAGTAGCGGTGCGTGAAGCGCAAGAAGCCCTCGAAGGCCGAGCGGATCTCGCGCTTGAAGGCGCGCACGTTGTCGGGGTCGGCGATGTTCAGGCGGCGCAGGGCCTCGACCAGGCGGTCGGAGTAAAGCAGCAGCGCAGCCTTCTGGAAGTGCACCAGCAGGAAGAGCAAGAAGTGCTGGTGGCGGAACTGCGCCAGCACGCCGCGGTCGCGGCAACCGAAGAAGGCAGCATCGGCCCGCCCCACGACGACCAGGGCGTGGCCGCAGCACAGGTAGCGCGTGTGCGGCGCCGCCCCTTGCGCGCACCAAAACCGGTCCCAGCAGTAGCGCTGCTCGAAGTCGGCGAGGTGGGCCTCCCCGTAGGGCAGGTCCTGGGAGCCCGGCGCCGCGGCGCCGGTGACCAGGCCCAGGCGCACGAAGTCGGCGCGAGAGAGGCGGGTCGGGTCGTCGACGGCCAGGAAGGCCATCACCGGCATGCGGTAGTACTCGATCTGCCGGTACCGCAAGGGCGCCGCGCTGTCGTCGTCCATGTCGGGCACCAAGGGCTGCAGCAGGTAGGCCCAATGCGCTGCCACGCGGGGCGCACGGCGCTGCTGCACGTGCTGGATGAAGCGCTCGCGCTCGCGCGCGTCGCTGCGCGCCAACTCGCGCCCTTCGGCGTCCAACCACGCGCAGTCCCACAGGCTGTGCAGCGGGTGGCCCTGGTCGTCCCACCCCGCCGGGTAGGCGCGGCCCAGGCGGTACAGCAGCTCTTGCACCTGCGGCAGGGCCAGGCCGGTGCCCGTCAGCTCCACGTTGAGCAGCGCGCAGTCGATGTCGTAGAAGAAGACCAGGTCGATGTGCACGACCTGCAAGGTGATCGGCGCGGCCTCGGCGTGGGTCTGCACCCGCACCGCCGCCACGTCCGTGCGGCGGAAGGTCTTCATGCCCGACTCACCGAGGCTGTCGGCCGCCTGCCCGGGGCGCCGCCCTTCGCCGAACAGCACCCGCTGCACGTAGGGCAGGAAGGTCAGGAACTCTTGGTAATGGCGCTCGTGGAAGGCGTCGGCCTGGCCGGTGTACTCGTCGGCCTGCTCGCGCCAAGGATGGCCGGGCAGGGCCTGCAGCGCCTCCCAGGGCCGGCGCAGGCGCTGCGCGGCGCCCGAGCGCAGCAGGCGCAGCGGCCACAGCAGGGACTGGTGCAGGCGTTCGACACGGACCGGTTCGCTCATGACCCGATGGTGCCTTGGGGGTCGCCACCTGCCGATGCTGGCAATCCCTGGCTATGCTGGGCCGTCGCCCCTGGCCCAGGCCCTTTTGCCGATGACGCTCGACCCTCCCACCCTGTCCGCCGTGCTGCTGGTGCAGCTTGTGGTGTTGGCCACGGCCCTGCCGCTGATGACCGGCCTGCGCCGCGGCGCTCCCGTCGTGTGGGCCACGGCCGCCTTGTGGGTGCAAGCCGGCTCCTGGCTGGCCGTGCTGGCCACGGGCTGGGCCGGCGAGGCCGCGGCGGCGTTGAGCTACGCGCTCGGCTCGCTCAGCTTCGTCCTCACCCTGCGGGCCGTCGAGGGTTGGCTCGGGCCGCGCCCGCTGATGCGCTGGGCCTGGGGCCTGCCGCTGGCCCTGGTCGTGGTGTTCGCGATCGGCCACGACGTGCCCTGGCTGCGGCGCGGCGTCAGCAACCTGCTGATGGCCACCAGCCTGGCGGTGCTGGTGCTGGGCCTGCTCGCGCCGGCCCCCACGGCCCCGGCGGCCAGCCGCCGCTGGCGCTGGGTGCTGGCCACGCCCATGGCCCTGCTCGGCCTGCTGACCCTGGCGCGCGGCGTGCTGGGCCTGGACGCCTCGGCCGACTACCCCTCGCTGCGTGGGGGCCACCCCATCGCCTTGGGCGTGCTGACCGTGGGCAGCTTCGCCACGGTGTTGTCGGCCCTGGCCTTCTTGGCGGCCTGGCGCGGCGAGGCCGAGGCCCTGCTCGAGGCCGCTGCGCAGACCGACCCGCTGACCGGCTTGGACAACCGACGCGCGCTGGAGCAGCGGGGGGACGCCCTGATCGCCAACGCCCGCCGCCACGGCGACACCCTGCTGGCGCTGATGATCGACCTCGACCACTTCAAGCAGGTCAACGACCGCCACGGCCACGCGCAGGGCGACGCCGTGTTGGTGCTGCTGGCCGACATCCTGCGCGAACTGATGCGCCCCGGCGACTGCGCCGCGCGCCTGGGCGGCGAGGAATTCGTGGTGCTGCTGGGCCGCACGCGGTCCGACGGCGCCGAGGCCTTCGACCGCCGCCTGCGCGAAGCGCTGCAAGCCCGCGCGCCCGAGGCCCTGGGCTTCTTCGTCGACTTCAGCGCCGGCTGGTCCGTGCTGCGCCCCGGCGACCGCGACGTGCACGACCTGCTGCAGCGCGCCGACGCGGCGCTGTACCTGGCCAAAGGCGACGGCCGCGGTTGCCTGCGCGGCGAGCCCGGCGGCGCGCCGTGAGCGACGCCAACCTCGTCGACGAGCGCCGCGGCGTCGACGCCTGGGCGACCGACGCCGCCCTGCGCGAGCGCCTGGGCCCCCGGCCTGCGCTGGCCACCTACGCCGCGCACTTGGCCACCGAACAGGCCTGGGACTGGGCCGAGCAGGCCAACGCCCGGCCGCCCGAGCTGCACACCCTGGACGCCCGCGGCCGCCGCATCGACCGCGTGGACTTCCACCCCCACTGGCACCGCCTGCTGGGCGCCATCCGCGGCACCGGGGCCTTGGCCGCGCCCTTCAGCGGCGGGCGCTGGGCCGAAGCGGCGGCCACCTTCTACGTGCACGGGCAGCTCGAGGCCGGCAGCCTGTGCCCCGCGACGATGACGCAGGCCGCCATTCCCGTGCTGGCGCGCCACGCGCCGGCGCTGTTCGCGGCGCTGCGCGACGGCCTGCTGAGTGCCACCCACGAGGGCCACGACGCCCCCATCGCCCCCGGCCGCCCGCTGTGGATCGGCATGGGCATGACGGAGAAGCAAGGCGGCTCCGACCTGCGCGCCTGCGTCAGCAGCGCGCAGCCCCTGGGCCACCGGCTGCACGGCGCCGAGGCCTACCGGCTGGACGGGCACAAGTGGTTCTTCAGCGCGCCCATGAGCGACGCGCACCTCATGCTGGCCCGCACCGACGAGGGCCCGACCTGCTTCCTGGTGCCGCGCTGGCGCTGGGACGGCAGCGGGCTCAACGGCGTGCACATCCAACGCCTCAAGGCCAAGCTGGGCAACCACAGCAACAGCAGTTCCGAGGTCGAGTTCCACGGCAGCGAAGGCCTGCTGGTGGGCGCGCCGGGCCGCGGCATCGCCACCCTGGTGGAGATGGCCGGCTACACCCGCCTGCAGTGCGTGGTGGGCAGCGCGGCGCTGATGCGCGCCGGCCTGGTCCAGGCCCTGCACTGGGCGCGGCACCGCAGCGCCTTTGGCCGGCGCCTGGTGGGCCAGCCGTTGATGACGCAGGTGCTGGCGGACCTGGCCCTGGAGAGCGAGGCCGCGCTGCAGCTCATGCTGCGACTGGCCGAGGCCTTCGACCACGCCCCTGAGCGAGCCGACAGCGACCCGGTCGAGCGCGCCTGGCAGCGCGTGCTCACGCCCGCCGCCAAGCTCTGGGTGTGCAAGCGCGCGCTCGCGCACACCGGCGAGGCCATGGAGGTGCTGGGGGGCAACGGCTACGTCGAAACCGGCGTCATGGCGCGCCTGTACCGCGAGGCCCCGGTCAACAGCATTTGGGAGGGCAGCGGCAACGTCATGGCCCTGGACGTGCTGCGCGCCGCGCAGCGCGAGGCCCTGGCGCTGGAGGCCTGGTTCGACGCCACGGCCCCCGCCTTGGACGCCCCCGAGCAAGCCCGCCTGCAGGTCCTGCGCCAGGCCCTGCGCGGCACCGATGCCGAGCCTCGTGCCCGGCAAATGGCCCTGGAACTCGCGCTGTTGGCCCAGGCGGCGCTCTTGCGCCAGCACGCCCCGGCCACAATGGCCGACGACTTCATCACCGCCCGCCTGCGCGCGCCGGCGATGGTGCTGGGGGGCACGCCCCTGGCCCACGCCCACGCGCACCTGCAGCGCGCCCTGCCCGCTTGAACACGCCCCAACGAATCGCCCTGTTCGGCGATGTGCTCGACATCGCCTCGCCCCCGCCGGCCGGCGCGCCGCTGGACGCCATCCCCGACGGCGTGCACTGGCACCCCGACCACTGGCTGCTGATCGAGAACGGTCGCGTCCACGCCCTCCAGGCGGAGGCCCCCGACGCGAGCTGGACGCGCCACGAGCACCGCGGTCACCTGATCCTGCCTGGCTTCGTCGACACGCACGTGCACGCCCCGCAGCTCGACGTCATCGCCAGCTATGGCACCGAGCTGCTGGACTGGCTGAACCGCTACACCTTCCCCACGGAACTGGCCTGGGCCGACCCGGCCGTGGCGCAAGCCGGCTGCGAGGCCTTCGTGCGCCAGCTGCTGCGCCACGGCACCACCAGCGCGCTGGTCTTCCCCACGGTGCACAAGGGCAGCGTCGACGCCCTCTTCACCGCCGCCCAGGCGCGCGGCATGCGCCTGCTGGCCGGCAAGTGCCTGATGGACCGCCACGCCCCACCGGGCCTGCTGGACACCGTGGCATCGGCCGAGCGCGACAGCCTGGACCTGATCCAACGCTGGCACGGCCAAGGCCGCCTGGCCTACGCGCACACGGTGCGCTTCGCCCCCACCAGCACCGAGGCCCAGCTGGCCTTGGCGGGCGAGCTGCTGGCCGCGCACCCCGGCACCTACCTGCAAACCCACGTGGCCGAGAACCGCGCCGAGGTGGAGTGGGTGCGCCACCTGTTCCCCCACGCCCGCAGCTACCTGGACGTGTACGCCCAGCACGAGTTGCTGGGTCCGCACAGCGTGCTGGCCCACGGCATTTGGCTGGACCCCGACGATCGCGCGCGCCTCCAAGACACCGGCGCCGTCATTGCCCACTGCCCAACCTCCAACACCTTCTTGGGTAGCGGCCTGTTCGATTGGCGCGGCAACGCCGAGCGCGGCGTGCGCCTGGGCATGGCCACCGACGTCGGCGGCGGCACCTCCCTGAGCCTGCAGCGCACCCTGGCGCAGGCCTACCAGGTGGCGGCCCTGCAGGGCCAGCGCCTGGACGCCTACACCCTGCTGCACAGCGCCACCGCCGGCAACGCCGAGGCCCTGAACCTCGGCCACGAAATCGGCCGCCTGGCGCCCGGCCACGTGGCCGACGTGGGCGTGTGGCGCTGGGCCGATGAGGACAGCCTGCTGGCGCAACGCCTGGGCCGCGCCCAAACCCTGCACGAAAAGCTGTTCGCCTGGCTGATGCTGGGCGACGAGCGCCTGCTGGTGCAAACGCACGTGGCCGGCCTCCCCCAACTCTGAAAGCAAGTCGATGAAATACCTGCACACCATGGTTCGCGTGCGCGACCTCGACGCCTCGATGGCCTTCTACCGCGACGCGCTGGGCCTCGTCGAAGTGCGCCGCAACGAGGTCGCCAACGGCCGATTCACGCTCGTCTACCTGGCCGCCCCCGGCGACGAAGACGCGCAGATCGAGCTGACCTACAACTGGCCCGACGAGAACGGGCAGGTCGAGGACTACGGGAGTGCCCGCAACTTCGGCCACCTGGCCTACGCGGTGAAGGACATCTACGCGGCCTGCGCCCGGCTGCAGGCCGCGGGCGTGACCATCCTGCGCCCGCCGCGCGACGGCCGCATGGCCTTCGTGCGCTCGCCCGACCAGATCTCCATCGAGCTGCTGCAAGACGGCCCCGCCCTGCCCCCGACCGAGCCCTGGGCCTCGATGCCCAACACGGGCAGTTGGTGATTCAGCCCCCTCGATCCAGTGCCTGTTGCCTCGGGGCGGCTCCCTATCATGCGGCGCGCGCCATCGGCTGACTGAGCCCGGGCGCGGCGCTTCGCCATGCTGTTCACCACCGTTCCTTTTGCCCTGCTGTTCCTGCCGCTGACCCTGGTCGGCTTTTTTGCGTGGGCACGCTGGTCTCACGCCGCGGCTGCCGCATGGCTGTTGGTGGCCTCGCTGTTTTTCTACGGCTTTTGGATGCCGGAGTTCACCCTGCTGCTGGTGGCCTCGATTGGGGCCAACTTCGCACTGGGCTTGCGCTTGGCGCGGCAGCCGCTCGGGCAGCGAGGGGCGTGGCTCACTGCGGGCGTCGCCTTCAATTTGGGGCTGTTGGCCTACTTCAAGTACGCGAACTTCTTCGTCGGTAGCTTGAACGCCGCCTTGAGTTGGAGCCTGCCCGGTGCCGATGTGGTGTTGCCCATCGGCATTTCGTTCTACACCTTCACGCAGATTGCGTTTTTGGTGGACGTTTCACGGGGCAAGGTGCATGAGGTCAACCCCGTGCACTACGGGCTCTTCGTCACCTACTTTCCGCACCTGATTGCAGGTCCCGTGCTGCACCACGGGCAAATGATGCCGCAGTTCCGCGACGCATCGACCTACCGCTTGCAGCCGCGCATGCTGGCCGTGGGTCTGTCAGTTTTCGCCATCGGCCTCATCAAGAAGGTGGTGTTGGCGGACGGGGTGGCACCCTACGCCGATGCGGTTTTCACGCCAACGGATGCGGGCCTCACGCCCAGCACGGCCGAGGCTTGGCTGGCCGCATTGGCCTACACGCTTCAGTTGTACTTTGATTTTTCCGGCTACTCCGACATGGCCATCGGTCTGTCGCTGATGTTCAACGTTCGGCTGCCGTTCAACTTCGATTCGCCCTACCAAGCCCGGAACATCAGCGACTTCTGGCGCCGGTGGCACATTTCCTTGTCGACGTTCCTGCGCGACTACCTCTACATCGCCTTGGGTGGCAATCGCCACGGGGCCGTGCGGCGCTACGCGAACTTGGCCACCACCATGGTGTTGGGGGGGCTGTGGCACGGCGCGAGTTGGACCTTTGTCTTCTGGGGCGCACTTCACGGCGCCTACCTCATGGTCAACCATGGGTTCCGGGCGCTGTGCGGCGAAGCGCGATTGGCCTGGCTGGCCACCCAGCGTTGGTTCACCTGGCCGAGCTGGGTCTTGACGATGGTGGCCGTCGTGGTGGCTTGGGTCTTTTTCCGGGCGACCAGCTTCGAGGGCGCGGCCCGCATGTTGATCGCGATGGCGGGGGAAGGCGGGAGTCCGCAAGCCCTTTGGAACGCGGGTCTGCAGGCCCACGCTGGCTGGCTGTGGTGCGGTGCTCTTGGTGCGCTTGCGCTGTGGGCGCCGAACAGCAACCGCATTGGACTCTGGTTGGAACAGCGTGCATCGCAAGGGGCTGCCTGGTGGCCGTGGTGGATGGGCACGGTGGGCCTGGCCTTGGCGCTGTTCATGGTCCTGCTCAACACCGTGCGCGACAGCGTTAGCGCATTCATTTATTTCAATTTCTGATGAGCTTCAAGCGTGCGCTGATCCATGGGGTGCTGGCTCTGTCGGCCGTGGCGCTCGTGCTGGAGTTGCTTCTCCGCATGCTGCCGGTGTCCACCGCCACCATGGTGGCGGATCACCTCGGCGCCGGCATTCCGACGGTGCCACCCCACCATCGCTGGACCATGGCCACCGGATGGGACCTCCGGAATGCCCAGACTTTGCAGGCCAACGCGCAGGGCTTCTCCGCGCGCCACGACTTCAAGCCCAACCCGCAAGCGGTGGCCTTGATCGGAGACAGCTTCGTCGAAGCCTCCATGTTGCCCGTCGAGCAGCGATTGGAGGCCCAATTGGAGGCCCAACTTGGGGCGCGCCCCGTCTATGCCATGGGAAGCCCGGGCTCCTCCCTGTTGGACTATGGACACCGACTGCGCTGGGCCGTGCAGCAGTTCGGCGTGCGTGAGGCGGTGATCTTCATGGAGCGTCTCGACGTGGCGCAAAGTCGCTGCGGCTCTGGCAATGTGAAGAGCCTGTGCTGGGACCCCCGCGAAGGTCGAGTGCGCCCCGTCGTCGAACCCGAGCCCAACGTCATCAAGAGGATCCTTCGCCACTCGGCCTTGGCCCAGTACGTCCTTGGCCAAATGCGGCTCGATGCCCGCGTGTTCTGGGCCAATGCCCTGCACCAGGCAACGCCTGCGCAAGGGCACGAGGTCGGGCAACGAAGCCGCAAAGCGGCGACTCCCTTGAGCAGCTTGCCCTTGAGTGAAGCCGAGCGCAACGAGATCGATCGCATCGCCGAACTCTTCTTCGCTCAATTGGATGGCATGCCGGTGCGGGTTGTCTTGGTCGTGGATGCCAGCCGATCAGACCTGCGAAACGGGGACACCGGTACCGGCGCCGCGCGCGAGCACTTCATGGCGCTGGCGCGCGCGAAGGGACTCACCGTGGTCGACATGGCTCCCGTTTTCGCCGAGCACCTGCGCCGCTCGCCTCTTTCCCTCGAAGTGGGTCCGTACGACCAACACTTGAACGGACTGGGTTTGTCTTTGGTGGCTCGGGCCTCTGCAAAGGCTTTGCTTGGGCATTGACAGCCTCCACTCGCCTCGCCGACCGATTTGAGCGGGTCGGCGCCGCCTCAGCGTCACAACCCATCACGTCTCTTTCAAGGCGGTGCGAGACAGCCCCGCCCTGCGCCCGACGCCCACCATGGGCAGCGGGCAAACCGGCATCGCGAAGCCCTGGGACCTCGGCGGATCAGCGCTCGCGCTTCAGCTCAACCTGCAAGCGCGCCGGCTGCTTGCCTTTGTTGCTCCACATCCAGCAATAGGTCTGCGACGGGTCCACGACCAAGCGCCCGTCGGCGCGGGACGTGCCGGGGTTCTTGACGGGGTACACGACGTCGTTGCCCAGGTGGTAGTGCACGTTGAACGCCAGGTCGGCGCTGCTGTCGAAGCGCCAGGCCACGGCCTGCCCCTTGTCCAGCGCGCCGCACAGCTCGGCGAAGCCGCCGGGCGCCACGTCCAAGCGCTGCTCGAAGCGGCCTTCGGCGTTCCAGGCGATGTCGACCACCGCGGCCTGCGCGGTGGCACCGCCCAACAAAGCGGCGAAAAGCGCCAGGGCGCGTGCGGAGGAGAAGGCGTTCATCAGTGCAAAGTTCCTCGGTCGTTCAGGGCTTGTTGGTCGGCGCGTTCCATCTCGCTGGCCGTGCTCACCGCCTCGCGCCACAGGCGCGCGGGGATGAAGGTGCGCAGTTGGTGCATCGCGCGCTCGATGAGCACTGGGGCCATCTCGTGGTGCACGTGGGGCAGCACGTCGGCGGTGATGTCGGCGCCCAGGTCCACCCAGGCCTGCGCCGCGTCCACCACGTGGGCGTAAGGCACGGCCTCGTCGCGCTGGCCGTGCAGCAGGTGCAGGGTGCAGCCCTCGGGCGCGCTCACCGGCCGGGCCAGGGGCGCCGCGCCGAAGCTCATCACGCGCCCGGCCAGCCGGGCCTCCGCCTGCACGGCCTCCAGCGCCATCAAGCCACCTTGCGAGAAACCGCCCAGGGCGACACGCGGCCAGTCGAGCGCGAAGGCCTGCGCCCACTGCCGCACGGTGGCCACGAAACCGGGCAACGCCGCGGCGACGCCGGCCACCAGACCCTGTTCGGCCTCGTCGAACCACTGGAAGCCGTCGATGGCCTTGGCCGGCAAGCGCAGCGGGGCGTCCAGGGCCACGATGGCGGCCTGTGGGTACTGCGCGCGCAGGGCCTGGGCCAGGCCGTCCATTTGCCCGGCGTGGGCGCCGGCGCCGTGGAACAGCAAAAACAGCAACTCCACCGCCCCTTGCGCGGGCAACAGGGGCTGCGCGTGGGCGTGGGCGGGCAAGGGGGGCAGATTCATCGGGCGGCCTGCAATTGGTCGCGCGTGGCCAGGGCCACGGCGCGGGCTTGTTGCGCAAAGTCGGCCAGGCTGCGGCCGGCGTACAAGATGGCGCGGCTGCTGTTGACCAGCATGGGGCCCGCGCCGTTCGCCTGCACGGTGGCCACGGCGTCGCCGCCCTGGGCGCCCACGCCGGGCACCAGCAGGGGCACGGTGGGGGCCAGTTCGCGCACGCGGGCCAGCTCGCGCGGGTAGGTGGCACCCACCACCAGGCCCACCTGGCCTTCGATGCGGTTCCACTCGGTCTGCGCGCGGCGCGCCAGCTCTTCAAAGAGGCGGGGCTGCCCGTCCACGTCGGCCAAGCGCTGCATTTGGAAGTCGTCGCCGCCCGGGTTGCTGGTGCGGCACAGCACGAACACGCCGCGGTCCTGCCAAGCCAAGAAGGGCTCGATGGTGTCGAAGCCCATGTAGGGCGACAGGGTCACGGCATCGGCCTCGAAGCGCTCGAAAGCCTCGCGGGCGTACAGGGTGGCCGTGGCGCCGATGTCGCCCCGCTTGGCGTCCAGCACCACGGGCACCTGCGGCGCCTTGGCGCGGATGTGGCGGATGACGCGCAGCAGCTGGTCCTCGGCGCCCGCGGCGGCGAAGTAGGCGATCTGCGGCTTGAAGGCCGCGGCCAGGTCGGCCGTGGCGTCGACGATGGCGCAGCAGAAATCGGCGATGCGCCGCGCGTCGCCCTGCCAGTCGCCCGGGAACTTGCTCGGGTCGGGGTCCAGACCCACGCAGAGCAGGGAGTCGCGGGTGGCGGCGTTCAGGCGGTCGGCAAATCGCATCGCAGGGCATCAAGGCAGGAAGTGCCGCATTGTCGCCAGCGCGGCACGGCTATGGTTCGGCCATGGACGTGCTGCTCACCCCCCGCCTGCGCCTGCGCTGGTTCCGCCCCGAGGACGCCGAGTTCATCCTCGGCCTGATCAACGAACCCGCGTGGATCGCTGGCATCCGCGACAGCGGCGTGCGCGACCTGGACGCCGCCCGCGCTTGGGCCCAGTCGCGCCTCATCGCCCCTTACTGGCAGGTGGGCCACGGCTTTTGGCTGGTGGAGCGGCGCGCTGACGCCGAGCCCCTGGGCCTGTGCGGCATCTTCAAGCGCGACAGCCTGCCCCTGCCCGACCTGGGCTACGGCCTGACCACGCGCCACGCCGGCCAGGGCTACGCCCGCGAAGCCGCCCGCGCCTGCCTGGTCTACGCCCGGCGCGTGCTGGGCCGCGACGAACTGCTGGCCATCACCTCGCCCACCAACGGGCCCAGCATGGCCTTGCTGGAAGACCTGGGCTTTGTGCGCGAGGGCGAGCGCGTCGGCGACGACGGCCCCACGGTGGACTGGCGCTGGCGCGCCGACCCTGCGCGGCCGCAAGACGACACCGCGCTGGCGACCGATTGGGTGCGGCGCTTTTGGGCCTGCCAGGGGCCCGATGCCGAGGGGGTGCGCGCACTGGCGGCCTTGCCGGCCTTGTGCACGGCCGAGGCGGAGTTGCAGGGTCTCGATGGGACGATGCTGAGCGTGCGCGGCTGGGTCGAGGTGGGCGGTTTGGTGCCCGGCTCTTGGGTCGGCGAAGAGCCTGCGGTCACGTTGGCCAGCGACGGCAACGAGGCCGAAGTGACCTGGGGGCCATGGCGGCACCGACTGGTGCGCGACGGCGAAAGGCGGTGGCGCTTGAGTCACCTCAGTTCAAGGTCGTGAGGGCTGCCCCCTGCGCCATGCATTTGGCTTGGCGCGCTTTGTGCGCGTTGAGGCAAGTGCCAGGTTGGTCGTCAACGAACTTGCGATAGGTCACTGACGAGCATGGAAGGTTCTGTGTACATCCACATCATTTACACCGACACCGAGATGCTCTTGTCTCGAAGGGAGTTCGGGTCTTGGCAGGAGATTCAGGATGTCTACGAGGCGTACAAGGCATCGCTAGGCCCGTGGCCGCCGGATGCCGTGATCGACTATCTTGAAAGGGAGTACGACGGCCTCTCTCCGTCGGCAAAAGTCCAAGTTGAGTCTCTTCTTGTGGGCGAGGCTGAGGCGTGCGTTCTCACCTTTGCTGCCGGATAACTTCTGTTTCGATTCGCCGATGAGCAGCCCCAGGGCCGCGACGAAAGTGCCTCTCCGAAGGCTTGACTTGGGGGCCCCGGCGCAGCGCCTGGCAGCTCGGCGGTGCTTTCAGTGCCGTGAGGCCAGTGACATTGGCTGCAAAGCCATTTACCCCCCAGCCCGCTTCGGCTTCCACCCCTCCGGCCGCGCTGCCAGCCAGGCCATCACCTTTTCCACGTGGTCGCCCTGCACCTCGATGCAGCCGTCCTTCACCGTGCCGCCGCTGCCGCAGGCGGCCTTGAGTTGGCGGCCCAGGGCTTCGAGCGCATCGGGGGCCAGGGGCAGGCCTTTGACGACCGTGACCCCCTTGCCCTTGCGGCCCTTGGTGTCCAGGCTGACGCGCACCTTGCCGTCGCCCACCACCGCTTGGTTGCGCTTGCAGATGCAGGTGGCCATCGAATGCCGGCAGTCGGGGCAGACGCGGCCGTGCTCGGTGCTGTAGACGAGGCGCGTGTTCATCGGGCGCTCCCGGGTTTGAGGTGGCGGTCGAAGAAGGCCTGCACGCTGCGGTACAGGTGCAGGCGGGCTTGGCGGCCGGCGATGCCGTGGGCCTTGCCGGGGTAGATCAGGGTGTCGAAGACTTTGCCCTCTTGCTGCAGGGCCTCGACGAGGCGCAGCGAGTGCTCGAACAGCACGTTGTCGTCGGCCGTGCCGTGCACCAGCATCAGGGGCTGCTTCAGCAGCTTGGCGCGCGAAGGCAGGTGAGCCTGCGCGTACGGCGCCGCCTTGCCCCCTTCCGGCAGGCCGAGGTAGCGCTCGGTGTAGGCGGTGTCGTACAGGGTCCAGTCGGTGACGGGCGCCACGCCCACGGCGGCGGCGAAGGGGGTGTCGGCGTCCAGCAGGGCGCGGGCGGCCAGGAAGCCGCCAAAGCTCCAGCCGAAAAAGCCGATGCGCTGCGGGTCGACGCGGGGCTGCAGCTTGGGCAGGGCGCGCACGGCGGCGAACAGGTCGGCCACCTCCACCAGGCCGAAGGCGCGGTGGTGGGCGCGCGTGAAGGCGCGGTCGCGATGGGCCATGCCGCGGGTGTCCAGGGCCAGCACGCCGTAACCGCGCTGCGTCCAGTGCGCGACCCAGGCGCTGTCGCGGCTCCAGGCCCAGGTGACGGTGGCGGCGCCGGGGCCGCCATAGGCCAGCACCAGCACGGGGTGGCGGCCCTTCACCGCGCCTTGGGGGGCGAAGTAGAAGGCGTTGAGCGGGGTGCGGCCGTCGGCGGCCGTCAGGTCCAGGGCCTGCGGTGCGCGCAGGATTTGGCGCAGCAGGGGGTCGGGCGCATCGCCAGGCAAGGGCGTGGCGCCCTCGCCGCTCACCGGGCGCAGGCTCAGGCGCGGCGGCTCGCCGAAGGCCGAGCGCGTTTCCAGCAGCTGCGTGCAGCCCAAGTCGGCCTGGGCGTCGCGCCACTGGCGCGGGGCGCTGCCCGGCAGGGGCTGCACGGTGGGCTGGATGGTGGGCTGAGCTTCGGCGGCGTTCAGCACGAACAAGTCACGGCCGCGGCCGCGGTCCAGCGCCGCGGCCAGCACCACGCGCTGGCCGTCGGTGCACACGGCGTGGGCCACGGGCTCGGGCAGGTCGGTGAGCGCCGTGCGCGCGCCGGTGACGCGGTCCACCAGCTGCAACTGGCGGCGGCCGCTGGCTTCGGACGACCACAGCAGCGCCGGCCGGCCCGACCGCAGGACGCCGGGCAGCTCCATCAGGTCGCTGTGCGCCTCGACCCAAGCGGGGTCGGTGTCGGTCAGCAGCTCGCGCGGGCCGTTGGCGGTGAACTCGGTGAGCGTCAGGCGCGTTTGGTCGCGCGGCATCCACTGCAGCCAGGGCGTGCCGTCGCGGAACCAGCCGGCGCGCACCAGGTACTCGGCGTCCTTGGGCAGCGGCAGGGCTTGGCGCTGGCCGGTGGCGACGTCGATGCGCCAGGCCGTGACCTCGGCGTTGGCCTCGCCCGCCGCGGGGTAGCGCTGCTCGGTGAGCGTGGTGCGGTCGGCAAAGATCTGCGCGCGGGTCTTGAGGCCCACGCGGGCCTCGTCGACGCGCAGCGCCAGCAGTTGCGTACCGTCGGGCGACCACCAAAAGCCGCGCTGGCGGTCGAACTCTTCGGCGGCGATGAACTCGGGCAGGCCCCAGCTCACGGTGGGTGTCAACGTGGCGCCGCCGTCTGGGGTGAGCGCGCGCGCCGGCTGGTCGCCGTCCAACGCTTGCACCCACAGGTGGCCGCCCATGGCGTAGGCCACGCGGCGGCCGTCGGCGCTGCAGCGCGGGTCTTGCTTGGGCTGGTCGGGGCTGTGGGTGAGGCGCTGGGCCACGGGGCCGGCGTCGGTCAGGCGGACTTGGTAGAGGTCGCCCGACAAGGGGAACAGCAGGCGGTCGTCGGCCTTGCCGCACCACTGGTACTGGGTGATGCCACGTTCGCTGATGCGGCGGCGCTCCAGCGCCATCTTCTCGGCCTCGCTCAGCACCTGGGCCGCGCCCCCCAGCAAGTCGGCCGCGGCGACGAGCCGGCGCGGCGCGCCCCCGGCGGTGGGTCGGGCCCAGAGCTCGAGCTGCTCGCTGTCGGCCTGCGAGGGCTGCAACAGGCTGACCCAGCGACCACCGGGCGAAATCTCGGCCTGGCGCGGCAGGCGACCGGCCAGCGGCGGGTCGGCGGTGAGGCGTTCGAGGGTGAGGGTTTGGGCCGCCGCGGGGGTCGCGAGGCCCGTGGCCAGCGACAGGCCCAGGGCAAGGAGCAAGGAACGGGTCATGCCCCGATTGTCTCGGCGACCCGGCGCCGATTCACCGGCACCGACTCACAGCTGCGGCAACCACAGGCCCATGACGGCCCCAAAGATGCCCACGGCCGTGGCCAGGCTGCACAGCACCAGGCCCAGGGCCATGAGGCGGCCGCGGCCGCGGGTGCGCAGGTAGAGCTCCAACACCCCGAGCGGCAGCAAGAACTGCCCGAAGCTCAGCGCGGTGACGAAGGGGCCGGTGAAGGTCTTGGGGTCGAAGCCCACGGGCTGCTGCCAAATCAGCAGCCACAGCATCAGCCCCACACGGAAGAACCACACGCCGTTGGCCGCCAAAAAGAGGCGCAGCGCCCAGCGCCGGTGCTGGTCGAACTGCCGCGCCCGCGCGTGCTGCCAAGCGCGCCAGGCGAACACCACGATGAGCACGCCATTGAGGCTCATGGCGACGTGCATGGAGGCGTCGCCCACGGTGCCGCGCATCCACACCAGGTAGAAGCCGCTGAGGCTGGCGATCACGGCCCCCACCATGAAAAGGCGTCCGCCCCAGCGGTGCCAGGCCGGGGCCGCGCGGCGCAGCGCCGGCACCAGCTGCAACACCCCCAAGGCGCTGAGCAGCAGGCCGGCCACCAGGTGCGCGCTGAGCAAGCCGTTGCCCAGGGCGTCGCCCAGCACCCAGCGGGCCTCGCCCGGTGCGCCGCCCAAGGCCGCCCGGCCGTAGGACAGGCCGATGTAGGCAGTAAAGATCGCCAAGCCCGTGGCGGCGACCAGAAACCAAAGCGTGGCGGCCCGCGAGAGCCAGGGGCTGGGAACGGCAACGGTGCGCATGGGGAGGTCCGGAGTCCGAAAACGCGGGACTGTCCGCAGGCGCCCGGCCGTGCGCCACCCGAGGGCGACCAAGCGGCGTTTCGGGCGGCTGAAATGCAAAGCCCCGCGATCGGCGGGGCTTTGCAGGGGGCGATCAGGTTGCGCTTAGGTGGCGCTTAGGTGGCGATCAAACCCGGGCCGCGAGCTGGGCGGCAATGCCCGTGTAGTGCCCCGGCGTCAGCGCCAGCAGGCGCTGCTTCTCG
This sequence comes from Inhella crocodyli, assembly GCF_004004565.1. Classification (GTDB taxonomy): domain Bacteria; phylum Pseudomonadota; class Gammaproteobacteria; order Burkholderiales; family Burkholderiaceae_C; genus Inhella; species Inhella crocodyli. The sequence continues at coordinate 1,632,334 of NZ_SACM01000001.1, forward strand.
GCCTCGGGCAGGGCCAGGCTTTGGATGAAGTCCTGCATCAGTTGCTGGGTGATGACCTTGCCGCGGGTGAAGGCCTTGAGCTGCTCGTAGGGCTCGGGCAGGCCGAAGCGGCGCATCACGGTTTGCACGGGCTCGGCCAGCACCTCCCAGGCGGCGTCCAGGTCGGCGGCCAGGTTGGCCGGGTGGGCCTCCAGCTTGCCCAGGCCCTTGGCCAGGCTGTCGTAGCCCAGCAGGGTGTAGCCCAGGGCCACGCCCATGTTGCGCAGCACGGTCGAATCGGTCAGGTCGCGCTGCCAGCGGCTGATGGGCAGCTTTTGCGCCAGGTGCGTGAGCACCGCGTTGGCCAAGCCGAAGTTGCCTTCGGCGTTCTCAAAGTCGATCGGGTTGACCTTGTGCGGCATGGTCGACGAACCGACCTCGCCTTCCTTGGTTTTTTGCTTGAAGTAGCCGACGCTGATGTAGCCCCAGATGTCGCGGCTCAGGTCGATCAGGATGGTGTTGACGCGGGTGAAGGCGTCGAACAGCTCGGCCATGTAGTCGTGCGGCTCGATCTGGATGGTGTACGGGTTGAAGCACAGGCCCAGGCGCTGCTCGATCACGCCGCGGCTGAAGGCCTCCCAGTCCACGTCGGGGTAGGCGCTCAAGTGCGCGTTGTAGTTGCCCACGGCGCCGTTCATCTTGGCCAGCAGCGCCACGCCAGCAATCCGCTCGCGGCCGCGCTGCAGGCGGGCCACGACGTTGGCAATCTCCTTGCCCACGGTAGTGGGGCTGGCGGTCTGGCCGTGGGTGCGGCTCAGCATGGGCAGGCCGGCCAGCTGGTGGGCCATGGCGGTCAACACGGCCACGATGCCATCGAGCGAGGGCAGCATGACGTCCTGGCGTGCGGCCTTGAGCATCAGGCCGTGGCTGGTGTTGTTGATGTCTTCGCTGGTGCACGCAAAGTGCACGAACTCGCCCTTGGCCGTCAGCTCGGGGAAGGGGCTGGCGGCGAACTGCTGCTTGATCCAGTACTCGACGGCCTTGACGTCGTGGTTGGTGGTGCGCTCGATGTCCTTGATGGCCTGGGCGTCGGCCGGCGCGAAGGCGGCCACGCGCTGCTGCAGCCAGTCGCGGGCGGCGGCGCTCAGGGGCGGGAACTCGGGCAGGCCGGCGTCGCTCAGGGCGATGAACCACTCCACCTCGACCTGCACGCGGCGGTGCACGAGGCCGAACTCCGACAGCAGGCCGCGCAGGGCGCCCATGCGGCTGGCGTAGCGCCCGTCCAGGGGGCTGAGGGCGGTGAGGGCGGAAAGTTCCATGGCGGCGCGGGCGGCCAAGGCCACCGTCGAGAAGGGCTGAGGGAGGGGCGGGATTCTACGGAGTCGACCTGCGCGCCCGGCGCAGCGCCGGCGGGCAGTCCGTGCCTGTCAATCCCCCCAGTTTCGGGTGTGACCCCTAGGGAGGCGGCTCAAAAAACCCCTGCATAGAATCGTTTGCAACGGCCCCTCGCGGGGCGGCAAGGGATCGCATCTGATGTCCGCGATGAAGCTCATCGGCTCCACGACCAGCCCCTATGCGCGCAAGGTGCGCATCGTGCTGGCCGAGAAAAAACTCGATTACCAACTGGTCCTGGAAGACGTCTGGGGCAGCGACGAAATCCTCAAGATCAACCCGCTGGGCAAGGTGCCTTGCCTGGTCATGGAAGGCCAAGACTCCATCACCGGGGCCATGTTCGACTCGCGCGTCATCGTCGAGTACCTGGACACCCTGTCGCCGGTCGGCAAGCTGATCCCGGAAAAGGGCCGCGAGCGCGCCGAGGTGCGCACGTGGGAGGCGCTGGCCGACGGCATCTTGGACGCCGCCATCCTGGTGCGCCTGGAAACCACCTGGTCTGGCCGCCCGGCCGAGCAGCGCAGCGCCGCTTGGGTGTCGCGCCAAATGGGCAAGGTGCAGGCCGGCCTGGAGGCCATGGCGCGTGGCTTGGGCGACAAGGCCTGGTGCTCGGGCAACCACTTCACCCTGGCCGACGTGGCCGTGGGCTGTTGCCTGGGCTGGTTGTCGTTCCGCTTTCCCGAGCTCAACTGGGCGGAGGCCCACCCGAACCTGGCCCGCCATCTTGAGAAGTTGATGGCCCGCCCGAGCTTCGCGGAGACCGTGCCCGCGGTCTGAGCCCGCGCCCCCTCAGTGAGGGCGCAGGTGCTGCAAGGCGGGCAGGTGCCCTTGGGGCGCGAAGCTGTCGGCGCTGGCCAAGTGCCAGTAGGCGGCGTACACCGGATGGGCCGCGGCGTCGCGCAGCAAGGCACCGGGCGCCAAGAAGGGCAGCAGGTTGGCCAGCAGGCGGACCTCTTGCGCGTTGATGCGCCGCACGATGTGCGAGGCGGTGATCTCGCTGGGATGCTGCACCCCCGCGGCCTGCACCAGCTCTTTGAGGGCGTGCATCGTCAGGTCGTGGAAGCGGTACACCCGTTCGGACTTGTCGCCGACCACGAGCGCCCGTTGCCGCACCGGGTCCTGGGTGGCCACGCCCGTGGGGCAATGGCCCGAGTGGCAGGTCTGCGCCTGCACGCAGCCCAAGGCAAACATGAAAGCGCGGGCCGCGTTGCACCAGTCGGCGCCCAAGGCCATGAGGCGCACGATGTCGAAGGCCGAGGTGACCTTGCCCGCGCAGCCGATGGCGATGCGATCTCGCAGGTTCAAGCCCACCAGGGTGTTGTGCACCAGCAGCAGGCCCTCTTGCAGCGGCGTGCCCACGTGGTCGGTGAACTCCAGCGGCGCTGCGCCGGTGCCGCCTTCGGCGCCGTCCACCACGATGAAGTCGGGCGTGATGCCCGTGGTCTGCATGGCCTTGCAGATGGCGAACCACTCCCAAGGGTGGCCGATGCACAGCTTGAAGCCCACGGGCTTGTCGCCGCTCAGGTCGCGCAGGCGCTGGATGAAGTGCATCAACTCCGTCGGCGTGCGAAACGCGCTGTGCGCGGCCGGGCTGTTGCAGTCTTCGCCCACCGGCACGCCACGGGCGGCGGCGATCTCGGGCGTGACCTTGGCCCCGGGCAGCACGCCGCCGTGGCCGGGCTTGGCGCCTTGGCTGAGCTTGATCTCGATGAGCTTGACCTGCGGGTCGAGGGCGTTCTTGGCAAAGGCCTCCGCGTTGAAGTTCCCCTCGGCGTCGCGGCAGCCGAAGTAGCCCGAGCCGATCTCCCAGATCAGGTCGCCGCCGTGCAGGCGATGGTGCTCGCTGATGGAGCCCTCGCCGGTGTCGTGCGCAAAGCCGCCCTTCTTGGCGCCCAGGTTCAGGGCCTTGATGGCGTTGGCCGACAGCGAGCCGAAGCTCATGGCCGAGATGTTGAACACGCTGGCCGAGTAGGGCTGGGCGCGGCCTTCGCCGATGGTGATGCGGAAGTCGTGCGAAGGCACCTCGGTGGGGACCAGCGAGTGGTTGATCCACTCGTAGCCGCCCGCCCCCACGTCCAACTGGGTGCCGAAGGGGCGCTTGTCGGGATCGCCCTTGGCGCGCTGATACACGATGGAGCGCTGCTGGCGCGAGAAGGGCGCGGCCTCGTTGTCGCTTTCGATGAAGTACTGGCGAATCTCCGGCCGGATGTACTCCAGGGCGAAGCGCATGTGGCCGATCACCGGGTAGTTGCGCAAGATCGCGCGCTTGGTCTGCAGCACGTCGCGCAGCCCCAGCACGGTCAGCGCCCCGAAGCTGAGCACCAGCCAGGAGCCGTAGCGCAGCACGTACCAACTCAAGGCCGTGGCCACAAAGCCCAAGGCGCACACCAGCCAAGTCAGGTAGCGCAAGGGGAACTGCTCGTTCAGGGCGTTGATCCAGCGTCTCATGGGGCTCCCCCAAGGTTCAGCCGATCCTAGGGGCCATGACCGGCGCCATCCCCTGGGGCGCTCCCTAGAATCCAGGCCCTTTCGAGCCATCTTTCACATCATGGGCATCAAGCAGGTTCTGTCTCCGGTGGGTCGCTTCATCGCCCGTGCATGGGGCTGGGTGGACGGCAGCCGCCGCTTCGTGTTCAACCTGATCTGGCTGGCGATCTTGATCGCCCTCGTCAGCGCCCTGTTCACCGGCGGCGACAAGCTGCAGGACAAGACGACCCTGGTGCTCGGCCTCGAGGGCCGCTTGGTGGAGCAGCGCAGCGGCTCCAGCACCGACCGCCTGGCCACGGAGTTGCAGGGGGGCGACGCCTCGCAAACCCAGTTGCGCGACGTGCTCAAGGCCTTGGACGCGGCCGCCAACGACCCCCACATCACGCAAGTGCTGCTGGATTTCTCCAAGTTCGGTGGCGGCGGCCAGGCCAGCCTGCGCGAGGTGAGTGCGGCACTGGAGCAGTTCAAGAAGAGTGGCAAGAAGGTGCTGGCCTATGCCGACGCTTACGACCAGCGCAGCTACCAGCTCGCGGCCCACGCGCACGAGGTCTACATGCACCCCATGGGCATGGTGATGCTGGAAGGCTTCGGTCGCTACCGCAACTACTACAAAGACCTGTTCGAACGCGTGGGCTTGGAAGCCAACGTCGTGCGCGCCGGCAAGTACAAGAACTTCGGCGAGCCCTACTTTGCCAACGGCCCCTCGCCGGCGACGCTCGAAAGCGAGAGCTACCTGTACGGCGACCTGTGGACGCGCTACATGACGGGCGTGGAAGCCGCGCGCAAGCTCCCGGCCGGCAGCATCACGGCCTACATCGACACCCTGCCCCAGCGCATGAGCGAGCTCAAGGGCGACACGGCCAAGCTGGCCCTGGACGCCAAGCTGGTGGACGGCCTGAAAGAGCGCGATGAAGTGCGTGCGCTGCTGATCGAGCGCGGCGCGAAGGACGAGAAGGGCAACAGCTACCGCCGCATTGGCTTGGACGCCTACGTCGCCCAGCTCAAGCCCGAACTGCCCGCCGCCAAGCAGGTGGCCATCGTCGTGGCCGAGGGCAACATCGTCGACGGCAGCGCCAACCCCGGCACCATCGGCGGCGACAGCACGGCCGCCTTGGTGCGCCAAGCGCGCGAGAACGACAAGGTGGCGGCCGTGGTGCTGCGCGTGAACTCGCCCGGCGGCAGCGCCTTCGCCAGCGAACTGATCCGCCGCGAGCTCGACCTGACCCGCAAGGCCGGCAAGCCGGTCGTGGTGTCGATGGGCGACGTGGCCGCCTCGGGCGGCTACTGGGTCAGCATGAGCGCCGACGAGGTCATCGCCGACGCCTCCACCATCACCGGCTCCATCGGCGTGTTCGGCATGCTGCCCAACGCCACCAAGGCGCTGGAAAAGATCTCCCTGCACACCGGCGGCTACGGCACCACCTGGCTGGTGGGCGCCGGCGACCCCCGCCTGCCGCTGGACCCGCGCGTGAAGCAGGCCGTGCAAGCGGGCATCGACCGCGTGTACATCGACTTCACCACGCGCGCCGCCACCGCCCGCAAGACGACCCCCGAAGCCATCGACGCCGTGGCCCAAGGCCGGGTGTGGACCGGCCAGCAGGCCTTGGACCGCAAGCTCGTCGACCGGCTGGGCAGCCTGGGTGACGCGGTGGCCAGCGCCGCGAAGAAGGCCAAGCTCGACGGCACGCCCAGCGTGACCTACGTCGAGAAGGAACGCAGCAAGGCCGAGAAGCTGGTCGCCAGCCTGTTCGACGCCCACGCCCCGGCCGCCGGCGCTTGGTTGCGCAGCGCGCTGGGCCTTCCCAGCCTGCCGGCCCCGGTGACCGAGGCCCAGCGCGAACTGGGCTGGCTGATGCAAGTCAACGCCCGCAGCACCCTGCCCGCCGCCGCGCACGTGCACTGCCTCTGCACGGCGCCTTGATCGAATGAGTTCGGTCGGCCGCGTCGAGCCCCAGCGCCTGGACTTCAGCACCCCGCTGCCCCTGCGCCGCGGCGGCGTGCTGCCGGCCTACCACCAGCTGGTGGAGACCTACGGCACGCTGAACGCCGCCAAGAGCAACGCGGTGCTGGTGTGCCACGCGCTGAACGCCAGCCACCACGTGGCCGGCCACTACGACGACCCGCGCAGCACCGGTTGGTGGGACAACCTCATCGGCCCCGGCAAGCCCTTGGACACCGACCGCTTTTTCGTCATCGGCGTCAACAACCTGGGCTCCTGCTTCGGCTCCACCGGCCCAATGCACGACAACCCCGCCACGGGCAAGCCCTGGGGCGGCGACTTCCCCACGGTAACGGTGCAAGACTGGGTCGACGCGCAAGCCCGCGTGATCGACCACTTCGGCATCGACCGCCTGGCCGCCGTGCTGGGCGGGTCCTTGGGCGGCATGCAGGCCCTGGACTGGAGCCTGCGGCGGCCCGAACGCCTGGCGCACTGCCTGGCCATCGCCACGGCGCCCAACCTGTCGGCGCAGAACCTGGCCTTCAACGAGGTGGCGCGCCGCGCCATCGTCAGCGACCCCGACTTCCACGGCGGGCACTTCTACCAACACGGCGTGGTGCCCAAAGCCGGCCTGCGCGTGGCTCGCATGCTGGGCCACATCACCTACCTCAGCGACGACGTGATGGACGCCAAGTTCGGCCGCGAGCGCCGCCGCGACCTCGAGGCCGGCGTCGACGAGTTCCAGATCGAGAGCTACCTGCGCCACCAAGGCGACAAGTTCGCCGGCTACTTCGACGCCAACAGCTACCTGCTGATCCAGCACGCCCTCGACGACTTCGACCCCGCGGCCGAGTTCGGGGGCAGCTTGAGCGCCGCCTTCGCCCGCGCCAAGGCCAAGTTCTGCGTGGCCAGCTTCACCACCGATTGGCGCTTCTCGCCGGCGCGCTCGCGCGAGATCGTGCAGGCCTTGCTCGACAACAACCTGGACGTCAGCTACGCCGAGATCGACGCCCCGCACGGGCACGACGCCTTCCTGATGGACGACCCGCGCTACCACGGGCTGCTGCGCCACCGCTTTGCGCAGATCGCGCGGGAGGTGGGCGCATGAACAAGGTCATTGCCGATTTGGTGCCCGCCAGCAGCCGCGTGCTCGACCTGGGTTGCGGCAGCGGCGAGTTGCTGGCGTACCTGCAGAACGTGAAGGGCTGCAGCGGTTACGGCATCGAGTTGGACGACGCCAAGCTCCTGGGCTGTGCCGAGCGCGGCGTCAACGTGCTGCAGCTCGACCTGGAGCAGGGCCTGTCGATGTTCAAGGACCAGAGCTTCGACGTGGTGCTGCAACTGCAAACCCTGCAGCAAGTGCGTCACGCCGCCGAGATGCTGAAAGAAACCGTGCGCGTGGGCCGGCGCGGCATCGTCAGCTTCCCCAACTTCGCGCACTGGCCCAACCGCCTGCAGGTGATGGCCGGCCGCATGCCGGTCACGCGCACCCTGCCTTACGAGTGGCACGACACGCCCAACATCCGCGTGGGCACGCACGCCGACTTCGCGCTGCTGTGCGAACGCCTGGGCATCCGCGTGCTGCAGAGCTTCGGCTTGCGCGGCGATGAGCGCATCGACACCGCCCCCAACTGGCGCGCGCCGGTGGCGGTGTTCCTCATCGAACGGGCGTGAACGCCCCGGCGGCGGCGCGCGGCATGCGCCCGCCGGTAGCGCGAGGCGCGACTTCGGCCCCTCGCGCTGGCGCGCAGCACGCCGTTTGACCACCATGCGGGCGCGGCATGTGCCGTGACTTCGCAGGTGGTTCATGAACCGATCCTCGACCCTTTCCTTCCGTTCTTCACTGGCCGTGCTCGCGCTGGGCGTGAGCGCCGGCCTCACCGGGTGCATGGTGGTGCCCTTGGACCCGCAGCCCTACCGCACGGCCAGCGCCGCCCCCACGCCGGTGCTGGTGCCCGCGGCCCCCAGCAGCCAGCTCTTGCAGGTGCGCCTGTACCCGCTGAACGCCGAGGCCAACCAGGCCGGGGCGCTGCAGGCGGTGGTGATGGACGGGATGAACGGGCGTGGCAGCTTCACCCTGGCCTACCGCGGCCACAACCTCAGCGGCGAGGCCACCCGCGTGGGCCCCGAGTACCCCGGGTTCGGCGCGTTGATCAGCGCGACCCTGGGCGAACACCAACGCCAGGTCAGCGGCCGTCGCGGCATCGCCAACGCCGCCGGCGCGGGCACCAACGCGCAGTGCGAGTACGTGCTCACGGCCCCCGGCCAAGGCGTGGGCGCGTGCCTGTTCTCGGACGGGGCGCGCTACCAAATGCACTTCGGGCTGTGATCGTTGGGGGGCCTGGCATCGGATGATCGGGCCCCTGCTCCAACCCAACCCAAGGACGCCCCATGATCGGCTACACCACCCTCGGCACGAACGACCTGCCCCGCGCCATGGCCTTCTACGACGCCTTGTTCGAGGTCGTAGGGGCCAAGCGCATCATGGAGTTCGATCGCGGGTGCGCGTGGGGCTGCCGCATGGACCAACCTGGCTTTGGCGTCATGCGCCCGTTCGATGGCCAACCGGCCACGGTGGGCAATGGGGTCATGGTGGCGCTGGTCATGGACAGCAAGGCCAAGGTCGACGCCCTGCACGCGAAGGCCTTGGCCTTGGGCGGCACCGACGAGGGCGCGCCCGGCCCGCGGGGCGAGGGCTTCTACGCCGCCTACTTCCGCGACCTGGACGGCAACAAGCTGAACGCCTTCTGCATGGGGCCGGCCGCGGCGTGAACCCGGACGGCGGCGCTCAGGCGCCGTCTTTCTCCACCCAGCCCTTGGCGCCGCTGCGCTGGGCCTCGGCCGCCCGCTGCTCGGCCCAAAGGGCTTCGAGCTGTTGCCGGCCTTGCTTGGACAGGGCGATGAGCTTTTGCTCGTCGCCCATGTGCGGCACCATGGCCTCGAGCTGCTCGACGTTGTGGGCGCGGAAGGCCTGGGCCTGTTGCCAGGCGCGGTGCGGCGTGAGGCCCATCTGCTCCAGCACCGTGCGGGCGCTGACCAAGGCGCTCTCGAAGGTTTCGCGTTCGACGTGCTGCACCCCGGCGCGCTTGAGCGCCGCGTAGTGCGTGACGTTGCGCGCGCGGGCCACCACGGTGAGCCGCGGGAAGTGCTCGCGCGCCAAGCGTGCCAGGGCCTCGCTCTGCGCCACGTCGTCCAGCGCGATGACCAGCACGCGGGCGGTCTCGGCGCCGGCGTTGCGCAGCAGGTCCAGGCGCGTGGCGTCGCCGAAGTAGGCCTCCCAGCCGAACTTGCGCACGCTCTCCACCTGCTCGGGGTCGTGGTCCAGCACCGTGGCCTTCAGGCCCTGGGCCGAGAGCATGCGGCCGACGATTTGGCCGTAGCGGCCGAAGCCGGCGATGACCACGGGCGCGTGGTGCGGCTCGTTGAGTTCGGGCGCGTTGTGGGCTTTGGCCGGCGCGCAACCGCTCAGGCGCGGCAGCCACCAGCGGTCCACGACCAGCAGCAGCAAGGGCGTGAGCAGCATCGACAGTGCGATGGCCGCCAGCAGCACCGAGTTGGCCTGCGCGCTCAGCACGCCCGCGCCCAGGCCGGTTTGGGCGACCACGAAGCCGAACTCGCCCCCTTGGGCCAGCAGCAGCACGAAGAAGGGCCGGTCGCCCAGGGGCAGCTTCTGCGTCCGGGCCAGGGGCCACAGCACCGCCGCCTTCAGCGCCACAAAACCCAGCACCAGGGCCGCCACCAGCCCGGGCATGGCCGCCACCGTGGCCAGGTCGATGCTCATGCCCACGGCGATGAAGAACAGGCCCAGCAGCAGGCCCTTGAAGGGCTCGAGGTCGGTTTCCAGTTCGCGGCGGTACTCGCTGCCGGCCAACAGCACGCCGGCCAGGAAGGCGCCCAGGGCCATGGACAGGCCGGCGGCGCGCATCAGGAAAGCACTGGCCACCACCAGCAGCAGCGCGGCGGCGGTGAACATCTCGCTGGAGCCGGTGCGTGCGATCCAGCGCAGCGCCGGCGTCAGCAGCCAGCGCCCGCCCAGCACCAGCGCGGCCACCATGGCCGCGGCCTTGCCCACCTGCCAGGCCCAGTGCCCATCGCCCCCGCCCGCGGGCGACACCGCCAGCAGCGGCACCAAGGCCAGGATGGGGATGGCCGCGATGTCTTGCAGCAGCATGACGGCCAGCACCTGCTGCCCCCCGGGGGTGGGCATCAGGTTGCGCTCGGCCAGCACGCCCAGGCCGATGGCGGTGGACGACATGGACAGGGCCAGGCCGCCCACCAGCGCCAGGCGCCAATCCAGGCCCACGGCCACGCCCACACCCATCAGCAGGCCCGTGGACGCCAGCACCTGCAGGCCGCCGGTGCCGAAGATCGGCCGGCGCATGGCCCACAGGCGCTGCGGCTCCAACTCCAGGCCCACGAGAAAGAGCATCAGCACCACGCCGAACTCGGCCACGTGCAGCACCGATTGCGGGTCGGCCACCAGGGCCAAGGCCCCCGGGCCGATGGCCACCCCGGCCACCAGGTAGCCCAGGATGGCGCCCAGCCCCAGGCGCTTGGCCAGGGGCACGGCCAGCACGGCCGCGCTCAAGAACACGAGGGCGGCGCTGAGCCAGTCGGATTCGAGATGCGCCATCACACGCCCCCTTCGAGCGGCCGTTCGCCGGCCACCTCGGCGGGCAAGGCCCAGGGCGTGTCCTCCAGGCCCTCGGGGTAGCGGCGCAAGCGGGCCACCAGGTTGGCGACGTGCGCGTCGAGCGCCGCGCCCTCCGCCCGGTGGGCATGGAAGAAGACCGAGGGCGGCAACCAGCGCATGCGGGTCAGCGCCGCGGTCTGCCGGTAGGGCGGCAGGAAGGGGTCAAACGGGTGGACGTTGGGGTGGGCGTCGGCCGCCGCGCCCGGCATGGCGCGGTAGCTGTCTTCAGCGCCGCCGGCGCTGGCGCACAGCCACAGGTCCTTGCCCGCCAAGGCGGTACCGCCCGGCCCGTAGGCCCAGCCGTAGCCCAGCACGGTGTCCATCCATTGCTTCATCAGCGCCGGCATGCCGTACCAGTGCACCGGGTGCAGCCACACCACCAACTGGGCCGCGCTCAGCGCAGCGCGTTCGGCGTCGACGTCGATCCAGAAGTCGGGGTAGCGGGCGTACAGGTCGTGCAGCACGAGCTGGGGTTCGGCCTCGAAGGCTTGCTGCACCCGGCGCGTGACGCGCGAGTGCGCCAGATCGGGGTGGGCCATGACGACCAGGCAGGGGGCGGTTCGCATGCAGTCAGTGTGCCCGCCCCCGGCGCGCTCGCGCCCTCGGGTCAATGCCCGTAGCTCAGCACCCGCAGCAGGCGCCACACCCCGTCCGGCTCCTGCGCCCAGACGTGGCTGAAGCCCAGCTCCTGGCACTGCGCGGCCGCGCCATCGGCCGGGTGGAAGCAGAAGCGGTGGCGGCCGATTTGCATCGCGCCCACGCCGGGCACCGGGCGGATCTGCAAGCCCTCGGTCAGCAGGGTGCGGCTGCTGCGCCCCTCGGTGCGGGCGAAGTTCTGGCGGAACTGGGCCAGGTTGTCGGCGTGGGTGCTGCGGCCACCTCGGTCGTGGAAGAACTCCAGCTGCTGGCTGAAGACGTCGGCCATGGCCGACAGGTCGCGCTCGTTCAGGGCGCGGGACAGGCGCGCGTCGGCCGCCAGCACGGTGGCTTCCAAGGCCTCTTGCGCGGCGTCCACGTCGAAGCGCATGGGCCCCGGCGGCATGCCCACAGACCAGCGGCGGTTGTCGGTGCGCTCCCAGCGCAGCACCTGGCCTTGGGCGTCTTCCAGCACGAACTTGGACTCCAACGGCAGGCCCGCGCGGCCGGTCCAGGCCAGCTCGGCCGTCCAGCGGCCGTCGGGCTGCAGCGTCAGGGGCAGGCCGCGGTCCCATCGCAGGGGCGGCAGGCTGCCGCGCAGGGCCCAGCGGCTGCCCGCGGACTGCGGCTGGCCGCGCGGGTCCAGCACGACGGTCCAGCGCTGCGCCTGGGGCCGCAGGTCGGTGGGCGCGTAGCCCGGCTCTGCGCCGTGATGGGCCCAGCGCAGGAGCTCGTCGCGCAGCGCGTCGCGCGGCAGGCGCTCGGCGTTGGCGAGCACCGCCAAGGCCGTGCCGCTGCGAGGCTGCACCATCCAGGTGGCGCGGTAGCCGTCGATCACCCCCTCGTGGCCCCAGGACGGCTCGGCGGCCCCGGCCGGCAAGGGATAGAGGCCCAGGCCGAAGCCGTCTTGCACCGTGGTCATGCGCGCCAGGGTCTCGGGGCCAAGCAGGCGGTGGGCGAACAAGGCTTGCCCGAAGCGCACCAGCTCGGCCGGCGTGGACACCAGCGCCCCCGCGCCCAGGGGCACGCTGGGGTCGGTGGCCGACACCGGCTGCCAGGCGTGGCCGTCCCAGTGGCGGCTGTCGCTGTTCTCCTCGGCCGGCAGCGCCAGACGGGTGTGCACCAGGCCCAGCGGCGCGGCGATGCGCTCGCGCAGCTGTTGCGCGTAGGGTGCCTGCCCGGCCCGCTCCACCACCCAGTGCAGCAACAGGTAGCCGGTGTTGCTGTAGGCCGCGCGGCTGCCGGCGGGGAACTGCCGGGGCAGGCCCAGCACCAGGGCCTGCAGCTCGTCCATGCGGCGCGGCTGGCGGGCCCAACGCTCGAAGTCGGGCGCGTCCTTCACGTCGGACAGGCCGGCGCGGTGGCGCAGCAGGTGCTCCACCGTCACGCCGTCCAGTTGGGCGGCGCCGGGGAAGAAGTCGGCCACGGGCTGGTCCAGGCGCAGGCGCCCCTGCTCCACCAACTGCAGGGCCAGCACGGCGGTGAAGGTCTTGCTGACGGAGCCGATGCGGTAGGCGGTGTCGGGCCCAGCGGCCTGGCCCCGGCGGGACTCGCCCAGGGCCCCGCTCAACGGCGCCGCCTCTCCGCGCTGCACGGCCCAAGCGGCGTGCAGCAGGTCGCCGCGCTGGATCTCGTCCAGGTAGGGCTGCAAGCGCGACAGCGGTGGCAACGGCGTCGCGGGCTCGGCGCGCGAGGGCGACAAGGACAAGGCGGCCAGGGCCAAGCCGCCAGCCAGAAGCCGGCCGATCCAACGATTCATGGGAACTCCTCAGGGGGTGAAGGGCGACCGGCGTCGAGGCCGACCGAGCAGGAGGCCGCCCAGGCCCAGGCCGAGCCAGGGCCAGGCCCCGTCCCAGCGCGACAGCACGGGGCGCCATACGTCGAGATCGGCGTGGGTCATCAGCAGCACGAGCGCGGCCATGGCCAGCAGGCCCAGCCAAGCCAGGGTCCAGGCCAGCAGTTCGGCGGGCCGCAGGCGCAGGGTGTGCGGCGCGGGCACGCGGGCCAGCACGGTTTCCGCCCAGCCGGGCGGGGGCTCGTCGCCCGCGCGCGGCCGGCGCAGGGCGGCGCGAAAGCTGCGGTCAACGTCGTCGGCGGTCGGCTCGGTCATCGCGAGGTCTCCAGGTGCTGGCGCAGGCGCGCGCGGCTGCGGGCGAGGTGACTTTTCACCGTGTTGTCAGGCAGGCCGGTGAGCGCCGCGACCTCGGCCACGGGCAGCTCCTCCAGGTAGAACAGGGTGACGACCAAGCGCGGCACGGGCGCCAGCGCGTCGATCGCGTCGCGCAGGCGTTCGTGCTGCTGCCTCGCGTCCACCTCGGCCGCGGTGTCGTCGGCCGCCGGGAGCGGCAGCGCCTCGTCGATCTCGACGGTGGGCAGGCGCTGCCGCTCCAAATGGCGCAGCGCCACCGACGTGGCGATGCGGCCGATCCAGGTGCGCAGGCTGCTTTCAAAACGAAACTGGTGCAGGCGCTGCGACACGCGCATGAAGGCCTCCTGGCCGAGCTCGCGCGCGTCCTCCGGGTCGCGCACCAAGCGCTGCACCAGCAGCCACACCAGGCGTTGGTGGGCGTGCACCAGGGCGGCGAAGGCCCCGGGTTGACCGGAGAGGGCGGCGTGGACCATGGCGCGGTCGTCGTCGAGCGAAGGGGGAGACACGCCAGGCATAGACACGCCCGCCGCGGGGGCGGTTGCAGCTCCGATGCAAAAAATCTTTGGGAGGCCCCTGCAACCGGACAGCGGCCCACCGTGTCTATGCTGCCATCGCCCACCTTTCGCGCCCCGCCATGGACAAAAACATCGTCGTTCCCGTGCTGCTGTTCCTGTGCGTGACCTACGCCTTCAAGCTGCTGCTCGACGCCCGCATGCGCTACCTGATGCTGCGCGCCAGCAGCGCCGAGGCGGTGCAGGCCCTGATGGCGGGCGAACAGGGCCTGCGCCGGCAGGCGGCGCTGCATGGCGGCTTGGTCGCGCTGTCGCTCGGCCTGGCCTTGAGCGTCGTCAGTGCCCTGGGTTGGGGACCGGCCCACCCGGGCACGTGGGGATTGGTGCTCAGCGCCCTGGGCGTGGCCCGTTTGGCCGCCTACGCCTGGGAGCGGCGCGTGGGCCCCTGAACCTCGGCCAAGCTGCCCGCGGGTGTGCGGGACACGCGACACCCCATCGCCTTCGGTTACGCCGCGGTACGGCCGGTCCTAGACTGCCCGCATGGCCGCCCTCCAACGCCCCGACGCCGTCCTCCCCATCGACCACTGGCCCGCCCATGGCATCCCGCGGGCCCGGGTGCTTTTGGTGCACGGGCTGGGTGAGCACCCAGGGCGCTACGAGGCCTTGGCGGCGCAGTTCGTGCACTGGGGCTTGGACGTTCGCGCGGTGCACTTGCGCGGCCACGGCCGGGCCAGCGGTCCGCGCGGCGACGCGCCCACGCCCACCGCGATGTTGGACGACGTGGCCGCGGCCATCGACGCGGTGAGCGAGCCGGGCCGCCCCTTCATCTTGGTCGGCCACAGCCTGGGCGGCTTGCTGGCCGCGCGGGTGGTGGCCGGCGCCCTGCGCGGCGAGCCCTTTGGGCGCGAACCCGACTGGCTGGTGCTCAGTTCCCCGGCGCTGGACCCCGGCATGCGCTGGGACCAGCGCCTGCTGCTCGGCTTCGGGCGCCGCTTTTTGCCCCACCTTGGCGCTGGCAATGGGCTGAAGCCGGCCTGGATTTGCCGCGACCCCGCGGTCGTCAAGCTGTACCAGCAGGACCCGATGGTGCACGGCCGCATCACGCCCACGGTGGCCGAGATGATCGTGGACGGTGGCGAAGTGGTGCGCGCCGAGGCCGCCCGTTGGCGCGTGCCCACCTTGCTGCTGTGGGCGGGCGCCGACCGCTGCGTGGCCCCACGCGGCAGCGAGGCCTTCGCCACGGCCGCACCGCCCGCCGTGGTGCAGGGCCGCTGCTTCGACAATCTGGCCCACGAACTCTTCAACGAGCCCGAGCGCGCCGAGGTTTTGGCCGTGATGAAGGCCGCGCTCGACCACCGCTTCCCCCACCCCACGACACCATGAACGCCAACCTTGCCAGCACCTGCCACCGCATGTGGGACGAGCAGATCATCCCCGCGCTGCAGGACTACATCGCCATCCCCGCCAAGAGCCCGATGTTCGACAAGGACTGGGCCGCCAACGGCCACATCGAACGCGTGGTGCGCGACGCCGCCGCCTGGGTGGAGCGCCAGCGCGGCGCGCACGGCCCCAATGTGCTGCACGGCCTGACCTTGGAGGTGGTGCGCGCCCCCGACCGCACGCCCGTCATCCTGTTCGAGCTGCCCGCCACCAAAACCGGCAGCACCGACACCGTGCTGCTGTACGGCCACCTGGACAAGCAACCCGAGTTCAGCGGCTGGCGCAACGACCTGGGCCCCTGGACGCCCAAGATCGTCGACGGCAAGCTCTACGGCCGCGGTGGCGCCGACGACGGCTACGCCATCTACGCCAGCCTCACGGCCCTGATCGCGCTGGACAAAGAAGGCCTGCCGCGACCGCGCTGCGTGGGCTTGATCGAAACCTGCGAAGAGTCTGGCAGTTACGACCTGCCGGCCTACATCGACGTGCTGCGCCCGCGATTCGGCAACGTCAGCCTGGTGGTGTGCCTGGACAGCGGCGCCGGCGACTACAACCAGCTGTGGCTGACCACCTCGCTGCGCGGCAACGTGACCGGCACGCTGAAGGTCGAGGTGCTGGCCGAGGGGGTGCACAGCGGCGACGCCAGTGGCATCGTGCCCTCGAGCTTCCGCATCATGCGGCAGCTGATGGACCGCCTGGAGGACGCCAAAACCGGCGCGCTGCTGCCCGAGGACTTCCACTGCCCCATCCCCGAAGTGCGCATCCAGCAGGCCCGCGACACCGCCGCGGTGCTCGGCGACGCCGTCTACAAGCGCCTGCCCTGGGCCTGCGGGGCCGACGGTGGCGCCGTGCTGCCCATGAGCGAGGACCCGGCCCAGGTGCTGATCAACGGCACCTGGAAGCCCACCCTGAGCGTGACCGGCGTGGACGGCATGCCGCCCCTGAGCAACGCCGGCAACGTGCTGCGGCCCTACACCTCCTTCAAGCTGAGCCTGCGCCTGCCCCCGCTGGTGGATGGCAATGCCGCCGCGCTGAAGCTCAAGGCGCTGCTGGAAGACAACGCGCCCTACAACGCCAAGGTCACCTTCGAGCCCGACGGCCGCATGGGTGCTTACGGGGCCAGCGGCTGGAACACGCCCGACCTGCAGCCCTGGCTGTTGACGGCGCTGGACGACGCCAGCCGCGCCCAGTTCGGCGCGCCGGTGGGCTTCGTGGGCCAGGGCGGCACCATCCCGCTGATGAACCTGCTGCAGCAAGGCTTCCCCAGCGCGCAAATGATGGTCTGCGGCGTGCTCGGCCCCAAGAGCAACGCCCACGGGCCCAACGAGTTCCTGCACATCGACTACGGCAAGCGCCTCACGGCCACGGTGGCCCAGGTGATCGCCGCGCACCCCTGAGCAGCGCTTGACGGGAAAGGCCACGCCATGAAGCTCGCCATCGTCACCGGCCATTCGCGCGGCCTGGGGCGCGCGCTGGCCCTGCAGTTGCATGCCGAAGGCTGGCAGGTGCTGGGCCTGGCGCGCCATTGGGCGGCCGAGTTGCCCGCCAGCATCGAGCAGTGGCGCCTGGACCTGGCCGACCCGCTGCCCGGCGCCGAACGCCTGCAGGCCTTCTTGGCGCCACTGAAGCCCACGCAAGCGCTGCTGATCAACAACGCCGCGTTGGTCACCGAGCCCGGCCCGGTGGAGACGGTCTCGCTGTCGGCACTGTCGGCCTCGGTGCGCGTGGGGCTCGAAGCCGTGTTGCTGCTGTCGGCCGCCTTCGTGGGCGCGCTGCGCGCCTGCCCCGACAAGCGCATCGTCAACATCTCGTCGGGTCTGGGCCGGCGGGCCATGGCCGGCGCCGCGCCCTACTGCGCCGTCAAGGCCGGCATGGATCACCTCAGCCGCGCGATGGCGATGGACGAGGCGCGCCAAGCCCAGCCGGCGCGCATCGTGTCGCTGGCGCCCGGCATCATCGACACCGACATGCAGGTGCAACTGCGCAGCGGCGACCCCGACAAGTTCCCCGAGCGCGATCGCTTCGCCGAGTTCAAGGCCAGCGGCGCACTGGAATCGCCGGAGGCTGTGGCCGCCAAGGTGCTGGCCTTCGCGGCACGCGCCGACTTCGGCCAAGAGCCCGTGGGCGACGTGCGCGGCTGAAGCGCATCGCTGTAAACAAAACAGGGCCAAAGCGCTGTGCTTGGGCCCTGCTCCTTGCCGACCGACGCCTCAGTGGCGGAAGTGGCGCACGCCGGTGAACACCATCGCGATGCCACGCTCGTTGGCCGCCGCGATCACCTCCTCGTCGCGCATCGAGCCGCCGGGCTGGATGACGCAGCTGGCCCCCGCGTCGGCCAGCACGTCCAGGCCGTCGCGGAAGGGGAAGAAGGCATCGCTGGCCACCACCGAGCCCTTCAAGGCCAGACCGGCGTTGGCCGCTTTGATCGCGGCGATCTTGGTGGAGTCCACGCGGCTCATCTGGCCGGCGCCCACGCCCAGGGTCATGCCGCCGCCGCAGAAGACGATGGCGTTGCTCTTGACGTACTGCGCCACCGTCCACGCGAACATCAGGTCGTCCAGCTGCTGGGCCGTGGGCTGCAACTGGGTGACGACCTTGAGCTCGTCGCGCTGGAGGAAGTGGTTGTCGGCGGTCTGCACCAGCAGGCCCGAACCAACGCGCTTGCTGTCTTGCGCGTTGCGGCCTTGCAGCCAGGGCGTGTGGCCGCCCAAGGGCAGCGCGATTTCCAGCAGGCGCACGTTGGCCTTGCCGGCAAAGATGGCGCGGGCCTCGTCGGTGAAGCTCGGGGCCATCAGCACCTCGACGAACTGCTTGGCCACCAGCGCGGCCGCGGCGCCGTCCACCGGGCGGTTGAAGGCGATGATGCCGCCGAAGGCGCTGGTCGGGTCGGTCTGGAAGGCCTTGCTGTAGGCCTCGGCCGGCGTCGCGGCCACGGCCACGCCGCAAGGGTTGGCGTGCTTGACGATGACGCAGGCCGGGGCCTCGAAGCTCTTCACGCACTCCCAGGCCGCGTCGGCGTCGGCGATGTTGTTGTAGCTGAGCTCCTTGCCCTGCAACTGCTTGCCGGTGACCAGGCTGCCCGGGGCGGGGTGCAGGTCGCGGTACAGCGCCGCGCTTTGGTGGCTGTTCTCGCCGTAGCGCAGGTCTTGCACCTTGACGAAGCTGCTGTTGAGCTGGGCCGGGTACTCGCTCAAGGTCCCGTCGGCTTGGTAAGCGCTCAGGTAGTTGCTGATGGCGGCGTCGTACTGGGCGATGCGGTTGAACGCGGCCACGCTGCAGGCAAAGCGCGTGGCATCGCTGGTCTTGCCATGGGCCAGCAACTCGGCGAGCACCTGGGGGTACTGGGCGGCGTCGGTCAGCACGGTGACGTCCTTCCAGTTCTTGGCCGCGCTGCGCACCATGGCCGGGCCGCCGATGTCGATGTTCTCGATGGCGTCTTCCAGCGTGCAACCCGGCTTGGCCACGGTGGCCTCGAAGGGGTAGAGGTTGACGGCCAGGATGTCGATGCGCGTGATGCCGTGCTGCTGCATGGCGGCCACGTGCTCGGGCAGGTCGCTGCGGGCCAGCAGGCCGCCGTGGATGGTCGGGTGCAGGGTCTTGACGCGGCCGTCCATCATTTCCGGGAAGCCGGTGTGCTGGGCCACCTCGGTGACGGGCAAGCCCGATTCCTGCAGCAGCTTGGCGGTGCCGCCCGTGCTCAGCAAGGTGCAGCCCAGGCCGTGCAGGCTGCGGGCGAAGTCAACGATGCCCGTCTTGTCGGAGACGGAAAGGAGTGCGGTCAAGGCCATGAAGGAGCTCACAGGAGGTGGTGATCGGAAAGTTTGCGGCGCAGGGTGTTGCGGTTGATGCCCAGCCAATCGGCGGCACGGCTCTGGTTGCCTTGGCAACGGGCCATCACCACTTCGAGCAGCGGCTTCTCGACGAGCTTGACGACCATCTCGTGCAGCGAGTGCGGCGTTTGGTCGCCGAGGTCGCGGAAATAGACATCGAGGTTTTCGCGGACGCATTCGTCCAGGGACTTCACGGGCATGGGCGGGTCGAGATCGGTCAGGCCTGCTGCAAGAGCGCGGCGTCGTTGGCGGGCAGGCGTTCGAAGTCGAGCGCCAGCCGCTGAAAGGTGTCGTCCAGCCAGCGCAGCTGCTCGGCGCTGGTCTGCAGTTGGTTCATGGCGGCGCGCAGGTCCTCGCCGCCGGGCAGCTGCTTCAGCAGCCAGCCGATGTGCTTGCGCGCCGTGCGGGTGCCCGTGAGCTCGCCGTACAGGCGGTAGTGGTCGTCCAGGTGCTCGGTCAGCCAGGCCTGCACCTCGGCCACGCGCGGCGCGGGGCGGTGCGTGCCATGCGCCAGGTAATGCGCGATGTCGCCAAAGATCCAGGGCCGGCCTTGCGCCGCGCGGCCGATCATGATGGCGTCGGCGCCCGTCGCGGCCAGCACGGCCGCGGCGCGCTCGGGGCTGTCGATGTCGCCGTTGGCCACCACGGGGATGCGCACGGCGCGCTTGATGGCGGCCACGGTGTCGTGCTCCGCCTCGCCGCCGTAGCCCTGCTCGCGCGTTCGGCCGTGCACGGTCAGCATCTGCACGCCCAGCTGCTCCGCGGCCACGGCCAGGGCCGGCGCGTTCTTGTGGGTGGCACACCAGCCGGTGCGCATCTTGAGCGTGACGGGCACGTTCAAGGGCGCGCAGGCCTGCACCACGGCGTCGACGATGCGCAGGGCCAAGGCTTCGTTCTGCATAAGCGCCGAGCCGGCCCACACGTTGCACACCTTCTTGGCCGGGCAGCCCATGTTGATGTCGATGATCTGCGCGCCGCGCTGCACGTTGTAGCGGGCGGCTTCGGCCATCTGCACCGGGTCCACGCCGGCGATTTGCACGGCGATCGGCGCCGGCTCCCCATCGTGATTGGCGCGGCGGCTGGTCTTCAGGCTGGCCCACAGGTGGGGTTGGCTGGTCACCATCTCGCTGACCGCGTACCCCGCCCCCAGCTTCTTGCACAGCGTGCGGAAAGGGCGGTCGGTCACGCCGGCCATCGGGGCGACAAACAGCCGGTTGGGCAGCTCGTGGGGACCGATGCGCATGGGGGAGGCTTGCCTAAAAAAACAGCAGATTCTAAGGGGAAGCCCTGAGCACGCCAGAATCCGCGCGCCATGGAAGCCACCCTCACCGCCTGGATCACCGCCCTGCTCGCCTGGCTGGCCCTGCCGACCGTCGGACTGCCGGCGGTGTTCATCGTGGCACTGGTGTCGGCCACGCTGCTGCCCATGGGCTCGGAGCCCGTCGTCTTTGCGCTCGTCAAGGCCGACCCCAGCCTGTTCTGGGCGGCCATCGCCGTGGCCACGGTGGGCAACACCTTGGGCGGCGCCATCAGCTGGGGCATGGGCTACGGTGCCGAGCGCGGCTACGAGCGCTGGCAAAAGCACCGCCCGAACAACCCCCGCCTGCTGGCCTGGCTCGAACGCTTCGGCCCCAAGGCCTGCTTGCTGAGTTGGCTGCCCGTGGTGGGCGACCCCCTGTGCGCCGTGGCCGGCTGGCTCCGCCTGCCGTTCTGGCCTTGCGTGGCCTGGATGGCCGTCGGCAAGGCCGCCCGCTACTTCGTGATGACGTCGTTTTTGCTGTGGGTGTTCCCGGGCGGGTTGCCGGGTCAGGGGACGGTGTAAGTGACCGTCAGCTTCGGGCGCAGGCTGGGGTCAAGCGCGTATTCGCGGGACCAGAAGGTCTTCAAGTTGGGGTTGCCCGCGGTGCGCCGCAGCTTCCAGCCATGGTTCACCGCGCCCTGCTGCATGGCACGAACACCCGGCCCCACGTCGATGCTCATCCAGCCGGCAGGCCAGCCGATGGCACCGCTGCCGTCAGCGATGGCCAAAGCATCCGACGAGCCAACGGCACCGGGGCTGGCCCAGTTCGTTCCGCTGCGACACGCGTTCCACGTGACTGTGACCTCGTTCCAATCGCAAAGCAGGCGGTAAGCGGACAGGGTCACGTCGTACGCAGTACTTTTGAACAGCCCCAGTTGCGCACTGACGATGGTGGCGTTGTCCGGGATGGGCCCGCCCTCGCGAGCAAAGATCGCAAAGCGCAACACCGGTGTGTACGAGCCGTACTCGTCCGCCAGGTTGGTCCGCGCGCCTAGGTTGGTCGTCGGCCACCAGACGTACAAATTGGCGTCCCGCGTTCCGTTGTAGCCCGCCAAGCCGTCCTGCAGCACGCGGATAACGGGCGTACCGGTTTCAGGCGGTGCTTGCACCGTGATAGAGACGGCCGAGGCGTTGGCTGTCAACCCGCCAGCGTCGGTCACGGTCGCCGTCAGGACCTTGGTCCCCAGGCTCGCCTGGGACCAGGTGGTGGACCAGGGAGCCTGGGTCACGGTCGCCAGCGGCACGCCATTGGCAAAGAAGCTGACCGAAGCGACCTGACCCTCGGGGTCGCTGGGCTGGGCAGTGATCACGATCGGCTGGCCCAAGACAAAAGTCTGCCCCGACTGGGGCGAAGTCAGCGAAACACTGGGCGCCTGGTTGGGCACTTGCACTTGCACCGTCACCGTGCTGCTGGTGGTCACCGCACCGGCGTTGTCGGTGGCCCGAGCCGCAAAGCGAACACTGCCAGTCGCCGGCGCGTTGCGCACCACTTGCCAAGGCGCTTGCGTCAGCGTGGCGACCACCAAGTCGTTTTCAAGGAACTCCACTTTGACAACGCTTCCGCCGGCATCAGGATCGCTGGCCGTCGCAGCCACGGTCATGGCCTGCCCGGGAGCCACCACGTCGCCTTGACGCGGCGCACTCAGCGCGACCGAGGGGGGTTGGTTGACGGGGGCGGGGGTGCCGTTGGGTGGCTGCCAGCCGAACGGCTTGTACAACCACACCTGACCTTCCATGCTGTTTTGCAGCGCCATGAAGGCGTCCAAGTTGGGGATGTACTTCCACTTGCCCAAAATGCCGGTGCCCACGTTGGCGCTGGGCAGGGCGCCGCCGACGTTGGGTTGACGTGTCAAGGTCCAGCCCGTGGTCGACACCGTCGCAGGCGGCTTCAAGCGCCACAGGTAGTCGGCACCGCACCAAAGCACGTGATCGCGGCGCACGGGATCGAAGTCAAAGCCGCAGTTCTGAATGGACAACGTGCCGGCGCTCAGCAGGGCCTGCAACTCGCCTGAGGCTTCGGTGTAGGACAGGGTTTTGTCGGCATTTCCATTGGGCCCTGTGAGGGCGGTCGCCACGTTCCAAAAGGCAAAGGGACGTGTCTTGTCCGCCACGCGCACCACCAAGCGCTGCACGGGGTCATAGGCACAGACCGTTTGGCCCTGTGGGGTGTCCCACCATGCGCCGACTCGACTCCAAGTGTCAGCCGCCGGATTGCCGACGTCATTCAAGGCCAGGCGGTAAAGGTAAGTGGACGTGCCCCCGCCCGGAGGCCGGGCCGCCATGTAGACCACGTCCTTGCCGCCCTCCTGCGCGTAGCCGGTGCAGCCCTGCAAATGGGCGCCAGGGATCGAAGTGGGCGCGAAGTAGCGCGCCGCATCCCGGTTTTGCCACATCGCCCCACCAGTGACCTCGGGAAACGGAGCCACCCGTTTGACGTGCGAGCCCGTCGTCCCACCGACCTTCATCGGATCGGCTTTGGCCGGGTCCCACAAATAGGGGCCGGTGACGCGGGTGCCGCCGCTGCCGTTGTCTCGTACATAGGCGCCTCCGGTGTTGTAGCTGGCCCCACCCAGCACCAGGAAGCGATCTGCCACGGGCAAATAGATGTTGTTGTCGTAGGTATGGGCGGCAGCCGGAGCGTTGTCGGGCCCGTCAACCGCGTGAAATGCCCCAGCCCGGAAGAGTTGAATGTCGCTGGGCAGTGAGGCACGCTCCCACAGCCGCGTGCTGCCTCTCCAGCGATACACCTCATTGCCCCCGTAGTTGGCATGCCCCCCCCCGAACAGCAGCAGGTCGCCACGTCGGCTGTCCCAAGCAAACCCACTCCAGGCGGTGATCAGCGAGGCCGGCTGCCCCACCCCGCCAAAGTTCTGCTCCCACACGCGCAAGTCCGCGGGCGTCCACACGCTGTTGAACAAGTTGGCGTTGACCTGCACCCACCCCCCTTCGGGCACCGTTCGCAACAGAGCCACCAGTTCCGGCAGGTCGGCAAGAGGAGTTCCGTCGGCGGCCACGGCGCGGGCCCGGCGGTCCGGCCCAGCGGCGGCGCCCACAGGATCACGCAATGCACGACCAGCCCAACGGGTAGGGCTGTCGGCGTCGGAGGCTTCGGCAGCATCGGGTTCGACCACCGAGAAGCGAAGGCGTGCCTGCGCCACCTGGCCTGCAGCATCGACGGCCTCCACCTCGACCCAGGTCTCGCCGGCGCGCTGGGCCGTGCCCAGCAGGTCGCCATTCGGCGTCAGCCGCAAGCCCTGGGGCAAGGCCCCGGCAGCCACGCGCCAACGCACCTCGCCCTCGGCGTTGGAGGCGCTCAGCCGGAACTGCAGCGCACGCCCCACCGACAGGATGGGCGCGGCCGAATCTTGAATGGCGAAGGCCTCCTGTGCGCGCACGGGGGGCGCTTGGCGGACCGCGGCCGCTTTCAGAACCGGCTGCGGGTCGGGCTGCCCACCGCCGCAAGACGCTAGCAGCATCAGTGCGGCGACCGCCACAGGTGCACGCCATGCGAAGGGCAACGAGGGAGTGTGGCGATTCGTCATGTCAAGTTCAGTCTGTAAAACATCGTGAGGCACAAGCCCCGGGGGTCGCGTGCGCGATTCGAGAACCAGGCGGGATTCGCCTGTTTCAGGGGGAACGACCGAAGTCTGCGCCGACTTCCCCCGATTGCCAATCCAGCGAATCAGGGTCACCGTGCTGACGACAATCCTGCCCTCTGCGTCCTTTCTATCGCCCCCATGAGCAACCCCGCCTACGAACGACTCGTCCAGCGCCACCTCCGCATGCACCGCCTGGGCCACTTGCAATCGATCGCCGCCTGGGACCAGTCGGCCTTCATGCCCCCCAAGGGCAACGATGCCCGCGCCGCGGCGCTGGCCGAAGTCGGCGGGCTGCTGCACGAGATGGGCACGGCGCCGGAGCTCAAGACCTGGCTGGACGAAGCCGCCGCCGAGCCCCTGAGCGACTTCGAGCGCGATTCGCTGCGCGAAATGCGGCGCGCTTGGGATGCGCGCAACGCGCTGCCACCTTCGCTGGTCGAGGCCATCAGCTTGGCCACCTCGCACTGCGAGCACGCTTGGCGCACGCAACGTCCGGCCAACGACTGGAGCGGCTTCCTGCCCAACCTGAAGGAAGTGGTGCGCTTGCAACGGGAAATGGCCAGCCGCTTGTCCGAGGCCCAAGGTCTGAGCAAGTACGACGCGCTGCTGGACCGCTACGAGCCGGGCATGCGCAGCGCCGACATCGACCGCGTGTTCGGTGACCTGCGCCAGTGGCTGCCCAGCCTGATCCAACGCGTGATGGTTAAGCAATCGACCGAGGCCGTGTTGCGTCCCGAAGGCCCGTTCCCCAAGAGCGCCCAGCGCGAGCTGGGCTTGGCCGCGATGCAGTTGATGGGCTTTGACTTCGAGGCCGGCCGCCTGGACGAATCGGCCCACCCCTTCTGCGGCGGCGTGCCCGAGGACGTGCGCATGACCACGCGCTACCGCGAGGACGACTGCCTGCCCGCGCTGATGGGCGTGATCCACGAAACCGGCCACGGCCGCTACGAGCAAAACCTGCCGCGCGAGTGGCTGGGCCTGCCCGTGGCGGAAGCCCGCTCGATGGGCATCCACGAAAGCCAAAGTCTGTCGTTCGAGATGCAACTGGGCAGCCACCCCGGCTTCGCCCGGCAACTGGCGCCGCTGCTGCAGCGGCACTTGGGCGCCCAGCCCGCCTTCGAGGCCGACAACCTGCACCAACTGCTGACCCGCGTGAAGCCGGGCTACATCCGCGTCGATGCCGACGAGGTGACCTACCCTGCCCACGTGATCCTGCGTTACGAGATCGAGCGGGCGCTGATCGAAGGCGAGATCGAGTGCGAGGACATCCCCGCGCTGTGGCACGCCAAGATGACCGAGCTGCTTGGACTTTCTACCGAGGGCAACTACACCAACGGCTGCATGCAGGACGTGCACTGGTCGGCCGGCCTATTCGGCTACTTCCCCTGCTACACGCTGGGCGCCATGTACGCCGCGCAGTGGTTCGCCACCATGCGCCGCGAAATGCCCGACCTGGACGACCGCATCGCGCGCGGCGACCTGATCCCGGTGTTCGACTGGCTCAAAGCCAAGGTCTGGAGCCAAGGCAGCCGCCGGAGCACGCCGGAACTGGTGCAACGGGCCAGCGGCGAGCCGCTGAACCCGGCGCACTTTCGGGCGCACTTGGAAGCGCGCTACCTCTGATCAGCGCATCGTGACGCCCACGGCCGTGAGGCCGGGGCGCAGCGCCTCGAGAAGGGGCACCAGCGGCGCCAACTCGCGGTACCGCATGGCGGTTTTGGTGGCGTAAGCGAAGAAGCGCGGCAGGTCTTCGGCGTAGGCCGGCTTGCCGTCGCGGTGCTTCAGGCGGCAGAAAATGCCGAGCACCTTGAGGTGGCGCTGCAGTGCCGTCCACTCGATGCGTCGCCACACCTGGCCGAAGTCCTCGTCCCAATCGATGCCGGCCTTGCGGGCCTGCTCCCAGTAGCGGATGGCCCAGTCCAACTCTTGCGCTTCGTCCCAACTGACAAAGGCATCGCGCAGCAGGGAAGCGATGTCGTAGCCCGCCGGGCCGCGCACGGCATCTTGGAAGTCCAGCACGCCGGGAGCCGCGCCCTCGGTGGGCGGGAGCATGAGGTTGCGCGGCATGAAATCGCGGTGCACAAGCACCTGTGGCTGCTCGGCGAACGCGCCGACCAGGGCGCCACAGACCGACTCCCAATGCCGCTGCTGCGTGGCATCCCAGGCCTGCCCAAACTCGCGCCGAACGCACCAGTCCGGGAACAACTGCAGCTCACGGCGAATCAAGGCTTCGTCATAGGGCGGCAATCCCTCGGCGTCGCCTTCCCGTTGCAGTCGCACCAGGGTCGCAATGGCCGCGCGCATCAGCGACTCGGCGTTGCCCTGCCCGGCCTGCGCGGCCTGCAGCGCCGGCAGGTAGGTGCTGGCCCCCAGGTCGGTCATCAGCAAAAAGCCCTGGGACGGGTCGGCGGCCAGGTTCATCGGGGCCGACAAGCCGGCCCGCAGCAGGCGCTCTTGGACATCGCAAAACGGTGCGAGGTCGTTGTGGGCCGTGGGCGCGTCCATCACGATGGCACTGCGCCCATCGGCCAGCGGCAGGCGCCAGTAACGGCGGGGGCTGGCATCGCTGGCCGCCACGTGCAGGCCATCCAGGGCCAGGCCGAGGCCCGCGGGCAGGCCGCGCAGCCAAGCAAGAAGCTGCGCCTCGCGGTCGGGCTCGAACCACGCAGAAAGGGTCATGGGAGGGGGCACCAAAAATCAGGAGGGCCACGCGGCCGGGGACGGTGAACCGCGCTGGGGATAATCGATTTTAGAAATGCCACGCCTCCTCCCCTCTGGCGCCCCGGGCGCCCTGCCCTTTCGCGGCACCCCCTGGCCCCGTTCCGCCCGACGCCTGCTGCCGGTGGCCGCTGCTTGCTGCTGGGTGGCCTCGGCCTGGGCCCAAGCGCCTACCCCGGCAGATGCAGATGCGCCTCTGCGCCTGATCAAGGGCAGCGCGCCGCGATCGGCACCCTCCGTGCCTGGCAAGGAGCGCGACAAGGCGATGGTCTTGAAAGCCGATCGCAGCACGGCCGAGTTGGGCAAGTCCGTGCGTGCCGAAGGGGGCGTGGAACTTCGCTACGGCGACACCCTGCTGCGCACCGAGGCGCTGCAAATGAACGAAACGCGCACCGAGGTGGTGGCGCCAGGCGAGGTCCAGATCGAACACCTCGGCAGCCACATCCAAGGGCGCGCACTCCGCCTGGAGTTGGACGCCTTCTTGGGCGAGTTACTGGCGCCGACGTACCGCATCGCGCAAACCGGGGGCAGCGGACAGGCGCAACGCCTGGACTTTTTGGGCGAGCAGCGCATGCGCGCCGATGCCGCCTCGTACTCCAGTTGCCCGCGCGTCGACGAGCAAGGGCAGCCCGTGGCCCCCGACTGGGAGTTGCGCACCGACCGACTCGAGTTGGACCTGGCGCGCAACGAAGGCCGCGCCGAAGGGGCCGTGCTGCGCTTCATGGGCGTGCCTTTGTTGGCCGCCCCCTCGTTTTCCTTCCCGCTGGGCGACCAGCGCCGGTCCGGCTGGCTTCCGCCCCACATTGGGGCCGACAACCGCAGCGGTTTCGAACTGGCCGTCCCGTACTACTTCAACCTGGCCGACAACGCCGACGCCACCTTGACCCCCTTCGTCATGACCCGACGGGGGTTCGGCGCCGACGGCGAGGTCCGCGGATTGAGCCCCTGGGGCTCGGGCGAATTGCAAGGGTCGTGGCTCCCGCACGACCGCGTTCGCGGCGACGACCGCTGGGCGCTGCGCCTCTCGGGTCAAGCGGCGCCCTGGCCGGGCTTGGACCTGCGCTGGGCCACCGAGCGGGTCAGCGACGACGACTACTGGAAGGACCTGCGGCGCCGCATCGCCAGTCCCACGCCGCGGCTGCTTTCGAGCGACCTGCAATTGGCGCAACGCGGCGGCTGGGGCGAGGCGCTCGATTGGCAGGCCTATGCCCGCGTGCAGCGCTGGCAGGTGCTCCAGACCACGGAGTTGGGCACGCAAATCGTGGCCCCCTACCAGCGCGATCCTCAGGTGGGCTTGCGCCTCAGCAGCCGGGGCGAACTGGGCTTGCTCGCGGGCTTCATGCCCCGTCAGCACCGGCCCCGCCTGGAGGGCGGGTTGGAACTGGAGTTCAACCGCTTCAGCCTGCCCGCCGCGGCCTTGGCGTCGCAGTCGCCCGAAGGCGAACGCCTGCACGCCCTGGCCCACCTGGCCTTGCCCGTGCTGGACCCGGCCTGGTGGCTGATTCCTCGCCTGGACCTCAACGCGGCGGCGTACCGGGTCAAAACCCCGCTCGCCGACGGCCGCACCCGGGCCGACCGCGTGGTGCCAACCTTCTCGATCGACGCCGGCCTGGCCTTCGAACGCGACACGGCGCTGTTCGGACGCCCCATGCTGCAAAGCCTGGAGCCGCGCCTTTTGTTCGTGAACACGCCGTACCGCGCCCAAGAGAACCTGCCGAACTTCGACAGCGCCGAGCGCGACTTCAACGTCGAGTCCCTGTACGCGATCAACCCGTTCACGGGGGTCGACCGGGTGGCCGATGCCCGGCAACTGGCCTTCGGGGCGGTCAGCCGTTGGCTAAGCCCCCAGAACGGCGAAGAACTGCTGCGTTTGGGCCTGGTGCAGCGCTACCAGTTCCGCACCCAGCGCCTGAGCCCGATCCCAGATTCGCGGCGCTTCTCCGACATGCTGCTCACGGGCGCGGCCCACCTGCGGGACCCGTGGTACCTCGACGGCGCGGTCCAATTCAACCCCGACAACCAACGCAGTGTGCGCTCGGTGCTCCGCGCCCGATACAACCCGGGCCCCTACCGGACCGTGAGCTTGGCCTACCGCTTCCAGCGAGACCAATCGGAACAACTCGACTTGGCCTGGCAATGGCCGTTGGCCGGACGCCAAGGCGTCTCCGCCAGCGGGCAAAGCTGCCAAGGTCGCTGGTACAGCGCCGGACGGGTGCAGTACAGCATGCGCGAGAGCCGCGTCACCGATTCCCTGTTGGGCCTGGAGTACAACTCCGGCTGCTGGGTGCTTCGCATGGGGGTCGAGCGCCTGTCCACCGGCCTGAGCCAGGCCAACACCCGCTTCCTCATCCAACTCGAACTGGTCGGCCTGTCCCGCTTGGGCGCCAATGCGCTCAAGGTCCTGAGGGACAATGTGCCCGGTTACCGCCCTCTGGCCAGCGACGACGGCCTCCCCGCGACCCCATGACCCTGTTCCGCATGAGCGCTTTGGCGCTGGCCGCTTCCCTGGCCTTGACCCTGGCAATGGGCACCGGCCCGGCGAACGCCCAACCGGCCAACGCCAAGCCCGCCCTCGACACCCGCAGCGGGCCCACGCCCGCCGCCGCGGCCGCCGAAGAGGCCGCCGCGCGCGCGCGGCGCATCCCAGGCGACCACATCGCCGTGGTGGTCAACAGCGAGGTGGTCACCGCGGGCGAGATCGCCGGGCGCGCCGAGCGCCTGCGCGACGAAGCCCGTCGCAGCGGCCAGCCGGCACCCGACCTGCTGAGCGCCCGCGAAGCCGCACGCGAACAACTGATCGAAGAGCGCGTGTTGGTGACCTACGCCCGCGACAGCGGTGCGCGCGTGGACGAACCCGAACTCGACCGCGTGGTGGCCAACGTGGCGGTCCAGAACCGCTTGACCATGCCGCAGTTGATCGAACGGTTGAAGGCCGATGGCATCGACGTGAAGCGCTTCCGCGAAAACATGCGGGATCAGATGCTGCAAGAGCGGGTGCGCGACCGCGAGGTGGTCAGCCGCATCCGCGTGACCGACGGCGAGATCGACACCTACCTGGAAGAGCGTCAAGCCGCTGCGCGGACCAACGCGCCGCTGAACATCGCGCAGATCCTCGTGCCCGTGCCCTCCGATGCCTCGGCCGCGGAGCGCGAGGCCCGCAAGCAAAAAGCAACCCTGGCGCTGACCCGCGTGCGCTCGGGCGAGAACTTCACGGCGGTGTCCAAGGAACTGAGCGACGACGCCAACCGCGATCGCGGCGGTGAGATCGGCCTGCGCGCCGCCAACCGCTTGCCCGACCTGTTCGTCAAAGCGGTGGCCAACTTGGCCCCCGGCCAGGTGAGCCCCGAGTTGGTGGTCAGCGAGGCCGGCTACCACGTGCTCAAGCTGATCGAACGGCAAGCCAGTGCCGATGCCAACGTGGTGACCGAGACCCGGGCGCGGCACATCCTGCTGCGCCCCAGCGATCGCCTGCCGCCCGAGCAAGTGGCCCGTCGCTTGGCCGAAGCCAAGCGCGCCATCGAAGTCGGGCGCGCCAAGTTCGAAGACCTGGCCAAGGAGTACTCGGAGGACGGCACGGCCGCCAACGGCGGCGACCTGGGCTGGGCCCCGCCGGGCAATTTCGTGCCGGAGTTCGAAGCGGCCATGGACGCCTTGCCGCTGAACGGCATTTCGGAGCCGGTGCAGTCGCGTTTCGGCATCCACTTGATCCAGGTGCTGGAGCGCCGCGAGACCAAGATCGACCCGCAAAAGCTGCGCGACCAGGCCCGCGGCGTGCTGCGCGAGCGCAAGTTCGAAACGGCGTACAAAGAATGGGTCAAGGACCTGCGCGACAAGGCCTTTGTCGAGCTGCGTGACACCGAAGCGAACGACTGAGGCCTGGGCTTGAGCGCACCGCACCAAGCCCGCAAGCGCTTCGGCCAGCACTTCCTGACCGACACGGGCGTCATCGACGCCATCGTGCGGGCGATCGACCCGCGACCGGGCGACGCCATGGTCGAAATCGGGCCCGGGCTGGCGGCCATGACGCAGCCGCTGGTCGAGCGACTCGGAGCACTAACCGTCATCGAGTTGGACCGCGATTTGGCCGCGCGGCTTCGGCAACACCCCCACCTCACGGTCATCGAAAGCGACGTGCTGCGGGTGGACTTCGCCAGTGCCCTGCCCGATCGCCTGCGGGTGGTGGGCAACCTGCCCTACAACATCAGCTCCCCCATCCTGTTCCACCTGCTGCCGTTCGCGCACCGGGTGATCGACCAGCACTTCATGCTGCAAAAGGAAGTGGTGGACCGCATGGCCGCGGGGCCGGGCAGCAAGGACTACGGGCGCCTGAGCGTGATGCTGCAATGGCGCTACGACGTCGAAGCCCTGTTCGACGTCCCTCCCGAGGCCTTCGATCCACCGCCCCGCGTGATGTCGGCCATCGTGCGCATGACGCCCCACGCCACGCCGTCCGGCGTCAACGCGTCGCTGCTGGAGGAACTGGTCCAAGTGGCCTTCAGCCAGCGCCGCAAGCTGCTGCGCCACAGCCTGGGCCGTTGGCTCGACGCCCGGGGCTTCGCGGGCCATTTCGACGTTCAGCGCCGAGCAGAAGAGGTGCCGGTGGCCGAATTCGTCGCCTTGGCGCAGTCGCTCTGAGCGCGCTTCGACGCCAAAAATCAAAAGGGCGCCCCATGGGCGCCCTTTTCGTTCGGAGAGCCGCCGGTCAGGCCGCGTTGAGCCAAGCCGAGGTGTCGAAGGCCGAGCACATCAGCGGCATGTTCAGGCCGAAGTTGGGATTGCCACCCGCCTTGGCAGCCGCGCTCTTGGGCAGGGGCTTTTCCGGCGGGGTTTGCGGCTCCAGGGTCCGCGTTTCCCAGATGCCCGCTTCTTGGGCCGGGTACTGGAACGAGTAGAAGCAGCGGAACTGCACGCGGCGGTCGCCCCAGTAGTCGGCCGCCTCACGGAACACGTCCAACAGTTGCTCGCGGCTCTCACGGTCGAACTTGCTGTTGTCGGGCAATTGCTCCAACACCACCACGAAGCCGGGTTGCGGACCCGACTTGTGCACCAGGTCCGTCATGCAGTCGTACAAGGCGTCCAGGTTCTTGCCGAAGTGCTCGGGGAACAAGAAGCCCGCCGCGATGCGCTCCAGCACGTCTTGCTTCGACGGCGCGTCGGCCAGGTTGGCGTACAGGAAATGCTGACCGGCCTCTTGGGCCGCTTGCAACAGGTCTTCCGGCCGGTGGGCCCGGATCGACTGCACCGAATTGGGGCGAATGGATTGCAACAGCATGGAAGCTACCTCTGGGACTCGAGAAAGAACGGGGGTGGGCGCCATCAGTTCGTCAGCACCTGGCGGAAGCTGGCGTAGTGGTCCTCGGTGTAGTAACAAACTTGCGGCCGGGTGGGCGGCACCCCACCACAGACCAACCGGCGCGCGCCCCGGTTGCGTGCGCCCGGCGTGCGCACGGTGTACTCGCGGTAGTGGCCTCGGGGCTGCGCTGGCAACAAGCGCTCCCGGTTGCCAAACACGGTGCCGTCTTTGGCGTAGGGGAAGGGCCCTCCGGCCAGGATCAGTTGGTGGGTCCGCTGCGCTTGGGTCGGCAAGGCCGACAGCGCCACCGTGGGCATCGACGGGGCCGGCGACTCGCGCGCCGCCACCGCCCCCAGGGACAGGCCCAAAGCCAAGGCCGCGAGGCCCTGGGTGAGGCGTTGACCCCACCCTGAACGCTGCGACTGATCGACCGACGGTGCCACGGGTTTACCCTCAAATGAAGGCGCAAATGGTACCGAAATCGCCCCGAAAGCTCAAGCCCAAACACCCCGGACAAACCGGGGCAGTCTTCGTCGTTTGCGGGCACTCACATGCACGTAAACCTTTGATTCAAAAAGCTTACGAGGTGAAAGTCATCGTCACATCGAGATGCAAACTTTTTGAGCGAAGCGCCGATAACGCCCCCGGGAAAACACCCTTGGCACGGCTTTCGCATCGTGAATTTCAGCGGCTGGCGTTGGCATCGGCCACGGTCAAGGCCGTCAAGTTGACGATGCGCCGCACGGTGGCGCTGGGCGTCAGGATGTGCACAGGCTTGGCCGCCCCGAGCAGCACCGGGCCGATGGCAATGCCGCCGCCGGCCGCCGTTTTCAACAAGTTGTAGGCGATGTTGGCCGCATCGATGTTGGGCAGCACCAACAAGTTCGCTTCGCCCGACAGGGTGCTGCGGGGCATGAGCTTGGCACGGTAGTCGGCATCCAGGGCGGTGTCGCCGTGCATCTCGCCGTCCACCTCCAGCCATGGGGCTTGGTCGTGGAGCAGGGCCAGGGTCTCGCGCATCTTGAGCGCCGACGGCTGGTTGCTCGAGCCGAAGTTGCTGTGGCTGAGCAAGGCCGCCTTGGGCCGCAAGCCGAAGCGGCGCATTTCCTCCGCCGCCATGATCGTGATCTCGGCCAACTGCGCCGCCGTCGGGTCGTAGTTGATGTGCGTGTCGACCAGCATGACCTGCCGGCCGGGCAGCACCAGACCGTTCATGCAGGCGTAGGTGTTGACGCCCGCGCGCTTGCCGATGATCTGGTCGATGTAGGCCAAGTGGTTGGCCGTGCTGTGCCACGTGCCACACAACATGCCATCGGCCTCACCCTTGTGCAGCAACATGGCGCTGACCAAGGTCAGGCGCCGGCGCATCTCGATCTTGGCCAACTGCTCGGTGATGCCCTTGCGCTCGCCCATGCGGTGGTAGGTCTGCCAAAAGTCCCGGTAGCGCGGGTCGTTCTCGATGTTGCAGACCTCGAACTCCTTGCCCGGACGAACCCGCAGGCCAAAGCGCTCGCAGCGCTTCTCGATCACCGCCGGGCGGCCCACGAGGATGGGCTGGGCCAGGCCCTCGTCCACCACGACCTGGACAGCCCGCAGCACGCGCTCGTCCTCGCCCTCGGCGTACACGACCCGCTTGGCCTTGGCCCGCTTGGCGATGCTGAAGATGGGCTTCATCGTCGTGCCACTGGCGTAGACGAAGCTTTGCAGCTTTTCCCGGTAGGCGTCGAAGTCGGCGATCGGGCGTTGGGCCACGCCGCTGTCCATCGCCGCCTGGGCCACGGCCGGGGCGATGCGCATCATCAAGCGCGGATCGAAGGGCTTGGGGATCAGGTACTCGGGCCCGAAGCTCAGCGAAGCGCCGGCGTACGCGGCCGCCACCACCTCGCTCTGCTCCGCCTGCGCCAATTCCGCGATGGCATGCACCGCGGCCACTTCCATCTCATCGGTGATGGTGGTCGCACCGCTGTCCAACGCGCCCCGGAAGATGTACGGGAAGCACAAGACGTTGTTGACCTGGTTGGGGTAGTCGCTGCGACCCGTGGCCATGATGGCGTCGTCGCGCACCGCCGCCACCTCTTCGGGCAGGATTTCCGGCGTGGGGTTGGCCAATGCCAAGATCAAAGGGCGAGGCCCCATGGCCTTGACCATGTCGGGCTTGAGCACGCCGCCGGCCGACAGACCGAGGAACACGTCGGCGTCTTGGATGACCTCGGCCAACTTGCGCGCATCGGTCTTCTGGGCGAACTGCACCTTGTCCGGGTCCATCAGCTCGGTGCGTCCTTCGTAGACGACGCCCGCCAAATCGGTCACCCAAATGTTGTGGCGAGGCACCCCCAGCTTCACCAACAGGTTCAAGCAAGCCAATGCGGCGGCGCCGGCACCGCTGGTCACGAGCTTGATCTCGTCGAGCTTCTTGCCCACCACCTTCAAGCCGTTCATCAAGGCCGCCCCCACCACGATGGCGGTGCCATGCTGGTCGTCGTGGAAGACGGGAATCTTCATGCGCGAACGCAAGGCCCGCTCCACCTCGAAGCAATCGGGCGCCTTGATGTCTTCGAGGTTGATGCCTCCGAAGGTCGGCTCCAAGGCCGCGATGATCTCCACCAGCTTCTTGGGGTCGCGCTCGCGCAGTTCGATGTCGAACACATCGATCCCGGCGAACTTCTTGAACAGGACCGCCTTGCCCTCCATCACCGGCTTGGCGGCCTCGGGCCCGATGTCACCCAGGCCCAGCACCGCAGTCCCGTTGGTGACCACGGCCACCAAGTTGCCACGGGCGGTGTAGCGGAAGATCGACGACGGGTCGTCGACGATGGCTTCGCAAGCCGCGGCCACGCCGGGCGAGTAGGCCAGGGCCAGGTCGCGTTGGTTCACCAAGGACTTGGTGGCCGAGATCGCCAGCTTCCCCGGCGTTGGGAACTCGTGGTACTCCAGGGCGGCTTGGCGGAGTTGGGCGCGTTGTTCTTCGGTGGACGGCATGGCTGAGCGCAGTGGTTCGCGAGGGGCACTGAGTGTGCCGCAAGCCCCTACGATGCCGCCCTTCTTTCATGCCAAGCCCGCATGCCGGTATGGCCCTCGGTGAATTCGAACTGATCCGTCGCTTTTTCGACCGCCCGACCGCCCACGCGGGCGTGGTGCACGGCGTGGGCGACGACTGCGCGGTGCTGGCGCCCTCCCCGGGCCACCAATGGCTGGTGAGCACCGACATGCTGGTCGAGGGGCGTCACTTCCTGTCCACCGTCGACCCGGAAGCCCTGGGCCACAAGGCCTTGGCGGTCAACCTCAGCGACCTCGCCGCCTGCGGCGCCACACCACGCGCCGTGTTCCTAGCCCTGGCGCTGCCCCGGGCCGATGCGGCGTGGCTCGAGGCCTTCGCCCGCGGGCTGTTCCAGTTGGCCGACGCCCATGGCGTCGCCTTGGCCGGGGGCGACACCACGGCCGGTCCGTTGAACCTGTGCATCACCGCCATGGGCGAAGCCCCGGCGGGCCAGGCCCTCCTGCGCAGCGGCGCCCAGCCCGGCGACACGCTG
This sequence comes from Inhella crocodyli, assembly GCF_004004565.1. GTDB lineage: Bacteria > Pseudomonadota > Gammaproteobacteria > Burkholderiales > Burkholderiaceae_C > Inhella > Inhella crocodyli. Next base: position 1,667,831 of record NZ_SACM01000001.1, read on the forward strand.
TGGGTCAGCGGTACCCTCGGCGACGCCCGTTTGGCGCTGGAGGCGTTTCGCGGCACGGTCGCCCTGACCGGCGAGGCCTTCGCCGCCACCCGACTGCGCATGGAACGCCCGACGCCGCGCGTGGCGCTGGGGCAAGCCTTGCGGGGACTGGCCACCAGCGCCGTCGACGTGTCCGACGGCTTGCTGGGGGACCTCGCGCATGTTTTGGCGGCATCCGACGTCGGCGCCGAGTTGCAAGCCGATGCACTGCCGCGAGGCGCTCACCTGGCGGCCCAGCCCTTGGACCTGCAACGCCTGTGCACGCTGACAGGGGGCGACGACTACGAGCTGGTGTTCACCGCGCCGGCCGACGGCGATGACGCGGTGCGCGCTGCCGCCGCACGCAGCGACACCCCCGTGACCCGCATCGGTCGCATCACCGCCGAGCCCGGCCTGAGCTGCGTGGATGCCCAAGGCCAGCCCGTACCTGCCCCCGGCGCGAGCTTCGACCACTTCCGCAACCCATGATCGCGCAGCCCACCTTCGGCTTCATGGCCCGCCACCCCGCGCGCTGGATCGCGCTGGGGTTTGGCGCCGGCCTCGCCCCCAAAGCCCCGGGCACGGTGGGCACGCTGTGGGCCTGGGCGGCGTTTTTGGCGTTGGAGCGTTTCTTGGGGCCGCAGCCTTGGGGCTGGATCGTGCTGATCGGCACCCTCGTCGGCGCCTGGGCTTGCACCCGCTGCGCGCAGCACCTGGGCGTGGCCGATCCCGGCAGCATCGTGTGGGACGAGGTGCTGGCCTTCTGGCTCGTGCTGTGGGTGGCGCAACCCGCGCTGCTTTGGCAGCAAACGCTGCTGTTCGCGCTGTTCCGCTTCTTTGACGCGGCCAAGCCGGGCCCCGTGGGCTGGGCCGACCGCTTGTTCAAGGCCGAGCGCGGCGCCCCCATCGGCTGGGCCCAAGGCTGGGGCATCCTCGTGGACGACTTCGTGGCCGCCGGCTGTACCCTGTTCGCCTGGGCCCTTGGCGTGGCCCTGCATTCCGCCTTGGGGAGATGAAGCCATGTTCAGCGACGACACCGACCTGATCCAACGCATCGCCGTGGCCTTGATTCGGCGCAAGGAGTGCATGGGCGTGGCCGAGAGTTGCACCGGCGGCCTGATCGGTGCGGCCTGCACCTCGTTGTCGGGCTCGAGCCAGTGGTTCGAGCGCGGCGTGATCAGCTACAGCGACCAGGCCAAGACCGAGTTGCTGGGGGTGCCACCGGCCCTGATCGCTCTGCACGGGTCGGTGAGCGAGGCGGTCGCTGGCCACATGGCGCGGGGATTGCTCGCACACGCACCGCTGGACTGGGCACTGGCCGTGACTGGGATCGCAGGGCCCACAGGCGGCAGTGCGGACAAGCCGGTGGGCACCGTCTGGCTGGCCCTGGCGCACAACGGACGCCTGCTGCGGGTGTGGCGCGAGCAGTTCCCGGGCACGCGCCAAGCGGTCCGCATGGCCACCGTGCGCGCCGGCCTCATGGCCTTGGCCGACGCGGTGGAAGAGCAGGACGCTTGATCAGCCCTGGGCCCGTGCGCGGGCCCAGGCCAGGAACTGGTCGGCCGGCATGGGCTTGGCGATGAAATAGCCCTGCGCCTCGTCGCAGCCCATGGCCGCCAAGAGGTCCAAAGCGCCCTGGGTTTCGATGCCTTCGGCGACCACCGACTTCTTGAGGTTGTGGGCCAGGTTGATGGTGGAGCGCACGATCTCCCGATCGCCCTCGTCGGCCTCCATGCCGAAGACGAAGCTTTGGTCGATCTTCAGTTCGCGCACCGGCAGTTGCTTCAGGTAGGCCAAGGACGAGTAGCCGGTGCCGAAGTCGTCGATGGACAGCTTGAACCCTTGCTGCGCCAAGTCTTTCGCCGTGGCCAGGGCTCGCGCCGGGTCGTCCATGATGGCGCTTTCGGTGATCTCCAGGCACAGCAGGCTGGGGTCGCCGCCTTCGGCGGCCAACCAAGCCTGGATCTTGCCCGGCAGATCGGCATCGAGCAGGTCGCGGGTCGACAGGTTGACGCTGATGCGCAGGACCTCGCCCTGCGCACGCGCCTGCACCGCAAACCGCAGCGACTCGATCAGCATCCAGCGGGACAGCTCGCGGATGAAACCGGTCTGCTCGGCAAAAGGGATGAACAAGCCCGGCGGCACCAAACCGCGCACCGGGTGCTGCCAGCGCACGAGGGCCTCGGCCCCCTCCACGCGCTGCGAGCGCAAGTTCAGTTTGGGCTGCAGGTAGAGCCGCAACTCGTGGTGTTCCACCGCCTGGCGCAACTCGGAGAGCAAGCCCAGCGACGCACGACTCCGGTCGTCGAGGCTGTCGTCGTACACCTTGACCCCGGCTTGCGTGCGTTTCGCCGCGTGCATGGCCTGCTCGGCGCGGGACACCAGGCCTTCGGGCTCGCGGGCATGGCGAAGGGCGAGGGCGATGCCGATGGCGGCCCCGACATCGACCGTTTGCGCGCCCAAGCACATGGGGTCCTCGAAGGCTTCGAGCACGCGCCTTGCTAAGTCCATGGCCGGCGCTTCTTCGCCACCGGGCACCGCGATGGCGAATTCGTCGCCCCCCACCCGCGCCAGCAAAGCCTCGTCCCCAACACAGCCTTGAAGCCTTTGGGTCACCTGCTGCAAGAGCTGGTCCCCCACGTCACGGCCCAGCACGTCGTTCACGTGCTTGAAGCGGTCGAGGTTGAGCATCAAGAGCCCCGTCGGCTGCAGGGGCTGCAAGCGCTGCAGGAACTGCACGCGGTTGGGCAGGCCGGTGAGCGGATCCCAAAACGCCAATCGCTGGACTTCGCGTTCGCGGTCGCGAATGCCCAGGCGCATGTGCTCGAGCGACTGGGCCAGTTCCTGGACTTCGCTGAGGTCGGAGGACGCGGTCACCGGGCCCTCGTAATCGCCCTCCCCCAGGCGCTCGGCCGAGCGCGCCAAGGCTTGGATGGGGCGACTGACGCGCCGGGCCGTCAACACGGCACCCACCGCGAAGGCCAAGATCCCCAAGACGTTCAGACCGATCAAAGCCAACTGCAGGTCCTTGAACGATCGGAGTGTCAGGCGGTACGGCACCCACAGCAGCGCTCGCACTTCCGGAGTGCCGGCGGACGCGTTGGCCGGCAACAAAGTCACCCACCGCGCGCGCAACCGGCCCTCGTCGGCATCCAGCAAATTCAAGGCATCTCGGTCGACCCCCGAGCCGTCCGTTTGTTGCAGGAAGGCCAACTGGGCATCCTCCACGACCAAGGGAGGTGCCACGCTGCCCGACCCACGAAGTTGGATGAGGCTTCCCACGTTGGTCAGGGTCAACAACTGCTCAAGCAGGTCCCGGTCCAGCTTGAACCCCATCACCACGTGCCCAATGACCAAGGGCGCCCGAACCGGAACCTGCACCAATTGGTAAAGCTGCCCCTCGATCACCGTCAGTTGCAGGTCGTTGCCCTCGTCGGATGCGAACTTCAGCACCTGGAGACCGATCGCCGCCCCTTCGGCGGCCAGCATCCGGCCGCCCACGTCGAAGTAGGCCGCCAGGTCGGCGCCGATGCGCTTGCCGTGGTTGTCCAGCGCGTCACGCAGGGTGGCCAGGTCCTCGTCGCGCGTCAGCCCCTGGCCCAACGCCGAGCGAAATCCGTAGTCCTGGGCCAGCAGCTCCACCGCAGCGCTCTTGCGGGCGGCGCGCTGCTGGAGAAGGATTGTCAAGATGCCCCTGCCCACGTCCAACTCGCCATCGAGAGTGCGCTCAGCCTGGCGATCGAGCGCGTAGCGAACGAAGCCAAAGTTGGCCACCTGGATGACCAGCAAGAGCCCCAAGAACAGGGCCACGATGCGCCCTTGCAGGCGCCTCAGGTCCAAAAAGGCCGGGCGCCGCCTCACAGCGGCAACACCCACTCGAGCGTGCCCCCTTCAGGCTTGGCCGGCTGGGCCAACAAGGCCGCATCGGGCAGCTTCGGGTGCCACGCCCGCAACACCTGACCGCCTTGCTCAAATCGCACGCGCCCCTGGGCGTCGCTGATGGCGAAGTTCGGCGTGTCGAGCACCACGATGGTGGCGCTCATCTGGTCGTGGATGTTGCAGCCCGTGGCCACGACCCCGCTCTTGTCAAACTTCACCGGCGGCGCGGCCTTCCCCAAGTAGAGCTTGAGCTCAAAGGGTTTGGTGGGCGAGAACGAATAAACGTGGTGCCGCACCTTGTCGTGGTTCGGGAAGTGAACCTCGGTGCCGGTCTGGACCACCAGCAAGCGCGGCTCGAACTGGCGGTCGCGCTGGCCCATTTCGGCCTGCGTGCCCGCCTTGGCCAACTTGGGCTCTCCCGCTCGCTCCAGGCCCACCACGGCGCCGGCCACGGGCGCCCCTTGGCGGTCGCGCAGTTGCACCACGAGCGGCGCGGCCAAGCACGCCTGCGCCCCCAGGGCAAGGCCCAAGGCCCCCAGCACCGCTCTTGCCACCCTCCGTGCCCCCATGCGCAGCTCCGTGTTTGTGTGCGCGTCAACGATAGCTCAGGCCGCGAGGTGCAAACGGGCGGCTTGCGCAGGGCGTTGGGCCGCCAGGATCATCAGCACCCATTGGCGCAACGCGGCCCAGGGCTCCTCGGGCCAGCCTGGGGCGCGCAGGCCCTTGCACAAGCCGTCCACCACGCTCGCCGCCTGCACCAAACCATCGAGCGCGCGCGGGCTCATCTTGGGCAGGGCCCGCTCCAAAACCTGGACGCGCTGCCCCCAGACCCGCGCCTCGCGCCAGGCCATCGGCAAGGGTTGCCCCCCAGCCTTGGCATGGGCGGCACGCCGCAGCGCGCGCACGTCGTCGGCCAACAACCAGTGCAGGCGAACCGCGGCCTCGCCTTCGGCTTGCAAAGCATCCAAGAGCCGCAGGGTTCGGGCCAGGTCGCCCGCCCACAAGGCTTCGCTCAATTGACCGGCCTCGAAGCGGGCCACGTCGCTCACCGCCTCGTCGATGGTAGCCACGTCCAGGATGCCGTCCGGGCGCAGCAGGGCGAGCTTTTCCAACTCCTGCTGGGCCGCCAGCAGGTTCCCTTCGACGCGCTCCACCAAGAGCAGCAGGGCCTGCTGGCCCTCCTCGCCGTCGGCCAGCTGCAGGCCCAGTTGGTGCGCGCGACGTGCCAGCCAAGTGGGCAGCGCACGCCGCTCGATCGGGTCGGCCCGCAAGGTGATGCCGGCGCCGTCCAGCGCACGGAACCAGGCACTCTCCAACTGGGTCTTGTCCAGTCGAGGCAGGGTCACCAGCAGGAGGAGCTCAGGGCCGAGCGACTCGCACAAGCGCTGAATCGCCTCGCCCCCCTCCTTGCCGGGCTTGCCGCCAGGGATGCGCAACTCCACGATCTGCGCCTCGGCGAAGAGGGACAAGGAACTGGCTTGCGCTTGCACCGCGCTCCAGTCGAAATGGCTGCCGGCCACGGTGAACACCTGCCGTTCCGTGAAGCCCCGCCCCCGGGCCGCCGCGCGGATGGCGTCGGTGGCCTCCTGGGCCAGCAGCGCCTCGTCGCCCCACACCGTGTAGGCGCTCCGCAAGCCTTGCGCCAGGTGCGCAGCCAGGCCGTCGAGCTTGATTTGCATGCGCGCGTTCCGGCTCAGCGGCTGGGCTTGAGGGCCGCGAGGCGACGCATCAGCAGGGCCACGGCGTCTTGCACCATGGCCCGACGCAGTTCGGCCTCCTCTCGCTCTTTGGCCAAGGCGATCGCTTCGGTCGTCGTCAGGTCGCGGGTCAAGCGCATCTGGGTCAGCGGCAGCAAGAGCTCGTCGCCCGGCGTGGTGACCCGGTACTCCATCACGAGCTGCAACTGCCACTCGCGCACCTGCCCGGCGGCCGTGCTGGCCACGGCCACCTTGGAGTGCTCTTCGCGCTGCACCTCCAGCACCACCTGCGACTGCGGCGCCGCAACCACCCCCATGGGCAGGCTGCTCAGAGCACGCACCAAGGCGTCCCGAACCGGCGAGGAGCTGGGGAAACCCACCAAGGCCAGCCGCTCGAATTCGAAGCGCGGCGCCCCGCGCGGCGCGAATCCGCAGCCGGACACGGCCACCACCCCGGCGCCACCCAGCACGAGCGCACGACGCCGCATCACAAGACCACGTTCACCAGACGACCCGGCACCACCACCACCTTCTTCGGGGCGGCGCCTTGGCTGAACTTCAAAAAGTCGGGCGAGGCCAAGGCCGCGGCCTCGATGGCGGCCTTGTCGGCTCCCGCGGGCACCTTGATGCTGCCGCGCAGCTTGCCGCCCACCTGCAGCATCAGTTCGATCTCGTCTTGCACCAAGGCGGCTTCGTCCACCAGCGGCCAGGGCGCATCGAGCAAGTCACCCAAGGCGCTGGCAAAACCCAAGTCTTCCCACAGGCCGTGGGTCAGGTGCGGGCAAGCGGGGTAGAGAACGCGCAGCAGCACGGAGGCGCCTTCGCGCAGCACCGCGGCGTCGGCGGCGGCCGTGGACTTGAAACCGTCCAGCGCGTTGAGCAGCTTCATCGCCCCCGACACCACGGTGTTGAACTGCAGACGCTCGTAGTCGCTGCTGACCTGGCGCAGCACCAGGTGCACCTCGCGGCGCAGGGCCTTCGCCTCGGCGGAGAGCTGGCTGAAATCCTGACCGGCGCCGCGCAGCAGGTCACCCTGCTTGGTGGCGAAGTTCCACACGCGCTTCAGGAAGCGGTGGGCGCCTTCCACGCCGGCGTCGTTCCATTCCAGTGTTTGCTCGGGCGGGCTGGCGAACATGACGAACAGGCGGGCCGTGTCGGCGCCGTACTGGTCGATCAAGGCCTGCGGGTCCACGCCGTTGTTCTTCGACTTCGACATGGTCGTCATCTCGTACTCGAGCGGCGTGCCGTCGGCCTTGAGCTTGCCGCCGACGATCTGCCCCGCCTCGTTGGTGACGACGTCGAGTTCGTGGTCCCAGTAGTAGTTCTTGCCACCGCCCTCGGGCTTGTGGAAGAACGCGCCCTTGAGCACCATGCCTTGGGTCAGCAGCTTGGTGAAGGGCTCGCTGATGCTCACCAGCTTCAGGTCACGCATCACCTTGGTCCAGAAACGCGCGTACAGCAGGTGCAGGATGGCGTGCTCGATGCCGCCGATGTACTGGTCCATCGGCGCCCAGTACTGCGTGCCGCCGGCCACCATGGCCTCGGTGTTCTTCGGGTCGCAGTAGCGCAGGAAGTACCACGACGAGTCCACGAAGGTGTCCATCGTGTCGGTCTCGCGTCGCGCCGGCTTGCCGCACTGGGGGCAGCCCACGTTCAAGAACGCGGCCGACTTGTTCAGCGGGTTGCCGCTGCCGTCGGGGATGCAGTCCTCGGGCAGCACCACGGGCAGGTCCTTCTCGGGCACCGGCACCACGCCGCAGTCGTCGCAATGGATGATGGGGATCGGCGTACCCCAGTAGCGCTGGCGGCTGATGCCCCAGTCGCGCAGGCGCCAGGTGGTCTTCTTCTCGCCCAGGCCCTTGGCGGCCACCAACTCGGCCACCTTGTCCACGGCCTCCTTGTGGCTCAGGCCGTCCAAGACGCCGGAGTTCACGCAGCGACCGCGCTGCTTGTCGCCGTACCACTCGGCCCAGGCGTCCAGGCTGAAGGTCTCGCCCTCCACCGCCACCACCTGTTGGATGGCGATGCCGTACTTCTTGGCGAACGCAAAGTCGCGCTCGTCGTGCGCCGGCACGCCCATCACGGCGCCATCGCCGTAGCTCATCAGCACGTAGTTGCCGACCCAGACCTCCACCTGCGCGCCGGTGATCGGGTGCGTGACGAAGAGGCCCGTGCGCTGGCCCTTCTTTTCTTGCGTGGCCAGCTCGGCCTCGGTGGTGCCGCCGGCCTTGCATTCCTCGATGAAGGCGGCCAGGCCCGGGTTGCTGGCGGCGGCGTGCGCGGCCAGCGGGTGCTCGGGGGCCACGGCGCAGAAGGTGACGCCCATGACGGTGTCGGCGCGCGTCGTGAAGACGTAGAGCTTGCCGTCCTGGATCAACTGGCCGTCCGCGCCGCGGATCTCGTGCGGGAACGCGAAGCGCACGCCCTGGCTCTTGCCGATCCAGTTCTCCTGCATCAGCCGCACGCGCTCGGGCCAGCCGCTCAGGTAGTTCGGGTCTTCGGGGTTGGCCACGGCCGAGAGCAACTCCTCGGCGTACTGTGTGATCTTCAGGTAGTAGCCGGGGATCTCGCGCTTTTCCACCAGCGCGCCCGAACGCCAGCCGCGGCCGTCGATGACCTGCTCGTTGGCCAGCACGGTTTGGTCCACCGGGTCCCAGTTCACCACCTGCGTGCGGCGCTCGGCAATGCCGGCCTCCAGCATTTTCAGGAACAGCCACTGGTTCCACTTGTAGTAGGCCGGATCGCAGGTGGCGACCTCGCGGCTCCAGTCGATGGCCAGGCCCATGGCCTGCATCTGGCCCTTCATGTGGGCGATGTTCGAGTAGGTCCAGGCGGCGGGCGGCACCTTGCCCTTCATGGCCGCGTTCTCGGCCGGCAGGCCGAAGGCGTCCCAGCCCATGGGCATCAGAACGTTGAAGCCCTTCATGCGCAGCTGGCGGGCCAGCATGTCGTTGATCGTGTAGTTGCGCACGTGGCCCATGTGCAGCTTGCCGCTGGGGTAGGGCAGCATGGAGCAGGCGTAGTACTTGGGCTTGCTGGCGTCCTCGGTGACGCGGTAGGCGTCGCGGGCGTTCCAGTGGGCGTGGGCGCGCGCTTGGTAAGCGCGGGGGTCGAATTCGGGGGTGGGGCTGGCAGCGGCGGTCATAGGGGCGAGATTCTCGCCGCTGCCGCGCACCAGGCTGTCAGGGGGACGAAGCGCCCTGGGGGGCGGTCACGAAGGCCACCCGGCTCAAGCCGGCGCCCTGCAGGGCGTCGATCCAGGTCGCCACGGTGCCGTAGGGCACGGCACGGTCGGCCGACAGCTGCACCTCGGCCTGGGGCTGCGCACGGCCCAGGGCCTTGAGCTGCGCCGTCAAGGCGGCGGGCGCCAGCGCTTGGTCGTTCCAAAACAGGCGACCCTCGGCATCGATGGCCAAGCGCTGAGTCCCCTCGGCGGGAGCCGGCTCGGCTTGGGTGCTGGTGGGCAAATCCAAACGCAAGGCGGCCCCCATCAAGGGTGCAGCCACCAAAAAAATCACCAGGAGCACGAGCATCACGTCGATCAGCGGCGTCATGTTGATGTCACTCATCGGGGGCGCGGCGTCGCGCCGGGCCAATCGGCCGAAGCTCATGCCGGCGTCCGGCGCCAGGCCAGCAGGTCGTGCGCGAAGCCTTCCAACTCGGCTTCGCAAGCAGCCAGGCGCTTGCCCAGCACGTTGTAGGCCAGCACGGCGGGGATGGCCACCAACAGACCGGCCGCCGTCATCAACAGGGCTTCGCCCACCGGTCCGGCGATGCGGTCGATCGTCAACGCCCCCCCGGCCGACAGCCCCACCAGCGCCTGTTCAATGCCCCAGACGGTGCCCAGCAGGCCCACGAAGGGCGCCGTCGCCCCGATGCTGGCCAGCACCACCTGGCCTTGCTGCAAACGCCCCAGCACGCCGTGGAGCGCATCCCGCAACTGCCGCGTCAGGCGGGCCTCAGCGCCCCCCTGCTCGGCCAGGGATCCGAGCGGTGCGCGATGCTGACTCGCGTCCAACAAGGGCAAGAGCACGCGCTCGACGTCCAAGGCCTGGACCTGGGCACGACCGCTGTCCCAATCAGGGGCCGCCCAAAAAGCCGGCAAGGCGGTCGTCAAACCCCGCCTTGCCCGGCGCAGCAACCACGCCTTCCAGCCCAGCAAGGCCCAACTGGTGACCGACATGGCCAGCAGCACCAGGGCCACGGCGCGACCGACGCCGTCGGTGGCTTGCCAGAACCCGGCGGCGTCGATCATGCGCGCGCTTGCAGGTCGGCGACGACGTCGGCCATCGCGTAGCGACCCGGGCGGCGGCCAGGTTGCGCCAAGAAGCGGGCCGCCGCCAAGGCGCCTTGGGCGTAGTGCACGCGGCTGCTGGAACGGTGGCTGATCTCGATGCGCTCGCCCTCGCCGCAGAACATGGCCGTGTGGTCGCCGATGATGTCGCCGCCCCGCACCACGGCAAAGCCAATGCGACCCGCTTCGCGCGGTCCGGTGTGGCCCTCGCGGGCGAAGGTGGCCACGTCGGACAGACGCTGGCCCTGGGCGCGGGCGATGACCTCGCCCATCTGCAAGGCCGTGCCGCTGGGCGCGTCGACCTTGTGGCGGTGGTGCGCTTCGACGATCTCGACGTCGTAGGCCGGGCCGAGTTGTTGCGCCGCCTGCGCCAGCAGGTTCATCAGCACGCTGACGCCCAGGCTCATGTTCGGCGCCCACAGCAAGGGCAGGGACTGCGCCGCCGCGTCAAGCTGGACCATCTCGTCCGCCGAGAAGCCCGTCGTGCCGACGACCAGCGCGCAGTGAGCGGCCTGGCACATCGGCAAGTGCGCCAGGGTGCCGCTGACCCGGGTGAAGTCGATCAAGGCCTGGGCGCCGTTCAAGGCGCCGGGGGCGTCCTCGGTGATCGCGACCCCGCACGGGCGGCCGAGGAAAGCGGCCGCGTCCTGTCCCAAGGCCGAACTGCCAGCGGGCTCCAGCGCCGCGACCAATTCCAAGTCAGGCGCGGCCAGGGTCTGCTCGACCAGCATCCGCCCCATGCGGCCGGTGGCACCAGCCACCGCGATCTTCAAGCGGCTCACTCGCGCTCCAGGGGCGGGAAGCTGCGGGTCGGGCCAGTGGCCTCTTGGGCGGCCGGTGCCGGACGGACCGGCTTGGGCAGGGCGGCCTTCTCGGCCTCGGTCAGCGCCAACTTGGGCGCGTCGCCCTTGGGCCGGAAGGTGTTGATCGAGGCCACGAACTCGTTCTCGGTCGGCAGGTCGGCCGGCACGTCGAAAGACTTGAGCGTGTCGCCTTCGAAGCGCGCCACCAGCTTGCGCATTTGGCTGTCGGCGCCTTGGCGGCGGATGGTGAAGACGTAGTCCCAGCGGTCCGCGTGGAAGGGGTCGGTCAACAAGGGCGAGCCCAAGACGGCGCGCACCTGGTCGCGGCTCATGCCCGGCTTGACCAAGCTGGCCTGCTCTTTGGTCACGACGTTGCCCTGGACGATCTCCACCCGGTACAGCGGCACGACATAGGCAAAGCGGTCGCTGTGACCGACCCAACTGCTGCAACCAGCCAACAAGACGCAGGCGGCAAAAGAGACGAATGACTTCATGGGGGAATCGGTTCGCGCCACGGGGGGCGGCAAGGCTCGCTGGCTATGATCGACCGATTCTAGGTGGCCGCCCCGGCAGGGCCGACCAAGCCCTCGCCCCGCAGCATGAACCAAAGCGACGAAATCAAAAACAGCGGTCTGAAGGCCACCCTGCCGCGCATCCGCGTGCTGGAGGTCTTCCAGCGCGCCACCCGGCGCCACCTGACGGCCGAAGACGTCTACAAGGCTTTGCTGGCCGACGACGCCGACATCGGCCTGGCCACCGTCTACCGGGTGCTCACGCAGTTTGAGCAGGCCGGTCTGCTGACGCGCAACCACTTCGAGTCCGGCAAGGCCGTGTTCGAACTCAACGAAGGTCACCACCACGATCACCTGGTGTGCCTGACCTGCGGCAAGGTGGAAGAGTTTTACGACGAGGCCATCGAAGCCCGCCAGCACGCGATCGCCAAGGAACGCGGCTTCGAGTTGCAAGAGCACTCGCTGGCGCTCTACGCCGTTTGCGCGCAAACCGACTGCCCGCACCGCCGCAAGTGAACGCCTGACGGGCGCACGACGGACGTTCGCGCCGGCGCGGACTCAGTCCTCGTGCCCGCGCTCCATGGCGCGCTGGTGCCGCGCCACGAACTCTTGGTAAGTGTCGATGCCACGCAGTTGCAAAATGGTGTTGCGCACCGCCGCCTCGACCAACACCGCCAGGTTGCGACCGGCGTCGACGGCGATGATGACCTTGCGGGTGGGCACGTCCAGGACCTCTTCGAACAGAGGCTCGTAAGGCAGGCGCTCGAACTCGCGCTCCAGGGTTTCCCGCCGCACGAGGTGCACGATCAGCTTCAAGCGCATTTTGCGGCGCACGGCCGTCTCGCCAAAGATCGCCTTGATGTCCAGCAGGCCGATGCCGCGCACCTCCAAGAGGTTGGCCAACAGCTCGGGGCAGCGACCCACGATGGTGTCTTGGGCGATGCGGAAGAAGTCGACCGCGTCGTCGGCCACCAAGCCATGACCGCGCGAGATCAACTCCAGGCCGAGTTCGCTCTTGCCCAACCCAGACTCCCCGGTGAGCAGGACGCCCAGCCCCAAGATGTCCATGAACACGCCGTGGCGGGTGGTGCGGTTGGCGCACATCTGCGCCAGGTGCGCACGCACCACGTCGATGACGTAACCCGCCGAGGCCGCCGTGGTGAACAGGGGAATGTCGGCGCGGTCGCACATCGCCACGAGCTTGGGCGGCGCGACGCACTGGTCGGCCACGATGATGACCGGGGGCTCCAGGGTGACGATGCGCGACACCCGACGCTCCAGCACGTCGTCGCTGGCCTGGGTCAGGTAGGCCACCTCCCGCGTGCCCACGATCTGCACCCGGTAGGGGTGGATGTAGTTGAGGTAGCCCACCAAGTCGGCGGCCGACTGGGCGTCGCGCAGGGCGGCCTCGTCAAAGCGGCGCTCGGGGTGGGCATGGCCCGCAATCCACTGCCAACGCAGCGCCTCGCGGTGCTCCTCGAAGAGCCGGTCGGCGCTGATCGAAACGGGTTTCATGCCGCCGATCGGGCCGGCTGCCAGTCGCTGATGAGCTGGTGAATGACCGCCGCGTCGGGGTCGGTCTTGAGGCGCTCGCGCAGGTCGCGGTCGCTGAGCATCTCGGCGATCTCGCCCAAAATTTCCAAATGCCGCTGCGTGGCCGCCTCGGGCACCAGCAGCACGATCAGCAGGCTGACGGCCTCGTCGTCGGGGGCATCGAAGCCGATGGGCTGCTGCACCCGCATCACGGCCGCCAGCGGGTTCTTCAAACCTTTGATCCGGCCGTGGGGGATGGCCACGCCGTACCCCAATCCCGTGGAGCCCAGGCGCTCGCGGGCGAACAGGTTGTCGGTCACCGTGGCGCGCGACAGGCCGTGCAGGTTCTCGAAGAACAAACCGGCTTGTTCGAACAGCCGCTTTTTGCTGGTGGCGTCCACGTTCAGCTGCACATTGGCAGCAGGCAACACGGCGGCAAGTCGGTTCATGGGCGGGACGGGGGTGCCGGTCGCCCGGCGAAATGGAAACGAAATTATAGGAATCCGCCGTCGCCTTCGCGAAGAAATGGGCTCCCATGAAAAAGGCGGCCCGCAGGCCGCCTTTTTCGAACCGACAGGCGCCGTCAGGTCGTTGCCCCCAAGTCCAAGCGCTTGGCCGATTCGTGGTGATGGTTCTGCAGCATCTCCTTGTGCCGGCACACCTGCCGGTCCAGCTTGTCCATCAGTTGGTCGATCGCGGCGTACAGGTCCTCGTGCGACTGCTCCACAAAAATATCCTTGCCCTTCACGCGCAGCGTGACTTCCGCGCGTTGTCGGCGTTCCTTCTCCTTTTGCTTCTCCACGGTGAGCAGGACGTTGATGTCAACGACTTGGTCAAAGTGACGGGTCACTCGGTCGAGTTTGGTCACCACGTACTCACGCAGTGCCGGCGTCACGTCGAGATGATGGCCGCTGATCGTCAGGTTCATAAAGCCTCCTTTCCAAGGCTGAAGCACAGAGACGCCGAAGCCCTCCCGCGAGGGGTGGGGGGCGCCAAGAGCGCGATCGGAAGACGGGTGCTGGCCCACCGCACGCCGCGCCCCAGGGCGGGGCGGCGAGGTTGACGGCAGGGCCGTCGGGTGCGGGTCACGAGGCAGCAAGAAAGCTCCGAAAGCGGCTTGAGTGTGCCCAGTCCGAGGCGCCTCGGCAAGCCACTTCGAGGGCATCAAGATGGGCATTTGTTCGCGTTGTGACCGCGATCAAGCCGAGGCCATAATGCTTCGTTGCCTTCCCCTCTCGGAGTCATCTTGGACAGCGATCACCCTCGGTGACCGCTCCCTTTGGCGATGCGGCCAAAGGAGCGGTACCCACCCCACCCTGCCTTTGGATTGGCCCTGCACGGGCAAGCACGCACGCCGACGATGCTCAACATCTTTTCGATCGACAACGGCCGATTGGCCGGAGTGGCCCCTGAGGCCTTCGACGCTCCCGACGCCGCAACCCTGCGCCCCATCTGGGTCGACCTGGAAGACCCCAGCGCCGAGGACAAAGCCTGGGTCGAAGCCCACTTCGGATTGGCCATCCCCGAAGACGCGGTCGACGACGACCTGGAAGAGTCGGCCCGCTTCTACGAGGAAGACGACGGGCAGTTGCACATCCGCTCCGACTTCTTGCGGCTCGACGAAGAGGGCGCGTCGCGCAACGTGCGTGTGGCCTTCATCTTGCACCGCAAGGTGCTGTTCAGCGTGCGCAAAGAGGAGTTGCCGGTGTTCCGCCTGCTGCGCATGCGCGCACGCCGCACGCCGGCCTTCATCGACGACGCGAAGGACGTGCTGCTCAAGCTGTACGACGCCGACGCCGAGTACAGCGCCGACGCGCTCGAGGGCATCTACGACGCGCTCAACGCCATCAGCGCCCGGGTGCTGAAGGAGCAGGTCACCGACGAAGAGGCCGGCGAGGTGCTGACCGCCATCGCCCGCGAGGAAGACTTGAACGGCCGCATCCGCCGCAACGTGATGGACACCCGGCGCGCATTGAGCTTCATGATGCGCAGCCGCATGCTCACGGCCGAGCAGTTCGAAGACTCGCGTCAGATCTTGCGAGACATCGACTCCTTGGACAGCCACACCGCGTTCTTGTTCGACAAGATCAACTTCTTGATGGACGCGACCGTCGGTTTCATCAACATCAACCAGAACAAGATCATCAAGATCTTCTCGGTGGCCTCGGTGGCCTTGCTGCCACCCACCTTGATCGCCAGCGTGTACGGCATGAACTTCGCGCACATGCCGGAGTTGCAACAGCCCTGGGGCTACCCCTTTGCCTTGGGCTTGATGGTGTTGTCCGTGGCGGCGCCCTTCATTTACTTCAAGCGCAAAGGCTGGCTGCGGTGAGCTTTCGCGGCTTCACGCTGGACCTGGACGACACGCTGTGGCCCATCTGGCCCGTCATCGAACGGGCCGAGTTGGAACTGCACCGCTGGTTGCAGCGGCATGCCCCGCGCACGGCCGCGCAGTTCGACATCCCCGCGCTTCGACGCCTGCGCGACACGGTCGCCGAAGACTTCCCCGAGCAGGCGCACGACTTCTCGTGGCTGCGTCACCGCGCCATCGAGCAGGCCTTGAGTGCCGCGGGCGACGACCTGGAGTTGGCCCGGCCGGCCTTTCACCACTTTTTCCATTGGCGTCAGCAGGTCGTGCTCTTCGACGATGCCGAGGCCGCCCTGGTGGCCTTGCAGGCACGGGGACCGATCTTGGCCTTGACCAACGGCAACGCCGATCTCAAAGCCGTCGGCCTGGATCGCTACTTCGTCGGCATCCTCAGCGCCCGCATGCACGGTCGCGGCAAGCCGCACGTGGACTTCTTCCACACCGGTTGCGCCCAACTGGGACTGCCGCCGCAGGACGTGCTGCACATCGGCGACGACTGGGCCCTGGACATCGAAGGCGCGCACCGCGCCGGCCAGCCCAGCGCCTGGGTGCACCGGGGTCAAACCGCCGCCAAGCCCCTCGACACCCCTGCGCGCCCCTGGTTCGAAGGCGCCACGCTGCAAGACCTCGTCAGTGCGCTCGCAGCCGCTTCTTGAGCAGGCGCAGCACGGCGCCCAAAAGCGGCACTTTCTCCCACAGTTCCTCGGCCGCGTCCCAGTAGTCGCGGTGGTAGATGACCTTGCCGTCGGGGGCAAAGCGCAGGTGGCTGCTGCCGTGGATCAGCATGGCCTGGCCGCGGGCCTTGAAGTGGAAGTCCCAGGTCAGGAAGCCTTGCTCGCCCTGGGCGAAGGCGTCGCGCACCACGAAACGCGGTGCCTCCACGCTCTCGAACATGTGCGCAAAGATGCGCTGCACCGCGCCCAGCCCACGCACCTCGTTGAAAGGGTCGCGAAAGTAGGCGTGCTCGCCGTACAGCGTGCCCATGCGGGCCACGTCGGCGGGCTGCAGGGCCTCGAAGTAGGTGCGCACGGCGTCGATCGGGGTGCTCACAGCTTCGTTCCTTTGCGCACCAAGCTGAAGTAGGCCCGCGCCGGCAGCAGGCGCAAGGCCTTGAGCATGCGGGTGAAGCGCTTGGGAAAGTGGATCTCGAAATCGCCGGCGGCGTAGCCGTCCAGCATGGCCTGGGCCGCCTGGGCGGGGGTCTGCAGGGCCGGCATGGCAAAGGTGTTTTGCGCGGTCAGGGGGGTGGCCACAAACCCTGGGTTGACCACGCTCACGCCCAGGCCCTTGGGCCGAAGGTCGAGGTACAGCACCTCGGCCAGGTTGATGAGCGCAGCTTTGGAAGGGCCGTACGCCAGGGCCAACGGCAAACCGCGGTAGCCGGCCACGCTGCTCACAAAGCTCAGGTGCGCACCGCGCCCGCTCGCGCACTGCGCCAGCAGTTGGGGCAGCACGGCGTCCAGCAGGTTCAGCGCCCCCAGGTAGTTGGTGTGCAGTTGCGCGGTGGCGCTGGCCAGGTCAAAGGCGTCGGCACGCATCGGGCTGTAGGTGCCAGCGCAGTACAGCACCAGGTCCGCGCAGCCCGTGCGCGCCACCAACTGGCGCCAAGCTTCGCGCAGCGCCACCGGGTCCGCCACGTCCAGCGGCAAGGCGATGGCACCTGGGTGTTCATCGACGAAGGCTTGAAGCTTGTCGGCGCTGCGCGCGCTGACGGCCACGGTCGCGCCCGCGGCGTGGAGGGCCTGGGCCAGGGCTGCGCCGATGCCCGTGCTGGCCCCCACGAGCCACGCGGTCTTGCCGCGCCATTCGGTGATCTTCGGATTGAGGGGCATCAGGGCTTGGAGAAAGACAGGGTGACCTCGCCGAGGCGGAAGCCGAACTTGCTCATGGTGGCCTTGTTGATCATGACCCGCTCGTCCACGAGCCACATCCAATCGTCGAACTGCACGTCGTAGGTCTTGCCATCCACCGGCAGGCGCAGCGTGTAGGCCCAGCGCAGGGCGTTGCCAGCGGCTTGGCCTTGGGCCTCGCCCACCACGTCGTCGGCCCGGCCCGTGTAGCGGCCTTGGCCGTGGTGCGTGATGCGCCACACGCGGCGCTCCTTGGCGCCGTCGCTGTAGACGAAGTCTTCCTCCAGCACGCCTTCGTCGCCCTTCCAGGTGCCCATCAGCTTCACGACGAAGCGCCGCTTGACGACGCCATTGCGGTCGGTGAACACACCGTGCGCGGTCATGGGGCCGTTGAAGTACTGGCGCAGGTCCAAGGCCGGCTTCTCGGCCGCGTACTGCTCCACGGTCGGGCTGGCACAGGCGGCCAGCAGGGGCAGGCCCAGCAGGGCCAATCGGCGTTTCATCGGCGACTCTCCAACGCAAAGCGACCGGGGGTCGCCACGAAAAACTTCCACAGGAGGGCCATGGCCCCCAGCTTCAAGAGGCAGGGCAGCCAGGCATAGACCTGGGCCAGCGCCCGCACCGAGTCCTCGTCCCGGGCGCCCTCGCGGTAGCCCAGGACCTGCAGCAGGGGCAGGGCCAGGCCGGCGGCCAGGGCCAGGTTGAGCTTGCTCACCCCGTTCCACCAGCCGAAGAAGGCGCCTTCCGCGCGCCCCGCCAAGCCTGCGCCCTGCACCACGCGCGCCAGCATCGCAGCGGGGATCGCCAAGTCGGCGCCCACGGCCACCCCGCTGGCGGCGCAGACCCACAAGAAGGGCAACACGTCCCCCTCGCCCAAGGCCCCGGCCCACACGAAGCCCGCCACGGCCAAGCCCATGCCCAGGAGCCAAGCTCGCGCCTGTCCCCAGCGGCCAACCGCGCGCAGCCACAGCGGCATCGAGGCCGCGGCCGCGCCAAAGTAGGTCACCAAGAACGCCGCTTCGTGCTGCGGCGTGCGCAGCACGTCGCGCACGTAGAACAAGAGCACCGTCGCCGGGATGGCGGCCGCCACGCCGTTCACGGCGTACACGGCCAAGAGCTTGCGAAAGGCCGGCGTGCGCCACGCAAGGCTCCAGCGCGCGGGCTCGCGCATGGGCGCCGGCGGCGCCGGCAGGCCCTGAAGCAAGACCAAGCCCAAGGCCAGCGACACCGCCAGCACCGCGGTCGTCACCGCCCAGCCGGCCTGGCTCATCAACACGCTGGCCAGCAAGACACCCAGCAAGGCCGCGCCCTCCCGCCAGGCCACCACGCGGGTCTGCGCCAGGGCGTTCCCGCCCAAACGGGCCCCCCAGGCCTGGTGCGTGACAGTCAGCACGCTGTAGGCCGTGTAGCCCAGCACCAGCATGGCCCCGGCCCAAGGCAAAAGGCGCTCGCCCCGCCACGCCTGCGGCGGGAAGAACAGCCCGGCAAAGGCGAGCACCATGACCGCCGCCGCGGCCGTCAGCGCGGCCAGCAAGCCGGCACGACGCGACAGCCACGCGTCGCTGGCGCGGCCGATCCAGGGGTCGAGCACGGCATCGAGCAAGCGAGCGGCCAGCAGCAGCGCGCCCAACTGGGCCAAAGGCACCGCAAAGGCCTGGGCGTAATAGGCCGGCAGGCTCACGTACAGCGGCAGCGCCACGAAGGCCAGCGGCAAGCCAAGCGCCCCGTAGCGAAGGCCGCTCATCGCGCCCCCCCGAGCAACTGCGCCCGCAAGGTCGGCTCCGAGGTTCGCGGGCTGAGCCAAATACCGAAAAACCAGCGGCTGCCTTCGGCGTCCAGTTGGCCGGGACGGGGCGCCCCGTTGAACCAGAAGCGGGCCGGCTCGCCAGGCGCGTGGCGCCCCACCAGGCGGTCGTTCTCCCCCACGTCGGGAAAGGCCGCGTTCATGGCGGCCAACCAGGCCTGGGCCTTGGCCTCGGGGATGTCGCCCTGGCGGCGCATTTCTTTGAGCGATCGCTCCGCGATCAAGGGGCCCTTGAGCGACCGCGCGTAGATCAACTCCAAGGCCAAGGCCTGCGCCGTCCAATCGGACCCCAAGGGCTCGGGCGACCACAGGCGGATGTCATAAATGTGCAGGCCCAGGAAGCGCAAGCGCCCCTGGCCGCGCAGGGCCATGCCGGCCAATTCGGCCGGGGCGCTGGGCTGGGCCCAGGCCAAGCACGGCACGGCGGCCAGCAGGCCCAGGCAGGCCCTACGGCTTGCGCAAGGTGAACTGGACGACATCGGTGTTGCCCGTGGCGAACGCGGCCTCGCAGTAGGCCAGGTAGAACTCCCACATGCGCACGAACTTCTCGTCGAAGCCCTGCTCGCGCACCTGCGGCTCGTGGCGCAAGAAGGCCTCGCGCCAGCGCTTGAGGGTCTCGGCGTAGTCGGCGCCGAAGGCGAACTGCTGCACGACCTCCAAGCCCGCCCGCTCGGCGGCCAGGCAGAACTGGCTGGGGCTGGGCAGCAGGCCCCCCGGGAAGATGTACTGCTGGATGAAGTCCGTCGACTGCCGGTAGCGGGGCCACAGATCGTCGCGGATGGTGATGCTCTGGATGCAGGCCTTGCCCCCCGGCTTGAGTTGGCGGGCCACGGCCTCGAAGTAGGCCGGCCAATACTGCTCGCCCACGGCCTCGAACATCTCGATGGACACCAGGGCGTCGTAGGGCTG
The DNA here is from genome assembly GCF_004004565.1 of Inhella crocodyli. Taxonomy (GTDB): domain Bacteria; phylum Pseudomonadota; class Gammaproteobacteria; order Burkholderiales; family Burkholderiaceae_C; genus Inhella; species Inhella crocodyli. The sequence goes on from NZ_SACM01000001.1 coordinate 1,687,498, forward strand.
CGCCGCCCGGTGGTCGCGGTAGTCCTCCAGGCGCAGGTCGGCGTGTTCGTGCAGGCCGGCGGCGTGCAAGCGCCCGCGGGCGTAGGCCAACTGCTCGTCGCTGAGCGTCAAGCCCGTGGCGTGCACCCCGAGATCGCGCGTGGCCAGCTCGGCGATGGCCCCCCAGCCGCAGCCCACTTCGAGCAGGCGCTGGCCCGGCTGCAGGTCGAGCTCGGCCAGGGCGCGGCGCATCTTGGCGTGCTGCGCCTCGGTCAAGGACATGCCCTGCCCTGCCTGGAACCAAGCGCTGCTGTAATTCATGCTGGGGTCCAGCCACAGCTTGTAGAACTCGTTGCCGAGGTCGTAGTGGGCGACGATGTTCTTGCGGCTGCCTTCGCGCGTGTTGCGGTTGAGCCAGTGCTTGATGCGGTAAGCCAGCGCGCCCCACCAGGTGCCGTAGATGACCGATTCGAGTTCGTTGCGGTTGCGCAAGAACAAGGTCAGCAAAGCCGCGAGGTCGGGGCTGCTCCAGTGGCCTTGGATGTAGCTTTCCGCGAACCCAATGTCGCCCTTCTTGAGCGTGGCCTCGGCCAGCGCCCAGTCCTTGATGCGGATGGCGGCCCGCGGGTCTTGGGGCTGCCCGACGTGGGCGCTGCTGCCGTCGGGCAGTTGCAGGTCCAGGCTGCCGTGCTTCAAGCGCTGCAGCAGGGCAAAAACTTGGCGCACCGCGCGCGGTGCACCGGCCGGCGCCATCAGGGGCTTGCTCAGGGTGTGGGTGGTGGTCATGGCGTCGAACGGGTGACAGGGTGAAGGGGGGCTTCGGGCTTGCTGAACCAAGGCACGCGCTTGGTCCACAGGCGCAGGGCTTGCCAATGAATGCGGGCCACCACCATCAGGCTGTGCAGTGGCTGGGCCCAGGCGGCCTGGCGCAGCGCCCGCGCGCTGATCGGGCTCAGACGGCCGGCGATGGAGGTTTGGATCAAGGGCCGACCTTGGTCGTCGTCGTGGTCCACGCGGGCCAGAACCTGGGGCTCGGCCCCATCGCGGTGGAAGAAGCGGAAGCGGTAGCGCCCGCTCACTTCGCAGAACGGCGAGACGTGGAACACCTTGCGGGCCTGCACCTCGGCGCCAGTGCACAAGCCAGGGCCTTGCAGCAGGTAAGCATGCCGCTCGCCAAAGGTGTTGTGCACCTCGGCCACCACGGCCGCGGTGCTGCCGTCGCGGCGCTGGCAAAACCAAAAGCTGACCGGCTTGAAGGCGTGCCCCAGCACGCGCGGGAAGCACTGCAGCCACACCTCGCCGTCGGCGTCGTGCACGCCCTCGCGTTGCAGCAAGGCCTCGAGCCAGGCCAGGGCATCGGGGCCGCCCTCGCCGTGGTCGGCATCGTGAAACGCGATCCAGCCCCGGCGGTTGCGCGGCAGCACCGGATCGGGCTGCGTGCGCAGGGTGCGCATGGGCAGCATCAAGAAGCAGCTGGCGTAGGCAAAGCCATGGCGCTGCGGGGCCAGGCGCAGGTGGCGCACCGGGCCGCGGCCGAGCCAGGCTTGGGCCTTCACGCGGCCACCCGCTCCAGTTGCGCCAGCGCGGCGCAGGCGGCGGTCAAGCCGGACAGCAGCCCGTCCTCGTGGAAGCCATAGCGCGTCCAGGCGCCGGCAAACCAAATGCGGCCCTCGCCTTGGATTTCGGCCAATCGGGCCTGGGCGCGCACGGCCCCCTCGTCGAACACGGGGTGCGCGTAGTCGAACTCGGCGATCACCTGCGTCGGCTCGCGCAGCGGGTTGAGGCTGACCACCACGGGCTGTTGCCAAGGCAGGGGCTGCAGCTTGTTGATCAGGTAGTGCAAGCACACGGGCCGTTGGTCCTGCTGCGTTTGCGCCGTGTTCGCCTCGTAGTTCCACGCCGACCAGGCCCGGCGCCGCTGGGGCAACACGGCCACATCGGTGTGCAGCACGGCGCGGTTGGCTTGGTAGCGCAGGGCCGAGAGCAAGCTAGTTTCGCGCGGCAGCGGAGCCTCCAGCAGGTGCAGGGCCTGGTCGCTGTGCGTGGCCAAGATCACCGCATCGAAGTGCTGAGTGCCGGCATCGGTGCGCAGCAAAACCCCGTCGCCCTGGCGCAGCACGCCGCGCACGGGCTGGGCCACGTGAACGTGCGGGATGCCCTCGCGCAGTCGCATCACGTACTGGGCCGAACCGCCGGCCACCGTGTACCACTGCGGCCGGTCGGCCACCTGCAACAGGCCGTGGTTGTGGCAAAAGCGAATCAAGGTGCCGATGGGAAAGCGCAGCATCTGCTCGGTGGGGCAGGACCAGATGCACGCCACCATGGGCAGCAGGTAGCCATCGCGGAAGGCCTCGCCGAAGCGCTCCCGCTTCAAGAAGTCGGCCGTGGGCTCGGCCAGCGCGGCGTCGTCGCCGCGCTCGGCCAACTCGGTGCAGCGTTGGTTGAAGCGCAACAGGTCGCGCAACATGCCCCAAAAACTCGGGCGCAGCAGGTTGCTGCGCTGGGCGAAGACCCCGTTCAGGTCGGTGCCACTCCACTCCAGGCCCGTGGCCAGGTTCTGCACCGAGAAGCTCATCTCGCTCTTGGCCACCGGCACCTTCAGGTGCTGGAAGAGGTCCAACAAAAGCGGGTAGGTGCGCTCGTTGAAGACCAAAAAGCCCGTGTCGACACCGTGCGTGACGCCATCGAGCGTGACCGGCACCGTGTTGGCATGCCCCCCGAGCCGGGCGTCGGCCTCGAACAGCGTCACCTCGGCCGCGCCGGCCAGCGCGTGGGCCGCCCCCAGGCCGGTGATGCCCGCACCCACCACCGCCACACGCGGCAGGGCCCCGGACCGCGGCGCCTGTTGACGGCGTTGGCGCAGCCACGGCAGCAGGCCGGCCGCGTGCGCTTGCGGGCCGCGGTCGGGCGTTGTCTCCCGCCGCAGCGGGGCCGACAGGGGCTGCGCCAGCGCGCTCAAGGCTTGGCCTCCAAGGCCTTTTCCAAGGCCGCCACCAAGGCCTTGCTATCGGGCGCCGTCACCGAGCCGAAGGCCTCGACCACCTTGCCGTCGCGGCCCACCAGGTACTTGTGAAAGTTCCAACGCGGCGCGCTGTCGCTCTGGCGGATCAGGTCGGCGAACAGCGGGTTTTGGTCCGGCAAGCCCGGCTTGACGACGGACTTGGCGAACATCGGGAACTTCACGTTGAAGGTGTTCTCGCAGAAGTCGGCAATCTCTTTGTTGCTCTTGGGCTCCTGCGCCCCGAAGTCGTTGGAGGGGAAGCCCAGCACCGCGAAGCCCCGGGCCCCGTACTTGGCGTGCAAGGCTTCCAAGCCGGCGTACTGCTTGGTGAAGCCGCAGTAACTGGCCGTGTTCACCACCAGGAGCACCTTGCCGCTGTACTGGCACAGGTTCTGCGGCGCTTCGTCCTGCAAGCGCGGCTGCGTGCGGTTGAGCAGCGCTGGGCAGGCCGAAGTGGCCGCCACGGCCGGCGCGGCTTGCGCGTGCACCGGGGCGGGCGCCCCCGCGAAGGCCACCCAGCAAGCGACCGCGACCCACAGCGGCAGTTGGACAGAGAAGGGCTTCATGGCGTTTTGTCCTAGTCAAAAATGGGTTGATGCGGTAAATTACAGCACATTGTCCAGCCAAGAACAACTTTGTCCAAGACACAAACCGAACAACGCGCGTCCGATGCGACGCTGACCGAGGCGCCGCCCCCAGCGGATGCGCCCGGCCTGGGCATCGCGGCGGTCGAGCGCGACACCGGCCTGTCGAAGGACCTGCTGCGGGTGTGGGAGCGGCGCTATGGCTTCCCGCAGCCGCAGCGCGACGCCCAGGGCGAGCGCCTGTACCCGGCCGACCAGGTGCAGCGCCTGCGGCACATCAAGCGTCTGTTGGACGCCGGGCACCGGCCCAGCCACGTGGTGGCGCTCTCGCCCACGGCCCTGACGCAGCGTCTGCAGGCCATGCAACCCGCCACCGAAGCCACCGCGTCTGCCTCCGACGGCGTGGGTCCGGCGTTCTTGGACAGCCTGCTCGCCCCCCTGCACAACCACCAGCTGTACGCGCTGCAAGAAGGCCTGCAAACCCAGTTGCTCAAGCGCGGCCTCGGGCCCTACGTGATCGAGGTGCTGGCCCCGCTGATCGGCCGGGTCGGCCACCTGTGGACCCAGGGTCGGGTGCAGATTTACGAAGAGCACCTGTTCACCGAGGTCGTGCAGCAGCAATTGCACCGGGCCATTGCCATGCTGCCCGGGCACGAACGCCAGGACCGGCCGCGCGTGTTGCTCAGCACCACGCCGGGCGAAGAACACGGCCTGGGCCTGCTGATGGCCCACGCGCTGTTGGCCTTGTCGGGGTGTCAATGCATCTCCTTGGGCTTGCAGACCCCCTTGGACGAAATGGTGGCCGCGGTGCACAGCCAGCGCGCCGACGTGCTGGCCTTGAGCTTTTCCAGTTACGCCTCGATGGCCTCGGTGGATGCAGCCTTGTCGCATTTGGTGGTCGCGCTGCCGGGGGCGGTGGAGGTGTGGGTCGGCGGCCAATCGGCGGCCGTGCGCCGGCTGAGCGATCGCCCGGGGCGCCTGCGCGTGCTGCAGGGCCTGGCCCAGTTGGACGATGCGGTGCGCATCTGGCGCGCCGCGCAGCGCGTATAGGCCCCAAAGCCGGACCCGCCCCGAGGCGAAGGGCCTCGGGCCACAATCGACGCACCTTTTCTTGCCCCACCCCCCATGCTGTACCCCGAGCTCTTCCGCCAACTCGAAGCCGTTCGCTGGAACATGGAGCGCGACATCCCCTGGGACCGCTTCGACCCCAGCCTGCTGACGGACGAGCAGGCCAAGACCATCAAGATGAACGCCATCACCGAGTGGGCGGCGCTGCCGGCCACCGAGATGTTCTTGCGCGACAACCGCGACGACAGCGACTTCAGCGCCTTCATGTCGGTGTGGTTCTTCGAAGAGCAGAAGCACAGCCTGGTGCTGATGGAGTACCTGCGCCGCTTCCGCCCCGACCTGGTGCCCACCGAGCAAGAACTGCACGAGGTGCGCTTCGAGTTCGACCCCGCGCCCGCGCTCGAAACGCTGATGTTGCACTTCTGCGGCGAGATCCGCCTCAACCACTGGTACCGCCGTGCGGCCGAGTGGCACACCGAGCCGGTCATCAAGGCCATCTACGAAACCCTGGCCCGCGACGAAGCCCGCCACGGGGGTGCCTACCTGCGCTACATGAAGCAGGCCCTCACCCGCTTTGGCGACGAGGCCCGCGCTGCGTTCAGCAAGGTGGGCGTGCTCATGGCCAGCGCCCGCCGCACGGCCCAGGCCCTGCACCCCACCAACCTGCACGTGAACGCCAAACTGTTCCCGCGCGACACGGTGCAAAGCCGCCTGCCCGATCCGGCCTGGCTCGAAGCCTGGCTGGACAAGCAAATCCAGTTCGACGCCGTGTGGGAGAACAAAGTCGTCGAGCGCATCCTGCACAACCTCAGCCTGCTGATGGAGCGCAGCTTCGCCAGCGTGCAGGAACTCAACCGCTTCCGCAAGGAAGTCAGCGCCAAGCTGGCTCAGGCGCCTACGCCCCCCATGGCCTCGGCCTGAGTTCCGCCCGCCCATTGAAAAAGCCCGGCCAAGCCGGGCTTTTTGTTGGGCCACTGCACCTCAGCCGTTGCTGCGGCGCTTGACGATCAGCAGGTACACGGCCAACGCGGTCAAAGCCAAACCGGCGGCGAACTGCTGCGTCGCCAGGTCGGCACCCACTTCGGCAAAGAATGCCGCCGGCTGCATCGGCTCCAGGCCCGTGCCGTTCAACTTGACCTGCGGCACGTTCAAGGTGGCGAAGACCCGCACCACTCCGTCCAAGGGCGTGCCCACCAACTCGGACCAGCGCCCCACGAAGTCCCGCACCGGCCCCTTCGTTTGCGGCAGGTGGGCCAAGAGCATGCCCACCACGACCAACAGCGGCAGCGCCAAGCGCTTCACCCAGGCGCTGGCCGCCATCAGCGTGAAGACGACCGGGGCCAGCCACACCGCAGCCAGGACCAACGCCACGGCGCCCAGCGCCGCCTGCAGCGCCACCCGGCCCAGCAAGGTGCCCCAGTCGACGGCGCCCAGCGTGGCGAAGCCTTGCCACTTGACGAGCATCAGCGGCATCGTCACCAGGCCCAGGGCCAGGCCCAGCACCATGGCCCCCAAGGGGAACAACAGGCCGTGCATCGCGTACTGCGCGCCGTAGTGCTCGCCGTGGGTGCTGGGCAGCGACAACCAGAATTCGATCGAGCGATCCTGCACGTCGCGCCGTGCCAGGCCCGTGGCGGTGAACAGGGTCGTCAACCAGGCCATGCAGGCCGTGGTGAGCGCCGTGATGCACACGATGGCCACCGCGACCAGGGTCACGGGCAACTCATGGGGCAGCTTCACCTCGCCAAACGGAAGCACCAGCAGCACCAAGGCCGGCAAGCTGCCCACGGCCACCAGCCAGGTCCAGCGGTTTTGCAGCCACTCGCGCAGCATCAGGGTCTTGAATCGCGTTGCGTTGAACATGCTCGTTCTCCTTCAGGCGCGGGGGGCCAGTTCGGGCTTGCGCGTCAGCGCCACGAACAGGTCCACCAAACTCGGGCGGAAGCGCTGGCCCAGCGCCTCCAGGTGCGGGGGCGGCGCGCCGTCGAACAGCGCCGCCGGCTTGCCGCCCATCGAGCGGTAGCGCAGCAGCGGGTGCGCGGCGGCCACCGCGTCAGCGGCCTCGGCGTCGTGGCTCAGCGCGTAGAAGCGGCTTTCCATCGCCTCTAGGCTCAGGTTCAGCACCAGCTTGCCCTCGTCCATCATCAGCACGTCGGTCAGCAGGGCTTCGATTTCCTCGACCTGGTGCGTGCTGATGAGCACGCTGCGCTCGCCGTCGCACCACTCGTCGATCAGCATCTCGTAGAAGCCTTTGCGGCTGATCACGTCCAGGCCCAACGTGGGCTCGTCCAAGATCATCAGCTTGGCGTCGATGGCGGCGATCAGCGCCAGGTGCACCTGCACGACCATGCCCTTGCTCAGGCTCTTGACCTTGTCGTTCAGGCCCACGCTCGTGCGGCGCAGCAATTGCCGGGCGCGCTCGGCGCTAAAGCGCGGTTGCAGGCCGGCCATCAGGGCGATGAGCTCGTGCACCCGGGCCCAGCGCGGCAACACCGCCACGTCGGGGATGTAGCTCAGCTCGGTCAGCAGGTCGGCCCGGTCGACGACAGGGTTGCGTCCCAGCACGGTCAGGCTGCCTTCCACGCCCTTGAGCCCCACCAGGGCCTTCATCAGGCTGGTTTTGCCGGCGCCGTTGTGGCCCAAAAGGCCCACCACGCGGCCCTTGGGCAGTTCGAATGACACGCGGTCCACCGCCGTCTTGCTGCGCCCGTATCGCAGCGTCACTTCGCGGGCTTCGATCAAGTTCATCAGTGGCTCTCCCAGTTCAAATCCTTGGCGCTCAGGCCCATGCGGCGCAGGCGCTCGCGCAACACCGGCCACTCGTCGCGCAAGAAGGCGTCGCGCTCGCTGGTCATCAAACGCTGTCGGGCGCCTTCGGTCACGTACATGCCCAAGCCCCGGCGTGGCTCCAGAAAGCCCTCGTCAACCAGGCTTTGCAGCGCCCGACTCACCGTCAGCGGGTTGATCAGGTACTGCTGGGCCAGCGTGCGCACCGAGGGCATGGGCTGCCCCTCGGGGGGATCGCCGTCCAGCAACTGGCCGGCCAACTGCTGGGCCAGCTGCCTGTAGATCGGCGCGGTGTCGTTCCAAGGGTTGTGCATCTCAATCCCTCCGGCATGGGTGTGTTGGTGATGTAGCACACTATGCCGGACACCCTCCCCCGGCCCAAGCCGGGCGCGACGCGCCGACCTTGCCGCGGGACGAACTGCAGTCAACGCGGACGAACCGAAAAGCCAGCGCCACTGCCAGACAATGGCGCCATGCGCGCAATGCCCACCCTGTCGACCGAGCGTCCCACTGCCTTGTGGCGGCTCTGGCGCTGGGTTGGCAGCGTGCTGGCTCTCCTGTGTGCCAGTGCGCAAGCAGCGGAAGCGCCGGTCACCCTGCATTACGTCCAGCGTCCGCCCTACATGATGGCCCAGGGCGAAGGGCTCGTCGGGCTGACGGGCGGCCCGTCCTACCAAGCCTTCAAGGCGGCCAGGGTGCCGGTGCAGGTCCAAGAGACGCCGTTCGCGCGCCAGTTGCTCTACCTGAAGAACAACGGCGGCCTGGACTGCATGATCGGCATGTTCTGGAAGGCCGAGCGCGCGGCCTTTGCGCGCTACAGCAAGCCCATTTACCAAGACCAACCGCAGTTGATCCTCACGAGCGCCGACCAAGCGCGGCGCTTCGAGCCCATCGGCACGGTCGAAGCGCTGTTCAGCGACAAATCGCTGCGACTGCTGGTGAAGCTCGGCTACTCCTACGGCGGTCCGCTTGACGCCCTGATCGAGCGGCTGCAGCCCACGCGGCGGGCCACGCCGGACGAAAACTTGCACATGGTGCGCCAGATCAAGCTGGGCATGGCCGACTACATGTTGATGGCGCCCGAAGAGGCCGCCGTCGCCATCGAGGCCGCCGGTTACGCACGCAGCGACTTCGCCCTGATTCGGTTCAAGTCCATGCCGCCGGGCGAGCCGCGCCACCTGCTGTGCAGCCAGCGCGTGCCCGAAGACGTCATGCGGCGCCTGGACGCCGCCATCAAGAAGGCCGGCGACACCGAGCGCGGCGCCAGCGCCTTGCCCTGAGCCGGATGGCGCCCGCACTTGCCCCCAGCGCCTGTGGACAACACCGTGGACGGTGCGGGGTCGGGCGCGCCAAGTGCTTGATCCGCCTCGGCGCGACTGCCACTGCCTCGAAATGCGGCAAGGTCCGGGTCGGTGAGCATGCGCCAGGGGCTTTCGCCCCGTTGCCCTCTTGTTGGGAAACCTGCCCATGAACGCTCCCACGCCCTTTCGCACCTCCGCCAGCCTGGGTGCCGCATTGCTGCTGTGCGCCGCAGCCGTGGCCCACGCGGCCGAGCCCGTGGGCGAGGTGTCCACCGCCTTCAAAATCATCGGTCCGAACCACAAGGTGGTGGTGGAGGCCTACGACGACCCCAAGGTCAGCGGCGTTACCTGCTACGTGAGCCGCGCCAAAACGGGCGGGCTGTCGGGCGCCTTCGGCCTGGCCGAAGACAAGGCCGAGGCCTCCATCGCCTGCCGGCAAGTGGGCGACATCGCCTTCCCCCAAGGGGCGCTGCCGACCCAGGAGGAGGTCTTCAGCGAGCGCGCGTCGATCCTGTTCAAGCGCCTGCGGGTGGTGCGCATGGTGGATGCGCGGCGCAACACCCTGGTCTACCTGACCTACACCGACCGGTTGATCGATGGCAGCCCTCAGAACAGCGTGACCGCGGTGCCCGTGCCGCGCACCACCGCCATCCCCAAGCGCTGAGCCAGCGCCGGCCTTGACCCTGCGCAAGGCCAAGGGCCCCACCGGGGGGCAGCATGGAGACCTCGACCTAGCGAGCGCCCCCATGACCACGACCCTGACCGCCGGCCAACGCGCCTTGATTGAAAACGAACTGCGCGCCCGCGAGCACGCGCTGGAGGCCGAACTCCGCACCCTGGCCGAGCAAGCGGGCGCGGCCAGCGACAGCCGAACCGCCTTGGCCAGTCAGTTGCTGAACGACGACCCCGAGGCGGCGCGCGAGCACCCCGACGACCGGGCCGTGATGCTCGCCCGGGCCGACCAACTGCGCCAAGAGCAGGTCACCATTGGCGACGCCCTGCTGGCCTTGCGCCAGGGGCGCCTCGGCACCTGCAGCGCATGCGGGGAGGCCATCGCCTTCGACCGCCTCAAGGCGCAGCCGATGGCCCTACGCTGCTTGCGCTGCCAGGCCTCCGCCGAAACGCGCTGAGCCCCGCCCAGGCCAAGGCCCCGGCCGCTGCGCCAGTGGCATGGGCCCAAGGCACCACCGGCATGTCGCCCCACAGGGCTTCCAGGCGCAAGGCAGGTCCCCAGGGCTGCTCCAGGCCCAGCTTGACCAGCAAGCCCAGGCCGATGGCCGCGCCCCACAGGCGGTCGCGGCCCACGCCGTGCGCGACCAAGTCCAACACGAGCACCGCCACGCCAGCGTGCAGCCAGCCCGACAGACCGGCCACCTCCTGCAGGTCGGGCTTCAGCCACAGGCCGGCTTGCGCCAGAGGCAGGGCCAAGGCCCAAGCGCGGGCGGCGTCCCAGCCCATGCCCGCGCGCGCGCCCACGAAGGCCAGCACCAGTGCGCCGGCTCCGTTGGCCAGCGCGTGAAGCCCGTTCCAATGCACCAAGGCACCGCTCATCCACCGCCAGGGTTCTGCCGCCAGCGCCGCGCGCTGCCAGGCCCAGCGCTCGGGGTCGAGGCCCGCGGCGAACGCCGCGCATGCCACCGCGGCCAAGGCCACGGCGCCGCCCCCCCAGGCGCGGCCTGAACGCGCGATCACGCGGCCGCAGGCGCTGGGAACACCGCCCCCCACAGGGCCAGGACGGCGCGTCGGTGGGCGTCCAGCTCGCCCAAGTCCTCGTCGGGCACTTGGGTGGACTGCTCGTCCAGGCGCAGGCGGTGCTGGCGGTGGCGCAGGGCCCGGTAGGCGTCGGCCGCGGACTGGCCGATACCGGGACGCAGCAGGCCGTCGCGCTCGGCGCGTTTGAGCAAGGCGATGACCCCGAGGTTGGCCATCAGCTCCGGGTGCACGGCGCTGTGGGTCAGCTGCAAGGCTTGCAAGGCGAACTCGGCGTCCAGCATGCCGCCAGGGCTGTGCTTCAAGTCGAAGCGACCGGCGCGCACAGGGTGGGCGGCGCGCAGCTTTTCGCGCATGGCCAGCACCTCGGCCTTGAGCGCCGACGGGCTGCGCGGCGCGCTCATCACCGATTCGCGCACGGCGTCGAACGGGGCCTGCAAGGCCGGGTCGCCCGCGCACCAGCGTGCCCGCGTGATGGCCTGGTGCTCCCAGGTCCAGGCCGTGTTGCTGCCACGCCCCTCTTGGTACGCGGCAAAGCTCTTGAGGCTGCTCACGAGCAGGCCGCTGCTGCCGTTGGGGCGCAAGGCCGTGTCGATGTCGAACAAGCCCCCGGCTCGGGTCTGCAGGGTCAGCCAGGGCACGAGCTTGCGCACGAAGGCGCTGTAGGCCTCGAGCGCGCGCTCGTCGTCGTCGTCGAACAGAAAGACCAGGTCGAGGTCGGAGCCGTAGCCCAGCTCCTTGCCGCCGAGCTTGCCGTAGGCGATGGCGGCAAAGCGCGGCGTGGCGCGGTGCGCCTTGCCCGCCTTGAACTGCCGCGCCCAGGCCCAATCGATGGCGGTTTGCAGCAGGGCGTCGGCCAGCAGGCTCAGGTCGTCGGCGACCTGTTCGACCGTGATGACTCCCTCGACGTCGCGCACCAAGGTGCGGAACACCTCGGCATGGTGGGCGCGGCGCAGGGCGTCCAGCAGGGCTTCTTCGTCCAGGTCTTCGCCCGAGCGGACCCAGGCGGCATGGCGCTCGGCCAGCTCTTGGCGGAAGGTGATGGGGTCGAAGCGTTCTTGCAGCAGGCGCTCGTCGGCCAGCTCGTCGATGACGCCCGGATGCTGCATCAGGTAGCGCATGGGCCAGCGCGCCAGGCCCAGGAGGCGCAGGAGGCGGGTCAGCACGCGCGGGCGTTCGGCCAGCAGGGCCAGGTAGGCGTCTCGGCGCAGCAAGGGCTCAAGCCAATCCACGAAGCGGGCCCCCGCCTCGTCGCTGCAATCGCCGCGGCGCACGGCCTGGGCCGCGCGCTCGAACAGCTTGGCCAGGCGCAGCTTGGCCTCTTCTTTCAGGCCTTGCACCCGGGGGCGCTGGGCAAAAGCCGCCACCGCCCGGCCCAACTGCTCGGGCAACTGCGCGGCGAAGGCCTCGCTGTCCAGCGCCAAGGGGGCCGTGCCACAGCCCTTGCAGCCGCCGGGCGCGGCGTCGCGGGGGCTGCCGTCGTGCAGCAGCGCGTCGAACTCGGCGGCCACGCGCTCGCGGATTTCGAGCAGGCGCTCCATGAGCTCGCAGGCCTCGGGCTTGCAGACCAGGCCCAGGCTTTGCGCGATCCACTTGAGGTCGGCGTCGTCGGCCGGCAGCACGTGGGTTTGCTGGTCGTCGAGGTACTGGATCCGGTGCTCGATGTGCCGCAGCAGCTCGTAGGCCTCGGCCAGGGCCTGCGCGGTCTCCGGGCTCATCAGCCCCGCCGCGGCCAAGCGGGTGAGCGCCTTGAGCGTGGAGCGGGTGCGGATTTCGGGGAACTGTCCCCCGCGCACCACCTGCAGCAGCTGCACGGTGAACTCGATCTCACGGATGCCGCCCCGGCTGAGCTTGACGTCGTTGGCACGCTCCGGCCGCCCGGCGGCGCGGCGCTGGGCTTCGTCGCGGATCTTGCGGTGCAGCTGTCGCAGGCTCTCGAACACCGAGTAGTCGAGGTAGCGCCGGTACACGAAGGGCGTGACGAGGCTGCGCAACTGCAGCGCCCGCTGCAAGCTGGCCGGGTCGCGCGGGGCCACCACGCGGCTCTTCAGCCAGGCCAGGCGCTCCCACTCGCGGCCCTGCACCAGAAAGTAGGTTTCGAGGGCGGCCAAGCTGACCGCGGGCGCGCCGCTGTTCCCGTTCGGCCGCAGCGCCAGGTCCATGCGAAAGACCTGGCCTTCGTCCGTGACGTCCCCGATCAGGGTGTGCAGGCGCTTGGCCAAGCGCCCGAAGTACTCGGCCGCGGCCAGCGGCATGGGGCCGTCGCTGTCGCCGTCTTCTTCGTACACGTAGATGAGGTCGATGTCCGAGGACACGTTGAGCTCGCGCGCGCCCAGCTTGCCCATGCCCAGGACCCAAAAGTCGACCGGCTGGCCGTCGGCGTTGCGCACCACGCCATGGCGTTCGCGCAACTCCGCGTGGCCGGCGGCCAGGGCCAGGTCGAGGCTGACCTCGGCCCAGTCGGTCATGGCCCCGGTCACCACCGACAAAGGCACGCGCTGCTCCACGTCCAGCACCGCGAGGCGTTCGATCAAGAGCTGACGCGCCACGCGCAGCGCGGCCCCCAGCTCTCGCCCGGAGGCCTGCAACTCGGCCACCAAGCCCCTCAGGGTGTCGGGCGTCGGGGCCCCGGGGGGCAAGCGATCCAGGTCGGCGGCGTAACGCCGGCGCACCCGCTGCACGAATCGGCTGTGGGCGGCGCTGGCGTGATGCAACACCGCGTCATCGACCGTCACTGGCGTCGCGTTCATCGACACCCCCTACGATCCGCCCCGCTCACCCCTGTCGCCTTTGCCACGCTTTGGCGGCTGCCCATTCCGCGTTCATGTCGTCTTTCCCGTCCCAACTGGCTGCGGCCTGCCACCGGCCCCTGCGATGGCTGCGCCGCGCGCTGCGCTGGCTGCTGCTGGGGGTGGCGGGCCTGTGGCTGGTGTTGCTCAGCTTGTGGCTGGTGCTGCATTGGGCGATTCTGCCGAACGTCGACCGTTGGCGACCGGAGCTGGAAGCGCGCGCCTCACAGTGGACAGGGTCTTCCGTGCGCATCGGCAGCCTCAGCGTGCGCACCAGCGGTTGGATGCCGGTCTTGGAATTGCGCGACGTGCGCCTGCTCGACGGCCAAGGCCAGACGGCTGTTGCCTTGCCGCAGGTGACGGCGGCCCTGTCGGCCCGCAGCTTCTTGGCCTTGGTGCCCCGGCTGGAACAGCTGTACCTGCACGAACCGGTGCTGGCCCTGCGGATGGACGCCCAGGGGCAGTTGTGGGTCGGCGGCCAGCCCCTGCGCCAAGGCGGCGACAGCACCGCCCTGACCGACTGGCTGTTCAGCCAGCACGAGGTGGCGATCAAGGGGGGCACGCTCACCTGGATCGACGAGCGCCGGCCCGACGCCCAGCCCCTGGCCCTCACGGCCGTGGACGCGCTGCTGCGCAACGGCCTGCGCCGGCACGAAGTGCGCCTGGACGCCACACCCCCCGCCGCCTGGGGCGAGCGCTTCAGCCTGCGTGCCCGCCTGACCCAACCCCTGCTGGCGCGGGCGGGCGACTGGCGGCGCTGGAGCGGCCTGCTTTACGCCGACTTGCCGCAGGCCGACTTGGCCGCCTGGCGGCAGCAGGTCACCCTCCCCCTGGCCCTGACCCAAGGCGCCGGCCGCCTGCGCGCCTGGATCGACGTCGACAAGGGCCGCACCCGTGCCGTCAACGCCGACCTGGCCCTGACCGGCGTGGACCTGCGCTTGGCCGAGGCGGACGAGCGGCTGCGCTTGCCCTCGTTGCAAGCCCGCCTGAGTTGGCAGGCGCTGCCCGAGGGCTCGCGCTGGCAGGCCAAGGGGCTGCAATTCACCCTGGGGGGCGAGCGGCCGGTGCACTGGCCCACCAGCCAGCTGACCCTGAGCCTGCGACACGCCGAGGCCGGCGGCCCCTGGTTGCCCGGACCGCTGGTGGGCGGGCGTCTGCAGGCGGACCGCCTGGACCTGGCGCTGCTGGCGCAACTGGGCCGGGCACTGCCCGTGGGGGAGACCCTGCACGAGGCGCTGAGCACTCGGCAGCCGCAAGGGGTGGTCAGCAGCCTGGACGCGGAGTGGACTGGGGCCATGAGCGGCCGCCAACTGCCACCCACGTGGCGCGTCACCGCCTCAGCCCAAGACCTGGCGCTGCGGGCCCTGCCTGCGCCGGAAGCCAGCACCGAGCACCCGCACCCGCTGGGGCAACCGGGCTGGCAAGGTGCCGCGCTGAGCCTGAGCGCCACCCAACAAGGCGGCGAAGCGCGCCTGACCCTGCGCCAAGGCAGCGTCACCTGGCCCGGCCTGCTGAGCGTCGACCGACTGCCCGTGCCCGAGGCCGACCTGCCCCTGCAATGGCGACGGGAGGAGAACGGCTGGCGCGTCCAACTCAAACCCGCCACCCTGCACACCGACGACGCGGAACTCAAGCTATCCGGTCAGTGGCGCAGCCTGCCGGGCCACCCGAGCGGCCACTTGCAGTTGCAAGCCAGCGCCCCCAAGCTGGAGGCACGGGCCGTTGCCAAGTACTTGCCGGCCACGCTGCCGGCCACGCGCCAGTACTTGGCCGACTCCCTGCTGGCCGGGCAGGCCCGAGGCTTGCAACTCAAGCTGGATGGCCCCTTGCACGCCTTCCCCTTCCCCACCCCGCCCAAGGGCCAAGCCGAAGGCGTTTTCCGCGTGACGGCCCGCGCCGACAAGGTGCGCTACGCCTTCGTGCCCAGCCACCCGGCCGACGACACGCGCGCCGCCTATGCCTCGCCGTGGCCGGCCCTGGCCGAGGTGTCGGGCGATCTTGAGTTCGACGGCCCGGGCATGCTCATCCGCAATGCCAAGGCCCGCGTCGGGGACCTGGAGGCGACCGTGGCAAGGGCGCAAATCAAGGACTTCGCCCACCAAGCCACGCTGCAGTTGGAGGGCCAATGGCGCGGCACGGCGGCCGGCGCCTTGGCCTACGTGCAAAGCACCCCCTTGAACGATTGGACCCGCAGCGCCCTGGCCAAAGCCCGCGCCACCGGCACTGCACAAGGGCGCTTGTCCCTGCAGTTGCCGCTGAACGACCTCGCGCACAGCAAGGTGCAGGGCGATGTGCAACTGAACGGAGGCGATTTGCAAGTGCGCCCCGACCTGCCGACCTTCACCCAACTGCGGGCCAAGTTGGATTACCACCAGGCCGGCTTCACCCTGCAACCCAGCACGGCGCAGTGGCTGGGGGGCGAAGTGCGGGTGGACGGGGGACTCCAAGCCGACGGGGTCGTGCGCTTCAACGCCCAAGGCAGTGCCAGCGCCGAGGGCCTTCGCCAGGCCAGCGAGTGGTCCCCATTGCCCCTGCTGGCCCAGTCGATGGCCGGCACGACCCGCTACAGCGCCCGCCTGCAATGGCGCGGCGACCGCCCCGACCTGGAGGTGCGCAGCAGCCTGCAAGGCCTGACCCTGGCCTTGCCCGACCCTTTGCGCAAACCCGCCGAAGCGAGCTGGCCCCTGCGTGTGGCCGTGCAAGGCGCGGCCAACGGCAAAGACCAACTGAGCCTGGACGTCGGCAGCGTGTTAACCGCCCGTTACGAGCGCCAGGACGAACGACCGGTTCGCGGCGCCATCCGCATCGGCCCGCCGGGGCCCGAAGCGGGGGCGCCCGAGCGCGGCGTCGCCCTGTACTTGAGCCTGCCCCTGCTCGACCTGGATGCCTGGGTTCCCTTGGCAAGGCAGCTGGCCGGCGCAGGTCCAGGGACCCCGGTGGGCAGCGGGTACTTGCCCGATCAGGGCAGTGTGCAAACGCCCACGCTCCGCCTGCTGGGCCGCACTTTGAAGGACGTGGTGGCCGGGGTGTCGGTGAACGCTGGCACGCAGCGCATGAACCTGCAGTCCGATCGCGTGGCTGGCTTCCTGGCATGGACGCCGCAAGCCAACGGCCCCGGCGCCTTGCAGGCCCGCTTGGCGCGGCTGTCCCTGCCCAAGAGCGAAACCGAGCGCGTGGAGCAATGGGTGGACGAGGGCAAGGCCGGCCAATCGGCCTGGCCGTCCGTGGATTTGCAGGTCGAGGATTTCGAGCTGCGCGGCATGCGATTGGGTCGCCTGAACCTGCAGGCCAGCGCCGCCGCCGCCGGTGCCCCCTGGCACATCGACACCCTGCAGCTGCAGCACCCCGATGCGCTGCTCAAGGCCCAGGGGCAATGGATCCCCGCGCGCAAGCGCACGGAGCTGGCCTGGAGCCTGGCCCTGAGCAACAGCGGGCGCTTCCTGGACGCTGTGGGCTATCCCGGCACCGTGCGAGGCGGCAAGGGCGAGCTCAAAGGGCAATTGGGGTGGCCCGGCAGCCCACTGAGTCCCGAGCCGGCCCAACTGGACGGCCAATTCAGCATCGCCTTGGGCAGCGGCCAATTCCTCAAGGCCGAACCCGGCATGGCGCGCTTGCTGGGCGTGCTCAGCCTGCAGTCCCTGCCCCGGCGCCTGCTGTTCGACTGGCGCGATGTGTTCAGCGACGGCTTCTCGTTCGACGACTTCAGCGGCGACGTGCACATCGAGCACGGCGTGGCCCGCAGCCGCAACCTGCGCATGGGCGGCGTGCACGCCAGCGTGCTGATGGACGGCAGCGCCGACCTGGCAGCCCAAACCACGGACCTGCGGGTGCTCATCGTGCCTGAGGTGAATGCAGGGGGCGCCTCCCTGGCTTACGCCGCCATCAACCCGGCCGTGGGATTGAGCACCTTCCTGGCCCAGTTGCTGCTGCGCAAGCCCATCGCAGCGGCCAACACCACGCACTTCCTGGTCACTGGCCCGTGGTCGGCGCCCCAGGTTGACAAGGTGGAAAAACCCCTGACCCCCGCCAGTGCCCCTGCGCCGGCCCCTTCGGCCTCTGACCCGGTGTCCGCCCCATGACCTCTGCCGCCCCCAGCCCCCTGCGCATCGCCGCCGTCCAACTCGTCAGCGGCATGGACGTGGCCGAGAACTTGGCCCGCGCCGAACGCTGGATCGCCGAGGCCGCCGCGCAAGGCGCCCAGTTCATCGGCCTGCCCGAGTACTTCTGCCTGATGGGCCAGCAGGACGACGACAAGCTGGCCATCGCTGAAGACTTTGCCGCGCAACCCGACGCGCTGGCGCAGCCGCTGCAGCACCGCCTTCAAGCCGCTGCCCGGCGCCACGGCGTGTGGCTGCACGGCGGCACCCTGCCTTTGAAGGCCGCTGGCGGCAAGGTCAGCAACAGCAGCCTGGTCTACGCGCCCGATGGCGCCTTGGCCGCGCGCTACGACAAGGTGCACCTGTTCGCCTTCGACAACGGCCGAGAGCGTTACGACGAAGGCCGCGTGCAAGCCGCCGGCGACACCCCCAGCGCCTTCGACCTGGCGGGATGGCGGGTGGCCTTGTCGGTGTGCTACGACCTGCGCTTTCCCGAGCTGTACCGCCAGCTCGGCCCCAGCTTGATTTGCGCCCCGGCGGCCTTCACGCACACCACCGGCCAGGCCCATTGGCAGCTGCTGCTGCGCGCCCGTGCCGTGGAAAACCTGAGCTACCTGATGGCCCCGGCGCAAGGGGGCATGCACGCCAACGGCCGCCGAACCTGGGGCCACACGACCATCGTGGACCCCTGGGGTGAGGTGCTGGCCGAACTGCCCGAGGGCGAGGGCCTGGCCTTGGCCACGCTCGACCCAGAGCGCTTACGACAGGTTCGCAGCCAGTTGCCGGCCTTGCAGCACCGGCGGTTCTGAGCGCGTTCTTCAGCGGTGCAGTTGGCGCTGAGGGTAGACCGGGTGGCGTGAGGCGTGGAGTTGGGGGCCCAAGAGATGGGGGGAGTCTGGAGCGGGGTTCCTCCTTTTGGGGGGCTTTCTTGGGCATGTGGAGCGCGAGATG